>CAVRPF010000010.1:0-375330 GCA_963723015.1 Bryobacterales bacterium
TTGTCAAGAGTTTTGTGTAAACGCGGATTCCCCGTTCTTTGGTTTTGACTTTGACTTTTATTTTCATTCTTAGGAAGGTTTGGATTTTGATTTTCAAGCCCCCCGCGCCTGCTCAATCCTCTCGGGCCAGCGGATGGTGAATTGGCGCAGCGCTTCGCGCCAGCCTTGTATGGTGTGCCACTTTTTCGATACATTCTGAAGCGCCAGATAGAGCAGTTTGATCGCAGCATCCTGGGTCGGAAATGATCCCCGATTTCTGGTCACTTTCCGCAGCGTCATATGAAGTGACTCCACCGCGTTGGTCGTGTAGATGATTTTTCGGATCTCTTCGGGGAATTCGAAAAATGGAATCACCCGCTGCCAGTTCCTCGCCCACACGTCGGCCACCACCTGGTGTTTTGGATATTTGACGCGGAAATCGGCCAGGGCCTGTTCCGCCATTTCGGCCGTCGCCGCCCGGTAGATCAGCTTCAGGTCGGCGGCCATGGCCTTACGCTCCTTCCAGCTCACGAAGCTGAGGCTGGCGCGAATCAGATGCACAATACACGTCTGTACCAGCGTGCTCGGAAACACCGCTTCGATAGCTTCCGGAAAGCCCTTCAGACCATCCGTACAAACAATAAACGCATCTTTCATCCCCCGGTTCTTCAGGTTCACCAGCACCGACATCCACTGCTTGGCCCCTTCATTTGCGCTTACCCACAAACCCAGCACGGATTTTTGGCCTTCGATGTTAATGCCGATCGCGGTATATACCGCGCGGTTTTCCACCTTGCCGTCCTGCCGCATTTTCACCATCAAGGCGTCCAGATACACAATGGGGTAGAGCGCTTCCAGCGGCCGATCCTGGAGTGAACCCCTGGCGTGAGACACGGAGTTAAGGCACTGATCGCCGTTGGCTGAAAAATTATTGCGCGGCGAGGTTATTGTCGTCCACTCTGGAAGCACCTGAGCGGAGGATAGGGCAATGCGGGGACGCAACCCGAGCGCCGACTCAGCGGCCGGAATAGCAGGGAGACGGCGAACCCGCCTCCCTCCTGCAGCGTCCTGGGGGTTTGGGGGCGCAGCCCCCAATTGCGAAGCAACGCAGCTATTCTGGCGGCAACAGCGGTAAATCCCGGGGGTTTGGGGGCGGAGCCCCCAATACAAGGAGCTGCGCAGCCTCCTCATGCTTGGCCGCCAATCTGCTCGAACTCTGCGGGCGGCAAGTATCCGAGCGCCGAGTGCAGCCGCTTGCGATTGTAAACCAATTCCAGAAATTCCCCGATGCCGACGCGGGCTGCGTAGAAATCGCGATATTCGTTGCGATAGACCTCCTCGTGTTTCAGAGTTTTCATAAAGGATTCACAGGCCGCATTGTCGTACGGATTCCCTTTGCGGCTCATGCTGATCGCGGCGTGGCGCTCCTTCAGCATTTCGGTATAGATCGAGGAAGCATACTGCACGCCTCGGTCCGAGTGATGCACAAAACCGGGCGGTGGTTGCCGCTCTGTCAGCGCCATGCGCAGCGCGGCGACAGCGAGTTCCGCTTCCGGCGTTCGACCCAGCGCCCAGCCAATTACGCGCCGCGAGAAAGCGTCCAGGATCACCGCCAGGTACACGAACTCAATGCGCAGCCGAACGTAGGTAATGTCGGCCACCCAAAGCTGGTTGATCGCGGTTGGCGTGATCTCAGGAGCCAGATTGGGATACACCGGCAGATGGTGCCGCGAGTCCGTAGTGACCATGAACATGCGCCGCCGCACGCATAACAAGTTATCCTCGCGCATCATCCGCAGCACGTGCTTGTGATTGACCTCAAACCCGCGCCGCTGCAGTTCGTGGGTGATCCTGCGGTAGCCGTAGGCTGGCCATTCCAGCGCGACCTTCTGCATCGCATCGCGCAGTTCCATCTCCACCGGAGTCGCTTGGTGCGGCAGGAGCCAGCGGTAGAAACCGGCCCTGCTGGCGCCCGTCATCTGGCACAGCGCATTCACGGCTTGGCCTTTCGCGATGCCTTGCCGGATTTCTTCAAACAGGCATCCCCGCCATTGACGACGGCTGGCGGATGATGATCCCTGAAATGCTGCAACGCTTTTTTTAAAAAATCATTCTCCATGGTGAGCTGGCCGATCTTACGTTCCAGTTCGGCGATGCGGCGCGCATCCTCCAACGGCGGCAGCTCCCCGCCCCGTCGTCCGATTCCGGGAAAGGCATTCTCTCCCTTCGCGCGCCACTCCCCACGCCAGCGCTGGAGCAGATGAGGGCTCAATTGGTATTTGCGCGCAATCTCACCGGCTGTGGAACCGGCATCGAGCGCGCGCATCGTCGCGACCTTCAGGTCGCGAGTGTAAACAGCTCGGGACAAATCCATTTTCCAACTCCATTCAATGTATTTGCTCCCTTAACTCCGTGTCTCATTTTAGGGGTTCACTCCAATCCTGCCATGCCTTCACCTCTTCCTGGATGCTGTCGGTGACCTCCGAGATCAGCCCTGGGCTGACGTTCACTCCATACAGGTCGTGCAGGTGCCCCTGGATATCGCGCACCGTCATTCCCAACGCATACATCGACAGAATCTTCGTATCGAAGCTTTCAAAGCGGGTCTGGTGTTTTTCGATTAGTTGCGGCTCGAAGCTTGCGTTCCGGTCTCGCGGCACATCGATGGTCATCTCGCCGGCTTCGCCCTTCAGCGTTTTCTGGCTCTTGCCGTTCCGCGAGTTGCCGCTGCCGCGTCCGGCCACCTCGTGTTTCTGATAGCCCAGGTGATGGTTCATCTCACCGGAAAGCATTCGCTCCACCAGCGCTTTCGTCAGTTCCTTAACCAGCCCATCCGGGCCGATCAGACTGCCTCCGCTGGTGGCGATCAATTCGTCGATTAATTCTTTTTTAATGGTCATTTCGGTTCTCCTATCTTCGGATTTATTGGAGAACCGCGTTTACACAAACTTTTTTACACCCTCGGACGCCCAGCTTGCCCAGCAGCGCCATGCGATCGTAATACACAACTTCACTCTTCACGCGATTGTCGGCGGCAAACGAAAACACGGCGCAGAAGGGGATCGAAAACGCTTTGCCCGTCGGCGGAATTCCCATCCAGGCCCCCGTCTGCGCGCCCCCCAGAAGTCCCTCAACGATTACCGCTCCCTCAGCGACGTGCCGATCGTGGACCTTGATCCAAAAGTCTGGAAAGCCGGCAAAGAGATCGCGATAGAATCCGCGAATGGCATCATGGCCGCGCAACACTTGTTCTGCGGCCTGATTGTGCCATTCCGGGGTCTGAGCCGAACGTGCCGATGAGGGCATCGAGATCATGCGCCGATTCAAAACGGATGTGATCGTCGACGGCGCGCAAACGGGCTGCCGTAGTCGCGGGATCTTGCGTCAAAGACACAGTACCGGTTCTCCTTCTCGCGGACCGCTCCGAGCTGATTGGGCGCTCAGACGCGGCAGCCGCTGCCTGCGTAGAATCTCGGGATACCGGGGATGGGCGCGCAGGGGCGCGTTTGGCGGAAAAACTTCAACATACATGGCATGTGGATCGGCGGCGTCCACGGCGCGCTCTAGGTGCTGCATGCCGAGATCCAGATCGCCGGTGGCGCCGTAAGCCCAGGCGCGGAAGATCGCACGATCACCCGCCGAATCCTTGAGGATGTCGAGGCGGGCAGCGCTTTGGCGCGCCGCTTTGACGTTTCCGCGTGCGCCTTCTACAAAGCAGCGCAACGCGAGAGTCATGGGGACTTCGGGGCTCAGGCGATCGGCCCGATCCAAGGCAGCGGCCGCTTCGATGTGCTCGCCGCGGGAGGATTCCGCGGCGGCTAAGGACCAGTAAGCTTCCAGAAAGCCGGGATGCAACTCAACCATGTGGCGCGCCTGCTCCGCGGCTTCAGTGTATTGTCCACAGCAGATTCGGACCCAAACAATCTCGTTGCCAATTTCGGGTGAGGCTGGGTCGATATCATAGGCCGCAAAGACCGCATCGACTGCTTCGGCAAAGCGCAATTGCGGCACCAGCGCGATGATGGCCAGCCAATTCAGCGCGAGGGCGCTATTGGCGTTCGCCTCCAGCGCGAAGCGAAACAGGGTTTCGGCCCGTTCCCAGTTTTGGTTGAGCGCAGCCTCCAGCGCGCCGCGCGAGCAATGGGCATCCCCACAGGCGGGATCGAGTTCCATGGCTTTCAACGCATATCTCAAGCCACTCTCGAGCACGGGGCGCGCCTGGCTCACTTGCCAGTACGCGCGAAGGACCTGGATGTCGGCGAGCGCGGCGTAACCGGGCGCGAATCCCGGGTGTTGCGAGAGCACTTGCTCAAAGCAATTTCCCGCCTGGACTAAATTGTCCGGGGACCAGCGATGAAACCACGCCCGCCCAGCCAAATAGACCTGGTAGCTTTCGAGATCTAAGGCTACCCGCGAGGGACCTTCGGCGGCGCGCCGCAAGCCCAGGTTTGAGCCGACAAAGTGCGTTAACGCATCCACGGTGGACTGAATCAGATTGTCAAAGGAAGCGACGGGAGTAATCTGGTCTCCCCGTGCCCGGCTAAGTGTAGCCTGCAACCTGGACCCATCCAGCCGGCAATCCAAAATGGCGTTGGCCCTGAGTTGTTCAACAGCGTCCTTCGGATTCCGCGCCCTGAGGCATGACGAGGCGGCCAGGACCTTGACACCGCGCAAGACGCCAAGCTTCCGGACGAGCTCGGCCGTCAGACCCTCAGCGGTGAGTGCATCGGGCGCCTCAGCTCTTACGGCCAAACGCCACTCGAACGGTGCATCTTCAAGGCGCCGGAGAATAGGGACATACGCGCCTGGTGGCACTTCGATTTGCCACCGGTCTTGCGCGCCCTCGTTTTGGTAATACTCACGTAGTCGTGTTCTCAACCGATGAGCTTCAACACGGACAATTGGATCTTTGTGAGGGTCGTACACCGGATCTCTTTGGAAGAACTCGACACCGATTACGGTTTCCTTAGCCTGGCCCTCCATGGTTTGCCGTTTCACCAGATAGCACAGGAAATCCCGAAGACGTGGGCTTGAGCGAAATGTTTCGCTACGGCACACGCGCTCAGCAATCACTTGAAGCTGCAAGCTCATGGAAGTGGCTAAGTATAACAGAGCGACGTTTGAAGGGATCCTCTCTTAACCCGGATGTAACCCCTTATAACCCTTTGTAATCCCTTATAACCCCGTTTAACCCCTTTCTGCTTCACTTTGCGCCGAACAGCAGATAGCCTAAGGCCGGAGCTTACAGATGATCGTAAGCTGTCAAGCCAACTGGTCTTCGAGGAGAATGATGTCCAATATCGTGATTACGGGCGCAAGCCGCGGCATCGGCATGGCTACAGCCCGGTGCTTGCCCGTGCCGGTCACTCGGTTACTGCCACAATGCGCCATCCGGAGGGCTGCCCGGAACTGAGTCAAATCAGCATGGCCGAAAACCTGCCGGTCCGCATCGAAGCCATGGATGTCGACTCGGACGCGAGCGTGCAACACTGCTTTTCGCGAATTCACTCGGGGATGCTCGTTGATGTTCTCATAAACAACGCGGGTGTTGAACGACTAGGCGCCGTGGAACAGACGGCGCTAGCGGATTTTCGCGCATGTATGGAAACCAACTACTTCGGCGCCATCCGTTGCATCCAGGCCGTCGCCCAGCGTATGCGCGAGCGTGGCGCGGGAACCATCGTCAACGTGTCATCGGTCGCGGGCAGGATCAGCGCCGCTCCCATGGCGCCATACACGGCCTCCAAGTTCGCTCTTGAAGCCATGAGCGAAGCGTTGGCGCAAGAGTTGAAGCCGTTCGGCGTCCGCGTCGTCATTATCGAGCCCGGCATTATCGACACACGAATGGCCCGTAACGTCGAGAATATGCCAGCGTCAAGTATTTATCCGCAACCGAGGCGCTTCGCAGGAATGTTCGCGGCGTCGCTGGCGGCCCAAGCTGCAGGGCCGGAAATCGTGGGCCGGAAAATCCGCGAAATTCTCGAGAGCGGCGTGGGGCAGCTACGGCACGCCGCCGGCCCCAATGCTGGGCCTTTCCTGGCATGGCGCGCATCCATGAACGACGAGCAATGGATAGACTGGGGGCGCTTGACGACGCGAGCTGGATAGCTGCGGTCAAGCGCGATTTCGGAATGGATGTGAAATTGTGATTGGGCTGAGTTGCAGGGCGCCAGCTCAGAAACCACGCCCAACCGAGCTGCACATAGAGCGGAGTGCGAGTGGAGGTCACTCTTCGAAACCGCGGGTTCGTGTTCTGTCCAGCCGCGTTGAAGCTGATGGAGAAGAGCCCGTGGTCGAATACTGTTCTTGTAACTTAAATCCATAATAGAGCGACGTGTTCCAGTTATTGAATCCGGGCCCGAAATCGGCGTTTCCGGCGCATCGCCTGAATTTGCAAACGTGGGCGCGGGCCAGGGTTTGCCACGATCAGAGCGCGAGGGCCATTGCCGCCACGGAAAAAGCCGACGCTTGGCGATTCGCTGAAGCGGATCCCGTGCGATGTGCTGCACGCTCACAACAGTGCCCGCCGCCGATTCTCGCTGGTGGTGCTCGATCCGCCGGCTTTCACTAAATCGCGCAAGAACCTGGATGCGGCGACTACCGCATACAAGGAGATTAATCTGCGCGCGCTGCGCCTGCTGCCGTCGGGCGGCATTCTGGTGACGTGTTCGTGCTCGCATCATCTGAGCGAATCGGCTTTCCTCGAGGTGATCGCGCAAGCGTCGCTCGATGCGAAGCGCACGCTGAGGGTGCTCGAGCGGCGCACGCAGAGTCAGGATCATCCGATATTGCTTACGGTGCCCGAGACGCTGTATTTGAAGTGTTTGGTGCTGGAGGTGGTGTAGGGTAGTGGCGAAGCGGGTACGTAATACGGGTTACGTCTGGTGATCGCCATGGCGGGGAAATGGAGTGAACCCCTAAAATGAGACACGGAGTTAAGGGAGCAAATACATTGAATGGAGTTGGAAAATGGATTTGTCCCGAGCTGTTTACACTCGCGACCTGAAGGTCGCGACGATGCGCGCGCTCGATGCCGGTTCCACAGCCGGTGAGATTGCGCGCAAATACCAATTGAGCCCTCATCTGCTCCAGCGCTGGCGTGGGGAGTGGCGCGCGAAGGGAGAGAATGCCTTTCCCGGAATCGGACGACGGGGCGGGGAGCTGCCGCCGTTGGAGGATGCGCGCCGCATCGCCGAACTGGAACGTAAGATCGGCCAGCTCACCATGGAGAATGATTTTTTAAAAAAAGCGTTGCAGCATTTCAGGGATCATCATCCGCCAGCCGTCGTCAATGGCGGGGATGCCTGTTTGAAGAAATCCGGCAAGGCATCGCGAAAGGCCAAGCCGTGAATGCGCTGTGCCAGATGACGGGCGCCAGCAGGGCCGGTTTCTACCGCTGGCTCCTGCCGCACCAAGCGACTCCGGTGGAGATGGAACTGCGCGATGCGATGCAGAAGGTCGCGCTGGAATGGCCAGCCTACGGCTACCGCAGGATCACCCACGAACTGCAGCGGCGCGGGTTTGAGGTCAATCACAAGCACGTGCTGCGGATGATGCGCGAGGATAACTTGTTATGCGTGCGGCGGCGCATGTTCATGGTCACTACGGACTCGCGGCACCATCTGCCGGTGTATCCCAATCTGGCTCCTGAGATCACGCCAACCGCGATCAACCAGCTTTGGGTGGCCGACATTACCTACGTTCGGCTGCGCATTGAGTTCGTGTACCTGGCGGTGATCCTGGACGCTTTCTCGCGGCGCGTAATTGGCTGGGCGCTGGGTCGAACGCCGGAAGCGGAACTCGCTGTCGCCGCGCTGCGCATGGCGCTGACAGAGCGGCAACCACCGCCCGGTTTTGTGCATCACTCGGACCGAGGCGTGCAGTATGCTTCCTCGATCTATACCGAAATGCTGAAGGAGCGCCACGCCGCGATCAGCATGAGCCGCAAAGGGAATCCGTACGACAATGCGGCCTGTGAATCCTTTATGAAAACTCTGAAACACGAGGAGGTCTATCGCAACGAATATCGCGATTTCTACGCAGCCCGCGTCGGCATCGGGGAATTTCTGGAATTGGTTTACAATCGCAAGCGGCTGCACTCGGCGCTCGGATACTTGCCGCCCGCAGAGTTCGAGCAGATTGGCGGCCAAGCATGAGGAGGCTGCGCAGCTCCTTGTATTGGGGGCTCCGCCCCCAAACCCCCGGGATTTACCGCTGTTGCCGCCAGAATAGCTGCGTTGCTTCGCAATTGGGGGCTGCGCCCCCAAACCCCCAGGACGCTGCAGGAGGGAGGCGGGTTCGCCGTCTCCCTGCTATTCCGGCCGCTGAGTCGGCGCTCGGGTTGCGTCCCCGCATTGCCCTATCCTCCGCTCAGGTGCTTCCAGAGTGGACGACAATAACCTCGCCGCGCAACAATTTTTCAGCCAACGGCGATCAGTGCCTTAACTCCGTGTCTCACGCCAGGGGTTCACTCCAGAAAGGAACCGCGTACCCCCCGTGCCGCATTTCGTTAGAATCGTTGTAATGGGCTTCCAATCGCCCGCCAGCCAGTCTTTTTCGTTTCAACTGAATGGCGAACCCGTCGAGGTGCGCGCCGCTTCAGTCCAAACCACTTTGCTCGAATACCTGCGCTCGCGCGGACTCACCGGCTCCAAGGAAGGCTGCGCTGAAGGCGAATGCGGCGCCTGCGCCGTACTCATTGTCAAGGATCACGGCGGCCAATCCGCATATCGCGCCGTGAACAGTTGTCTGCTGTTGCTGCCGGCCGCCGCCGGCCAGGAGATCTATACCATCGAAGCCTTAGCCTCCCACGGTCAGCTATGCGAGGCCCAGCAAGCCATGGCCGCGCGCCGGCGGATCGCAGTGCGGCTACTGTACCCCGGGTTTCGTGATGAGCCTGTTCGCCGAGCAATATCGTCCCGGGCGGATCGGTCCCTGCGATGTCGATGCGCTCGGCGGAAATCTTTGCCGATGTACCGGCTACCGCCCTATCCGCGATGCCGCGCTCTCGCTCGGGCCTCCCCCCGGCGATCGATTCCAACGCCGGCTTTCTCAACCCGCGCCCGCTCTTTCCGGCGTGTCTTACGCCGGTCCGGATGGCGTCTTCTGGCGTCCCAATACTCTCGCCGAATGTCTGTCCCTCCTGGTTGAGCAACCGGATGCTCGCATTCTCGCCGGCGCTACCGATCTCGCCGTCGATTCCAATCTGCGCGGCCGCAAGTTTGAGCGCCTGATCGCCGTCGAAGCCGTTCCCGAATTGCGCGTCTTCGTTGACGGCCCCGACGCTGTGGACATCGGCGCCGGTTTAACCCTGCAAGAAGTCGCCGCCCGCTGGACCGCCGCGCCCGCGGTATTCGCCGAATGGCTCCAATTGTTCGCCTCGCCCTTGATTCGCAATCGCGCCACGCTGGGCGGCAACCTGGCCACAGCCTCGCCCATCGGCGATGCCGCGCCCCTGCTGCTGGCGCTCGATGCCGAAGTCAAAATTACCGGGCCGGCCGGCGGTCGCATCGTTCCGCTGGACGCATTCTTCCTGGAATATCGACGCACCGCGCTGCTGCCGGGCGAACTGCTGATTTCCATCCGGATTCCTAAACCTTTACCGGCCGCGATCCGTTTTTTCAAAGCGTCCAAGCGCCGCCTCGACGATATCAGCACCGTCGCCGCATGCTTCTCTCTCCGCCTCGACCGCGCCGGGCGCGTGGATGCCGCGCGCATCGCGTATGGAGGCGTGGCCGCCGTTCCCACGCGCGTCAAGGATGCCGAAGACCAATTGATCGGCCAAATCTGGAACCGCGCAGCATTGCGCCGCGCTCAACGCGCCGTCGAGCGCGCCCTGCAGCCTTTGAGCGACCATCGCGGATCGGCGGCATACCGTTTGGCGCTGGCACAGTCCCTGCTCGAAAAATTTCAGTATGCGATGGAGGCCGCGGCCGCATGAACATCGCGGGAAAGGCCGTGCCGCATGAGAGCGCCGAAGCTCACGTCACCGGAGCGGCACTTTACACCGATGACCTCTGTACCCGCTTTCCCAGCCTGCTGCACGCATGGCCGGTAATGGCGCCGCACGCGCACGCCAAAGTCGTCGCGCTGAACGCTTCCGCGGCGCTGAAGTATCCCCGAGTGGTTGCCGTGTTGACCGGCGAAGATGTCCCCGGCGATGGCGATTCCGGCGCGAGCCGTCGCGACGAGCCGCTCTTCCCCGCCGAAGTTTTATACCACCAGCAGCCCATTGCCTGGGTGCTGGCGGAAACTCTGGCCGCCGCGAAGGAGCGCGGCCGGCAGTGTCGACGTGCGTTACGAAGTCATACCGGCAATCACGACCATCGAAGAAGCCATCGAGCGGGAGAGCTTTCATGCTGCGCCCGCGCGTCTGCTTCGTGGCGATGCCGCGGCCGCTATCGCTGCCAGTCCGCGCCGCGTCCGGGGCGAGCTTCATATCGGCGGTCAGGAGCACTTTTATCTCGAAACGCAATCTGCCATCGCGTGGCTCGATGAATCGGGCGGCGTCTCCGTGCACTCTTCCACTCAGCATCCCGCCGAAACGCAAGCCATTGTCGCGCGTGTTTTAGGCATAGCGGAAAACCGCGTAACCGTGGAGTGCCTGCGCATGGGCGGCGCCTTCGGCGGTAAGGAAGTTCAAGCCAATCCATGGGCGGCTATCGCCGCGCTGGGCGCCTGGAAAACTCGCCGGCCGGTGCGCGTGTGGCTGCCTCGCGTGCTCGATATGGCGCTCACCGGCAAGCGTCATCCGTTCTTCGCGAAATTCACCGCCGGCCACGATGAATACGGCCAATTGCTCGGCCTCGATCTGCAACTCTATTCCGATGCAGGCTGGAGTCTCGATCTTTCCGAACCGGTCCTCTGGCGCGCGATTTTCCATGTGGACAACGCGTACCTGCTGCCAGCCGCGGCGATAACCGGCTATATCTGCCGTACGCACAAAACGTCGCAGACCGCCTTCCGCGGATTCGGCGGTCCGCAAGCCATGTTGGTGATCGAGGATGTCCTCGACCGCATCGCGCGCTCGCTAGGAATGCCGCCCGAAGCTGTCCGCGAGCGCAATTTTTACCGGCCTGGCGATTGCACCCACTACGGCATGGAAGTTAAAGACGCGGGCCGCATCGCGAGCACCTGGGATCAAGTCAAAACCACCAGCTCCTTCGCCGCGAGGCGGGAAGAGATTGCCGCGCACAACGCGCGCAACTCACATTACAAGCGCGGAATCGCCATCACGCCGGTCAAGTTCGGCATCTCTTTCACCGCGACATTTTTCAATCAGGCCGGCGCTTTGGCCCTGATTTATCGCGACGGCAGCGTACAGATCAATCACGGCGGAACCGAAATGGGCCAGGGTCTGTATACGAAAATCGCGCAGGTCGCCGCGCAAACTCTGGGTATACCGTTGGCGTTGGTTCGCGTGATGCCTACGCGAACGGACAAGGTGCCGAACACTTCCGCTACCGCCGCTTCGTCGGGATCGGATCTCAATGGCGCGGCAGTAGCGGACGCATGCGAGCAATTGAAATCCAGGCTGGCGCCGGTGGCCGCGGATCTGCTTGGATGTTCCGCCGAAAACGTGCAGTTCGAGGGAGGGAGAGTTTACGGCGCCGCCCCCCCCGGCATCCGGTTCGCCGAGGTTATCGAGGCCGCCTACCGCCGCAGAATCGCGCTCTTCGCCCAGGGCTACTACCGCACTCCGGGTCTCAGTTACAATCCACAGACCGGCCAGGGGAAGCCGTTCCACTACTTCGCTTACGGCGCGGCCGTTTCGGAAGTGGAGCTCGATGGCTTCACCGGCGATTGCCACATCCGTCGCGTCGACATTCTGGAAGACGTGGGCGATTCGCTGTCTCCCATCGTCGACCGGGGCCAGATCGAAGGCGGCTTCCTGCAAGGCCTCGGCTGGCTGGTGACGGAAGAGTTGCTCTGGACTCCCGACGGCCGTCTGGCCACCAATAGCGCGTCCACTTATAAGCTGCCATCCTTGTCCGAGCTGCCGGACGATTTTCGTGTGGCCTTTCTCGCGCGCGCCGCTGAGCCGGACGTGATCTTCGGCAGCAAAGCCGTGGGCGAACCCCCGTTGATGCTGGCGATTTCCGTGCGCGAAGCCATTCGTGACGCCATCGCGGCATACGGCGCCGGCGGGATTGTGGAGCTCGATAGCCCCGCCACTCCCGAGCGCGTCTATTGGGCCATTCAGCGCGCGCTCTCCGCGCAACCGCAACTCGCCGAGCCGGCCGCGGAAGCGGTCCGCGCGTGATTCTGCGCGCCGCTATTTTCCATACCCCGCGCGATCCATTCCGGTACGGCGATACGCTCGAAGCGTTTCCCGATGGCGCCCTGATCGTGGAAGATGGCCGGGTCGTCGCTTGCGGCGATTTTGTGCCGTTGCGCGCGCAGTATCCGGATGCGCCCCTGCGCGACCTGCGCGGCGGCGTGCTGCTGCCGGGGTTGGTCGACGCTCACATTCACTATCCGCAGGTGCGCGCGCTCGGCGGCACCGGATATTCGCTGCTCGATTGGCTGGAGCGCATCACGCTTCCCGAAGAGCTCAAGTTCCGGCATCCCTCTTACGCCAGGGCCGTCGCCCAGGAGTTTCTACACTCGCTGGCATCCCACGGAACCACTACCGCGCTGGTCTTTGGCGCCCATTTCGCCGGCGCTACCGCCGAACTGTTCGAACAGGCGCAAGCCTCGGGCCTGCGCATCGTCGCCGGCATGGTGCTGGCCGACCGAAACCTGTTGCCCGGGTTGTACCAAACTCCGGAAGACGCCTATTGCGACAGCAGTACGCTCATCCGCCGCTTTCATGGCGTTGGCCGCCTGCTGTATGCAGTGACGCCGCGCTTCGCCGTCTCCGCCTCTGAAGCCATGCTGGAAGTTTGCGCATCGTTGCTCACCGAAAATCCCGGCGTGCGCTTTCAAACCCACATCAACGAAAGCCTGCAGGAGATCGAATCGGTCGCCAATCTCTTTCCCGGCGCTGCCGATTACCTGGCCGTGTATGAGCGCTTCGGCCTGGCGCAGCGGCGCTCGGTCTTCGCGCACAACGTTCATCCGGCGCATCGCGAACTGGACCGGCTGGCCGCCTGCGGCAGCGCCGTGGCATTCTGCCCCGCCAGCAACGCGGCGCTTGGCAGCGGCTTTTTCCCTCTGCTGCGCCATCTGCAGGCGGGCGTGCGTTTCGCGTTGGGGACGGATGTCGGCGGCGGCACTGGATTCGGAGTTCTGAAAGAGGGATTACTGGCCTATCTCACACAGCGGCTCGCGCCGGAGCCGATGACGCTCAACACAGCGCAGCTTCTCTATCTGGCGACTCGCGCCGGCGCCGAAGCTCTGGGCCTTGAAGATCAAATTGGCGATTTCACTCCTCAAAAATCCGCGGACTTCGTCTATCTGCGCCCGCCGGAAACCAGTCCATTGGCAGCGGTGATGCGCAACGATCTTTCGCCTGAGCGACTGCTCGGCGCGATTTTCACGTTGGCAGGCGCCGAGTGCGTTCAGGAAGTCTGCGTCGAAGGAGACCCGGTCTTCCAGGCCGCAGCTCTTCCTGCATGACCTTAGCCGGACTCAATTCCCTCTCTCCCGAAGAGTTTGTCGAAACTCTCGGCGGAGTGTTTGAAGATTCGCCATGGGTCGCCCAAGGCGCATGGGGCTTGCGCCCGTTCCGTTCACTCGCCGAATTACATGACGCGATGCGCCGGCAGGTGGAAGACGCCGCGCCGGAGCGCCAGTTAGCGTTACTGCGCGCGCATCCCGATCTCGGCAGCCGCGCCAGTATGAGCGAGACGTCTGCCCGCGAGCAATCCGGCGCCGGGTTGAATCGGCTTACGCTCGAGGATCGAGAGACCCTGCTGGCGCTGAACCGCGAATACCGCGAGCGCTTCGGATTTCCATTTCTGTTGGCCGTAAAAGGTTTTAGCGACCGCGATATCGTCGAGGAGCTGCGCCGGAGAATCGGCGCCCCGGCTGAGCAAGAGTTTCAACAAGCGCTGGCACAGGTCTATCGCATCGCGTTATTCAGGTTGGAAGCGTTAATTATCGAGTCTCGGTGAAGACACGGATGGCAGCGGTTAGCAGCTGCCAGAATGGCATCGCATGGCGCTCAGTTTCTCAGTACTGAAGCTCTGTACTACTCTTGCGGCGCGCCCACGATCGGTGGCGCTCCGAAATGGCCGCCAAAACGGGCATGTGAACTGCGATATCAGCCAGGTTTTGGCAAGCGCCACGAACCCGAAAAATTGTTCCGCGTCGGGCTCTTGTCAAGCCCCTTCTCCCTTTGCCACTCGGGAGCATTTCATCCCCAGGTTCCCGCGCGTGAAAGCGATCAGGGCGATGGCAGTCAGCAGAAAGGCGCACGCCACAATCAGATCGAAATGCTGACGGAGAGTGGCGGTACCCAGAAAATCATGGAGCGGCGCGCCGCCGGCGTTAAAAGTATTATGCACTAGAATCGCCGCAATGACGCTCCCGCCGGAGAGATTGTACCCAAAGGTAATAATGACAGAGAGCGCAGTGATTATGATGGCGTAGATCCAGAACGGCGATGTTGTCCATCCTTGTATAAGGAAAAGGGGCAGATGCCAGCTCGACCAGATCAACCCGAGAAGCAGAGAAGCCTTAGCGGGTCCGTAACGCGATTGAAGTATAGGCAGGGCGAATCCGCGCCAGCCAGGCTCCTCGCCGATGGGGCCGGCGACCAGCGACAAAATGAAGTAATAGCGGAAGTTCAGCAGCGCGGCCCAATTCCACGCAGTGTATCCGCTCCGGGTAAGTCCCAACGCCGAGAGCACCCAGCGGGCGAGGAGAACGCAGAGCATTCCCGCAATCGTACCGGTCAGGATCTGACGCAGCGAGGTCCAGAAACGGAAGCCACGCAACCGCCCGTAGCAGAGTTTCTGTGCAATGAGAGCCGCCAGCGTGGGTCCGAAAGACGCAACAGTGATCCAGAGAGGAAACACGATGCTCCCGGAACCAATCGAGAATGTGTCGGGCAATCCGGTATGGAAAACTCCGACGCCAGACCGGCCGAGAATAGAAGGCAGCATTCCGAGCCATGAGATGCCGAATGCCCCCGCGAAAAACATTGCTAGCGGATGTCGGCGCAGGTTGAACATGGGTCGCTGGCTCGATCCATGCTATCGCCATTTATAAATTCGATGCTCTTCCGGCCCCTAACTGAGGCGCTCGATCTGACCATTCCGCAGGCGGTACGAGGGCCGGGATGCTCGCGGGTTTCCCGGAGTTCGGATGTGAGATACGTCGCGAACGCTTCCATGCCGGTCTTGCCCCCGGGTTCACAAAGCACCAGAAGTGCGACAGCTAATCGGGGAGCGCTCTCAGGCTTGAGATCGGCCGAACGTCTGTCGGCCGGCTGCTGGCGAAAAATCCTGATTCAGGCCGCCGATAAGCACGGTCCAACTCGCCGGTTTGTTGCAAAAGGAACGCCAGGTTGCCTCTATCGAATGCGTGCAGGATGGTTCGCACGCAGCCCACGTGTCGATACCCGTACCAACGCCAGTGCGCCTTCAACCGCTATGCCCACCGCTCGAAACGGGAGGAGGCATAGCCAGACCAGCGGGTATAGAATAAGAGCGGCCAAAGCCAACGGCCAGGACAGGACGAGCAGGATACACCAAAGCAGGAATTTCACCACGAACCCGATCTCCTCTCGAGTGTATACGCAAGTTAACCGGGCATTGTTCGGTTTGCCCCATTGCCGATCTGCTCCACAATCATGGTGAACCAATGACAGCGGTTTTAGGCAGTGCTTTGGAAGCGTTTTGACGGGAGCGGCTTCGGGTTACGGTTGGCTTTGCAGGAAAACTGCGCTATGAATACGCCATGGCATTTATTCCCCATTTGGGCGCTTTGCCCGCCCCGCAACGCGCCCTTTGGCCGGAGCTGGGAGCCACGCCGGACACGTTCACGCTCTACGGTGGAACCGCTCTGGCGCTTCGGCTCGGGCATCGAACGTCAGCCGATTTTGATTTCTTTTCGAATGCGTCCTTCGATCCTGATCGATTGGCGCCAAGGGTGCCGTATCTGAGAGACGCCGAGCGGGTACAGGTTGCGCCGGACACGTTGACCTGTCGCGTTGATCGCGGCGGCCCGGTGCTGGTATCCTTCTTCGGTGGCTTGGGTCTCGGTCAAGTCGCCGCTCCTGAACTGGTGCAAGATATTCCCCTGCATGTCGCCTCACTGCTGGACATCGCCGGAACCAAGGCGGCGGTCGTGCAGAAACGGGCGGAGGTGAAAGATTACCTCGATATTGACGCTCTCTTGCAGCAAGGGATCGATTTGCCAATCGTGCTTGCCGCGGGGATGGTCGTCTACGGTCGCAAGTTTAATCCATTAATAACGTTAAAGGCTCTAAGTTATTTCGATGACTTGCCGCCGCTGCCATCCGAATTGCGGGCGCGGCTGAGTAAGGCCGTCGCAGCCGTCGACGTGACCAGGCTGCCGGCGCTCACCCCGTACGCGAAGCGCACCGGCGAAAGTGGAGTGATGCTGTGAAGCCGTTGCCTGAAATTCCCGCATTGCTGGCCGTCGCTGAGCGCGTCGTCTGGTTCAAGCCGCCCGCCGAAGCTCTGGCCGACCCAGTGCATTTTCTCGCGCACGTCATGACGTATGGAACTGTGGCAGATTTGCGGGCGCTGGCCGGCGTAATAGGCCCAAACGAATTTCGGGAGGCATTGGATAATGCCCCTCCTGGTATCTTCGATAAGCGTTCATGGGCTTACTGGAATTTGAAATGCGGGCGAGAACCAGCGCCGCCTTTGCCGATTCGTCGAGGCTTGGAACCTGTTCGGTCTCGTCCCTGAATTCCCTTCGCTTACCAGCTCGCGCGTCACGTTCAGGCAAATCGCCAAATTTCAATCTCGCGACCCAGGTCGTGCGGGCGGAGCTACCCCATCGTTGTATTCTATTAGAACCCTGGCCGCGCTGAATGCAGCCGCAAACTAGACGTGTGGCAACTGAAACGGACCCGGTTCCCGCCGATGCGCTCACGATCGCCGGGATCGCCCTCATAGCTTACGCCCTCGCGAGCGTCGTGCATGAGGGACTGGGCCATGGAGGCGCTTGTCTCTTAACCGGAGGCAAGCTGTTGGTGATTTCCACGGTTGACATGCAGTGCAGCGCGGAACCTCGCATGGTCATAGCTGGCGGAACTCTAATGAACGTCGCCGCCGGCGCTTTATGCTTTGCGCTCGGGCGCGTCGCTTCCCGGATTTCCCCTCGCCTCAGGTACTTCATGTGGCTCTCGATGACCGTGAATCTGTTCACCGCCGCGGGTTATTTCGCATTCTCGGGAATTGGCGATTTCGGGGACTGGGCATCGTTCATTCAGGGACTCGGTCCACAATGGGCGTGGAGAATCGGCATCACGATCTTTGGGGCAGCGGCGTATATTCTGGTGGCTCGGTTCAGTTTGCTGGAACTGCGTCCCCTGATTGGCGGCGATAAAGAGAGACGCTTCGCCCGCGCCGTGCGACTCTCAAGAATGCCGTACTTTGCCGGAGGCATTCTGGCGTGCGTAGCCGGCTCGCTGAATCCCCAGGGGATGATTCTCGTCGCTCTATCAGCCGCGGCTTCCACCTTTGGCGGCACGTCCGGCCTTCTTTGGATGATGAACTGGCTCAAAGGGGACCGGATCCCTTTAGGTTCAGCGCCGGAACCGATGCCCATCCGCAGGAGCTGGCCGTGGATTGTGACCGCGTTCGTACTTGCCCTCGCATTTGTGGTGGTGCTCGGTCCCGGAGTACGTTTTTAAGCGCATCCGGAAGTTAGCTCGAATCGTGCGGACTCGGAGTGTTCTATGCCAGCGGAGTAGAGTACCACATGGATGCGTTCATTGCCGTAACCTGCGCAGTTGCCTAGGCGCACTACCGCCCCCCCAACAGATAGCTAGGAGCTAAGTACCAGACTCAACGGTACTTATCTGATTTGGCTTCGTTTTTTCGACCTGCCGTGTCGTCCCGCGGTTTTGACCCCACCCGGTTTGGCTTCGTTTGTTCGCGCCCAATCCGTCGCCGTAATCCCTCGCCTGACGCCCCTCAGTTGCCGCATTTGGCTTCGTTTTTTCGGTACGCGCGCCAGCTCCGCCCCGGCCTTCGGCTTCCTTTGTTCGAATTCGCCCCCAAGCCGCACCAAATGCCCATCTCCGGCCAGCGTCCCTGTAACCATCACCTCCCTTCCACCGCCCTTACTTTGACCTCGCCGATACCCCCAAACGGATGGTTGTGTTCGGCCCGGATTTGAAAGACAATTTAAACTGATGCGTCTTGCGATGTCGGTGAGAAGAGCAGCCTCTTCGTGGTGTACCGTTACCCTGTTTGCATTTCTACCCTGGAACGCCGCCCAGGCGCAGACAGCGGCCGCACGATCCACGCTTGCCGCTTCCGCCGGCGCTGCCCCGGCGCCGCGCGCATTGGTCGGTCAGTATTGCGCTGGCTGCCATAATCAAAAGGCTTTGGTCGCGGGGGTCTCCCTCGATGGCGTCGATTTCGCTAATCCCGGAGCCAACGCCAGCCTGATCGAGCGAGTGCTTAGAAAGGTCCGCGGCGGCGAGATGCCTCCCGCCGGCATGCCGCGTCCCGCCGAGCCCGTTGCCGCGGCGTTCGTCAAGTCTCTCGAAGGCGCTCTCGATAAGGCCGCGGCCGCCCATCCCGATCCGGGCAGGCCCGCTATCCATAGACTGAACCGCGCCGAATACAGCAACGCCATACGCGATGTGCTGGCGCTTGACATTCAGCCCGGCGCCTCGCTCCCGCCGGACGATTCCGGCTACGGTTTCGACAACATCGGCGATGTTCTCTCGGTCTCTCCCGTTCTGCTCGAAAGATACATGTCGGCAGCTCGCTTGGTGGCTCGTCAGGCCGTTGGCGACACCAAGATTAAGCCCGCCGTGGAAGATTTGCCGGCCCGCCAGGATGCCCCCGGCAGTGCTGGGCGCGACCGCAATGAGCGCGTCAGCGACGATCTGCCGTTCGATTCGCGCGGCGGCTTCGCGCTCCAGTATTATTTCCCCGTCGATGCCGAATACGTCATTCGCGTCAAGCTTAATGGGGGCGGCGGCGGAGCCAATCGTCCTGCTTTAGAAATTCGCCAGCCCATCCACGCGGGCTTGCGCACCATCGGCGTTACCTTTCTCCGCGAATCCGCGAAGGCCGAAGTGGCGATTCCCGGCGGACGCCGCGGCGGCGGCGCTGCTGCCGGCGCCGCGCAGGGTGGCAGAGGCCAGGCCGCCGAGCCGCCTCCGCCCGCCGAGCTCGACCTGCGTCTCGATGGCGCCAAGCTCAAGCGTTTTGAAGTTCCCGCCGGCGGCGGCGCCCCGCAGGTTACCGGCATCAGTCTCGATGGACCCTATAACATCACGGGCCCCGGCGATACCCCCAGCCGCGCCCGAATTTTCGTGTGCCATCCGGCCGCGGCTAAGGATGAAGAGCCGTGCGCGCGCACCATCCTCGCCACCATCGCCCGCCGCGCGTTTCGCCGGCCCGTTACCGATTCGGATCTCAAACCGCTGCTGACTTTTTACCAGAGCGGACGCACCGAGCGCGATTTCGACTTTGGCATTGAAAAGGCCTTGCGCGCGCTGCTGGTCTCTCCCGACTTTCTGTTTCGCATCGAGCAGGACCCGCGCGGCGCGGCCCCCGGCAGCATCTACCGTCTTAGCGATTTCGAGCTGGCCTCGCGCCTCTCCTTTTTCCTGTGGAGCAGCGTTCCCGACGACCAATTGCTCGATCTGGCGGAAAAAGGCAAGCTGAAGGATCCGGCCGTTCTGGATGCCCAGGTGCGCCGCCTGCTCGACGATCCGCGCTCGGATTCGCTGGTTTCCAACTTCGCCGGCCAGTGGCTTTACATTCGCAATCTCTCGCAGCAGAAGCCCGACCCCGATGCCTTCCCCGAGTTCGACGAGAGCCTGCGCCAATCCTTCCAGCAGGAAACGGAGCTCTTCTTCCGCAACATCCTGCGCGAGGACCACAGCGTTACCGAGTTGCTGGACGCGAACTATACGTTTCTCAACCAGCGCCTGGCCGAGCATTACGGGATCCCCAACATTTACGGTTCACAATTCCGCAAAGTGGAGCTGACCGATCCCAACCGAGGGGGCCTGCTGGGTCAAGGCAGCATTCTCACCGTCACGTCATATCCCAACCGGACTTCGGTGGTGCAGCGCGGCAAATGGATTCTCGACAACCTGCTCGGTTCGCCCCCGCCGCCGAAGCCAGCCGACGTTCCGGAGCTGAATCCGCACGCGAAAGATGGAAGGCCGCTCACTATGCGCGAGCAGATGGACCTGCACCGGTCGAATGCGATTTGCGCATCCTGCCACGCGCGCATGGACCCGATTGGGTTCGCGCTCGAGAACTTCGACGGCGTCGGCAAATGGCGCGATAAGGATTCCGGCAACCCCATCGACGCCACTGGCAAGCTCCCCGGGGGCCTTCAGTTTGAGGGACCGGCGGGTTTGAAAAAGCTTCTGGTCTCGACCTACCGCGACCAGTTCGATACTGTAGTCGCCGAGAAGTTGCTGACCTATGCTTTGGGCCGCGGACTGGAATATTATGATATGCCGGCGGTGCGCGCGATTATGCGTCAGAGCGCGCCGCAGAACTATCGCATGTCGGCCATTATTACTGCTATCGTAAGAAGTACGCCCTTTCAGATGAGGAGGACTCAGGCGCCATGATCGTAACCCGGAAACACTTACACCGCCGCACTTTTCTGCGTGGTATTGGCACAGCTTTAGCCTTGCCGCTGCTCGATTCGATGGTTCCCGCCCTGGCTCGCGCCGGAACTGTCAAACCGGTGGTCCGTCTGGGATTTGTTTATCATCCCGTGGGCATGATTCTGGATCGGTGGATGCCGAAAACCGAAGGCACGGGTTTTGAATTTACGCCTACGATGAAAGCCCTGGAGCCCTTCCGCGAGAATATGAACGTGCTCACGGGACTGGCGCAGGTCAATGGCCGCGCGCTGGGAGATGGTGCGGGCGACCACGCGCGCGAAGGCGCCACGTGGCTCACCGGCGTCCATCCCAAGAAGACCGAAGGCGTGGGCATCCGCGCGGGAATTTCCGCCGACCAGCTCGCCGCCAGGGAATTTGGAAAATACACGCAACTGGCTTCGCTCGAGCTCGGCCTCGAAGGGCCATCGCTGGCCGGAGGGTGCGATTCCGGTTATAGCTGCGCGTATACGAATACCGTCTGCTGGCGCGGCGACACCACGCCTCTACCGGTGGAAGTCAATCCGCGCACCGTTTTCGAGCGCCTCTTCGGCGATGGCGAGAGTACCGATCCCGAAGCGCGCCTCGCCATGCTCAAGGAGCAGCGCAGCATTCTCGACTACGTCACCGGCAGCATCGACCGGCTGGAAACCAAGATCGGCAACAGCGACCGCACCAAGCTCAGCGAATATCTGGACGCCATCCGCGATATCGAGCGCCGCATTCAGAAAGCCGAGCAGCAGAACACGCAACTGCGCCTCCCCATCATGGAGCGCCCCAGTTCCATCCCCGAAGAGTTCGAAGATCATGCCAGGCTGATGATGGATCTGCAAGTGATCGCCTATCAGACCGACATGACCCGCGTCATTACCTTAATGTTGGGCAAGGCGGGCAGCAACCGGCCGTATCGCTCCATCGGCATCTCCGACGGTCATCACTCCATCACGCATCATCAGAACGATCCCGTGAAGATCGAAAAGGTCGCCAAGATCGACGCGCACCTGGTGGAGACGTTCGCCTACCTGCTGCAGAAGATGAAGTCCACGCCGGATGGCGACGGCAACCTGCTCGATCACAGTCTGATCATTTACGGCAGCGGCCTCGGCGATGCCAATGTACACACGCACCACGAGCTTCCGACCGCGGTATTGGGCTCGGGCGGCGGTCAGCTCAAAGGCGGGCGTCACCTCAACTATGCCAAGGACACGCCGTTGAACAATCTGCTGGTGAGCTTGCTCGATATGTCCGGTGTCCACACGGAACACTTCGGCGACGCGACCGGCGAACTGGAATACCTCTCGGTCTAAGAGAATACTGTGCTGATTGATCTGAGATTGTGGCGCACGCACTCCTGCGTGCCGCGTTCACACTCGTGTGAACGCGTTTTATTTGTCGCCTCGGCCGCCCTCCTCCTCGCCGCCGCCTGCGCAGCCGCGACCGACCTTCGCCTCGCCGACGCCGTCAAGCGCCGCGATCCCAAGGCCGTAACTGAGCTATTAGCCCAACACGCCGATGTCAACGCGGCGCAGCCCGACGGCGCTACCGCGCTCGCTTGGGCGGCATATCTGGACGATCGCCAATCGGCCGACCTCCTGCTCGCCGCGGGCGCCGACCCCAAGACCGCCGACGAATACGGCGAAACGCCGCTCACGCTCGCCGCGGCCAATGGCGATGCCGTGCTCGTCGAGCGTTTGCTTAAAGCCGGCGCCGATCCAGCCGCCGCGCGCTGGGATGGCGAGACCGCGCTCATGATCGCCGCTAATGCGGGCAGCGCCGAGACCGTAAAGCAGTTGATCGCCCACGGCGCCAACGTGAACCTGGCGGAGTCGCGCAAAGGGCAAACCGCTCTCATGTGGGCGGCGGCCGAGGGGCACGCCGACGTCGTGCAGACCTTAATCGACAACAAGGCCGAGATAAATGCCGCTTCCAAAAGCGGTTTCACCCCGCTGGTATTTGCCGCCATCAAGAACGATCCGAAATCCGTGCGCGAACTGCTGGCCGCCGGCGCCGATGCAAATTTCGCGCTGCCGGACGGCACGAAGGTGTTACTCGTGGCCGCATCCTATAAGAGCACTTTGGCCGCCGCGGCCCTGGTGGATGGCGGCGCCGATCCGAACGTGGCCGATCGCGGCGGAAATACTCCGTTGCACACGGCCGCGCAATCGGGCGATGTGGAATTGGTGAAGAAGCTAATTGCCAAGGGCGCCGATCCCAACGCCCGCACTGCCAAGACGGGCGCCGGAGGTGGGCGCGGCGGCGGCGGTGGTGGCGGCGGTTTTCGCGCCGCCGCGGGCGAGCAAACTCCGTTGATGATGGCGGCTAAGGCGAACCACCCGGACGTCGTGCGCGCGCTAGTCGCGGCCGGCGCCGATCCCAAACTCAAGGCCCAGGATGGCACGACGCTTTTGATGTCCGCCGTCGGCAGCGGCCACGTGGAGATCGTGAAGGACGTCTATGCGCTGGACCCGGACGTGAAGGCCGTTACTACCAGCGGGGCGACCTTGATGCATGCCTCGGTGAGCGGGACTATGGCCACCTCCACCCAACCCGAGATCTGCAAAGTGATCCAGTTCCTGGCCGACAAAGGCGCCCCGCTCGACGAGAGGAACGCCGGCGGCAGAACGCCCATCGATCTTGCCGACATCCTGCCTATCGACAAGGCCGTAGAGTTGCTAACGGATTTGATTAAGAAGAGCGGCGCCACGCCAAAGACCCCGTCCAAGCGCTAACCTCGCGCCGCATGCGCCGGCTTACCGGCCGCACAACGACGCATCAAAGTTATCGGATAGGCCAGAGGTAACCGCGGCGGCTCTTCCGGTTGCTGGATTGAACAACACGAGCTGTTGCACCCAGACATTGCTCGGGCGGTGAGCGCCCGGTAATGGAGCGAGATCTTCCGGCGTGGTGTAGAGAAGCTCCTCGCTTCCGGGCAGCCACAAAATACCATATTGGCTTGCGCTCGCAACCTTAGTAAGCTTCATCGCGGCAGCGTCGACCGCATAGTAATCGAATTGCGGGGCAGAGCTGCCGGTGTTCAGACCCAGTGCCCCCACCAGCAGCCACTTCGCGTCGGGAGACCAGTCAAGGGATAAGATGGGTGTGTCACACTTACCCATGGTTCCGCGATTGTCGATCGGACATCCGTTGGTCTGTATATTAAAGTGACCGATTAACTTGCCGGCCCGCGAAACGGACAACTCCTCGTCCTTACCGCAAGCTTCGAGGCTCCCGGCCTGGGCGAATGTATTGCACCCGTTCTTTGGAGTCGGTTCGTGACTGGGCGGCGCGGGCGCCGGGCCGATTTCCCGTTCTTCACCGTTCGCGAGATCGAAGCTCCACAGCTTCGAGTTGTCGTCCCACTCTTCTTGGGATGAGACAAACGTAATCTTGCCGCCGCTGCAAGCTGGGAAAAAATGGTTACGGGACGAGTGAGTCAGAGCTTTTAGGGCGCCGTTTGACGGATTCCAAATCCAAACTTGCTGATAAGTTGCTCCAAGCTCTTTGTAGACGCGCCGACTGAAGACGACCTGTCCCGAGAGTGAGGAAGTCTGTCCGCAGAGTGAGGAGGACAGAGACAATGACAAAACCAGGATTGCGAAACGACCTATTGCAGGCGCCATTTTCGGCTCTCCGTCCCCGGCCCTAATACCCCAGCTTCTTATTCACCACGTTGCGCAACGGCTCGCCTTTGCGGAAGCGCGCGAAGTTCTCGAGGAAGAATCGCATGGCCTGATCCAGCCAGTCGGCGGTGTGGTCGGCGCAATGCGGCGAGAGCAGCACGTTTTCCAATCGATAGATCGGATGACCGGGTGGCAGCGGCTCGTGCGTGAAGACGTCCAGACCGGCGCCTTTGATCCGGCCTTCCGTCAGCGCTTTGAGCATCGCGTCTTCATCGATAACCGGCCCGCGGCCCACGTTGATCACGACCGCTGAGGGCTTCATAGCTGCGAACTCGGCCTCGCCGATCATGCCTTTCGTTTCCGGCGTCAGCGGAGCCGACGCCACAATGTAATCGCATCGGGAGATCATATCGACGCGATCTTCGGGCGAATAGATCCCGTCCACTAAGGGGTCCACGTTATAGAGCGGCGGCCCATGGCGCTTCACGGCGAGGACGCGCATGCCCAAGGCCCGGACGCGAGTGGCCACCGCGCGGCCGATATCGCCGTAGCCCACGATCCCCACAGTCTGCCCGGAAATCTCGACCACATCGAACTGCTCCCAGCGGCCCGCCATCTGGTTGCGGATCATGCGCCGGAAATCTTTCGCGAAGTATAGAATCGCGGCGAGCGCGAACTCACCCAGAGATGGGCTGAAGACCCCGGTTCCGTTAGTGAGCGGCACAGGGCTCTCGACGAGCTCGGGAAACAGCACGCTATCGAGTCCGGCGGAGCGCGAGTGGACCCAGCGGACATTGGGCGTCATCAGAAAGACATCGCGCAGGAGCGCGCGCGAGCCGGACCAGTTGAAAATCGCGTTGGCATCCGGAGCGGCGCGAGTAAAGGCTTCGCGCGAATTTCCCACCACGACTCCGGTCTTCTCCGGAAGGTCCGCGAGCATGGCGAGCTGCGGCTCGGTGGGGTCGGCCAGCACCAGCACTGTGTTATCGTCCATGAGGAGAAAGCTACCACATGTTCGATCTTTCGCTGGAAGTCTTGCGGGTCGTGGAAGACGCGGCCATCGCGTCGGCGCGCACTATGGGCATGGGCGATCCCGATGGATCGGACCGCGCGGCAGTGGAATCCATGCGGCGATCGCTCGATACCATACCCATCGAAGGCGCGATCGTGATTGGCGAAGGCGAGCGCGACCAGGCGCCCATGTTGTATATCGGTGAAAAAGTAGGCGCCGAACCCGCGCCTGGCGATGGCGAGCGCATGACGGTGGATATCGCGGTAGATCCGCTGGAGGGCACGAACCTGTGCTGCACGGGCGGCGCCGGCGCCATCACGGTGCTGGCCGCATCGGAAAAGGGCGGTCTGCTGCACGCGCCCGATTGCTACATGGAGAAGATCGTGGTGGGACCGGCCGCGAAAGGCGCGGTGGATCTGGATGCGCCCGTGAAGCATAACTTGAAATCCATTGCGCGCCGGCTCCAGCGCGGCATCGACGATCTGGTAGTGGTGGTGCTCGACCGGCCACGCCATCACAAACTTATCGCGGATATTCGCGACGCGGGCGCCCGCATCCGGCTGATCTCGGACGGCGATCTTTCGGCGGGAATAGCGGCGGCGGTGGCGGGCACGGGCGTGCATGCCGTCATGGGAACGGGCGGCGCGCCGGAAGGCGTCTTGACGGCGGCTGCGCTGCGCTGCTTGAATGGTGAAATTCTGGGACGGCTGGTGGTGAACGACGACTCCCAGAAAGAGCGCATGCAGGCCATGGGCATTCGCGACGTGAAGCGGATCTACGCCACCCCGGAGCTGGCCCCCGGCAAAATGCTAATATTTGCAGCCAGCGGAGTGACCGATGGCAACCTGCTGCGTGGCGTGCGCTTCACCGGCGATGGCGCGCATACGCAATCGGTGGTCATGAACTCGACGCCGGCGCGGGTACGCTTCATCGAGACCACGCATTTGGAAAACCGCCCGGACGTGAAAGTGAGATTTCGGTAAGCGCTGTATTTGCTCGCAATTTGCGTGACCCCACCGCCCCTCCTTCTGCTGTATGCTATCTGCTATGTCAAAGACCATTGCCGGATTTTTCCGGACGCGAGCCGCGGCAGAGACGGCCCAGGAGAAGCTTCTCGCCGGCGGATTCAGCCGCGACGAAGTGAGCTTTGTCGCCGGAGATACAGGCGGCCATGAACTGCCGGTTCTGGGACCGCTGGGCGGAACCGGGGCCGAATCGGAAATCGCGCAGGACGCATACTTTGGCGGCGCGATCGGGGTAGCGCTGGGAGTGATCGCGGTGATGATCCCCGATTTTGGCCCCCTGGTGGCCGCTGGACCGCTTGCCATGGGGGTCGGCGGTCTGAGCCTCGGCTTAGCGGCGGGCGGCGTAGTCGGACTCTTGAGAGAGCACGGTATTTCCGAGGATGAAGCCGGCTTTTACGCCGAGGGCGTGAGACGCGGCGGCGCGTTGATCACGGTTCACGGGGTGACTGCGGAAGCCGAAAAGAAGGCGCGCAAGATTATGCAGCAGAACGGCGCGATTGAAACCGAAGAATTGGCCGATGAAGACTTGAGCGAGGAGTCATCCGGCTCAATAACGGGAATGGGATCGGTTATTACCGGCGAGGCTACCAAAGCGCAGACCGCGTCTTCTGCCGATCAAGGTGAATAGATCGGCCACGCGTCGACGGACCTGGCCCGCAATGGGCCCCCTGCTAAAATAGTCCTCAAAATGATTCAAACCCTGTTCGGCACGGTGGAGCAAGAGCCGTCCCTTCTCGAGAAGCTCAAGAGCGGCGTCCAAAAGACTCGCGCCGGTCTGGTGAACGCGCTCGAAGACGCCATTCAGGGAAAGAAGGAGATCGACGCCGATCTACTCGATGAGCTCGAATATACGCTCATCTCCGCGGACATCGGAGTAGGCGCTACCGCCGAGATTCTCGACCGCATCCGCGAACGCGCGGGAAGGCATCAGCTCAACGATGCCGCCGAGTTAAAAGGACTCATTCGTGAGCATCTTCTCGAGATCCTCGAAGCCAGCGAACGCGCGCCGGCGCGGGTGACCGATCCGCCCGCAGTGATCCTCGTGATTGGCGTTAACGGCGCAGGTAAAACCACCACCATCGGCAAACTAGCCAGCCGGTTTAAAAGTGAAGGGCGCTCGGTGATGCTCTGCGCCGCCGATACTTTCCGCGCCGCCGCCATCGAGCAACTCGAGATCTGGGGCGAGCGTACCAACACGCCGGTGATCCGTCAGAAGGCGGGCAGCGACCCCAGCGCGGTGGTCTTCGACGCCGTAAGCGCGGCGCGCGCCCGCGAGGTGGACTATGTCATCGTCGATACCGCCGGCCGCCTGCAAACCAAAGAGAACCTGATGGCCGAGCTGCAAAAAATGAGCCGCACCGCCCGGAAAGTAATTCCCGAAGCGCCCCACGAAGTGCTGCTCATCATCGACGCCACCACCGGCCAGAACGGCCTGGAACAGGCGCGCAAATTTACGGAAAATTCCGGGGTCACAGCCATTGCGCTCACCAAGCTCGACGGCACGGCCAAGGGCGGCATCGTGGTGGCGATCGCGCGCGAGCTGAACCTGCCCATCCGCTACATCGGCGTGGGCGAAAAAATCGACGATCTGCTGCCGTTCGATCCCGAAAAGTTTATCGAGTCGCTCTTCGAATAATGCATCGGGCCTTCATGCGCGAAGCTTTGGACCTCGCCCGGAAAGGCCGCGGGCTGGCCAGTCCAAACCCCCTGGTGGGCGCGGTGCTGGCGCAGGGAACCGAAGCGGTCGGCCGCGGATTTCATACGTATGCAGGTTTGCAGCATGCGGAAATCGTGGCGCTGGCGGAAGCCGGCGGCCGGGCTCGAGGCGCCACTCTCTACATAAATTTGGAACCTTGCGCGCATCAGGGCCGCACGGCGCCCTGCGTGGACGCCATTATCGCGGCGGGCGTCGCGCGCGTGGTGGCGCCTCTGGAAGACCCCAATCCGCTGGTCTCGGGCGGCGGTTTCCGCCGCTTGCGCGAGGCCGGCATTGAAGTGGAGATCGCGACCGAGTTCGCCGCTGAAGCGGCCAAGCTCAACGAACCTTTTCTGCACTGCATGCGTACCCGTCGTCCCTTGGTGACGCTCAAGACGGCGATCACGCTCGATGGCAAAATCTCGGCGCCCGACGATAATGCCGGATGGATCACCAGCGCCCGTGCTCGCGCGCACGTCCAGGAGTTGCGCCACGATCACGATGCCATCCTCACCGGTATCGGCACGGTGCTGGCCGACGACCCGCTGCTCACCGACCGCACCGGCCTGCCGCGGAACCGCCCATTGCTGCGCATCGTGATGGATTCGCAGCTTCGCCTGCCGCCCGATTCAAAAATGGTGCGCAGCGCCGCTGGCGATGTGGTCGCGGTGGCGACTTCGGCCGCATCCGCGGAACGCCGGAAAGTTTTGGAAGCGCGCGGCGTCCAGGTGTTGAGCTTCGATGGCCCGGGCGGACGCGCCGATCTGCGCGGCGTAATCGATTGGCTGGGCGAGCGCCGGTATCTATCGCTGATGATCGAAGCCGGCAGCAAGTTGAACTGGGCCGCGCTCGAATGCGGCTGCATCGACCGCATCTTTTTCTACTACGGCCCCAAGATTTTGGGTGGTGTTGAAGCCCTGCCGCTGGCCGGCGGCATTGGACGGCGGAAGCGGTCCGACGCGATCCGCATTCACGATGTTGTAGTGCATCCCATACCGCCGGATGAATTCGCGGTGGAAGGCTATGTTCACCGGGATTGTTGAAGAGCTGGGCGTAGTGGAATCGGTGGGCGAGCGCCTGCGCGTCCGCTGCGCCACCGTGTTGAGCGATCTGACCGAAGGCGCCAGCATTGCCGTGAACGGCGTATGTCTGACGGCTGTAAATGTGCAATCTCACGGGTTCAGCGCCGATCTCGCGCCCGAAACCCTCCGCCGCAGCAATCTCGGCGATTTGCAAGCGGGATCGCGCGTGAACCTGGAGCGCCCGCTGGCCGCGGGAGGGCGGCTGAACGGCCACATTGTCCAGGGTCATGTGGATGGCACGGGCGAGTTACTGTCGCTCGAAGCTCTAGGCGGCGACAACTGGTGGCTGCGCCTTCGCGTGCCGGTGGATCTCGATCGCTATTTGGTGTTCAAAGGATCGGTCGCCGTGGATGGCATTAGCTTGACCGTGGCCGCTATCGAAGAGTATGTTGTGTCGGTTACGATTATTCCGCACACTTACTTCCATACGACTCTCGGGAGCTACAAGCCCGGTGCGCGGCTGAACCTGGAATGCGACATCCTGGCGAAACACGTGGAAAAGTTGATGGGGCATTAGCGATTAGTCCGCCGGCGATCAGGCTCAACTTAGCCATTGGAAACGTCGCCGTACTCATCGCCAGCCAGGCGGCCCAAATGAAAAATAGTGTGCCCAGCGCCGCAATGCCGAGAGCGCAATAGAAGCTCTGCTGCGCCTGTTTGAGTACATCCTTATAATAGTTGAGGGTCATCTGCGAAAGTAATGAAGCGATTGTTTGCGTGTCGTTTGGCTTTGTTCGTCCCAACTCCTCGCAATTCCGCTAATTGCCTCGAGCCGTCGCTATAAGTCGCTGTAATTGGCAGTCCGCATCGGCGGCCGCGCCGCGATTGAAACGTTTGATTCATCAAACTCACTTTTCTTTTGGGAAAAGGTTTTTGAACCGCCCGGCCGGATCGCTGGAAGGGCGGAAGGAGTGCACATGCCACGCCAGAGCCGCATTAGTCCGTTGCCGTTGTTGTTTTACGCGCCGGTCCTTGTTATCGGCCTGTGCGCGATACCTTCCGCATTTTGCCAGGCCTACGCTCCGCAGCCGTTGCGCCTTCAGGTGAGGATGGTACGGAACACTATTCCGCCTGGCGCTCAAAGCACCCTGACCGTAACCTTCCTCGATCGGAATTATAAGCCGACCTCTAATGACGCCGCCCGCGCGATCGAGCTGCAGCCTGAGATCCCGGGAATAGTCGACGTCCGCCGCAATGTCCAAGCCATGCCCGGGCAGCGCGAAGTAAATGTCCCATTTGCTGGATTGAAGCGCGGCCGCGTGTTGATTCGAGTCCTTTCCAAGGATCTTGAGGGCGCGGCTGTCCTGGTGACCGTCGTGCCATCCAGGGCGTCGTCCGGATTTCTTCTACCGAGTGTCTTCGCGGCGAGCGCTCCGAATGCGGAGATTGTAGTCACAGGCGTGCATTCCGTTCCCGCCAATGGAAAGAGTCTGTCGCCGTTCGTCGTGACTCTCGACCAGGTGAGTTCGGCGGAAACTCAAGTCCGCATTGATAGCTCGCCGGCGTGCGTATTGCTCTACTCGGGCCGGAATACCCGGCCCGCCAACGGATCGCTCATTGTCATCGTCCCTCCGGGTGAGCAATCGAGCCTTGATGTACAGGCTCAGACAACCCATCCGGGATCCGTGACCATCTCTGCGCGGGTGCTGGGTGGAAGGTCCACGCAGACCGCCTTGACGTTTGAGGAACCGCGGCCGGTCTCTCTCGCCTTTGACGACAACCCCGCCAGCATCCCCGTCGGCGCCCAGAACGTGCTCTTGCGATTGCAGGTCGCCGACCAGGACAATATCCCTCTGCCCCGGCTCGCCGGCGCGTGGACGGTCTCGATGCGTTCTTCCGCCGACGCGGAAGCCATCCACCTGACTCCGAACCCTCTGGTTCTGTCCTCACAAGTCCCTCAAGCCTACGTGCTTCTATCGGTGAGCGAACAGCCTTCTGCGGGGGAACTTGACCTATTCGCCACGGTGGAGAGCGAACCGTTGCGCGCGGCCGAGAAGCGCTTGGGATTCCAGAGTTCCGTGGCCAGACTTAATCTTATCGTTCCGCGCGAAGTGAACCGGAATGTCCGCACTCCGGTAACCGCATTGTTTCTTAAGAAAGAGATCGATCAGGAGGCGGCGACCGAGTTCCGGCGGACGGTTACCTTCCATGCCGATTCGGGCAAGTTCGATCCGGAATCCGTCGTCGTGGAAAGTGGCGCCACTGAAGCCAACACCGTGTTTGTGGCGCAGCAATCCGGAGTAAGACCGGCAATCCGCGTCTCCACTCGCGGCGTGGACGTCTTCTCGATTCAGTTATTTGTAGTGACAGCCCTATGGATATTAGTGCTCGTGGCTTTGGGCGGAGGAATGATCGGAGGCTTGGCCCGATTCTTCTACTACAGCGGCGAATCATGGGATATCCTGCCCAGAAAAACCGGCGACTGCTGGAACCCCGGCTTGGTGGGAAACGCCGTGTTTTGCGCCGTATTCGGAGTGGTAGCGCTTCTGATGGCGGAATATTCGCTCCATCCCTTGGACCCGGAGCACAGTCTGGCATTCACCGATAGCCTGCTCCACACCACCTCCGGAGCGTTCCTGCAGGGCATTGCCGGAGGATTTACCGGCGTCGGCATTCTGGAGTTACTCGCCGATAAGCTAGGTTTGGCCGATGCGCTGCAACGCCGCGCCGCGCCGGTCCCCGAAAAGGCCGCCATGGCTACTTCCGCTCCCAACTAATGCGTAACTGATCCTTACCATTAGTTGCATCCATTGCGATCTTATACACCTGCTTACTGGCATCAAAGTAAAGATACATCGGTCCCCTTAAGTGGAGGAAGCGCTGATCGGCCGCGGCGTCCATCTTCAATACGCCGCCCTCCCAGCTCATGGCCGTTCCAGTAAAGGCCGCCGAAGCCGAATGGCCAATCTGAAACGTAACTGCGATCTTACCCCCGCGGTCGATGTCCACGGTCGCATCGCCTAGCGTTACTGGAGCGGCTTCGTTCAGTGCGGCCTTCCCGGCTCCGCGCGCGGCGGAATGAATCGCATTGTTAGCGTTAATGGCGCCGGCCGCAGGAGGCGCGTTCCACCGAATGCGCAGCTCGTATTGCGCTTCGCCGGCCGCATTGTTGTGGATGAATACCGTCGCGGCGTAGTTGTTACGGCCTGAGGGCTCCGACACCAGCCTGACCTCGCCGTGGCGCTTCTTGGCCTCAAATGTGAATCCGTCCAGCGCCCGATCCGGCAGCGGCGCGCTGCATTCGGAACCGTCGTCGCGTGCATCGGATCCCGTCAGGGTATGTACGCCAATCGTATCGCCGTGGAGCGAAACCTCCACCTGCCGATCCACCATCAGACGGATGATACACTCGCCCTTGCCGCGTGGAATCCTGGCATCCGTCATCTGCCTGGCATGGAATTGAATATCGGCGTGCGCGGGCAAGATGAGAAACAAAGATACAGACAACGGATACAGCCTGCGCATGTTGTGGCGCACGCACTCTTGCGTGCGGCGTTCACACTCGTGTGAACGCGCGCTCGATGGGTGAGCTGTGGCGGCATCGTCCGCAGACGCAGTTCGGCGTAGCTGCGGGGAGCGTCTCTGGCGGCGGAAACCTTGGATCACTTGACAAGTTTGTCAGAATAGAATCGGAGTCGGCAACCTAAGGCCGCACACAACAGCGCCGCGGCAGATTGCTATACTCGCATAGGGAACGCCAACGCCTATGAACACCCGTATGTATTTCCTGCTCTCGCTAACGGTCTCGCTTTCATCCATCGCGGCTACTCCTCAAACCCATCCTCCGTCCCCGGTTCAGCGCATGGTGAGTCAATTGAATGTGACCGCCGATCAGAAGGCCAGGCTCGATCCCATCCTTGCCGACGACGCCAAGCAGGTGCGGGCGCTCCCTGATAGTGGCTTGAGCGCCGAGGATCAGGCGAAAAAGAAAGCCGAGATCCGCAAAGCTACGGATGAGAAAATCAAGCCAATCCTCACCGATGATCAATGGAAGAAACTGCAGGAATTGCGCGCCGCCGACGCCAACAAGGTCAAGAAGAAAAAATTAACGCCGGTCGCCGGCTGATTATCGTCCGGCCGAGCGGCACAACACGATTGAAGCGTCGCCAGGAATACTGCTCCGCCCCTTAGCCTTGATAAGCGCCTCAAAAGGCGGAAACGACCGGTCCTTGGTACCGGGAAGTTGCTTGCGAAGCTCGCTCAGGGACCGTTCGTCCGCGAGAAAATCCGCCGCGGCATTGCTGGCGCTACCGCCGGTCGCCGAAATCAGCAGCACGTTGCCGGTGCCGCCGAGATTCGGCAGCAGAGCCAAGGAAAAGTACCCTTCATGAGCTTCACCCGGCTGACCGGTTGGAAAGCCGCGGTTCGATTGCCAGCTATCCACCGGATAATAGACTGCCTCGTTCTTATCGAACTCCCAGCGAATGCCCAGCTTTGGTTCAAAAGATTGCAGCCACGGGTTTGACCGGCCGTTGCCCAGCAGGATCGCATTATTGGCCTTGAGATCCCGGAACGAGTAATCGCGGGCAAATCGCAAATTCGCGCGCATCCCGCCGGCGGCCGCGAATTGCGAGAGTTTCCACGAAAAACCGGTATCGGCGAAGCTGGACTGTCGCCGGAGAACCATGGACGCTAGTACCTGTGGGTCCAAGCCGGTCGCAGCGGCGAAAGTCGGAATGCCGCGCAGATAGCTGCGGTCGTAGTATTCGGTCAAAGACAGCGGATGGCCTGTGAGCTCCTGGTAAAGACCAACGGCGCCGTCGTCCACCACGATATCGGTGGCGCGGTCGGCGCGAAGAATCTGCGACCAGAAAAGGCGGACAGTCGTACCGCTTAAAGACACCGAAGCCCGCGCCGATGTTGGCGCCTGAACGCGGAACAGCAGGATGACAGTGGAACAGGCGAACAGCAGCGCGCAAACGACTGCCGCTATCAGGCGGCGATCCCGCCGCGGCCGTTCGACGGCCGGCAGAGATTTCAGTACCAGCGGTTCGGGCGACGGTTTATAACGCTCGCGAAATACCGGCGCGTAGTTGCCCTTGGGAATCTCCATGACGATCGTTTCGCCGGCGCCTTCTGTAGCAAAATATTGCTCCAGGCGCTTGCGCAGCATCGACGCATGGACGCGGACGATGTTGTCGGCAGTGGTATCGTAATCGAGCGGCCGGCCAAAGACGTTATGGCCAACCTCCTGCTCATGCACTTCGGTCGCTTCGTCTTCCAAAACTCTCTCGGTCAGGTAGAGGAGAAGATCCCGTAATCGTGCGGAACGGTTGAGATAGGAACTGAGGGCAAGCCGTTCGACAAGGAGACGGCGGCCATCCGCAACTTTGACTCCAGGCCCCTGAGACATTTGGGTCAGTTGATTTATTATAGCGCGCGAGGCCTCTTAACGCTGCTCTTTACGTTAATTCGAGGCCCTGAAGTAGCTGAAAAGATACGTGGATGCGCCAAGCCCTATCCTTGACAGTGAATTAACTTGTTCCCCCAGGCCAGCCCGGCTAGGATGCACACTAGCGTATGTTACCCGTAGGAGGCGCGCAATGAAATTCCAAACGATTCTCGCATTCTTTGCGGCGGTCACGACGCTTCCGGCGCAACCGCCGTTGGGCCGGCCGAAAGTGCTTGGAGTCGCTCACATGGCGATCTATGTAAAAGACCTGGCCAAAACCCGGCAGTTCTACGAGGAGTTCCTGGGGTTTGCCGAGCCGTTCACTTTACCTAAGAAGAATGGCGATCCGGGTGTCCGGATTGCGTTTGTCAAAGTGAACGATAACCAGTATATCGAGATTTTCAATGAAGCCGACCGCGGCGAAGGCCAGTTGAACCATATCTCGATCTACACCGATAACGCCGACCGCATGCGCGATTACCTGCTCTCAAAAGGAATTGAACCCATGGGCAATGCGGCCAAGGGGCCGGTTCCCAAAGGTCAGACCGGCAACAAGAACTTCAATGTGAAGGATCCCGACGGTCATATCGTGGAGATCGTTGAGTATCAGCCAGATAGCTGGACCTCCCAGCACGCTGGTAAAGACATGCCGGCAACCCGGATCTCCGACCATATCATGCACGTGGGCTTCCTGGTCGGCGATCTCGATAAATCCATGGGCTTCTACGGCGGCATCCTGGGGTTCAAGGAAACCTGGCGCGGCGGCGGCAATCCCAACGTGCTGAGCTGGGTCAATATGCGCGTACCGGAAGGGTCCGATTACGTGGAATTCATGCTGTACGGCAAGATCCCGGAGCCCGATGCGCGAGGCACGAAGAACCACATATCGTTGATGGTTCCCGACGCGGAGAAGGCGCTGGAAGAGCTGACCAGGCGCGCGGCCCGGGGATTGTACAAAGCTCCCGAAGGCAAGGAGATGGCGATCCAGGTAGGGGTCAACCGGAAACGCCAGATCAATCTATACGATCCCGATGGCACGCGGATTGAGTTGATGGAACCAAATACGGTGGATGGCAAGCCGGCCCCCAGTTCGACCGCGCCGGCGCCGCATCCAAAGCAGTAACGAAACAAGGAGATTAATGATGCGCACCTTGTTTGCTGCGCTCGCCAGCGCCATTTGATGTTTGCGGCTGTCGCCGTGGCGCAGACGCCCACAGCGACCTTAGTCGGCAGGATTACCGACCCTTCCGGCGCCGGCGTTATTGGCGCTTCCGTGAAGGTGCGGAACGTGAATACCAACGACGTCCGCACCGTCCAGGCACAGGCCGAGGGCGAATTTACGGTGGCCAATCTCGAGCCCGGACTCTATGAAGTGACGGTCGAAAAGCAAGGCTTCAAGCAGGTGCGGCAGCGCAGCTTGGAATTGCAAGTGGGACAGACGGCGCGCATCGACATCGCACTGGAAGTAGGATCGGTTTCGCAAAGTATTGAGGTAACGGCCGCCGCGCCCGTGGTAAACACCGAGAACGCGACCCGCGGCGACGTCATCGCCCCTAATGAAATCGCCGAGATGCCGCTGAACGGACGCGATTTCAACGATCTTGCATTTCTGGTGGCGGGCGTTCAACCGGCCGAGCAAAGCGCCAAGGGTTCGCCCTACGTCGTCAATGGCGCGCGCGCCGATGCCAGCAACGTGACCATCGACGGTTTGAACGACTTTAACCCGCGCGATGCGGGCGCGCAGGCGCGACCGCCTCTCGATTCGCTGCAGGAGTTCAAGCTGCAGACATCGGGCTTCTCCGCGGAATACGGCCGCCTTGCCGGCGGCGTGGTGACCATGGCGCTGAAGAGCGGCGGCAACGACCTGCACGGGGCCGTCTTTGAATTCGTGCGCAACGATCTGTTCGACGCCCGCAGCTTCTTCGACGCCGCCAAGAGCGAATTGCGCCGCAACCAGTTCGGGGCTACGGTTACTGGCCCTGTGACCATTCCCAAGCTTTACAATGGCCGCGACAAGACTTTCTTCCTTGCGAGTTGGGAGAGCGAGCGCCAGGTTTCCGGATCGACAAATCTGGGAGTGGTTCCAAGCCTTCTCGAACGTCAGGGAGATTTCTCGCAATCGTATGACGCCACTGGCAAGCTGATCCTGATCAAGGATCCGCTATCCAGTGGCTCATGCACCGCCGCCAACGCCTCCGGCTGCTTTCCCGGCAATAGGATCCCCGCCGCACGCATGTCGGCGCCGGCCTTGGCGGCGTTGAGTTACTATCCGCTGCCGAACCTCGTCGGAGCTAACAATGAGAGGTCGTATGGGATCAGCGCCGACAGTTGGGATAACTTCCTGTTTAAAGTGGATCAAAAAATCGGCGACAAGGATTCCTTCGCCGTGCGCGTGATGCAGCGATGGGAAACCTCCATCAACCCTTTTGCCGGAACCACCACCGGCACCTTTCCTGCGACCACCGATAGCGGACAGGTGTTGCTCGGGATCTCCGAGACGCGCTTGTTCACCCCCACGTTGATTAACGAATTTCGGGCGGGGCTGACTCGGACCACCGATAGCGAGTTGAGCGCGTTTTCCGGAACCGATTGGGCGGCGAAGCTCGGAATTCCCGGGACCACGACCGATCCCAGTCTCGAAGGCTTCCCCAAATTCAGCATCACCGGTTTTGAAACGCTGGGCGACAGCACCTCCGATCCGATCCGCTACGTGGTGAACAATTTCGACTTCAACGACGGCGTCACCTGGAGCAAGGGCCGCCATACCGTTCGCATCGGCGGCGATGTTCTGCGCGTGCAGTATTATCAGCCAACCAATTCGAACTTCAACGGGACGTTTACGTTTAACGGCAAGACAACCGGGGACGGCATCGCCGATTTCGAACTTGGGTTTCCCAGCAGTACTTCGCGCAAAATCGGTACTGTCACCAATCACATCTTCGCGATCAACTATGCGGCCTACATCCAGGACGATTTCAAGGTCCTGCCAAACGTGACGCTGAATCTTGGGCTGCGCTATGAGCTCCAGATGCCGCCTTACGAGCAGGCGGGGCAGATGACGAACTTTGTACCGTCGCTCGACACGGTGGTGATAGCGGGAACCAGTACGGTTCCGAATCTCGCCGCGACACTGGCCAGCGTGGGGTTAACGAACTTCGTCACCACCGCCGCCAGTCTCGGCCTGCCGCGTTCGCTGGTGTACCCCAACTACGACAATCTGGCCCCGCGTTTCGGAGTCGCCTGGCGTCCGTTTGGCGACAATCGCACCGTGATCCGCAGCGGTTACGGCATCTTCTATACCGGTTCGCGGCTCAGCGCGATGCGAACCGACCTCACTGGCGGTTTTCCTTATTCGCTCTCACAGTCCTTCACCGGTTCCACTACGAATCCCAATCTGCTGACGCTCTCCAATCCCTTCCCGGATGCGCTGGCAAAGGTTTCCGGCACTACGACTACCAGCGGGTGGGAGTTGCGCGCCCCTTCGCCGTATCTCGAAAGCTGGAATCTTACCATCGAGCACGAAATCGGGCATGGCGTGGTGATTGAGACCAGTTACACCGGCTCCAAAGGCACGCACCTGGGGCGAAAGTATGACGTGAACCAGGAAATCCGGACACCCTCCTATACCATCCGCCCGTACGGCGGCTACGGCGACATCGAATACTATACGTTCGGCGAAAACTCCAGCTACAATGCCGGCACGATTACCGTACGCAAGCGGATAGCTAACGGACTCTTCTTCCGCGCCAACTACACCTACGGAAAATCGATCGATGAGAACTCGGGCTTGAACTACGCCGGCGCGGGGGGATATCAGGGCGCTCAAAATTCATTCGATCTGAATGCCGAGCGCGGCCTCTCGGATTTCGACTCGCGGCACGTCTTCAGCATGAATTTTGCCTATATGCTGCCGTTCCGAGGGATGGCGTTGATTCGGGGATGGCAACTCGCGGGCAGCGGAACGGCGCGTAGCGGTCAACCCTTCACGCCTCAGTACTCGGGACCGTCAATCGATCTCGCGGAAGCCACTCGGCCCGATCGGTTGGCCAACGGGTCACTGCCCAACTCGTCTCCCACCATGTGGTTCAACCTGAACGCGTTCCAGAGCGTGCCCGATAGCGCGTTCCGCTACGGCAATTCGGGGCGCAACATTCTCGAGGGGCCGGGGATGGCCGCAATCAATCTTTCGCTCTCCAAGCAGTTTCGGATAGGGGAGCGCTTCAAGGCGCAGTTCCGGTGGGAGGCATTCAACGTACTCAACCGCGCCAACTTCCAGGAACCGGCCGATACACTCGATAAGGCGAACGCCGGAACCATTACCGCCGCGGGCGCGGGCCGCCAGATGCAGCTTGGGCTCCGGTGCAGTTTTTGAGGGTCTGAACGAACGGATCAAATCGCTATGTCCAAACGAAACTTTACTCTCGCGGGCGGCGCCGCCGCCCTTCTACTGATCGGAACGGCAATGGCGCACGCGCAGGCAAACGCGCAGGCAACGGCTCCGGCCTGCCCCGGACTGCCTCCAGGCAAGCATTCGCTGCTGGAGCGGATGACGGACCAGTTTGGCCTGACTTGCGAACAGGAGCTGAAAATCGAACCGCTCTTGCATGACGAAGAGTCGGTGACAAAGCCCTTGCTCAAGTTCACCTCCTTCAGCCGCGACGAACAACAAGCTGTGATGCTCACCATCAAGCTCGCGGCGCGCCGTCAGGTTCGCGCCTATCTCACGCCCGAGCAACAGAAAGGGATGGACGCCGAAGTGGAAAGCGTATCTAAGAGCGGCGGCGGAAAGAAAAAGGATGACGGCAAGAAAGCCGAGGCGCCAGCGGGGCTCGGCGCCGAAGAGGAACTGAGCGCTGCCATTATCAAATATGTAGCGCTTACTCCGGAAGAGAGAAGGACTATGCTCTTAAAGGTGAAGACGGCGGCTCGGAACGACAGCGCGCTGCATTTGACCGCAGCGCAGCAGAGCCAGTTGGACGCGGAAATTCGCGCTCTGGAAAAATAGGAGAATCACAGATGAGAATACCAGTCAATCGCAGATCGTTTATCCGGAACGCGGTCGGCGCCGCGGCCGCTAGCGTCGTCATAGCGCAGACGCCATCCAAAAAACAGACGCTCAAGCCATCTCTCAATGCGTACTCCTTCAACAAGATGTTGAACGACCGCATCAAGGGGCGCGGCGAGGGAATCACTCTGATTCAGGTGATGGAGTTCGCTGCCAAGAATAAGTTCGATGGATTCGATGCCACCGGTTATTACTTTCCCCGATTATCCCAAGCGCCCCAGCGACGCGTACATTGACGAGTTGAAGAAGCGCGCGTCCGATCTGGGCATTGGGATCAGCGGAACCGGCGTGCGCAACAACTTCACAACCGCCGATAAGAGCGTTCGCGATGAAGGAGTCCGGCACATCAAGGAGTTTGTCGAAGTAGCCGCCCGCCTGGGCGCGCCGGTGATTCGCGTGTTCGCGGACACGCAAATGCGTGCGCAGAACTGGGAATCGGTCTCGAAAGGCGCGAGCCGGGCCGCAGGTGCTGGATTGGATTGCGTCGGATCTCAGAGAGTGCGCGGATCACGGGAAAAAGTACGGCGTCATTATCGGCGTGCAAAACCATGGAGATTTCCTGCAGACGGGAAAACAGTTACTCGAGCTGGTCAAGGCGGTCAACTCCCCGTTCTGCGGATCAATCGTGGACACGGGTTATTTCAAAACGCCGGACCCATACGTGGATATCGCCGAAGTAGCGCCGCATGCCGTGAACTGGCAAATCAAGCAAAGCGTTTTCGGCGAAGAGAGCGAAGTACCCACCGACATGATCCGGCTCTTAAAGATCGTCCGCAAATCGGGCTACAGCGGCTACCTGCCGATTGAGACGCTGTCGCCGCAAGGCAAGCCCTACGACCCGTTCAAGGTGGTTCCCGAGTTTCTCGCGCAGCTTCGGGATGCGATTGCGAGGACAGCATGAAACACACTACAGTTTGCGCCGCCATTCTCGCGACCTGCTCGATTCCATTCATCGCGGCGCCGGCCAAGGATCCGAACGCCGATACCAGCAATCCGGCTTATAAGGAAACAAAAGTCGTGATGACGCCCAATACGACCGGCAAGCCGGCGAAATCCGCGGGCTTCGTACATCCCGGCGTGCTGGTCAATCGCGCCCAGCTAGACGAAATCAAGCGGAGGGTCGCGACCGGAATCGAGCCGCAGAAATCCGCGTTCGAGGCGTTGAAGGCCAGCAAGTGGGGCGCGCTCGACTACACTCCGCATCCGCGAGCGACGGTGGAGTGCGGGTCCAACTCGAACCCGGACCTCGGCTGCAAGGACGAGCAGGCGGATAGCGACGCGGCTTATGGCCAGGCGCTGCTTTGGTATATTACCGGCGACAAGACTTATGCCGAAAATTCCATCCGCATTATGGATGCGTGGTCCGGCACTCTGACCGGCGGTCATACCAATGCCAATGGCCAGGTGCAGGCGTCCTGGACTGGCGATGTTTTCCCGCGCGCCGCCGAGATCATCCGCTATACGTACAAAGGCTGGCCCGACGCGTCGATTGTCCGTTTTCAGAACATGTTGACCACCCAGTTCCTGCCATCTTTGATTCACGGCACGTGCGAGAACGGCAATAAGGAACTCACTCAGAGCGAAGCGGTCATCAACATCGGTGTGTTCACCGATAATCGCTCCGCGTTCGACCACGGCATTCGGATGTGGCGCGGGCGGGCGCCGGCATACATTTACTTGAAATCGGATGGTCCGAAGCCGATCGAGCCGGTGGGCTGCGGTCCGGCGATCTGGGGGAATAAGGGATTTACGCCACCGCTGGTGGAAGGTCTCCTGCAGGAAACGGCGCGGGATTCCGGCCACGCGAACATGGCGCTAGCAGGTATGGTGGATGCGGCCGAAACCGCCCGCCAGCAAGGCGTCGATCTTTATGGCGAGCAGGGCACGCGGATCATGGCCGCCATGGAATTTCAGGCGCAATACCTGCCTCCCAACAACGCCACGCCGCCCGAAAAGCTCGAGTTCCATTTGCATCCGACGTGGGAAATCGCCTACAACCATTTTCATAACCGGCTCGGCTACGACCTGCCGAAGATGGCCGCGGTTTTGCCGGGCAACCGGCCCACGGGCGTCAACCACCACATGGCCTGGGAAACACTCACTCATGCGGGAATGGGCGCAATCGGGTTGCCTGCGGTGAAGAAGTAGGCCGCGGGACAGGGCGCCGTCAGCGTATGTCCGCACATGAGCGTGGCTCCGGTTTCATCCGCGTTCACCCGCTCAGATTTCCTCGAAAATCCCGCGCTCCCGATTTTTCCGCACCGCATTCCATCGAAAATGGCGCCCGTTCATGGCAATATACACGCCCGCGGGCAGCGTCTGCGCGAATGCCAGCGCCGTTCCTAAATTGAATATGCCGTCCGAGCTGCCGAATGTGTAAGGGATCATGGCGCCCGTCAGAACCACAGTCTTGGCCGCGAGATTAGAGCCAAGAGTGGCGGCGGTGCGCTCCATAGTGTCGGTACCATGGGTTATGACGATACGCCTTTCGGGCGCGGCCTGGCAGCGGGCGAGAATCAGCGCCCGGCCCTCATCGGACATCTGCAGGCTGTCGATCATCATCGGCGTTTCGACTTCAATCTCCAGCTCGCACCTGCCAAGGCGCAGCATGTCGGCAACGTGCGTGCGTTGAAAAAATAGCTCGCCTGTGAGCTCGTTGTACTCCTTGTCGAACGTTCCGCCGGTGACCAGGATTCGAATAGCATCGGATGGCATTGTGTCGAGAACCGCCATGCGGAGTATAACGCAGTGTGGCTCGGCGTTATACTGAAAGAAAATCAGTGAATTGGCGACCTTGGACTGCTGCCGTTCTTGCGTTTGCGTGCGCGCCCGGCGCATTCGCTCTCGATCCGCATAAGAGCCTCACGCAGTATTCCCGTAATGTCTGGACCCAACAACACGGACTGCCGCAAGATACCATCCGCGCTATCGCTCAAACCACGGACGGGTATCTTTGGTTGGGCACGGATGAAGGCTTGGCGCGCTTTGACGGTTACGAGTTCACTATCTTCAACAAGGCCAATGGCGCTTTGCCATCCAACTCCATCACGGCTCTGGTTGGAGCGCCGGACGGGTCGTTGTGGATCGGCGCCAACGATGGGCTGACTCATCTTAGCAACGGGCGGTTCCAAACCTACACGCGCCAGCAGGGTTTGCCGGATAATGCCGTAAGCTCACTGTTCATAGATCATACCGGCGCGTTATGGATTGTTGCGGGCATCGATTTGAGCCGGTTCGAAAATGGCAAGTTCATTAATTTCGCGCCCGGTCCAGCGATGCCCGTAACCTCCTTTCGCGCGGTGACGGAGGATCGCGAGCCATAACCTTTGGGTAGCGGGCTTCAATGCGCTGGGCAAATTGGCCGGCGGCAAGTTTGTAACCGTTCTAAGCGCCGCCGAATTGCGGGGCGACGTGATCTCCGGGCTCGCCATAGACCCTCAGAACAACCTGTGGATCGGCGGCAGCAAGGGGGCGATCATGCGCTCTCCGTCCGGAGAGATACGTAGACTTACAGAGAGCGACGGACTCCCCGACCTATATCTGCGCGCCATCTGGGTGGATCGCGATGGCAGCGTGTGGGCAGGAACAAACGGCGGCCTGGCGCGGCTCGAGGGCGGGCGCTTTGCGACCGCTCCGGTTGGACCGGATCGCGGACAGGATCAGGTGCGCTGCCTTTTTGAAGACAGCGAAGGCGATCTGTGGGTGGGGTCCAACAACGGCTTGACGCAGCTTCGCGACGATGTATTTACGGTCTACGGAAAGAGCGAAGGCTTTCCTAGCGACGATCCCAACGTGGTCTATCAAGACCGCTCCGGCAATATCTGGGTGGGCTTCCACGATGCCGGTTTACTGAGAATTTCCGCTGAGGGGAAGAGGCTCTTTACTACCCGCGACGGCTTGCCGAACAACGAAATATTTTCCATCCGCGAAACGCGCGACGGCGATCTGCTCATCGGCACGCGCGGCGGTTTGCTTCGTCTGCACGACGGGCATTTCAGCAAGTTCGTTCCCAAAGACCCGCTGTCGCGCATCATCGTCTTCGATGCGCTGGAAGATTCCACGGGAAAGGTCTGGCTGGCGGGCGGCATCGGTCTCGGGTGGCTGAAGGATGGGCAATTACACACCATCATTTCCGGACCGCCCCTACTGAACGCCGCCGTCGTTACGCTATGCGAAGGCAGTGGCGGCGTGCTCTGGGCAGGCACCTACGGAAAAGGCCTGTGGCGTATCGACGGCGCCTCGCTTAAGCTCTACACCACGGCCGACGGACTTTCCAGCGATCAGATCCGCTCGCTCTATCGCGACGCCGATGGGACGCTGTGGATTGCCACCGCGGGTGGCGGCCTGGACGAATTCCGCGATGGGCATTTCACGCGATTCACCGAAAAAGATGGGTTGCTGAGCGATAACATCGCCAAGATCGAGGACGACTCCGAGTGGTTATGGCTGGCTACCACGCGCGGCATCTGCCGCATTGAGAAAAAGCAGCTCAGGGATTTCGCGCAAGGCCGCCGCCAGACGCTCGAGCCGCTGAATTATGGCGTGGAAGACGGCCTGCGAAGCGCCCAATGCTCGCCGGCATATCCGGTAGGCGCGGGGGGCAATCGGATGGCGGATGGACGCCTGTGGTTCACCACCAGCCGCGGCTTGGCCGTTTTCGATCCCAAGGCGCGCAAGCGCACACGCTACACCCCCGCCGCGCACCTGGCGGAGATGACAGTGGACGGGCATCCGGTGGATCTGGCGAAGCCCGCGAGATTGAAGCCCGGCAGCCTACGGATCGAATTTCACTACACCGCTATCCATCTCAGCGCGCCGGAGCTGGTGCGGTATTCCTACCGGCTCGAAGGGCTCGATCAGGATTGGGTGAAGGCCGGCTCGCGCCGCGTCAAGGATTACAACAGCCTGCCTCACGGGCAATACCGGTTTCGTGTGCGCGCCGACCTGCCCGGCGGACCGGGCAGCGAGCAATCGTACGCGTTTGTAATGCTCCCGCATTTTTACGAGACCGCCTGGTTCCTGGCGGCGTGCGGCCTGATGCTGTTGGCTTCCGGCTGGGCGGCCTATCAGGTGCGGCTGGGGCAGATCCGCGCGCGCTTCGCGGCGGTTCTCGAAGAGCGGGCGCGGCTGGCGCGCGAGATTCACGATACCCTGGCGCAGGGATTCGTGGGGATCTCATCGCAACTGGACGCGGTGGCGATGTGCGTACCCGACGATTCGCTCCCCGCGCGCAAATACCTGGATATGGCGCGGCGTATGGCGCGGCACAGCTTGACGGAGGCGCGGCGGTCGGTGATGGATTTGCGCGCCTCCGTACTGGAAGGGCAGGATCTGGCGGCGGCGCTGGAATCCGGTATGCGAATCTGGACGGCCGGATCGGGTATCGATGTCAAGGTAGAGGTGAGCGGACCGCAGCCTCCGCTGCCGGAAGAGATGGAGCAGAACCTGTTGCGCATCGCCCAGGAGGCCGTGACCAATATCGTCAAGCATGCCGGCGCCACCAGTATTTGGATTAAGCTGCATACCGAAGCTAAGCGGCTGTTTCTGCGCGTGGTGGATAATGGCCGCGGCTTCGAACAGGGCGCCGCGTTTTCCGCGCAGGACGGACACTTCGGCTTGATCGGAATGCGTGAGCGCGCCGAGCGCCTCGGCGGCGAGCTGAAGCTGGCGAGTCACCCTGGAGAAGGCACGGAAGTGGAAGTGATGGCGCCCCTGCCATAAGATAACCTCATGAACGGCCCGGCGAATAACCATGAGTAATCCGATTCGGATTCTGGTAGCGGAAGACCACCTGGTGGCGCGCGTGGGAGTGACTACTATCGTCAACATGCAGCCCGATATGACGGTGGTTGCGGAAGCCTCGAACGGCCAACAGGCCATCGAACTGTTCCGCCAACATCTGCCGGACGTCACCTTGCTCGACCTTCGCATGCCGGGCATGGGCGGCGTGGAGGCGGCGCAGAAGATCCGCGCCGAATTCCCGGGCGCGCACATAGTCGCCCTGACCACCTATGGCGGCGATGAAGACATCCGCCGCGCGCTAGCGGCGGGCGTGCAAGCATATCTCACCAAGGACGTGCTCCACGACGAGCTGCTGAAAGCCATTCGCGCGGTACATGCGGGCCAGACTTATCTCCCGGCCGCGGTGGCCGCTTCGCTGGCGGCGCAGATGCCGAGGCCGGATTTGAGCGCTCGCGAGGTCCAGGTGCTGGGCCTGATTGTGAACGGTCTGGCAAATAAGCAGATCGCGTACGAGTTGAGCATCGCCGAGCACACCGTCAAAAATCACGTGAAGAGCATCTTGAGCAAGTTAGGCGTGCAGGATCGGACGCAGGCGGCCACGGTTGCGATTCAGCGGGGAATTATTCACCTGTAGATGATGCTGGGGCGTGTTTTTGGCTTGCCGACCGGCGGAACAAGCAACCGTTCGGTGCGGATTTTGACTGGCCGGGATGTCTTTAGTTCGATGCGGTGTAGGAGATCGTCCGGTCCGCGCGCTTGCCGGAATCGACCCGTCTTCTTTCGGTACATTCCCCGGGGGATAAAGGGACCACCTACAGCATCAATTGCCCGCCGTTCACTTCCAGCGTCTCTCCTACTATATAACTCGCCGCGCCAGAGACCAGAAACGCAATGGCCATGGCGCATTCCATCGCCGTTCCTACGCGTCCGAGCGGGATCGCTTTCACAAAATTCTGCATCATCTCCGGCGTGGAAAAGACTTCGTGGAATGGCGTGTCGATAACTCCCGGCGAGAGCGCGTTCACCCGCACGCCATGCGGCGCCAGTTCTTTCGCCATGGATTTGGTGAAGCTGATCAAGCCACCCTTCGCCGCCGCGTACGGACCCGCCCCCGGTCCGCCGCCATTGCGTCCGGCTATCGATACTACGTTGACGATGGCGCCCGATTTGCGCTCCACCATCGACGCAGCCACTGTTTTGGAGCACAGGGCCACGCTCTTGAGGTTGAGGTCCATTACTTCATCCCAGCTCTCTTCGGTCAGCTTCGATAATGGAATGCGCGCCACCAGCGATCCCGCATTGTTCACAAGAATATCGATGGGCCCGAGTTGCGCGATCGCGCTTGCCACCATGCGCGCAACCTCGGCGGAATTGCGCATGTCGGCCCGGATAGCCGCCACCTTAGCGCCTGTAGCGGCGATCTTATCGCGCACTTCTTCCGCGCCAGTTCGATTGCGGTGATACCCAATCGCGACGCGCGCGCCTAAATCGGCCAGCACCGCCGCCGTCGCGGCGCCGATGCCGGATGACGCGCCGGTCACCAGCGCGGTCTTATTTGTCAGATCCAGATAGTTATGCATGAGATTTCCCCGTTAAGCGTTCCGCTCCATGCTCCGCCAATTCTTCACTGTCGATCCGCGCACGATCAGACGGCATTCCAAACAGACTTCGCGCGGCGCCCGCTCAGCGCGACCTTCAATGCGCTCCAGCAGCATCCTGGCGGCTTCGCGTCCTTGCGCGGCGGTGGGTTGCTCTACCGTGGTCAGCGGCGGCGTAGTGAAAGCCGATTGTTGCACGTTATCGAAACCCACAATGGCCACATCGCCGGGAATGGAAATGCCACGATCGCGCGCCGCGCTCATCGCGCCAAAGGCGGTGAAGTCGTTGCGCGCGAAGATCGCGGTGGGCGGGTGCGCCAGGCCGAGCAGCCGCTCCATAGCCTGGTACCCGTCGGCCTGTTTGGAAAAGCCGGGCCCGGATTCGTGGTTCGGGCCCACGATCAACTCCTCCGGAACGCTGAGGCCGTGCGCGCGCATGGCTTCCAGAAAGCCGTGAAATCGCCGCAAGCGTCCGGCGGTCTGCGGCGAGCCGCCGATGTATGCTACGCGCTTGTGGCCCAAGGCAATCAAATGTTCCACCGCCTGGTACGCCCCTTTCCAATGATCGGCCGTGACCCGGTCGATACCCGCCGGCGCCGCGTTTCGGCCCACCACCACGATCGGCATGCCGCGCCGCGTGAAGCGCTCCAGCGCCTCGTCGCCGGCGGTGGTATCGACAGTCGCTACTACGATCCCCGCCATGCGATGGTCGAAGAATGCGCTCAGCGCCGCTTGTTCCCGCTTGCCGCTCAGTTCCGTGGTGGAGAGAAACGCCATGTAACCGCGTTCGAGCATAGTCTCTTGAATGCTGCCCGCCAGCTCCGCCGCGAACGGGTTTTGAATGTCGGGCACCAGGATGCCGATCGCGTGCGATCGCTGACTTTTCAAGCCGCGCGCCAGCGCGTTGGGGTGGTATTCGAGCTTATCGATCACGCGCTGCACCCGCTCGCGCATCGCCTCGCTGACATAGCCCGACCCGTTGATGACGCGCGATACCGTCATTGGCGCCACGCCCGCCAGCGCCGCGATATCCACCAGCGTGGGATGGCGCTGCCTGGCGCCGGCCGCCGTTTTCACCTCATTTCTCCGGCGGAAAGGTAACTTCCACCGTGCGAATCTCGTAAGGGCCGGTTGGCATCGTGAGACTCCGGCCATCCGCAGCCAACGTTATTGCGCCTTCGCGCTTCTCCATGAGGTTGGTTTCCACCGCGCTGGCGGCTCTCCGCGGCAGTTCCAGCTTCACCTGCGCCGGCTTGCCTTCGAATTCATAGAAGCGGAAGATCAATCCATCGGTGTCTTCGGATTTTTTCATCACCGTCAGGACGATGTTGGCCGGACTAACGCTCGCGAACGAGTGCCTCGCCGGAAGCGCTCCGCCATGCGCTTGCGCCGCCATGCCGATCAACGGATAGTTCAATTCGTAGCCCTGACGCATAGTGTTGCCCGCGCGCCAATCGCCGGTGTGGGCGTAGAGCGCGTAAGTCATCTGATGTCGCCCTTGATCGGCCACGCGATTATCCGGGGCGGGCATGTTCGGCGAGCGAAGCAGCGAAATACGGATCGTATTGCCTTTGGCATCGTAGCCGTACTTACTGGCGTTAAGTAAGCTGAAGCCCTGCGAACCGTTCGAGATATCCCCCCAGCGCAGCGCCGGTACTTCGAACTTAGCCTTTTCGAGCGAGTTATTGCGCGTGGTAGGCCGCTCGATGGTTCCATATGGAATCTCAAAGGTGGCCTTATCGCTCTGCGCGTTGACAGGGAAACCGACCTTCAGCAGAATGTGATTCTCATGCCAGTCCACGTGCGTATCCACGTCGATACGCGGCGAGCCGGCGCGAATAATGACATCGCGCAAGAACGTGGAGCTTTGAAATTTATTCCCGATGCGAATCACAGCCCGCTCCGGGCCGCTCTCTACCAACTTCACTTCATCTGGCTGCTTCAAATCCCAACTTTGTTCGTCGAACTTGATTTCCCAAGCGTCCTGCTGCGCGGGCCGGTCGACAAAGGTCTGCAGTAAATTGCCGCAGCCTCCCGGAGCAACCGCGTCCTTACCGTCGGCTTTATTGACCAGGCTAGTTACGCAACCTGTCTCAGGGTCGATCTTCACTCGCAGGTACTCATTCTCAACGGTAGTTCCAGTTACTTTAAGGGACGTGGCGGTCGGCCGGGGGCCCGCTGCCGCGGAAATGTGAATGGTTTCGTATCCTAGCGCCGGTACATTTTTGACCATCACTTCCAGCGTGGTGCGTTCCGTCGCTGGATCGCTCGCGATTACCTGCGCCAGCAGCGGCTGACCGGCGGAATCGCGCGCCTGGAGGTGTTGTCCCGCCGGCGGCGTGTGGACGGCCACTTTCACCGGATCGGTGCGCGGCCATGATAGCGGATTAAACACCACCACGGCTTCTCCCGCTCCGCGCGTATCGGAACGCGCGCGGTGAGATCGTTCAGCGCCGTATTCAGAATCTTGCCGCTCTCCAAATTCGCGTCGTTAAGATTCTCGATCGCATCCACGTAATTGATGCCGATGCCCGAACCCGGCATGATGTCATGGAACATCTCGAACAGGACCTTCTTCCAGATATCCTGGAACCGGTCACCGGGATAGCTATGCGTATCCAGATAATCCAGCGCGGCGAACTTTTCGGCGTTCTGTAACTGCTCCTCGTTGTGCCGGATCTGCTTCTTAGTCTCGGATTGAGTCGTATAACAGCCGCGATGGTATTCCAGATATAGCTCATCGTTCCAGGTCGGCGGCTTCAAATCGCCGGACGTAATCTTCTTTTCCAGATCGTCGAAAAAGCCCCGCGCGGTTCCGAACTCCAGCTTGGGAAATGTGGCGGAGGGCTGTTCGAGCCGCATCGCTTCATCCAGCATCTGCCGCGTGGGTCCGCCGCCGTGATCGCCTACGCCATAGAGATGCATGATCTCAGGGAAATGGTCTTCCGGCACATACTCGGCTACGTCTTCCGACAGCTGAACCGGATCGATGCCGCGGCTATAACCATGAGGAAAGTAAGTCAGTACTTTGCTTCCATCCGGCGCCTGCCACCAAAATAACTTATAGGGGAAGACATTGGTTTCATTCCACGACATCTTCTGTGTTACGAAGCTATCGAAGCCGGAGCGCTTGTATATCTGCGGTAACTGCCAGTTATAACCGAACGAATCGGGATTCCAGCCCACGCTGGTACTCTTGCCGAATTCCTTCTGGAAAAAGCGCGTGCCCACTAATAACTGCCGCACCAGCGATTCGCCGTCGGGCATGTTCAAATCCGGCTCTACCCACATTCCACCCACCAGCTCCCAGCGCCCTTCCTGCACGCGCTGTTGGATTTGCCGGAACAGCGCCGGGTACTTATCGCGCAGCCATGCGTAATCCTGCACGCTCGATTGCGCGTACGTGAAGCCGGGGTATTCACGCATCAGCTGCAGCGCGGTGGTGAAGGTATCGCGCACCACTTCCACGGTTTCCGTCCACGGCCACAGCCACGCCATATCGATGTGCGCGTTGCCCACCGCTTTCACCGTGAATTGCCGCATCCAATCGCGCAGCGGAGCGAGGCCGCGGCCAGCAGCTTCGAGCGAACGCGTGAACCCGGCCTGATCGCCGCGATCGAGGCTGGCGAAATCGATGGCCTTTACCGCCGCATCGAGCTGGCGTTCGTGATCCTCCTTGCCGTCAGGAAATCCGCCGATGATCTCTTCCGCAGCTTGAATGTCGGCGCGCATCGCGCCCGGGTCGGGCTGGCCCGGGTAATCCACCAGCAGTTGCGCCCCGGTCAGCCGGCCATTTTCGGCGTGATATGGGGTGTTGACGGCGACCGATACCTTTTGGCCGGGGGCCGCTTTTTCCGTGATAAGGATTGGGTCGAGCGTGCGGCCATCGCCCTGAGCGGCTAGGGCGCCGTTGAAAAAGATGCGGCCATCATTCGAGAGCCGTACCAGCAGGCGCACGCGCGCGCCACGGATATCCTTACCGCCAAGCGTCGCGGGAATCTCGATCGTAGTGCGGTACCAGGCATGTCCGTTGCCCGGCGCAGCGGCGCCGCCATTCCCGCGTCCGCCGCCCAGAGTAATGGCGGTCCACTGCGAATCGTCGAGCGCCGGATCTTCTCCATGCGGAATATCCGCGGCGTGCGTGCGCCAGGCGGTAACCGGCATCCCGGTCATGGCAGCAAGGCGAGTGAGCGCGGCTTGATACTTTTCCGGCGGCCGCTGCTGTGGGCGCCCGCGCTGTGCCATCAGCGAAGAAACGCCAAGCACCGCGCAAATTATAGCCAAAGTGAACGGCTTGGCTGGATTCGGCAAGTTGTTACCTCTCTGATAACGTTATCTGGTTTGAAGGAAAAGTCAAGCGGCCGGCGCAGTAGGGCCATCGGTAGAGAGTGGCTGTCACCGCTCAGCGGCTGCCCCGCGCTTTGTCAATCGCCTTGTTCTGCAATAAGCGTTCCAACTGTTCGGCAACGTGACTGCCATTGCTGGCGCGCAATTGAGAGGGCAGCTCCGGCCTCCATGCCGGTAGATGCCCCGGTCCAAAAGCTCTGCCCGAGCCACGTGGGTCAGGTAAGAAACGGCTATTTCGTGTATGGCATCCGCATCCCAGACTAGATAACCTTAGCCAGCCGTTCCTGCGAGGACCGCTCTTTGGTGGGCACGCGCCGCCGAAGAAAGGGGGAGCATGGTAACTCTCCTCGACCAGAATTTAGCATACGGCCCCAAGGAGGAGGTCTAACCGCTCGACCTATGATGTTGAAAATTATGGCTGAAGTTTTTTTAACGGGTGGTGGTGGTGACTGACAATTCCGGCCAATTCCGTTTCAAACACTGTAAGCATGTCATGTAGCGTCAACATGTCCGGTGTTTGCCGTTTTGGCGGCAATCCAGCAGGTATGCACACGCTCCCTGACGGTCGCGGCTCCGAATCGGGGGATCGCCGCTGGCTCTCACGACGCGGGACCCGCGTCCGGTACTTCTATGTTGCGCAAGCTGCGCTTTTCGCCTGATGGATTACGATTGAAACGTGTTCTCGCTGGAAATCGAAACAAACGCGGAAGGCCGCGACTTGCTGATCGCCGATTTGTGGGAGCAAGGTTCGTGCGGCATCGCGGAACCAGAAGGCCACTACGTACGCGCGTTCTTCGAGGACAGTGCGGATCGCGATGCGCTGTTGGCGCGCTATCGGGGGGCGGCGATTCGCGAGGAGGAGGACCGCGATTGGGTGCAATCGGCGCGCGATCTCTGGCAGCCGATGGAGGTGGGCGCGCGGTTCTATCTGGTCCCGGAGTGGCGCGACGATCCAGCGCCGCCGGGACGGTTTCGCATCGCTGTGAATCCGGGGATGGCGTTCGGCACGGGCGTTCACGAAACCACGCAGCTATGCCTGGAGGCGTCGGAGGAGTTTTTGAAACCCGGGACGCGCGTGCTGGACGTAGGTACCGGTTCGGGCATTTTGCGTCATGCCGCGCAGTTGCTTGGGGCCGGTAAAACATACGCGTGCGACATCGATCCGGTGGCGGTAGAGATTGCGGGCGATGCGTTCGTGGGGTCGGTGGATGCGGTGGCTTCGAGATGCATGGATCTCGCGATGGCGAACATCAGTCCCGAAGCGATTATGGCATTGGCGCCGGATCTATTGCGGGTATTGCGGCCGGGTGGAATCTTACTGGCGAGTGGATTTGAACTACACGAAATCGCTATGGCGAGGGCTGTGCTCGGCGGGGGCGAGGTCCGGCGAAAGGGTAACTGGGGCCTGATCATCCGGCCCATGATATGCTGATGCGAATTATGTCTTACACTGCGAATATCTCCGATATTCAACAGAATTATTTGGGTAAAGCGATCGGCTCGGGCCAGTGCGTCGCGTTTGTCGAAATGGCGGCTAAGGCGCCGAATACGGCGCAGTGGAAGCGCGGCCAAATCGTAAAGGGAGACATGACGATTCCCACCGGCACGGCGATCGCAACGTTCGACCCGGCGGGAACTTATGGCAACCATACGGACGGGCGGTCGCACGGCGCAATCTATGTTTCGCAGGTAGCGGGCCAGGGATTGGTGGTATACGACCAATGGCTCGGACAGCCGGTGCATCAGCGGACGATTTATTTTCGCGACGGCAGTTACACTGGCTACGCGGTGAACGATGGGAATCAGTTCTATGTTATCGAGTAAGCGGCTGTCACTCGCAGCGGCCTTACTGATCGCCGGGCAATCGGTTGTGCGCAGCCAGAGCGCTCCGGCCGCACCGCCACTTACTTGTCCGGCGACGATCGCGGTAACGGGGGTAGCATCAGTTACAGCGCCCTGGCGAGCAGAGAGCGCCAGGGCGCAGTATAAGTTCGAGCGGCCTTCCATTTACAACGGAGCGCCGGGGAATCAGGAGTATGAGTTGGCGCCGGACGAGACACAAAATCGGGATAGGCGCGTGAGACAAACCTGGAATCTTGCGGACTATCGCCAGATGAACCTGTTTGTGCGCTGCCGGTATGGTGGAACGGCGGCGACAGTAGTTACAGAACTCCCGGCGCGGCTGAAGACCTGCGTGTTTTCATTTCGGAACGCAGGCGGCAACCAGGCCGTAGCGTCGCCGAGTTTCGAATGTAAGTAGCGGCGCGCGATACTACGCTGAATCGTTGCGGCGGCACCTCTCAAGGATTTGAATGGCTGGAGGCCGCGCCCGAAATCATTGGCCGCCGGCGCGGAGGCGCCGCTGCCCAACTGGAAGCGGTCACGCGACGAACCGGCCTGATCACTGTGAACGCGTTAGTGAAATGGGGGGCGCACCGCGGGACAGATGGGCGCACAGGGGAAGCGGGACGTTCGACGCGGAGACGCAGAGTCGCCGAGGCAACGCGGAGTTTGGAGCTTCCGATTTGGGATGGGTGAAAGTTCGCACGTTCGCGCCGTTTACGAATAAGGCGGAGAAATCTGAGACTTCACTGGCGGACCGCGGTGCGCTGAGCGGCTCGGGACAATGACGGCGATGGGGGGGCCGCGAGCCGATGCTACGCTGAATCATTGCGGCGCCATCCTCTTTTCAAACCTTACCTGGCATTGGCCGCGGTGTGCCTGTTTTGGGGCACCACATATCTGGGCATCCGCATGTCGCTCGAATCGTTTCCGCCGCTCGAGCTGGTGTCCATCCGTTATCTGATCTCCGGGGGGCTGCTGGTTCTTTTCGCGGCCATTCGCGGATTGCCTTTGCCGCGCGGCCGTGAATTGCGCGCCGCGTGCTTCAGCGGATTTCTGGTGCTCGGAATCGGGAACGGCGCTCTGGTATTCGCGGAAGTCACCGTGCCCAGCGGCATCGCCGGCCTGATCGTTACGCTTTCGCCATTCTGGATGGTCGGCGCGGAAGCGCTGCTTCCGGGCGGCGAGCGCCTGCATGCGCCCACGATCGGCGCCATGGCGGTGGGACTGGTGGGAGCGTCGCTGCTCTTTACGCCGGAGGCCGGCGCGGGCATCGACCCTAACCTGCTCTATGGGTTTCTGGTGCTGCAGATCGGCATGGCGGGATGGTCGTTCGGCTCGATCTATCAGCGGCGGAATTCCGGCAAGGCGCACCCGATTATTGCCGGCGGAGTGCAGCAACTTGCGGCGGGAATGATTCTGGCGCCCTTCGCGCTAGCGATTCCCGAGCATCCGATTTACTGGAGCGCCCGCGGCATCGGCGCGATTCTCTATCTAGTGCTTTTCGGCTCCATTGTGGGATACAGCGCCTACGTTTATGCGCTGGACCGGCTGCCGGTGGCGATCGTGTCGATCTATCCCTACATCAATTCGATAGTGGCAGTAGCGCTCGGCTGGCTGTTCTATCGCGAGCGATTTGGCCTGCGCGAAGCGTTATCGATGGTGATCATCTTTGCCAGCGTAGCTCTGGTGAAGCGATATGCGCGCCGCGAGGGGTCGCGTCGGTAGCCATTATTTGTTAAGAAAACTACATTTTGCTAATTTGTGGGATCAAATGCCCGATGACTTGGGATGTTAGTAGCAGTAGTATGCGTAATGGGGCTGGCCCAATCAGGAGAGAACCTTAGTATGACTCATCATGGTGAGATGGGGTTGCCTTACGAGGATCCGCTAACCTATTTACCGCGCAAGGCTGTCCAGGAATTCGCCAAAACCCGTATCATTTACGATACTCAAAACCCTGCCAACCGATCTATATGTCGTAATTTTGGGCCGAGTAAAAATCAGCACTACCGCAGACGATGGCGGCCAAACAGTCGGCCGCATTGTACGGGCGGAGGGACTTTTCGGAGAATCGTCGCTGATTGGGCCGCTACACCGCAGCGAGTCGGCGGTGGCTCTGGATAACGTAACCTTAATGTCGTGGAGCCGCGCGGAAATCGAGCTGCAAGTGGAACGCGAGCCGCGCCTGGGAATCGCTCTTTCCCAATACCTGGTGCGCGAGTGCCTGGAATTGCAGGACCGCATCGAGAGCATGGCGGTCCATAAGACGCCGGAACGCGTGATGCTGGCGCTGTTACAACTGGCCTCCGATTTGGGAACGCCCTTGCCCGACGGCTCGTTCCGCGTCGCTTCGCTAACTCACCATACGATCGCGGAATTCGTGGGGACCTCGCGGGAAATCGTGACATTTCAGATGAATCGGCTGCGCCGACTGGGCCTGGTGCGGTACTCGCGCAAGCACATCGACGTTTACGCCCAGGCAATGCGGGAAAACCTGCGGCAGCAGGGCATGAGTATCCCTCATGGAACCGAAGCGCTCGCCCACCTGGTAAGCGGATAGCGGCGGATACCGCAGCGTCCTCAGACCAATCCGCGCCGGATCGCTTCCCGAACCAGGGAAGCGATTTCATGGACTTGCATCTTGGCCATGATGCTGGCGCGGTGAGTTACGGCGGTCTTGAATGAAATCCCGAGCTCCACGGCGATCCGCTTGCTGCTCCTGCCGGCGACGATCAGCGCCAGCACCTCGCGTTCGCGCTTGGAAAGCGTCTCGTGGTCCGAACCGGGAGACTCCTGATGTCCATTTACCGCATGAATGTGAGAGTGTCCATTGATCGGCGTGAAGCAATGCCGCGCGCAGTTTCGCCGAGCGGAGCCGCAGCAGCATGGATTGTTCAATGGCGGCTTGCGCTTGGTTGGAATCGCCCTCGGCCGGGATATGTCGTCGAGTACGGCGCGGCTGCCCCACAGAGCCTCCAGAATCGCTGCCATTTCCCGGTTATTGGCGCGCAACTCGTCAACGAGGCTTTCGAGAGATAAGCGCGCTTCCATGAATGTCCGGTAAGCCGTACCTCATATTACCGGTTTGGATCGGCTAAGCGCCTCGGTCAATTGCTCTATTCTGAGTCGTAAACGAAGTGCAGGACCCTCTTCAAATCCTCCCAAGCCTCTTTCTTGGCATCCTGGTTGTAAGGCCGCAGCAGATAGGAAGGATGATAGGTGACCATAACGGGGATATCTCTCCATTTGAACCACTTGCCGCGCATTTTGGTAACGCCTTCTTTATGGCCGGTAAGGGCGCGCGCGGCCGTTCCGCCCAGCGCGCAAATCGGCCTTGGGCTGAATGGCGGTAAGCTGCCGGTAAAGAAACTCGTCCGCAAATCTCCATCTCGTCCGGTTCGGGCGTGCGGTTCCCCGGAGGGCGGCACTTCACCACGTTGCAAATGTAGACATCGCCACGCTGAACTGGAATGCCTTCCTTTTTGGCCGTGCCCTCGATCATCTGCGTGAGCAACTGGCCCGCCCGGCCCACAAATGGAATGCCCTGCTCATCTTCATCCGCGCCCGGCCCTTCGCCCACGAATACCAGCGGGGCGTGTTCATTGCCGACGCCGAAGACGATCTTGTTGCGGCCTTCGCTGCAGACGGCAGCGGCGGCAATCGCCGAGGTCGGTGAGGATCTGGAACAGCGTCTCATTGGCGGGCGCAAGCGGAGGAAGAGCCGGCACTGATATTGTGGGGCGGGCGCTTACGCCGCCAGCCGATTGTCGCAGGGCTGTCTGTAGATCTCTTTGATCCCGAGATCCTGATAGAATTCCAGCCGTTTCCGGATCTCGTCAGCGTTGATGGGCATGCAAGGCCAGCCGTAGCTTGAGCGCTTCGTCGAAAATGCGGTCGGCTACTTCGCGTTTGGGGGCGCGCGGTAGCGGAGATGTCTTCGCCGGTGGAAAGCGCCAGGGTTACTTCGTTCTGGTCGGATTCGAAAGCGGAATCGGCGCCGCCTACCAGGTTTCCCACTACCATGTCGCAATTCTTCGATTCCAGCTTGCGCCGCGCTTCCTGCTGCAGGTTTTGCGTTTCGGCGGCGAAGCCGATCAGCAGGCGGTCGCCCTTCTTGCGTCCCAATTCCGCCAGGATGTCGACGGTTGGATCGAGCTCCAGCGAAAGGCGCGCGGCGGTTTTTTTGATTTTGCGATCGGACGGATTCGCCACGTGGAAATCGGCCACGGCCGCAGCCTTCACAACCATGGTGGCGGAGGCAAGCCGCGCGAAAACCCGGTCGCGCATCTCCGCCGCGGTGCGCACCGGGATGGTTTCCACGCCCGAGGGTGGCGTTAGATTCACCGGTCCCGAAATCAGAATCACGCGCGCGCCGCGCGCGGCCGCCGCTTCCGCCAGCGCGTAACCCATTTTGCCGCTGGAGCGGTTGGAAAGGAAGCGCACCGGGTCGATCGGCTCCTGCGTGGGCCCGGCGGTAATCAGAACGGTTTCGTCATCCAGATCGCGCCGCTTGCGCGTTTCGAACGAGATCGCTTCCACGATCTGCTCCAGCTCCGCCAATCGGCCCGGCCCGGTCATCCCGCAAGCCAGATAGCCGCTATCGGGTTCCACGATGCGATGCCCGCGGCCGGCGCAATGTTTCGAGGTTGGCCTGCGTGGCGGCATGCTGCCACATATTGACGTTCATGGCCGGCGCGAGTACCACCGGACCGGTGAACGCCAGATAGAGCGTTGTTGAGGAAATCGTCCGCCAGGCCATGCGCCAGTTTGGCCATCAAATCGGCCGTGGCCGGCGCGATCGACCAGCAGATCGTGTTCCTGCGCCACGGAAATATGTTCGATGGCGCTTTCTATGGCGAACAGATCGGTGAGCGTCTTGCGGCCGGTCAAGGCGGCGAAGGTCAACGGGCGCACGAACTCCTCGGCCGCCCGGGTCAGGATCGCCTGCACCTGGTGATCTTGCTGCATCAGCAGGCGCGCCAACTCCGCCGCCTTATAGGCCGCGATGCCGCCTCCTACGCCCAACAGGATCTTCATGCCGGCTTAGAGAATGGTTTCTTCGGGAACCAGTTCTTCGCCCGGCGCGGCCGGTCAAGGTGTACTTCACCAAACCGCGCCGCACCTCTTCCATCGAGATCACGGTGGGCTTCTTGGATGCCGTGGGCAGCACCGGGCGCGCGCCGCCCTGCAATTGCCGGGCGCGCTTGGCGGCCACGATGATAAAGCGGTAGGTGCTCTGGTCGGGATCGTCGGGGATGGTGCAATGCGCGTTGTTGCGCGGGTGCGTTTCAGCCATGGTAAATTATTCTTCCTCTTCAAACTTCAAACGTCTCCAGAATCGGTTGGATCGATCTTCGATTCTGCTTCGCCTGACCCGTTCGGCGCGCACGATCGCGCCCAGAACAGCGGCCGATTCCTCCAGGTCGCTATTGATCAGAACATAATCGTATACGTCGTAATTCCGGATCTCTTCGGCCGCTTCTTTCAGCCGCCGCTCGATGATTTCGTTCCGATCTTCACCCCGCGCGCGCAGCCTCTGCTCCAGAACCTGCTGCGAGGGAGCGAAGGATAAAAATAGTAACCGCCTCTGGAATCCTTAGCTATCAATTGTCTCGCACCTTGCACGTCGATGTCGAGTACCAGATCTTTCCCCTGGCACGCGCCTCTTCGAGGATTCCGCGGTGGGTACCGTAATAGTTGCCAAATACTTGAGCCCATTCCAGGAATTCGCCGCGCGCCACCATGGCCTCGAAATCTTCCCGGGAGACAAAGCGGTAGCTCCTGACCCTCTTTTCCGGCGCCCCGCGGCTTCCGCGTGGTGTACGAAATAGAGAACATCAAATCCCGCACCTCCGTCAGCAGCCGCGCCACCAGCGTGGACTTGCCCGAGCCGGAGGGGGCAGAAACTATGAAGACCGTGGACATGTTCAAGAGATTTTTCGACGCAGAGACGCTGAGACGCAGAGGCAGCGCAGAGAAAAAAGTAATCGTAAGTCTTCTCTGCGTAATCTCAGCGTCTCTGCGTCTCTGCGTCGAAAAAAACTCACGGCCTACTCCATCACTCCAGATTCAGACTGAGCTCCCGGATTTTATCGATCTCCGATTTCGCCGCCAGCGCCAAATCCGTGATGGTCAACCCAAGGTCGCCCAAGCCGCCGGTCTTCGACAGGATCGTGTTCGACTCGCGGTTCATCTCTTGTAGCAGAAAATCGAGGCGCTTTCCAACCTCGCCCTCCGGATGCGAGGATCGCCTCCAACTGCGCGGCATGGGTTTGCAGCCGCACCAGCTCCTCGGCGATATCGCTGCGATCGGCCAGCAGCGCGGCTTCCTGCGCCAGACGCTGCGGGTCGATGCCGGCGCCGTGCAGCAGATCGGTGAGCTTATCGCGCAATCGCTTCTGAAAAGCCGGGATAGCGCCGCCGCGAATCTGCTCGATCTCGCTCTACCACGCCGCGAATCTTTTCGCTGCGCTGCTGCAGCTCCTGCACCATGGCTTCGCCTTCGCGCTCGCGAACCGCATTCAGCGCTTGCACGGCCTCCGCCGTCAATTGCAGCACCGCCTGGCTGACGGCCTCCGGTGACTCGCTGTCCGCCTGGCCCGCGCTCAACATGCCCGGGATTCGCAGCGCCGCGTTCAAATCCGGCCGGCCGGTCAACTGATGCAACTGCGATGCCTCGCGAAACGCGCGCAAATACGCATCGAGCAGCGGCCGGTTCAGCGGCGCTTCACGGTCAGCCGCGGTACGCGCGAACGTAAGATGGATCTGCACGTGGCCGCGCGCCACTCCGCTTTTGACCACGGCGCGAATGCTCGGCTTCCAGCGCATCCATATCCGGCGGCAGGTGAAAATGCAGGTCCAGCCCGCGATGATTCACGCTCTTCAAGCTCAATATCAGCTCGCCCTGTTCCACCGTCCGCCGCACCCGGGCGAAGCCGGTCATGCTGCGTACGCTCACTAATCCACCGCCGATCCCGCGGTTGCGAATTGCAATTCGTGCAGCCGCCGGTAGATTCCATCGCGATGCATAAGCTGGTCGTGCGTTCCGATTTCGCGAACGCGGCCGCCCTCCAGCACCGCGATCTTATCCGCACGGCGGATGGTGGAGAGGCGGTGCGCGATCACGATCACGGTGCGGTGCTCCATCAGATTTGCCAGCGCCTTTTGCACCAGCATTTCCGATTCGGCGTCCAGGTGCGAAGTGGCTTCGTCCAGAATCAGGATGGGCGCGTTCTTCAGCAGCGCCCGCGCAATCGCGATGCGCTGCCGCTGCCCGCCGCTCAGCCTCAGGCCGCGGTCGCCGATAATCGTGCCGTATCCCTCGGGCATGCGCTCGATGAATTCGTCGCGCCAGCGCGTTGCGAGCGGCTGCGCGAATCTCCTCCATCGAGGCGTCCGGGCGGCCGTATACGATATTTTTCGCCACGCGTGTCGTTAAACAGAAACGTGTCCTGCGCCACGATGCCGATCTGCGCGCGCAGGGATGCCAGGTCGACGTCGCGCAGGTCGCGGCCATCGACTGCGATGCGGCCCGCGGTCACGTCGTAGAAGCGCGGGACCAGATTCGCAAGCGTGGTTTTGCCCGCGCCGCTCGGTCCGGCCAGCGCCACCACTTCGCCGGCCTTTACTTCCAGGTCCACTCCCTGAAGCTGAAATCCGCGCGGCGCGCTGGGGTAGCGGAACGAGACATCGTCGAAAACGATGCTTTCGCGAAAGCCGGTGAGAATCGATCGCGTCCGGGCTTCTCGGCAATCTCTTCGGTGCGGTCGAGATATTCGAATACGCGCTGCGACGCGCCCAGGGCCTGCTCAAAAATGTTGTGGATTCCCGCCAGCCGCTTGACCGGCTGCAAGAGCAGCATCAGGGCCACGACGAAACGTGGCGAAATCGGTCGGCGTCAATCCGCCGGCTTTGATTTGATTGCGCGCGTACCACAGCAGGCCGACGATCATCACCGCGCCCAACATCTCGATCAGCGGCGACGAGATGGCCTGCTGCAAAACATATCGCAGGTTGGTCCGCAGCAGCTTGCGCGAAGATTCGCGGAAGCGCCGCGATTCGTACATCTTCGGCGCCGAACGCCTTCACCACCATGTGGCCGCTCAGCGTCTCCTGCAGAATCTGCGTGATATCCGCCTGCCGGTCCTGCGTGTTGCGGCTGGTGCGGCGGATGCGCCGTCCGATCCGCGTCACCGGCCAGATCACGAGCGGAACCACGGTCAAGGCTGATCAGCGACAACTGCCAGTCTTTGCCGATCACTACCAGCAGCAGCGCCCAGCGCAGCGAAGCTTTGCCGCAAGAAAATCCGCCAGAATGTGCGACAGCGCCACCTGCACCTTGTCGGTGTCGTTCATGATGGACGACATCAACTGCCCGGTGGATTGCGCTTCGAAAAATTCCGCGCCCTGCCGCTGCACCTTATCGAACACCGCGTTTCTCAGATCCGTTACTGCGGAAAAGCCGGCGAAGTTCACCAGATAATTTCCGAAGTAATCGCATAGCCCGTTGATCAGGAAGACCGCGATAATGGCGATGCCCACCATGGTCCAGACGTTGTGGAACGATGCGGGGAACAGATCGTTCAGATAAAAGGTGTGATGAAAAATCGGATCGGTATACAGCGGCACGGGCGAATCGGCCGCGTGTACGTCGAGCACCTGAAACAGCAGCGGCCCGACCAGCAGCGTCACCAGCGATGTGGCGCCGCCGGCGATTGCCATCAGCATCACCGATGCCGCGAGGTGAGGCCAGTATCGCTGCGCGTATCCCAGCAGCCGGCGCAATTCACTCATGCGTGTACCCGCAGCCGCGCGATGGCGCTCAATACCTGTTCGACGGTAATGCCGCCGATGCCCGCTGGCGATGCGACCACTTCCGCAGCGGTGCGCCACGGGCCCCAGATCGCGGGATCGGAGGCGCCGAAGATCACCACCACCGGCAATCCGAACGCGGCTGCCATATGGGCCGGGCCGGAATCGTTGCCTATGAATAAGTGCGGCCGAACTCAGCAGCGCTTTGATTTCTTCGAGCGGCGCCCCGGCCAGCGTGGGAAATTCGCGAAACGGCGCCAGCTCCGCGGCGGTCGCCCCGATGAATACGGGTTCCATGCCGGACGCGCGCAGATGCCGCGCGACCGACAGAAACCCATCCGCGCGCCAGGTCTTCTCCGGCGTGGCGGCGGTGGCATGAATCACCGCCAGCGCGCGCTGCAGCGGGCGATCTGTTGGGGATAAGCTTCGCGCGCGGAATCTCCGATCTGTTCCGCGCCCAGCCAGAACATCGCCGATGCCAGATGCTCCGCGGTGTGAACTGTGCGATCCACGTTCAGAATTTCCTGCGCGCGCGGGATGTGCAGATTATAGGCAAACCGTGGCGGAAATGGGCGAAGCCGGCGCGAAACCGCGCGCCCGAAGCCGCCGTGAGCCACGCGCTGCGCGTGCCGCCATGGAGATTGAGGCATAGATCGGGCCGCCAGCGGCGCAACGCGGCGAGACTCACGGGCAGTAATTCATCCACATCGGGATTGTTCTGCGAAGAGGGCGCGGAACCGCGGTTCCACTACCACCGCCACGCGCAGATCGGACCGCGAGCGTTTGAGAAGTTCGAGCGCGGGCGTGGTGAGCACGCAATCGCCGAGGGACCGCAGCCGCACGACAGCCACTCGGCCGCCGCGCGGCAATTGCTCTAAAACGCTCGCCACCGTCCTCTTCCCGCGCCGCTCAATTTTCGATCTTCGCCTCGTCCACCAGCATGACCGGAATATCGTCGCGCACCGGATAAACCCGATGACACTCGACGCATTTCAACCCGCTCTGATCGGGCTTCAACTCCACCGTGGCCTTGCACACGGGGCAGACCAATATCTCCAGTAGTTCTTTGCTGATGGCCATAATCGATAGGATTAGTGTAACGCGGAAGGGCTGAGTGGCTGGACGCGGAGGTCCTCGCTAAGAATTTCCCGCAGGCCATAGTGTTCCGTGTGCCCACATGTGCGCATCGAACCAGTTCAATTGGTACTCTAGCGAGGATTGCCTCCACCGTCATCAGCGGGCGCCCGGCTCGATGCCCGCCCCGCCTCTAAGAGCGCGATGATCCGATCGGCATCGAAGACCGCTCCTGCCCAAGTACCGCCGCTCGCTTCCTGAAGCGCCGCCCACAGCCGCGTATCGTCGGGAAGTTGCGGATCGGCGCGCAAGTCCGCTCTCGCCGACCGCGTGTCGAGATCCACATCGACGACATTCACCGAGCCCTGAAGGGCATTGCGGTCCACGACGATCTCGATGACGTCGTTCTCTTGAATCTTGCCGATGGGTCCGCCCGCAAGCGCCTCGGGAGTGATGTGTCCGATGCAGGCGCCGGTAGAGACGCCGCTGAAACGCGCATCGGTGAGCAGCGCGACGTGCTTCCCAAAGCTCAGATACTTTAGCGCGGACGTGACCTGATACACTTCTTCCATTCCCGAGCCTAATGGGCCGCGGCAGATCAATACAATCACGTCGCCCGGCTGGATTTTGCCGGATTTGAGGGCCTCGATGGCGTCGGTTTCCCGGATGAAGACGCGCGCCGGACCGCGCTTGCGGTAAACTCCATCGGCATCGATCACGCTCGGGATCGATGGAGGTGCTCTTGATGACGCTCCCCCCGGGCGCCAGGTTGCCAACCGGAAAACACACAGTGGAGGTCAAGCCGCGGGTCCGGGCGGCGTCCGGGCTCATGATTACGTCGTCCGGGTCGACGCCGTCGCGCTCGCGCAGCATCTTTCGCAAGGCCGATCGCCGCTCGCTCTGCTCCCACCAATCCAGCAATTCATTTAACGGAGCGCCAGCGGCGGTAATCACTCGCGTATCGAGCAGCCCCGCGCGGCGCAAATGAAGCATCACTTCCGGCACGCCGCCCGCCATGAACACTTGCACGGTTGGAAACCCCTGGGGGCCATTGGGCAGCGCGTCCACCAGACGCGGCGTCTGCCGGTTGATCCGCGACCAGTCCTCCACGGAGGGCCGGCGCAGCCCGGCGGAAAACGCGACCGCGGGAAGATGGATCACCAGGTTTGTGGAGCCGCCGAACGCGGCATGCAGCACCAGCGCATTTTCCAAAGCCGCCGGGGTCAGGATATCGCGCATGCGGATGTTCTTTTCATCTAGAACCCGCAGCGCTTTCGCGGAGCGGCGCGCCATATCAAGCCAAATCGGCGATCCCGACGGCGCCAGCGCCGCGTGAGGCAGGGTCATGCCCAACGCTTCGGCGGCCACTTGCGAGCTGGCGGCGGTACCGAGGAATTGGCAACCTCCGCCGGGAGATGCGCAGGCGTGACAGAGAGCCTCGGAGGCATAGGCAAGCGTGACGTCGCCGCGCGCAAAACGCGAGTTGATGGACTGAACTTTGCCCGCATCCTCGCCCTCTTCCGCCAGCAGCGAGACCCCGCCCGGCACAAGCACAGCCGGCAAATCGGGCGAGCCGGCCAGCGCCATCATCATTGCGGGTACGCCCTTATCGCAAGTGGCGACGCCGAGTACGCCGCGGCGGGTCGGCAGGCAGCGGATCAAACGGCGAAAAATAGCGGCCGCATCGTTGCGATAGGGCAGCGAATCGAACATCCCCGTGGTGCCTTGAATCCGTCCGTCGCACGGGTCGGAACAGTACGCGGCAAAGGGAATCGCGCCCGACGCTTCCAGCTCGCGAGCCGCCGCATCCACCAGCAGGCTCACCTCCCAGTGACCGGTGTGGTAACCCAGGGCGATGGGAGTGCCATCGGCCGCGCGCAAGCCGCCGTGCGTGCTCAGGATCAGATACTCGGGCGAGCCAAGCTTGCGCGGGTCTAGCCCCATGCCGGCATTCAAGGCCCAACCGAACAATTGCCCGGAAGGCCAGTGACGGAGCTGATCGGGCGTTAGGGGAAGCGGCTCTCTAACAACGGCCGTGCGGCTTTTAAAATCGAACAGCGATGGATTGCTCGAATCGAGAATAGACGATAATTCAAAAGGCATGTGTGGGCAGCGGGAAGCTACTCGGCTATTCTGACATTAAATTCGCTATTCGGACTAGCGGCTTTATATGATATGGATCGACGAGGTATACGCATGAAGATCAGATTTGCTCATAATTTTGCGGCGGCGCTCTGCGCGGCGGGCTTCTGCGCGCCTTTAACGATGGCGCAGCCGGCCGCTCCGGCCCCGGTTTCGCAGGACGCCAAAATGCAATGGTTCCGCCAAGCCAAGTTCGGTCTCTTCATTCATTGGGGCCTTTACGCCATTCCCGCGGGCGAATGGAAGGGCCAGCCCATCGCGGGTATCGGCGAATGGATCATGAACCGCGCCAAGATCCCCGTCGCCGAGTATGAGCAGCTCGCGAAGCAGTTCAACCCGGTGAAGTTCAATGCCGAGGAATGGGTGCAAATGGCCCAGGACGCGGGCATGAAATATCTCGTTATCACCAGCAAGCATCACGACGGCTTCGCGATGTACCACTCGCTGGTGAGCCCGTATAACGTGTACGACGCCACGCCGTTGCATCGCGATCCGCTGAAGGAACTGGCGGCGGCGTGCGCGCGGCACGGCATTCGCTTCGGGTTTTACTATTCCCAGGCGCAGGATTGGCACGAGCCTAACGGCGCCGGGCAATACCTGGGATTTCGGTCCCGACGATAAAAAGGATTTCGATCAATATCTGCGCGGCAAAGCCGAGCCGCAGGTGAAAGAGCTGGTGACCAATTACGGTCCCATTTGTCTGATCTGGTTCGATACGCCGCGCATGATGAATGGCGATCGCGGGCAGCGCTTCATCGACATCGTTCGCGGGGCGCAGCCGGCCACGCTGATCGATGGACGGCTCGGGACGGCCGGCGACTATCGGTCGATGGGCGATAACTCCATTCCGAATACGGTAGTGGAAGGCGATTGGGAGGTTCCCGCCACCATCAATCACACCTGGGGCTTCAAGAAGGACGATACGGACTGGAAATCGCCCGCCGAGATCGCTTTCAAACTCGTGGATATTGTCAGCAAGGGCGGCAATTACCTGTTGAACGTGGGGCCGACGGCGGAAGGCGTAATTCCGCAGGCAAGCCAGGACAATCTTCGCGCCGTGGGGCGCTGGCTCAAGGTGAACGGCGAATCGATATACGGCGCGGGCGTCACGCCATTCGGCGAAGAGTTAGGCTCGGTGGACAGCAGTAAGTTGGACAAAGCCGGCAAACCGGTCTTTGTCGCGGCCACGGCCTGGCGATGCACTACCAAGCCCGGCAAGCTTTATATTCACCTTTTCCAATGGCCCGGGAATTCGTTCGAGCTTTCCAAAGTCTCCGGCAAGGCGACCAAGGCTTATATGCTGGCCGATGCTTCCAGCACTTCGCTTAAGATACGGCAGCAGGGCAGCCACGTTACGATTGCGCTGCCGGCGGCGGCTACGGATCCGATCGACTCGGTATTGGTAATCGATATCGGTCAGTAAGTGGCGCAGCGGGCGCCATTGGATCCGCATGATCTAATCTCGGGCGAAAAAACGCCGATCTGCTATGTTGAAGTGAGTTCGTCCGGTATGCCGTTTCACATTCAGCCTCTTCGTGAATTCCTAGTTCGTCCAGCCTTACCCGCCTCCCTCTCGCGCATGACGGAGCTGGCGTACAACATTCTGTGGAGTTGGGAGCCGGTGATTCGCGCGGTGTTCCGGCGGCTCGACCAGACGCTTTGGCAGGAGTGCGGATACAATCCCGTGTTGATGTTGGGCCGCGTCTCGCAAGCGGCGTTGCAGCGGGCAGCCGGCGACCCGCGATATATGGCGCTTTACCGCACGGCATGCGACGCCTATGATGCGCGCACGCGCAAGAGCCCGCCGCAGGCGGATGGCAAACTGATCGCCTACTTCTCTGCCGAGTACGGCCTCACCGAGTGCCTGCCGATATACTCGGGGGGCCTCGGCGTGCTTTCGGGCGATCATTTGAAATCTTCGAGCGATCAGGATTACCCCATGATCGGTCTGGGGCTGCTCTATCAGCAGGGATATTTCCGTCAATTCCTGAATCCCGACGGGTGGCAGCAGGAGCGCTATCCGCTTAACGACTTCTACACCCTGCCGCTGACGCCGGTGAAGGATGCCAAGGACGAGGATCTCAAGGTAAGCGTCCGAATGCCGTCGGGCGACGTGTATATCCAGGTCTGGAAGCTGGACGTAGGCCGCATCACGCTTTATCTGCTCGATACCAACATCCACGAAAATGTGCTGCCGCACGATCGCGATATCACCGACGCACTGTATGGGGGCGATATCGATAAGCGCATCCGCCAGGAGATCGTCCTGGGCATCGGCGGCATGCGCGCGCTCAACGCCATGGGTCTTAAGCCGACGGTGTTCCATATGAACGAGGGGCACTCGGCGTTTCTGGCGCTCGAACAGGTGCGGCTGTACATGCGCGACGACCGGCTGAGCTTCGAAGAGGCGCTGGAAGCGGCGCGGTCGAGCAACGTGTTCACCACGCACACGCCGGTTCCGGCGGGCATCGATCTATTCGATCCCGGGTTGATGTACCACTATTTTTCGGGATACTGCGCCGACACCGGAATCGATTTTCAGCACCTGATGGGAATAGGACGGCGCGATCCGCACAACCGCGACGAGCGGTTTTCCATGGCCGTGCTGGCGCTGAATACCTCTTCCTACCGCAACGCGGTGAGCCGGCTGCACCGCCAGATTTCGCAGGAAATGTTTCACGATCTCTGGCCGAATCTGCCGGTATGGGAAGTGCCGATCACCTCCATCACCAACGGCGTGCATGCTCCAACCTGGCTGAACGACGATCTGGCCTCGCTCTACGATCAGTATGTCGAGCCCGATTGGCGGGAGCGGTTCAACGATATGTCGATGTGGGAGCAGGTGCGCGATGTCCCCGACGAAGAGTTGCTCGAAGTACACCGGAGGCGCAAGCGCAGGCTGGTGAATTTCGTGCGCTCGCGGCAGCATCAATCGGCCACGCGGCGGCAGGCCTCGGCTCCGGAAGTGCGGCGAGCGGGAGAAGTGCTCGATCCCAATGCCTTCACCATCGGCTTCGCGCGGCGGTTTGCGACTTACAAGCGGGCCACGCTGTTATTCCGCGACGTGGAACGGCTGAAGCGCATTCTGTTGAATAAAGATATGCCGGTACAGATCGTCATCGCCGGCAAGGCGCATCCCAAGGACCAGCCGGGCAAAAGCTTCATTCGCGAAATTGTGCAGCTTTCGCGCGATCCCGAGCTTTGGAAACACGTGGTCTTTCTGGAAGATTACGACATGAAGGTGGGCCGCGAGATGGTACAGGGCGTGGATCTGTGGCTTAACAATCCGCGGCGCGGTGAAGAAGCGTGCGGCACCAGCGGTATGAAAGCGGCCATCAACGGCGTACTAAATCTGAGCATTCTCGACGGCTGGTTCGATGAAGCCTACGACCGTTCCGGCGGTTGGGCAATCGGCGAGCGCGAGCCGTACTCCGACGATCAGGATGCCCTGCACGCCAGCGCGATCTATTATCTATTGGAAAACGAAATTGTGCCGATGTTCTATGAGCAGAGGGAACAGACGCCGCGCGAGTGGATGAAGCGCGTAAAGCAATCGCTGTCCTATATTAGCCCGCAATTCGACGCGCGCCGCATGGTGCGCGAATACATGATGGAGTTATACGAGCCGGCGCATCAGCAGTATCTGCGCGCGCACGCCGAAGATTTTAAGCTGATCCGCGATAAAACGCGATGGGCGGGGCGTGTACGCGAGCTTTGGGATCGCGTGAAGTTTGTGGAACCGGCGCAATCGGGGGCGCCCAATGGTTCCGTGACTAGTGGTAAGCCGGTACCGGTACGCGCGTCTATCGATCTGGCGGGCCTCGCGGCGGACGACGTTCGCGTGGAGGTAGTGTTGGGCCGCGTGGATAATAACGGGTACCTGGAAGAGACCGAGGTGATGGTGCTGCCGCCCATAGAGCAGAATGGCCACGTGGCCGTGTTCGGTAAGGACATTCTGCCTGAGCGGACCGGACGCGTGGGGTATGCGCTGCGGGTCAGCCCGAATCATTTTGACGATCCGTTGACCCGGCCATGTACGAGTTTGCTCAAGTGGAGTTCGGCAGGGTAAATAAAGCATGCCCCAGTGTGCAATTTGGGCCGATCCGTGCTATAGATAGAAGCAGCAGTTGCGGGGTTCCGATGTTGGTTTCGTTTCCGGAATTCCGCCGAACACCTCTTAAGAGACCTCAAATGCCATCAATCGCCGGCGCCAGGGGTCCGATTCTAAGCGTTGACGTCCTGCTGATACGGAGCAACTTTCCTCATGGACAGCGACCGCAAGTATAGACAACACGGCTACCAGGATTCAGACCGCGATTCCAAACCTTTTCGCGACGGGCCAAAGCCGCAGGGCCCGCGCCCGCCCATCGACGTAACGGGCCCCCGGCTGCCGCGATTGGTGCAGCATGTAGCCGCGGCGCGATGTTTCAATTGCGCTACCACCCTGCCTCCCGGCATCGATTTCACGGGCACTTGCCCCAAGTGCAATGCGGAGCTGCATTGCTGCAAGCAATGCACCCACTTCGAGCCTTCCACGCGGTTCCAGTGTCTCAAGCCGATTCCCGCCCGGATTGCGGTGAAGGATAAAGCCAACGAATGCCCCCTGTTCACGCCGCGCGTGACCATAGCCCGCGACGGCGTCTCGACCAACGGACACCCAGCGCCCCCGCAACCCTCCGGGCCGCCCGCGCCACGCAACGCGGACGATGCGCGCAGCGCCTTCGACAGACTTTTTAAAAAACCGTAGCCTTGGGCAAACTGAAGATCCCCGCCGATTCCCGGGGTATCATTTGGCTATGCCCCACGACGGTGTTTCCCGCCGGCATTTTTTCTTTGGCGCGCTGCTTGCCGGAGCCATTCCCCCGGGCGGCTACGGCAGCGTGCAGTCGCTGCGATCGCTCGGCTATAAGCCTTACTACAATAAGTTGAATATCGCGGCGATAGGCTGCGGCGGGCAAGGTGGAGTCGATCTCAACGACGCCGCGCGCACGGAAACCATCGTCGCCCTCTGCGACGTGGACGAGGCCCGCGCCGCGCAGAATTTCAAACGCTTCGAGAAGCTTCCAAAGTACAAAGATTTCCGCGTCATGCTCGATAAAGAAGACAAGAACATCGACGCGGTCACCATCGGTATTCCCGATTTTATGCACGCCACCGTGGCCTTGGCCTGCATGCAGCGCGGCAAGCACGTCTACCTGGAAAAACCGCTGACGCGCACGCCGTGGGAGTCGCGGCTGCTCAAAGATGCGGCCATCAAGTACAGAGTGGCCACCCAGATGGGCAACCAGGGCTTCTCGCACGAATGCAACCGCGTGGCCGCCGAGATGGTCTGGTCGGGCGCAATCGGCGACGTTACCGAGGTCCACGTCTCCACCACTCCCGGCACTCACCCGACCGGCCTGCAGGAACCGCCGCCGCAGGACCCGGTTCCCGAAACGCTCGATTGGGAGCACTGGCTGGGCGGCGCGGCGGCGCGTCCGTTCAGCTCATATTATGCGCCCTACAACTGGCGCGGCTTCCTCGATTTCGGCACTGGACAGATAGGCAATTGGGCCACGCACACGGCCGGACCGGCGCAGACCGCGCTGCAGCTCGGCGCACCCGCCAGCATCGAATGCATCACCGTGGAAGGAAAGAGCGGGATCACGTATCCCAATCGCGCCACCGTCCGCCTGGACTTTCCCGCGCGGGGCGCCATGCCGCCGGTGCAGCTCTATTATCACGATGGACCGCATTCCACGGATCCGGATCTCTATCATGTCCCGGGAATGGAGAACGAGACTATCCTTCCCCGCCCCAATAATCTGGCCGATAAGGGCCGTCCAACGGGCAATCGTCCTGCCAGCGTGGGCCGCGGCGCAGGCGGCGCCGCAGCCACTGTTGCCGCGCGTCCCGCTCCTCGCACGGGGCCGCGCACCGGCGCCGGCGGTCCAGGCGTGCGCGTGTTCGGAGAACCGGTTGGCCCTGCGCGTCCCGGCGTTCTCACCGGCAACGGCAGCGTGTTTATCGGCACGAAGGGAATCATGAGCACCTGCGACCGCGGCGAAGGCGTGCAGCTTCTCCCGGCCGCGCGATGGGCTGAATACGTGCTTCCACCGCAGCTACTCACGCGCTCGCCCGGCCACATGCTCGATTGGGTGCGCGCCTGCAAAGGTGGCGACCCGGGCTGCTCCGATTTCAGTATTACCGCGCCTTACGCCGAGTGGCTGGCGCTGACCGCTATCGCCCTGCACGTCCCCGGCAAGCTGGAATGGGATAGCGCCAATCTGCGCTTCACCAACAGCGCCGCCGCGAACCAATTCGTGAAGCCCGTTTTCCGCAAGGGATGGGAATTGAAGTTGTAAGCATGGGGAGGAATGGGCGGCATGGGGCAGCCGCAATAGGCTCTCCGCAAGAGCCGAAGAGGCGGATTAACAATCCGCCGCAGGATGCCATCCTGCCCCACAATCAGGACGCAGCGGGTTTCGTCTCCCCCTGCTCGACTATCTCGACAATTACATGTAACGCAACAGCCTTGGCCTTTACGGTCGCTTCATCGCTGTTAGCCGTTACCCTGGGCAGTTCCGGAATCAGTTACGTTACTGAATCGACCGCCCTCCTCTCGCGCGTGCGAAAATTGTCTTCGACCTACATGAAAACCTATACGATCGCGGTGATCGCCGGCGACGGCGTTGGCGCCGAGGTGATTCCCGAGGCCAAGCGCGTGCTGGAGGCGGCGGTCAAAAAACACGATGTCAGGCTCGCGTTTCAGGATTTCGATTGGGGTTCGGACCATTTCTTCCGCTGGGGCCGCATGATGCCCGAAGGCGCCATCGATCTGCTGCAGCCCTGCGACGCGATCCTGCTCGGCGCGGTGGGACATCCCGAAGTCCCCGACCACACGACGCTCAATGGATTGCTGTTGCCCATCCGGCGGGCCTTCGATCAGTACGCCAACGTGCGGCCCGCGTATTTATATCCCGGAGTGCAATCGCCGCTGGCGAACGTCAAGGGCGGCGATATCGATTTCGTGGTGGTCCGCGAAAATACCGAAGGCGAATATGCCCAGGTGGGCGGCTTCGTCTATCATCTGCAGCCCGATGAGATAGCTATCCAAACGTCGGTCTTCACGCGCCGCGGCATCGAGCGCATTGTGCGCTTCGCCTTCGATCTGGCCATGAAGCGCAACAAGAAGAAGCGCGTCACCTCCATCACCAAATCGAACGCGCAGGGCTACAGCATGGTGCTTTGGGACCGCATTTTCCGGGAAGTAGCGGCTCAGTTCCCAGCCGTGGAAACGGAATCGCTGCTGGTGGATGCCGCCGCTATGAATTTCATCCGCCGTCCGGAGAGCTTCGATGTAGTGGTGGGCTCGAACCTGTTCTCCGACATTCTGAGCGACCTCTCGGCGGCGGTGATCGGCAGCATGGGGCTGGCGGCCAGCGCGAATTTGGATCCGCTGCGGCGCTATCCCTCCATGTTCGAGCCGGTCCACGGATCGGCGCCCGATATCGCGGGCAAAGGAATCGTCAATCCGCTGGCGACGATTCTCAGCGCCGCCATGATGCTCGATCACTTGCAGGTCTCGGTGGCCGCGCGCGAGATTGAGGCGGCGGTGGCGGCGGTGCTGGCGGAGGGAAAAGTGCGTACGCCGGATCTTGGCGGCAACAGCCGCACTGAAGCCGTTACCACAGCCGTGCTGGAGAAATTGGGCTAGTGGCGGAGCCCGCGAAACGCGAGGCGACCGGCCGCCACGCCTTTCTGGTCGCGGCGGGTATCCTGCTGAGCAAGGTTTTCGGCCTGGTCCGGCAGGCGGTATTCAATCACTACTTTGGCGTAAGATCCGACGCCGCGGACGCGTTCACTGCCGCATTTCGCATTCCCAATTTCCTCCAGACCTTATTGGGCGAGGGCGTGCTCTCGGCGTCTTTCATTCCAGTCTACGCACGCCTGTTGGGCGAAGGAGAGAAGGAAGAGGCAGGCCGGGTGGCAGGCGCGGTGGGCGCGATTTTAGCCCTGGCAACGTCGATACTTGTGCTGCTCGGCATACTCGCGACGCCTTACATGATCGACGCGATCGCCGTTGGCTACCATGGCCCCAAGCGTGAACTTACGATCCGTCTCGTACGGATTCTTTTTCTGGGCGCTGGATTCCTGGTGCTTTCCGCCTGGTGCCTGGGAATACTCAACAGCCATCGAAAGTTTTTCCTGTCATACAGCGCGTCGGTTGCGTGGAACGTCGCCATGATCGCGACTCTGGGGTGGTTCGGACGGCGCCAGGACTTATCTGTCCTTGCGGTTACACTGGCGTGGGGTTCGGTCGTAGGCAGCGCGCTCGTCTTCGGCGTGCAGTTGCCGCACGTGCTGCGCCTCGCCCGGCGCCTGCGTTTCAGCCTGGACACGCGGCAGTCGAACGTACGCGCGGTGATACGAAATTTTACGCCTGTGTTTTTTAGCCGGGGGGTAGTGCAGATCAGCGGATACGTGGATACGCTGCTCGCGACTCTTCTGGGCAAGGGCGCTATGACCGGGCTATTCACCGCGCAGACGCTTTACATGCTTCCGGTGAGCCTTTTCGGAATGGCCGTCTCCGCGGCGGAGCTGCCGGCGATGTCGAGCGCGCTGGGCGAGGAGGCGGAAGTCAAAGCGTATCTGCGGCTGCGCCTCAACTCCGGGCTCCGGCGAATCGCATTCTTTATTGTGCCGTCGGCGATGGCGTTCCTCGCATTAGGCGACGTGATTGCCGCGACCCTGTATCAGAGCGGCCGGTTTACCCATGCCGATTCTGAGTATGTTTGGGCAATCCTGGCGGGCTCCGCGGTGGGGCTGCTCGCCTCGACGCTGGGCCGCCTCTATTCCTCGACATATTATGCTCTACGCGACACGCGTACGCCGCTGCGCTTCGCCGTGGTTCGCGTCGTGTTGACCACGGCCCTGGGCTATTTGTGCGCGATCCGGTTGCCGCCGCTGATCGGGGTCGCGCCGGAATGGGGAGTGGCGGGTCTGACGTGCTCCGCCGGGATTGCCGGATGGGTGGAGTTCATACTGCTGCGGCGGACGTTGAACCGCCGCATCGGGGATACGGGATTGCCCGCGACGCTGGTAGCCAAGTTGTGGATCGCCGCGGCTGTGGCCGCCGCCGCCGGATGGAGCTGTGAAGTATGGAATCGGAATGTCTCATCCGAGAGTGGATGGGGTGACGATCCTGGCCGCTTACGGACTGACGTATTTCGGAATGAGCTATCTATTTGGCCTTGAGGAATGCGCGCGCGCCATGAGGCGCATTATCCCTTCAGGTCTTTAAACGCCGCCTCTATTTCCTGTTTGGCTTCGGCTGCCGGGACGCACAAAGGAAGCCGCGGCGGACCGCCATAGTATCCGTTCAGGTCCATGGCGTGCTTCAGACCGGGCACGCCATGCTTGGTCGTGACCAGCGCGGCGGCGCGGCCGATGCGGTTCTGCCAATCGAGACCGGCGGCGGCATCGCGCTGGCGGAAGGCTTCCCAAATGGCGATTACCGAATAAGGCGCGGCATTGGCATATGCCAGAATGGCGCCGGACGCGCCCATCAGTAACGATGGCCACAGCGTTGGCGCCGAGCCTACTAATACCTGGAATCCATGCTTTACTTCGCGAATCAACTGCATCACCTTTTCTAGATTGCCCGAGCTTTCCTTGATGGCGATCACGTTGGGATGCTCGGAAATCGCCACCACGGCGTCCACGGGGATATCGACGCCGGTAGCCTGCGGCCAGTTATAAATGATGAGCGGAATGCGCGACTGATCGGCGACCGCGCGGTAATAGAGCGTCTGCGCATCGGCGCGATGGATCAGATTCTTGTAATAATGCGGCGTGCGCACCATGGCCGCCTGGTAGCCTATCTCCGCGGCGCGGTTGGTGAGGGCGACGGTCTCGCGGACGCTCTCTACGCCGGTTCCCGCGATGAGCAGCTTCCCCGGCGCGGCATGTTTCGCCACCAGCTCCCACATGAGAACTTTCTCATCCGTCGTGAGCATCACGCTTTCACCGGTGGAACCCATCACCACGTAACCCGATAAAGCGGTGAGATTCCATTTCTCGACATTGTGCTGCACTTTGGCGGCATAGATGTTGCCGGCATGATCGAAGGGAGTGGTGAGTGGAGGGAAGATTCCCTGCAGACGAAGGCTCATCGCAATCTCTTAGTATGGCATCGGGCGATGCCCGGGCGCCCGCTTGCAGGCTTTCGATGGCTTTCGATGGGTGCGCGCGGGATAATAATGGTTGAGAGAATCCTCCGATTTCTCCAACTCTCACATGCCGTCCAAACCCAGGAAGCGCCCGCCGGCGCTCCTCACGCCTAAGCCGCAAGTCGAGCCGCGGAAATCTCCGATCTCCGTACTGCCGTTCCTGGAACGTCACAGTGTCATATCGGTTTTCGCGCTAATTCTGATAGGAACCGTCCGCATCGTCGCCACCTATTCCGTGTTCAGCCACACCTTCGACGAGCCCGCGCACATCGCGTGTGGAATGGAATGGCTCGACAAGGGAACGTACACCTGGGAGCCGCAGCATCCGCCGCTGGCGCGCGTGGCCGCGGCGCTGGGACCGTATCTGCTGGGCGTCCGATCGCAGGGCACGCCGCACAAAAATATCTACGCCATGACGTTCGAGGGCTTAGCGATTCTCTTCAGCCACGATTACGATCGCTCGCTCGCGGCGGCCCGGTTGGGCATTCTCCCCTTCTTCTGGATTGGCTGCCTGGTGGTCTATTGGTGGGGCAAACGCTACGCCAGTAGGGCGGCGGCAGTAATTGCCGTGTTCCTGTTCAGCTTTCTTCCGCCCATTTTGGCGCACGCGGGCTTGGCCACGACGGACATGGCTTGCACCGCATTTGTGGGCGCCGCTTTTGTTGCCGCGGCCGTCTGGGTCGAGAAACCCGGCGTTCGCAACGCGGCGCTGTTCGGATTGGCTTCCGGCTTGGCCATCGTTTCCAAATTCTCTACGCTTCCGTACTTCGCGGCTGCCGCCGCCATTGCGTTGATGTGGTATTACTTCGCCGAGCGGCCCGCGCTACCCGCCGCCGCAGCGTTGATTCGGCGCCGCATTCCGCTGCTGGCGTTAGCCGCCGCGATCGCGTTTACAGTGGTATGGGCGACGTACCGATTTTCTTTCGGCAAGGTGTTCTTTGCGAACATCGCCCTGCCCGCTCCGGAGCTCTTTGCCGGCATTCGCGATGTGCTGCAGCACAATGCCGAAGGCCACCCCGGGTACTTGCTCGGGACCCGATCCAACCACGGTTTTTGGTACTTCTATCTGGTCGATCTCGCGGTCAAAACCCCGCTCGCGCTGCTGATATTGTTTGCATTTGGCCTTGGGCCATCGCTTCGAACGCGCTCCCCCTACCGGCGCGCGTGGCTGGCGCCCGCATTCTGCGCGGGTATCCTGGCGGTTGCGCTATTCAGCCATATCAATATCGGCATCCGCCACGTACTGCCTATCTATATAGGAATGGTTTTGGTCTCAGCAATCGGCGCCGTTCGGCTCCTGGAATCCGCTCCCGCGCGCCGGTGGATGGGATGGGCGGCCGCGCTGCTGTTTCTCTGGTATGCGGGCTCGTCGCTCTTGAGCCATCCCGATTACCTTCCGTATTTCAACGCATTGGCAGGCAGCCATCCCGAAAAGATCGTGGTCGATTCGGACCTCGATTGGGGGCAGGATATCAAGCGTCTGGGCGCGCGCCTGCGCGCGGTGGGCGCGCCCGCAGTGTACTTCCTGCCCATGGATACGGTTGCGGCCGAACGGGGCGATCTCGAAAAGGGGTTCGGGTTTCCGCACGTGATCGATCAAATTAACGCGCTGGCTCCATCGCCGGGCTGGAACGCGGTCAGCCTGACTTGTTTGAAACAGCGCCGCCTGGGAATGCGCGACCGGAGGCCGGATTTGCAGCCATGGCCCGACAGCGTGCTCGATTCCGGCGAACTGGTGGGCAAATCGATTCGCCTGTGGTATTTTCCGCCGGCGGGAAGCCCTGCGCCTTAGCAGAGCCGCATATGGTTACTTGCCTACTTCGATGATGGTGAACGAGCCCGGGACCATCTGCCCGCGGCCGCCGCGCCCTCCGGCAGGCGGAGGATTGGGCGGTGGAGCGGTCTCCGCGGCAATCAGGAAGATGTGTCCGGTCTTGCCGTCCAGGGCCATAGTTTTGGCGCCCGGCATGGTTTGCAGGTTCTGCTCCACTACGAAACTGGTAGGGCTGTTTTCCTTAATAATAGTCAGGGTGCCGTCGCGCTGCGAGCTGAACGCTTCCATGGTATCGGGATTGAATCCGGCGCCGTCGGTACCTGCTCCAATCGGCAGCGTTTCGACGATCTTACCGTCGCCGGCATTGAGGATCACCATGGTTTGCGGGTTGCGGCAGGCTGCGAAGAGAATGTTGTTTTTCGTGTCTATCGCCAGGCCGGCGCACGTACCGCCTTTACCCGCCAGATCGTAGTGAGCCGTGACAGCCATCGTCTTGGCGTCCACGACGGCGATATTCCCCTTGTCCTCGATATCGATATACACATGGCCTTTGCCATCGCTGACGGCCTGCTCCGGCGCGCCGCCTAAATCAATCGTGCCCAGCACCGTTCCGTCTTTAGTATCGATGACGGTCGCATTGGGCGCGCTGTGACTCAGGATATAGACGCGCTGATTGAACGGATCGAACATCAGGCCGTCGGGACCGCCCTGCACGTCGATGGTCTTGATCGTCTTGAAAGTCTTGGCATCCCACATCACCACGGGCTTGCTGGTGGCGAACCCATGGTTGGATTTGGGATCTACGGCGGCCCCATGCGCGCTGGCGCCGGAGATTTCGCCCACGGGCTCGAGCGTGTCCAGATTAAAGACCGTGATGCGGCCGGGACTGCCGGCGCTGCCGCCGCGCGCAATGTAGAGACGGCGGTTGGATTCGTCGGCATTGACGTAGTCGAAGCCGCCCTCGCCGCCCACCTTGACCTTCTTCAGCACCTGATATGGGCCCTGCTGCGCAAAACCGATGGACGCGAGCGCCGCGATGGCCAGGACAAATTCTCCGCATGAGTTCTCTCCTCCAATAGAGTGTATACCTATGCGAGGTACGGTATGCTTTAGCTTGCCACTCGAACAAACGCAGCCGCGAATGGTTCCGCGCCCCTGGATATTATGGATTCTCGCGGCGGGCGTGGCTACGATCGGAAGGATTTCCCGCCGATATCTTCGACGGCAAACCCGTAATCGGCATCTGCAATTCCTGGAGCGAGCTCAATAACTGCAACGTGCATCTGCGCGACGTGGCCGTGGCCGTGAAACGGGGCGTGATCGCGGCTGGCGGTTTGCCGCTGGAGTTCCCCACCATTTCCCTGGGCGAGATGTTCATGCGGCCCACGACCATGCTGTTTCGCAATTTGATGGCGATGGACGTGGAGGAATCGATACGCGCCAATCCGCTCGATGGCGTGGTCCTGCTCTGTGGCTGCGATAAGACTACGCCCGCGCAATTGATGGGAGCGGCGAGCGCGGATCTGCCCGCCATCATGGTGCCCGGCGGTCCGATGATCGCAGGACAGTGGCGCGGCAAGGCGCTTGGGTCGGGGACCGACGGCCGCAAGATCTTCGACCTCTATCGCACGGGCCGCTTGACCGAAGAAGAGCTGAGCGAGGTGGAGGGCTGCATTGCGCGCACCGCCGGACACTGCACCGTGATGGGAACGGCATCCACCATGACGAGCCTGGCGGAGGTGATGGGCATGACGCTGCCCGGATGCGCGAATATTCCGGCGCCCGATTCGCGCCGCATGGCGATGGCCGAGCTGAGCGGACGGCGCATCGTCGAGATGGTGGATGCGGACCTGAAGCCTTCGCAAATTCTTACACGCGAAGCTTTCGAAAACGCGATTACGGCGCTGATGGCGCTGGGCGGCTCGACTAACGGGGTGATCCATCTGATCGCGATCGCGGGCCGCTTGGGAATCCGCATTACGCTGGACGATTTCGACCGCATCTCGCGCCGCACGCCCTGCATCGTGAACGTGAAGCCGTCGGGCGAATTCCTGATGGAGGATCTCTTTAACGCGGGCGGCGTGCCGGCCGTGCTCCAGCGCATTACGGACTTGCTGCACACCGGATGCATGACGGCTAACGGAAAATCGCTGGGTGAAAATATTGCGGCTGCGGAAACGTTGAACGACGACGTGATCCGCCGGCGCGAGGCGCCGCTGGCGCCCCATGGCGGCATCGCGATCCTATATGGGAACCTGGCGCCGGATGGAGCCGTGATCAAACAGACCGCGGCATCGGCGGATCTGCTGACGCACCGCGGCCGCGCGCTGGTGTTTGAGAATCGCGAACAGATGCAGGCGCGCATCGATAGCGACGATCTGCCGGTGGATCGCGACACCGTGCTGGTGATGCGGAGTTGCGGTCCCAAAGGCGCGCCCGGAATGCCCGAGTGGGGCCAGATTCCCATGCCGCGCAAACTGCTGAACCAGGGCGTTACCGACATGGTGCGGATTTCGGATGCGCGCATGAGCGGAACCTCGTTCGGCACCGTAGTGCTGCATGTCGCGCCGGAATCGGCCATCGGCGGCCCGCTGGCGGTGGTGCGGACCGGCGATGAGGTGCTGTTGGACGTACCCGCGCGCAAGTTGGAGCTATGCGTCCCCCAAGATGAAATCGACGCGCGATTGAAGCAGTTTCAACCGCCAAAACCGCATTATGAGCGCGGATACGGACGCCTGTTTCTAGAGCACGTGACGCAGGCGAATCTGGGTTGCGACTTCGATTTTCTGAGTGATCTCTAAGGGCCAAGATGTGGGATGGCGCTGCGTGCCGTGGCACTTATGCGCAGCGCCAGCGCGTCTGGGTTGGCAAACGCTAGTCGACTACAGGGCTATTCGCGCGCAGGTTCGCGAGGCGGGCACTTCTGGCTAGCTCCTGTTGGCACATAAACGCCTACACGCACCTTCCTGCGATACAGTATAGAACTGTGGCAAGAACGCTGTTCCTGTTGTTCGCGGCCCTGTGCGCGCTCTTCGCCGACGACCGCGCCGACGCGGTCAACAAGATCCTCGCCCCGTTACGCGATCCCAACGCTCCCGGCTGCGCCATTGGCGTCATGCAGAACGGTCGGTTCCTATACAAAACTGCGTTTGGTCTTGCCGATCTGGATTCGCGCGAGCCGATCACTACCGCGACCGCCTTCAACGTGGCGTCCCTCAGCAAGCAGTTCACGGCGGCTGCGCTCTATTTTCTGCTGGATAACGGGAAGGTGCGGCTGGGCGATCCGGTGCGCCGCTTTATTCCGGAACTGCCACCGTACGCGGATGCGATTACGGTGGAGGATCTGATCCACCATACCAGCGGGCTGCGCGATTTCGGACCGATCCTCGAGGTGGCCGGACGCTCCGACGATGCACTCGACGTAGCCGGCAGTCTCAAACTGTTGACGCGGCAAACGGCTTTGAATTTCGCGCCGGGCGGGGACTACGAGTATACGAATTCCGACTATCTGCTGCTCGGACTGATCGTGGAGCGCGTCACGGGAATACCGCTCGCTGCCTATGCGGAAGAGCGCCTATTCGGCCCGTTGCGAATGACAAATTCGCAGTTTTACGAACAGCATGGAAAATTGCACGAACGCGCCGCGGGCTATGCCTTGCGTGGAAGCCGGTTCCGTAAAATCACAGCGCCTATGTTGGTGGCGGGCGATGGCGGCTTGTTTACGACGGTAGAAGACCTGCTGCATTGGGACGCCAATTTCTACTCGCCAGCTGTGGGCGGCCCCGGGCTGCTGAATTTCATGCTGGCGCGCGGCCGCTTGCGCAGCGGCGATCCCCTGCCCTACGCCGCCGGGTTGATCCTGGGCCGATATGCGGGGCTGGCCGCCGTGAGCCATCCGGGCGCGCTGCCCGGATATCGCGCGGAGATGATCCGCTTTCCAGCGCAGCGTCTGACAGTGGCCTGTCTCTGCAATCGCGGCGATGAAGACGGCCCGTCCTGGCGCGGCGCATCGCCAACGTCTATCTGGATGAGAAACTGCGGCGCTTGCGCGGCGCGGCTAACATCGACTATGCGACCAGCGCGTTTCCCGAACTGGATGGCGTTTGGGAATCTACGCAAGGTTGGATTCTGCGCGCGTGGAGCTCATCAGATGGGCTATGGACGCGGATATCGGATGGCGAATTCAAGTTGTATCCGCTGAATCAGCGCCAGCTTTTCACCGACACTGGAACCAATCGGCTGATTTTGACCAAGGTTTCGCGCGACGAATTAACGCTGGCCTGGGACCGCTTTCCGCGCGTCACCTATCGACGTCTGGAGAGCGCCGCGGCGCAGAGCGCGGATTGGGAGGCGATCGCCGGCGATTACCGCAGCGGCGAGGCCGGCGCACGCTATCGCGTGTTTGTGAACAACGGGCAGTTGTGGATCGCCGGCGCCGCCGCATGGAATATTTCGATGGAGCCTGCGGGAGCCGACCGATTCGTGGCGGGTAGCTGGTCGCTGCGCTTCATACACGATAACGGCGGCCGCGTGCTGGGGATGCAATTGCACGCTCCGCGGATTTGGAACTTGTGGTTCGATAAGACGCCGGATACCGACTGAGGCCTCGATACCCTATGGAACGCCGGCCGCTTCGCCCTCATCCGCGGTAAAGTACGCGCAATCGGGATGGTGAAAAACCAACGCGCTGACGCTGGCTTCCGGTTCCATCATCATGCCTTCGGTGAGATGCACGCCGATTTCTTCCGGACGCAGCAGCTTGAAAAGGTGTTGCTGATCGTCCAGATTGGGACACGCGGGATAGCCGAAACTGTAGCGCTTGCCGCGGTAGCGCGACGTGAAGCGTTCCTGCATCGTCATGGTGGGCGGGTCGGGGAAACCCCAGTCCTCGCGGATGCGGCGGTGCAGCCATTCGGCGGCGCCCTCGGCGGTTTCGATCCCCAGCGCTTGAATGCCGTGCGCCTTGACGAACTCGCCCGCCTTTTTGAACTCCTCGGAGCGCTCGCGAACGCACGCGCCCGCGGTGACTACGAACATAGCAATGTGGTCGCGGCGGCCATCCTCCGCCGCGAGAATGTAATCGCTGAGGCAGAGGCCGTTTTCGCGGCGCTGGCGGCCGAAGTGGAACGTGTGCAGCGGCGCTCCGGCGCCGGGTTCAAACAGATGGATCGAGTTCCCATCGCGCTCGGCTTCGAAGAAGCGCCACACGGCCCGCACCTTCATGAACTGCGCCGCATCCTGCTTCACGCCTTCGATAAGGTGATAGAGCTCGATGGCCTTGGGCTCATGCTCCACCAGCGCCTTTTCGAAATTGCCCTTGTAACCCAGATGCCGGCCGTAGAGCATGATACGGATTGATGTAGCTCCACACCTCCGCCAGATGAGGAACGTCGCGGATCTTGCGCTCCAGATATGGCGCGGCGGGAATGGGAATATCGGTCCGTACCTTGGCGCTGCGCCGGGTGGTTATCGGCGCAAGCTCTTCCGCCGCCACGGCGGCAGGCGCCGGCGACTCACTGGCCTGATTCGCCGCCAGGACTCTCTCCCGCTCAGCCGGATCCATCAGCCGGTTCATCAGACTCAGACCCGTCATGGCGTCTTTGGCATAGCAGACTGCTTGGCTATACGCCGGCGCGATCTTGGTGCGCGTAAATTTCTCCGAAAGCGCCGCGCCGCCCACCAGCAAAGGAACGGCGATGCCCGCCATCTTGAGATCGGTCGCGGTGATCACCATCTGCTGCGTGCTCTTGACCAGCAGGCCGGAAAGACCGATGACATCCGGCTTATGCTCGTGGAACGCCTGGATCAATTGCTCGGGCGGGACCTTGATGCCCAGGTTCACCACCTCGTAGCCGTTGTTGGCGAGGATGATTTCGACCAGATTCTTGCCGATATCGTGGACGTCGCCTTTGACCGTGGCCAGCATCACCTTGCCGCGCGCGGCCGTGTCGGCTTTTTCCATGAACTGCTCCAAGTGGTTCACCGACGCCTTCATGGCTTCCGCCGATTGCAGCACCTCCGCAACGATCAGCTCATTGTTATTGAATAGGCGGCCGACCTCGCTCATGCCGGCCATCAGCGGCCCGTTTACGATTTCAAGCGGCCCGGCGCCTTCAGCCAGTTTGCGGTTGAGGTCGTCAATCAGGCCGTCTTTCGTGCCCTCGATGATGTAATTCGCCAGGCGCTGGTCGAGCGGCAGGTCGGCCGCGCGCTGCTTCTCGCGCTTCGTAGGCTCCGCGAAAATGATCGGTAACCGCGGCGATATGGAACTGATTCAGCGCCGCTTTTTGCTCAGCCGATTGCTGCCGCCAATCCTCCGGCGCGTTGCGCAGCGATTCATCGGCGGCATCCACCGCGGGCCCGTTGAAGAGCAGGTTCTCCGCCAGGCGGCGCTCGTCCTCGGGAATCGAAGCGAAGCGCTCCAGCTTTTCGGCGTTGACGATAGCGAGATCGAGCCCCGCTTTGGTGCAGTAGTAAAGGAAAACGGAATTGACTACTTCGCGCGCGGACGCCGGCAGGCCGAACGAGATGTTTGAAATGCCGAGAACGGTCTTGACGTACGGCAGGTTCTGCTTCACCAGCCGGATGCCCTCGATGGTCTCAACGGCCGCGCCAATGTAGTTGGCGTCGCCGGTGGCGCAGGGGAACACCAGCGGGTCGATGATGATGTCTTCGGGCGGCGATGCCGTATTTTTCCGTTAGCAGCTTGGTGGAGCGCTCGGCCACCGCCAGTTTGCGCTCGCGCGTGAATGCCTGCGCCTGCAGCTTGTCTTCGTCGATAGAGCCCACCACTAGCGCCGCGCCGAAACGTCGCGCGACCGGGCAGACGCGCTCGAACTTCTCTTCGCCGTCTTCCAGGTTGACGGAGTTGATAATGCTCTTGCCCTGGCAATAGGTCAGCGCTAGCTCAATGCCGCGCGGGTCGGTGGTGTCGATCATCACCGGCGCCTTGATTTTGCGCATCAGCTTTTCGTAGAACGGCGGAATGTCCTCGATTTCATCGCGGTCGGTGCTTTGCAGGCACACATCGATAATATGCGCGCCGTTCTTTACCTGCCAGCGCGCGATCTCGGTGGCCTCTTCCCACTTCTCCTGCGCCACCATGTTCTTGAAGAGGCGCGAGCCGATGACATTGGTTCTCTCGCCGACAATCAGCGGCCGGTTACTTTCTTCAGCCTCCACCAGGTCGATGCCCGAGTAATAGGAGCGGTGCTGGTTCGCCGGAATCCTGCGCGGCTTTTTGCCCTCGGCCATCTGCGCGATAGCTTGGATGTGCGCGTCGGTGGTGCCGCAGCAGCCGCCGATAATGTTGATCCAGCCGTTATCGATGAAGCGCTCGAGCTGCGCGGCCAAGGTCTCGGGCGTCTCGAGATATTTGCCTTCATCGTTGGGAAGCCCCGCATTCGGATAGCAGGATACGCGCACCGGCGACATTTCATTGACGGTGCGGATCTGATCCACCATCAACTCCGGGCCGGTGGCGCAATTGAGGCCGATCGAAATCAGATCGGCGTGCGCTATGGATGCGCAGAACGCGTCTGCGGGCTGTCCCGCAAGCATGGTTCCGGTGAGCTCGATCGTGCCCGAGACCATGGTGAGGATGCGATGCCCACGCTCGCGCCGTAGCCGTTCGATGGCCAGCAGCGCCGCCTTTACACTGCGGGTATCGTTGCAGGTTTCCACCAGCAGCACGTCGACGCCACCATCGAGCAAACCGCGCGCCTGTTCGTAATAGGCTTCCGTGAGATCCGGAAAGGTGATGCCGCCTACCACGCTGATAGCCTTGGTGGTTGGACCCATGGATCCCGCTACGAAGCGCGATTGGCCAGGTTTGGAGAATTCATCGGCCGCCTGACGCGCCAGCGTTCCCGCGATTTTGTTCAGTTCGTAAGCCTGATCCTGCAGCCCGTATTCGGCCAGCGACACGCGCGCGCCATTGAACGAATTGGTTTCCACCATATCCGAGCCGGCCATGAAATAGGCGCGGTGAATATCGAGCACTACGTCCGGACGGGTGCGCAGGAGGATTTCGTTGCAGCCCTCCAGCGCAGATCCGCCGAAATCGGCAGCGGTAAGATGGCGCTGCTGCAGCATCGTGCCCATGGCCCCATCGAGAATGAGGACACGTTGCTCCAGGATGTCTAGGAGCGCCTGTTGACGCTCTGCGGGGGATGTCATAGAAGGGATGCTGTAACGATTTTAGCAGGAGGCTGGGGGAGGTATTCTTGCCGTCTTGCCCCCGTGCAGACGAACGAAGCTGCGCGCCTCTTGAATGAGGGATTTGCCCAAACTTTGACGAAGGCAGAATCAACGGCAGCAAAAGCGCGTCGCTGCGTAGAAAAGGCATCACACTTAGCCGAAGAACTCCTGTATTACGATGTCGTAGGTTACTGAGATTTGCGCCTGCATCCAAAAGTTATCTTGCCAACCGAACAGGCTGAAGCTCGGGCCAATCTTTGGACGTTATCCTGCCCGGAAGACCCTGGGCTATTGTCGAAGCACGGTTTCTAGGGTCAACCACCAGCGACCCCCAAAACAGTTAGACGCCCATCGGCCCCTTACGGTCGCGGCTCGGTCTCGCCATGCGCTAAAGTGAAAACTTCACCCGATGCTTCTTTACGCAGTCACCATTCTGGTGAGCGCCTTCCTGCTCTTCCAGGTGCAGCCCATTATTGCCAAGATTATTCTGCCGTGGTTCGGCGGATCGGCGGCGGTATGGACGGTTTGTCTGCTGTTCTTTCAGTTGGCGCTGCTGGCCGGGTACTCCTATGCGCACGCGCTGGTCCGCTACTGCAAGCCGCGCACGCAGATGTGGGTGCATGTCAGCTTGCTGGCGTTGAGCTTGCTGGCGCTACCGATTTATCCGGGACCGCAATGGAAGCCGGCGCCCCTGGCCGAACCCACTTGGGGAATCATCTCTTTATTAGCGGCCAAGATCGGCATCCCCTATTTCCTGCTTTCCACCACCGGTCCGCTGCTGCAAGCCTGGTATGCGCGCAGCTTCAAAGGCGCCATGCCGTACCGGCTCTATGCGCTTTCCAATGCCGGTTCCATGTTCGCACTGCTCAGCTATCCGTTCCTATTCGAGCCGGTCTTCCGTACGCATCAACAAGCAACGATGTGGTCGGTGGCGTACGGCGTGTTCATCGCTATCTGCGCCGCTACCGCAATTCGCGCCGGCAAGCGCCCGGCTTTCGAAATGGCCGCCGAAAATACGGCCACCGACGTTCCCAGACCGGCGGCGAAAGATTATTGGCTATGGTTGGCGTTACCGGCCATGGCTTCGCTGCTACTGCTGGCCATTACCAATCATCTTTCACAAAACGTAGCGGCAATCCCGTTCCTTTGGGTGCTGCCGCTGAGCATTTACCTGCTGACATTCATTCTGTGCTTTGAAGGCGGCTGGTATTGGCGCAATCCCTACCTGCAACTGTTCGCGGTGGCATTGGGCGGCATGGCGTATAGCCTCGGCGAGGACAACACCAAGAACCCGCCGATCTTCATCCTGGTGCCGCTATTCTCAATGGGACTTTTTATCTGCTGCATGACCTGTCATGGCGAGCTGACGCGCTTGAAGCCTCATCCGCGATACCTGACGCATTTTTACCTGATGATTTCCGCGGGCGGCGCCGTGGGCGGATTACTGGTAGGCCTGGTCGCGCCGCATGTGCTCAAGGGTTTTTACGAATTGCCCCTGGGGATGGTGGCTACCGCAGTCCTGATATTAATCGTTCTGAAGCTGGACCCCGAAGCAACCTGGTTCCAGCACTGGACTCAGCCCGCGCCGCCGGTCGCGCTATTGCTGACCGTGGCGCTCGCGACGTTTGTAGGCTTACAGATCCGCAACTCGGCGCATGGCGCGCGATTACTGGTCCGTAACTTTTACGGTGGATTGAAAGTGCAGGACTCCGGCCCGGCTACCGATCCCACCGCCACCCGCAGCCTCACTCACGGCACCATTAACCACGGTGAGCAGTTTCTGTATGCGCCGAAGCGCGACTTTCCCACTACTTACTATGGACCCGATACCGGCATCGGCATAGCCCTTCGCGAGAAGAAAAAGACTGGCGCCATTCGCGTGGGTGTCATCGGGCTGGGAACCGGGACGATTGCTGCATATGGCCGATGGGGCGATTACTACCGCTATTACGAGATCAACCCGCTGGTACCGTGGATCGCTCACACACAGTTCACCTTTCTGAACGATTGCCGCGCAAAGCTCGATATCGCCATGGGGGACGCGCGCCTCTCGCTGGAACGGGAGCCGGCCGAGAACTTCGACGTGCTGGCGGTGGACGCTTTCTCGAGCGATTCCATTCCCGTGCATCTGCTCACCACTCAGGCCATGCAGCTCTATTTTTATCATTTGAGACCCGATGGAGTTTTGGCGGTACATATTTCGAACCGTTATTTGGATCTTGAGCCGGTGCTGCTGGGCGAATCGAAGGCGTTGGGCAAGACGGCGCGGGTGATCGACAACGACGACGACGAAGCCCAGGATGAATTCGGCTCGACATGGGTGCTGCTGGTGACGCCGCCGGCGCAGTTCGACGATGACGAAATCAAAGCGTCCAGTCCATTGGGGTCAAAACGTACAGTACGGCTGTGGACGGACGATTATAGTAATCTGTTCAAAATCCTCAAATAGGGGTAATATGAATGAAGCCGCGTCCGTATTCTGGTTCACGTTTCCGTGAACCGGAAAATCGCTGATTTGGGGCCAGTAGCGTATGAGCGGACTGGCCAAAGGATAAATAATGGACGCCGCTAATCTTTCCAACCGACGAATTACCCTTCTTTCCGCTTTGGCACTGCTGATGCCGGCAGCCGCATACGCGCAGCAATTCAGCGCCACGCCGGCTTCGCTGACCTTGAGCGGGTCCACTGCGGGCAGCATCGCGGTAGCAAGTACCACCACGCCGATTGAGATCCCTTTCTCGGCGACGGCAACTTATACGGCCGGCGATCCGCAGTGGCTATGCCTGAACGGCGTTGCGACCACGATTAGCGGCTTGACGACCCCCACCAGGTTTACAGTCAGTGTTGGAAATTGCCCCGGCGAGGTCCTTAGCGGCGGCTTCACCGGAACTCACACCGCCAGTATCACTCTGCACAGCACTGTGGCGGGCGTAACCGACCTTGTCATTCCGGTTTCGTATACGGTGGGCTCGGGCGGCGGCGGGGGTACGGGCGCGGTTACGGCCAATCCGGCTTCCATCACCCAAACCATATCTTATGGCTCTACGGCGACGACCACGGTTACGCTCAACACATCTAGCACAACGCCGATCGGTTTCACGCTCGGCAGTCCGCCGGTCAGTTGGGTGACGTGGTTCCAATCGTCGGGCAATGGGGGATTGGTATCGTCTGCGTCCCCGGCCACCATCACGGTTACTTTGAACGGCGCCGGACAGGCGGAGGCGGCACTGACGCACGACCCTTACGGTCAATGCCGCGACTGGAACGCTGAATATTCCGGTCACCCTTAATAATGGCGTCGCCGGCGGCGGAGGCACCGGCACGTTATCGGTTTCTCCAACTTCGCTTTCGTGGACGTACTCGACGACTAATGCCGGCGCGTTCCCCAGTCCGACAACTGTATCCCTCTCCGACACTAATGGCGCGGTCGGTTATTCGGCAAACGCCACCAGCTCCAACGGCTGGCTGCTGGTGAACGGCGGATTCGTTGCCTCGGGAACCGTCGGGAGCACCCCACTAACGATATCGGCCAGCAGTAATCTTGCCGCCCTGACGGTGGGGACCTACACCGGAACTGTGGCGATTACCACGGCGGATGGCGGATCCGGCAACGTGATTGTCACCGCCACTGTGACGGGGACAAATTCGGGATCATTGACGATTTCGCCGAGCCCCATTTCACTTTCAGCGGCGCTGAATGGTGCCACGTCCCAGTCTAGCGTCAGCATCACCAGCGCCGTGAGCGGCACTCTTTCGGCCAGCGTTTCGGGCACCGGGCTCACAGTATCTGTGCCCACGTCGAGCGTGACGGCCGGCGTGCCGACCAGCATCACGGTCTTCGGCAATCCGGCCGGCCTCGGCAGCGGCACTTACACGGGCACGCTCGTGGTCAACGTAGCCGGCAATTCCGCCTCGGCGCAAATCAATTTTGTAGTGGGTACGGGCAGTAGCGGCGCATCCACAGCGGCGGCCCCCACGCAATTGAATTTCTTCTATGAACAGAACACGTCGATGCCGGTCAGCCAGAACCAATCGGTGTATCTTAGCGGATCGGGCAATTATTCTCTCTCCAGCAATGTCGCCTGGCTCACTGTCTCCCCGTCCTCGGGGACGCTTCCGACGACGGTAACCGTTACATCTGCTGTCACTGGCCTGGCCTCCGGAACTTATAACGGGCAGATCACATTTACCAATACCACCAACAGCCAGACAGCCCTAATCGGCGTCACGCTGACGGTTACGGGAGTGACTACACTCTATGCGTCCCCCGGCGATTGGGTGTTTAGTTATATTGCGAATGTCTCCTCCGTGGTTCAGTCGCAACAGATCACTGTGCTCGCGAGCGATGGCAGCATAGTTCCTATCGCCGCATCGGTGATTAATGCCAGTACCACGCCGTGGCTTACGGTCTCAGGCGGCGGCGCCACGCCCAGCGGATTATCCGTGACCACCAACGCATCCAATCTCGCCAACGGCATCTACAGCGGATCGGTTTCCGTCACCGGCGGCGGCAACGCGCTCACGGTTCCAATCGTCTTGGTGGTTGCCGGCAGCAGCGTTTCCGGAACGGGCTCCCTAACGCTCGGGTCATCGGCTTTATCGCTACAGGCTCCTGTTAACGGCTCCGCGGTATCGCAAACACTGAGCGTGGGCGCCGCTACATCTACAGTGTTTACGGTTACCGCCCAAGGGTCCTACAACGGCATCGCGTGGTTGAGTGTTTCCCCATTTGGGACTAACACCGCGCCAACCACTCTAACGGTGACGGCGAATCCCGCGGGTCTTCCGGCAGGGAACTACTCCGGCAGCCTTTCGCTGGTGGCAAATGGAACTACTCAGACCGTCCAGGTGACTCTGGTTGTAGGCTCGGCCACCGGAAATACCGTTAGCGTTACCGCCAACGGCGGTACTTCCACATCGCCTACCCTTACCTTCTCCGCTCCCTCGCCGGGTGCGACCGTTCCTACGCAGTATATTTCGATATCGAGCCCCGCGGGACAGAGTTCCGTTGGCTTCACGATATCGGCTTCCACCACCAGCGGTGGAAATTGGATCCAGTTAAATACGGCAATCGGGGCAGCAGTACACAACGCCGCTCACTCCCGTCAATGTAACTGCGAACACTACCGGCCTGGCTGCCGGAACCTATAACGGCCAGGTCACGATCACTCCGGTTGGCGGAACGGCCGTCAATGTCCCCGTGGTTCTGACCGTTACCGGCGCCCCTACCATTGCGGTAGCCACGTCCACTCTGAGCTTCAGTTACCAGGCGGGTAGCGCGGTGCCGAACACGCAGACAGTGGGAGTAACTGTTTCGAGCGGCACAAGCGCAACCTTTACGGCGACCGCGTCCAGCACGCCTTCCGGCTGGCTGGCGGTCACGCCGGCTACGGGCACGGCGCCCTCGAGTTTGACCGTTTCCATCAACCCCGCCGGTTTAGCGGCCGGCAGCTACACGGGCACGATCACGGTGACAGGCAGCGGTACGGCCACCGGTAGCGCCACGGTCACCGTGACGCTCACGGTAACCGCGCCTCTGCCGACGATCACTGCGGTCGTGAACGCGGCGAGCTTCGTGAACGGGCCAATTTCGCCCGGCGAGATCATCACCATCGGCGGTACCAGCATTGGCCCGGCCACTCCGGCCAGCCTGACGCTCGATTCCACAGGCAAGACCGTTACCAATACCTTGGGCGGCGTACAGGTGTTGGTCAATGGCATTGCGGCACCCCTGCTATATGTGAGCGCAACGCAGATCAATGCAGTGGTTCCCTACGGGATTGCGGGCATTTTGAGTCCCACGGTGCTGGTGAAGTTCCTGGGCCAATCGTCGAACGGATTCACCGTGAATGGGGCGGCAACGGCTCCTGGGCTTTTCACAGCCAATGGCTCGGGCTCAGGTCCGGGCGCGATTCTCAACGCTGACAACAGCTCCAATGTCACCACTGCGGCGGCGAGAGGAACGGTAGTGCAGGTCTACCTCACGGGCGAAGGACAGACTACTCCGGCAGGGGTGGATGGCAAAGTCACTACGGCGCCATATCCGGCCCCGCTGCTGCCGATCGCCGTATCGGTAGGCGGTCAACCGGCGAACTACCAGTTTGCGGGCGAAGCTCCGGGGCTGGTTTCGGGCGTGATGCAGTTGAACGTGTTGATCCCGGCAACGCTCACCAACACGGGCAATGTGCCGATCAGTGTGACCATCGGTTCCAACAGCACGCAGGGTGGAGTGACGGTCAACATCCGGTAGATGGGTGGGGCGGATGGCATTCCGCGGCCGATTATCAATCGGCCGCCCGGAGTTGCGCGCAAGTCGCTTACTTCGCGCAGTTCCGAAACCGGCGGCTCGACCCCGCAGCGACGAAATAGCAAGACTAGCAGGGCCGCGGCTTCGATACGCGTAAAACGATGTAGCGCCGGTGCAGTAATCCAATTCTGTTTAGAAGTGGCCGAGAACGATAGGATCCCGGTAGTACGTCTGCCAAGGCCAGCGGCCGCCCGGTGAGCGGTCGGAGATGCACGCTGTTCCAGAGGCGCCAAGCAATTTCTCTCCACAAGCGGCTGATGAGTTGAGGTAGGCCCATTCTTGGTCGTAATATTGCAGCGCTGCCGCTTGTCGCGTCGCCGTGCGAGGGCCCGCGAGGTATCCGTCCCGGTTTGCCGCCAGCAACGGCTCTATACCGTCGACATACTCCGTAACGGTCATGTTCGCATATAAAGCGCCGAACCAGAGCATCAGCACTGTTTTCATTTGGGCCCAGCGTAGCAGGGTCACAGTCCATTAGATACGAAACACAGTACTATTCGTTATTCTGCTGGTACTCCTATGGCTCCTTGCTCGTTCCGTAATTTCTTACGAAAATCTTTTGCGTGTGAGGTGTAATCTCAAGGCTTTGCGGACCTCTTTGCGGATATCTCTTTGGGCTTACAGGTCGCCCCTGCCGATGGAGAGAGGCGCACGGTAATGCCGAGCTTTCCCAACCGCCGGACGTGGTGCTGTACCAGCCGCAGCCTCTGTTGCTCGGTCATGGGATTGCCGCGCTCTTCCTCGTACGGGGTTCCGCGTTGCAATACAAAATACGCCAGCTTGAGTAAGTCGTGAGCGATCGCCACCACCGCAATGGGCCGCTGGCGCTTGGGATCTCCTTTCCCGGCGATTCGCCAGAATTTCTCCCGCAAATGTCCCTCCTTCATTCTCGAAATCCCCCAGGCGCTCTCCGTCAGCGCCGCGCGCAGCCACTTATTGCCAGGATTGATATGGCTGCTTTTCTCCCGCCCGGCGCTGCGATTGTTTCCTGGACACAGGCCGCACCATGATCCCAGGTGCTTCTCGCTGGGAAACTGAGCTGGATTCGGTCCCATTTCCGCCAGTACCGCAGCTGCGTTTTCCCGCACCGCCGGCAGCGTGCGCAGCAATTCCCATTGCTGCTGGTAACCGGCTTCGGCAATCTTCTGCAGGATGAACGCGTCGATCTCGATCACCTGTTTCTCCAGAAACTCCAGATGATCCAGGCTGAAGCGAATCATTCGCCGGTGATGCTCGGTCATCTGGTGTTGTTCCAGCGCGGCAATGATCTGCGGAATCTTTTTCTTGGCACTGGCTTGCGCGAACTGCGCGATCTCCGCAGGCTTCGCCTTTCCTTGGAGCAGGCTTTCCAACATCAGTTGCCCGGAGACGCCGAAAACGTCGCTCAATACGCTCCCTAGCTTCACGTTGGCGTCTTCCAGAACCTTCCCCACCCGGTTCTTTTCCGCGCTGGCCGCCTGGATCAGTTTCCGCCTGCGCCGCGTCAAATCGCGCAAGTCACGCTGCGCCCGCGGCGGAATGAAGCTGGGGGTTACCATTCCATGACGCAGCAGATGCGCCAGCCACCAAGCATCCTTAGCGTCCGTTTTGTGCCCTTTGCGCGCTTTCACCTCGTGCGGATTGGCCAGCGCCACCTTCACGTGGCCTTCCAGAATATTGAATACGGGCTTCCAGTACGAGCCCGTGCTTTCCATGATGACGGCCGTGCATCCCTGCTCCAGAATCCACGCCCGCGCTTGCTGCAACTCCGCCACCGTGGTTCCGAAATTGCGGATCTCGGACCCCGCTTCCCCATCTGCCGGTCCGGTCATTACGCACACCACAATGAATTTTTTGCCCACGTCGATGCCTGCGCATCGCTCGATCAATGCTGCGATCATGGTTCTTCCTTTCCGCCGGAAGAGCGCGATCCGCGCTTATGCTGAAGATCTTCTTACCCAGGCCTTACGCACTAATCGGGGATTCCTGCACGCGGACCCAACCAGTTTCGTTTCCGAGCAAACACCAGTACCCACACCGGCCGATCTCTTCCCGACACCCCATTTTCATACGCTGGGGTGCACGGCCGCCGCTCATAGACGATTCGTTGCTTCTAATATCCAATTTTCGGCTGTGGAGATCGGCGGAATTTGCGGTCGAACGCGGCGGTACCCCAGGATTGCACCGGCAGGATGTGAGACACCGGATCGCTGGCAAGCCATATCCACCCATACACGTTTCCGCCCTCCGCGACGTCAAAAGCATTGTGAGTGTCTTTCGGCTGTTAGTGGCCTTGCTATCGGTGTCGGCGTTTGCAGCCAATGCGCCTCTCGATACCGTTCTGCGGGACGTCGAAGCCCGCTATAATCACGCCAAAACGCTGCAAGTCCTTTTTACTGAGCAGTATACGCCCAAAGGCGGAATCCGCCAAACCGAAAGCGGGCTGCTGTTCCTGCGCAAGCCGGGGCGGATGCGCTGGGAGTACTCCCAGCCCAAGGGCAAACTGGTGGTTTCCGATGGGACCTTCCTGTATATATACAGTCCCGCTGAAAATCGCGCTCAGAAGCTGAAGCTGAAGGACAGCATGGCGGACGAAATGGAGGCGCCGCTCGCGTTTCTGCTGGGCAAGTTGAACTTCGAGAAGGAGTTCAAGAATCTGCAGGCCAGCCCGGAAGGCGGCGATTTGCGGATTTCGGGCCAGCCCAAGAACGAAAATCTGCCGTATTCCTCCGTGGATTTCGTAGTCACGCCCTTTAACCAGATCCGGAAATTGAGGATCACGCTGTCCGGATTACACTCTGGAGTTCACCTTCTCATACGAAAAAACGGACCCGCCGCTCGATGCCAAGCTCTTTGCATTTCAGTTGCCGGCGGGCGCGCAATGGGATGGGACGGCCGCGCTAAATGGCCGAATTCGTCCTTAAATACGCGGATGGCCGCGGACAGATCCACCAGCAGGTGGCCACCGCCGGATCTGAAAAAGAGCTTCGCGACCGCTATACCACGCAAGGGTTTCTGATCTATTCGGTGAAACCGCGGGCGGCCGCGGCGCTGGCCGCCACCGGCATGTTCGGCGGCCGCAAGAAGCTCAATCTAGAGAAATTCCTGATCTTCAATCAGCAGTTTGTGACGCTGATCCGCGCCGGGCTTGCCGATTTTGAAGGGGCTCGATCTGCTGGCGGAGCGGCTGACCGATCCCAAGCTGGAGCCGTATATCAAAGCGGTGCGCGATGAAGTGCGCAACGGGACGCTGCTCTCCGACGCTTTCCGGCAACAGGGAATCTTTCCGAAGATCTACATTTCATCGGTGATGGCCGGCGAGAAGAGCGGCAGCCTGACCGAAGTGCTCGACCGCTACATCCATTACCAGAAACTCTCGCTCGCGGTGCGGAAAAAGGTCCTGGTTTCGCTGATGTATCCGTGCGTGCTGATCGTGCTGGTGTGCGTGCTGATGGTATTTCTGGTGACCTATGTGGTCCCGACGTTCGCCACGCTCTACAGCAGCATGCAGGCGAACCTGCCGCGGATGACGGTGATCTTGATCGCAGTGGGCACGACCGCGCGCAGCTACATAGTGGCGGCGGTCGGTTGCGCTAATTGCGGCGGTGTTCGCGTTTCGCTGGTGGTCGCGGCGTCCCGCGGCGCGAGACGCCATCGACCGGATCAAACTCAAGGTCCCCATCTTTGGCGAAATCTGGTTGAAGTATCAGGTGGCGCAGTTGGCGCGTATTTTGAGCACGCTGTTGACGGGCGGCATTCCGCTGGTGCAGGCGATGGAAACGGCGGCGGATTCGCTATCGGCGCCGTTGTTGCAGCGGGCGGTGGAGTCGGCCGGCAAGCGCGTGCGGGAAGGGCAGCCGCTGTCGGGATCGCTGCGGGCGTTGAAGCTGTTTCCGCCGCTGGCGATCGACATGATTGAAGTCGGGGAATCGACCGGCGCGCTGCCGGCCATGCTCAGCAGCGTGGCGGAGTTCTTCGAGGAAGACGTGAACACGCGCATGCAGGCGTCGCTGTCGCTGATCGAGCCGGCCATCATGCTGACCATGGGCGCGGTGGTGGCGTTTGTATTGATCGCGTTGTATCTGCCGATATTTTCATTGGCGGATTCGATTCATTAACGAGGATAGGATTTTGACGCAGAGACGCAGAGACGCGGAGAACGCAAAAAGCAATTCAGGTATTTTCTTTCCAACTCTGCGTCTCAGCGCCTCTGCGTCGAAGAATTAGTTAATATGGCGACCCTCGATAAAGTCAGGCTCTCACCGGCGGAAGAGACCGAGCAGGCCAAGGCCTTCGCGGCGCGCTATCGATGCGAGTTTGTGGACCTGCGCGAAGCGTTTATCGATCACGATCTGTTCCGCTCCATCCCGGTGGACTTGATGTTCCGCTACAACTTCGTGCCCATGCAGGCGCAGAACGGAACGCTCGAAATCGCTCTGGCGGATCCGCGGAATCTAAACCTGATCGACGAGCTGACGCTGCTGCTGAATAAGAAGCTGCGCGTCAAAGTCGCTACGCTGTCGCAGATTGCCGAGCTGCTCAAGAAGACCGAGCAGTCGCAGCGCGTGCTCGAAGAGGTTACCGAAGGCTTCACGCTGGACGTGGTGGCCGACGAGGGCGATAGCGACGAGACGCTCTCCATCGACAAACTCACCGCCACCGATAGCGATATCGCGCCGGTGATCAAGCTGGTGGATACCACCATCTTCAACGCGCTCGAACGGCGCGCAAGCGACATTCACATCGAGTCGCGCGACCAGGAAGTGGCCATCAAGTACCGCATCGACGGCGTGCTGCACTATGCCATGCCGCCCATCGCGAAGGACTGGCAATCGACCATTATTTCGCGCATCAAGGTAATGAGCGAGCTCGATATCGCCGAAAAGCGCGTGCCGCAGGACGGGCGCTTCCGCGTGCGCTACAAGAATCGCCTGATCGATTTCCGCGTCTCCATCATGCCTACGATTCACGGCGAAGACGCCGTGCTGCGCGTGCTCGATAAGGAATCGATGAGCGAGAAGTTTTCCAAGCTCTCGCTCGATGTGGTGGGTTTCTCCGAAGGCGATCTGATCAAGTTCCGCCGCTATATCACGGAGCCGTACGGAATGGTGCTGGTCACGGGACCGACGGGCTCGGGCAAGACCACCACGCTTTACGCCGCGCTCAGCGAAATCAAGAACGACGAAGACAAAATCGTCACCATCGAAGATCCCGTGGAGTATCAGGTCAAAGGCATCACGCAGATTCCGGTGAACGAGAAAAAGGGATTGACCTTCGCGCGCGGGCTGCGCTCGATTCTGCGCCACGATCCGGACAAGATCATGGTGGGCGAAATCCGCGACCAGGAGACCGCGCAGATCGCCATCAATTCGGCGCTGACCGGACACCTGGTATTCACCACGGTTCACGCCAATAACGTTCTCGACGTGCTCGGCCGCTTCCTCAATATGGGCGTGGAAGCGTACAACTTCGTTTCGGCGCTGAACTGCATTCTGGCGCAGCGGCTGGTGCGGCAGATCTGCGAGCACTGCAAGAAGCGCGTGCGGTATCCGGAATCGCTGTTGATTGAGAGCGGACTAAATCCCGACGAATGGCGCGATTTCGATTTCGTGGAAGGCACCGGCTGCTTCGAATGCGGCGGCACGGGTTTCCGGGGCCGCTCGGCGATTCACGAGTTGCTGGATTTGACCGACCGGATTCGCGAAATGATTCTCGACCGGCGCCCGTCGTCGGAAATCAAGCGCGAAGCGCGCGAGCGTGGAATGACGTTTCTGCGCGATTCGGCCGTGCTGAAGATGAGAAGCGGAGTCACGACGTTGAAAGAGATTAATAAAGTGACGTTTATAGAAGGGTAGAGAAGTGAAAGTTGAATCGGACGCGGAGACGCAGAGAGCGCAGAGAACGCAGAAAACATTTGAACAGTTTTCTCTGCGTTGTCTCCGCGTCTCAGCGTCTCCGCGTCGAAAAAAAGCCACATGCTATTAGACAAATTCAGGTCGATGCTGCAGGAACTCCCCCCGGCGATGGCGTTCGAGATTTCCGAGGCCGGAGTTGCCGCGGCGCGCATTAGCGGGCGCGCGGAGCTGGAATTTGCGCCGCTTCCGCCGGGCGCCCTGACCGTGTCGCCTTTGAAGGAGAACGTGATCGATCCGGACGCGCTCGCGGAAGTGGTGCGGCGCGTGGCCGCTGGGCCAATCGGCGCGCAAGCGCAGGGATGTCGCCGTGATTCTGCCGGACTTTTGTACGCGCATCGCGGTGCTCGATTTCGACGGATTTCCAGCCGATGCCAAAGAGCAGGATGCGCTGATCCGGTTCCGTTTGAAGCGCGCCGTGCCCTTCGACGTGGAATCGGCGGCGCTCAGCTATTGGGCGCAGACCTCTTCCGCAGAAGCATATCGATGTGGTGGTGGTGGTGGCATCGCTTGAGATTATTTCGCGCTACGAAGCGCCGTTCCGGGCGGCGGGAATGAATCCGGGATTGATTACCACCTCGTCGCTGGCGGCGCTGGAGCTGGCGCCGGAGGCGGGACTTTCGGTGCTGGCGAAACTGTCCGGACGCGTGTTGACGGCGTTGGTGAGAGACAAGAATACCCTGAAATTCGCGCGCTGTGTGGAGATGCCATCGAGCGAGTTTGAAGATATCGCGGCGGTATTGGCGCCGACGCTCGTGTATGTGGAGGATAACTTCGGCCGCCGCGCGGAACACTTGCAGGTTTGCGGATGGGAGGGCGGGCGCGCGCTTCGAGGAAGAGTTTGCGAGTGCCGGTGGAACAGTTGCGGTCGCCACTGGGCGCGCCGGGGGAGAATAACGCGGGGCTGCTGGGATATCTGCGCGGCATCGCCAAGAATAATTAATCTGATGAAGATCCCGATCAATCTTGCCAGTCAACCGTTCCGCCGCGACCGGCCCATGGTGGCCGCGTCGATCGCCGCGATCGCCGCGCTGACGTCCCTGCTGGGCGCGCTGGTCGTGGTTCATTCTGCAGGATCGCGGTCAACTGGCGGTGATGCACCGGGACATCGGGCGACTGAACCGGCAGATTCGCGACGTATCCACCGAGCAGGCGCGGCTTGAGGGTATTATGCGCCAGCCGCAGAACGCTTCGGTGCTCGAATGGAGCATGCTCATCAACACTCTGATCTATCAAAAAGCCATCAGTTGGAGCCGCCTGTTCGCGGACCTGGAGAAGACGCTGCCTTACGATGTCAAGGTGGTCGCGATCCATCCGCAGGTGGATGCGATCGAACCATGTGAAGCTGGATATGACGCTGGGCAGCGATAAGCCGGCATCTCTCGTATCAGGCGCTGAAGGCGCTCGAAGAATCGCCCTCATTCGGAACGGTGAAGCCGGGTTCGAGCTTTCCGCCCACGCAGGCCGAGCCGCTCTGGAGCTTTCGGTTTACGGTGAATTATGCGCAGAAACTTTAGCGCCGCGGTCGTGGAAGGAGCCGCGCATCGTGTTGCGCGCCATCATCGGCGCGCTGCTGGCGGCAAACTTGGCGGCGGCGGTAATCGCGTTCAAACCGTTCGGCGGATCGGCGGACGATTTGCGGCGCGAGGAAGCGGCTCTCGATCAACAATTGACGAGTCTGCGCAGCCGCGTGGCCAAGGACAAGCTCCTGGTCTCCAAGATGCAAAACGCGCGCAAGGACACCGACCAGTTCCTGAAGAAGTACGTCACCGATGACGCGCTTTGGCGCTTCCACGCTGTACTCCGAACTGGACCGTATCGCTACCGAAGCCGGCGTGAAGCAATTACCGGGCACTTACAACGAGCAGGATATCGAGGGCAGCGACAGCATGAAGATGGTGTCGGTTACCGAGGGCTGCGAAGGCTCCTATGCCAGCCTGGCGAAGTTTATCAACCTGCTGGATAAATCGCCGCGCTTCCTGATCATCGAGAATCTGGCGACCGCGGCTCCGCGGCAGAATGGAGGCGCGCTCAACGTGCAAATCAAGATCGACACATTCATCAATGGCGCCGGAGGCGCTGCCATGAAGCTGGGCGCGGAAAATAAAAAGGCGACGTATTTTCTGGCCGTGCTGATGGTGGGGCTGGGATACGCTTTTTATTCCAACGTGCTCTCGGGACCATCCACGCCGGACATTCCCGCGGGCGCGCGTAGGGCCGCGCCGCTGCCGCCCGGGAGATTCCGAAGACGCCGTTCAGGATTCGCGCGCGCGAGCGGCGGCGCACGCGCGCGACGAATTTCTGCCCAAACTGCACGATAAGCGCGGCGCCAAGCCGCTCGACCCCGAGACCGTAGATCCGACGATCCACACGGAGCTGTTGGCGAAGTTGAACGAAGTGCCGCCGGCGGGCAGCGGGCGCGATCTGTTCAGTTTCGGCAAGCCCGCGCCGGTGCTACTTGCGAAGACAGAGCCGGTTATAGGTGTGCAGCCGATCGGTCCTCCGCCGCCCCCGCCCGAAGCCGGTTCCAGCCAGGACCCGACGCCGCCGCCGCCGATCAACTTGAAGTATTACGGCATCGTCACCACATTGTCTAATGGAAAGAAGACGGCATTTTTTATGGATGGCGATGAGATCCTGCTGGAGACCGAGGGCGTGACGTTCAAAGGGCCGCTACCGGTTGGTGCGCATCGGCGTCAATTCCGCGGTGGTGGAAGACATTCAGTACAAGCACGAGCAGACTCTGCCGCTGGCCGAGGATGCGCAGGGATAGTATGCGCCGCCGTCAAAATCTTCCGATTCCGGCTTCGCATTGTTGCTGGTATTTCTGATGGCATCGATCATCGCCATCTCTCTCTATATGGAACTGCCGCGCGTGGCGTTTCAGGCGGAGCGGCAGAAAGAGCAGTTGCTGATGGAGCGCGGCGAACAGTACAAGCGCGCCATCGGCCTGTTTCTGCGCACCAACAAAAACACGCGCTGGCCCGCTTCGATTGAAGAGCTGGAGAATTTCAATAATCGCCGTTCCTTGCGGCGCCGCTATATCGACCCGATGACGGGCAAGGACGAGTGGCGGCTGATCCACATTCTGAATGGGGTGCTGCAGGATTCGGTGACCAATAAGAAACCGAATTCGCAAACCCAGACGGCGGGATTGCAGCCTACCGGATTCATCGCGGAATTACCCGGGTATCCGACGGCGCCCGACGGGAGCGCAACAGACGATCAACCCCGGCCTGCGGCGGCGGCCCAGCGATGGGGGACCCGCCATCGGTCCCGATGGACAACCGATCCAGAATGCAGCCGGCGGGACCGGCGCAACCGGTTTTACCGGGAGTTATCCGGGCGTCCCGCCCCCTCCGCCAACCGCGCCTTCGGGGGCCCGGCTCCGGGATTTACTGGCCCGCAAGGGCCCACCGGATTTCCCGGCGGCATTGCGGGATTGTTGGGGATTCCCACTGTCCCCGGCGCCAATGGTCCGACCGGGGCTACCGGCGCGGGCACACTTCAGGGGGACTATCGGGGGGACTTTCAGGAGGATTAATGGGCGGTGGATTTGGCGCGCAACCCAGCGCTCCGGTCCCTGGGCAGGGCGCTCCACAACCTGGTTTTCCTCCACAACCTGGTTTTCAGGGAGGCGGCTTTCCTGGAGCCGGCGTACAGCAGGGTAACGGCCAGCCGGGCATCCAGATCAATCCGCAGGCGCAAGCGGCCGCGGCTGGATTGCTCCAGAACCTGCTGACACAGCCGCGTCCGGGCGGCTTGCAGGGGGTCACTACGGCCCAAGGTGGCAATCATCGGCGGCGGCATCGCCGGAGTCGCCAGCAATGCCGAAGGCGAATCCATCATGGTCTATGGCGACCGGACCGATTTTTCCGAGTGGGAGTTCATCTACGATCCGATGAAGTTCCATGTGCCGCCGAATCCCAACAGCAGCGGTCCGACCGGCATCGGCGTGCCGGCTGCGCAATTAGGATCGAATGCGGGGATGTCGTCCCCGGGCACGCCCATCGGTACGGGTCCGGGCGGGACTTCAGCGCCCCTAGCGGCAGGCGTGGGCGGCGCCGGCGGTATAAGCGTCGCCGGCTTCAACCTGAATGGCGCCGCCGGAGCGGCGGGCGTTTCGGGCGCCTCGGGAGCCACGAATCCTACCGGCGCAATGCCGACAGCAGGCAGCGGTTCGCCGGCATTCGGCCAAGCGGGCCTGACGGATATCCGGCCGGGCAAGAAATAGACACTGCAGCGGCGATCAGTTTTCGGTGGGCGTCTTCTCCAGATGGTCGATTACTATCGTAGCTACGGGCGCCTTGCTTTTCTCCAGCCTCAGGCCCGCTTTTTCGAGAGCTTGGAAGAGCGCATCCCCGAAGATGTCGCGCGGAACGTCGGCGCCCGGACCGCCTCCATCGCGTCCTCCTGCCCCATCTGCCGGAGGGCCGCCTTTTCGGCCGCCGTCTCCCGATGCAGCGGGCCCGATGATTTCGAAAGTGAAACGATAAGCGCCCTTCAGGTTAGTCATATCGACTACCGGACGATCCTCATGCGGCGTGAGCAGGTCCGCTAACCCAGACATGGTGATCTTCAGCATATCCATCTTCATGCCTCCGTCTGCTCCTCTACCGCCGCGCATCGGACCGAGCGCTCCGCCGGTAATGGCCAGATTCCCGTTGGCATCGGCGAACGCTTCGCCGCCGGGCGTATACAATCCACGGCCGCCGGGGGTGTTGGGAAGGGGAGCATCGGCGTCCGCGGCTGGAGGCTGTAGCTTCGGTCCGTTCTTGCCTATCACCAGCGCATAGACTGGCTGTTCCTTGTCCTCGCGGTGGATCGCCAGCTTGAATCGCTCGGCAAGCAGCGACTGAAGCATCTCGGGAACCTTGTCCTTGGAGCCGCCCTCGGGAATCTTCGCCGCGATATCGAATCGCTGCGTCTTCATCCAATCCGGCCCTGATAACTGATACGGCTTGAGGCGGTACGCTGTCAGGATCAAACGGGATAGAGACATGTAGCGGATATCCACGCGGGCGCCTTCGACGGTGAGGCGCTCACCGGGCGAACAGGGGACGAGACAAATCATCGGGACCATTCCCGGGTCGACCGCAGGCTTAACCGATGCGACGTCAAACGCGGGTGCATGAGCATCGGGAACCTGCGCCGCTGCGGCAAAACAGAGGGACACTAAGCGCGATTAGCGTGTTCTTCATCTGGCCGGCCGCTGGAACTGCGTTGAAGATCACCTCTCCCCTCGGTCCTCTCGCCTCTCAAGCATACCGCCGCGTCATCCTCGCGCAGAAATCCGCGAACTCGCGCGGATCTCGCGGGGGGCTGGTATGATTGGGCAGCACGCCGCAATGCTCCGGAGTAAAGCAAAACGTCACCGTACGTTTCGAACGGTTCCAGCGCCTTCATCTGGCGGTCGAACCACTGTTCGGCGTCCGGGCCGGAAACTGTCGGCCCAGCTCAGGCCCGTCCGCAGATGGCGGACGCCCAGATCCCGCAGCCAGCGCACGGCGTCGTCGAGCCGCGGATCCTCGAAATGAAACCACTGGCAGATGCCGAGATCGGGCGTGTAGCTGGCGAAATCGCGCAGCGCCAGTTTCGGCGTGCCGTCTTCGCGCAGCAGTCCCATATAGAAATGGCGGTAATACGAGGATCCCTCCGCTTCGCGATGGCGCGTGGTGGCGGGCCAGGCGCGCGGCAGATCGTACAGGCTGTACCAGTGGATGCGCTCCACGCGCCCGATCAGCAGTTCCGCGATGCGCTTCAGCCCGAACTGCTGCACCTCCTCCGCGCCGAACGTGGAGACGCCGACTTCGGAGACCCACAGCGGCAAATCGGTCACCGCCTGGATCTCGCGGAGCTTGTCCGGCCATTCGTGAATCGTCCAATGGTTCCAGTCGAGCGGAAAGCCATGGACGGCCACGCACGTCGACGTGACTCAGCACGCACTGCCGCTGCATGGTGCGAATGAAATCCGGATCGATCGGCGAAATGCCGCCCAGCACGCGCCGCAGCATCGGCGTTCTCGGCCTGCACCGCATCCGCCGCCAGATTCACCATGCGCGCGTAGATGCTCCAGCCCGGATCGATTTCGAAATTCCAGTGGGAGAGGTTATTCGGCTCATTCCAGAGCATCACGGCCTCAACCACGGCTATCGCTCCTTGCTGCAGATATAGACTTCTTCTTCCGGATGATCGATGATCTCGAAGCCCGCGCTGCGCAGCATGGCTTCCGCGCAGGCGCGATTGGGAATCCACCAGTTGGTGGGATCGTGCGAGTAGCGCTTCTCCACGAAGTACATGGCCGGGATAGCCGGGTTCGTCGAAGATGCGCGGTTTCGCCAGAACGGATAATCGCGCGCCAGCGGCGGAACGTCGCGGCTGCCGCGCATCAGCGATTGAAACACCAGCATGTCGCCCACCACGTGCTCCCATAAACAGATCGAGCGCCAGCAGCGGATGCCGCAGGTGGTAGAGCACGCCCATGAAGAGCACCAGATCGAATTTCTCGCCGCAGCTGCGCCACCTGGTAAACATCCAGATCGCGGAATTCGATGTCGGCGCCGTTCACTTCGGCGGCAAAGCGCGCCTGCGCCAGATAGGCCGGGTCGGAATCGATGCCGACCACGCGGGCGGCGCCGCGGCGCTTCATCTCGATGCGAGTAAAAGCCGGCATTGCAGCCGATATCGAGCACGGTTTTGCCGGTGAGATCGGCTGGGATGGCATGCGCGAAAGTGCGCCACTTGCAGGCCGGATAATCGCCCAGAAAATGATCCGGCGCGGTCTTGACGCCGCCCAGATCCATATTCTGGAACCAATCTGCCCAACTCGCGCACCCGCCGTTCGGATCTCTTCCGGCGTCCAGATCCGCGGCGATGCGGAGCCTGTCATGCTCCGCTCCGCGAGGCGGCGGCTTCTGGGGAAAGAGCGTCATCCTGTACTTCGCCGCCTCGCCCAGGACGCGCATGGCTTCGAAATAGCCGTCCGTCGCGCCCACGTCGATGTACGAATCGCCCGCGCGCACGCCCCATGCTTCGCCGCCTTCCGCGATCCACGCATTCACCAGCGTTCCTATATATTCATCGCGGCGCCGCTGCCACAGATCGTACAGCGAATGAAAAACCGCGCCGGGCATTTTGAAGGCTCCCCAAATCCAATCGGTACGCGGCGTCGGGCTGCTTCACCTGAATCTCCAGCACGCGGCCATCGTCATCGCAGATCACGGCGTCGAAAAGCTCCGGCCGGTCTACCGGGAACAGCAGAAACGAGAGACGGTCGTCCGGCAGCGCGCGCAGACCATCCGCGGGAAACCAGACCGTGTCCGGAAGACCGATCAGCACGGGCTCGCGCGGATCGATCACCGGCAGCGCGCGGAAAATCGCATCGCACAGACCCAGCGGCTCCGGCTGCACGCAATAGCAGATGGGCGTGGCGTATGCCAGCCCGCCGTAGTATTCCAGGATGTCGGATTTAGTCGGGGAGATCACGAAGCAGATGCGCGTGGCGCCGCCGATCACCAGCCGCTCCACCAGATAATCGCTGACCGCGCGCGGACGCCTGCCCGCTCGCCCCGGTTCGCGCGCCCACCGGCAGCAGTTCCTTCGAGAACGCCAGCGGCTGAATACGGCTGCCTTTGCCCGCCGCTGGAATAATTCCCCACATTTCAGATCGCCTCCGCAACGGCGGGTTGCAGCCCAGGTTCCCGTGTGGAATCGCGCGCCTCTTCCAGTATGGTCTCCAGTTCCCGCGCGCGAGTGGCGGCGGTATGCTCGCGCCAGCGTCCGTTCGCGAGCCGCGCGCGCGATGCGCGCCAGGTCCTCGGGACTGCGGTCGAGCGCATCCATAGCTTCTTCGGTATCGTGGGCCAGCAGGATTTCCGAGCCGGGCTCGAAGAACTGCTCCATGCCCTCCCAATCGTCGCTGAGCACGGGCGCGCCGCAAGCCGCCGCCTCGAAGAGCCGTCCCGAGGGGCAATAGCCCATCTCCGCCATAGCGCCGCGCGTCACATTCAGCGTGAGCCGGGTGGAGCAATAGAAAGCCGGATGATCCGCGGGCGCGAGATGGCTGATCAGGAAAATGTTCGGCTGCCAGGGAAAGCTGCCGTCGTACATCGACCCCGCGATAATGAATCTCTCGTCCGGCAGGCGCCGCGCCGGCTCTACGAAGAGCTCGCGCAAAGCCGCGTCGCGATCGGCCGCGTACGTGCCCAGATGTCCCAGCGCCGCGCGATAGCATGCCACCGGGCGGCACGGGCCGGTGGGTCGTCCGGATCGACGCTGCCGTATAGCGGCGCCACGCGCCGCGCGCCCAGCACGCGCTGCAATTCATCCAGCGCGCGGCCGCCCGTGTAGCTGAGCACCAGATCGAAATCGCGCAAGTCCACGCGGGCCGATATAATCCACCGGCATGCCGGCCGCGAGGCGCGCCAGCGTCACCGGCGTATCGAGATCGTAGAAGACCCGCAGGCGCGCGGCGGAATCCAGCACCAGATCGGTGGCCGCGATCGTCCGTCCGGGCAATACGAAGTGACCATCGCCACGTCGGCATCGGCCAGATGGCGGCGCGCGGCTGGAAGAACGTCGATCCCACTCGCGGTAAAGGATCAAGTTGCCGCCGCCCGGCAGTTCCGTCAGATCGCGGCTGACTGGCGTAATACGGCACGTCGCGCTCAAAAAAGACCACGCGATGGCCGCGGCGTGCCAGCGCCGCGCACAGACCCCGCCATAACGTGGCGTGGCCGTTGCCCCACGACGAACTGACGGTCAGCCCGAAGATCACGAGCTTCATGCGGGAATCTCTCCGGTCTGGTTGACGCACAGCGACGCGCGCTCCCCACTCGTGAACCTGGATCACGCTGACCGAAGCCGGGCCGATCTCGAAGCGCTGCATCAGATCGAGCGGAATGCCCAGGAAATAGCGCAACAGCGGCGCGCAATGGATCGCCATGGCTCACCACCGCGACCGTGTCTCCGGGGTGCCGACTGCGCAGAGCATTCAAGCTGCCGGACCATGCGCGTTTGGATTTCGATCATGAGCTCGCCGCCGGGAGCGCGCACGCCGCTGCGGAATGTGTTGAACCGCCGCCAGTCTTCGCGGCGGTCGAGATCCGCGATCGCGAGTCCTTCCCATTCGCCCAGCCGGATTTCGCCCAGCTCATCCACTCGCTGCGGCTCCAGGCCATGCGCCCGCGCGATCGGCTTCCGCGGTCTCAATCGCCCGCTCCAGCGGGCTCGTGTAGACGGCCCGGATCGGGATGTTGCGCCAGCTTCGCGGCGAGCCTCTCCGCCTGCTGCCGTCCCGTGAGCGTTGAGATGCCACCCCGGCTGCCACCCGTGATCGACCTGGCCGATGGCGTCGGTGTCGCCGTGGCGAATGAGCAGAAAAGTTGTCATCGAGCTTCTTTCCAGTAGCTCTCCAGTTGCAAGGCCCTCTGCAAAGGCGTGTGCTCCGCCAGCATGCGTTGGCGGGCGGCCTCGCCGAGCGCGTGCCGCCGGGCATCCGGATAATCCTGCAGAAAGCGCAGCGTATCTTCTGCGCTGGCGGAGATCAATACCTCTTTGCCTGGCTTCAGAATGGTGTCGAGCCCATCCCACCAATCGCTGATAATGGGAACGCCGCAAGCGCCCGCCTCGAACAGACGCACGCTCGGCGAATATCCCGCCTGCTTCATGGCCGCGCGCGTGATGTTGAGCGTGAAGCGCTGCGAGCCGTAAAATGCCGGATGCTCGCGCGGCGACAGATGAATCTCGCGATCCACATTCGCGGGCCACTGGATCGATTCGGGGTACATCGGCCCGGTCACCGTGAACCGGCCGTGCTTCCACTGCCGCGCCGGTTCCAGCATGAGCTGATCGAGCGCCGGCTGGCGGTCGTCGCTGTAGGTGCCTAGATAACCCAGATCCCATCGACACGGGCTGCTCACCGGACGGTACTGCCGGGGTCCACCGAACAATAGAGCGCACGCGCCATGGGGGAGCCGTAGCGGCTCTCGATCAGGCGCAGCACCGGGCCGCCGGTGAATGAGAGATAAATCCGGTAACGCGCAATCAGCTCGGGCGCGATGTACTCCCGCGAGCCTTGCTGCAAGTTCGCGAGCGTTACCGGCGTATCGATATCGTAGAACGCGGTCGTTCCCTTGGCTACCGAGAGTGACCCACTCGCCCACGCGCATGCCTTCCGGCACAAACGAACCGACCATCGCCATGCCGCGCATGGCTCACCTCGCGTTCGAAGCGCGCGGTCAGCTCCTCGAAGCTCTCGTAGATTTCGGTGCGCGCGCCTGATGGATGCGGCTCGTCGCGATTGCCGGCGTACCACGGCGTATCGCGCTCGAGGAACAGCACTCGATGCCCGCGCGCGGCCAGTCCGCGGATCAGACTGCGATAGGTAGTGGCGTGGCCGTTGCCCCACGACGAGGTCACCGAGAGCCCCAGGATTACGATGTCGTACGGCTCGGTCATTGGGCGACTCCCAGGACCGCGCCCGCGCGGACCATCCTGCCTTCCAGCACCGCCTCCACGGTGGCGGCGCGGTGCGCATAAGTGTGCTCCGCCAGCACGCGCCGGTACGCGGCGCTTCCGATGGCGCGAGCGCGCTCGGCGGTCAGGCCGGGCAGGCGATCCACCACCTCATCGCCGCTGCGCGCCACCAGGATTTCCCGCTCGGGCTCGAAGAAGAGATCGATGCCCTCCCAGGCAGTCCGTGATAACGCAAGCGCCCGCGCCAGCAGCCTCGAATACGCGCGTCGCGGGCGAATAACCGTAGCGCGCCATGCTCTCGCGGGAAACGTTCAGCACCGCGCGCGGCGTGCAGTTGAAGGCGTTATGGTCGCGCGTGTAAACGTGATCGAGATAGCGCACGTTGCGCGTCATCGGCTTGTCGCCCCACCCGGCGCCGCCCAGCAGAAACGGCATGTGCGGCAGCCTGGCGGCCGGGCCCAGGAAGAATTCTTCCACGCGCGCTTCCCGATCGGGAAGGCGATTGCCCAGAAAGCTGAGATCGCCGGCGAAGCGCGGGTCTGGCGCTACGGGATAGTGCGTTTCCGGATCGAGCGCGTTGTAGATGGGAACGCAGACCCGCGCGCCAAGCGCGTGGTAGGCGCGCACCACCGGATCGCCGCCTCCATAAGTGAAGATCGCGTCGTACTTCGGAATCAGCGGCAGAAACGGATCGGCCGGATTGCCATGCACGCGATCGAGGGTCGCGGGAGCGTCCACGTCCCAGAAGGCCACCAGGTTGGAATCGGTCTTAAGTCCAGCCACAGCGGCTTCCAGCAACTCGTCGAAGACGCCGACGCCGCTGGCTTTGACGATCAGATCGGCGCCGCGCGCGCTCTCGATCGCGCGATAGACGCCTTCATCCGTCGCCGCATAAACCACCACCTCGGCCCACGGCGGATCTTCCATATCGCGATGCTGCTGGCGCTCGTACGCGTCGGGTTCGTAGAACGTGATCCGGTGGCCGCGTCCGTGCGAGCGCGCGCACGATGCCGCGGTAGTAAGTGGCCGCGCCGTTCCAATAGGCCGACACCAGGCTGGACCCGAAAAAGGCGATTCGCATCAGTTGACTCCTTCGCTCGCCGCCATGCTGCCGTCTGCCGAAACTATCGCCAGCAACTGGTCGACGCGATGCGCGCAGGTGTGCCGGGCGCGTATGGTTTCGAGTCCGCAGTCTGTCAATCGCCGCGCTAGCCTTGGGTCCGACAGCACGGCATTAAGGCGCGCGGCCATTTCGGCCCCGCTACGATGCAAACAGGAAATCCCGGCCCGGGCGGAAGAGATCTTCGCTATCCTGCCAGGGCGCGGAGATCAGCGGAATTCCGCACGCCAGCGCCTCGAATGGCCGGATAGTGGGGATGCCGGGCAGCGCGCGCGCATACGGCCGCCGCGGAATGTGCAGGGTAACGCGATAGCGCGCGAAGACCTCGGGCACGCGGTAATTGGGAAGCCACCCGCCATATTCGATGCCGGCCTCCGCCAGCTCATCCAACGCATGTTGCGGGATAGCGGACGCCATAGACCCGAGCCTTAAGCCGCAGTTCCCGGACCGGATCGATCAGAAATTCGCGGAGTTCCTCCGAGCGCTCCTCGTCGCCCCAGTTTCCGATCCACACCACATCGCCTTGCTTTGCCGGCTCGATCCGCGGATAAAAAATCCGCGTATCCGCCGCTTCATGCCACGTCCACGCCTGCGCCGCCCAACGGCGCTCGCGATAGATGTCCCGAATCGCATTGCCATACGCCAGCACGCCATCGTAATGACGCAAATCGTAGGCGGCCATCGAGCCGGATCGGTGACGCTGCGATGGTGGGTGTCGTGGAAAACAGACGAAACGACCCGTGCCGCGCTCGATATTCGCCGATGCGCTCGAACCACGTTCGCGATCGTTCCATTCATGTACGATCACAACATCCGCGCCCTCGAGAGCGGCTGCCAGATCGAGCGATTCCGGATCGTAATCGGAGCTGCGAATCTGCGGGTACGCGCGCTCGAAATCGGCGAGCGCGCCGTCGCCGTACTCGTTCAGCAGATTGCTCCGGCTCCAGCCGTCGCGCGGCTCGAAAATGCGAACCTCGTGTCCGCGCGCGACCAGTTCCGTCGCGATGCCGCGCAGGAAATGGGCGTTGCCGTGATTCCAGTCGGAAACCAGCGAATGCGTGAAGATTACGAAACGCATGCCGTGCTCCGCACTCCCGCCGCCCGATACGCCTCCAGATATGCTGCGGCCATGCGCTCGGGCGTGAACCAGCGCGCACGCGATGCCGCCAGCCGCGCCATTTCGTCGCGCTGCGGCGGGTCTGCAATCAATGCGCATAGCGCCGCCGCCAGCGCATCCGAGTCCTCAGGCGGCACGTAGATAGCCGAATCTCGCCATATCTCGCGCAGGCTCTCGATATCTCCCAGCACCAGCGCGCACCCCGATAGCGCGGCCTCCAGGGCGGACAGTCCGAACGGCTCGTATCGCGCCGGCAAGGCGTAGATCGATGCGCGGCCATACCATCTCGCCAGCTCATCCGATGGCAGCCTGCCGAGCATCCGGCATCCTTCAAAATGCCCCACTGCGCTGCCAGGGCCGCGCTCGTCGCCCGCAAGATAGACCGGCCATGGCAGCCGCGCGCGCGATACGGCCCACGGCAGCGGCGTTCTTCCCCTCGTCCCACAGCCGGCCCGCTGTCAAGACGAACGGCTCTTTGGCGGCGGGGCGAAACCGCTCCGCGCTACGGCCATTGGCCGCCACCGTGCGGCAATCGGGAAGATCGGATCCGTAATGCGCCTCGATCGCCCGGAGCATGGCTTGCGATGGCGCCGCCAGCACATCGGCGGCCCGAATCGAGCTGCGCCACCTCCCGCCGATACCGGTCCCACCAAGCCGGCGCTGGTTCGCGCTTCACCGCTTCCCACCACGACAGCACGCAGGAATGCGCCGTTAGAATCACTGGATGCCGCCAGGGAAGTGCGCCGTGCCCATAGCTGTTCAGATGGATCACATCGGGCTCGCACTGCCGTTCCAACATCGAGCAGCCACCGCCCGCTGTCGGCAACATCCGGCCATGGATCGTCCATCCACTCCAGCTTGAACCCGCTGCCGAGCAGTTTGAGATCGGGCACCCGGGCCGCTTCCGCGCGCTGGGCCTCGGATGGCTCGCCGCCCAATGCGGCGAGCACGACGTTCAATCCCGTGTGGCGCCAACGCCTCCGCCAGTTCCAGGGTAAACGTCCAGACCCCGCCCACCGTATCGCCGGTCATCAGGATGCGTTTGAGGCGAGGCTCACGCATGGCTTGTTCCAGCCGACTCCAACTGCACCAGCGGTAAAGGGCGCTGCTCCTGAATGTCGCTGAACTTATCGAAGCCGGAAAGATAAAACTTCGTGCGCGCGCTCCCACGCCCGCTCGTCGGGCGCTCCCCATCGCCGGGTGTAATCGGGCGAACCCGGATAAGGGAACAGCGGCACCGGTTCGTTGGCCCACACGCCATGCTCGTGCAGATGCGTCGCGCCAGGCCTGGACCTCGGCCGGGTCGTCGTCCATGGAATCGAGCAGATTCGCCTGCACGAACGGCACCCTGCGCTTTGCGTGGATCAGACGCTCGCGAGATTTCGGCGGTGGTGATCTTGCACTTCTTATCGAGCAGATCGCGGCCCGATTCGGTAATGCTTTCCACCCCCGCCTCTATCGAGACGCAGCCGGCCTCGCCTAGAAGGTCGATCATGCTTTCGCTCCACAGATCGATGCGCGTCTGCATTCCGAACTGGATATGGCGCTGCCGCAATCGTTTCCAGCACGTTGCGGTAAGGGAGAAAAATCTCGTCGATGAAGTACACGTACTCGACGCCCGCCGCGACCAATCCATCCAGCTCGCGGGCGATGGTCTCGATGGGCCGCCGCCGGAAAGAGTTGCGAAAATTGTCCTTGGCGCAGAATGTGCAGTGATAGGGGCAGCCGCGCGATGCTTCCATCTCGGCCCCGGGTCCTAGCGGGCTGACGTCGAAGCGGTGATGATGGTGCGTGTGCCGCGCGATGGTCGGAGCGGTCCCATTCAAGCGCCGGCAGATCGGTCATGTTGGCGGCGTGCGGCGTTCCCTGCACGCGCACCTTGCCGTCACGCGATGTAGCAGATGGAATCCACCGAGTTCCAATCGCCCGCCAGCTTCGGCAGAATCTCCTCGCATTCGCCGAGCACCACCACATCCACTCCGAGCTTTCGAAGAGTAGTGCGCGGCGTGGTGGAGGCGTGCGGCCCCACGCCGACCAGGATGCCGCCCACGTCGCGCACCATGCGCGCCACTTCACCGCGGGACGCGCAGTTCGGGAGGCGCGCATCGCCAGAAGAGATAGCTCGGGGCGGTGGTGATTACGGTAAAATCGGGCTTAAAATCGGCCACGCGTTCGTGGATCTCCGCGGGGCTTAGCGCGATCAAGCTGCCCGTCGACGATTTGCGCTTCGTGGCCGGCGCGCTCCAGCAGCGCCTTCGAATATCCGATACTCCAGCGGCAGGTGCGGCTCGCGGCATCCGAAGTAGATGCTGCCGTCGAAAGCTCCAGGCCGGATTAATGAGCGAAAACCGCACGCAGCCCTCCCTTCGCCGCCATCACTTGCGGGGCGGGAAGGCCGCGCGATTCCAGCAGCCAGTGCAGCAGCCGCTCCACGCCCGCCTGCACGTTCACTTTGGGGGCCCACCCGGTCGCGGCTTTGAATTTGCGCGTGTCCGAGACGTAGTAGCGCTGATCGCCGGGCCGCCAATCCTCCAGCCGGATGGACTGCTTCTCGCCCCGCAACCGGCCGATCAGCTCCAGCAATTCCAGCAGGCTGATGGTATTTCCCAAGGCCGCCGCCGATGTTGAACGCCTGGCCGGTAAGCGTGTGAATGTTGGCCTGCGCCAGCAGAAATGCATCCACCAAGATCCTCGACAACAGCAGGTCCCTCACCTGCATCCCGTCGCCGTACAGCATTATCGGCTTGCCTTCGATCGCGCGAATCAAGAAATGGGCCACCCATCCCTGATCCTCATTGCCCATCTGGTGGGGCCCGTAGATGCAGCTCATGCGAAACACCACCGCCGGAAGTCCGAACGTGCGCGCATAGTCGAGCACGTACTGATCGGCCGCGCCTTTCGAGCAGCCGTACGGGCTATGGAAATCGAGCGGGCGGTCCTCGCTGATCCCGGTTCGCAGCGCCGCATCCAGCGGCTGATAGCGCGTGCAGTTCTTTTCCAAGCGCAAGATCGGAGAGGGCGCCGTAAACCTTGTTCGTGGAGGTAAACAACAGCGGCGGAGGATTTTCGCGGGCGCGGATCGCCTCCAGCAGATTCAGAGTCCCGCCTACATTCACCTCAAAATCGTGGCGCGGATCGGTCAGGCTGGTGGTCACCGCCACTTGCGCCGCGAAATGAAATACCTGTTCCGCCGAACGCACCGCGGCGCGCAGCGATTCCGCGATTGCGGATGTCGCGCGATCTCCACCTGAAGCCGCTCGCCATGCTGCTTCCCGAAGCCAGGCGACATTGCGCTCCACTCCGGGGCGCGAAAGGTCGTCGTAGATCAGGACGTGCCGGCCCGCAGGCAGCAGGCGATGGGCAAGATTGGTTCCGATGAAACCCGGCGCCGCCGGTGATGAGGACGTGCCTGCGCCGCGCGCCCGCGCTGCCGCCGTTGCGAGCTATCGCGCGCGCACTCGCGCACCGCTTCCAGGCCGCCTTCCGACCAGAGGTGAAACAACAGCTTGGGCGTGCCATCGACGCGCTTCAGACCATAGTGATATTCGCGCTCGTCGGAATGGAAGGAATCGCTGCCGCGCCGCAGCGGGATTGCGGTCGTGCATCGACTGCCAATAGATTCGCTCCACAGGCGCTTCCAGCGCGTCCACGAACGCGCGAACCTGCGCGCTCTCCTCTCCCCGCCAGGTGGAAAATCCGGTCTGCGTGATCCACAATCGCGTGTCGACTCCCAGCTTATCGAGCCGCTGCCGCACCGCGCCGACTTCGCGCTCCCATCCCGTGCCAGGGAAATTCGGAGTTCCGGGAAATCCGTGGATGCCCACGGCATCGATGTACTTGAGCACGCCGCGCTCATGCATCAGGTCGAGCCAGCGCAAGATCCACCGGCCAGGTTCCGGGCAGAACGGTCTTCTTTCCGCGCTCGTGCGCCCAGATACGCCGCGCCGCCGATCATCTCGCTGAAGATCCGCCAATTGCGGATCGATGCGCGAGATCCCACTCGTTGGGATTGTTCGGCTGGTTCCAGAGCTCGATCCAATCGAAGTACTCGCCGAAGCGCGTAATCATCACGTCGATGAAATCGGCATACGCTTTGGGAGTTTGCGGCGGCGAGGAAAACTTCGGCACCAATGCCCAGAGGCGCGGGCGTGTAAAGAAAACACGGCAGAATGTTCACGTTCTGCGCCAGACGCGGCAGCAGCCATGCGTACCAGCCGTCGCCTTCGGAGGAATACCAGTCCGCCCAGCAGATTCCGGTGCGCAATTCGCGCACGCCCAGCGCGCGCCAGATCGGCCAGCACCGTTTCTACGCGTTCATACTCTCCGGGCCGGAACCACTCGACCACTCCGATCAACGGGGTTCGCGCTTTGTGCGTTCCCGCCCTGGCTCGCTTCATACCATGAGTCCGCGCGCCGCCAGCTCCGCGCGCGCCTCCATGCCGCGATCGACCGCCGCTCTGGCCCTTCAAGCCACGCCGCCAGATCTTCCAGTCCCTGCTCGAGCGTTACCTCAGGCTCCCAACCGAGCACCCGCTTCGCGAGCGAGATGTCGGCGAAGCAATGGCGGATGTCGCCGGCGCGATACTTGCCGGTGATCGCCGGTTGCAGATCGGAGCGGCCAATGGCCGCGATAGTCCGTTCCGCCACTTCTTTTACGCGTCATCGCCTCGCCGCTGGAGATATTGATGGCCAGCCCCGCGGCTGCGGGAGTTTCGAGCGCCAGGCGGCAAGCGCGCGCCACATCGTAGACACTGACGAAATCCCGCTTCTGCAGGCCGTCTTCGAAGATCAGCGGAGGCTGTCCGTTCAGCACGCGGGACGCGAAGTTACTCAGCACGCCGGTATACGGATTAGAGAGCGCCTGATTTGGTCCGTAGGTATTGAAGAAGCGCAACGCCACCGCCGGGATTCCATAGGCGCGGCCCAGGATCAGGCATAGCCGCTCCTGATCGAATTTGGAAAGCGCGTAGACCGATGCCAGACGCGGGCGCCTTTATCCTCGGGCGTAGGTACGGGAATCAGCGGCCGGCCACGGGAATCGCGAATTTCCCAATCGCCCATTTTGAGTTGCTCGAGTGTGCGATCCTCGCGCGGTTTGGATATTGCCCGTCGGCATCGCGATATAGACCCTCGCCATAGATACTCATGCTGGAGGCGACCAGCAGGCGTTTCCACCGGATGCGTAGCTTAGGGCTTGCAGCAAGGTCGCGGTCCCCAGGTTATTCACGCTGGTATATTCGGCGATCTGATACATACTCTGGCCGACGCCGACCAAAGCACCAGATGGATCACGGCGTCGATCCTTTGCAGCGCGCGGGTAAGCGGCCTCCGGATCTCGAATATCGCCGACGATCAGCTCCACATCGGGAGCAAGGTAACCCGGCCGCCGCCTTTCCGGGCCATGCACCTGCGGAACCAGACTGTCGAGCGCGCGAACGTTATACCCTTGAGAAAGCAACTCTGTGGCTACATGGGAACCGATAAAACCCGCGCCGCCTGTAATCAGAATATGTTTAGCCATATTCCCTATCTGCAACTCAACGTTAAGGTTTATAGCTATGAGTAGGCAACATACCTTTCCGATGCCAACGTTGATCTAAATACACTCACTCGGGGTAAGTGTCTTATCGTGAACATAACCGCCGCCAAATTGGCCTGCGCAGCATAACATAAGCGATACTGTTGCTGTGCGCGACGCGTCGGCAGCTTGGCAATATCGTCTGGCGCAGGAGGCGCTTTCAAACCGGCGTATACCGGAATGTATGGAGCGCTTGTCGATAGCCGAGCGTCTGGGCCACGATCCCGACGAATGCGCCGCGGTGACGTTGGGACTGCTGGATGCTCCTGGGCCATTTTGAGCAAGCGTGGCGGGAAAGCGACGCCATCCTGGCGCGCGGAAGGCCCGATCCAAATCGTCTTTGGGATGGGTTGCCGTTTACCGGAAAGCGGGTGGTTATTCGTTGTCTGCACGGCTACGGCGACGCTATCCAATTCTTACGCTATGCCAGCGCGCTTCGCCGCGAAGCCGCCGAAGTCACGGTACAGGTTCACCCGCAATTAGTGGCGCTTCTGGAGGGTATGCCATGGGGTGAATCGCATAACTACTTGGGCTCACGGACCTGGCGAGCGCATGCGCGATTGGGATCAGCAGATCGAAGTCATGGAACTGCCGCGCGCCTTTCGTACAACGCTGGCTACCATACCCTGCGAGATCCCTTATCTACATGTGGAATCCCTGGTATTGTAACCGCAGCCCGCTGGCGCTCAAGACCCAGGACGCAAACCGCGCGTCGGCCTGTTGTGGGAGGGTGGCGATTGGAATCCGGTCCGAAATATTCCGTTCCGGGAGTTGCGGCCGATTTTCGAAATTCCGGAGGTGGAGTTCTACAGCTTCCAGCGCGGACTCGGCCGCCAGGAATTAGCCTCATGCGGACTCGGGAAACGAGATTCGTCGATATCTCGGGCGACTCACCCGATGTGGCGTACTATGGCGGCGGATCTGATGCAGATTGGATCTGCTGATCACGGTAGATACTATGGCGGCGCATCTTGCCGGCGGCTCTCGCGAAAGCGGTCTGGGTGCTGCTGCCGTTCGAGGCGGACTGGCGTTGGATGCTCGATCGCTACGATACGCCATGGTACCCCACCATGCGTCTATTCCGGCAGCGGGTTCGCGAAGACTGGCGCGGGCCGGTCGAGCAGATCGTGCGGCAGTTGGAGTCGCTCATACAATGTCGATATAACGGCCGGCCATCCGACCGGCCGGAAAGCGGAGTTGCGCCTGATGCCTGCACTCCCGCGCATCGATCTCGCCACAGCGCGCAATGGCCGAGGCCATCTCGCCGACGTCATCGACCAGGAATCCAGTTCTCCCGTGATCGATCAGGGTAGCGAGCGCCCCTGAGGGAAAACCGACCACCGGCGTTCCACATGCCAGTGACTCCATGGCGACCAGGGAACTGGTTTCCGGAGCCAGGCTGGGCACAAGCAGACAGCGCGCTCGCGACAGAAGGCGGACCTTGCGCGCAAAGCCGACCGGACCCAAAAATCGATGGGGTCTCGACAGCCGGGGCAGCAGAGTCCGCTCGAAATACTGCTGGTGCGCAGCATACGGAAATACCGCGCCCGCAATCCACAACGGAATACGGGCTCGATCTGCCGCTTCGAGCGCCAGATGAAACCCCTTCTCGGGGCAGATGCGTCCTAGCGCGAGAGCGTAGGTTTCTCTGGGAAGCGCCTCTTTGGGAAATAGTTCCAGGGGCACGCCGTTTTCGATTGTCGCTACCAGGTTGGAGCATGGTGGAACGGTTCGGCGCTGTGCTTCGGAAACGCAGTTCAGGTACGTGCCAGGCCGCGGCAGCCGGAAGATCGAATCCGGATAAAACGAAACGGGTAAATGGAGGGTGGCCAGGGTCGGCACGCCGGCGGGCGGCAGGTACTCATAAAAATCCACGCCGTGCATGTGTACCACATCGATGTCCCAGCGCTCCAGCGCTTCGGTTATACGATTCCGGAATGCCTCGCGCGCGGCGCGCTGGGCGGGCTCGTCAAACGGCTCAGCGATGCGAACCGGCAGCATATGTCCCGCGGTTCGAGACCCCTCACATGCAATCGCGATGGAGCGATGGCCCCGCTCCGTCAGTGCCCGGTCGAGCATTGCCATGACCTGTTCGGCGCCCCCAGCCGCATCCAAGCCCACGGCCGCTAAGGGATAACCGATCTGAAGCACGGTCAGCATTGTCTGAGTTGCTCCTGAGCCGTGCGAGCCAATTCCAGCCAGCGGCCGCCTGTCATACCCCAAGGAAACTGCTCGTAAAAGAGCCGGCCCGCGTGCGGCGGGGCCGCAAAATCGTACTCCGGCGCAACGCGGAAACGTTCCTCACGGGTTCCGAATTGACCCAGCACCGCCTGCTGTGTGCGATAACACGCCAACATCAGCCGCTTACGCGCTCGTGCCTCGGAATCCAAATGGATAGTGATCTGGGGCAATCCCTTGTCCGGCAGGAAAACTCCCGCTTCCATTTCTCCGCTGTGATTGTGGTACGAGGCGAATTCGATCAGCCGTGGCCGGCTCTCGGGAGGCCGCAAACGCCAAGCCAGGTGAACCGCGAAGGCGGCGGCGTCGTGATCCGGATGACCGCCCTCATAAGGGTGTACCAGAATCGTGTCCAACGCCAGCCGGTCGAACAGACGGCATAAATCGCGAGCGATCTCCACCAGGTGAAGCGACGCCTCCTGGTCCGTATAACCCAATGCCACCGTTCCGGCGGGGGTTAGGCCACCGGTTTTCACGGCGTTTAGAAACTCGCGCCGGCGCGCCTGTGCGTACGCTTCTCGCGAGGAGAATCCGTTCGCCAGGGCGTCTCTCATATCCCGCGGCGCGCCATCGGTCACATGAATAAAAACCGTTCCCGGCATCTGCCCAAGGCAGGCGCCCGCGCCTATGGTTTCATCGTCGGGATGGGCGGCGACAATGGCCGCTCGCCGACCCTCCAATGTGAAATCCAGCGGCTTCATTTCATGAGCACGGCGCTCCGACCAACAGAATACTCCGGAGCCGCGGAATCAGGTGTGAGTTTGCACGCTTATATTTTCCGGCGAACACTATACGCGTCGTTTGGGTCTAGAAGTGCATCCTGAAAACGTGCATAGCATCGAACAGCCGAGGAGCAACATGGCCCAGATCGGATTGCAACCTGGAGTTGTCCGTGAGCCACGTACTCACACAAGCCGGGACATCATAGTAATCGGAGCCTCGGCAGGCGGCATCGCCGCCCTTAGGGTCCTGGTCGCCTCCTTCCCGCGAAGTCTACCTGCCGCCATATTTGTGGTGCAGCATATTCCACCGTGGCAGAGGTCCGAGCTACCCCAGGTTCTGACGCGAGCAGGCTCGTTGCCGGCCGCTCATCCGTACTCCGGGGAGAAGATCGAAACCGGCCGCATCTATGTTGCGCCGCCGGACCGGCATATGATTCTTGAGAGTGCCGGCAGCATCTCGCTCTGGCATGGACCAAAGGAGAACCGCTTCCGGCCAGCCATCAACTCACTGTTCCGTTCGGCGGCGGTGATGTACGGCGAGAGGGTGGCTGGGGTCATTCTAAGCGGCGCGCTCGACGACGGATCCGCGGGGCTTTGGTGGGTGAAGCGATTTGGAGGAGTCGCGGCCGTCCAGGACCCTCAGGAAGCGGTCTTCCCCGATATGCCGTTAAATGCTTTAGAGTATGCCGCAGTGGACTACATATTACCGGTGTCGCAGCTCGGCATTCTGCTGGCGGACCTGGCCAGCGGGCGTGAACCGTTGGAAATAGCCGGAGGAAGGAGAGAACGCCGTGACAATTGAACAGTCGCCACAGTCGCCGATCAACGCAACTTGCCCTGAATGTCGTGGACCTTTGAGTTTGAGCGACAATAATTACGAGTTCCGGTGTCTTGTGGGCCATGTCTATTCACCCTGGGCTCTCCTGCAAGCTCACTACGAAACTGAAGAGCGTACCTTATGGTCCGCTATAGTTGCTTTGGAAGAAGTCGGGCCGCTGGTCGAGGCGGTTGCTAAGCATTGTTCCGCCGGCTCTGTCGATCGGCTTAAAGAGCAAGTCGCGACAAAATCCGAGCAAGCGAAGCAGATTCGAACTATTTTGCAAAACCTGGAACCGTTCCGGCCGGAGTAGGGGACAAGCGGCTACAATTGAATTATGCGCATCCTGCTCTTCAGCGGCAAAGGGGGCGTCGGCAAAACCAGTCTCGCCGCGGCCACGGGTCTGCAGCTCGCTCGCACTCGGATACCGCACCCTGATCATGAGCGTCGATCCGGCGCACAGCCTGGCCGATTCCTTCGACATCGAAACCGGCCTGTTCCATGGCAAGACCGGCGATCCGTACCCCATCGACGACAGGCTGGCGATCCACGAAGTGAACATCCAGAAAGAGATCAAGCGCCATTGGCGCGAGATTTCCTCGTACGTGATTTCCGTGCTGCGCACCACCGGCATCAGCGACGTGGAAGCCGAAGAACTGGCGATTCTGCCGGGCATGGAAGAGTTGAGCGCCATGATGTACGTCAACCAGTTCCGGCGCGAGGAGCGGTACGACGTGATCGTGCTCGATTGCGCGCCCACCGCCGAATCCATGCGGTTCGTCAGCATGCCCACCACGCTCGAATGGTACATGAAGCATATCTTCCCATTCCAGCGCGGGCTGCTGAAAGCGGTGCGGCCGCTGGCTAATCGCGTCTCGCCCGTGGAACTGCCCACCGATAGCTACTTCGCGAATATCAAGGATCTGTTCGCGCGGCTGGAAGGCATCGGCGAACTGCTGGAGGACGCGAGACTCACCAGCGTCCGTCTGGTAACCAATCCGGAGCGCATGGTGTTGCGCGAGACGCAGCGCGCATTCGTTTACTTCTCGCTGCACGGCCTGTCGGTGGATGGCGTCATCGTCAACCGCGTGCTGCCCGACGCGGTGACCGATGCGTATTTCCATGAATGGCGCGCCTCGCAAGCGAAAATTCTGGAGGAGATCGATTCCTACTTCGCGCCGGTGCCCGTGAAGCGCGTGCCGCTATTTACGCACGAGGTCTTCGGACGCGAGCGTCTGGAAAGCCTCAGCCGCGCGCTCTATTCGGAAAAGGAAGATCCCGCGGCCGTGACGCGCACCGAGGCGCCTTACAGTTTCGCTAAGAACGGCGGAGGGTATCAGGTGAAGCTTCATCTGCCGTTTGCCGCCAAGGGCGAAATGGGCCTGTTCAAGAAGGGCGACGAGCTGGTGGTGGAGATCGGCACGCTGCGGCGGCACATCGGACTGCCGACCTCGATGGCCGGCCTTTCGCCGAGCCGCGCCAAATTGGAAAACAAAGTTCTAACCGTGGAAATGAAGGAGAGCTGAAAATGGAAGAGAAAACCGGCAGTGGCGCTAGGCAGGCCCGGCAACCCGGATGCTTCGTCTGTGCCACCGCCATTCCGATGATCGAGCGCTGGTGGTCTGAGAGTACCCGAAACCACTTTCGCAATTCGCGTGTCGAGTTCCTTAAAGGCATTCGCAGCCTGCTCGACGAGCGGATCGCGCACCTGTCGCGGGAAGAGCCCAAGGGAAGTCACGTTACCGTCGAATAGCCGGCCAGGCGTTTCTCCGTGCCATCTTTGCTTTCGAACTGACTCAAACGCCGAGGATCGCGTGCCAATCCATGCCTGCTGCGGCTTTCTGTCCAATCTGCACCAGGTCGGGAATCTTGCTGGTATCCGCCATATCAATGGATTCCGTAAGTTGCCAATCGAATCGCTTCATAATTCCCGGCCAAGTCAAGTTCACTATCATCGGCTGCTGATCCTCCGGGGCGTCCAGCATGGTATTGACGGACCATTTCAGCCAGCCGATCATCCCTTCGGGAACGGTATTCCCAGTCGGATAAAAGCCGGTGCCCAACGACACAACCAAAGTATCCGTGGGTGAGTAATCGTCGTAGTAGAACGCCTCCACGCACGCTTGATACACCGGATTGCCTGTCACTCCGACTCCCCCATCCACTAACACTGTGGCCTTGCCATCGATCTGCATCGTCCACGGCTTGAAATAAGTGGGCGCGGAGGCGCTGGCGGTAGCACAGTCGATCAGCCTCAGATTGCCGGTGATGCCTCCATTCTTCGGCTTGTCCTTAACGAAATACCACGGATGGGTATCAATGCCTTTGGCGGTCAGAAGCACGTCGATGGGCGAGTCGTTCATTACCCATGCCGCCGCCGAGCCAAACTCGCTGATCAGCACCTTCTGAATGTTCGCCGGGTCGTACATATAACCTTTGATCGCGCGTTCCGCATCGGCAATAGGCTGAGGAGGCGTAAAGATCTCCTTAGATCGTGCGGTATAGATATCGAGGATGCGCGGGGCTGGAACGCCGGCGGCGGCTGCGGCCGCCAGCAGAGCGCCGGTCGAGGTTCCGGCTACAAAATCGAAGCACTCGCGCACGGGTTTACCAATCTGCTGCTCCAGAGCCACGAGCGTGCAGGCCGGGATAATACCACGAATACCGCCGCCATCGATGGATAGAATCTTTCTCATATCACCATTCCTTTAAATTAGTACGGCCAAGCCGCAGACCGTATCTTAATATCCTTTACTACTTGAAATCCAGAATAAAATCCAGGAATAAAAGATTCTATTTGGCGCGCCCAGCCCTGGCCAGCCAACCAATCCAATCGAGTCTCATTGGATTTCGGCTTCCGCAGCGGCCGGCGGCGCCTGAACTGCATTCGAAATGCGAAGCGAGTCGGTGCGCACTTTGTCCCACTCCTGCAGCAGCAACCCCTGCGATTGGAACAGCGCGCGAATGCGGTTGGAGTTCCAGCCAACAATTTCTTCGAGAATGGGAATCAGTACGCTGGAAGCGTCTTCGCTCAGAATGGTGCGACGAGCGATCTGCGTGATGTATTTGTTTTCCGACACCGCGATCGTCAACCCGTCGAGCCGGTTCACATGCAGCATCACGTGAACGTCGGAGCTGCCATCGCCCACATAGACGATGCAATCGTGGCTGATCGGTAAGCGGGAGCGCAGTTCCTCAAGAACTGCGACCTTGCCGTACCCCGCGGGAACACGGATGATCGATTCGATCTCACCGGTCGCCGGATCGTAGCGGAAACGCGTGCCGAAGATGTGATCTTCGGGAACCACTCCTGCGAGCGCCGATTGGATCACTTCCTCGGGCGCGGCCGAAACCACGTAAAACGAAAAGCGATGCCCATCCAAATCTTCCAGCATTCGCGACAGCAACGGGATATTCTTCTTTAGGCGGATGCGCTTGCCGGCCTCAATCAAGTCGTGCCGCCGGACGCGCCGGAACTCGGGATCGTGCAGCAATAGATAAGCCAATTCTCCGCCTTGCTGCACCATATGGATGCGCGATAATCCGTCGATCTTTTCCCGGAATCCCGCAATGCCAAGCATTTCGCTCAATACCAATCCCGAATCGTTGAAACTCAAGGTCTGATCGAAATCGCTGATTAACAGGTATTGCCTGAAGGCCGGACTTCTATCTTGGGAAACGTCTTGTGACATCTGTGCCTCCTTGTTGAATCGATTTGGAACCGGCGGACAAGGCCGAATGAGAGTTAGTTCCTTATTGGATGCGCGGGCGTATGCACGGGTTGCTATTTATAAGGAGATAACTTTATTCTACGGCTGCTTACGATAGTCGCCGCGGCTGAAGTATTTTTCCAGCCATACGTACAAACAGATAAAAAAATAGCGGCTGCCCATTTCTTTCAATTTCAACTTGGTCGCGCCACTGCGGCGGTTGCGCCAGGTTATCGGAATCACGGTCCAACTGTAGCCGCGGACAATTGTCTTCAATGGCAACTCCACCGTTAGATTGAAATGAGGAGCGATCAACGGCTTGCATCCTTCGATCGCCGCGAGGCGATAGGCCTTGAACGCGTTGGTGGTATCGTTCAGCTTGATTTGGAACAGAAATCGGATCATGCCGTTGAACAAGCGATTGAGAATCAGCTTAAACACGGGATAGTCGATGACGCCGCCCCCTTTCACGAAGCGCGATCCGAAGACCGCATCGTAGCCTTGGTTCAGCAGCCTCCAATAGCGCACCACGTCGCGGCAGTCGTCGGATTCGTCGGCCATCATGACCACCGCGGCATCGCCCCGCATGTGCTCGAACCCATAGATGATGGCGCGGCCGAATCCGTGCGCGCCGCTGTTGGTAAGCGGACGCAAAGCCGGTATAGCCGCGGCGGTCTCGGCGAGGATCTGCGGCGTACGATCGGTGCTGCCGTCGTCCACCACGATGATTTCGTGTGGGACGTTGTTCAACCGCAATTCCAGATCGAGGTGCTCCACGGTTGACCGAATGCACGCTTCTTCGTCTCGCGCTGGAATCACGACCGTCAGCAGACGAAGATCTGCGGAATCGGGCTGCGCGACGGAGTTCAGCTTCGCTTCCCTTCGCACAAATCGAGCCATTGCGGGTGGCTGCGCGCGTGTTCCGCGATCTCATCCAGGATGAAATAGAGCGGGCGCTGCAGAGTCCAACCGAAGCGCCGGCGGGCGCGGCGCGAATCCATTACCAGCCAGGGCGCGTCGAAGGGCCGCACGTTAGCATCCGAAGAAGGCGCGTGCGTGCCGAAATATCGATCGCAGACACCGGTCAGCTCGGCAAGCGATAGGCTATTGGCCGCGCCGCCGCCGGCGTTAAACATGCGGTCGCCGTGGCTCTGTGTATCGCGCATTTGCAAGAGAAGCAGCGCTGCCAGGTCGCCGGGATGTAACGCATCCCTGACTTGCAGACCCGACCCGCCGAAGCCAATATAACGCAGGGGACGTTTGGCGGCGTGCGCGTGCATCCAATAAGAAAACACACCCTGCGCGGCGGTGCCGAATTGCCCCGCGCCGGCCAATACGCCGCAACGATTGATCCACACCGGGAAGTCAAATGTGTACCCATATTCCAGCGCGACCGTCTCCGAAGCCAGCTTGGTGCTGCCATACAAGGAGACCGGCGGAGTGACCGGAAAGTCTTCGGCGATGCCTTCCGCCGTCACGCCGGTCGGCAGGGCGTCAGATGCCTCGAGGACGAATCTCCGGCCTTCACTGCGCATCGGGAGACTGGTCAGCGCGGGAATGGAATACACGCGGCTGCTGCTTAACAGAATGAAACCGGCCTGGTGGCGCTTGCAATATTCCAGCAGATTCAGCGTGCCGTGGAGATTGTGTTCAACCAATTGACGGCTGCTCGATTGACCGTCGATCCCCGCGAGCACGCTGGGATTAGCGGCCGCATCGATGACCCAATCCACCGCGGGCAGGGTTTCCAGATCGGAGGCCATGCGCACATCGCCGTGAAACACTTCTATACCGCTCGCGCTTAATGCGCCGCGGTTTGTCTCCGATCCCGGGCGCAGAAGATTATCGATGCCGAAGATGCGCTGGCCGTCAATTGCGGCCTGCAGAGTGCGCGCTATCGACGCGCCGGCAAAGCCGCAGATTCCAGCGATCAGAATACGCATTTAGCGAGCGCCGCCGGCCAGCCGCCGCGGCCAGCTTGCCACGAGTTCTTCGAAGATGCCGGCCAATGTCCGGCCGATACTCCAGGCCGAATAGTGCGCCTTGATTTTCCGCAGATCGCTGTAATAGCAGATGTGGTCGCCAGAGCGGTTCTCAGGCACGTAAGTCCAGCGCTGTGGTTTGCCGGTGAGTCCTTCCACCGCGCGGAAGGCTTCCAGAATGGAGCATGTATTGGCGTTCCCTCCTCCCAGATTGTAGACCTCGGCCGTGCGCGGGCTTTTGTAGAACTCGTACATGAACTTCGCGACATCCTCGGAATGAATGTTATCGCGAACCTGTTTGCCTTTGTAGCCGAATACCTTATATTCGCGCTGCTCAATATTGCATCGCACCAGATAGCTCAAAAATCCGTGCAATTCCACGCCGGCGTGATTCGGCCCGGTGAGACACCCGCAGCGCAGGCAACAGGTGGGCATGTTGAAATAGCGGCCGTATTCCTGCGCCATGATGTCGCCTGCCGCTTTGGAAGCGCCGAAAAGGGAATGCTTCGATTGATCGATGGAAAACGTTTCCGGGATGCCGTGTGCGTAGGTAGCATCCGCATAGTCCCACCGCGTTTCTAGTTCCAACATTGGGATGGAGTTCGGAAGATCGCCATAAACTTTGTTCGAAGACATATAGATGAACGGCGACTCCGGGCAAAATTGGCGGGCGGCTTCCAGCAGGTGGAGCGTTCCCAGCGCGTTCACCTCGAAATCCAGGAACGGAATCGCGGCGGCGCGATCGTGCGAAGGCTGCGCGGCGGCATGCACGATCAGCGCGGGCCGCAGTTCCTTCATAAGGGATAGGACGCCCGCGCGGTCGCGGATGTCGAGATCGCGGTGATCGTAGGAAGCAAATTGGCGCAGGCGCGCCAGCGTCCAGCCGGTGTCGCCTTCCGGGCCGAAAAACGTCGCGCGAAGATTATTGTCGGCGCCAGTCACTCGCCAACCGAGGCGCGCGAAGTACGCGGTAACTTCCGATCCGATCAAACCGCAGGAGCCGGTGACTAGCGCGGTATGCATTCTCAATTCTGCGCGACAACCTTTTCCGCGCGATCGATCACAAGCACCTCTACCGGAGCTTTTTTCGCCTCCAGTTTCAGCCCCAGTTGCTCCTGCAATGCCCGCTGCCAGGCGATAAAGGTATCGCCACTCGGGTCTGTTTTGACGTCCACACCGATATCGTAGATTCCTTTCACGCCCGTGTTATCCAGCACTGGGATGGGAACTCCGCTCGATCTTGCGGGCGTTGATGGATCGTCGATTAGGGGCATGTTTAGCTGGAGCGACAGCAAATTCGCAAACTCTGTCAAATCGCAACGGAAGTGGCGAATACCGTCGATCAGTTGCGGATTGGACGATCTCTCGCCCTCCCGGAGCGGATGCAATTTCGGTCCGTCCTTAGTGACCGTTAGCGCGTACACCCGCAGTTCTTTGTTCTCGCGATGCAGCGTCAGTTTGAACCGGTCGGTTAACAATGTCTGCAGCATCGCCCGAAGCTGATCGCGGCTGGCGCGGCTCCCAGCCTTGGCCTCTACATCGTATTCTTCCGAATCGACCCACGCCGGGCCGCCAAATATCCGGTAATACGGCAGATCGTAGGCTTCAAAGATGAGTCGTTTCAGCGTAACTCCGGTCCCGGTAAACCCACCGGGGCCGATTATGACTCGATCGCCCCCTACCCGTCCAGCCGCGGACTTGCTCGGCTTAAGTTGCGCGACATCGAATTGCGGCAGTGCCGCAATGGATTGGCCGAAAGCCGCGGAGCATGCGCAGACTGTAAGGCCGGTGATCGCAATCCTTCGTGTCATCGGCTTGTCCTCAGGTTACATCATCGCTGCCCATCGTTTGTCCCAGTGCCGCCATAGTCTCTCGAATCCGTTTGAATCGGTTATCACTTTTGTATACCATGATAGTATTGACGGCAACTGAGACGGCGGCTTGAGAAAGCGGCTGTTCGACCTCAAACACCATAGCCGCCTTGAACAATTGAAGGCGGCGTTTCGGGCGTTGGGCAAGGAACTCAGCATCGAAATCCGCGATGCCGCCTGAAGTCTGCTACACTCCGCGCAATGAAGCTTTTGATCCCCATCGCCCTCGCCGCGCTCTTTTCCGCGCTCGCCATGGCCCAGGCGCCTGGCCGCCAGAAGCGTACCGTAACCGATGAAGAAGTGATGCGCGTCCACCGCTCCACCATTCTCATCGATACTCATAACGATGTCACCAGCTTCACCGTCAATGGAATGGATATCGGCAAACCCTCCGGCCCGGAGCACATGACCGACATTCCGCGCATGAAGCAGGGCGGCATGAGCGCGCAGTTCTTCGCCGCCTACGTCGCCGCCAGCTATGCGAAGGATAACCAGTCGGCCGACCGCGCGCTGCAGATGATCGATACGGTGTTGCACGACATCGTAGAAAAGTATCCCAATGATTTTCTGTTCGTCACCAGCTCGTTGGGCATTCGCAAAGCGCACGACCAGCACAAGATCGCGGCGCTGATCGGTATCGAAGGCGGGCACGCGATTGAAGACAGCCTGCGCCTGTTGCGCGATTTCTACGATCTGGGCGTGCGTTACATGACGCTCACTCATACCAACAGTAACGGCTGGGCCGACTCCTCCGGCGACTCCAATAAGCCCAATAACGGGCTGTCACCATTCGGCAAAGAGGTGGTGCATGAGATGAACCGCCTGGGCATGATGGTGGATATCGCTCACGTCTCGGACAAAACATTTTGGGATGCGCTGGAAACCAGCAAAGCGCCCATTTTTTCCTCGCACTCCTCCTGCCGCGCCATCACCGACGTGCCGCGCAACATGACGGACGAGATGATCAAGGCGATGGCCCAAAAAGGCGGCGTGATTCAGATTAATTTTTCGTGTGGCTTTCTAAGGGCGGGCGCCGGTTCGGCGGGCGCGCCGCGCGCCACGTTGGCTGACGTGGTGAAGCATATCGACCACGCGGTGCAAGTCGCGGGCGTGGACGCGGTGGGGCTGGGCAGCGATTTCGACGGGATCACCTGCGCGCCGGAGGGGCTGGACAGCGTGGATAAATGGCCCAACCTCACGCGCGCGTTGCTGGAAGAAGGTTATACCGCCCCGGAGATCCGCAAGATTTACGGCGAGAATACCTTGCGCGTAATGGCCGCCGTGGAGCAGACCGCGAAGCAGATGCGGTAGCGCCTTGGCGAGCTTTTGGAACGCGGTAATCCGTTTTGAGCGATCCAAGGTCACGCCATGGATCGGGCTGCGGAATGCGCTCGGAGTGGCGCTGCCGTTGATCGCGGGCGCGATCATAGGCCAGACCGCCGGCGGGTTAATGGCGGCCATTGGCGCCCTCAATGTGTCCTATTCGGATGGCGTTGAGCCCTACCGGCAACGCATGCGGCGCATGGGGGCGGCCAGTTGTTTCTGCGCGCTGGCTGTGGGCGCCGGCGGCTTGCTGGGTCCCGAGCACCTGGCGCTGATCCTGCTGACGGCATGTGCGGCTTTGGCGTGGGCATGCTGGCCGCGGTGAGCCAGACCGTGAGCGATATTGGCGTGATGTCGCTGACTACGCTAATCGTTTTCGCGGCGCAGGCAATGACGCCCGAAGCGGCGCGGCAATCGGCGCTACTGGCGTTGGGCGGCGGGCTGCTGCAAACCGCGCTGGCGGTAGCGTCCTGGCCGGTTCGCCGGTATCGTCCCGAGCGGCGCGTTTTGGCGGCATTCTATGCGGAACTGGCGCGCTTCGCCGGGAACGCGCAAGCGTCCGCTGCGCCAAACACCGCGCCCGCAGGCAGCCGGGAGAGCACCGAAGCGCAGCGGGCGCTCGCGTCGCTGACCGGCGATCATTCGATTGAAGCCGAACGCTTTATGGCGCTACTCAGCCAAGCTGAGCGCATTCGCCTGTCGCTGCTCGCGCTGGCGCGGTTGCGCATACGCATCGGTCGCAACGGCGGCGGACGGCGATCAAACCGCCATTCTCGACCGAAGTTTCGTTGAAGCCAATCGTGTATTGGCCGCGACAGCGCGATCGATCGAGACTGGCAACCGTACCTCCCGGCGGAAATGCACGCAGCCGAGCAGATTGCAGCGGCCGCCGATCGATTGCGCCGCTCGGCGGATTCCATGGCGCGCGATGCCCGATGGCAACTGGACGCGCTCGCCGGTCAGCTTCGCGCAGCGGCCGAGTTGGCGTTCCATACGACGCCTTTGGGAAGCGCGGTCTTCGCGGCGCGCGAATCGGCAAATCCATGGAGACTGCGGCTCGCCGGCGCCGTCGCCAGGCTGCGCGCAAATGTCGCGCTCGATTCCGCCGTCTTCCGTCACGCGCTGCGGTTGGGCGCGTGCGTAGCGATCGGCGAGGCGCTTAACCGCGTGAGCGGGTCGCGGCGCGGGTATTGGATGCCTATGACGGTGGCGATCGTGCTTCGCCCCGATTTCGCGGGTACTTTCAGCCGCGGCGTGCTGCGCCTCGCGGGGACGCTTGCGGGACTCTTGGTCGGCAACCGGCGCTGGTATATTTGCTGCTGCCATCGGCAGGCGCGGCGGGAGCCGAGATCTGCCTTATCGTTCTGTTTACCTATCTGCTGCGTTGTTTCGGATCGGCCAATTACGGCATCTTCGTGACGGCTCTGACCGCGCTCGTGGTGTTCCTCGTTTCCATTACTGGCGTTGCGCCCGGCCCGGTGATGATCGCGCGCGGATTGAACACCCTCGCCGGGGGCGCCATTGCGTTGCTGGCGTATGCGCTCTGGCCCACTTGGGAGCGCAGGCTCGCGCCCGAGCTGATTGCGGATATGCTCGATGCCTATCGCATCTATTTCCAGGCCGTGCGCGACGCTTACCTGCAACCTGGGCCAGATAGCGCCGCGCGTCTCGACCGCGCGCGCATGGCGGGCCGGCTCGCCCGCTCTAACGCGGAAGCCTCCATCGCGCGCCTCGAAAGTGAACCGGGCGCGAGCGAAGCCCAGATGAACGCTCTCGGCCAGATTCTCGCCAATTCGCATCGTTTGATTCACGCCATGATGTCGATCGAAGCCGGTTTGGCCGCTCGCGGTCCCGCGCCTCCGCGGGAGGCGTTCCGCGCCCTGATAAACGATGCCGATCTGACGCTATATTATCTGGCGGGTTGCCTGCGCGGTTCCACTACCGATCGCGTCCATTTGCCCGATCTGCGCGAAGATTATCATACGCTGGTTGAAACAGGCGACCCGCGCGCCGGCCGCGATGCGCTGGTGAATGTGGAGGCGGACCGAATCGTAAATAGCCTGAACACGCTGACGGATCATGTGACTAGTCCAGATTCCGCGCAGTACCCCGTCTAACTTGCTCACGGAAGCGCCGTTTTGGTGTCGTTCGACATGCGACAAATCCCTCAACGATTACGATCGACCCGTCGCCTTCCCCGCCCGCTTGCCGACGTTCCGCTTTAGGACTACACTCGGCATTATTATAGAAGTGTAGAGAGGCACCGTATGCCACAGTTCGGACAGGGCAAACCGTCGCTGGGAGTGGTCTTCGATTCGGATATGGGCAGGATCGATGACGCATTGGCTTTGGCCATGCTTTATGGCTTTGAAGGCAAAAACGCGGCCCGGATCGTTTCGTTGAGCGTCAGCAGCTCGAATCTCCAGGCGGCGGCTTTTTGCGATGCGGTGGCGCGCTTTTACTCCGAGCCGCCCGGAAGCGCCCCGCCGGCATTTTCACGGCCGGCCATGCCGATCGGAATGGCGCTAAAGACCACATCACCTGCGCCCGTTCCGCCGATGATCGCGGAGCCCCTTGCGAAACGCACGCCGGAAGGCAAGCCGCTCTATGCGAACGCAATCGAAAAAATAAATGACACAGCCGATGTCGCCGCGCTCATCCGCAATGCGCTGTCCGCCCAATTCGATCAGAACGCCGTCGTGGTGATCGCCGGCCCGGCCACGAATCTTGCCCAGGTACTGCGGCTGCCCGATGCCATGGATTTGATCTCGCACAAGGTTCAGTTCCTTTGCATCGCGGCAGGAGACTTCTCGAGCGGCGGCCCGGACGAGAATATCAAGCGCGACATTACCGCTGCGAAGATCCTTTTCGCGCAGTGGCCCACGCCGATTATCGCCGTGGGGCAGGAGATCGGCGACGCGCTGCTCTTCCCGGGCGCGAGCATCGAGAAGGACTTCGCCTGGTCGCCCAACCACCCCATAGCCGATGCCTATCGCGCCTTCCGCACAATGCCATATGATGCGCCTTCGACTGCATTAGCGGCCGTGCTGTATGCCGTCCATCCTAAAGAAAACTATTTCAATCTCTCGGAACCCGGAACTATTGCGGTGCAGGATGACGGCCGGTTGAAGCTCACGCCTTCGCCTGCCGGCAAACATCGCCGCCTGATCCTCGATCCTGCGCAGAGCGCGGCCATCGTCCAAATCTACACCGAGATGGCCAGCGCCAAGCCAGTGCCCCGGCAGCCCCGCTTCCGGGGAGTACAAAAGAAGGACGCGGAGCCGCCCACAGTTCCACCTATAAAAAAGCTGCCCTAGGAGGCGCTTATGATCTTCGAAAAGCACGTGTCGCGGCGTGGCGTTCTGCGCGGGATGGGCGGCGCTCTCGGCGTCACCCTTGGCCGGCTCGGCGCCATGCAGGAACCGCCGCCGTATAGCATTAGCGCGCTATTGGACGGGAGCGGAATGGCGAGGATTCGCGCGGGCGAATTCGCGATGGGGTCCGCGGATGGGCCACGGACGAGCAACCGCCCCACCGGGTGCATATAGGTCATGACTTTGAGATCGGCAAGTTCGAGGTGACTCAAGCCCAATGGGAGGCGGTCATCAGCGACGCGCATGCCGGGATAGCCGCTGTTCGCGTCAGCCCGGAAGGGGCCGCGGTAAAGACGCAGCCAAGCTATTTCAAGGGTCAGGATCTTCCGGTCGAGAGCGTCTCGTGGGACGATATCCAGGTCTTCTTCGTCCGCTTAAATAATCGCGATCCAAAATATGCCTATAGACTTCCCACGGAAGCGGAATGGGAATACGCCTGCAAAGCGGGCGCGAATATCGAACGGCCCGCGGACTTGGGCCTGGAGACATGGTACGGGGAGAACTCCGAAAAACACACGCAGCCGGTCGGGAAAAAAGCGCCAAACGCATGGGGACTGCATGACATGTATGGCAACGTGGCGGAGTGGGTGCAGGACTGGTACGCGCCCAACTACTACGCGGAGAGTCCCGCGAACGATCCCGCAGGACCGGCATCCGGGTCTTACCGCATCTTTCGCGGCGGCTGCTGGTTCGATGCCGGTAAGTACTGCCAGTCTACACTTCGCAGGTTCGACTTCCCCATCAGCCGTTTGTCGCATGTCGGCTTTCGCGTGGTGCGGACAGCGAGATAGTGCGGCTCAGTTGACTACTGCCGCCCAAGCGGCCGGTCATGGCGCGCCTCGCGAATGGCGGCGTCGGCGAGGCAATCTGCGTCGGCGCGGTTCCATTTCGCCGCGTCAAAAGTTATACTTAAGCGCGAATTGAATCTGGCGCATGCTTGCCCTGGTGGAAGTGATATAGCCGAAATTCGAAGGCGGCGTCACGCTCGAGCTGCCACCCCAGCTTGCGCTCGGAGTGCCCAATTCCACGTGATTCGGCGCGTTGAACATCTCCATGCGAAACTGCAAGCGCCTGTCTTTCCGTAAAGTGGAAATCCTTGATGGCTGAGAAATCGATGTTCACCTGATGCGGCCCCAGCAGGTTGTCGCGCCCGCAGTTTCCAAACGTACCGGGGGTGGGATTAGAGAACGCCGCCGGATTATACCAGCCGTTTTGACCGGGATTCGGGAGAACCTGAGGCACGCCCGCAATACAGTTGAGCCGGGCGCCGTTCGGAGAGAAGACCACGCCCGCCGAGTCATAGGTGGAGGTCTCGGTCACAGCGCCGCTTTGAATGGTCGTGATGGTACTCAACTGCCAATTGCCCACGAACTGGTTCACGATCCCTCCGTGATTCAAGAAGTGTTGGCCTTTGCCGAACGGCAGACGTATAGATGACGGAGGCTACAAAGCGATGCGGGACGTTGAAGTCCGAGGGCCCGTATTCGCAGACCTTCGGGCAGAGCGAGTTCTCCGGCACGAAGTCGTTTCCGGGACCGCGAATGGCGCTGCCGTCGTCGAGGGATTTGGAATAGGTGTAGCTCAACAACGTCGTCAGATGGATGCCGAAACGCTGGCTGAATTTGACTGCCGAGGGCGTTGTAGTTGCCTATTCCGTCGGCCTGCAAATATTGAATCCCGGCGGCTGCAAACTCCGGATACGGCAGGCGAGTGACCACCGGCGCGGTCCCGGGAACCGGTGGCCCGCATTGATCAGGTCGTCCAAATGCCGGCTTTCGCGAACCGTTATAGCCCATCTCCAGCGTGGTCGAATTGCCGAGGGCGCGCTGCGCATCGAAAACGTACTGCATGCTGTAGGTGGTGGGCAAGTGTGGGTTCACGCCCCAGATCAGGCCAATCGGGATGTTGCCGGAAGCGCCGCGGTGTTAATGAAATTCGTGTAACGAAAACGTAGGCTGCCCGTAAGTGGTCGGCGTTACCTGGCCGGTCCGGCCGCCCAAGCCCGCGGTTGAGATCGAAAATGGAATTTTTGCTTTCCTGCGAATAGAAAATCCCAAACCCGGTGCGTACGCTCCATCTGTCTGAGGGGCTCCAGGCGATTCCGATGCGCGGCGCCAGATTGTTGTAATTGGTGTTGACCAGCCGGTCGCCCAAGCCGGCCATCGCGAGCTACTTGCAGAGGCGGCGAGCCGGCAACGGTCGCCCCTTGCGAGGCCCAATAGGCCTGGTAGTGAAATCCAGGCCATCGTAGAAATTGCCCGTGCCCGCCCGCACATAGACGGGATGCTGACTTAGGTTCGGTACGTCCGCCGTGGCGGAAAGCGGCGCATTGAGCTGGACACTGACTTCATTGCCGGACACGTCCTTGCATCGGCTGCGCTACCTCCCAACGCAGCCCGAGACTGAGCGTCAGGTGCGGGCGTACCCTCCAGGTGTCGTCGATGTAGCACGCCCATTCATTGTTGCTGAAATCCGCGGAAGCCAGGGCGACGGCAATAATGCTGTTGTTCATATCGCCCATCAGAAAATCCGCGCCGGAATAGCCGCCGGTCTGTGCGCTGGCGCTAATCGTATTGGTGAACTGGCCGGTGAAGAAGAACTGGCCGCGCGGAAATTCGTTCCCGAGCTGCGGGAACTCGTCATATCGGTATTCACCGCCGATGCGCAGCGAGTGCTTCCCGATGATCCAGGAAAAGTTGTCCACGCCTTGATAAATCCTGTCGTTGATTGTGAAACGGGCTGCTGGTCGGATTGCCGAAACTGGTCAGATTGTTGCTCAATTGAATGTTGGGAATGCCCCAGGAATTCTTGTCGGTGACCGCGACCGGTATGCCCAACTCCGAATCGACATTTTCGACTCCGGCCAGTTGCTGGGTGATGTTATTGAACAGCGAATTGTATCCGAACCGGGCTTCGTTGACTTTGGTTGGGGAAATCGATCCGGACATTGGAGATCACCCACTGGCTCGCGCGGGTGTTCAGAGTTTGCCCGTCGTTGGAAGTGATTCCGGGAGTAAGGGTCGATTCGTCGGTCCAACTGTAGCGGCCGAACCACTGCGATTTCGAGCTCTCGTTGAAATCGATCCGCTCGGTGACGTCATTCTTGTCCACCGGCGTTTTCGATAGGTACTGGTAATTGCGCAATGGCAACCCGGCTGTGGCCGGCTGATTGGGCAATGGAAAAAACTTGCTCATCAGAAGCTGGGAATCGCTGTTGATGCGCGACGCGGGAATCTGATTCCCTGGGAACGGCGAGGAGACGATATTGGGGAAAGTTCCCGTTCGCGAGAGCGGATCCTGCAGAGCGGTGGGGATCGCGGAAAAATCGCCGTTTCGCATCGCCGCCGTCAGTGTGGTCGCAAACGACGTTGTAGTGGTCCGGGACTTGAACCCTTCGAAGTTGGACATAAAGAAAAGCCGGTTCTTTCCGTTGAACAGCTTCGGAATCCGGATCGGGCCGCCGAGCGTGTAGCCATATTGATTCTGACGGTACGGCGTACTGGCTGGAGACGGATTGGTTGCGCTCCGGGTGGCGGAGCTGAAGTCGTAGCTCCTGGCGTCCAGGTCGTTATTGCGCAAGAAATCGAAGGCGGTCCCATGGTAGTCGTTGGAGCCGGGCTTGGTAGAGACGTTGACTTGTCCGGCTTCGCGGCCAAATTCCGCGGGGTAGATCCCGGACTGAACTTTGAATTCCTGGAGAGCGTCCACCGAGGGCTGCAGGATGTACGTGTTGAAGTCGACGTCGGTGTTGGTGATGCCGTCCAGCGTGTAGTTGGACCAGGTCGCGCGCGCGCCGGACATGGAGATCGTAAGCGTGGAGCGCGAGCCGCCCAGGCGGCTGCTGGCCTGCTGCGCCGGCGTAAATCCGAAGTTCACGTTGGGGCTCAACGCGACCAGGCTGAAAAAACTGCGCCCGTTCAACGGCAGATCGATGATGCTCCGCTCCTCGATGACCGTGCCGATGGTCGCGTTTTCCGTAGCCAGCTGCGCGGCATTTGCGCCCACCTCAATGGTCTGCGTGGATTGTCCCACCGCCAGGTCGAAATCCACGCGCTCGGTCTCCTGCACCTGCAGCTCGACATTCGCCTTCACCATAATGTCGAATCCTGGCGCCGCGACCTTCACCTGGTATACTCCGGGCGTCAGGTCGGGAAAGCTGTAGATGCCCGCGCTATTGGTAGTGGTGGACCGCGTCACATTGGTTGCGGTATTGGTAACCGTGACCGACGCGGCCGGAATGAAGGCTCCGGTTGGATCTCTGACTTCACCGCTGATCTGCCCGCCAGTTTGGGCGGACACAGGGCTAATTGCAATCACAGACATCGCTAAAAGCCGTATTAGCTTACTCATGAACCACCTCGGCATGGAGGACCAGGATGTAGCGAGACTATCACCGAATCGGGAGTGTTGCAACAGTTTTTAGGAGAGAAGCGGCCTATTCTAAAGCCGCCAGCACCGCCTGGCACGGCTCAACCTTGTGCGAATATGAGAGGGGAGATCGCGATGAAAAAGCTTTACACGCTCTGTCTGACGATCGCTTTATCCGGTATTATCGCCGGTGGCGCCAAGAAATTCCCGATGACCGCGGCGTCTATCGTGCCCGCTGCCCAGGGTGACGTAGAGGTCGACAAGGACAAAAACGGCAATACCAGAGTGACTATCAAAGTCGATCATCTCGCGAGACCTGAAAATCTGACGCCGCCGCAGGTGGTGTACGTCGTCTGGTTGCAGGACAGGGGCGGAAGTCCCGAGAATGAAGGCCAGTTGAAGGTCGATAAGAAACTGACGGCCACCTTCAAGACTGTCACTCCGTCAAAGGCTTTCGATCTGTTTGTTACAGGCGAGCACGATTACAGCACAAAGGCGCCGAGCGGTCCGGAAGTTCTGAGGACGGCCATTCAGCTGTAACAGGACAGGCCACTTTGGCCTCCCGGCTGGAACAAGGGCGTTTATCATAACGTATTGTGATATAGGATGCCCTTCTGCAGCCAATGCGGAAACCAAGTGACCTTGGCCGATACCTTCTGCGCCAGGTGCGGCATGCGGCAACCGCGCGGCCGACCGTTCCACCGCCGGTCACCGGCTCGGATCCCCTGGCGGCGCTCCATCCGCGAACGGCATCGGTGCTTTGCTACGTGCCGGGAATAGGGTGGATCGTCTCGATTGTCGTCCTGGCGGCCGAGCGCTTCCGGCATGACCGCGCGGTCCGCTTTCATGCGTTCCAGGGCCTGTACCTGTTTGTCGCCTGGCTGATGGCCGATTGGGTGGTGCGGCCCATGTTCGACGTCTTCCTGATTCAGCGGCTGCAGATCTACCGTATCGTTGAGATCGTGCTTTTGGGAATGTCGATATTCATGATGCTCAAAGCCGGTCAGAACGAGACATTTTCGCTGCCGCTGTTCGGGGAACTGGCGCAGCGTTCAGTAGCGGAAGATTAACGGCAGCCAAGCGGCCGCCGCGCGTATAATCAAAGCTTGCTGGGCGGCATTGAAGCGGGGGGGACCAAGTTTGTCTGCGGCGCCGGGACCGGACCCGGCGATCTCAAAACCATTCACATTCCAACCACTTCACCCGGCGCCACAACGGATGCCGCGGTTGAATTCCTGTCAAAGCACGCGCCGCGGGCCGTGGGCATCGCCTCTTTTGGGCCCATCGATCTGGCCACCGGGCATATCACCTCGACGCCCAAAGCGGGCTGGCGCAATTACGATCTGGCTGGAACGGTGCGCCAGGCGCTTGGCGTACCCGTCGCGTTCGATACCGACGTGAATGGAGCGGCGCTGGGCGAGGCGCGCTGGGGCGCAGCGCAAGGCGTCTCCGACTTCGTTTATCTGACGGTGGGTACCGGCATCGGCGGCGGCGCCATGGTCAACGGACGCCTGGTACACGGTTCGGCGCATCCGGAGATGGGCCACATTCGCATCCCGCACGATATTGCGCGCGATCCGTTTCCCGGCGTCTGTCCATTCCATGGCGACTGTCTGGAAGGGCTGGCTTCGGGACCAGCGCTTCAGGCGCGCTGGGGAATTTCCGCGCCGGAACTGCCGCCGGATCATACTGCGTGGGTGCTGGAAGCGCATTATTTGGCTCTGGCGCTGGCCAACTGGATGTATACGCTTTCGCCCAGCCTGATACTCATCGGCGGAGGCGTGGCGGAGCAAACGCACCTGCTCACCAAGATCCGCACGGAGTTGGCCGGCATCTTGAACGGGTATATCCGCGGCTGTGAGATCGCGCTTCCGGGCCTCGGTTCGCGCGCCGGAGTGCTGGGCGCGCTGGCGATGGCCCAAGACATGGCTGAAGATATCGGTTGATCTAGCTCAGGCCCGATCGCGTAAGCGTAGCAGCCGCGGTTTCAGATCCGGCCATTCCGCCGCAATTATGGAATACCGCGCCGAGTCGCGCGGCGTGTAATCCGCGGCCATTCGATGGGATCGCAGAATCCCCTCGAACTTCCCGCCGATGCGTTCAATCGCGGCGCGGGAGCGCTGGTTGCGTGCATCCGTATGCAAGCAGATGCGCAGCATCCGCCAGGTCTCGAAAGCGTGCGTGAGCATCAGCAGTTTGGCCTCGGTGTTGGCCGCGGTGCAGATGGCCGATGCGGTCAGCCACGTGTAGCCGATCTCCCCTGCATCGGGGGTCGGGAGATTGTGCCGTTCGTGGGCCGCGGGCCACGCCCAGCGCTCCAGGTCGAAGAAACGCGTGGAGCCGATCAGGGCGCCATTGTCCAGGCGCACGATCGCGAACGGCGCCCCGGTACCGGCGCTTCGCAGCCGCAATGCGGCATCGATGTAGGTGGCCATCTCACCCTTACCCTGCGGGACGAGAACTCCACCGATAGAACGATGGGTCGGCGGCGGCCGCCCTAACCAGTCCCTCGGCATGGCGGCGATCCAGCGGCTCGAGCCGAATATACCTGCCCGCCAGCGTCGCATCTTCCGCTTTGAAGTAGTCCTTTTGGGGTTCCATTGGAAACCGCCATACTAGCATCTAAGCGTGAGCCCGGCCACCAAGAACCTGTACGATACGCAGTTTGTGGAATGGACCACCCGCTCGGCCGAATTGCTGCGCGGAGGACGCGCCGCCGAGGCGGCCGCTGATTAACAATCTGCCTCGGAAGAGTGCGGGACACATTCGCTACGGGATACGGACGACTGTAAAATTCGTTAGCGTCAGGGTATCGGCGGCGTTCGCGATCAGGCCTCGGAAATCGATGACGATGCCATTGGCGAACGCATCGGCCGCTACCGCAGCGTTCGCGCCAAAGGCCAATGTCGCGCCGCCCCAGGTCTGAGAGCTTAATTGAGCACTGGCGGCGAGCAGGGCCGTATCGGCGCGGCCGGCGAGTAGAGTCTCGGTTGCCAGGCGCATCGCGATGCACGATGGTCGTGCCGCCCCAATGGACCTCGATCGAGAATCCGCCGGCATTTCCGCTGTGAGCGTAATCGAAGCGGATATCGAGGCGGTCTCCCGGCGAGAGCAGGCCGGCGGGAATGGTACAGGTTCCCAGGCTGGTCAGCGAAGTGGCGCGCCCGGTGGCGCCGGTTCCGCTGCACAGGACCTGTGGGGTGGAGAAGCCGGTAAAGGAGCTGGAGCCGATACCGGAGCTATCCACGGCGCGATATCCGGCCAGCAGCGTATCGCCGGGCTGGGGTGTAGACCCGGCCAAAAATTGGACGGTATTGCCCGCAGCGGTGTAGTCAATGGCCGGCTCTTGCAGCACGCCATTGCGGTAAACCGAAAGACTGGTGGACGGGGCGGGCACAGCGGTAAGCGTGAACATACGATTGGAACCATCGACGATTCCGGCCGGCAGATCGCTATCCACAAAACTGGGCGCGCCAATTCCGCAGGGACCCGAAGACCCGTCCACGTGTACGCAATCGCTAGCATTGCCGGCCGCCGCTTCCATCAGACCGGAGCCATCCACCACGGCGGCGCGGCTCACGCCGAATCCCGGCCCTTTGAGGGGACGAGCGGCGAGATCGCCGACCAATCCGGTGACATCCGATTCCGCAATCGGACGTGGTTAAGTATCGTTGACCGTCTATCCGGCAATATCGGGGCGAGCTTGTCGAGGCAATGCGGACGTCGCGCACGCGAAGCGGCGTCGCGCTGGCAGGCACGGACCATGTCTCCTGAAATTGCACGCGGCCGTCGCTGTTGTACGTGACCGAATAGGTAGTAGCAGGGGTACCGGTGGCGCTGGGCGCCAACTGCACGCGCAGATTGCCATTGACCACTCTGATAGTGGCCGTCTGCATGGCAATGGCGGCATTGTCGGCCGATTGAAAACTATTCCACGCGATAGTGAGCAGGGCCGTTGAAGCGCGTTCCATCGGCTTTGTAAAGCACGTCTTGAATAGTAGTCAGGGTTGGCCCAGCGAGAGCCAATGACGCAGGCAGCAGCGCGGCTAATACGAAAACGGCGAATCATAATAATATCTCTCCGAAAAAGCAAAAACCGCGTCCAAGGGACGCGGTTAAGGGCAAGACTCTCCTGCCGATTCCAGTTTACAGGCCCGCATGCAAGAAATAGCCCGCCCGCGGATAGGCGATTATCTCCAAGCCACGGCAAATGAAAGGATTAGTGGCATTCAAAGTTTTTTTAAAGTCCTGTGACTGAGGATTGACGCGGAGACACAGAGACGCAGAGTCGGATATAAGAGACTGATTTGACTGGGAAAAGTCCACAATTGGCTTCGTTCTGCACTTTGCCGGGCGAGCAAGACCCTTCGAGCCGGATCGCGGTGCGACTGGGACCTGTAACTTGTCGCTGGCGCACTCGGAATTTTAGTTGACGGTCATTTAGGGTGGAGACGGCCGCGGTGTTTCATGGCGCCGGTTCCCTGCACCACAAAATAGCGGGAGCTGCACGCGATTGGAGCGAGGTGAGCGCGTCCCGACGCCATCGCAAAAGTCTGCTCAATCACTCTGCCTTGAATGCCGACTCTGAGTGCTATTCTGCGAGTTTGAAGCTGCAAATCGCGAATCGAACACGCAACACCGTGTTGGGCGATTCCATCGATATCGCCGATACCAGCGCCAAGCGGCGAACCGGTCTGCTGAATCGCGAAGGCTTGGCTCCGGGCGAAGGGTTGTGGATCGTCCCCTGCGAATCGGTCCACACGTTTTTTATGAAGTTTGCGATAGACCTGGTGTATTTAGGAAAAGACCGCAAGGTCCGCAAGGTGAGACACGCGATGAAGCCGTGGCGGCTCTCGGCGTGTCTGAGCGCGCACTCCATCCTCGAGTTGCCGGCCGGCGCGGTAGCAAAAACCGGGACTCGGCTGGGCGATGAATTGGAAATAACGAAAGTTACTTCGCGTTGAAATTGGCCTTGACGATGGCGCCTGGGTCGGTCTGCATGGCCAGAATCCGCTTGCCGCCAGTGACCAGAATACCGCGCAGAGCAATGGTTTCACCGGTGGGCAATTGCATGGCGATCTGGACAAAGCAGTCCGAATCCACTGTGATCGTACCGGTAGTCGGGGCCGCATTAGCGGTGGCAATTTTGAGGTTACCGGCCGCGTCCGGTTGGACCGTCCCCGCCGCCGAAATTCGCCGTGCAACGTCGCCCGGATTCATGGGCGTGGTATCGCCCGAAATGCCAAAACTGTAGGTGGGCGCCAGCCCGGCGGTTGAGCACTGCGGCCGCGACCCTTTCCATAATGCCGTTTTGCGCTCCCCCCGGATCGGACTGGTGAAACTCCGCCGCCGAATAGTCGGCCGTTAGTTTGCCGCTAAAGTGCTGGAATGCGCCGGAATCGTCCTGCAGACTCCAGGCGATGGTACAATCGTCATGCGCCTCGTACGTACCTGTCACGGGATTACCTAGAAAATACCCGGCGAAGTTCACCGAAGAATAGCCGCTCACCGCCCCTTGTCCGTCGAAAACGAGGCGGCCCACGCTCACGGCGGGTTTCGATTCCCCGGAAATCGTGGTGCGGCCCGAGAGTTGAAAGCCGTACGCTCCTTGCAGCTTGGCCGGATTGCAAACGTCCGCCGCGCGGGCGGTTGCAGCGAGTGATACCGCCAACGCGAGGAGGGATACGGCAGTCATTAATGCCTCGATAAGCATTTGAGACGCCAATTATTGTCCAATCGAGACATAGATGCCCGGGTGGGCAGCGGGCCGGGAAAATTGGCCCTACCGGTTAGGCACATTAACCATGGGCCGCCGGTCGATACCTTGTCCTACAAGCTACAATCGGGTCAAATGACCAAACTCCTCCCGTGCTTATTGGCGTTGTGCCCGACGTCGCTGGCCGCCGTCACGGATCGACAGTGTACCGAACTCTTGCAGCACGCGCTCACCGCGAGCAATCCTGAAACGCGCAAAACCGCAGTGGTGGCCTTGAGTCTGGCGGCGAATCGCGATCCGCTGTTTTCCCAGCTCGAACAGATGTTGAACGACAAAGATCTCGAAGTGCGGCTGGCGATCGTAGAAGGCTTGCAGGAAATCAAGACGCAGCCGGCCATCGCGGCGCTGCACCGGGCTCTCGACGACCCCACTCCGGAAGTCAGCTTCGCGGCCGCTAAGGCGCTTTGGGCGCTTAACGATCCCGCCGGCAAGCAGGCTCTGCTGGCGGTGCTCGGGGGCGAAAACAAAACCTCTTCCGGGTTCTTCACCAAAGAGAAGCGCCAGGCTCTGCGCATGATGCATACGCCGCGGACCACCATCCTCTATATGGTGAGACAAGGCGTGGGCTTTGCGCCGGTGCCGGGATTGGGTATCGGCATTTCGTCCATGGAGCAGATTCTCACCGACCCCGGCGTTTCGGGGCGCGCGGCCGCGGCTTTGCTGCTGGCCAAAGACAAGAGCAAAGCTACCGTAGACGCGCTAGAAGACGCGCTGGTCGATAAGGATTGGCGAGTGCGGGCCGCCGCTGTGCATGCCCTGGCTTTGCACAACGATCCGGCGCTGCGGCCCGAACTGGAACCGCTGATCGCCGACGAGAAAGAAGAAGTGCGCTTGCGGGCCGCCGCCGCGCTATTGCGGCTCTCGGCTATTTCGGAGAGGAAACCGTCGACTGCCAGGCGGAAAAAATAGTACGCGGAGAGCCGATCGGCAGCTACGACACGCCGGGCCTGGAGGCGCGCCGCAAAGAGGCTTTTCGCAAGAGCCGAAAAGGCGGATTAACAATCGGCCGCAGGTTGATAACCTGCCCCACGAATGCTAGCGATCTCTTAGGAATTCGTATCGCTCGAGAGTAGCGGCGACCTGAAAACGAGGCGATGGGTGCCCGTTGGGGATCGCCGGCTCCGCGCGCAACACCATGCCCATGCATCGCAGAGTCACTGGCTGAGTCCCTTCGTAATTCAGAGTAATCATGTACTCGATAGGGCCGCCCGGGTCCGGCGCCGCTTCCGAGGTAAAGAGGACGCCGCTGGAGCTGATATTCTTTGTCTGTCCGGCCATAGTACAGCGTTCCGAACCGCTGCGCGTGATCGATAGCGGGAGTTGAAGCTTGAAACGCCGCGTCCTTCGTTGTTCCATTTATATTAGCTGCTCGGTTAATCCTATTACCGAACAGCTAAGTAGGTCAATAGATCGGGGCGAACAGGAGCATGACGGAAGTACTAGATGTGGGTTCCAGGACTATGGTGGTAAGGCCCAGAGGCGGAAACTGTAATTCCGCCGCTGGGTATCTGGTTTTTAGGCGACCTTGATGAAGATAATCACCAGCGTGTAGAGCGCCAGCGATTCAATAAAGACCAGGCCCAAAATCATGGCCGCGCGAATGGCCGGCGCGACGCCGGGGTTGCGCGCCATGCCTTCGCAGGCGCCCGCGATGGCCTTACCTTGCCCCAGCGCGCAAAGGCCGGACGCGATCGCCATACCGACTGCCGAACCAATGGAGACCCACCAATTACCAACAGGCGCGGCGGCGGCGGGGGGTTGCGCGAACAGAGGGCATGCAATCATCAGCAGCGCCAACAGGAACAGCATTCTTTTTGTCATAGTACTCTCCTTGAATAAAATCGCCTCCAGGAGGTGGTTCCGCGCCAGCGTTGGGACGAGGCGGGCTCACACTGAAGAGGCGGCATAATGCCGGTATTAATGCTCGTGAGCGGTCGCGGCGCCGACATAGAGCATGGTCAGCACCATAAAAACATATGCCTGAATCAACGAAACAAACACGTGCAAGCCCATGAATACAGCCGGAACCGCAAAGAAAGTGAGGCCCAGGAACACCATGGTGATCTGTTCACCCGCGTACATGTTCGCGAAGAGACGCACGGTGAGGGAAAGCGGACGCGCGAGGTGGCTGATGATCTCGATGGGAATCATCAACGGCGCCAGCCACCAAAGGGGTCCCGCGAAATGCTTGAGATAGGGTCCGATACCGATTTCCCGCACGCCCACATAGTTGTAATAGAGGAATACCGCCGCCGCGCATCCGAGCGGCACGGCCGGATACATGGTAGGCGACTCCATGCCGGGAATCACTCCGATCAAGTTACTGAACAAAACGAATATGAATATTGTTCCAAAGAAAGAAAAGTAACGGTCGGAGTGATGCTCCACCTGTTCTTTACCCTGGCTATCTATAAACTCATAGATCAGCTCAAAGGTCTGCTGGATCTTGCTGGGGCGATCGACCGAAAGGCGGGTCTTCAGGACTGCGAACACTACTATGATGATCGCGGCTACCAATAACTCCATCGCTACATAATTAGTCCATGGCCGGGCGACGGACGGCCAGCCCACCAGATTGACTGCGGCGTTTCCCAGGCCCGCCAGGTGGTCGTTGAACAGTCTAGTGATCCAGATCTCTTCGTGCATACGTCAGTTGGATAAGAGCTTCGACTATGACGGCAGCCAGCGCTACGAACAACCCCGCTAACATCGCAGGCAGGCTCAGTTTGGAATACCTCAATATAGCATAGGCTGCGCCGGCCAACAGCGCGTAACGGACTGCAAAAAATAGCGTAAACCATCCAGGTTTGCCGCCGGCGCCAAGGCCGGCCACGAAGCCTTTCAGCCAGCGGAAGTTTACCCAGGAGATTGCGGCGCCCAACGCAAATCCCAGCCCGTAAGACCACCCGCGCCAGGAGAGCGCGGTCAGCGACCCGATGGCCGCCGCCAACAGCATGGTCCGCGAAACGCGTGACGCCGTGCGCTCGAAGAGGTCGTCATTGTCCCGCATCGCCGGTATCCCGCGTCAACTGGCGCACTACTTGAATCAATCCCCCGGCCGCGCCCAGAATTACACCCACGATGTACAGGTAATGCGTGCCGAAGCGCCCATCGAGCCATGCGCCCACCGCATATCCCACGACCACCGCCGCCGGCACCGTGAATGCCATTCCGGAGTACCGCGCCACCGCGCTCAGTAACGAATTCTTACTCTCGGGCATGATCCTAGCCGTGCATCCGTTCGGCGGCTTCGCGCACCAAGATGCCCATTTTGGGGTGCGACGGCTCCAAAGCCGGATGGATGCGAAACTCTTCCAGCATTTCGGTGGTGGAAGGCCCGATGGACGCCACCATGCACTTTTCCAATCCCGCCCGCGCCGCCGCTTCGGCGCCGGTCTGTTCGGCTACGCGCATCAGGTGTTCGATCTGCACCGCCGTGGTGAATATCGCCACGTCAAACTCGCCCGCGGCCAGACGCCGTACGGCTTCCCGCAAAGGCCCGGTGTCTTCCGGCAATGCATATTGATAAACGCGCACGGGCGTTACCTCGGCGCCGCGCGCGCGCAGCGCCTGCAGGAATTCTTCGTTTGACCGCCCATATTCCTGTACCGCGATGCGCCGCTCCGGCCGGCCCTCGGTGGCCTTTATCAATTCGCGCCAGGTATTCGGCTCCGGCGCGATGAGGGCCGGCTTCAATCCCATTTCGCGCAGCGCGGCTACCGGTTTTGGACCCCGCGCCACCACGGTGAGTTTCCGCAGCGCGTCGGGGAAAGCGGTCTCGTGGTATGCCTCCGCCATCGCGCGGTTCATCTGCCGCGTGCCCACGCCGGTGAGCAACATCAGCATGTCGAAATCGCCGGCGGACAGGCGCTCGGCAAATTCCGTCAACGCGGCATTCTGTTCCACGGGGACTTCGCGCATGGACGGCGCCACGAACGGCTCGCCGCCCTGCCTGCGGATCAGTTCGGCGATTTCCTGTGCGCGCCGGCTTTCCAGCGCAAGCACGCGTTTCCCTTCGAAGGGCATGCCCGATTATAAATAGAAGTGCATGAGGCTGGCCGCGATACGCTCGCTTGCAGTGGTGGCGCTGGTGGCCGCGCTCGGCTATTTCGCTGCGCGCGTTAGTGGGACCGTTCCGGCTCGGTCCGGTGCATTTCGCATCGCCGATGGGGGCGGAGAGCGTCTTTGCGGCCGCATTTCTGGCGATAGTTTTGCTCCAGTCCGGGAAGGCGCGAGTGGGAGCAGGCGCTTTCGCGTGCCAACTCTTGCCGCGCTCGCGCTCGCGCTGGTGATCGTCGCAATGGCGTTCATTCCCAATCTGCGCGATCCATTTTTAAGCGACGACTACATCCTGGTGAGCCGCGCCACGCTCGATCCGGGCGCGCATTCTGGCGGTATTTCACACGCCCGGAGGCGACGGATCCTTCCGTCCGCTGGGATATCTCTATTACGCGCTGCTGCATTATTTTGCCGGCGCGACTCCGCTGGCGTGGCATATCTGCGCGCTGGCCGTGCATTTGGTGAATTGCACGCTGCTCTACTGGATTGTGTGGACGCTCTGGCCGCAATGCGGCGCTCGCCGCTATAGCCGCGGCGCTGTTTGGGATCAACGGGACGCGGCCCGAAGCGGTGGCCTGGACGGCCGGCAATTTCGATCTGCTCGCGTGCGCGTTCACGCTCGCCGCTACCCTCGCCATACTGCGGCGCCGGATCGTGGCCGGCCGTCCGCTTTGCTGGCGTTGGCAATCTTGAGCAAAGAGAGCGCCTACGCCGCGCCCGCCGTGATTTTTGGATTCGCTGCCGCGGGCAAGCGGTTGGGCGATGCGCGGGTCCGTCTCGGCGCTGATCGCGAGCGTGGCAGTTTGCGCCGCCATGTTCGCGTACCGCTGGAGCTTGTTCCACGGTCCGGGGGGCTACATCGACTCCGCCACCGGCCAGCCGCAGGTGCTCTCGTTTCACCTCGGCAGCGCATTGAAGGCGCTGTGTCTGCGGGTGTGGACGAATCTGCTTTTCCCGGTGAATTGGGATGCGTCCGCGAAGCGGCGCGATTCTAGCCAGTGCGCTGTTGACTCGGTTCGGCCGCAATTCTTTATACGGCATGCGCGACTCGCCTGCCCCGGCGGGATTGCGCTATCGATGCTCGCGCTCACCATGGGCGCGCTTGTGCCTGCCTACCACCTGGCGTTGATCGGCGACAACCTGAATGGCTCGCGCATCCTCTATCTGCCGGCGATCGGCTTCTGCGTGCTTTGCGCGCACCTGCGTCCAAAGCAAGCGGCTCGCGGCGGCCGTCCTGATCGTCTGCACCGCAGCCATCCTGCGGCACAATCTGGATGCGTGGCATCGCAATGCGATTATGGCGCGGCAAGTGTGTAGCGGCGTCAGCGCTCAAGCGCCGGTACACGATCTGAATGGCGTGGTGTTTTTCGCTAACGGGTATAAAGAGTGCGTGGAGATGGGCCGGTCCGCCGCTACCAGGTCGTTAGGACCGGGTACTGTGTAATGTGCTCGTCCGGCGTGACGATGGTCAGCCCGCGTGCCATGGCCTGGCACACCAGCATGCGATCGAAGGGATCTTTGTGCAGCGCGGGCAACCGCGATAGGTGCAGAGCGTCATCCTCCCGAAACCGCAAGCTGGCTATGCCGTTCGCCGTACGATATCCGGTAATGTATTCCCGTAGGCTCAAGCGGAGAGCCAGCCTGCCAGTGCGGTGCTTCGCAACGATCTCCCAAGCAGACACAGCGCTCAAATAGAGCTGGTTGTGTTCATCGGCGCACAACCGCCGGACACGCTCGGGTAGACGGCGCAGATCCGAATTCAGCCACAGAAACGTACACGTGTCCAGCAACAGCCTCAATCGTCACCCTCGCCATTCCAAAGCCGCAATTCGTCTTCGGGCAAGGGATCGAAGAACTCTGGCGAGACTCCAAAGCCGTCGTTGAGACCGAACACCCGCGGCCGGTTTCTTCTTGCGCTTTAGCGGACGCAGCTCGGCTATCGGCCGGTTGTGACGGCACAAGATGAGCGTCTCGCCCGCTTCGACGCGATCCAGGTAGCGGGATAGGTGGGTTTTCGCTTCGTGGACGTTTAGCTTGGTCACGAAACTAGCTTATCAGGCTATTTGAAACTAGCAAACGGACTAGAAATGTAGTTCGATTCGCCAGGTCCTTGTGGCACGATCCGGTTTACAACGTGAACCAGAATGAAAGCAGTTCCGGAGCGGGAAACTTCGGGCGTGCGCGTCCTTCAAGAAGCTGGGGTGTGCTTGAGATGGTCAAATCGCGGGATTGCGGCTATACGCTGACGGAAATGACGCGTTCCGTGGAGATCCGCAGGGCAACGGTCTACCGCATCGTTAGCACGCTCGAAAAGCGCGGCTATCTGGATCGCGGACAAGATAACGGCAATCGCTGGCGAAAAAAGCAGGGATATGCCATCGACAACCAAGAGAACGAACTGGACGGGCGCTCTATCGGCGCGCCGGTACACGGTCCGGATGGGCGCGTGCTGGGCGCTTTGAGCATTTCGAGTCCGCTGTTTCGTATGATATGAATCGCATGCGCTCGCTAGCGACGGATCTGAAATCGGCGTGCGGACAGATCGCCGGCGTGGTGAGCTTGGGATGAGCGCGAAAATCCTCGACCGGTTCCGGTTGGACGGCAAGACCGCGCTGGTGACCGGCGCGCGCCGCGGCATCGGAAAAGCGATGGCCACGGGGTTGGCCCAGGCCGGAGCCGATATCGTGGCCACCAGCGTCAATATGGAAGCCGAAGGCGGTGAACTGGCGCGAGACGTGGAAGCCTTGGGCCGCAAGTTCCGCGCATATGCCTGCGACCTGGGCAAGCGCGCCCAGGTGTATGCGCTGATTGAAAACGTGAAGCGCGAGTGCGCCCCGATCGATATCCTGGTGAACAACGGGGCCGCGATTCTGCGCAAGCCGGCGGCCGAACATCCCGACGAATATTGGGACAGCATTATCGAGATCGATCTGAACGCGCAATGGGTGCTGGCGCGCGAATTCGGGCGCGACATGCTGGCGCGCGGCGCGGGCAAGATCGTCTTCACTGCGTCGCTGCTCAGTTTCCAAGGCGGCATCACCGTACCTAGCTACGCCGCGGCCAAGGGCGGCGTAGCGCAATTGGCAAAAGCGCTGGCGAACGAATGGGCGGGACGGAATGTGCAGGTCAATGCGATCGCCCCCGGATACATCGCCACCGACGTTACGGCCTCGCTACGCGACGACCCGGTGCGCAACCCGGCGATTCTGGCGCGCATTCCGGCGGGGCGTTGGGGTCACCCGGACGACTTGGCCGGGGCGGTGGTGTATCTGGCCTCTTCGGCGGCGGATTACGTCAGCGGGACGGTGCTGACAGTGGACGGCGGCTGGATGGGGCGCTAGGGCGATATTCTAATCGGCCGCGCTTAGCGAACTGCCGCGATGCGGTTAAACAGTTGGTTGAGACAGGCGTTGCTCTTGCCCCAATCGAAGAGTTGGCCTTCAATGCGCGTGTTTGCGTGAACGGATGCGCCATCCGGCTCGCGGTGAATGGTCACCAGCAACTGGCCGCCGAGGGTGAACATATCGGAAGGGATGTCGCAAATCAACATGCAGCCGTCGGAAGCCTGGCGCACGTCCTGTACTTTGTGGCCGCCGCCGGCGAGGGCGCATAGGGCAGACACAATCACGCGGCCCACCGGAAGGCGATAACTTTCCGAGCGGCTCTTGCCGGTGTGGATACCGAGCCGGCCGGAGACCTCGCGCGTGATTTCCATGACGGGAACCATAGAGGCGGGAGAGTTCAAGATCTTGCCGAATGTTTCGACAAATTCCGTGCCTGTCATGCGAACGGCGGCGGGTTTCTGCATGGCCAGAAGGTCGCGGACTGCCGGATTACGGATCAAGGTTTCGTAATCGACCTCGTTCTGCCAGTCGGCTGCCGGGGGTGACGGAGCTGCAACCGGTGCGGCCGGAGTTGCGGGCGAGGGGGACTCAGCGGCGCCGGCGTGAAGAGCCGAACCGCAATTCCAGCAAAATTTGCCAGTGGCTTCCTTGCCACATTCGGAACAAAACATCTTTGGATTTTACTCCGTGGCGGTTTAATTTCGGTGAGGATTTTTTCGGCTCGATCAATCACCAGCACATCGATAGGGCTCCTCCTCCGCTCCAGCTTAAGCCCGAGTTGCGCTTGCATGGCGCCGCCGAAATATCAGGCGGCGGATTCAGGGGCAGCATCGGCTTCCGCGCCGGTATATCTGGCAGCGGCATTGAATGCTTTTCGAAGAAGCGTTACTGACGGAGATACGTCTGGTATCTCCGGTTCCGGCCACGGTTGATCGGCCGGGAACTCCGGCTACGCTGAAACCCGCACCGGCTGAGCCATTTCCTCCGACACTCTTAGCCGGTGCGAGGTCATCCGGACTGCCGTCCGGCCGTTTACGCTGCGCAGCACGAACCCGGTGACCTGCAGCTCTAGCGAATGCCGATCGCCATATTTCGCCGGCCAGTCCACCAATAGCTCGATATGCGAGCCAATCGGTAGCGGCTTCCGGCAGCGGAAAGACACGCCTTCAATGCTCATGTCCTGGGTCAAGCCCGTACCCGTGTACGCGGCCGTGCCCCGTTGGGAGATGCGGTAGCGTAGCGGCAGCCGCAGATCGTAACGCGCCTTGAGACGCCGCTCGATATTCGTGCTCTTCATACACCTCTCCGCGGCCCTTCCGCTGTGTCGATAAACGACGGCAGCGAAGGCTGGAAGGACCGGCTTTAGAAATTGTTCTCGTGCCTGCTAGCAATTGGTACGCCAAGCGGTAATGTCTTGATTTCAACCGTCGTTCTCACCCGTTCACGTGCGCGGACGCACTTTTTACCGGGTCAAAAATACGCTTCCCTGTTTTTCGGCCGGTTCTCGCACGGTCTGCTACCATGAGGTTTCCCCAACATTCCATGCCGTTGCGCTTCTACAACACGTTGTCTCAGCAGGTGGAGGATTTCGCGCCCGATCGGGGAAATACCGTACGCATGTACACCTGCGGGCCAACGGTTTACGATTACGCGCACATCGGCAATTTCCGCACGTTTACCTTTGTCGATATCCTGCGCCGGTGGCTTCGTCTGAGCGGTTTCGGCCTTAACCACGTCATGAACATCACCGACGTGGACGATAAGATCATCCGCAACGCCGCGCAGCAGCACAAAAGCTTGGAGGAATACACCGCCGTTTACACCCAGGCATTTCTCGACGACTGCAAAACCCTCCGTCTCGAGTCGCCCGAGCGCTGGACGCCCGCTACGCGCCATATCGATGACATGGTGCAAGCCATTGAGCGCCTCGCGGCCGGTAATCACACGTATGAGAGCGATGGCTCCATCTATTTCCGTATCGCGTCTTTCCCCGGTTATGGCAAGCTCTCGCACAACGATTTCAGCGGCAATCTCGCCGGCGCGCGCGTAGATTTGGATGAGTACGAAAAGGCCGACGCCCGCGATTTCGCCCTTTGGAAGGCCCCCAAAGAAGGTGAAATGGCCTGGCAAACCGCCATCGGACCCGGACGCCCCGGCTGGCACATCGAATGTTCCGTGATGGCCTTAAAATATCTGGGTGAAACCATCGACATTCACGCGGGCGGCGTCGACCTGATCTTTCCGCATCACGAAAATGAGATTGCTCAGTCCGAATCTCTCACCGGGAAAGCCTTTCGCGCGGTTCTGGCTTCACGCCGAGTTCCTGATGGTGGAAGGCCAGAAGATGTCGAAATCGCTCGGCAATTACTATACCCTGCGCGATCTGCTCGCGCTGGGATATGAGCCCGAGGCCATCCGTTATCTGCTGGCGTCCACGCCCTACCGCAAGTCCCTGAACTTCACCCTGGAAGGCTTGCGTTCCGCGCGCACCGCCATCGAGCGGGTGCGCAATTTCAAGTTGAGGCTGGAAACCGCCAATTTTCCGCAGGCGCCAACGACGCTTTGCAAGCGCGCACTGAAGATGCGGCGCAGGCGTTTATTCAAGGCATGGACGACGATTTGAACACCGCGGCGGCGCTGGCCGCGGTATACGAATACATTCGCGATGCGAATAGCGCCATGGATGCCGGTGAATTTCGCGCCGCCAATGCGGACGCGGCACTGCAATTCCTGCAGCGCTTCGACGCCGTATTCGATGTGCTGAGGCCGGCCGCGCAAACCAGCGCCGTCGCCGATTCCGAAGTGGAACGCTTGATTGAAGAGCGCAACGCCGCCCGCAAGGCTAAGGATTTCGGCAGCTCGGATCGCATCCGGCAAGAGCTTCTCGACCGCGGAATTATTCTCGAAGATACCAAATCCGGCGTGCGGTGGAAGAGGAAATAGCAACGTTGAACATTTATACCCAGGTTGTACATACCGGCGACCGCAAGAAGTCCGGCCCATACGTTCCGGTCACCACCCCCATCTACACGGCCTCAGCGTATACCTACGATTCCATGCGGCAGCTCGACCGCATCTTCGGGCAGGAGGAGGAAGGTCCATGCTATGCCCGCTACGATAACCCTTCCGCCGCGGCGCTCGAAGAAGTGCTCACCGCGCTTGAGGGTGGCCACGGCGCGCTGGCGTGCGGCTCGGGCATGGCGGCCTTGCACATGGCCGTGACCACGGCCCTGACCGACAGACGCAAAAGCGTGCTTGCCGCCAACGCCATGTACGGCGCCACCACAGCCATGCTCATGAATATTTTTGAGCCCGCCGGCGTCGCCGTCCGCTTCGTGGACGTCTGCGATCTCGACGCCCTGCGCGCCGCGGCCGCGGAAGCGAAACCGGGCTGCATTCTGATCGAATCGGTTTCCAATCCGCTGCTGCGCGTAGGCGATATCGTCGAAGATCGCGGAGATCGCGCGCGCCGCCGGCGCCGCGTTGATCGTCGACAATACATTCGCCACCCCGATGATTGTGCGTCCGCTCGAGTTGGGCGCCCACATGGCCGTGCATAGCCTGACGAAGTATCTCGCCGGCCACGGCGACGTCATGGGCGGCGCAGTGATCGCCGACGAACAGCACTTCCCTATCTTGCGGAGTTTAGGGCGCACCATCGGTCCGGTGCTGGGCCCGTTCGAGTGCTATCTGACCATGCGCGGCATCAAGACATTTCCGCTGCGCATGGAGCGCCAGTGCGCCAACGCATGCCGCATAGCCTCATGGTTGAGCGCGCATCCGCGCGTGGAGAAGGTCTATTTCCCCGCCGATCCGGCGCATCCCGACGCGGCCGTCATTCGACGCGCGTTCCCGCCGGGAATGTTCGGCGCCATCGTCAGCTTCGAGATCCAGGGCGCGGGCCGCGAAGAAGTGTTCCGCGTCATGGACGCGCTCAAGCTGATCGTCCGCGCAACTTCGCTCGGTGACGTGCATACTATGATGCTCTACCCCGCCATGAGCTCGCATCGCGAAATCTCTCCTAAACAGCGTGAGCGCATGGGCATCCGGGAAAGCCTGGTGCGGCTTTCGGTGGGCATCGAAGCCCCCGAAGACGTAATCGCCGATCTCGAGCGGGCTCTGGGGTAAGAGAGAACCCGCCCCAAGCGCGATAATATTTGCTAGTGCGCTCCACCACTATTAGACCGGCCCTGATCGCTCTCGCTCTCGCGCAACTCCTGCCCGCCGGCGAGCCGCCCCCGGAACTCCTCGGCCGTTGGCGCGCGGCGGAGGCCTCTTCCTCCGGATTCGCTTCGATGCTCACGTTCCGCTCCGGCGGCGTTGTCGATTGCAGCGCCGGCGTTATGGTGGAGACGACCTATCGAATCGAAGGCGGCGAGATGATCCTTCCTTCAACCGGGATCAACGGTCCCGAACTGCGGCAGAAAATCGAATTCGTGGGGCAAGATCAACTGCGGTTAGGTGAGGTAGTCCTGAGGCGCCAAGGCCCCGCGCCCGATACCAACCACGCGATTCTTGGTGAGTGGGTCGCAAAGATCGACATAGACGGCGGCCAATTGGAAAAGTATTATTTGTTTTATCCCGGCGGCAAGTGCCTCTTCCTTCTTCCGTTTTTCAAGGGCAATCCCGGCCGATACTCGATTCAGGGCTCGACCATGCGTCTGGAATTGCCGGGCACTCAGGCTTCCGAAGGCAAATTTCAGATTGAAGGCGACTTGCTTACCATACCCGGTCCGGGCGGATCGCGAGAGCGTTTCCGGCGCTATTAAACGCGTGCAAACCAGCCGAAGGATGGACGCTACTTCGCCGCCGCTTTCTTCACCAGGCCCGCCATTCCCCACTCGCTCAGTTCCGTAACCCTGCCGTGGCCGCGCGGCGCGCCTATCTCGCGGATCTCGAAATTTACGCTCTTGGCGCGCACTTCCACCAGCGCGTGTCCGAAAAACCATCCCTCTTCATATGCTTTCGACAATCGCAGATGCCCTCCCGAGCTGGCCATCGAGACATACGTCACCCCGTCTAGCTCGAGCCTTAGCATCTGGTGAATATGTCCCGCGACCACATACTGGACGCCGTACTTGCGCGCCAGTTGGTGCAGCGCGAAATCCGGATTCCGCATCGCCACATTCAGTAGCCAGGATGGCCGGTGCGACACGATTATCTTCAGCGGCTGCTCCGCATGCGCCTTCAAGTCCGCTTCCAGAAAAGCCAGTTCCGCAGCTGGAAACTCATCCCACCGGCTATTGTCGAGAATTGTGAAATGCGCCGTTCCGTAGTCGAAACTGTAATGTGCGGCGTGCCCCGCATGCTTGCGAAATAGCCCTTCCGATACCGCCGACCAGATGTCGTGGTTACCGGGCGCGAGATAAAGCGGAAACTGGGCGAAACGCCCGAAAATCCGCGCTGCCTCGACCCACTCGGCCTCCGCGCCGGCATCGTTCATTCCCTCGATGGTGTCGCCCACGCCGACTACAAAGGCCGGGCTTTCCGCTCCGATCTCCTCCCACACTTTCTCGTAAACACCCGCTTGCACATCTCCGGTCCGATCTCCCAGAATGGCAAAGCGGAACGGATCCAAAGCCGGAGTTGCCCAAACAGACAGCGCCAGCGCCAGCGCCCACGCGCCAATCGCCAACCCATGCCTGTACCGGATTCGAATTCGCAACCGATCCGCCACTCACATGGCATTATCTCGCACAAGTTCGAAACATCCGAAAATCTGGCCATAGTCATTTCCACCTGGCCCCCACCGTGTGCCCGAATGAAAGCCTGACTTCGGTTGCTGCGTTCCATTATTTGGTGGCCACTCACGTACATACCGTGGTTGACGCCGAGGTTGCGCCGAACAGTTCATGCAGAATTAAAAGCTTATGGCCGGCTCGGAATCGCATGCGACTGGGCCGTCTGGCGCGCCGTCTCGTTGCCCTCTCGCCCTGAACCGGTATATACTGACGGCACTCCAAGCATATGCCCGGGATCCGCTTCTACAGGCCCCTGTTCGCCATAGCCGGGCTGGCCGGTATCTTGCTCGCGCAAACCAGCCGGCCGGTACGCGACCAACCCGGCAGTCAGTTGTGGCACTATCGCAACCTGGGCAAAGCCTTCTACGAGAATCCCACCACGCAAAAGCAGGCGGTGGATGAGTTCCGCAAAGCGCTCGCTCTGGCGCCCGGTTCGGCTCGCGAACAGACCAACTACGGACTGGCGCTGCTGCGCGCGGGCGAGGCCAAAGCCGGAATCGCGGCGCTTCAAAAGGCGCAAAAGATGGACCCGCGTATTCCGCAGACCTGGTTCAATCTCGGGATCGAGTACAAGAAACAGGGAGATCTGGACGCGGCGCTGGCCCAGTTTCAAGGCATGGTCCGCCTCGACCAAAACGAGCCCGTGACCCACTATCAGATCGGCGCCATTCTCAAATCGAAGAGCCAACCCGCCGCGGCCGTCAAGGAGTTTGAGACCGCGCGCGACCTGAACCCGCGCCTCGCCGCGCCGCACTTCCAGCTCTATGGTCTCTACCGCCAGCTGGGCCGCGCCGGCGATGCCGCGGCCGAGCTGCGCACCTTTCAGCAAATCAAGAAAGAGCAGGAAGGCGCGGCCGTTCCCGAAGATATGGAGTGGAGCTATTATGCCGAGATTTACGATCCGGCCGGATCGTCCCGGCCTCCCACGCTGACCCCGCCGGTTTACAAAACCGAGCGGATCGCCGATGGCTTTGGCTCCGGCAGCCCGGGCGTTGCCGCAATCTCCCTGGATACCGGAGCCCGGCCCAGCTTGATTGCCTGGTCGGCCGGACGCGTCGCGCTGTTTCGCGATGGCAAAACACTGGTCGCCGATTCCGGCCTCGAAGCGCTTCGCGACGTCGTATCCATCGCACCCGGCGACTTCGATAACGATGGCCTGCCGGACCTTTGCGTGATTACTCCGCAAGGCGCCGCGCTCTATCGCAATGTAAAAGGTAAATTTCAGAAACACGCCGATCTCGCGGCCGGTTCATTCAGGCAGGCCGTTTGGATGGACTACGATCACGATTACGATCTCGACCTCTTTTTAATCGGCGACAATTCCAAACTGCTGCGCAACAATGGCGAGGCGGGCTTCAGCGATGAGACGCGGCGTTTTCCCTTCGTGCCCGGCCGCGCGTTGAGCGCCGTGCGTTTCGATCTAGAGCCGGACACTCCCGGCTTCGATCTCGTGGTCTCCTACGGCGGCCGCGCCGGCGTGCTCTATCGCGACTTATTGGGCGGCGCCTATCGGGCCGTCAATCTGGACGAGATCCCCGCGGGATCGGCTAACCTCGCCGCCTACGATTTCAATCACGATGGCCGTACCGATCTGGCCGCGCCGCCCGATCTCTTCTTATACAATCGCGGGGGTAAGGCTGAGAAAGCCGTATTTCAAAAAGGTCCCGCTCCCTCGCCGGCCGATCGTATCTTTGCCGATGCCGGATTTTCCGCCCTAGCCGATTTTAGCGATAATGGCAGGTTAGATCGCGCGTCGATTGCGAAAGACGGCTCGCTGCGTCTGGATCGCGATGTTACTCCCAATTACGGTAACTGGATCGAGATCGCACTCACCGGAGTGAAGAACCTGAAGAGCGCGATCGAATCTAAAGTGGAAGTCAAAGCCGGCGCAAGTTACACAAAGGCGACTTACTCGGGCATTCCCTTAGTCTTCCGCCTTGGAGACCAGAAACAGGTCGATACTGTGCGTATCACCTGGGCCAATGGGCTTATCCAAAACGAGATGAATCGCCCGGTTAATACGGTGGCCGCCATTACGGAGGCTCCGCGCCTCTCCGGTTCGTGTCCCATGATATTCACGTGGAATGGGAGCCGGTTCGACTTCATTACGGATGTGCTTGGGGTCGCGCCTTTGGGCGCCAGTTCCGGCGATGGCCAATTCTTTCCCGTGGATCATCGCGAATATGTCTCCATCCCCGGCGAAAGGTTAAAGGAACGCGATGGCGCGTTCGAGGTTCGCGTCACTGAGGAGCTACGCGAGGTATCGTATCTCGATCAAATCCAGTTACAGGCGCTCGATCATCCTGCGAACATTGAGATAGTAACCAATGAGAAGTTCAAGTCGCCCCCATTTCCCGAGTCCCGTCTTTTTGGAGTGGACCGGCGCATCTACCCGGTAACCGCCCGGGAGGGTAATGGAAAGGATGCGCTCGCCGCTCTCGCCAAACGCGATTTTACGTATCCCGATACCTTCCGGCGCGATGCCGCCGGCGTCGCGGAAATGCATACTCTCGATCTCGATTTCGGCCACGCCGCGGCTTCCAATCACGCCGTACTGATTCTATATGGATGGGTGGATTGGGCGGATGGCAGCACCTTCCTTTCCGCTACCCAGGCGCATAAGGACCTGACTTTTCCCTATCTACAGGTGAAGGATGCCGCGGGCAACTGGAACACGGTGGTACAGGATATGGGCATGCCATCCGGCAAGCCCAAGGCGATGGCTGTCGATCTCAGCGGCAAATTCCTTTCACGCTCGCGCGAGGTACGCATCGTAACGAACCTGTGCGTCTACTGGGACGAGATCTATCTGGCGGAGAGCGACGCACCGCCCTCCGTGCGCCTGACTACGATTCCCATGCTCTCGGCGGACTTGCATTTCCGCGGCTTTTCCAAAGCCACTATCCATCCCCAGCGCAAGCAACCCGAGCAGTTCGATTATCAGAGTGTGAGTGACACGTCGATGTGGAACCCTACGCCGGGTAACTACACGCGCTATGGCCCCGTAAAGAGTCTACTGCTGGAACCGGACGACCGCATGGTGCTGATGGCCTCGGGCGATGAAGTGAGCCTGCGATACAACGCCAAAGCATTACCCCCGCTCCCCACCGGTTGGAAGCGCGATTTTCTTTTGCTGGTCGATGGATGGGCCAAGGACGCCGACGCCAATACCGCCTTTTCACAAACTGTGCTGCCCCTGCCGTTTCACGCCATGAGCAGCTATCCATATCCCGCGACCCAACACTACCCGGGCGACGCGGCTCATCACCTCTATCAGCGCGAGTACAACACGCGCCCAGCTCTACGGCTGATCCGCCCCCTGACTGCCGACTCACATGACTAACCGCACCACTCTCCGGCTCGCCGCCTTCTCTCTCTTCGTCTTACTCCTGAACTCCGCCTATATCTTTGCCTTTACCCAAGCCACCATCTTCTACGAATTCAATGTCTTGCTCCACCTGGCATTAGGCCTTATCCTGGCTGCAGTCGCGCTCCGCTACGCCCGCCGCTATCCCACCCAATGCGGAGCGTTCCTGATCGCCGCCGTTCCCGCCCTCTATCTCGTATTCCGCGGCAACACATTCCAGCACCGCTTCGTACTGTGGCTCCACATCTTGTTAGCCCTAACCGCGGTCGCGTTGATCGGCCTGCGCGCCATGCGCTCCAGCTTTCGCGCGGCCTACGCGATCGCCGTGGCCATTCTCATCCTTCTCCCCACCTCAGCCGCCGTGTACCGGAAGCTGCGCCCAAACCCGAACGATCGCATCCACAATCCACCCACCGCGCCGCTCTCCATGGACCAGGAGGGCGGCGGAGCCGCATTCGCCATTCGCGCCATCCTCCGCGCAAACCAATACCGCGAAAATCATACCATCGAATTTCTTCATGGATTCCGAAGCTTGCGGCCAGTGCCACCAGGATATCTACCGGCAGTGGAAAAGCTCGATGCATCACTTCGCATCCTTCAACAATCAGTTCTACCGGAAGTCCATTGAATATATGCAGGACACCATCGGCACGCGCCCCAGCAAGTGGTGCGCCGGGTGCCACGATCACGCCGTCTTCTTCAATGGCCGTTTCGACCGCCCCATTCGCGAGCAGATCGACACTCCGGAGGCGCAGGCCGGCCTGGGCTGCATGTCTTGCCATGCCATCGTTCACGTCGGCAGCTCCATGGGCAATGCCGATTTCACGGTCGAGTATCCGCCTTTGCATGAGCTGGCCTCCAGCCGCAACCGGTACATCCGCGGACTCGAATATTTCCTGACCTATCTCAATCCCAAGCCGCACAAGCAAACCTTTATGAAGCCGTTCATGCGCGATCAGTCCGCGGAATTCTGCTCGGCCTGTCACAAAGTGCATCTGGATGTGCCGGTGAATAGCTACCGTTGGGCGCGCGGCTTCAACGATTACGATAACTGGCAGGCCAGCGGCGTTTCGGGGCAGGGAGCGCGCTCGTTTTACTATCCTCCCAAGAGTCAGGTCTGCGCCGATTGCCATATGCCTCTAGTTGCATCCGGCGACCCCGGTAATCGCGATGGCAAGGTTCACTCGCATCGCTTCCCGGCGGCGAATACCGCCGTGCCGCTCGCCAACGGGGATGACGCGCAGATGCGCGCCACGGAAGATTTCCTGAAGTCTGGGTTTATCACCGTAGACATTTTCGCCATCTCTCCGGTCGAGGGCAACAAAGGTCAGACAGCTATGGTTCGCCGCGGCGATACCGTGCAGGCCAACTCCACATTCGCGGTGGGCGAAGAGGCCGAGCAGAGCGGCGCGGCCGTGATTCGCGACGTCGGTCAGGTGGCCGCGCCGGTGGACCAGTCCGGGCTCTGTGTGGAACCGGGAACCACCGTGCGCGTGGATGCGGTGGTGCGCACTCGCAAAATCGGCCACTTCTTTCCCGGCGGCACGGTCGATGCCTTCGACACATGGCTGGAACTGCAAGCCAAGGATGCCGATGGCCGGGTGATTTTCTGGAGCGGCAACGTAACCGATGGCGGCAAGGGGCCCGTCGAGCCGGGCGCGCACTTCTATCGTTCGTATCAGCTTGACGGCCAGAGCAACCCCATCGACAAGCGCAATGCGTGGCAGGCCCGCAGTCTGCTGTACGTGCGCCTGATTCCTCCCGGCGCCGCCGATGTGGCCCATTACCTGGTCGATATACCCAAGGACGCGCGCGGACCGATCGAGTTCACCGCGCGCTTGAACTATCGGAAATTTTCCTGGTACTACACGCAGTTTGCCTATGCGGGCCAGCCCAAGCCCGGCCAGGATCCGGCGCTATTGGGGCGCGACCACAACGGCCTGCAATACGTATTCGACGCGCGCTCTATTCCCGCCAATGTTTCCGGCAAAATCCGCGGCCGTATTCCCGATCTGCCGGTCATAACCCTGGCGCAGGCGAAGGTGGCCGTACCACTCGGACAGTCCGCTTGGCTGCCCGTGGTGCGCAAACAGGATCGCGAGCGCTGGAACGATTGGGGGATCGGCCTGCTGCTGCAAGGGGATTTAAAAGGCGCCGAATATGCATTCAAGCGCGTTACCGAGGCCGAGCCCGCGTATGCCGATGGCTGGCTCAACGTCGCGCGCGCTTTGATCCAGGAGGGCGAAACCGATGCGGCCAAGCCGTACATCGCCAAAGCGCTCGAACTCGCGCCGGCGTTCGGTCGCATCTGGTTCTTCAAAGCCGCCATTCAGAAGGCCGATGGCGATTACGATGGCGCGCTGCAATCTCTTGAGCGCGTCCGCGCCCAATACCCGCGCGACCGCGTGGCGCTCAATCAGATCGCCCGCATTTTGTTCTTAAAGCGAAACTATGCGGCTGCGGTGCGAGCGCTGCAACAAGTAAACGATATCGATCCCGAGGATGTGCAGATGCACTACACGTGGATGCTATGCGCCCGCGGATTAGGGGATGCCGCGGCCGCCGCCCGCGAAGAGACACTCTTCCGCCGTTTCAAAGCCGAAGAATCTTCCCAGGCGCTCACCGCCCGCCGCCGCGCGTTAAGCCCCGAGGATAATAACGAGCGGCAGCCAATTCACGATCACGAAAACGCCTGGAAGGCCCCGCGATGAAGAACCGCTTTGCCCTCCTGTCCGCCACGCTTACCCTCGCCGCCCTGGCCGCCCTGGCCGCCACGCTCCCCGCCCCCCACCCCGTTTTCACCGACGTCACCGCCCAGGCCGGTATCCACTTCACGCACAATAGCGGACGCGCGGGCAAAAAATATCTCCCCGAAACTCTCGGCTCCGGCGCCGCCTTTTTCGACGCCGATGGCGACGGCTGGCCGGACATTCTCCTCATCAACTCCAAAGATTGGACGCCGCGCGGCCGCAAGTCGCTGCCTGCGCTCTATCGCAATAACCGCGACGGCACATTCACCGATATCACCGCCGGAAGCGGCCTGGACGTAGAAATGTACGGAATGGGCGTCGCCATTGCCGATTACGACAACGACGGCCGCGAGGACGTCTACATCACCGCTCTCGACGGGGATCGGCTGTTCCACAACGAAGGCCAAGGCAAGTTCCGCGATGTTACTAAGTCAACCGGCATCCGCAATGCCAGCTTCGGAACCAGCGCCGCGTGGCTCGATTACGATCGCGACGGCAAGCTCGATCTCTTCGTCGCCAATTACGTGCAATGGAAGCCGGCGATCGATTTATGGTGTTCTCTCGATGGCGCCACCAAGTCCTACTGTACGCCTGAATCTTACAAAGGCACGAGCTGCCGCTTATTCCATAACTTAGGCAACGGACGTTTTGAAGATGTGAGTGAAAAGGCCGGCATCGCCGATCCCACCAGTAAGTCGCTGGGAGTTACCGTTCTCGACTACAACGGCGACGGATGGCCGGATATCTTTGTCGCCAACGATACCCAACCCAATAAGCTATATCGTAACAACGGCAATGGAACCTTTACAGACGAGGGCACAACGGCCGGAGTAGCCTATGGTGAGGATGGCGTGGCGCGCGGAGCCATGGGCGCCGATTCGGCCGATTACGACCGCAGCGGACGGCCCCACCTGCTGGTCGGCAATTTTTCCAACCAGATGCTGGGTCTCTACCATAACGAAGGCAATGGCCTGTTCGTGGATGAGGCTCCGTCTTCCACCGTCGGCCGCGCCAGCCTGCTGTCACTGACTTTCGGCGTCTTCTTCTTCGATTACGATCTGGACGGCTACCCCGATATCTTCGCCGCCAACGGACATATTGAAGAAGAGATCGGACGCGTTCAACCGAAAGTGAGTTACCGCGAGTCTCCGCTGCTTTTCCGCAATCTAGGCTCGCGCAAGTTCGAGAATGTTACCGCGGAAATGGGTCCGGCGTTCAATCGGCCCATGGTTGCCCGGGGCGCCGCGTACGCGGATTTCGACCGTGATGGCGATCTGGATCTTCTGATCTCCACTAACAACGGGCCGGCGTACCTGTTTCGCAACGATGGCGGCAACCGTAATCATTGGTTGTGTGTGAGACTGACCGGAACTAAGTCCAACCGCGACGGCATCGGGGCCATAGTGCGTGTCGAAAGCGCCTCCGGCAAACAATGGAATGTAGTCCGCAGCGGCTCGAGTTACTGCTCGCAAAGCGACTTAGCTTTGACTTTCGGATTGGGCAAAGACACCTCCGCCTCCATTCAAGTCGAGTGGCCCAGTGGAACCAAACAGAAGCTCGGCAGCGTAGCCGCCGATCGATTCCTGACGATTGATGAAAGCCATGGCATAGCTAAATAGGGCGCGCGTATCTTTGCTTACCCTCTCCATGCGCGCGCGCCGATAATGGAATTCCGCTTGCGGGTTTTCACGGCATGAAACAGACAAGTCTTACGATCCCCGATATCGCGCTGATCGCCGGCACTCGCGTGGCTCTGGGTACTGGCATTGGCTTGCTGATTTCCAATTTGCTGCGCAAAGATCGGCGAATGGCGATAGGTGTGGCGCTCTTGTGCTTCGGCGGCCTCACCACCATCCCAATTGTGGCTATCGTGCATCCGAAACGGCGATTTGGTCAGTGTCCGGTCCCTTCGGCCGCGTGAAATTGGAAGCCCTCCAATGTCTTCTGCGTCTCAGCGCCTCTGCGTCGAAGATGCTCTACCGCCGCCGGACTTCCACCACTGCGCCTTCCTGAACCGAATCCGCCGGGTTTGAGACTACCATTTCGCCAGGCTTTAGGCCGGAGAGGATTTCCACTTCCGAGCCGAGATCTTCCCCTAATGTGACGCCACGGAAGTGGACCACGCCGTCCGCGCCGACTATCGCCAGGCGGGGACCGTTGCTGGTGAGCATGACGGTATCGCCGGGCACGCGCAGCGTAGGCTTCGATATCGCAGCCGCGAATCGGACTTGCGCGTACATGCCGGGATAGAGCGTGCCCGCGGGGTTGGGCGTTTCCAGAATCACGAGCATGGCGCGAGAGGAGGCGTCGAGCGAATCGGAAACATTGGTGACGCGCGCGGGAAAGATCTGGCCGGGGCGCTCCTGGACGCGTAGCTCGGCGGCCTGCCCATTGTGGATCTCTTCCACATAGGTCTGCGGCACGTTGACGAAGATGCGCAGTGGCGTGATGCGGGCCACGCGGAACATCTCCTTGGACACGCCGGCGTTGCCCGCGTTAATCAGCGTGCCGATATCCACATTTCGCGCGGTAACGATGCCATCGAAGGGCGCTAACACGCGCGCGAAACCCTTCATCTCCTGGAGGCGTTTGAGGTTAGCGTCACTGGCGCGCACCGTCTCCTGGGCGGTGGCGAGGCTGGCCAGGGCGCGGTCGGTCTGAGCTTTTTTGACGTCGAAATCGGCCTGCTTCTGGTCCAGCTCCTGTTTGGCGACGGCGCCCTTGGTGGAGAGGCGCTGCCAGCGGTCGAGAGTGATTTGCGAAAGATTGAGGTTGGCGCGCGAAAGCGTGATATCGGCGTCCAGTTCCTTAAGCCCGGCTTGCGATTGAGCCAGCGTAGCGCGCGCTTGGGCTATCTGTTGATCGAGCTCTGGAGTTTCGATCTCGGCCATCAATTGTCCGGCCTTGACGCGGTCTCCGATATCGACGTTGCGCGTTTTCAAGTAGCCGTCGGCGCGCGCGAAGATGGGCGATTCCACCATGGCTTGCAAGTCGCCGGGCAGATCGATGCTGTCCTTGGAAGGGCCCAGGCGGGCGGGCGAGGCGATCACGACCGGCTTCTGTTGCTTCGCGCTATCGGAAGCGGCCAGCAGCACTTTCTGACGCGAGAGGCGCGGCAGCAGCCCGCCTGCGATGGCGGCGGCCACGGCGCAGGCCAGCACCGCGAAAAACGTGAGCAGGGGTCGCATCCCGGGTTTGCGCGAAGCGGGAGGCGTCATTAGGTTGCGTCCACTCGGGAGTGAGCCGTGAAGCGCGGCGGGGTACGGCGCAATACGCTGTAAACGACGGGCACGAAGAATAGTGTAGCGACTGTCGCCAGGATCAGGCCGCCAATCACAGCACGTCCCAAAGGCGCGTTCTGCTCGCCGCCTTCACCAAGGCCGAGAGCCATGGGCAGCATGCCCACAATCATGGCCAGCGCGGTCATAATGACGGGGCGCAGGCGCGTGTAGCCCGCTTCCAGCGCGGCGGTAAGCGCATCGGCGCCCGTCTCGCGAAGATCGTTGGCGAAGTTCACCAGCAGAATGCTGTTCGCGGTGGCAACGCCGATGCTCATCACGGCGCCCATCATGGAAGGCACGCTGATCGTGGTTTGAGTGACGAACAGCATGAGCACGATGCCGGAAAGCGCGCCGGGAAGAGCCATCAGAATAATGAAGGGATCGAGCCAGGATTGGAAGTTGACCACCATCACAAAGTATACGAGCAGTATCGCGAACACCAATCCAACGCTTAACCCGGTGAACGAAGCGCGCATGGTGGCGACCTGACCGCGGGTTTCGATGAAGCTGCCTTTGGGCAGTCTGGGAGTGAAGTTGGCGAGAACGCGGTCCACATCGGATGCCACCGATCCGAGATCGCGATCCTGCACATTGGCGTAAATGTCGTAGACCGGCTGCACGTTGTAGTGATTGACGACCGAGGCGGTGACGGTCCGCTGAAGCTGGCCGACGTTGGCGATCAACTGCTTGTCGGCTCCTCCGCGCATGGGAGTGCGCAGCAGCTCGGAGGTGGAGTTGACGCGGAACTGCGGCGTCATCACGGAGATAGGATAGTCTACGCCGTTGTGCGGGTCGATCCAATAATTTGGCGAGATTTGCGTGCTGGAGGAGAGCGCGATCAGCAGGCTATTGGCTACGGATTGCTGCGATAGACCCATTTGCGAGGCGCGAGTGCGGTCGACATTGAAGAGCAATTGGGGCACGTCGACCACTTGATGGGTGTGAACGTCTACCGCGCCGGGGATAGTAGCGAGGCTGCGTTCGATTTGCCGCGCCAGGGCGTAGTTGGCTTTATCGTTAGTCAGCGGCCCAACTACCTGAACGTCGATCGGAGCAGGCAGTCCGAAATTCAGAATCTGGCCTACGATATCGGCGGGCTGGAAGAAGAATGTCAGGTTGGGATATTCGCGGTTGAGCCGCGCGCGCAATTCGCGGATGTAGTTCCAGGTGGAGGCGTGCTCGCCGGGGCGGAGCGAGACCAGCACCTCGCCGTCGAAGGGTCCGATAGTAGTGCTATCGCTCATAGCGATGTTGAAGCCCGAATAGGGCAGCCCGATATTGTCGAGAATGTCGGTTAGTTCGGCGGGCGGAATTACGCGGCGGATGGTGTTTTCCACCTGCGCGAAGTAGCGCTCCGTCTCTTCAATGCGCGTGCCGGCGGGCGCGCGGACGTGCAATCGAATCTGGCCGGCGTCCACTTGCGGGAAAAAATCCTCGCCCAACATAGGGCTGAGGCCGAGACATGCGGCGCAGAGAACAATGAACGCGGCGGCGACGAATTTGCGATATGCCAGCGCCGAGCCGAGAGTGCGGCGATAGGTCTCCCGCAGCTTCTCGAACCAGCGCTGGAACGCGCCGGAAATACCGCCGTGCGGGTGCTCGCGCCCAGCTTCCGACGCGAGCAAATAGCGCACCATGGTTGGAACCAGCGTGCGCGAGAGCAGGTAAGACGCCATCATGGCGATCACCACAGCCAGCGCCAGCGGAGTGAATAGATAGCGCGCGGCCCCGGTTAGAAAGACTACGGGCACGAACACGATGCAGATGCAGAGCGTGGAGACGAATGCGGGAGTGGCGATCTGCATGGCGCCGTCGAGAATGGCTTTAACGATGGGCTTGCCCTGCGCCAGGTTGCGATGGATGTTCTCGATCTCGACGGTGGCGTCGTCCACCAGAATGCCGACCGCCAGCGCCATGCCGCCCAGCGTCATCACGTTGATAGTTTCATTGAGCAGGTAAAGAACCACGATGGAAGTGAGAATGGAAAGCGGAATAGAGATGCACACGACGATGGTGCTGCGCCAGCTTCCCAGGAAAAGCAAAATCATCAAAGCGGTAAGGAAGGCGGCGATGACAGCTTCGCGCAGCACGCCCTGAATGGCCGCGCGCACGAAAACCGATTGATCGAAGAGCAGCGTGAGGTTTAGCGATGGGGGCAGCGTGGAGCGAATGCGCGGCAGGATGGCCTTAAGCTCCTTAATGATTTCCAGCGTGGAAGACCCGCCGTTCTTAAGCACCGTGAGCAGCGCGGCGCGCGCTCCGTTGTGGCGGACGATATTGCTCTGCACCACATAGCCATCGCGCACGTGGGCGACATCGCCGACGTAGACGGTAGTCCCATTGGTTTGGCGGATGGGCAACCGGTTGAAGGCGGCGACGGCATCGGGCGAGCTGTTCAGACGCACCGAGTACTCCTGCGCGCCGATCTTGATGGAGCCGGAGGGCAGGATAAGACTTTGCGAGTTGATGGCATTGGCTACGTCGGTCGCGGAAAGTCCCTGGGCGTAGAGCGCGCGCGGGTCGAGATCCACGGAGATCTCGCGCGGCCGTCCGCCGTAGGGCAACGGGAAGGTGGCGCCTTCGACGTTCGCCATCTGGGTGCGGATAAAGTTATAGCCGAGATCATAGAGTTGTTGCTCGGGCAGGGTATCGCTCGAGATACTCATCTGCAGGATGGGGACGCTGGACGCGTTGTAGCGGAGAATATTGGGCGGCGTGGTTCCGGGCGGCAGGGAGTGAAGCGACGAGTTGGAGGTAGCGGTGAGCTGAGAGACGGCGGCTTCGATTTTGGCGCGCGGATGGAAGAAGACCTTGATGACGCTGAGGCCGGGAAGCGATTGCGACTCCATGTGCTCGATGTCGTTGACGGAGACTGTGAACCCGCGTTCGGAGCGGACAGTGATGGCTTCGGCCATCTCTTCGGGCGTGATGCCGCTATAGCTCCAGATGACGCTCACCACCGGGATATCGATTTCCGGGAAGATATCGGTGGGCATGCGGAGGATGGCGAGCACTCCGAGGATCACGATCAGCATCGACATGATGACGAACGTGTAAGGGCGGCGGAGCGCGAGTTGGACAATCCACATGGAGCTGAGGGCTTTTAACTATGATACTGCCCGCGCGGTAGTGCGTGCCCATGTGCGCGGCGCCTGCTCTATCGGTCGACCCTCATCACGCCCGAAGTTTATGGTGAAGTTGCGGTGACACGCGCAGGACTCGCCGGAGCCGCGGAAATTGCCGTGGCGCTCGACCTACTGTACCCCCAAGCCGTGCTCGAAATCCAAGCGGTCCAGGACATCGCTAAGACCGCTGACGCGTGAAACGCGCCCGCCCTCTCGAAACCGGCTCACCACCTCCGAGTGCCGCGTCAAACGCTCGCTCAACGAGAACAAAGCCAAGCTCAAATCCCCGCCTGAATCAGGCCCACACGGCCCGCACCAACGAAATCTATTCCCCGAGAGCGCCCCCCAAACGCAATTAACCTACAATTCCCAATCCCTCCAAAACTCCGCGCCGATCTCCGCGTCTCAGCGTCTCTGCGTCGAAGTTCCCCCTGCTAAACTTCTACCAATGCCTCGCTTTCTACCCCTGCTCTTGGCAGCCGCTACCCTGAATGCCATGCCGGACCTAGCTCAACTCCAACAGATGATTCAGCGCTTCGCGCCCGTCACCCTGCATTACGATCAGTCTCGCCTCTCTCCCGGCGACCGCCAAGCCTTGCTGAAACTCACCGAAGCGGCGCGCGTTATGAATCTGATTTTTATGGATCAGCTCTGGGCGGGCGACCGCGCTCTTTACGCGCAGCTTCAAAAAGATTCCACCCCTCTGGGCAAGGCTCGCGCGCATTACTTCTGGCTCAACAAGGGTCCCTGGTCAGACCTTGACGGCCACACGGCTTTTCTGCCGGGCGTTCCTGAGCGCAAGCCGCTGGGCGCCAATTTCTATCCCGCCGATATGACGCGCGAAGAGTTCGAATCCTGGGCCAAGACGTTATCCAAGCCTCTCCGCGACCAGGCCGAGGGCTTCTTCACCGTGATCCGCCGCGATGCCGCCAAACATCTCTCGGCCGTCCCCTATAGCGAAGCCTATGCGCCCGATCTGCGCCACGCGGCCGCCTTGCTGCGCGAAGCCGCCGCGCTTACCGGCAACGCGTCGCTGAAGAAATTTCTGACCCTGCGCGCGGATGCGTTTCTTTCCAACGACTACTACGCCAGCGACCTCGCCTGGATGGATCTCGACGCGCCGCTCGATATCACCATCGGTCCGTACGAAACCTATAACGACGAGCTATTCGGCTACAAAGCCGCCTTCGAAGCCTACATCACCATTCGCGACGACCAGGAAACCGAGCGCCTGAAAATGTTCGCCGGCCACTTGCAGGAGGTCGAGAACAATCTGCCCATGGACCCGCGCTACCGCAATCCCAAGCTCGGCGCCGCGGCGCCAATTCGCGTCGTCAATGAAGTCTACGCCGGCGGGCGACGGCGCGCACGGCGTCCGCACCGCCGCATTCAACCTGCCCAACGACGAGCGCGTCGTCCAGCAGAAGGGCAGCAAGCGCGTGATGCTGAGGAACGTGCAGCAGGCCAAGTTCGACGTAAATTTGACCCCGATTGCAGCGCGCGTCCTGCCCGCCGCGGCGCGCCACGATCTCAGCTTCGATTACTTTTTCATGCACATTCTGGCGCACGAGCTGAGTCATGGGATTGGTCCGCATCAGATCCAGGTGGGCGGCCGCGCCACCTCGCCGCGGCAGGAGTTGAAGGAACTCTACAGCGCCATGGAAGAAGCCAAGGCCGACATCACCGGTCTTTTCATGCTGCAATTCCTGTTCGACCGCAACTTGCTGCCGCATGGCCCCAACGCCGAGCATGAGCTATACACCACGTTCTTAGCGTCGGCTTTCCGCACCCTGCGCTTCGGTTTGGTGGAGGCGCACGGCAAGGGCATGGCGATGCAGTTCAACTATCTCACCGATAAAGGCGCGTTTGTGGCTCACACCGATGGAACTTTTTCGGTGGACGAGACCCGGATCAAGGGCGCTGTCCGCGACCTGACGCACGACATATTAACTATCGAAGCTCAGGGCGATTATGCCGGGGCCAAACGCATGCTCGATACGCTGGGCGTCATCCGGCCGGCGATGCAGCGGGCCATCGATGGCCTGAAGAGTATTCCGGTGGATATCGATCCGGTGAACGAAAACTGAATGCCGGAACCAGCCATTGTCGCGCGCGCCTTGAACAAAGGCTACGGGCTTAAGCTCGCCGTGGATGGCCTCGATCTGGAAGTACCGCGTGGATCCTTCTTCGGTTTTCTCGGGCCGAACGGCGCCGGCAAATCGACCACCATTCGCATGCTCACCGGGCTGATTCCGCCCGACTCGGGCTCGATTGAGATTCTGGGACTTCAAGCTGCCCGAGCAGGAGCTGGAGATCAAGCGGCGGGTCGGGCTGGTGCCCGACGAGTCGTTCCTCTTCGACCGGCTCACCGGCATGGAGTTTCTCGAGTTCGTCGGCCGCATGTACGGACTGGCCCGATCCACTGCCGTCGAGCGGGCGCACGATCTGATGCGCCTCTTCGAACTGGCGGACGACGGCAAGATTATCGGCGAATATTCCAAAGGCATGCGCAAGCGCGTGGCGATGGCCGCGGCGCTGATTCACCATCCCGAGCTCTTTCTGATGGACGAGCCGTTTGAAGGCGTAGACGCGGTGGGCGCGCGTTTGATGAAGGATATTCTGCTCGATCAGGTCCGGCGCGGCGCCACCATCTTTCTGACCAGCCATGTGCTCGAAGTGGTGGAGCGCCTGTGCGACCGCGTGGCCATTATCGACCACGGCAAGATTGTGATGTGCGGCTCGATGGAAGAGCTGCGCGCGGGCGGCGAATCGCTGGAAGAGGCATTCGTGCGTATCGTGGGCGCGGATCGGCAAATGGAACGGCTGGACTGGCTATGATCGCGGCGATTTTGCGCGCGCAGTTTCTCAGCATGCGGTGGGGCCGCGGACGCGGCGGCGCGTTGCGGTTCGTCCCGATTGTCTTCTGGTACATGTTGTGGCTGGGCATGGCGCTGCTTGCATTTTCTCTTGCCGCCCACTTGGACGCCGACTCTCTGCGGCATTATCTGCCGCTCGGTCTTTTGGGCGTCACCGTGTATTGGCAATTCATGCCCATGCTGTCGGCCAGCATGGGGATGGGCCTCGATCTTCGCAAGCTGCGCATCTATCCGGCGCCCGCACAGCCAACTTTTTGCCGTGGAGGTTCTGTTGTGCTTCACCTCCGCCATCGAGATGCTGCTGGTGATTACGGGCGGCGTCGCCGGATTGCTGGTCAACCGCACAGTTGGCGGACTGGCCGCGGCCCCGCGAATACTCGCGCCCGCGCTGATCCTGGTCCTCTTCAACGCCCTGCTGGCGTCGGGCACGCGTAGCCTGCTCGGCCGCTTGTTGGCGCGGCGCAAGATTCGCGAGATCGTGTTCTTGTTCACCACTTGTCTATGGATGTTGCCGCGGCTATTCATGCAACTTCACATGCATCCCAAATGGTTGGGTCCCGCGGGCGAGGTTCTGCGCGGGCCCAAGTTTCCCTGGAGCGCGGCGGCGGCTGCCGCGTTGGGCGAATGGACCCCACTGTTGACGCTATTCCTGTGGACGCTGGCCGCGCTTTGGTTTGGGCGCGCGCAGTTCGAGCGCAACCTTCGCTACGACGCCGCTGCGGCGCAGGCGATGGTGCTCAGGCAGGATGCCTCGCGACAGGCGCGGCGTAAGCGAAGCCTTCTTCCGGTTTCCCCGCTTGCTGTGGCGCGATCCCCTGGCCGCCATCGTGGAAAAGGAACTGCGCTCGCTGGCGCGCACGCCGCGATTCCGCATGGTCTTCGTAATGGGATTTACCTTCGGGATTCTGGTGTGGCTGCCCATGGCGCTGGGCGGCAATGGCATGCGCCAGGGCCCCGGATCGCAGTACTTTCTGGTGTTTGTATGCGTCTATGCGCTTACCATGTTGGGTCAGGTGACTTACTGGAATTGTTTCGGCTTCGACCGTTCGGCCGCGCCCTTCTACTTCGCCGCGCCCCAGCCCATTTCGCAGGTACTGATCGGCAAGAACATAGCGGCCATGGTTTTTGTGTTTCTGGATGTGACGATTCTTTCGCTGCTGGTGGGCGCCTTTCATTTGGCGGGAGGTTGGGGGCAAGTGGCCGAGACGCTACTGGTAGTGGCGATCTGCGCCGTGTATCTGCTGGGGCTCGGTAACCCGTCGTCGGTGAATTATCCGCGCCCGCTGAACCCCGAGAACGTATCGCGAGGCGGCAGTTCGGGGCGTTCGCAGGGGCTTCTGCTCCTGTTCTATCCGCTGGCGCTGCTCCCGGTTTTTCTGGCCTATCTGGCGCGTTGGGCGCTCCGCAGCGAGTGGGCATTCGGAGTAGTGCTGGCGATCGCGGCCGTGATCGGCGGCGTGGTGTATTGGATTGGCCTCGATTCGGCGATTATCGCCGCGCGCCGAAACCGCGAAGAGCTGCTGCTGGCGCTCACGCAGAGCGAAGGCCCAATTGCCTCCGAGTAGCACTTGCTGGCGCATCAGGCTACCAACTTAGCCCCTTTTGGCTCCGCAAGAGGTATAATTCAGCGCGGCAGCCCCACGGGGAACCTATGAACCCCAATAGATGGCAACAGGTCGATAGCCTCCTGCAGTCCGTACTGGAGCGCCCTCCCGAGGAACGCGATGCGTTTCTACGGCAGGCCTGCCCCACCGACCAGGCGATGGAGCGGGAGATCCGTTCCCTGCTCGCCTGGCAAGAGAAAACCGGAAGTTTTCTGGAAAATCCCGCGATTGCAATGGCCGCCCGCGCCGTCGCGCAGGTCGGTCTGGAGGGCCAGACCATCTCCCATTACAAGATCCTGGAAATGCTCGGCGCCGGCGGCATGGGGGTCGTGTACAAGGCCTTCGACACCAAGCTTGCCCGGCCTGTCGCTCTGAAATTCCTGCCGCCGCACGGCCGGCATGACGACGAGCTGAAGCGCCGCCTCGCGGATGAGGCCCGCGCTGCTTCTGGCTTGGATCACTCGAATATCGTAACGATCTATGAGATCGATGAAGCCCCGGGCGGCGGCCTGTTCATCGCCATGGCGTTTCATGAGGGCGCGACCTTACAGCATAAAATCCGTCAAGCCTCCCCCGGGCTGCCGCTTGCCGAAGCTCTGCAAATCGCCCGGCAGATCGCATCCGGGCTGGCTAAGGCCCACGAGCGCGGTATCTTTCATCGCGACATCAAGCCCAGCAACATCATCGTCGCCACCGATGGCGTCGCCCGCATCATTGATTTCGGTCTGGCGAAATCCGTCGACGCGACCGCTACTATGGATGGCTCCGCAAGAGGGACGCCGCTCTACATGTCTCCCGAACAGGCGTCCGGAAAGACCGTCGATGCCCGCACCGATTTGTGGAGTCTTGGAGTTGTGCTTTACGAGATGCTTGCGGGCCGGCCGCCATTTTCCGGAGATACGCATCTTCAGGTGATGCACGCTATCGTTCATAGTGACCCTCCCGAATTACGCGAAGTTCGGCCCGATCTGCCGCCCGGCGTCGAGCGAATCGTATTGCGGGCGCTGCAAAAGGACCCCTCGAAGCGCTATCAATCGGCCACGGACATGGTGCGCGATTTCTCCGCGGCGCTCACCGCGCTCGACCCCGCCGCGCACAAGCCCCCGGCCTTGCGAGCCGCTTATGCGATTCCCGCGCTGGTTCTGATCCTGCTGCTGGGCGCTCTTTCCATCTGGTTTTATCGGCATTCCGAAAAGCGCCACTGGGCGCGCGAACAGGCCATCCCGGAAATCGCCAGGCTAGCCGGCGAAAAGAGGCCCGTGGCGGCGTTTCTGCTCCTGCGCCAGGCCGCACAATACCTTCCGCGCGACCCTCAGCTTGCGAAAATCGCGGAGGGCCTCACGCATACAACAGCCGTGCGGTCTTCGCCGCCGGGCGCTTCCGTGGAAATCCAGGACTATCTCTCTCCCGGCGATCCATGGCTCGCGCTGGGGACGACCCCTCTCGACCATGTCACGATTCCGAACGGCTATCTCCGCTGGAAGGTTTCGAAAGCCGGCGCGGGAGAGTATGTCGCCGCGCCGGTTACCGACGACATCCATGGGTTCATTCCCCAATTCAACTTCCCGCTCGATGCCGCTGCCAAAGCCCCAGAGGGAATGGCCTATGTGCCCACCGGCAAATTCTTCACTATTGTCTGGTCGCTCGGCGACCTCGGTCCATACGATCTTCCGGCGTTCTTTATCGATCGATTCGAGGTCACCAACCGGCAATTTCAGGAGTTTGTGGACAGAGGCGGCTACCAGAACCGCGCATATTGGAAGGAGAAGTTTATTCGCGACGGCAAGGAACTGAGCTGGGAGCAGGCGATGGACCTGTTCCGCGATTCCACCGGCAGGCCCGGACCATCCACATGGGAAGCGGGCCATTATCCAGCCGGACAGGCGGATTATCCGGTAGGCGGCGTGAGCTGGTATGAGGCGTCGGCGTACGCGGAATTCGCCGGCAAGAGCTTGCCTGTAATCGCGCAATGGTATTTGGCGGCGCCCAGCCCGGTTGCCAAATACATCGCGCCGCTCAGCAACTTTTCGGCGTCTCCCGCGCCGGTGGGCAAGTACCAGGGCGTGGGACCGTTTGGAACTTACGACATGGCCGGCAATGTGGCGGAGTGGTGCCGCAACGAATCCGGCGGCGGCTCCCGCTATCTTCTGGGCGGGGCTTTTAGCACCGAGACCACGGAGTATTTCGAGCCTGGGGGAGCGCCGCCGTTCCTCCGCGCCGCCAACAACGGATTTCGCTGCGTGCGCAATACTGGCCCGTTACCGCCCGAAACGTTGGCCGAACGGCGACAGACGGTTCGAGACTTTTCCAAAGCCAAGCCTGCATCGGATGACGTCTTCCGAGCTTACAAGGCCATGTACGCCTACGACCGCACGCCCCTGAATGCGAAATTGGAAAGCGTCGCACAGGATTCAGCCGACTGGCGCAAAGAGAAGGTCGTGTTGGATGCGGCGTATGGTCGCGAACGCATGGCGGCGTATCTGTTCCTGCCCGCGCATGTGCGGCCTCCGTACCAGACTGTTGTTTTCTTTCCAAGCGGGCGCGTCCTCGATCTGCCCAATAGCGAGGCCCTCGGCGATATGAAGTTTATTGACTTTGTGATTCAAAGCGGGCGCGCGGTTTTGTACCCCGTTTATAAAGGTACCTATGAAAGGCCGGCCTCGATCGGCGGACCGGATACAGCGGAGGGCCGCGAGACGCTGATCCACGAATCGAAAGATCTGGGGCGGTCCATCGATTATCTGGAGACGCGTCCGGATATCGACCGCAACCGGATCGCGTACATGGGAGTCAGCATGGGCGCGGCGTTGGGTGTGTTCTTTACCGCCGTGGAAGACAGGATAAAAGCCGTGATCATGCTGGATGGCGGATTCTATAATGAGAAGCCGCTACCGGGAACGGACGCGGTCGATTTCGCGCCACGCGTGAAGGCGCCGGCGCTGTTGATCGCCGGCAAGTTCGATTTTATCTTCCTGGGCAAAGACGCTCTGGTGCGGATGCTTGGCGCGCCCGCAGCCGACAAGAAGGTAGTTCTGTTCGATACCGCGCACGATGTCTCGGAACAGCGAGCCGATCTGGTGCGCGAGGTACTCGCCTGGCTCGACAAGTATTTGGGCAAGGTCAACTGATGCCATCCAATGTGGGGCAGGCGTTTTCGCCTGCCAACAAGCCGCGCAACCGATGACGCCCGAACATTGGCAACAAGTCGACGCCCTATTTCATGCCGTCTTGGACCGTACGCCCGCCGAGCGCGATGCCTTCCTTCGTCAAGCGTGCGCGGGCAATGAGGAGCTGGAGCGGGAAGTCCGCTGGCGGCTGACCGGCGCCGCGCCCACCGCAATACTCCCCGGCCAAACCATCTCCCACTACCGCATCGTCTCCAAATTGGGCGGCGGCGGCATGGGCGTGGTCTATAGGGCCGAAGACATTCGCCTGCATCGCCCGGTAGCGCTCAAATTTCTTTCCGACGAATTGGCGCGAGACCCCAAAGCGCTGAGCCGTTTTGAGCGCGAGGCGCGCGCCGCTTCCGCCTTGAACCATGCCAACATCTGCACAATTTATGGAGTAGAGGAATATAACCAGCAGCCGGTAATCGTCATGGAGTTGCTGGAAGGCGAGACTCTGAAGGATCGAATTCGCAAAGGACCCATCCCAACCAACGAGCTTTTGGATTTTGCGATTCAGACTTCCGACGCATTATCGGCCGCCCACACGCAGGGAATTGTCCACCGCGACATTAAATCCGCAAATATCTTCGTCACGAGTGCGGGTCGCGCCAAGGTGCTCGACTTTGGATTGGCGAAGACCGGAATCGTGCCCGGCCCTCGCGCGGGCGCCGCGGAAACTGCAGGGCCAACCCTGACGATGGAGGACCAGATCACCACTGAAGGGAGCGCCTTAGGTACCGTGTCGTATATGTCGCCCGAGCAGGTCCGCGCTCAACCTTTAGACGCGCGCACGGATCTGTTCTCGTTCGGGGTGGTGCTCTATGAAATGGCAACCGGCAAGCTGCCGTTTCGCGGGGAAAGCCCGGGAATGGTGTTCGATGGGATTCTCAACCGCGCTCCCGCGCCAGCGGTACGCCTGAATCCCGGCCTGCCGGAGGAGTTGGAGCGTATCATCGACAAGTGTCTCGAAAAAGACCGCAATTTGCGTTATCAACACGCTGCGGAAATTCGTACCGATCTGCAACGTTTGAAGCGCGACATGGATTCTGTGGGGCAGGGTCACAGCCGGACTCATAGCTTGCAGCGGGCTGGCGGGCCGCCGCGGATTGCCGGCGCGCGGTTTAAACCGATCCTCGCCAGCTTGGCGGCGGCCGCAACGGTTGTCGCGTTTGCCGTCTACTGGATTGCCTGGCACAGAGCCAAATCGCCATTTCAGACGATGATTATCGAACGGGCTACTAACGCCGGCAATGTGATGCGCTGCGCCATCTCAGCCGACGGTAAGTATCTTGCGTTTGCGGCGGGAGCGCCAGGCAAGGCCGGCCTGTGGGTCCGCCAGGTGGCGACGCATAGCGATATCCAGATTCTGCCGCGGACGGACGGGGATTTCAAAGGCCTGGTCTTCTCGCACGACGGCAATTACGTCTACTACGTGTTGGATAAAGGCGACGGCAAGTCGGGTCAACTGTTCCAGGTCCCCACACTGGGAGGTCCATCGCGAAAACTTGAAGGCGGAATCGATTCCCCAGTCTCCTTATCGCCGGATGGCAACTACTTCGCCTTCCTCCGCCAGACTAGCAGCGAGGGAACCGCACTGTTGGTCCGGCGAATCGACGGCGGAGTGGAGCGGAAGCTCGCAGAGCGGTTCACGCCAGGAAATTTCACCGGTAATGGGCTGGCTTGGTCGCCGGACGGCAAACGGCTTGCGGTGAGCGCTTATGCAGGCGGCATGTCTTATGTGATGACCATTCCGGCGGCCGGTGGAGAGTTGCGGAATATCGGGGTGGAACGGTGGGTGCATATATCGCAGGTGGCATGGCTCGCGGATTCGAGCGGACTGGCGCTGATCGCATTTCAATCGCATAACTCGCCGGGACAGATTTGGTACATCTCCTATCCCGGAGGCAAGGCCTACCGCGTTACCAACGACCTGAACGATTACGTAGACCTGAGTTTGACGGCGGACTCCCACACTCTTTTCGCGGTACAGGGCGAAATGATTTCGAACATCTGGGTGGCGCCCGATGCGAAGGCCGCCCATGCGGTCCAGATCACCTCCGGCGTGGGCACCGAAGACGGCTTGTTCGGGCTTCAGTGGACGGAAGATGGCGCCGTGATCTACGCGTCCCTGGCCGGCGGGACGCGCCAACTCTGGCTCCAAAAGACCGGCGCTCCGCCGCGGCAGATCACGACGGATGCCGACCTTGCGTTCTTCTCTACCCCTTCGGTTTGTCCCGACGGCCGCACGATTGTGTATGGCGCCGGACTTTATGGCAGCGCGCTGATCTGGCGGGTGGATGTGGACGGCGGCAAGCCGGAGGCTCTTGTCCGAACCGGTACCAATGGCGGCCCATCCTGCTCGCCCGATGGCAAATGGGTATACTACAACGCCCTCGGAAAATACTATTCGCTGTGGCGGGTTCCGGCTACAGGCGGCAAGCCGGAGCAGCTCACACACTTTCCCTCCGTGTTGCCTCACGCTTCGCCAGATGGCAAGTGGGTCGAGTACGGGATCGCGGACCCGAACCGGAGCGGCTTCGGATTCGTTCCCGCCAGCGGCGGTGACCCTGTGAAGAAGTTCGAGACCTCCTACTCCAGTGCGTCTGACGACCGTATGAACCTCATCGACGCTGGCGCCATCCGCTGGAGCCCAACTTCCGACGCGATCGATTTCGTGGACACGCGTGAAGGCGTTTCCAACGTGTGGCGGCAGCCGATCGAAGGCGGGGCGGCCCGGCAAGTGACGGATTTCAGCTCCGGCCTGATTTTTAACTTCGTGTGGCTGCCGAACGGCACCGACATGGCCCTCGCTCGTGGCAGCACGAATAGCGATGTAGTGCGGATTCGCAATTTCTGAGGAAGCGGAAATGCGCGGGCGAGGGAGCCTCAAATCCCTGTGCCTGCCCTTCACACCTGTAGCCCCCTCCACTCGTTGTCTGTGCCCTCCAACATCCGCTAGAATAATGGCTTACCATCTTGGAGATCTAGCTGCACCAGCCGAATCCGTGTCCCGTGAGCCAACTCTACCCAGCATTGCGCAATCGAGAGGTATCGTTCGCATGAGGCCATTCTGGCAACTCCGTGTGGCTGTGCTGCCGGCCTGTCTGTTAGCGGCTTCGATTTCGCTCATTGCCCAAGCCCAGCAACCGCCGCCGACAGAGATACCGCCCACGCAGACGCCGCCACAGCAAAAGCCGCCCGCGCAGCAGCAGCAGACCAACCCGTTCGAAACCGCTCCGCGCACCCCGCAGCTCGAGACGCCCAAGCCCGCCCCCACCGTCCAACTGCGGCCCGGACAGCAGATCGTCGATTCCGTCCAGATTCGCGGCTCCCGGCGCGTGCCCCCGGCTACCCTTTTGGCCACTCTGGTCACCAAGGCGGGCGATGTTTACGACGAGGAAATCTTGCGGCGCGACTTCATGGCCCTCTGGAATTCCGGCCGCTTCGACGATATCCGCCTGGAAACCGAACCTGGCGAGCGGCCCAATTCCGTGACAGTTACCTTCGTAGTCACCGAGCGGCGCGTCATCCGCACCATCCATTACCAGGGCATTCATACCGTCACCGAATCGGAGATCCTCGACCGCTTCAAGGAACGCAAGGTCGGTCTGGTGGTGGAATCGCAATACGACGCCAACAAGATCCAGCACGCCGCCAATGTGCTTAAGGATTATCTCTCCGAGCGGGGCCGCCAATACGCCACGGTTGACCCGCAGATTGAGCAGATCCCTCCCTCTTCGCTGGCCCTCACCTTCAATGTGAATGAAGGCCCCAAAGTGAAAGTGGGAACCATCCAGATCACCGGCAATCACGCCTACAGCCAGAAGTGGGTGATTGAAGCCATGAAGAATCTGCACCCCTACGGCATTCCGCACTCCATCGTGGCGGAGAGTCTGTTCTCGAAAACATATGATGCCGCCAAGCTCGAAGAGGACGGCGAGCGCATCCGCGAGGCGTATACCAACCACGGATACTTCAAAGCCAAAGCGCTCGAGCCGACTGTGACTATCGTTCCCCGCGGCGGCAAAGGCTGGCGATTGCCCATCTTCAAAATGGAGCAGCCGGGCATTTACGCCGATATCGTCCAGCCGGTCGAAGAGGAGCGCCAGTATCACTTGCACACCATGAAGTTCGAGGGAGTCAAGCTCTTCCGCACCCCGGATGCGCTCATGCGGCCTCTCTTCGGCATGGGCCCTGGCGACGTGTTTCAGCGGGACAAGCTGACTAAAGGTATCGAGAACCTGCGCAACCTCTATGGAAAATTCGGGTATATCGATTTCACCCCGGAGCCCGAATTCGATTTCATTCCCAACACCGACCAGGTGGATCTGACCATCACCGCCGATGAAGGCAAACAGTTTTTTGTGCGCCGCATCGATTTCTCCGGCAACACCACCACGCGCGACAAAGTCATCCGCCGCGAGATCATGCTGGATGAAGGCGACATGTTCAACAGCAGCCTGTGGGATTTGAGCATTCTGCGCCTGAACCAATTGGGATATTTTGAGGTGCTGAAGAAGGAAGACGCGGCCGACATTCACAAGAACATCGGAACCAGCTCCAACACCGTCGATATCACCTTAAAGGTGCGCGAGCGCGGCAAGAACTCGATCGGCTTGAACGGCGGCGTCTCCGGTATTGCCGGCAGTTTTGTGGGCTTCAATTACTCCACCAACAACTTCCTGGGATTGGGCGAAACCCTCTCGCTTAATTCGCAGCTCGGTACCATCATGCGCAGCGCCAGCCTGAGCTTCACCGAGCCTTATCTGCTCGACAAGCCCATTCAAACCGGTTTCACCGTCTATCTGAACCGCTACGATTTCAATCAGGCGCGCCAGGCTTCCATCTTTGCCGGGCAGAATCTGGCCGCGTTATACAACGCGCTGGGGCCGCAAAACCTGCTGAATTATGTCCAGAATAGCCACGGGGTCAAAGTGTTCGGCAGCTATCAGCTCCACCGCAGCTTCTGGCGCACCGGCATTACCTACGGCTACGATATCTCGAATATCGTTACGCAAACCACTGCCGCCACAAATTACTTTCAGTACATTAATTTTTCCGGCGTCTATGGTCCCAACGCGCTTGAGGGAATCAAGACTAGCTCCATTACGCCCTCGCTCACGTACAACACCGTCAACCATCCCATCAATCCATCGAGCGGCAAGAGCATTTTCTTCTCGCTCGGGTTCGCGGGCAGTGTGCTGGGCGGAAACGTGAACACCATCAGCCCAGCCATCGATCTCAAGTACTTTCATCCTTCGTTCATCCGCAAGTCGCATATCCTCGCGTTTCATTTACTGACGACTATGATTACCTCCTACGGGGGCAAGGAAGTCCCGCCGTTTTCCCGCTCGTTCATGGGCGGCGAAAACGATGTCCGCGGATTCGATTTCTATAGCGTCACCCCGGTGGCCTTTATCGCTTCCAGCGCTTCGATTAACGTGCTCAACGCCGATGGCAGCACGCGCACGCAGAAGACCGTCAGCGGCGGAACTCTGACGCCCACGCCCGTTACGATGCAGATTCCGATTTATCAGCTCATCACTCCCGGCGGAGATTGGCACTCGGTTATGAATTTCGAATACCGGATTCCCATATTGGGTCCGGTCACGCTGGCGCCGTTCTTCGATGCGGGGCTCAATCGGATTCTAAGGCCGAATCAACTTACCATGGATCCCTCGCGCGTCTCCGATCTCAACCTGCAATTCCCGCAGGCCGGTTTCAGCGGCAAAGTGCAGATCGCCCCCGGCACCCAGAAGCCGGTAGCCTCCACTGGACTGGAGTTGCAGGTGGTTCTCCCGGTAGTGAACGCGCCGTTCCGCGTCTATTTCGCGTATAATCCTTCTACTATCCGCGAATATTTACAGCCGCCGATTGTGGCGGACCGGGCCTCTTTCCCGAACGCGGCGACCTTCACCAATGCCGTCACCAGCTTCGGTCAGTCTTACCCGTATTTCGATCGCCGGACGTATTTCCACTTCACCGTCGGCAGGACGTTCTAAACAGGAGTTTTCTTTGACAAAGAATTTGCTTTTCACGTTTACATTGCTGGCCGGGGCGTGCGCCGCTATCGCCCAGACGCCCCAGGGCCAAACCCCGCTCCAAAATCCGCCTCTCCAGAATCCGCCTTTCCAGGCGCCCGCTCCCAGGCAAACCGCGCCGCTTCCCGCTTCGCCCACCGGCAACATCGTCGCTCTTCCTAACAAGATCGCGATTATCGCTATCCAGCAGGCGATCATGGGTACCAAGGAAGGCTCGGCCGCGGGCAGCGCTCTCAAATTGAAGTACGCCCCCAAGCAAACTGAATTCGAGAAGCGCCAAGCCGACATCCAGTCGCTTCAAGATCAATTGAAGAAGGGTGGCGTTACGCTCAGCGCCGAAGCCAAGGATAAGCTCCAGCGCGATATCGACGGCAAGACCAAGGCTTTGCAGCGCGATGCGCAGGATATGAACGACGATTCCCAACAGGATATGGGCAAGGTGTTTAATGAGCTGGGCGATAAGATGGTCCAGATCATCGAACAGTATGCTTACCAGAACGGATACGCCGTGGTGCTGGACGTCAGCAACACGCAGCAGACGCCCGTGATCTGGGCCGCGCCCTCCACCAACATCACCGCCGATATCATCAAGCTGTATGACCAGGCCCATCCCGGCACGGCGGCCGCGGCGCCTGCCAGGCAGCCCGTTCAGCCGATCAAAAAGCAGCCCAACAAGCTATAATAGAGATTCACCGTTTAGGAGTTTTTGCTTGACAAAGAGTTTCATTACTACAGTACTGTTCGTGGGTTCTGCCCTCGCCGCGCAGGCCCAAACACCGCCCGCCGGCAAGACTGCCGCGCCGGCCCAAACCCCAGCCACAACCCAGGCAGCGCCCATGGTTTCCGCTCCTCCGGCTGGCAACACCGCGCTTCCCACTAAGGTCGCTATCATCGCCATCCAGCAGGCGATCTTGGCCACTAAGGAAGGCACGGCCGCCGGGGCCGCCATCAATCAGAAGTACCAGCCCAAGAAGGAGGAGTTTGACAAGCGCCAGCGCGATATTCAAGCTCTCCAGGATCAGCTGAAAAAGGGCAGCGCCACCATGAGCGACGAGGCCAAGGCCAAGATTGAGCGCGACATCGACGGCAAAACCAAAGCCTTGCAGCGCGACCAGCAGGACACCAGCACCGACTACGAGGAAGAGATGGGTAAGGTGTTCCAGGAACTCGGCAACAAGATGCTGGAGATCATCCAGCAGTATTCCTACCAGAACGGATATGCCGTGGTTCTCGACGTCAGTAATCAGCAGACGCCCGTGATTTGGGCCGCGCCATCGTCGAACATCATCGCCGATATCGTCAAGCTTTACGATCAGGCGCACCCCGGAAGCGGCGCGCCCGCCACCACGGCGGCCAAGCCCTCGGCTCCCCCCAAGACCAATCCACCCGCCACCATCAAGAAGTAGCGGGGTTATGTGGGGCAGGATGGCATCCTGCGGCGGATTGTTAATCCGCCTCTTCGCTCTTGCGGATACCCTGCCCCAGATCAGAATCGTCCCACGCGCACGTTTTCTCCGCGCGGCGCCCAGATCTCCGGGTCGGTTGGCCCAAACAGCGCCAGCACCGGCGTCCCCACCGCCGCCGCAAGGTGGGTGATGCCCGAATCGTTGCCCACGTAGAGCCGCGCCCGCGCCAGCCAGCGCGCCAACTCATACAGATCGTCAAAGCGCACCGCATTTTCGAGCGGCGGATCCTCCGGCCCGGCGCACCATCGCACCGGCATCTCGGCTTCCAACTGGCGCGCCAGCTGGCGGAACTTTTCGAGCGGCCAATTCTTGCGCGCGCCGCCGGAAAATGGATGGATCGCGGCGAAATTGCCGCGACCTTCCGGCGGAATCGAGCATGCGATGCGCGGTATTCCGTCGCTATGGCACGGCGCCAGCGTGCGCGCCTGCGCCAGATAGAAATCGGCGGCGTGTACGCCCACGCCTTCCGGAGGCAGCGCGGGGAAGAACGTGAACGGCAGTCCGAGCCGCGCTACTTCCGCGCGGAATTCGGGCCGGTTCGCGCCATACCAGGAAACAATCGAATCAAATCCGCGCAACTCTTCGATCAGCCGCGCGCGGCGGTTCGGAAATCGATACTAAATCGATTCCAGTCGATGCAATCGCCCGCGCGCGATCGGCAAGTCGCGCCAGCGGCACGTTCACCGATGCGGTCCAGACCTCATAGTAGTCCGCCTGCAGACACTCCAAGGCCGGCAGCGACAGGATGAAATCGCCAATCGCGCCTGGACGGATCACCAATCTCCGCATCCGCGTCCAGTATCGCAAAAACAGGAAGGTTGCCGCGCGTTTTTTCCACAAAACTTCCAGACCGGAATCTCTGTAATCCGCTGCAAAATAAACTCCTAATTTATTGTTGAAAAATCCACTTTTCGCTCGGAAATCGGTTGACGCCAGGAGCATTCAGGCGCATAGTGATTAAGGTTCCAAGAGGTTTGAGGAACAGCAAGCCTCCGGAAACGTAGCGGACCGCGCGCGATGATCCGTAGCCTGTCTCTAGAAATAGAACGGCTGCGGGGAGTGAGCGGAGATCGGGCGGATTCGGAAGGCGGACCGGACGGCGGCTACATCCGTTGAACGCTTTGATCCCGAGGGAGCGAAAATTCCCGGAGGGGAGTGGAGACGGAGAGAGCAGCCGGATCAGTTGGCCGGTAGAGAGTGCGGCGGGCCTGAAGCGAGGAAGCGGCGGGAATTGGGGCAAACCAGTTCCGGTCGTGGAGCCGAAAGGCCAACGGGCATTCCAGCCGGTCGGCAAGAGAGCGAAGTAGCAGGCCAGGACCATTGACCCCGGAATGGAATCCGCGAAAGCGGAGGCCGTTGCGGGCGAGGGAAAGGCCGTTACGAGCGAACGGTCCGGTTACGGATAGATAAGCTGCGGCGCGCCTGGAAGCGTTGAAACGGTAACCGCCAAACCGGTTACCAGGGAGCAGACAGGCTGGGCGCACTGCGCTCCGTAATCCAATGTTCAGCACGGTGCATGCCCGTGGCGAGCAAGGCTGGAAATCGGGTCACTTGGAACCTTTTCTTCTTTTTCCTCGACATTTTATGGCTTCATGTTCACACTGAGCGCCTGCTTTTCGCTCACCACGCGAAAAGCGCCGTCCGGCTGCTGCTCTTCAACGAAAAGTCTCAAAGCAAAGCATCCGAGATCGGGAGCCATCCACATGGTGATTCTAGCCGCCGCCGGCCGGCTCGGAGTGGACCGCACGTTGGGCAAGGGACGCATGACGCCAATCGTCGAATGGCCGAGTATCGTTTCGTAACCGACTACTGAACCAGCTGCGCAAGGGGCATTGGGTCCGCTCTCGGCCCTCGCAAAACCCCAGTGATCCAGCACGAAGCACGGCTTATCCCCGCAGCCGCTAACCACGCCCACGGTTTTTGGGGCAGCTTGCCGAAGCTTTTCCAATTCCTTCGGAGGAACCATGACGGACGCGGTAAAGCGACTCAAATACGGAAGGACTGCGTCGAGGGTTCGCCCGACTGCCGTTCCGAGCGGATGATCTGGGATCGTTCTTTCCAGAATGATTTCTCCTCCGTTCTGGCTCGTATACGAGGTGCTATACATCTCAACCGTCTGGGATCCATCGTCGGCATATCGGATATATTCAGAATCCACGGTATAAGGGGCTGGGGCCGGCGGCGAAACGAGTTTGAGCGTCTGCGGAATGGCCTGAGTAACCACGATCAGGCATGCGATTCCGACCATCGCCGCTGCCCAGAGGCTCTTTCGGGCGCCTGCCGGGAACGCGAGCATCCGACGAGCGACTGAAAACCGTCGCCGTGGTTTGCGGATGTTCAGTACCCTCGCGTCGAGCGCAGTGGGTGCGTCTTCCACTCGCCATTCGCGCAGGAGTTTACTCAGCTGAGGATCTTTCGTCGGTTCCATGTACCACACCTTTCGTTTCCAACAGAGGCGCCAGCATGCGCCTCAAATTCTCACGCGCCCGATAAAGCCGCGACTTCACCGCCGACAGGTTCACGTGAGTCGCGCAACCGATCTCTTCGAGCGACATTTCTTCGTACTCCGCCAGAATGAGCGTTTCGCGCTGCTGTGGCGGAAGAGCTAACACCGCGCGGGCGATTATCCCAGCGCGTTCGAGGCCCGCGAGATCGATCGGGCCACATACGGTGCTGTCCTCTTTCAGTTCGTTATACGGCCGGGCACTACGCAGCCGTCGACGAATCAGGTTCGAAGTCACCCCGATGAGAAAACTGCGCAGAGATCCACGGTTCGGATTGAACCGCGATGCATTTTGCCAAAGTTCCAAAAACGCGTCCTGGACAATGTCTTCGGCTTCCGAGGACGAACCGAACATTCTTCGAGCGAACCGGTAAAGCACATCCTTATTCCGCCGGTAAGCTTCTCGGAACTCTGCATCAGTCATCGTCTAATCCTAGTTCGCATAAGGAGGCGAAAAGGATTCGGCCGGCGGCGAAAAATCATTGACCTTTGCGGACGGCTGCCGATTCGCAAGCCGCGCCCGGCTTGACGTAACATATACATTTTTGATGAGGTGAGTTGATGGAGCAAGAGAAGGTCTACCGCACGCATCTGACGCCGGTAAGCTTTCTGCGCCGGACCGCCTACATTTTTCCGGGCAAAACGGCGGTGGTGCATGGCGAGAGGCGTTACACTTACCAGCAGTTTGAGGAACGCGTCAATCGGCTCGCCAGCCGCTTGCGCCGCGACGGCCTTCGCAAGCACGATCGTGTTGCGTTCTTATGTCCGAACATTCCGGCGATGCTGGAAGCGCACTTCGCCATACCCGCCGCAGGAGGTATCCTGGTCGCCATTAACACGCGACTAAACGGCGCCGAAATCGGATACATCCTGGAGCACTGCGAGGCCCGATGGCTCTTTGCCGGAACCGAGTGCGCGCCGCTGCTCGCCTCACTCGACATGCCTGGACTGACTCGCGTATCCATCGCGGATACGGGAGCGCCCGGCGATCCCTACGAGGACTTTCTCGCCGGCGGCGCGCCGGAGCCGCCGCCGAGCTGGCTGGAAGACGAAGAAGAGACCATCGGCATCAACTATAGCTCCGGCACCACCGGACGGCCCAAAGGAATCATGCATACCTACCGCGGCGCATACCTCAATGCATTCAGTCAACTGGTTGAGGCGGGCATGAATAGCGATACGGTCTATCTGTGGTCGGTACCCATGTTCCACTGTAACGGCTGGTGCTTCCCGTGGGCAGTTACGGCGGCGTGCGGCACACATGTTTGCTTGCGCCGCGCCGATCCTGCGCGGATGTGGCAGCTCTTTGACCAGGAAGGCGTGACGCATTACGGCGGCGCGCCCACCGTGCAGATCGCGCTTATGAATCATCCCTCTGCGCGGCGGGTGGAACGGCCGGTTACGGTCTTGGTCGCCGGCGCTCCCCGTCGCCTACGCTGCTGGCGCAGCTTAAAGAGCGGAACTTCCGGCCCATCCATGTGTATGGTCTGACGGAGACCTACGGTCCCATGACGAGTTGCGCATGGCGGCGCGAGTGGGACGAACAATCGGCCGGGGAGCAGGCCCGCTTGCTGGCCCGCCAGGGGCAAGGCCAGATCGCCGCCGACCTGGTGCGCGTAGTGGACGATGGGCTGAAGGACGTGCCGCGCGATGGCGACACGATGGGAGAGGTGGTGATGCGCGGCAACATTGTCATGAAAGGCTATTACAACGACCCGGAAGGGACCGCAGCGGCCTTTCGCGGCGGTTGGTTTCACTCCGGCGACTTGGGGGTATGGCATCCCGACGGCTATATCGAGCTGCGCGACCGCAAGAAGGACATCATCATTTCCGGCGGCGAAAACATCTCGACCATCGAGGTGGAGCAAACCGTCGCCAGGCATCCGGCCGTGCTGGAGTGCGCCGTGATCGCCGTACCAGATCCGCACTGGGGCGAGCGGCCGAAGGCTTTCGTAGCCTTAAAGCCAGACCAAACCGCCTCCGAACAGGAGATCATCGCGTTCTGCCGCGAACATCTGGCCCACTATAAGTGTCCAGCGTCGGTCGCATTCGAGGATTTGCCGAAGACCTCGACCGGAAAAGTGCAAAAGTATGTACTGCGTGAGAGAGAATGGGCGGGACAGGAAAAGCGGATCAACTAATCCCGGTAAGAAGTGACCGCTTGCCCAAAACCGGAATCGCGGGAGAACTCCGCGACCTCAGTTTGTCTTGGCGGCAAGTATGATGCCTTCGCCGTAATTCGCCAGGCCCGGAATCGTTACGGGTAAATGTCCGCGAATTTCGATTTCGCCCCATAGCGCTTTTACGGCGGCAATCTCAGACGGCGGGACTGTGCTGAACGTGGCCAGATAAGCCGCTACGCCCGGGAAATTGCGCAGCAGATAGGGATTGCCCAGCGCTATCAGTGTTACCGGCTTTCCCGGTCGCAATCAGGGCGTCGATCATGTGCGGCAACGCGCCTGCCAGACCCACCGAGCCGCGGCCCGAACTCACGGCGGAAAATGCCGCAACGGCAAAACGATCGCAGCCCTGCAGGTTGGCGATAGCCGCATCCAGCGTCTCCTGCGGCATTGAGGAATCGGCCTGCGTGATCGAAGCTCGCGGCGCACGCTTGCGGACCTCCTGCGTGAAGACTTGACCTTCCGCGGAATAGCGGCTCTCGGGCATCACCACAAAGCAGGCGCGCTCCGGCGCGGTCAGCGGCACGCACGTTGCCGGTATTCCGCACCAGGGTGACGGCGCGGTCGGCGATCTCCTGCGCACGCGCGTTGTCTTCGGGCGAATTCACCAGGTCGCCGATGGCTTCCAGATCCACCAGGCGCTTGCGGTCGAGGCCCACGCGTTCTTTGGCGGAAAGAATCTTGACCACGCTTTCCTGAATGCGGCTGCGCGTCAGACGTCCGCTTTGCACCGCCCCTACCACCGCGCGAATGGCGGCGTCCGGATCGGCGGGCATCAACAGCGTATCGGCGCCGGCCTCGAGCGCGCGCACGGCGGCATCGGCCGCGCTGAAACCCTGGGCGATGCCGCCCATCTCCAGCGAGTCCGTGATCACCAGGCCCTTGAAGCCGAGCTGCTTGCGCAGCAGACCGGTCAGAATCTCCGGCGAAAGCGTCGCCGGCAGATTGGGCGGGGCCAGCGCGGGCACGGCGATATGCGCGGTCATGATGGCATCGACATTGGCTTCGATGGCCGCCTTGAATGGGACCAGTTCCACGCGCTGCAGCCGGTCCATATCTGCGGGAATGCTGGCCAGATTCAGGTGGGTATCCACGGCAGTGTCGCCATGCCCCGGAAAGTGCTTGGCGGTGGTGAGGACGTAATTCTTCTTATCGGCGTGCGCGCCCTCGATAAAGGCTTTTACTTGCGCCGCCACGTCCTGCGGATTTTCACCAAACGATCGAATGTTGATAATCGGGTTATCCGGGTTGTTGTTGACGTCCGCCACCGGATAGTAGACCCACTGCACTCCCAGCGCGCGGGCTTCGCGCGCGGTGACTTCGCCTTCAAACCGCGAGAACGCGGGGTCGCCCGCCGCGCCGAAAGCCATGGCGTGAGGAAATACCGTAACTCCGTTCACGCGCATGGAAGCGCCGCGCTCGAAATCCGATCCCACCAGTAGAGGCACCTTGGCCAGGCGCTGCATACGGTTCAGAAACGCCCCAAGCGCGTAGGGCTCGGCCTTCACCGTGCCCCGGCCATTGGTGGCATTGTTCAGAATTAGGCCGCCGACTTTGGTTTCACGGATCAGCCGCATGAAGTTGCGGTAGGCGCGAGTGCGCGAGTTTGGCGCCTGGCCATAGAAGGGGATGAATACCAACTGGGCCACTTCGTCGCGCAGCGTCATGCCCTTCATCCAGCGCCGGACCGCGGGGGAAGCTTTGATGGGCGCGGCGTGCTCTGGCCTCGGCGCCCGCTTGGATACAGCTACAGCCGCCACCGCGCCATACACCGCCGGAATCAGGGCCAGCGCGATCAGCGCGCGCGCAAAAAGAAGCTGCATGCACTCTCAGTGTGGCAGATCATTTCGTGCCGGAACGAAAATTGCTGCCGTTGCCTCTCTGCGACGATGGCGGCTTGCGCCTGCCGGCATTCACCAGACGCTTGACGGCGCGCGTCAAATGGACCGGCTCATTAGCGCATTTCGCAATCACCGAATCCGCCCCGGTGTTCTCTTCGGTCAACCCCAGCGGCCCGGGAAAACCGGAAAGCAGCACAATGCGGGCGTTGGGCTTAGCCTCGCGGATGCGCGCGATCAACTCCACGCCATTCATTCGCGGCATGCGGTAGCCGGTCACCACCACATCGAAAGCAGAGGCCTGGAAGCGCGCGAAACCTTCTTCGCCGCTGTTGGCCAATTCCACGGTGCAGCCAAGTTCCTGCAGTAAGGCGCGCCGTACCAGGAGACCGTCGCGGTTATCGTCTACAAGGAGGACATGAGGGACAGAAGCGGGCAAGTTTTTCATCGGGCGGATGCGAGATTAACAGGAATGTAATGCCCCTGTCAATGGTTTTCCATCCTCCTCAAAAAATGGAGAATTTAATTCTTGACAACGGCGATTATTCGACGGCGCGGGGCGCCTTGTAGCCGGGTTTTGCAATCACGCTGTACTTGATCGGCTTGCCCTTCTCATCTTTGAGGACGATGGCTTCGTTGGTGCCGGGGTTGACCAGATCGACTTTCAGCTTGCGGAAGGAACCGTCGTGCGCTTTGTTGCTGGGCGAGTAAGTGATCACATACTCGTTGCGCAGCGCCTGCTGTATATCCTGAAAGATGCCGGGGTATTCGCCTTCGAAACGCGGGAAAAACGCGCGTCCTCCGGTCTCTTTGGCGAAGGTGCGCAGCTCGTTATCGGCTTGCAGAAAGTCCATGCGCTGAATCGGCCCCATCGAGGCGTCGGCAATGGTGCGTAGGAACTGCATCAGGCTGATGGCATAGATGGGCACGCCGGATTCCTGCAGCGACTTGCGCGCTTTGTCGAAGGTGATCTTGCTAAACGTGTCGATGCCCGAGGTGAGCACCAGGATCGCTTTGCGGCCCTCCACGCCGGACATGCGGTCGGCGGTGTCGGTGAGCGCGTCGAAGAGATTAGCCTCCTGCCACGCCGGAATGGTGAGGCGATGGAGCGCTTCCTGCGTCTTCATGCGGTCGGTGGTGAAATCACTCAGGATTTCGGGTTTGATGTCGTACGCGATCACGGCCAGGTAGTCGTCCGGCTTGAGCGTGCTGGCAAAGCCCCATGAGAGCTGCAGCGTCTGGAACCAGGTGGGGCCGTACAACCGCTGGAATTTGCCGCTGAACTCGATCAACAGCGCCACGGTCATGGGAGCCTGTCCGAGGTCCACCTTTTGAATCTTTTGCGGTACGTTGTCTTCAAGCACGCGAAAAGCCTGCGGCGGAATACCGGGAATGAACTGCCCCTTATTGTCGAGAACGGCCGCATCCAGGGTCACGACATCCACTTCGCTCTTGAACTGCGGCGCGCCGGTGAGATCCGGCTTATCCTTTTTGCTATAAGCCGAAGGTATTTTGGGCAGATCGGCATCGTCCGGTTTAGCCGTGGTGGAGTCGCTCGATTTCTTTTTGGCAACCGTTGGACCGTTGAGAACAGGGCCCTGATCCTGAGCCAAAATCAGGCCGGCAAAAGCGCCTATAGTACAGAGAATGAATACATTTCTAGCGGAGGGTCGCATAGGGGTGCTTCTGAAGATCACTATATCAGATGACGGGATAGCGGGCCTGTGGGTTGCCTCACGATCTTTGCATGGAATGGCTCGTTTGTTCACCTGGAGTATAACGGGTCTTCTCGCCCGAGCCTCGTCGCCAGTCGCCCAATAACTCCAGTTTTCTCCATAGCTTGGTACATTGGTTTCCCAAATTCCGTCATGTCTCGCGGTCTTCCGGAATACGTTAGCGAACTTCTGAAACGACGTACTTAGCTATAGCTAGAGCATCATCGCTTGCCGCAATCGCGCAAGCTGCCGCCGCGCGATTTCCGACCACTGACTGGTACTATCGAGTTTCAGATACTGTTTCCAATGCTGGACCGCCTTCATGGCTTCGCCGGTACGCTCGCAGAGCAGCGCCAGATTGAAATGAGCGTCGGCGTAATTGGGATTAAGCGCCAGCGCGCGCTGATAGCGCTCAACGGCTTCGCCAAGCCGGTTCTGCTCGTCGAAAAGATTGCCAAGATTGAACTGCGCCAGCGGATATGCGGCGTCGGCTGCAACCGCGTCCCGATAGAATCTTTCCGCATCCGCGAATTTGCCCTGGCGGTAATAAATGGTTCCCAGATTCACCAGTGCGCCCGCCGCCGCCGGGTTCAGTTCGAGCGCCTTGGCGTACGCTTCCACTGCGGCTTCTACCGGCGCTCCGGTCTCTTCCAGTTCCAAGCCTCGCTGAAACCACTCCTCCGATTCGCGCAGGCCGTTGACGGAAGCGCGCCTCTTCTCCGGGAAATTCTTCACGTCTCCCAGCGTCGCGGCGTCGAAATCGAAGAGTATCTGGCCGCTGATGGCTTCCATCTTCTGCCCCTCGACGTGAACCGAAATCTTCTTGCCATCCGATACAATGCGCAGCTCCAGCAGCGGCGTCTTAATCCAGTCGAGCTTACGCCGCAGCGATGCCAGGGCTTCGCCGATCTGGCGCGGACGAATATGATTCTCGCGTAGCTTCACGAGCGCCTGAATCGCAAGCAGGTCGGAAAACGTGTAAGTATCGGCGGCAGGAATAAAGTTCTGACGCTCCCAGCTACGAAGCTCCCGCTCGCCGACTCCGAACTTCCGCCGGACGTCCGCGCGCGAATACTGCTCCTTCGGGGCCACCCCAACATTTTATCTCGCGCCGCGCACTCTGATTGTGGGGCAGGATGGCGTCCTGCGGCGGATTGTCAATCCGCGTGCCGCTAGCGCCAGGAACTCTCCCCGGTCCACTGGCCGTTCGCCCGGGTTTAGATCACTCGCCTCGTCCCCCATTTCTCTCTCCTCCTTGCGAATCTGATAACATTGCCAATCATGACAAGGCGAAAGGCTCTCCTGGTTTCCGCCGGCGCGGCGGCATTCCCCGCCTTTGCGGCCCCCGCCTCAGCCGGCCGCTTAAAGCAGTCGGCGGCGCGATGGTGCTATTCGAAAATCCCGCTCGACGACCTGTGCCGCCAGGCCGCCGAAATGGGCTTGAGCGGCATCGATCTGGTGGACGCGCCCGATTGGCCTACTCTGCGAAAATACGGACTCACCCCCGCCATGGTTCAGGGCGAAGCCAAAATTCCCATCGGCTGGAACCACAAAGAGAACCACGACGCTCTCGAGAAGCAGCTGCGCGCCCTCATCGCCCAGGCCGCCGAGGCCAAGGTTCCCAACGTCATCACCTTCTCCGGCAATCGCCGTGGCATGAGTGACGAAGAAGGCAAGGCCAATTGCATCGAGGGTCTCCGGCGAATCAAGAAAGCCGCCGAAGATAGCGGAGTCACTGTATGTATGGAGCTATTGAACAGTAAGATCAATCACAAGGACTATCAGGCCGACCACACCGACTGGGGCGTCGACGTGATGAAGGGCGTAGATTCGCCTCGGGTCAAGCTGCTTTACGACATCTATCACATGCAGATTATGGAAGGCGACATTATTCACACCATCCGTGACAACATTTCCTATATCGCCCACTTCCACACCGGCGGCGTGCCTGGACGGCATGAGCTTGACGATACCCAGGAACTGCAATGGCGCACTGTCGCGAAGGCTATCGCCGACCTGAATTTTCCGGGCTTCTTCGCGCACGAATTCGTGCCCACCAAAGACCCGATTGCTTCGCTGCGGCAGGCGGTGGAGCTGTGTACGGTATAACAACAGCGCTGGGCCTGCTGATGGCATCCGCGGTACTCAGCGCGCAGCCCGGCCGGTCTTCATCGGATGCCGCCGCCGTGGCGCGCGGCGCCGCACAGTTTAAATCGAGCTGCGGCTTTTGCCATGGCGACGACGCTACCGGCAATCGCGCCCCCGATCTGATCCGCTCCGCGGTCTTGAATCACGACGTCAATGGCAATCTTCTCGGTCCCGTGATTCGCAATGGGCGACCGGAAAATGGAATGCCGGGATTCTCCACCTTAACCCCGCAACAAATCGCCGATATCGTGAGCTTTCTGCATAACCAGGCCACTGCGGCGCTGCGCAGCAACGGCATTCCGCGCGATTATCCGCTCTCCAAATTGCTCACCGGCAATGCGGCCGCCGGCAAGGCTTACTTTAATGGAGCGGGCGGTTGCGCGGCTTGCCATTCGGCCACCGGCGATCTGGCGGGCATCGCCCGTAAGTACAGCCCGCTCGATTTGCAGCAGCGCATGCTTTACCCCGGCGGACATACTCAAGTTACAGCCACGGTAGTAACTCCCGATGGACGCACCACAGACGGCCGCGTCGTTTCCAATGACGAGTTCGATATATCCATTATCGGTTCCGACGGATGGTATAGGTCATGGCCTAAGAGCTCCGTCAAGGTCGCGTTGCACGATCCGCTGGCCGCGCATCGCGATCTGATGGAAAAGTACACCGATGCCGATATCCACAATCTATTTGCTTACCTGGAAACCTTGAAATAATATGCGCGCTCATCGCTTATCCATGCTGTGGCTGTTTGCCGCGGTCGTTGCCGGCGTTGTGCAGACAAGCTTTGCGCAAACGAGCCTTCCGCGAAAAGGTCTTGACCCGGCGGCTTTACTCAAACCGCCCGCGGACACTTGGCCTACTTACAATGGCGATTACTCCGGCCGCAGGTATAGTCCTCTATCGCAAATCAACCAGTCGAATGTCGGACAGCTCACTGTCGCCTGGGTGGCGCAGATGCGCTCGGTGGCTATTAAATCGACGCCGCTCGAAGTCAACGGCGTGCTGTATTTCACCACGCCCGATAACGTCTGGGCGATGGATGCGCGCACCGGCCGCGACATCTGGCACTATCTGCGCGAATCGCAAGGAGATCACATTGGTCAGCGCGGCGTCGGCATGTACAAGGATTGGCTGTATTTCGAGACTCCCGATTGTCACTTGATCTCGCTCAACGCCAAGGATGGCACGCTGCGCTGGGACGTCGAGTTGGCGGACCCCAAGCTGGGATACTTTTCTACTATGGCGCCCTTGATAATCAAGGACCGGGTGTTAGCCGGCGTCTCGGGAGACGTCACCGATATACCTGGATTCCTGGATTCCCGGGATCCCGAAACCGGTAAGCTGCAATGGCGTTGGTACACCGAGCCCAAGCCCGGCGAGCCCGGGTCGGAGACATGGCCGCAGGGAACCGATGCCATCGCGCATGGCGGCGGCATGACTTGGATGACCGGCACTTACGACCCCGAATTGAACCTCACTTACTGGGGCATCGGCAATCCAAACCCGGTACTGAATGGCGATCAACGCCCAGGCAATAACTTATATACTTGCTCCATTGTGGCATTAGATGTGGATACCGGCAAACTGAAATGGTACTTTCAGCCTTCGCCCCACGATACCCATGATTGGGATGCTGTACAAACTCCGGTACTCTTCGACGACGTACTCAATGGTGTTCGCCGTAAGTTACTCGCGCAGGGCAGCCGCAATGGCTATTTCTTTGTTTTGGATCGCTCGACCGGCGAGGACATTCTTACCAAACCGTTCATTCCCACCAATTGGTCGTCGGGCATCGACGCCCATGGCGTCCCGCGGCCCAGAAAAGAGAAAGAGCCGAAACCCGACGGCGTGCTGGTGTCTCCAGGATCGAATGGCGCCACCAACTGGATGGCGCCGAGCTTCGATCCCGATTACGGTCTCTTCTTCTTGCATGCGCGCCGTTTGTGGAGCGTCTTCTATATGACCGCCGAAGGCAAGCCTGAAGGTTGGGCCGGCCGCGATCGCAATTTATGGGAGCAATCTCTGCTCGAAGCGATCGATTACAAAACCGGCGATGTCCGCTGGCGTCACGACATGGGCGATGGCGAAGGTGTCGCCGGAATCCTCACCACCGCCGGCAAGCTGCTATTCACCGCCGATAACGACGACAACCTCATTGCCCTGGACCCCGGCTCCGGCAGCACGCTCTGGCATGTAAACGTAGGCGGCCGCATCGTAGCTTCGCCCATGACCTATGAACTGGACGGGCGGCAATACCTGCTCACCCCCGTGCAGAATGTCGTCTTCGCCTGGGCTCTTCCTCCGGCGCCCCGCTAATAACCCGCATTCTGCGGCAGGTTGTTAATCCGCCCGCCGGTACTACGAAGGTAATGACATCCGTAAATGATTTCGCTTGAACCCCGGTAAGCCGGTGAAACTGTGTCAGCGGCAATCCGATAGTAAGCTTTATTGGTAAGGAAGCGCGCGCGCTCGATCCCCGTCGCAAGATCCAGAGCCCCTGAACGTAACCGTCAAAAAGCCCTTGACATCCTTACTTTATCGCTATAGTATTGCACAAGGCTCATTTCTTCGCGGTCAAGGGAGGTTCGTTTTGCGCTACGTTGCGTTGTGTTTTGCCCTTCTACTGCCATGGTTCGCCCTGGCCCAGGTCAGTGGTTCGATTTCAGGGTCGGTCGCCGATCAGAGCGGAAGCGCGGTCGCCGGAGCGGCCGTAAAGCTGATTTCCGAAACCACCGGCGCAGTCCGCACGGAAACCACTAACAGCGACGGTAACTTTACCTTCACCGCCGTTCCGCCGGGTACATATACTGTGAGCGCGGAGCACGCCGGATTCAAGAAATTTCAAAAAGAGCACTTTGAGCTGACTCCCGGGGGCCAACTCGCGGTTGGCAACCTTCCGCTCGAGCTCGGCGCGGTGAGCGAATCGGTCACCGTTCAGGCTGAGGGCGCCATGCTCCAGACCGCCAGCAGCGAGAGGGCCGGCATCGTCACCAGCGAAGAAATCAAGGATCTCACGGTGGTCAATCGCGACTTCACCTCATTTGCCGAGCTGCAACCAGGGGTCGTGATCAACGTGGGCGCCCAAGTGCAGACGTTCAGCGGCAACAATACCTTCAATGTGTTGGGCGGCCGCACCACAGGCAATAACATCATGGTGGACGGCTTGCCGACCAACAATACCAATCAAGGCAACATGAACACCACCATCAGCCTCGATAACACTCAAACTGTCGAGGTAAAGGTTTCTAATTTTGGCGCCGAGTTCGGACGCAATAACGGTTTCGCTGTGATGGCAGTGAGTAAGACCGGCACGCGCCAGTTACATGGCGCGGGTTACTATTATGACCGCAACGAGGCCTTCAACGCCAACAATTTTTTCAATAATCGCTCCGGCACTCCCCAAACTCCTCTGCGCATTTCCTATCTGGGAGGGAATTTGGGAGGCCCGATTCGCATTCCCCGAATCAATGCTACGAAAGGCAAAATGTTCTTCTTCATCTCGACGGAACAGATTGGCGAATTGCGGCCTAAAGGCATCATCGACGAAACCTTCCCCACCGTCCTCGAGCGGCAGGGCAACTTTACGCAGTCCGGCGCTAACGCCAAGCCGATCGCGGCCGGCGGCGCCGCCGTCACTGTAAAAGATCCCACTACCGGCACGCCCTTCCCGGGCGACATCATCCCCGCCAATCGTATTATCCCTTCAATGACCAACTACCTGAACCTGTTGCCTCTGCCGAACTATACCAGCGCCGCCGATCTGCTGGTTTCCAAGGGCGCATACAACTATATCTTTCAGGAAAGTCTTCACGTTCCCAAGTGGCTCAACAGCGCCCGCCTGGATTATAACTTTACCGGCAACACCCAATTCTTCGCCCGCTTTAATTATTGGTATGAGGATCAGCAAGGCAACGCGGTCTCGGCCGGCAACACCACGTGGGGTTGGCTGCCGCAGCATTACACGGCGATCACTCCTTCCGGCGTGATCTCGTTGACTCATATTTTCGACCCAAGTCTCGTCTTCCAAGCGACTATGGGCTATTCGCAATTCAGCGAAGATGGCCCGCCGCTCACCCAGGCCGATTTGACCGCGCGCCAGCGATCCACTGTGGGCTTCACCATTCCTCAGCTATTTCCCTCCGTCAACCCCGATAACCTGGTTCCCGCGGCTACGTTTGGCGTCAGCGATTCGGGCAATCCCGCTTACACCGCGCGCTTCCCTCTCCAGGGTGTGGAGAATACCTTTAACTGGAATACCAGCCTGACTAAGATATCCGGGGCCCATACCATCAAAGCCGGATTCCAACCCGAGCATTGGGCCGCCATGAAGGGTCTGAACGCATCCAATTTCGCCGGTAATATGAACTTCTCTCAAGACAGCAATAACCCCATCGATACTGGTTATGCATACAGCAACGCGCTGCTAGGTGTTCTCGACCAATACACCGAAACCACCAATCGGTTCCCCATGTATGAGTTCAACACTACCCTCGAATGGTATCTGCAAGATACCTGGAAGGTTTCTCATAACCTGACTATCGATGGCGGCTTGCGCTGGGGATGGGGAACGCCATGGCATAGCAATCAGGGCCAGGAAGCCGGGTTCGTTCCATTCACATGGAATCCCAATCAGGTTGTCAAGCTGATCCAACCCACGCTTGTTGGCGGCAAGCGCATGGGCCTGGACCCTTATACCGGCGCCATTCTGCCGGCACTGACCATTGGGGCGGTCGCCCCGGAAGCGCCCAACCAGCTCAACGGCATCGTGAACCGCGAGACCCATCCAAGCTATCCCCAGGGACTACGCTATACCGACGGCGTCAAAACCGCGCCGCGCCTTGGCTTCGCCTGGGATCCGTTCGGCAAGGGTAAGACCGTTATTCGCGCGGGCGGGGGCATGTTCTACGATTTTCATGAAGTGGATAACTTCGGCTACGGCTTCGAATTCAGTACGCCGCCGTTGCAGTACAATCCAATTGAATACTATACTTATCTGACGCAGCTACAGGGCAGCCAGGGCTACAATTTTCCTGGTAACATTGTGGGCTTCGACCCTAACCGTCATATCCAAAAGACCTATAACTTCAGCTTCGGCGGCCAGCAGGAAATCGGCTTCGGGACCATCGTCGATATCGCGTACGTGGGCGCACTGGGCCGCCACCTGGTGGAAGCGGAAAATCTCAATAGCGAGCCTCTCGGCACGGACTATCAGCCTTCCAGTCTCGACGCCACTAATAGCAACAAAGTTTTGCCTTCGCAGTTTCTGCGCCCCTACCTGGGATATGGCAACATCACCTACTATTTCTATGGCGGCAACTCCAGTTATCACTCGCTACAGACCGCGGTGCGCCGCCGTTATAAGTCCAATCTGACCTATGGCGCAATCTGGACATGGTCCAAGTCGATGGATTACAGCGATACCGAGACTTCTAGTAGCTCCACTCAAATCAGCTCATTGATCAACCCTAAGATATGGAACTACGGGAATCCGGATACGATCACACGCATATTTTCCGCGTATACTGGAATTACAATCTGCCGCGCGCCAGCACGCTGATCAATAGTAGGATTGTGAAGGGAATGTTCGATCACTGGCAGATTTCCGGTATCTACACCGCGCAAAGCGGCGCACCCTTGGGCGTGAGCTATGCGTACTCGCCCTCGGTGGATATTACCGGATCGGCTACCGATTCGGGACGCGTCCTCGTAGTAGGAGACGCCACTCTGCCCAAGTCCCAGCGCAGCATCAACGAAGCCTTCAATACGGCTGCGATTGCGGCGCCCGCGCCGGCTATGTGTACCACCGCCAGCCCCTCGTTCCTTTGCTGGGGCAACGCCAATAAAGACGTGTTCCGCGGTCCTGGCATTAATAACTTCGACATGTCGCTGTTCAAGAATATGCCCTTCAGCGAGCGCTGGCACGCCCAGCTTCGCGTAGAGGCATACAACGTTTTCAACCACACTCAATTCACCACCGTGAATACCTCGGCTACCTTCAATGCGGCGGGCGCGCAGACCAACGGGACCTTTGGTCAGTACACGGCGGCCGCGAATCCGCGGCAGTTGCAACTGGCTCTCCGGATTACCTTTTGAAGTTGGCCAGGCGCTGGCGGCTGCCACTGGAGATGGCCATTTCCGCTGGAAGTGCGGCTGACCGGGATCTCTCTAAGCCAATCTGCCCCTGGCTTCAACCAGCCGTTTTCTGGTTCTGCCTGGGGTTCATGAGCCCAACCTGGCCAGGCCAAATCCTCTAGCTGGCCCCCCCAGTCAAACCCATCAATCTAAACCAGAATCGGCGCCATTGGGTTCGTTTGTTCGCCTTCGAATTATCCCTCTGCTCGCCCGAATTTCGTCCCATTCCCTAACAACCCGGTTTTCCCCAGTCGTCCCGAGGTGGTATACTAGAGTTGAGGTCGAGCCAACGCAGTGGGCGAAAGCCCACTTTTTTGTTGGCTCGTTGCACAGTGGCAACGATGCAGTCGCGCGATCGCGTCGAAAATCGAAGAGATCGCCCAGCGCGTGGCGGAGTCCGAAGGCATGGAAATTGTCGAGGTCGAAGTCAAAGGCGGGGCAGCAACCGCTTCGTGCGTATTTCCATCGATAAGCCGGACAGGCGTCACGCACGGCGATTGCGAGCTGATTTCGCAGCAGGTAGGAACCATTCTGGACGTCGAAGACGTGATTCCCGGGCGGCAGTTACACGCTCGAAGTCAGCTCGCCCGGCGTGGAGCGCAAGCTCCTGAAACCTCAGGATTACACGCGATTCGCCGGGCAAGAAGGCCAAGATCGTCCTGAAGGAGCCCATCGATCGAAAGACGTAACTTCGAGGAGGCAAGCTGGCCGGCTTCGAGGACGGAGCAATCGCGCTCGAGACCGCGCCCGGCCAAGACTCTGCGGGTGCCCTCTTGAACAGGTGCAGAAGGCCAATCTGAAGTTCGAGTGGTAGATCCCGCCGGAACATTATTTCAAGAACAAGATGATATAGAAGAGGGCGCTTTGGAAACCATTTTTCAATCCATCGAAATACTGAGCAAGGAGAAAGGCATCGATCCGCAGATCGTCTTCGACGCGGTGAAGGATGCCATGCTGATCGCCGCGCGCAAGCACTACCGCACCACCGAAGATTACCTCGCCGAGATGGACTCCGAAGACCGGCGCCATCCAGCTGTATCGCGGTGAAAAAGGTCGTCGAAGCTGTCGAGGATCCGGCGCATGAAATGACCCTCGCCGAAGCGCGCCGCATCGATCCGCCGCCGAAATCGGCACGGAAATCCGCATCCCGAAGAACACCGACGCGCTGGGCCGCATCTCCGCCCAGACCGCCAAGCAGGTCATCTTTCAGAAGGTGCGCGAGGCCGAGCGCGAAACCGTCTATAACGAATACTCCGGCCGCGCCGGCGAGCTGGTGAATTGCACCATCAAGCGCGTCGAAGGGCCGGATTATGTGCTCGATCTCGGCAAGACCGAAGCGCGGCTCCCCAAGAAGGAACAGTCGCGTCTGGAGAGTTACAGCGTGGGCGACCGCGTCCGCTGCGTCATCAAGCTGGTCGACAAGGCCAGCAAAGGTCCGGGCGTGCTGGTTTCGCGCGCCGCGCCCGAGCTGGTGATGCGCCTCTTCGAGCAGGAAGTGCCGGAAATTTACGATGGCACGGTGCAGATCAAGCGGCTGCGCGCGCGAAGCCGGCGAGCGCACCAAGATCGCCGTGCAAAGCCGCGACCGCGATGTGGATAGCGTCGGCGCCTGCGTCGGCATGAAGGGCATGCGCGTGCAGTCCATCATTCGCGAACTGCGCGGCGAAAAGATCGACATCATCGAATACTCGGAAGATGCGGTGGTCTTCGCCACGCACGCGCTAAGCCCGGCGAAGGTCAGCCGCATCAGCGATCCTCGATGCGCTGGAGCGTCACATGGAAGTGATCGTCGACGATTCGCAGCTTTCGCTCGCCATCGGCAAGAAGGGGCAGAACGTCCGGCTGGCCGCCAAGCTGCTCGGCTGGAAGATCGATATCAAGAGCGAAGAGGAAAAGCGCCAGGAAGTGGAATCGCAGATGGCCGCGCTGGTCTCGCCGGGCGCGCCGGTTTCGCGTCCTGATCGATTACGGGCTTCCGGAGAACATCGTCGAAACGCTGGTCGCGGCCGGCGTCGGGACAATCGATCAGCTCGGCAACATGACGCCCGAGCAACTCGAAGAGATCCCGGGCATTGGACCGGAAATGGTGGAGCGCATTCAGCAGGCGATCAATGCCTACTACGGCCAGTTCGAGGAGCCAGCGGGCCGAAGCCGCGGCTCGCTGAGACGGAAGCTGCGGACGGCTGGCGCCGCAGAAGCGGAATGCCGGCCGCTGAAGAACCGAGCCGCGAAGCTGAACAGAGTCCGACCGTGAGGGAGTGATCAATGCCGGAACCACGATGATGAACAGAGCCTCGACCGCGGCGGAGTGATCGCAGGCCGAGACGCGCCCCGGCCGAAGCGGCGGAAGCGGAAGAGTCTGGTACGATAGAAGACGCTGGTTCCCCCGTTCACAACAGTCCGAAACCGCGCGCTACGGAAGATCGTACCGGGCGAGTAGGAGCGAGTTCCGCAGAGACGAAGAACGATAGCTTTATCTATGGGAAAGATCCGAATTAACGAGCTGGCGCGGGAGCTGGAAGTCAAAGCCCACGAAATATCTGGAGCTGCTTCCGGAACTCGGCGTCACCGAAAAGAAGACGCACTCCAGCTCCCTAGACGAAGACGTCGGTGCTCAAGCTTCGCCGCCATTACGGCACACGAGGTGCGCCGGCCGCCGCGCCCGACGCGGTCCGAGACCGCGATGCGCGAAGACACGCCGCGTGCCGACTCCGACGAGCCGGCGCGCCGTTCCGAAGCGCCGCATGCCGGCGCACCCAGCACCGCATCGAGACAGCCGCGCCGCGCCCGTGCCGCCGAGCTGCCGCGGCGCCGGCCGAGAAGCGACGCCGACGCGAAGCAGCCGCCGGCTCCCAGAACGAAAGCCGGCGCCCGGCGACGCCGATTCGTCCGCCGCTGGTCGGCCTGGGCGTCCGCATCTCAGCCGCCGGTCGTCGGCATGCGGCGCACGCCGCTGCCCGCGCGCCCCGCCGCCTCCGTCGCCGCCGTGACCGCCAGTCGTCCGGTCCGGCGCAACCGCGACCCGCGCCGGCCGCCGCGCCTCGCCACGACTCCGCCGGCCAGCGCCTGCCTGGCCGCTCCGTCCGCGCCCGCAGCCCGGCCAGGTGCTCTCCGGACCACGCGCCCCGCTGCCTCCGTCCGGCAACCGCGCGCGCCGGCTGCGCCCTGCCGCTCCCGCGTCCGCCCGCTCCGCGCCCCCTGTCGCGTCCAGCCGCCGCCGGCCACCGCCCGCTCGCCGGCCAGCCGATCGCGCGGCCCGTGGTTCCGCCGCGTCCCGATCTTGCCGCCAAGCTGCGCAGCGCCGCGGCCCGCTATGCCCGCGCGCCTGCCGCGCCGCGTCCTGGCGTGCCCCGGGCGCCGCAGGCCCCGGTGCCCGGCCAACCTATTTATCGCGGTCCCATTCGCCCCGGCCAGCCATCTGGTCGCGCGCACCGGCCCGGGCGCGCCCGCCCCGGTCGGTCCCGGCGTTACGGCCCGGCGGACCGCGCCCGCAGCATCCCACTTCCCGCGGCCGCATGGAGCCCGGACTTGCCGCCTCCGCCCGTCGAACAGCCGCGCGGACGCCCCGGCGACAAGCCGCGCGGCCGCCAGCCTCGCGAGCGCGAGCCGAGGAAGAGCGAATGCTTCGGCCGCAGCGGCGGCACGTGGAATCCGGCCCGCCGCCCATCAATCGCGAGATCACCATCTCCGAAGGCATCACGGTCAAGGAGCTTTCCGAAAAGCTCGACGTCAAGGCCGCGCTGATCATGAAGAAGCTGATGGACCGCGGCATTTTCGTCGCCATCAATCAGACGCTCGATTCCAAGCTCGCCACCGAGATCTCGCGCGAGTTCGGCGCTTCCACCGCCACCGTCACCTACGAAGAGGAGGCGATGCAGGCGGTCGAAGAGGCCGAAGAGGCGACAGGATCTGCAGAAACGCGCGCCCGTGGTCACCATCATGGGTCACGTCGATCACGGCAAGACTTCGCTGCTCGATGCCATTCGCGAAGCCAATGTCGCCGGCGCGCGAGGCCGGCGGCATCACGCAGCACATCGGCGCCTATCAGGTGGAGATGAACGGCCGCAAGATCGTCTTCATCGATACGCCCGGCCACGAAGCCTTCACCCGCATGCGCGCCCGCGGCGCCAAAGTCACCGACATCGTCGTGCTGGTGGTCGCCGCCGACGACGGCGTCATGCCGCAGACCCTCGAAGCCATCGATCACGCGCGCGCCGCCAAGGTTCCGATCATCGTCGCCATCAACAAGATCGATAAGCCCGACGCCCAGCCCGAGCGCATCAAGCAGCAGCTTTCCGACCGCGGCCTGCTCGCGGAAGACTGGGGCGGCGATACCGTCATGGTGCCGGTCTCCGCGCAGAACGCACAGACAATCTCGATCTGCTGCTCGAAATGATCCTGCTGGTCGCCGACCTGCAGGATCTCAAAGCCAACCCGGCGCGCCCGGCCATGGGCACCGTGATCGAAGCGCAGCTCGATCGCGGACGCGGCCCCGTGGCCACCGTGCTGGTGCGCAACGGCACGCTCAGCGTCGGCGATTTCTTCATCTGCGGATCGGTTTTCGGCAAAGTCCGCGCCATGATCAGACGATCGCGGCGCGCAGATTCGCAAGGCGGAGCCGTCCACGCCGGTCGAAGTCCTCGGCCTCGAATCGCTGCCCGAAGCCGGCGACGATTTCCAGGTGGTCACCGATACCGCCAAGGCCAAGCAGATCGTCAATTTCCGCGATCTGCGAAGGCGCGCGAAGCGGCGCTGGCCAAGAACAGCCGCCTCACTCTGGAACAGCTTCACAAGCAGATGCAGGCCGGCGAGGTCAAGGAGCTGCCCATCATCCTCAAGGCCGACGTCGGCGGTTCGGCCGAAGTGCTCAGCGAAACCTTGCAGAAGCTCTCGAACGATAAGGTCAAGGTGCGCGTCCTCCACTCCGGCGTGGGCGCGATCAACGAATCGGACGTGCTGCTGGCTTCGGCATCGAACGCCATCATCGTCGGCTTCAACGTGCGGCCCGAGCGCAACGCGGCCGCGCTGGCCGAGCAGGAGAAGGTCGATATCCGCCTGCACACGATCATTTACAACCTGACCGACGAGATCAAGCGCGCCATGACCGGGCTGCTCGCGCCCGTCTTCCGCGAAGTCTACAAGGGCAAGGCCGAAGTGCGCGAAACATTCCGCATCACGAAGGTCGGCGCCGTGGCCGGCTGCATGGTGCATGGATGGGACCATTACCGCAGCAAGTGCGAAGTCCGCCTGCTGCGCGACAACGTGGTGGTCTACACCGGCAAGATCGCTTCGCTGCGCCGTTTCAAGGACGATGTGAGCGAAGTCAAGAGCGGCCAGGAATGCGGCATCACGCTCGAAAACTTACGGCGACGTGAAGCAGGGCGATATCATCGAAGCGTTCGTCACCGAGCGGGTGGCCACCGAGGGTTTCGCTTAATGCCATGGCCGCCGTCGGCGTACTTACGCTCGAACTGCGGCTCGAGAATTCGCATTCGCTGAAGGACAAGCGCCACGTGGTCCAAAGCCTGAAAGACCGTCTGCGCCACAAATTCAACGTCGCCGTGGCCGAGATCGATTACCAGGAATTGTGGCAGCGCGCTGCCATCGCGGCCGTAACCGTTTCGCCGGACCATGGCCACGCCGAAAAGGTTTTGCAATCGGTCGAGGACGAAGCCGCCGCGCTGCTGGGATCGGAACTGGCGGAGACGACAGTAGAATGGCTGGCGTAAGACTTAAGTTTGACGCAGAGACGCGGAGGCGCAGAGCAGATTCAAAATGTGTTCTCTGCGTTTACCTCCGCGCCTCAGCGTCTCTGCGTCGAATGAAGGCCTCCTAATGGATCAGCGCCGCAGCTTGCGCGTCTCCGAGGCCGTCCGCGAGGAGCTCTCCGAAATCATCGGCTTTGAAACCGACGACACCCGCCTGCTCGCGGTCGAAGTGGAAGCACGTGCATGTCAGCGTCGATGGCGCGCCATGCCACCATCCGCGTCGGACTTCACGGCAGCGAGCGCGAACAGCGCGAATCGCTCGCCGCCCTCGACCATGCGCGCGGTTATCTGCGTCATGAACTGGCCATGCGGCTCAGCCTCCGGCATGTTCCCGAGCTGCACTTTGAGCACGACAGGAACCCGGACGTGGAAAGCCGCATCGATTTCCTGTTGCGACGGGCGAAAAAATCTCGTGGACGCACTGAAAATAAGCCCTAAACTCAAACAGATTGTGTTAGTTTTGTTTCTGTTGGGCGCCTGCGGCGCGGCTTGCCGCGGCGGCGGACGGGCCCGAATTACTGCGGGTTGTAAAGACCGCCGACGCCATGGGCTCGACCTATTCGGTGGAGTTGTATGGCTACGACCGGGCCAGATTGAACGAGGCCGCCGACGCGGCTTTGGAAGAGGCCCGGCGGTTGGACGATCTGCTTTCGAATTACAAGCCGGAAAGCGAATGGAGCCGGATCAACCGGCACGCCGCCGAAGGGCCGATGCAGGTTTCGCCCGAAATGTTCAGATTGCTTTCCGCGTGCGTGGAGTATAGCCGCGAAAGCGAGGGCGCGTTCGATATTACGGTCGGGCCGCTGATGAAGGTTTGGGGATTTTACAAAGGTACGGGCCATTTGCCGCACAAGGCCGAAGTGGCGGCGGCCATGACGAAAGTGGGTTACCGGCATATCCATCTCGATCCCGCCGCGCGGACGGTTTGGTTCGACCGCACGGGCGTGGAGATGGATCCCGGCGGCATCGGCAAAGGCTATGCCGTCGACCGGATGGTGGATATTTTGAAGCAGAAGGGCATCAAGATCGCTCTGGTGGCGGGTTCCGGCAGCAGTATTTATGGCATGGGCGCGCCGCCCAGCGAAGCCAGAGGCTGGCCGGTGGATATCCGCGATCCGTGGAACCGCGATAAGACCGCGGCGGTGGTTTTCCTGAAGGACATGTCGATGTCCACCTCCGGCAGCTACGAGAAGTTTTTCCGGGCGGAAGGCAAAATCTACGCCCACATTATGGACCCGCGCACGGGCTATCCGGCGCAGGGCAGCGTTTCGGTTTCGGTGATCGCGCCGCGCACTATCGACAGCGAGGCGTGGGCCAAACCGTATTTCGTGAATGGCCGCCAATGGGCGGCGCGGCGCAAGCCAAAGGACTTTCGCGTGTACTTCTGCGAAGACAGGACGGATCAACCATGCGCGTGGCTCCAATGACCAGCCGTTTCTTAGACGCTTGCCGCCGCCGGCCCACCGACGTGCGCCCGGTTTGGTTCATGCGGCAGGCCGGCCGCTACATGAAGGAATACCGCCAGATCCGCGAGCGCCACGGCATTCTCGAAATCTGCAAGCGCCCCGATTTGGCCGCGACCGTCACGCTGCAGCCGGTCGAAATGCTCGACGTGGATGCCGCCATCATCTTCGCCGACCTGCTGCTGCCGGTGGAGCCCATGGGCCTCAAGCTGCGCTATGAGAAAGGCGAAGGCCCGGTGATCGGCAACCCCGTGCGTACGTCCGACGACGTCGATTCGCTCTCTACCGGCGACACCGACGATCTGGGCTACGTGGGCGAGGCAATTCAGCAGGTAGTCCGCGCGCTGGCGCGGCAAGGCGCCGGTGATCGGGTTTGTCGGCGCGCCCTTCACCATGGCCAGCTACATGATCGAGGGCGGCGCGTCGCGCAATTTCATTCGCACCAAGAAGCTGATGTACAGCGACGAGACGCTGTGGCGCCGCTTGATGGGCAAGATCGTGGACGTGCTCGCGCCCTTCGCGCATATGCAAGTCAGCTCCGGCGCGCGCGCGATTCAGGTCTTCGATAGCTGGGTGGGCGCGCTCGGCTCGGACGACTATGTCCGCTATGCCGCGCCGTATTCGCGCGCGCTGATCGAGCGCATCCGCTCGACCGGCGTTCCCGTGATTCACTTCGGCACCGGCGCTTCCGGCTTCTTCCGCGAACTGCACGCGGCCGGCGGCGACGTCATGGGCGTCGACTGGCGCATCAACATCGACCAGGCATGGATGGACATCAGCTACCGCTCCGCCATTCAAGGCAACCTCGACCCGGTCGCGCTCTTCGCGCCGCTGCCCGAGCTGCGCGCCAAGGTTCACGAACTGCTCAAGCGCACCGGCGGACGCCCCGGCCATATTTTCAACCTGGGCCACGGCATTCTGCCGGAAACGCCGGTGGAGAACGTCAAGGCCGTGGTGGAAATGGTGCGGGAATTCCGTCTGTGAAGCGGGCGGTACTGCTGCTCGCCCACGGCGCGCCCGAGCGCGTCGAGGACGTACCCGAGTACCTTCATTTCGTACGCGGCGGCCGCCCGGTGTCTCCCCAAGTCCTCGAAGAGGTGAGCCATCGTTACGCCGCCATTGGCGGCTCTTCGCCACTACGCCATTGGACTCAAGTACAAGCCGAAGCGCTTGCCGGGCGGCTTGGACTTCCGGTGTTCTACGCCATGCGCAACTGGCATCCGTTCATTCGCGAAACCATGGACCGTATCCGCGATGCCGGAGTGGAACGGCTCGCCGCGATTTGCCTAGCGCCGCAGTATTCGAAAATGTCGGTGGGCTTCTATTTCCGCCGTACGCAGGAGGCCAAGCTGGACGCCTGCGCCAACGCCGAGATCGTTTGGGCCAAGAGCTATCACGATGCGCCGCTGCTCGTCGAGGCCTTCGCGGAAAAACTGCGCCCTGTAGCTGCCGGGCGAAGAGTGCTTTTTACCGCGCACAGCCTGCCGGAACAGGCGCTTGCCGAAAGCGACCCGTATGAGCGCGAGTGCCGCGCCACCGCGGCGCTGGTGGCCACGGCCGCGGGCGTCGACGATTGGGATTTCGCCTTCCAGAGCCAGGGCATGACCGGCGACCGCTGGCTGGGACCGACGGTGGAATCGATGCTCGACCGATACGCCGCGGAGAGCATTCGCGAGGTGACGCTGCACCCGATTGGCTTCGTCTGCGACCACGTGGAAGTGTTATTCGACGTGGACGTGCTGTTCAGGAATTACGCGGCCGAGCGCGGCATTGCGCTGCTGCGGCCGGAGTCTTTGAACGGATCGCCGAAGTACACGGAAGCCTTGGCGGCGATAGCCGGGCGAGCGCTCACCATTGAGAACGCGATCACCGCGCCATATAGCGGGCAAACTCCCGGCGGAATCTAATCAGATCGCCTGCCGTATCAAGTCCCACGCGCGCTGCACATGTTCTCGCCTGGTTGCGATGTTGCCGATGGCCAAGACGCAGCGTGAAGCGGCCGTTCAGCACGGTCCCGGAGAGAAACACGTCGCCCGATTGGTTGACCCGCTCGTTAATGCGGCGGTTATCTTCGTCGCTGCCTTTGTAGCGGAAACATACTACCGAGAACAGCGTTGGCGCGGCGATTTCAAAGCGCGGATCGGCCGCAACTTCGGCCGCGAATTCGTGAGCCAGGCGGACGTGCTCGCGAATCACGGCAGCCAGCCCTTCCCTGCCGAATGAGCGCATCACGAACCACAATTTCAACGCGCGGAAACGGCGGCCGAGCGGCACCCCGTAATCCATCAAATTGACGGCGCGCGGGTGATCGGCGCTGTAGAGATATTCGGGGACCAGCGAAAACGCGCGGCGCAGAATCTCCGGCCGGGCGGTGTAGAACACGCTGCAATCGACGGGCGTGAGCATCCACTTGTGCGGATTCATCACCAGCGAATCGGCGCGATGGCAGCCCTCGAACGCCCAGCGGAATTCCGGCGCCAGCGCCGCCGAGCCGGCATAGGCGGCGTCAATGTGCAGCCACAGCTTGTAACGCTCGCAAAGATCGGCGATGGCGGGAACGGGATCGACGCTGGTGGTGGACGTGGTCCCAACCGTGGCCACCACGCAGAATGGACGCAAGCCCGCCGCCAGATCGCGCTCAATCATCTCCGCGAGCGCGCCGGGGCGCATGCGGAACTCGGCGTCTACTGGCACTTTGCGGAAATTGTCCTGCCCCAGGCCGATCGCAATCGCGCCCTTCTCCACGGATGAGTGCGCCTGCTCCGAGGTATACATCACCAGGCCGGGCGTAGCGCCGCGCTTGCGCACGTTAGGATCGGCCGCCTCGCGCGCCGCCGCGATAGCGTGCATCACGCCGATGGACGCAGTGTCGTAGATTACTCCGAACCAGGTCTCGGGCAGCCCGGTCCACTGGCAGAGCCAGCGCAGAGTAACTTGCTCCAGCTCGGTGACCGATGGCGACGACTTCCACAGCATCCCATTGACATTGAGGGCGGCGCAGAGCAGTTCGGCCAGAATGCCAGGCGGCGAACCGGAAATGCCGAAGTAGGCCATGAAGCCAGGATGGTTCCAATGCGTGGTGGCGGGCACGATGAGCTTCTCGAAATCGGCGAGGATCTGTTCCATCGGCTCGCCATGCTCGGGGCCATGGGCGGGCAGCGCATCCGTAAGCTGGCCGGGCTCGACGGGCGGCAGCACGGGATAGCGATCGGCATGAGCCAGATATTCGGCGGCCCAATCGATGGCCCGATAGCCAAAGCGGCGGAATTCCTCAGGAGTCATCATCGCAAGCGTTACCGATAGGTTGCGTCGCGCCTCACGCATGCGCTGCGATCCTTTTCAGATCCGCAAGCCACACTCCGAACCAATGCGGAATTCGTCGAGCTTACGCTGTTTGGCAGGCGTCAACGGAACGTGAAAAGGGCCGGTCTTCAGGCCACGTAAGTTGAGGGCGGCTTTGAGCGCGATGGTCGCCGGGAATTGCCGCGCCCAGGCTGTAAAATCCCGCTCCCGCGCGTGTTGCGCAGCGGCATCGTCGTGTAGGGCCGCGGCGATCTCTGGGGCTGCGCAACAGCCTCGGAAATGCAAGCCGCCACACCGGCAAAGCGGCCAGTCGCGAGCAATTCGCGGAGCGTCTCGGGTTCGATAGGCGTAGTGAGTTCGGGCGTATCCACAATATAGACCGGCGGCCCCGATCCGGCCAGAGCGCTAAATTGAACATAGAATTCGCGGATGTCCTCTTGTTCGTAGCGAAAGAAATGTGGCGGCGGCAGCAGGAGGGCGGCCACGCCTGCATCGCGGGCCTCACGGGCCAAGGAAAGGCGATGCTATCGAGCGTGGCCGCGCCAATACCCGCAAACAACGGCGCGCGACTGCGCTTCACCGCCAGATAGAGGAAGCGGCCGCGGTCGGCGGTGGCCAACGATGGATATTCGCCCACCGCGGTGAATAAGGCGATGCCATCGATGTCCGCGCAACTCAAGAAATCGATTAACTCGAAGGCGGCGCCGAAATCGATCTCTTCAAGTCGATTGCGAGGCGTGACCGCGGCGGCGATCGGTCCTTCAAGGTCGGACGTCAAGGCGTTTTCCAGCGATCACTGTAGCATAGTACGAGCATTTCATCTGCTCGTGGTCAGGATCGATCCCAGCCGCCAATGAGCGCTCTAGTTCGTTCCCACATGGAGCGCCACTGTTCCACCCGTGAGGTAATCGTAAACCACATTATCGAAGCCGGCGCGGCGCATGTCTTCGGCCAACTCGGGAGCCGATGGAAATTTACTTACCGATTCCGGTAGATACGTGTAGGCGTCGGGCGCGCCTGAAACCAAGCCGCCTATCCACGGCAGGATGCGCCGGCAATAAAGGTTATTCACCGCGCGGAACAGCGCATTGGGCGGCTGCGAAAATTCCAGAATGGCAGCTACTCCGCCGGGCCGCAGAACGCGGCGGATCTCGATCAGGCCCGCATCGTAATTGGCGAGATTACGAAACCCGAAAGCCACAGTGACAAGGTCCAGCGATGCATCCCGCAGCGGAAGTTGCAGCGCGTCCGATTCAAACAGCGCAACGCGCGCGCGGTTCGCTTCCGACTTATGGCGCGCGCCCATCAGCATCGGATGGCAGAAATCCGACCCTAAGATGGTGTTTGCCGACCGGCGTTCAAGCGCCAGCGCCAGGTCTCCGGTGCCGCAGCATAGATCGAGTACGCGCGCGCCGGGCCGCTGCAAGATACGATGCACGCGCCGCACCGTGTAGGCTCGCCAATAGCGGTCCAGATTGAACGACAGCAGGTGGTTGAGAAAGTCGTAGCGGCGCGCCACGCGGCCGAACATGGCTCGTACCCAAGCCGATACTTCGCGCTCGCCGTGCGGTCCCTCGGGCGTTGTGCCTTTTGAGGTTCCGCTCATTCAATCGCCCGTGCGATGGCTTCGCGGACCAGCCGTTCGTCGATCCCGGAAACCACCGCGGCTTCGCCGATGCGCAGCGGCAGCACGAAGTGAAGCTTGCCTTGGACGGTCTTCTTGTCGCGGGCCAGGCGAGCAAAGAGATTTTCAGGAGCGATGCCGTTCAGCGGCGGAATGGGCCCATAGAGATCCAGCATTGTAAGTATCGCCGCGGTGTCGTCGGCGGAAACGCGACTCGTTAGTCGACCGAGGTGGACAGCCGCGCGCATGCCCCAGGCTACTGCCTCGCCATGCAGGAAGCGCGTATAAAGTGTCTCCGCCTCGAGAGCGTGGCCAAACGTATGGCCGAGGTTGAGGATGCGGCGCAGGTCGCCTTCGCGCTCATCGGCGGAGACCACTTCGGCTTTGATGCGAACCGAATCGGCGATGATGCGGTCCACCGCCGCGGGCTCACGCGCCATCACATCGCGGCTGCTCTCCCCCAGGAAACGGAACAGCTCCGCATCGCGAATAATGCCGGCTTTGATAATTTCGTAGAGGCCCGCGCGGTATTCGCGATCCGGTAGCGTCGCGAGCAGCGCCGGATCGATAAGTGCCGCGAGCGGCTGGTGAAAGCTGCCGATCAGATTTTTGCCGCCCGCCAGATTGACGCCGGTCTTGCCGCCGATGGCTGCGTCCACTTGCGCCAGCAGCGTGGTGGGGATCTGCAGCACGGGAATGCCGCGCATGAAGATGGCGGCCAGGAAGCCGCCCATATCGTTGACAATGCCGCCGCCATAAGCGATCACCACGCTGGTGCGGTCGGCGCCGCTCTCCACCATCTCTTCCGCGAGTTGTTCCAGCGGCGCCAGGCGCTTGCGCTCTTCGCCGCCCGGAAGGAACAGCGCCCGATGATCGATTCCCTCCAGAGCGCTTTCTAGCGCGGCGCCCTGGTGATGCCACACGTCCCGGGTGGAAACGACAAATACTTTGCCGGAATTGGGCGGAATATATTCCGCGGCGCGCGCGATAATGCCTCGCTGGACAATCGCGGAGTAACATCGCTGCGCTGTGACGACGCGAAATTCAGGCATACGCCATTATGATTAAGATGGCGTGCATTCAACGCGGGGCAACGGAAAGCGGAATCTCCCCGTTAAAGTCCACGCGTGTCATTTCCGCTCATCTGTCTTTCTACTTCTTCGAGGAATTTACCGTGTTCAGCACGCGATCGATTTCGTTAAACAGCCCCCGTCCCTCGAAGATATCGCGCGTGGTGATGCTATAGCCGTATTCGCTGTGGATATAACCGTTGGGGTCGATCACATAAACGTGCGGCAGGTCTACGTTAGGCTTCTGAACATAGGAGTACTCCATCTGACCCATGTCGAATAACAGCGGGTAAGTCACTTTATGCCCGGCTACATACTGCCTCACTGTATTCGGATTATCGTCGGTTGTATTGACGATAGATATCACCTGCACGCGGTTTCCGTATTTCCGCTGCGCCTCCACCAATATGTCGGTAAAATTGGCGCAGTGCGGGCAGGTGGTCTTCATGAATTCCAGCACCACCACTTTGCCGCGATAATCGTAAAGATCGCGAATCTGCCCGGTCTGGGCGTCGGGCAGGGCGAAGCCGGGAGCGCGGCGCGGCGCTTGTTGCCCAGGCAGCGCCATTCCAGCGCAAAACATAATTAAGAGAACACGTTTCATCTAGGATTTTCCTTTTCCATTAATTCTCGCAGAGATTGTTCGTACGGCTCGCGTGCCACGCCGCGCTCGCTGATGATAGCCGTCACATAGCGCGCCGGCGTCACGTCGAATGCAGGATTCTGTACCTGCGTCCCAGGGGGCGCGACCTGTTGTCCGAAGACCTGCGTCACCTCGGTGGCGGCGCGCTGCTCAATGGGAATCTGGTCGCCGGAACTGAGCGTCAAATCGAATGTCGACACCGGCGCCGCCACATAGAACGGTACTCCATTTTCCTTGGCCAGCACCGCCAGCGAGTAAGTGCCCACCTTATTCGCGACATCGCCGTTGCCGGCGATGCGATCGGCGCCCACCACCACGCAGCCGATGCGTCCCGATTTCAAGAAATGGCCCGCCATGTTGTCGGTAATCAACGTGGTCTCGATGCCGTCCTGTTGCAGTTCCCATACCGTGAGGCGCGCGCCTTGCAGAAACGGCCGCGTCTCGCCGGCGAATACATCGATGCGCTTGCCTGCCTCCACCGCGGCGCGAATCACTCCCAGAGCGGTACCGTATCCCGCGGTCGCCAGCGCGCCCGCGTTGCAATGGGTAAGCACGGTTTTTCCACTTTGAATCAACTCCGCGCCGTTGCGACCGATGGCGCGGCAGATGGCGATATCTTCTTCGCGGATTAACTGCGCTTCCTCCACCATGCGCCGGCAAATCGCATCGCGCGGCTGCCCCTCCAGCGAGCGGTATAGCCGCCGCATGCGGTCGATGGCCCAGAACAGATTTACAGCCGTGGGCCGCGTGTCGGCCAGGGTCTCGCATACTGTTTCGAACGGCGCTTCTTCCAGCACGCCCAACGCTACCCCCATAGCCGCTGCGACGCCAATGGCGGGCGCGCCGCGAATAATCATGCCGCGAATGGCAGCCGCCATTTCCAGATAGCTGCGGCACGTGACGTGCTTCTCTTCCAGCGGCAGACGTGTCTGATCGATCATCACGGCCGCGCCGTCGATCCATTGGATGGTCTCTACCATGTCCGGGGCAGGTCCTTGCTATCCGAGAGCAGTGCGAAAAAGAATAAAGCATTATAAGACGCGTGCATCAGCGCCGCCGCTTTGGTGGATGCCGTGAAATGGCGCATCGCGCCGAAGGCCGCGCCCGCGCCCGAGATGATCAGCGCGTGCCGCCATGAGTTTCCATATTCCTGATAGTGCAGCAGTCCGAATGGAATAGCTGCCAGCAGGATTGCCGGGGCCGCGCCCAGACTGCGCGCTAACAGCGGCTGCAGGAATCCGCGGAACGCCAACTCCTCGCACACCGGCGCCACAGTGACGCCAAAGATCGCCATCAGCAGCACCGCGGTGCGGCTCTGCATCAGCTCGGTCATTGGGTTGGCGGTTTGGGGCACGTGAATCAAATTGCTGGCCGCCCCCACTACCAACGCCGTGATCATCCCGGCGCAAACAATCAAAGCGAATGGCAGGCGCATGCGCCTCCAGCCCAGGGATGCCCAGAAAGGCCGCCCGTACGACTGCCGGAAGATCATAGCCAGCGCCGCGAACAGAAATACATAGCCCAGCAGTTGCTCCGGGAGCAGTTCCTCGGCTTGCGCCGCCGGATGCACGTGCAGTAACTTCAGCGGCAGCTTTATCAGTACATAGCCCAGGGCCAGACACAAGGGCGCCAACCCGATAAATAGCAACAGATCGTTGTAACCCCAAAACGCAGTTTGCTCCCGGCGCTCTAGTAACGGCTGCCCCGGATCGCTCATGCATCTCTCTCAACGAGCGCCGCGGCCAGCAGCGGAATCATCAGCTCGTGATGGCCGGTGATCGCATAGCCCGCTCCGCCGGAAGCCGCGTGCGGCCGCTGCACCACGTTCACGCGCGGCCGGTAGTGCTGCACAAAATCGAAAGATGCGGTAGTGAAATCTGCCAGCGGATATCCCAGATTCCGCGCCGCCGAAAGCGCCTTTAGAAACACTTCCGGCAATACCACCGCCGATCCCACATTGAGGTAGACTCCGCCATCGTTGAGGTCCGCCACATGGGCCGCCAGCAAACGAAAATCGTGGTGCGATGCGCTGCCGATAGCGGCCGCGTCCATCGCGGGATGAGTATGCGGCGTATCGGTTCCAATGGCCACATGCACCGTCACAGGCGTGACATTGCGGTACGCCTGCATCAGCAGACTCGAAGCGGCGTGAGTGGCCGGCGCGATCGATTCCAACCAGCGGCCCAGCGATTCGCCCATACCCAAGCCTTCCGCCACGCCGCCCGAGACGGCGCGGTTCATTTCCCGGCCAGTCTCTTCCGCCGCGCCGAAGCGCCCATCCGGCAGCGCCGCTTCTACATCTTCGCTGGTACTGCCCGGCCAGCGCGATTTCAAAATCGTGGATGGCCGCCGACGCCGTTCATCGCGAAAACCGTGGCGTAGCCGCGCCGCATCAGATCGATCAGGACCGGCGCCAGCCCGCATTTGATCACATGGCCGCCCAATCCCCAAATGATGGCCCGGCGTTTGGCGCGCGCCGCCGCGATAGCGGCCACCACCGCGCGAAACGAATCGCCCGCCAGAATGTGGGGCAAGCGAATCGATCCACGCGGAGATCCCCGCGCCTTTCTCATACCGCCGCGCGAAATCCGCGGTCGTAATTTTGCCGCCACGTTCTGTTAGACCGATAGTTTTGAGGCCGGCGAAGTCCAGCGGTGGTCGTTGGTATTTACTCACGGGCATTTACTCACGGGTATTTACTCACGCGGCCTGTCCGCTGCCCAGCACTTTGCGCAGCGCCTCGGCAGTATAGCTTTTCTTCGAGCGGCTGACTTGCTCCGGCGTGCCGCACGCCACCACGCGCCCGCCATATTCGCCGCCATCCGGACCCAGGTCGATAATCCAATCGGCACTCTTCATCACATCTACATTGTGCTCGATCACTACCACCGTGTTGCCCAGATCGACCAGGCGCTGCAGCACGTCCAGGAGCTTGCGCACATCGTCGAAATGCAGGCCCGTAGTAGGCTCGTCCAGCAGGTAAAATGTGCGCCCGGTCTGACGCTTGCTCAACTCTTTGGCCAGCTTGATGCGCTGCGCTTCGCCGCCCGAAAGCGTAGTGGACGATTGTCCCAGATGTACGTAGCCCAGCCCCACATCGCTCAGCGTTTGCAGTTTATTGCGGATCTGCGGCAGGTTTTCCATCAGCCCCAGCGCGTCTTCCACGGTCGCATCGAGCATATCGGCGATGGAGTAGCCCTTGAATTTTACTTCCAGAGTTTCGCGATTGTAGCGCCGGCCGCGGCACACGTCGCAAGTCACGTAGACATCCGGTAGAAAGTTCATTTCGATGCGCTTCAGGCCGTCGCCCTGGCACGCCTCGCAGCGTCCGCCCTTTACATTAAAGCTGAATCGTCCCGCTTTGTAACCGCGCTCGCGCGATTCGGGCAGCATCGCGTAAAGATCGCGAATCAAAGTGAACAGGCCGGTGTAGGTCGCCGGGTTAGACCGCGGCGTGCGCCCGATGGGCCCCTGATCGATGCGGATCACTTTGTCAATCAAAGCGATTCCCTCGATAGCGTCGTGCTCGCCCGGTTTATCGTGCGAACCGTAGATCTCCTGGGCCAACGACCGGTAAAGAATCTCGTTCACCAAAGTCGATTTTCCACTTCCGGAAACGCCAGTAACCACCGTCAGGACGCCCAGCGGAATCTCCACATCCAAGTTCTTCAGGTTGTGCTCTCGCGCGCCGCGGATGCCCAATTTTTTCCCGCCTGGCTGCCGTCGCGCGGCCGGTACTGCGATCTCCAATCGCGCCCGAAAGATAACGGCCGGTGAGCGACTGTGTATCGCCGGCAATCGCGGACGGCACGCCATGCGCCACCAACTCGCCGCCCAACCGTCCCGCGCCAGGGCCCAGATCGATGACGTAATCGGCGCGCTCAATGGTTTCCGCGTCGTGCTCCACCACCAAAACCGTGTTCCCCATATCGCGCAGGTGCGTGAGCGTTTCCAGCAGACGATTGTTATCGCGCGGATGCAAACCGATGGAAGGCTCGTCCAGCACATACAGCACGCCGCGCAATTTGGAGCCGATCTGGGTCGCCAGCCGTATCCGCTGCGCCTCCCCGCCCGAAAGAGTGGCGGCCGAGCGGCCCAGGCTCAAGTAATCGAGGCCCACGGCCGAAAGAAATTCCAGCCGCCGCCGCACCTCATCCACCACCCGTCCCGCGATCTGCATCTCGCGCTCGCTGAATTCCCAATTGCGGACCGTGGTCAGCGCGCGGGCAATCGAAAGCCCGGTAAATTCGGCGACGGAATAGTTCTTCACCCGCACGGCCAGACTGGCGGGGCGCAGTCGCTTGCCCTCACACGCGGGACATGCGCGCGGCGACATATAGTCGCTCAACCACTCGCGATACGCTTCGGAATTCGTATCGTAATTGGCCTGCAAAGCCGCGAGCACTTCATTCATTAACAGCTCGCGCGCTTTTTTGGGCAGACTGTCGAACGGCTTCTTGATGTTGATGCGCGCGTTCCTGGCCGCGACTTCCAGACGTTGCTTCACTGCCCAGGAACTGCCCCCCGGTCCCAAGCCGCCATCGAACAACGGCTTGCCGGGATCCACCAGAATCTTCACCGGATCGAAACTCCAGATACTGCCCAGACCGTGGCATTCCGGGCAGGCGCCGTAGGGGCTGTTGAATGAAAACGAGCGCGGCTCCAGTTGCGGAATGCTGGTTCCACACTCGATACAGGCCAGCTTCTGAGAATATAGCCGCTCTTCGCCGTTGACAATCGAAATCAGCACCAGCCCTTCCGCCAGCTTGGTGGCGACATCGATCGATTTCTCCAGCCGGTCCTCGATCCCCTGCTTCACCATCAGCCGGTCTACCACCACGTCAATCGAATGGTTCTTACGCTTATCCAGGGGAGGAATGCGTTCATCGAGGGTCCGTAGCACGCCGTCAATGCGGACCCGTTCGAAACCCAGCCGCGCGAATTTCTCCAGCTCTTTTTTGTATTCGCCCTTGCGCCCGCGCACCACCGGCGCCATTACCATGATGCGGTCGTCCGGCTTCAACGCCATTACGTGCTGCAGGATCTGTTCGGTGGTCTGGCGCGAAATTTCGTTGCCGCACAACGGGCAGTGCGGTATGCCGATAGATGAATACAGCAGCCGCAGGTAATCGTAAATCTCGGTGATCGTCCCAACTGTCGAGCGCGGACTGCGGCTGGTGGTCTTCTGCTCGATGGAGATGGCGGGACTAAGGCCGTCGATGGAATCCACATCCGGGCGCTCCATCTGATCCAGAAACTGGCGCGCGTAGGTGGAGAGCGTCTCCACGTAGCGGCGCTGGCCCTCGGCATAGATGGTATCGAACGCCAGCGAAGATTTACCCGAACCGCTCAATCCGGTAATCACCGTAAAGCTGTTCCGAGGTATCTCGACGTCGATATTCTTCAGGTTGTGCTGGCGCGCGCCATGGACGGAGATCCGGTCAAGCATAGGAATGGAACGGGCGGTAAGCGGATGGTAACTATTATTGTGAACCTTCTTGTGCCTTCCGCGCAAATCGCGTTATATGTATTTACGTGGAGACCAAGTGTGCACGGTGCGGCGGAAGGCTGCGCCGGGTGCATCGGACTTTCTTGGAGCGGTTCGCCGTAATGGCTAAGTACCGCTGCCCGGGATGCCAGTCCCTGGAAACCGCGCCGCGCCGCTACCGGTATCGTTTCGGCGATTGCTGCCGCTGCCCGCGCTGCGGCACTTGCAGCATTACCAAACTGAAGGATCGCGACAAGATCGACAAGATGGAGACCGGTTTCTTGAACCTGCTCGCGCGCTGCCGGGGAGGAAACTTATATCACTGCCGCTACTGCCGGCTGCAGTTCTTCGATCACCGCAGATCGCTGATCGATGCGGCGCGGGCGGTTAGCGGTCGCCGGCGTAGGGCCGAGCCCGAGGCGTAGTCGCGGAGGGGTAGACGATGTGGAGCGGTAACGCGTTTGCGGTTATCACCTGTATCGCAACGGCAAGCTGTGCCTCCCGTGTCACCAATATCTAAGCGCGACCTGCATTGAACCCGGCGCGCTTGTGCGGCGGGCGTTTCCACCTGCCAGCCGACTTCCGACGCTACCGGTCAATTTTCCGCAACATCGGCAGGATGACACGGTCCAATTCCGCATCGGTAAAATCCGCAAGCCGCACGCCGCGATAGAGCGACCAGTGCTCCACATGCTCGGCGCTCCCACCCGGCAGCACTTTTGTGAGTGGGCTCAGCGTTTCTATTTCCAAAAATTCATTGTTAGTAAATGTCTCGAACGCGCATCCGAAGTCCGGATACGTTTTCTCCGGATCTGCGCGCGCCTGCTTCACAAAGGCCTCCCCGTTCCGAACGTAGGCCACCCAGGTATTCGGATTGAATAGCCCGAGTTTCTGCGCGTCCGCTATGCCGGGGTCCTGGCGCAGCATCAAATACTTTTGGGTGAATTTCCATCGCTTATCGGAAAGATCGGTGTAGGCCCACATCACCAACGGATTCGTCGCGGCCAGGTCCACGGGATGTTTCCGCGGGGAGGGAAGCCCGTGATCGCCATGCCGCCTTGCGCCATCATGCTCATGGCCCAGACGGAGAATTCGAGTGGAAAAAGCGACTTGTTCGCGATCCGATGAATCACGGTGACTTGCGTTCCCGACGGCGCCAGATGAACGGCGATCTCCTTTTGCAGTCTAGTAAGCGGCTCGACCGGCTCGCGCGCCACCAGGCCATCGGCTGTAATTTCGATCTGCACGGGCGCATTATCCGGCGCCCAACTAGCCACCGGGTCTTCCGGAGCCTTCCAAACACGGTGCCCGCCGCGCAATTGAAACTCCGCCTCGCCGGTCTTGCCGAGCTGCTCGGGAAACTCCTTGAAGACGTTCTGACCGCCCGCGAACCCGAAGCGGATGATACGCGGACCCACGTCCGCCGTGACTATCAATTCCACTTCGCCGTTGGTCACCCGATAGCAATTCGGCCAACCCTTGTAATCCGTTTTCTCCACTTTGACGGCGGCTTGCGCCGCAACGGCCATCAGCGCCGCCATGCAGCACGCCAGTATGGACACTGTCCTGATCACAACCCAAAGTCCTCCCGCTGGATTATCGCAGGTTCGCGCCTTGCATTACGCCGAATAGCGATTGAATTCATCCACCCGAAAGCAGTGCGCCAGCGCCGTATCGCGCGTGATCCGGTTGGCGCGGACCAATTCGGCGAGCGATTGCTCCATCGTCATCATGCCCTCGGCGCGGCCCACCGAAATCTGCGAGCGAAGCTGGTGGTCGTCGCCCTTGCGGATGAGGGCGCGCACGGCGTCGGTCGCAATCATGACCTCAGTGGCCGGCCAGCGGCTGACGCCGTCGATGCCGGGGATTAATTGCTGGGCGATTACCGCGGCTAAAGCGAGCGAAATCTGCTGACGGATCTGCGGCTGGTTGGAGCTGCCGAAAGAATCGAGAATCCGCGAGACCGCTTGCACGGCGTCATTGGTATGCAGCGTGGAAAACACCAGGTGGCCGGTCTCTGCGGCGGTGAGCGCGGTCGCCATGGTTTCAGCGTCGCGCATCTCGCCCACCAGAATCACGTCCGGCGTCTGCCGCATGATGCTGCGCAGCGTGATGGCGAAATCGGGCGTATCGCGGCCCACTTCAATCTGTTCAACGATGGAATTGCGGTTGGGGTGCTGATATTCCACCGGATCTTCGATCGTAACTACGTGCGCGGCGCGGCGCGTATTGACCAGATCGATAAGCGCCGCTAGCGTGGATGTCTTTCCGCAGCCGGTGGGTCCGGTCACCAGCACCAAGCCCTGGCGGCGCTCGGCCAGCTTGGCGAGCGATGTGGGCAGGTGCAGCCATTCGAGCGATGGAATGCGCGAGGGCAGCAGGCGAATGCTGGCGGCTAGCGTACCGCGCTGATGATGAATATTGATCCTGAAGCGGCCCAGGTTTTCGCGCACAAAGCTGAGGTCCACCGATTTCTTCCGCTGCAGCTCTTCCATCTGCGAAGGCTCAAGCAGCGGTAGTACCAGGCTGCGAATATCGTCGGCATCCAGGCCCGGTCCGCTGGCAAGATTCAAGGCGCCATTAATGCGGAAGACGGCAGGCGCGCCCGCGACAATGACCACGTCCGAAGCGTTGCGACTGGCGGCGGTGGCCAGCAATTGATCGAGCGAAGCGGTGGATTGCGGAATCCGGCCAGCGGCCGCGAACTTCTGGCTGGGCGCGGCGCGGTTCAGCTCGGCGACGATTCGGGAAAGCTCTTCGTTATCGTATTCGCCCATAGCAGTGTCTACCTAAAGCCTTCCCTCATCCAAAGCCTTCCAGCATCCAAAAGTATAGCGAGACTGCGTTACGATGCAAGAATTGAAACTCCAGATTTTCTCCGATATTCACAATGATTGGAAGGCGCTCGAACGGGTGCTGAGCGTGGAGGCTGATTACTATATTGCCGCCGGCGATCAAGTGACATGGGGGAAGGGAATCGAGCGCTGCGGCGAAATTCTGCGCACTCGCGGCGACAAGGTCTACGTGCTGCCCGGGAATCACGAATCGGCGGACCAGATCGCCGGGATGTGCGCCCGCTGCGGGCTGCACAATTTTCACGAGCGTCACATGGAGGTGGGCCGATGGCGCGTGGCGGGTCTGGGCTACAGCAGCCCGACGCCGTTTAACACGCCCGGCGAATATAGCGAGGCGCAGCTAACGGAGCGGTTGCAGCGCTTCGCGGAGCTGAAACCGCTGGCGCTGATCTGCCACGCGCCGCCATACGGGACGGCGCTCGATCAAGTGCGGCCGGGAATTCACGCGGGCTCTACGGCAGTGCGCGAGTTCATCGAAACTTATCAGCCGGAATGGTTCTTCTGCGGCCATATCCACGAGGCGCAGGGCGCGGAGATGACGATGGGCAAGACGCGCGCGCGCAATGTCGGGAAAGCGGGCTATTTGTTAGAATTGGATTAGATACCCCATGACACTCGAAGAGTTGGAACGCGAATACCAGCCCCTCCGCGAACAGGCGCTCGCCGTGCGGAGGTATCTTTGACGCCCCCGCGCAGAAACAGAAGCTAGCCGCCACCGAAGCGCAAATCTCCGCGCCCGATTTCTGGACCCAGCCGGAACGCAGTCAAAAAGTGATGCAGGACCGCAAGCGGCTGGAGGAATTCATCGCCGACGACGAGCGGATTCGTTCCATCACCGACGATCTCGACACGTTGTTCGAGCTGGCGCGCGAGGGCGAGGACGTCGACGGCGATATCGTCGCGCGAAATCAAGCCCTATGCCGCCCTGCTGGAGCGCCTGGAGACGGCCATGCTGCTTTCCGGCAAGAACGACGCTCGCAGCGCTATCATCACCATTCATCCCGGCGCCGGAGGAACGGAAAGCCAGGATTGGGCCGAGATGCTGTTGCGCATGTATCTGCGCTGGGCGGAGCGGCAGGGCTTCCAAACCGTAATCACCGACCGGCTGGAAGGCGAAGGCGCGGGAATCAAATCGGTAACCTTCGAAGTGAATGGCGAGAGCGCCTACGGCCTGTTGCAATCGGAGATCGGCGTACACCGGTTGGTGCGGATATCGCCGTACGATGCCAATGCGCGGCGGCACACTTCATTCGCGTCCGTGTTCGTCTATCCGCAAATCGACGAAGAGATCAAGATCGACATCAAGCAGGAGGATCTGCGCATCGATACCTTCCGCGCCTCGGGCGCGGGCGGCCAGCACGTGAACATGACCGATTCGGCGGTGCGCATCACCCACTTCCCGACCGGAATCGTGGTGCAGTGCCAGAACGAGCGATCGCAGCACAAAAACCGCGACACCGCGATGAAACAACTGCGCGCGCGCATGTACGAATTCGAGCTGGAAAAGAAGCGCGCGGAAACGCGCAAGACCGAAGATTCCAAGCTGGAGATCAACTTCGGCAGCCAGATCCGCAACTACGTTCTGGCGCCGTACCGGTTGGTGAAGGATCTGCGCAGCAAGCTCGCGCTGGGCGATGTGGACCGCGTGCTGGAAGGCGATCTGGACCCGCTGATTCACGCATTTCTGGTGTGGCGCAAGACGGGCCGGACCGCGGGCCAGGACGACGGTAAGGACGAGTTGCCCGAGTGAGCGCCGGCGCCTCGAATGTAGCCCACGCCGCTGAACTCATCCGCGCCGGAAAGCTGGTGGCGTTCCCTACTGAAACCGTCTACGGGCTGGGCGGGAATGCGCTCGACGCTGCGGCGGTGGAGCGGATCTTCGCAGCCAAAAAGCGGCCGAAGACCAGTCCGCTGATCGTGCATGTCGATTCCATCGAAATGGCGCGCGGATTGGCCGCGGAGTGGCCTCCCGCGGCGGAAGCGTTGGCGCGGCGCTACTGGCCCGGTCCACTGACCCTCGTGCTGCCGAAACGTTCATCGGTGCCGGATATCGTCACCGCCGGACTGCCTGGCGTCGGCTTGAGAATGCCGGCGCATCCGCTGGCGCTCGAACTGATTCGGCTGGCGCGCGTACCCATCGCGGCGCCGAGCGCAAACCGCTTTACAGAGCTCTCGCCGACCACAGCCGCGCACGTTCCGCAAGCGCTGGCGGATTATGTGCTGGATGGGGGACCGTCGCGCGTGGGAATCGAATCGACCGTGCTCTCGCTAGCGGGACGCTATACACTGTTGCGGCCGGGCACGATTCCTTTACCGGAGATCGAAGCGCTGATTGGGCCAATAACGGTTGCGGGCGCGCCGCTGAACGCCGCGCACGAATCGCCGGGAATGCATCCGCGCCACTACCGGCCGCGCACGCCGTTGGTCCTCTTGCGGGCTGGAGACGCTGATGCGTTGCCGCCCGGACGAGGCATCAAAGCTGAGATGCCGGCGGATCCACGGGAATATGCGGCGGTATTGTACGAAACGCTGCATCGGCTCGACACGGAGGGTCTCGATTGGATCGCCATCGAGGAGCCGCCGGCGACGCCCGAGTGGGCTGGCGTACGGGATAGACTGCTGCGGGCGGCGTCATCGCCCGGCGAACCGCTATCCTGAAAGTCTGAGCCAGCGCGTTATTATCCTCGGCGGCGGATTCGGCGGCCTCTATGCCGCGCGCGCTTTGCGGCGCGCTCCCGTCGACGTAACTCTCATCGACCGGCGCAATTTTCACCTCTTCCAGCCATTGCTCTATCAGGTCGCGACAGGCTCGCTCTCGCCGGCCGACATCTCGGCCCCCTTGCGCGGCATTCTCAGCCGCCAGCGCAACACGCGCGTGCTGATGGGCGAAGGGGCCGATATCGATCCGCGGGCGCAACGGCTCATTTTAAAAGATGGCGCAATCTTCGAATACGACTATCTGCTGGTGGCCACCGGCTCCAAAAGCTCGTATTTCGGCAATGACCAGTGGTCCACGTGGGCGCCAAGCCTCAAGACCATCGAAGAAGCTACCGCCATCCGGCACAAGATTCTGTATGCTTTTGAGGCGGCGGAACGCGCGGACAACCCGGAACTGCGGCGCGCATGGCTGACGTTCGCGATTGTTGGCGCGGGTCCGACTGGTGTGGAATTGGCGGGCGCGCTGGGCGAAATTGCGCGCCACACGCTCAAGCACGATTTTCGCGCGATTCGTCCGCAAGAGACGCAAATTTTCCTGCTGGATGGATCGAGCCACGTGCTACCTTCGTACCCCGACGACCTCGCCGTGCGCGCCGAGCGCTCGCTCATTCGCTTGGGCGTGCAAGTGCGCGCGGGCGTGCGGGTGGTGGGGGTGGACGCGAACAGCGTCACGTTCCACAATCATCGCGGCCAATCCGAATCTTTGATTACGAAGAACGTGCTCTGGGCCGGGGGTGTAACCGTCACCAGCTTTGGGCGCGCTCTGGTCGCGCGGACTCAAGCGCCCACCGACAAGCAGGGGCGCATTCTGGTCAATCCGGACCTCACCGTTCCAAATTGGCCTAACATTTACGTAGTGGGCGACCTGGCTACGCTGAACGGCCCCGATGGCAAACCACTGCCGGGCGTGGCGCAGGTGGCCATGCAAGGCGGAGCCTATGCAGCGCGGGCGATAGCAGCGCGGGCCGATGCCGCGAACGGCAGGTCGAGCCGAAACAGCTCGCGCCGTTCCATTATTTCGATAAAGGCGATTTAGCCGTGATCGGCCGCGGCGCGGCGGTGGCGCGAATTTTCGGCGCGCATCTCTCGGGGCTGCTCGCGTGGTTGGTGTGGCTTTTCGTTCACCTGATGTACCTGGTTCAGTTCCAGAACCGCGTGATCGTATTCGTCCAGTGGGGATTTCAGTACATCACCTTCAGCCGCGGCGCGCGGTTGATCACTGGCGAGGCGATCAAGGAAGAGTAGGCGAAATAGAGGCGTGAGTTCCAAGGAGACGCGGAACGGCGGAGAAAACGCGGAGAGATTACAAGAACTTGGCGAAGCGAGATCTCAGAACATACAGAACTCCCCGCCGTCTCCGCCTCTCCGTTCCTCCGCGTTGAAGATTCAGCTCGATTCGGAGATCAACTCTTAAGCGCTAAGGGCGCCAGTTCGCGGCTGGTGATCACGCGGTCGATCATGCCGTAATCGACTGCCTGATCGGGCTCCATGATGTAATCGCGGTCCACATCCCTCGCCACGCGATCCAAAGGCTGCCCGGTTGCATCGGAGAGCATCTTGTTGAGGATCTCGCGCATGCGCAAAATCTCGCGCGCGTAGATGTCGATATCGGCCGCCTGACCAGCCAGGCCTTGCATCGACGGCTGATGAATCATGATGCGGGAATTGGGCAGGCTGAAGCGTTTGCCTTTGGCGCCTCGGGCCAGCAGCACGGCGGCCATCGACGCGGCCTGCCCCACACAGATGGTGACGATATCGGGGCGGATGAACGCCATGGTGTCGAGAATCGCCAGGCCGGCCGTGATGGAGCCGCCGGGCGAATTGACATAGATGGAGATGTCTTTTTCCGGATCTTCCGCTTCCAGAAACAGTAATTGCGCGATGATCAGGTTCGCCACCTGATCGTCGATGGGCGTTCCCAGGAAGATAATATTCTCTTTCAATAGCCGTGAATAGATGTCGTACGCGCGTTCCCCGCGTGAGGTCTGCTCGACCACCATGGGAACAAGAACCGAGGATTCCATTCTGCCTCCGGACATTTAGATGCGTTTGAACCGCGCCTGGCTGCAACTGGGGATCGCTTCGAGCGCCTGGAAAGGACCGCGATGATATTGCGCCCCAGATTCCATAATACGCGAATGCAGGCCGCTCAGTGCATCAGGCTTTCCAGCAGGCCGTGAACGCAACGCAGCGTCGAGGGTTGGGCGGCGAGCAGCAGCGCGGCTGGAATCGCAATTATTCCTGCGCCCAACGCGAGTGCCAGCGGCGACGACCGGGGAGGCGCGGTAGCGCCGGATGACGCCGACGCCCTCAACAGCCGTTCAACGCGCGTGCGAATATCGACGTCGCCAGCGGCGAAATGGCTCATGAGCGGAGACACTTGCGTACTCGCGCCCAGACGCGCCACCCGAACCAGCGCTTCGGCCAACGAAAGCGAACAAGCGGCGTTTTGGCTGACCGCCCAATCGTCGGCGGCCCATTCGGTGAAACGCAGCCACGCGCGTTCCAGCGTCGCCGGTCCGCGAAGCAGCGGAATCGCGTCCGGAGCTAGCAGCAGAAGCAGGCGCTTGAAATTATCGGCTGAATTCCCGTGAGCCCGCTCATGGCGAATGGCGGCTTCAAGTTGATCGTGGTCCAGCGCCTCCACGACCGCGCGCGAAACGATCAGCTTGGGCCGCGCGACGCCTGCGATGCCTAGAAATGGCGATGGGCCATCGGCGATCCAAATCGAGCCGGCGCGCCTGCATTGGCGGACGTAGCGGTGCGAACGGAACGCCGCGCGCAGAGCGCGGGCGCACGAAATGATCCAAATCGCGGCGCCCAATACCGCGGCGGCGAGACAGGTTAGGGCGACAAATTCCGCGCCTTCTTCCGCTTCGAGAGAGAGGTAGCTGGGCACGCAAAGGGCGGCAACAATCGCAAGCGCGACGGCGGCGGGAGCCAGCCGCAGCGCGAGCAGAACGCGCGCGGCGGACCGCGCGCGCAAGCGCTCTGCGAACCGGAGAACCGCAGGCGCGAGGGCACGCGAGCCCAAAGCGAGCGGCAGATTCACCAGAAAGAACGCCGCCAGACATAGAAAAACTAACCGCCATGCGTAGGGAAGAATCATGGTTTTCCCCTCAATTCCTGGCGCTTGATCCTGATCTTTCGCTCCAGTTCGTCTAGCAGGGCTTCATCCTGCGTTCCGACGGCGTCTACCAGACAGGAAATCAGCGTCTTGCCCGCGGCCTGCGGTCCGGCGAGAAAAGAGGCCATAAAATCGCCGGCCCGTTTCTGCTCCCATTCCCGCCGGGTCACTTGCACCGAATAAATGAAGGCGCGTTCCGACTTGCGGCGGGCCAGCAGGCCTTTTTTATATAGACGGTCGAGCGTGGTCATGACCGTGGTGTAAGCCAGAGGGCGATCGAGTTGTCTGCCAACTTCGCGAACATTGCTTTCGCCGCTGGACCAGAGGATTTCCATGACTTGGGTTTCCAGGTGGCCAAGCGGAGCGGCTGAACCGGCTGGAACGTTGCGCAACCGAAAGAGACGCATCGTGGCTATTGCCCTCCGCCCGCGGTAGTCGTGGATGCCGGCTGCGCCGCTGGTTTGGTCATTTCCGTCACTCGCTCTTCCAGATGGTCCTTCATCTTGAGCAGTGGAATTCCCTCTTCCATCCATTTAGGCGCGGGTTTATCCATAAGATAATGGTCGAAGAATTCGCGCATGCGCACGGTGTAGTCCTTCATATTCTTGGGCAATCGCAAGCCGTGATTCTCGCCTTTGTATTCCAGCAGGATGACTGGCTTTTCCAAACGGCGGAGAGTATTGAAATATTCGATGCCCTGCGTCTGATCCACGGCGCCGTCTTTATCATTGGCGAGAATCATCAGGGGAGTCTTGACATTCTTGGCGTGATATACGGGCGAATTGCGAATGTAAGCTTCCATATTGTCCCAGTAACCGCCGGCAAACCGGCCCTGACTACTCTCGAAAATAGCCTGATTAGTGCCGCCCGTGTTGCGATAGATCAAGCTATACATGCTCACCATGTCCGTAAGTGGCGCGCCCGCCACGGCGGCGTGGAAGATATCGGTCTGAGTAACCAGAAACGCGGTCTGGTATCCGCCCCAGGAGTGACCCTGTAAGCCGACCCGCTGCGGATCGACCACGCCTGTGGCGATCGCCGCCTTTACCGCCGGAACCACGCAAGCCACTGCCGACATGCCCGGATCGTTAACCTTATATACGATGTCCGGTTCGATAACGGCATAGCCGTTGCTCGTGTAATGCGCAATGTTGAATCCGTTATAACCGGGTTGCGGATATTGATTCGCTCCCTGCGAAAGCTTCTCGTAGATATACACAATCGCCGGATAGTGTTTGCCCGCCTGATAGTTCGCGGGCAGGAAGAGCGCCGCCTGCAGTTTTTCGCCGCGGGTGCTGCTGTAATCCACCAGCTTCACGCCGGCTGTCCAAAGGACATCTTTCTGCTGCGGGTTGGCGTCCGTTACCTTTTGACCATTTTCCAGCAGCCGATTCGTCACCAGATAATTGGGATATTCCGACGTCGTCTCGCGCGTGTATAGGTAGGTATCGGCCGATTTGGCTTTAATAAGCTGGTTATACGCGGCATCGCCCCACTGCAGCATGTCGACGCCGGATTTGCCCGGCTCGATCAGGCCAATGCCGCCTTTCTTGGTCCATTCGCCGTAAGCGGAGATATAGATCGGACCATTGAGGTCGACGCCTCGTTCGTCAGGGTCCAGGCGGAAGAGACGGCGGTAACGGATCTTCTCCTTGCCGCCATTCACGGTCAGATTTACCGGCTGACCGCCGGCTACGGGAACTTTCCAGATATCCCAGCCATCGCTGAGCAATACGGCGGAGGAATCCTTCGACCAGCCCAACGATGGAGTGGGCGGCTTCACGACATTCACGTCATTGTCTGTGTCGATGAACTTAGACGGAATCTTGGAAGTCAGGTTTGTCGAGTTACCTGCCTCCATGTCATAACTGAAGTAATTGCCATCCTGATAATACAGGACGCGCAAGCCGTCGGGCGACTCGCCCATCACGTGCTCGGCGTGTTTCAGAGCGAGGTGGCGCTGGCCCGTGGAAGCATCGACCGCATATACATCCTGGAAACGCTTGCCGTCGAGATTCCCCATGCGCTCATATTCGCGGATGTCCACGCCCAAGGCATACTTTTGTTCGGGAGCGATGTTTACCTGACGCAAGGAGTCATCCGACAGCCGGACGAATTTATTCGATGCCGGCAGATAAGCTGCCAGATAGCTGAAGTTCTTGTCGGCATTCTCCTGCACCTGCTGCTGCGTTTGCAGACGCGGGTCCTTATAATGCCAGATCACCAGGTCGGGGAGATCCGGCGTATCGGTGGGCTTGGTTGTGGCAGCGGAATCCGATTCCTTCGCGGCATCTTTGGCGGTGTCCTTGGCCGCGTTCTTCTTCGGCTTAACTTCGTGGATACCGAATAATACCGCTGAGAAATCGGCGCGCCAAAGCGGCGGACGCGTGGAACTGACGGTCATGCCAGCGGGGAAGTTGCTGTCCGTTTTGGGATCGTACACGATTTTAGTAGCCGGACCGTTAGCGCCGAAATCCTTGAAGGCGACCAGGCTGTAGAGTTTGTCTTCGTAGCTTTTATCCTCGGCGCCGCGAACCGCAGCCAGAGCGTCGCCCTCCCGATTCCAGGTGAGACTCCGATAGATCGCTGCCGCACTGTCGAGTGGTTGCGTCGCGCCGGTGTTCATATTGCGCAGCTCGATGCCGTTGCCGGCTTTATCTTGAGCGTCGATGGCGTATGCCAGAAAATTGCCCTTTTTGTTGAATGAAAACTCAGCCACGTTGCCTACGTTTAGCTCGTTGCCGGTGGCAAGCTCATACAGGAGAAGGTCGGATCCGGTGGCCCGGTCTGGAGCCGGAGCCCCGCCAGATGCGGCGGAGGGCAGGGGCACGGGCGGCGTCGTGGAAACTTCGGGGCCATAGCGCTGCAGCGCGATCCAGGTGGAGTCTTCACCGGAAAAAGCGAATCGCCGGATCTTTTCAAACTCCGTCTTCTTGCCGGTGGCGAGCTCCACCAGGACCGCCTTGGTCTGGATAGGCTTGCGATCTTTTTTCAAGCGCTTCGCCTGCTCCGTGGTAGGGTATGCGTGAAACGCGATCCACCGCGAGTCGGCGGAAATGGATGGATCTGCGCTCCCCGCAACGATAGGCGCGGCGGCCGGGCCGGGCGCCGCAGCGGCGGGTATAGACTCTCCGGGATCGCCGATAGGAAAGCGGAGTTCCTTGCCGGATTTCAGATTGCGGACTACCACCTCGGCATTGCCTTCGGCGGGCGCGAGACGATACGCGAACCACTCGCCATTGGCGGAGACCGAGGGCGATTGGATGCGCTTCCAAGCAAGCATGTCAGAGAGAGTCAGCGCGTGTTGGCCGTCGGCGATGGACGGGGCCGGCGCCAGCGCCAGGACTAGGGCAAACCACAGGGCAAAACGGTAACGCATGGGTTATATCATAACGCTTGCCAGACGTCCATTCACAGGACCACGCGCTCATCGCCCTCGCGGCGCGTGACTCTTTCGCGGTCGAGGAATTCGAGCAGCGGAATCGCATACTTGCGCGAGACCCCGGTCCATTCTTTGAATGCGCCGACCTGGAAGCGTTCGCCTTTCCGCGCCGCTAGCAAGTGGCGCAGTTTGGCGATGGCCGATTGATGGAAAACCAGTTCCGGACCGATCCGCACCAGGCGCTGTTCGCGCATGAGCTGCTGTAGTAGAGTGCGGGCACGCGCGGCTTCTACACCCGATTGCGCCAGCACTTCTTGCATCGCGGGGACCGCCAGGCCGGCCGTGTCAAATGCGCGCTCGATAGCGGCCCGAGCCTGCTCTTCGTCCGCTTTGAGCGCGACTCGATGCGTCCGCAGTCGTACGATCTCGCCCTCTGCCGCGATCTCCTTCGAGCCGGCCAGCAATGCATCCAGGAGGAACGCCGGGGCATCGGGCAGCGCGGCGGCGTAGAGATCGCTACGCGACATACCGGGCTGGAGCGGGTTGGCCCGATGGAACTCGCGGACTGTCTCAATCACGCGTCCACCGGCGGCTTGGAACCAATCCGGATCGATGTACCACGTGTCGGGATGCGGAATCGAAACGAGCCGGGCTTTGTCTGCCGCGCCGGCGATTTCGCTCTCCATCATCCCGGTGCGCGCCACCAATTCGGAGAGCGCCGCGCCGGTGTGCGATTCGCGCACCAGCCGCGATACTCGCTTAACGGGATCGGACGACGATAAATCGTCCAGCCGCGCGCCGATATCCTCGGTTTTCTTGTAGCGGCGCGCGCCGGCATCGACCACCACGCCGCCTCCGATTGTGGTGACGGGCGAAAATCGGCGAACGATAAAGCGGTCCCCCGGCAGCAACAGCGCGGGTTCGCGCAACACCAGCCGTGCATACGCGGTTGCGCCCGGCTTCAAATTCGCCGCGCCAAAGAGACGGACCTCAGCTTCAATTTCCGCCGTCCCGGAATGAAAATGCACGGGCGCTCGATGCTTGAGCGGCTTAGCGGATGGAAGCAGGTGCAGGCGGCAATCCAATTCGCGGATGGCGCGGAAACGAGCGGGCTCGGAAAGCACGTCGCCGCGCGCAAGATTCGCCGCGTCGCCGCCCGCAAGATTTAGCGCTGTCCGCTGGCCCGCAGTGGCGCGGCCGGTCGAGTCTCCGTGGACTTCGATTCCGCGGACACGCAGACGGCGCGCGGAAGGATACGCTTCCACTTCGCGATCCCTTTCTATCGAGCCGGAAATCAGAGTCCCGGTCACCACCGTGCCAAAGCCTTTTACGGAGAAGACCCGGTCGATAGGCAGGCGAAAATGGCCGGCGGCATTTCTGGCGGGTACGGATGCGGCCACCCGCGCCAGTTGCGCGCGCAGCGTGTCGAGGCCGGCGCCGGTGATAGAGCTAACGGGAATCATGGGCGCGTCTTCAAGGAAGGTGCCTGCAACCAGCTCTTCCATTTCGAGCTTGACCAGGCCTACCATGTCCTCGTCGACCAGGTCGCACTTGGTGAGCACGACGATGCCGCGCGGAATTTCGAGCAGGCGGCAGATATCGAAATGTTCGCGAGTCTGGGGCTTGATGGATTCATCGGCGGCGACCACGAACAGGACCAGGTCGAATCCGCCCGCGCCCGCCAGCATATTCTTGACAAAGCGCTCATGCCCGGGCACGTCCACAAAACCGAGGCGCAGGTTGGGCGTGAGTTGCAGATGGGCAAACCCGAGATCGATGGTGATACCGCGGCGCTTCTCTTCTTCCAGCCGGTCGGCGTCTATGCCGGTGAGGGCTTTCACCAGGGCCGTTTTGCCGTGATCGATATGGCCGGCAAGTCCGGCGATAACGTGCCTCATGGGTGGCTATTGTGTTAGTTTAGCGCCCGGCGCGGCTCCTATTTAGCGGTGCGCGTGCCAGTTCGCCAAACCCCTTGGTTTGAGAACGGCGCCGCAAATTTCTTGGGCTTCTTCGAACGAGTGCTTGCGGCATAGCGCGAGCAGGCCGCTCCCGAACTAAACGCCGAGGATGTCGCATCTGAGATCGAGGCATACGTCAATCGAGCGGCCGACTTCATCGAAAGGACTGGCGAACACTGATGCATAATCACAGTTGCAGCCGATCCAGTGATTCTTTGTCACCGACGCTTCGAGGGACTTACTTTACTGACCAGCGCGGGAAGTGGGCTGCGGCGGTACACGTTCTCTGGCGGGCCGCCGGCCGGCGGCCGATAGCTTACTCGGCTCTCGCTGCGTATCTCGACGAAAGGACGATATCTATGTTGACCAAACGATTGGCAATCTTTGTGTGTCTGGTAATAAGCGTTGGCGTGGCTATCGCGCTCGCGTCGCAATGGGACGCGGGGCGCTTCCGCCATCCTACGGCGCGCCACGTCAGGCAGACAGTTATGGTGTCCGCTGCCGGCCGGCGGCTGACAGGGTTCTTCGACGGAATGCGCCCCGATCCACGTTGGGACGCAAGAAGGGCCGCGCAGGCCGTCCAGCAGATGCGCAAGTGCGGCTCTGGCAGAGGGCTAGCGGCACGTCTACTGTCCCTCGTCCAGCCAACCGTATATGCCCAGGGCTCGTGCACATCGACGGGTTGCTTTGGCCACTATAACCAGTTGGCGTACTATAGCTGCCCCTCCGGGTGCAGCTCATCGACGAACAGAGTTTCTGGCAACGACTGTAGCGCGGGCGCGTATTACGACGGCAGCCAGACGGGCTGCTGCGTTGACAATGGCGGATCGTGCGCAAAGGACAGCGACTGCTGTTCCGACTATTGCGATGTCGACACCGGCGCGTGCGAGTCTGAGTATGCGCCGCGTTTCGGCAAATGAGCTGGGCAATGACAGCGGCGTGCGCGGCTCTGGTGGGCGGGTTCTTCCTTGGCGCTGGGGCCTTGCGCCCGTGGACTCCCCCGCAGCGATGCGCGCCCCCGGGCCGTGCGGATAAGGAGCGCCTGATTGGCTTCGTCCGCCTTAAATATAACTGTGAGGTTCCGGCAAGCTTGCATGACTCCGCCCACCCGTAATTGGTAACTTCGGTCTTTACGTCCTGCAGGGCGAGGAGGGCCGGCCATGGCCACCAAAGAACCGTTTGAGATTCCCGTCGGCATGCGGAGGGTCTGCCGGCGTTTCGAGCGCTGGCGAAAAGGACACCAGGCGCGCTTGCCGATCCCAGAGGCGTTGTGGGCAGAAGCGGCGAAAGCGGCTCGAGAGCATGGGGTTTTCCGTGCATCCAAGGCCCTGCACCTGGAATACGGCAAGCTCAAACGGATGGCGGGGACCAGCCCCGCATCAGTGCGGCCGACGGTGGCGCCGGCAACGTTTTTGGAATTGATGCCTCCCCAGACTGTCGGTCTTGCCGAGTGCCTGATCGAGTTGGAAGGGCTCCGCGGCCAGTTGGCCGAGCATAAGACGGAACCGAACTCCGGCCTGGGCAAAGCCATCTCCTATTTACTGAATCACCGGCTGAAGCTGACGCTTTTCCTGCGGCAAGCCGGTGCGCCGCTCGGCAACAACATCGTGGAGCGGGCCCTGAAGAAAGCTATCCTGAACCGCAGGAACGCCCTCTTCTATAAGACGCTGAACGGCGCCGGAGTCGGCGACCTGTTCATGAGCCTGATCCACACCTGCGAGCTGAACGGGGCCAATTCGTTCGACTATCTGACCGAGTTACTCCGGCACGCCGAGGAGTTGAGGCGAAACCCGTCGGAATGGATGCCTTGGAACTACCGCGAAACGCTGGCCCGGCTCGCGACGCCTGCGGCCGCGTAATATGATGAATCCTGCCTGGCCGAAAAGGATCGACTGCGGCCGTACTTGGGTGACACTCTGAAATGGCCGCCAAACGGGCCTTTCCAAAAGCAAAATCGCATAACTTTTTTGGCCAGGCACGGCGGCAATCACGAATGTTTCGCGGCGGAGATCGGCCCCCGCGGCCCGCCCCAGAAGGGTTCTTGGAATCGGCAGCCGCCCGTTATTCGCCTTCCACCATCGCGCGAATCGTCAGTGAACCACCCATTCCGTCGGATTATCAGACTCTCTGGCGGCTCGTTTCGCGGCTCATATCTCAATCGTTGTTCTTCTTGCGTGCAAATGCAACGCCGAGAGCCGTTCCAATTGAGACGCCAAGGGCAATCCCTACACCTACATTGTGCATGGCCGCCCCCAACGCTACTCCGATACAGAGACCCACACCAATGCCCGTGCCTACGTATTTGCGATTCATAAAGGGTTACATTCTACCATTCAAAGCATTCCAAGACCCAACACCACGGTGCATCCCAATTGTGCCAAGAAAAATATGATCGAGAAAGGCGAGGGTAGGTACCATTTGAGTGGCCATATAGGCAGGGTCTTCGTGACCAGCTCCAGGCAATATCGTGAGCGTTGATATTGCCCCGGCCTTGGTAAGCGCCTCGTTAAGCCGCTGTGCCTGGGCTGGAGAGATGATCTGATCGGCATCACCGTTTACTATCCGGAAAGCCGGCAGGATCTTGGCCTTGGAAAGGTAGTGAACGATACTGAGCTCAGGGATCCGGCAGACGATCCTCCGCGCCGTACCAGACCACCACCGCCTGCACGGCGCTGGAGACCCCTGCGTTGCCGAGACTAGGATCGTCAAAGGCCGTGGCCTGGTCTCCGGTGACGCCCAGCATCGCGGCCATGTACCCGCCGGCGGAATCGCCCCAAACCGCAAACTTGCTTGAATCGAGGTGATATTTAACTGCGTGGGCGCGAAGGAAACGCACCGCGGCTTTGCCATCCCGAAGGGCGGGATAGGCAGCGGCGAACATCGACTCTGCCAGCCGATAGTTTAGACTCACAACGGCATAGCCTTTGGCGGTAAGCGCTGCGACGTCGGGCACCTGGATTTGATACGGGCCCATCATGCTTGTGGGTTTGGGCGCAGGCCCGAAATTCTGCCTCGGCATGGATCTTTTGTCGCCGACCATGAAGCCGCCCCCGTGAATCCAGATGACGAGGGGAGCCGGAACGGCGCTGGGTGGGGGCAAGTATAGGTCAAGTTTTTCGACCGGCGACTGATTGGCGTAAGCCAGATCCGCAAAAGCGGGCTGCGGACCGATCCGCTTCAATTGTGCGGCCGGATCCTGACCGCGGCCGAGGCTGACAACGACAAGCGAAAGCGAGAGCAGAGGTGGAAGCTTGGGTTTCATACCGTATCAGTGCCGAAAAGAGCGTCGTTGTGACAAAGCAAGCGATCAAAAACGTACTTTGTTTCTCTCGACGATCAAGTCGTGTCACAGCGCGGCCTTTTCTGGCACTTCTTCAGTAGCATGATACCCTCCGAGGAGATGGTCCCCCTGGAACAGGCCGACGCGGACCTCGTTGCCCAAACCCGCCACGGCGATGCCGACGCTTTCGGCCGGATCGTCGCCCGGTACCAGGCGCTAATCTGCGCCTTGGCCTACAATGCCACGGGCAGCCTGGCCCAAAGTGAGGATTTGGCCCAGGAGGCCTTTGTCGTCGCCTGGAAGCAACTTCCCGCCCTGCGCGAGCCCGAGAAACTGCGGTCCTGGCTTTGCGGCATCGTTCGGAACCTTGGCCGCCGGGCCCGCCGAAGCGAGAAGTTCGAGCCCATGCTCCGGGCGGAACCGCTGGAAACCGCGGCCCCCTCGCTGGCCGCGCCTGAGCCTGGCCCTCTCGATCAGGCCATAAGCCGGGAGGAGGAGGCCATCCTCTGGCGCCAGATGGAGGCCATCCCCGAGACCTACCGCGAACCCTTGATACTGTTTTACCGCCAGCACGCCTCCGTCGAGCAGGTGGCCCTCGCACTAGAGCTGTCCGAGGACGCCGTCCGGCAGCGCCTGACGCGGGGCCGGAGGCTCCTCCAGGAGCAGGTCCTCGCCTTCGTCGAAAACGCGCTGGAGCGGACCTCGCCGAAGCCGGAGTTCACCCGGCAGGTGCTAGCTGCTCTACCGGTGGGGACCTCCGCCAAGGCGGTCGGAGCGGGTCTGGCCGCTGCCTCGGGATCGGCGGTCAAGGGTGCCTGGGCCGCTGCCGGGCCGCTCGGCGCTGTGTTCGCGATGCTAGGCGGTGTCTTTGTCAGCCGGCGGGCGATCGCCACGGACGACACCAAATCGGCGCGCGAGCGGAAGTTTGTAGCCCGGTTCGCATGGATTCAGGTGGCGGCGGCGGTCGCATTTATAGCCATCTCCTGGATGATGATCAGGAGGGAGATCCGTGATCCCCACTCTCCCTTCGTCCGCGACATCGGGATCGCCGCTTTCATTTTTCTGTTCTGGGTCGTCGGCATGGGCCTATGGCGCTTCCGGTTTCGCCGGCAGTTCCAGATTCAGCGCGAAGATCGCACCCTCGATGAAACCGAATGGGGACCGCAACTGCGAGAAACCCCCAAGGAACCTAATCCGCCCAGGCCCGGTCCAACCTTTTGGCTCTTGTTGAGGCGCTCGACGCTTTCATTGGTCTTTAGTGCGATCATGGCCTTCAAAGCTCCCTGGAGGGGCCACGTTGCCCTCGCGCTCGGCTTTTATGTGGCCCTTCCGCTGGTCGCGATCCTGCTCTCGACCCTTCTGGTCCAGCGCGTGTTCAAGAAGCGCCGGCGATTCCAAAGGCCTCACCTCAGTTTTCTTTTCGGCGTTCCCGTCGCGGTTACATTGCTCGTGGTCGATTTGGATTTGACCAGCGCATGGGCAAGAGGCGCCGCATCGGTCCCGGAGATTGTCTGGTTGAACGCCGCGGTCATCCTGGCCTATGCCGTTTGGACAGGACTTTTTGTTCGGAAGGGCAGACCGCCCGTACGGCGAATAGCCTCCTAATCACCGCAAAATCTACAGTGCCCCCCCAATCCACGGACCAACTTAACTAACGGCCTGACGGGGTCACGCATGCTTACCGAAAGGACACAATATAACCTGCCGTCAACGGCCGATGTAGGAGTCGCCGGTGGCGGCGCCGTACTCAACTCCTGCGTTCGAAAGCTGGTCTTCGCCACGCTGAGCGGCCGCCAGTTCCGCGCCGAGTTATTTGCCTCGCCGGACTTCCGCTTTCTGACCGGCGAGCTCCTGGATGCACGGCCCGATCCGAAACAGGTAGCCGAACGGCGGCGGCAAACGGCCGAGGCCTTGGCCAATGGCAACGCACCCGCGCGGGGCAGTGAAAAAGCGCCCGTTACCCTCGCGATATTTTCCGATTTCCAGTGCCCCTACTGCGCCCGAATGGCGAAGACCATGAACGATCTCTCGGCGTCGGAAGGGGGCCGGCTGCGCATCCCCTATCACTACTTTCCTCTTTCCATGCACCCCTGGGCGCGCGCTGCCGCGGAAGCCGCCGCTTGCGCCGATCGCCAGAGCGGCGCCGCGTTTTGGGACCTGCACGATTTCCTCTTTGCACATCAAAGAGAGCTATCACAGGACGATTTCGCGCCGCGCCTCGCAGGCTGGGCGCTGACCACCACAGGCCTGGACCAGAAGGAGTTTGAGAGATGCATGAGCCAGACGTTGACCTCGGGACAGGTCGAGCGGGACATCGCCCTCGGCAATGAGCTCGGAGTAGACTCTACGCCGACGGTATTCCTCGATGGGGAACGCATTGACGATATATCGGCCGCAACCTCAAAGCGTTGGTGGATCACACGCCGGACCCGCGCCGGTAACGGTGCAGGTCTACGCGGCGCACATCAGTCCTTAGAGTGTTTGAAACGGGATCGGCCGGAATTGTCAGTCACTGCCCACGAAAATAAATTTCGGCCATAATTTTCAACCACATAGGTCGAGCGGTTAGGCCTCCTCCTTGGGACCGCATGCTAGATTTTCGGTCGAGGAGACTTACCATGTTCGCCACAATATCCGCGGCTCAATCCGCCGCCAACGCCGCCAACAGCCAGAAATCCACCGGCCCCAGGACCGAAGCCGGCAAGAATCGCACGCGCCTCAACGCATACCGCCACGGCCTCACCGGCCAGATCTACGCCTTCAACAGCGAAGATCGGGAAGCATTCGATAAGCACTGCCGTGCTATCTGCGAAGCTCTCGCTCCCGTGGGTGCGATCGAGATCGATCTCGCGCAAGCCATCGCGGAAGACCGCTGGCGGATGAATCGCGCCCGCGCCATCGAATACGGCATCTTTGCGGAAGCGCAAGCTCTTTCCGATATTCAGTCGGCGGCCGGCGAAGCCATTGTCAAGGCGCGCGCCTGGCTCACGGAAGGGAAAAGTCTCCAACTCCTCACCCTCTACGCCCAGCGCATCCACCGCTCCGCCGAAAAGAATATGGCCGAGCTGCGCCGCCTTCAGGAAGAACGCAAAGCCGCCTTCCAACAAGCGCTCGCCGAAGCCCAAGTGCTTGCCCAGGCAGCCCATGCCAAAGGCGAAGTCTATGATTCCGCGCAGGATTTCCCGCCGGAATTGCGGATTGGGTTCGATTTTTCGACTGCCCAAATCAACCGTCTGCTCGCCCGCGCCCAGCGCTTAACCGAGGCCCGAAACACCGCCGTTTCCGCCCGCGCCGCCGCATAACTATGAAAGCCAATCCCCAAAATATTCCTGTTCACCCATGTACTACTGCCCATTCATTCTCGCGCGCCGCGACGACTGCCAAGATCTTTTGTGGGGCAGGTTGTAAACCTGCGGCGGATTGTCAATCCGCCTCTTCGGCTCTTGCGGAAAGCCTGTTTGCTGCTTGCCGCCATGTCTCTTTACCCCTCGCTCACGTTGATTACCCCGCGGCATTTTTTCGCGCCGCAGCGGCAGGCAATCCGCTCGATCTTATCCGAAAAGCGATAATCCACCGTCAATTCTTCCCCGCGCTTAATCGGCCGTTTACTGAAATACAGAATGTGCCCGCGCAGAATGCAGGAGCGCAAGTTAGGGTCGCAACTGTGGTTGATGATCTCGGCGCCGCTGCCGCCCACCGCGCCGTCGATGGTCCAGTAGTCGTCCAGCGTGAACAGATAGGTGATGTTGCCTTGCCCGCGGATCTTGGTTTCACGACGGCTGATCCGCTCACCGGTGTATTCGATCACTTTCCGCCGCGCGGGAATCGGTTCGAGCGCGTAAACGCCGCGCCGATGAATCCTGGAGGAGCGGATTGCCAGCCGGAAGCGGGCATGGCGCGGATCGATAATCGGTGACTTTACGAGTGCCGACGCCATGTTCGATGGGTCTTCGCATTGTAGCGCAGCATTGCAATTGGCATAAAAAAATCCAATGTGGCGAATAGAAACTTCCGTCTGGCGGCGCAATCGGAAGCACGCAAGAATGATTGGATATGGTTCCGGCAGGACCTGCAGGCCAAAATTGCGTCCGCGCAAAGCGCCGGGGACAACGCGTGGATGCTGACAAGCGCGGCCCTGGTCCTGATGATGACCGGGCCCGGACTCGCCCTGTTCTACGGTGGACTCGTGCGTAGAAAGAACGTTCTCGGCGTCATGATGCAGAGCTTCGTTCTGATGGCTGTGGTGACGGTGCTCTGGGCGGTGGTGGGATATAGCCTCGCGTTCGGCGGCGTCAGGGCCCTTTCTGGGCGATCTGCACTTCGCGTTTTTGCGGAATGTGGGCAGCGCGCCCAATCCGGACTATGCCGCCAGCATTCCGCAGCAGACGTTCATGATTTATCAATTGATGTTCGCCATCATCACACCCGCGCTGATCTCCGGCGCCTTCGCGGAGCGCATGAAGTTCAGCGCCATGCTGCTGTTTACTACGCTCTGGTCGCTGCTGGTCTATTTCCCCATGGCGCACATGGTTTGGGGCAAGGGCGGTCTGCTCAACGCGTTTTCAGGCGGCGCGTTCCCATGTTTCGATTTCGCGGGCGGAACGGTGGTACACATTACCTCCGGCGTCTCCGCGCTGGTCTGCGCGCTCTATCTCGGGAAGCGCGTCGGGATACCCACGGTTGCCATGAAGCCGCACAGCCTGATGCTGAGTTTCATCGGCGCCTGCCTGCTATGGGTGGGCTGGTTCGGTTTTAACGCGGGCAGCGCGCTCGCAGCTTCGGCGCTCGCCACCAGCGCCTTCGTGGCCACGCATTTCGGCGCGGCTGCGGCGGCTTTGGGGTGGATGGCGGCCGAGTGGATCCACAACGGCAAACCGAGCGTGCTGGGCGCCATTTCCGGGTCGGTGGCCGGCCTGGTGGCCATCACGCCGGCGTCGGGCTTCGTGCAGCCGTTTCCGGCGCTGCTCATCGGCGCGTGCGCGGGCGTGCTCTGCTATTTCATGGTGGTCGCGGTCAAGGCGAAATTCGGCTACGACGATTCGCTGGACGCCTTCGGCGTACACGGCGCGGGCGGCACGTTAGGCGCGATTCTGACCGGCGTTTTCGCCACCAATCTGGTGAACGATGGATTGAAAGACGCCAGCGGGCGCGTGCTGCCGCTCGGGCTGGTGGATGGTAGGCCGGCCAGTTGCTGAATCAGGCCATGGGCTGCGCCATCGCCTGGGCTCTCGCGATTGTGGGCACCCTGATCGTCTTCAAGATCTGCGATGTGCTGATCGGGGTGCGCGTCACCAGGGAACAGGAGATCGAGGGGCTGGACTTCAGCATGCACGGTGAGGAAGGATATATTTTCGAGGCCTAACCGATGAAGAAGATCGAAGCGATCATCCAGCCGTTCAAGCTGGACGACGTCAAGGAAGCTCTCAAGACCATTGGCATCGATGGCATGACCATCACCGAAGTGCGCGGTCACGGCCGCCAGAAAGGTCATAAGGAGACCTATCGCGGCCAGGAATATAACGTGGATCTGCTGCCGAAGATGAAGGTGGAATTGGTGGTGGCCGGCGGCCGCGCCGATGAAGTCACCCGCGCCATCGCCGCCGCCGCCCGCACCGGCAAGATTGGCGATGGCAAGATATTCGTCTACGAAGTAGCCGAGGCCATCCGGATTCGCAATGACGACCGCGGAGAAGCCGCACTCTAGCCCTGGCGCCAACGGCGCCGCGCTCACGCTCGCCGAACGCTCCGAGCGCGTGGACCGCATCGTGATCGATGCCGCCGCGCCGCTGTTGTGTCAAGCCGGAGTGCCTCAAAGCGGGCTGGCGCCGAGCGGCGTCGCCGTCCTCGCCGTCGGCGGGTATGGCCGCCGGCAGCTATTTCCGTATTCCGACGTCGATGTGCTGATTCTTTTCGAATCGGAACGGCTGCTGGCCGCCGCCAAAGACGCCGTCTCCGCTTTCCTGCAAAAGCTCTGGGATTCCGCGCTGCGCGTCAGCCACTCGGTGCGCACTCTCGCCGAATGCCTGGAGGTACATGAGCAGAATACGGAGTTGAACGTCAGCTTGCTCGATCGACGCTATGTGGCGGGCGATCGCGCCCTCTATGCCGCGCTGGCGGACAAACTGCCGCGCTTCATCCACGCCAATCGCGAGACGCTGATTCGCAATCTGGCCCGCCTGTCACGGCAGCGCCATGCCAAATTCGCCAACACCATACATCATCTGGAGCCAAACGTAAAGGAATCGCCGGGCGGCCTGCGCGATTACCAGCTTGTCCGCTGGCTCGGCCAGTTGCGGCAGCAGGACCCGGAGCCGCCGCTCGAAGCCGCCTTTTTATATCTGACGCAGGTGCGATGCTTTCTGCACTTGCAAGCCGCACGCGACTGCCAACGCGCTTTCTTTCGATGCGCAGGATGCCATTGCGGAACAGTGGTACGACGGCGACCCCGCGCGCGCCATGCGCGCGTATTATCGCCATGCGCGAGCCATATACCGCGCCGCCGTACAGGCTCTCGACGCCCACGAGGCGCAGCTCAGTTCGCTGCTCGCGCAGTTCCGCGATTGGCGCGGGCGCCTCGAAAATGCGGATTTCAGCGTTCACCGCGAGCGGGCGCATTTTCGCGCTCCGTTGCAGCTGGAGAGCGACCCCGCGCTGGCGCTGCGCCTCTTCGAGTTCACCGCGCGTCATGGCATTCGCCCCTCGGCCGAAGCGGAGCGGCAGATCGATGCCCGGCTGCCGAATCTGCGCCGCTATTTCGCCGAGCCGCAGCCCGGTGTGGACGGATGTGGGCCGCATTCTTTCGCTGCCGCACGCTCCTTTGGCGGTGCGCGCCATGCACGAAACGCAGTTTCTGACGGCGCTGTTCCCGGAGCTGGAGGGCATCGATTGCCTGGTGATTCGCGATTTTTATCATCGGTACACGGTGGACGAGCACACTCTGGTCGCCATGCAGTTCCTCTGGAATTCAAGCGGAAATTATCGGCAATTGCTCGCCGAAATCGACCAGCCGGACGCGCTGATGTTCGCTCTGCTCTTCCACGATGCGGGGAAAGGCGCATCCGGCGGCGGCCACGTTGAGGCGTCGGTGGAATTGGCCGCCGCCGCCATGGCCCGCATCGGGACGCCGCGCCGCGAGCGCGATACCGTGCGGTTCCTGATTGGCCGCCACCTGGAGCTTTCCGCGGCCATGCAGGCCCGCGATCTGTTCGATCCGCAAACCGTTCGCGAAATGGCCGCACGCGTCGAAACGGTGGAGCGGCTCAAGGCGCTGACTCTGCTTACGTATGCCGATATCGGCGCGGTCAATCCGGAAGCCATGAGCGCCTGGCGCGCCGGACAGTTGTGGCAGCTCTACCTGACAACTTATAACGAGCTCACCCGCGAGCTGGAAACGGACCGCATTCAAACCAATGCGGCCCCGCCGGAGCACGCGGAATTCCTGGAGGGCTTTCCCACACGTTATCTGCGCACCCACACCGAGGGCGAGATCGATCACCATCTTGCGCTCGATGCCGTGCGGCGCCAGCGCGGCCTGGCGGTGGAGATTCGCAAGCTCGAATCCGCGTGGCAATTAATCTTGCTGGCGGGCGACCGGCCTGGATTGTTCGCTCAAGTGGCCGGAACGCTGGCTGGATTCGGCATGAATATTCTGCGCGCGGAGGCGTTCTCTAACCGGCGCGGACTGGTGCTGGATACGTTCCTGTTTGCCGACCCGAATCGGACCCTCGATCTCAACCCGAGCGAGGTGGAACGGCTGCGCGGCACGGTCGAGCGCGTGGTTACGGGAAAGAAAGATGTTCGCGATCTGCTAAAGAACCGCCCCATGCCCCGCCCGCCCAGCCGTAAAGCGCGCATCCCCGCTACCGTCTCAATCGACGCGGACGCGAGTGATGCGGCCACCCTGATTGAAATCGTCGCGGAAGATCGGCCCGGATTGCTCTACGATCTCGCGTCCGCGATTTCCACCAGCGGCGCAAATATTGAAGTCGTGCTCGTGGATACCGAGGCGCATAAAGCCATCGACGTGTTTTACGTTACTGCGGGAGGCAAGAAGCCGGAGCCGGAAATTCGGGAGAAGCTGGCCGCGGAGTTGCGCGCGCGGATCGGGTTCATGGAAGGCGCTCAGTAACATGGAGTAATGGCATCCGCGATTACGCATTTCATTGTGGGCGCATCTCTGGCGCTGCCCGCCGTCGAATCGAGCGCCATCCGCCGGGTCCTGAAGCCTTGGGCAATCCCCGTAACCGCGGGCCTGCTGGCCGTTGCTCCCGACCTGGACACATACGCCATGCGGCTCTTCGATATCCCCTACCGCAGCTTCTGGGGCCATCGCGGATTCTTTCACTCTCCGTTTTTTCTGCTGCTGTTCTGCGGTACTTTGGCGGCCTTCGCTGCGCATCGGCAGGGCTGGTCTTCGTGGGCGTGGTTGACCCTGATGTGGACCGGCTGCGCCATCACCCACCCGCTGCTCGATATGTTGACCGACGGCGGTTCCGGCGTGATGGTTCTCTATCCGTTTTCCGAACGGCGCTGGTTCTTTCCCTGGCGGCCCATCCACGTGTCGCCCCTGGGTATCGCCCGGTTCTTCAGCCGCGCGGGTTACATCTTGAAATCCGAGATGCCCTTCGACTTGGCCGCCTTGATCGCCGGCATCGCGGGATGGCTTACGAGGCGCTGAGTCAGGCGCCGATCCCCGCCCACGCCTCGTCGAATCGCTCGCGCGTCGCAAACGACATCTGCGTGCCCGCGCCTAGCGTAGAAAGCGCCGCGTATACATTCGCCCGCGCGATAGCTTCCGCTTCCGCGCAGCCGCTGCCCAGGAAGCAGGCAAAGCTGCCGATAAATGCGTCGCCGGCGCCGGTCGTATCCACCGGCTCTACCCGATACGCCGGCGCATGTTCCATGCCGTCACCGCTCGCGCAGAGCGCGCCATTCTCACCGAGTGTGATAATCACGCGCCGCAGACCGCAATCGAGCAAATGCCGGGCGCACGCGCGCGCCTCATCCGGATTTCGAACCGTCATACCGCTGAGCGCTTCCGCCTCCGTCTCGTTCGGAATCACGTAATCGGCGTTGGCTACTTCCGCCAGATCGAGCGCCTGTCCGGGCGCCGGATTCAGAATGCTGCGGATGCCGTGCCGGCGCGCGAATCGCAGCGCATGGTACACGGTCTCCACCGGCACTTCGAGCTGCAACACGATGCAGTCCGCCTGGCGCAGCAGCGGCCCTGCCGCATCCACATCGGCGGGCGTCAGCGCGTCGTTGGCTCCCTTGATCACCAGGATACGGTTCTGGCCGGCGCTATCGACGAAGATCGGCGCCACGCCGCTCGATTCGCCGGGCGTGATGCGGACATGGCTGGCATCGATGCCCCGGGCGTTAAAATTCTCAATTGTCGCCGGGCCGAATAGGTCGTCTCCTACCCGCGCCACCATCGAGACTTTAGCGCCGCACAACGCGGCCGCAACCGCCTGGTTCGCGCCCTTGCCGCCGAAGCCGAGCTGAAACTTGCGGCCGAAAATGGTTTCGCCGGGACGCGGAAACCGGTCGGTAAAGGTCGTCAAATCGATATTGGCGCTGCCCACCACCACCACGCGCGCTTGCCGGTCCATGGCGCGATTCTACTACGATCGATGTATGGCTCTCGATTCGGTAGAACGCTTTTCTTCGCGCGTGGAATCGTACGCGCGCTACCGTCCGTCGTATCCGCGCGACCTACTCGGCCTACTGGAGCGCGACTGCGGGCTGACGCCGGATTCCAGGATTGCCGACGTTGGCTCCGGCACCGGACTCCTCGCGCAAGTGTTTCTCGCTTTCGGGTGCGATGTAACCGGTATCGAGCCGAACCCCGCAATGCGCGCTGCCGCCGGGCGCCTGCTGGCAGCGGAGCCGCGCTTCCATAGCGTAGACGCGCGCGCCGAAGCCACGACGCTCCGCGATGGCAGCGTGGACTTCGTTACCGCGGGCCAGTCCTTCCACTGGTTCGACCCGGCCGCGGCGCGCACCGAGTTCCAGCGCATTCTCAAATCCCAGGGATGGGTAGTCCTCGTCTGGAACGAACGCCGGGCGACGCCGGGCTTCATGTCCGCGCACGAAGAGCTGCAAAAGAAATTCGCGCCCGAGAAACCCTTCCCCGCCTCCACCGCGTTCGACGCCTTCTATGGCCATACGGGTTGGCGGCAGGCGCGCTTTCCCAATCCGCAGTCCTTGGACGAAGAGGGTCTGCTCGGCCGCATGCGATCCTCGTCGTGGTCGCCGCCCCCGGGAACGGACACCTACGAGCCGATGATGCAGGCACTTTCAGCGCTCTTCCGAAGATTTGAACAAAACGGCCGCGTGACTATGGAATACGAGACCAATGTCTATTACGGCAGACTTGGAACTGCGGAATACAACCGGAGCTAACGCGCCGCACGCCCATTTACTTACTTGGATCCCGCCCACCTCACCGGCTCCACTCTTCCGATGCCAAACACGAAAATGGCTGCCCCGGTGAGCACCACCGCCGCTGCGACCGCGAATGCCCAATAGTATTCGCCCGTCCGCTCCACAATCAATCCTGTGAGCCAGGGTGCGGCGACGCCCGCCAGATTGCCGAAGCCGTTCTGCAGGCTTGTCCATTTCCCCGCCGCCCTCGGGCCGGCTAGTGTCTGCGTGATGGCGAAGTCATTAGCTGTGTAGAAGCCAAAGCAGAAACACGCTGCTAGAAGAAATGCCGTTGCCGTACCGGCATCGTGTACCACAGCCACGGGAAGAATGATGGTGGAAAGCGTCAGGCCAATGCCGGCGAATGTCTTGCGCACGCGGTTCAGCTGAGGCGCCGCGTGCGATCAATCGGTCGGAAACATAACCCGCGATCATCGCGGAAAGTGCAATCAGGAAATAGGCCGATGCCGCGGTGGTTGCCATTCTGCCAGCGCTGAAATGCGCGCGCTCTTCCAGATAATACGGCAGCCAGGTGAGCAGAAAATACCAATAAGTAATTCGAACAGAACAGGCCAAGCGCACTGAAAATGGCGGAGCGCTGGCTCAAAATCTGGAACGCGCTGGGCATGGCCTCCGGGATGCTCCCGCGTAGCGGCGCCTTGGCCGCGCGGCATCCAGATAATCCAGGGAATCAGCCATACCAGGCTACCCGCGCCCAGTCCGACGAAGAATACGCGCCAGCCGTAAATCGCCATGAGGTATCCGCCCAATAGCGTGCCGAGCGCCGGCCCCAGCTTGGTGCCGGCATCGATCACCGCGTTGGCCATCCCGCGGTGATGCTCCGGAAAATAGTTGGCGAGTATCCGCGAATAAGAAGGATACGCGATCGATTCGCCGACTCCCAGCACCAGGCGCAAGCGCGAACATCATCGCGAACGTGCGCGTGGCTCCGGTAACCGCCGTGGCCCCCGACCACAAGAAAAATCCAGCGGCCAAAATCCAGCAGACGTTGAACCGGTCGGCCACCCATCCGGCGATCAGAAACAATTGCATCAAGGCGTAGCTCCAGAAGAACGCCGAAAGGAGCAGGCCGAATTGAGATTGCGTCAGATGAAGTTCCGACTGGATTTGCGTCGCGCCCACCGAGAGATTGGCGCGGTCGAAGTAATTCAGAAAACCGGAGATCGCCAACAGCGCGAGCGCGCCCCAGGTGAGATGGGACGCTCTGCTCATCGGAAGCTCACTACACTAGGACTTCGGCGGGCTGTGGCGCTACGGTTTCGGGCGGCGCATCTTGTTTATGTTTGCACGCCGGACACAGCCAGGAAGCTACCCGTTTTCAGCCGCTTTTCTATCATGTACGGGCTGCCGCATTCCGGGCATTTTTCGGCAACGGGCTTACCGGACGTGACGAATTTGCAATCCGGATAGCGGTTGCATCCATAGAACGTCATGCCGCTGCTTGGACCGGCGCTCCACCACTTCACCTTCCGAACACTCCGGGCATTTCACCCCGATGGTTTTCTGTTTTACGTACTTGCAAGCGGGGTAATTGCTGCACGCCGTGAACTCGCCGAAACGGCCATGCTTGATCACCAGATTGTTGCCGCACTGCGGACACTTCTCCTCCAGCGGTTGATCGGCCTTTCCTCTGTGCGCCGCCGATCTGCTTGGTGGTTTTGCAATCGGGATAACCGGTGCAGGCGAAGAAATTGCCGAACCGTCCCTTCTTGAGCACCATCGGCCGCCCGCAATTCACGCAATACTCTTCGTCCCCCTGATCGGACAAATCGGCTTTATCGACATCGGGCAGATCGACCGTCAGCTCGCGCGTGTAGGTGCACAGATCTTCCTTTCTGCGCCAGAACAAAGCGAGCCCCGTGGGGGCGTCCGTCAGTTCGAGGTCGTAGACGCCGCTCATCCCGCGATAGCGGCCCTGAATGTTTTTGAGCCGGGTCTCGATCGCGTCCCGGTCTTTGCGCCGTCTTTCGGCGATCAGCTTCTCGATTTTATTAACGTCGGCCTTATACCGGGAGCTGATTATTTTCAGACGTTCGGACGCTTGGTCTGCTGTGAGCCGCCGTTCGGCAATTCGCTGCTGGAGTTGTTCCAGCTCCCTTTCGTAACGAGTCCGCCTTCTCTCGTGACGCTGCCCGCTGTCTTCGAGGGTCCGCTTCTCGCGTCTGCCGATGTCTTGCTGGAGACTTTCGAGATCGGCTTCCGCTTCTCTGGGGGAAAAGTCCGGATATCCGGTGCACGCCAATGAAGCTGCCATGGCTTGCCCCATTTGATAACCAGCGGCTTGCCGCATTTTTCGCAACTCAAGCCGGTGGGTTTCTCCATCCGCTTGATATCGGTCATGTGCTCTTCGGCGTGCTTCAAGTCCTTGTCGAAGCGGTCGTAGAACTCGCCCATGGCCGTGCGCCAATCGAGCTTGCCCTCTTCGATCTCGTCGAGCTCCTCTTCCATGCGCGCGGTATATTTCACCTCGAAAATGTCGTCGAAGGATTCCAGCAACAGGTCGGTCACCACCATCCCCAGCTCGGTGGGAATGAAGCGGTTGGCCTCCTTCTTGACGTACTCGCGCTCTTGAATGGTGGAAATAATGGACGCATACGTGGATGGCCGCCCCACTCCATCGGCTTCGAGGCGCTTCACCAGCGTGGCTTCGTTATAGCGCGGCGGCGGTTCGGTAAAATGCTGCTCGGGACGGATGGCTTTGAAGCGCAGATGCTCGCCTTCGGTCACCAGCGGCAGGCGATGCTTCATCTCCTCGTCGTCTTCGTCGACCTGATCTTTGCCCTCCTGGTAGACCTTCAGGAAGCCTTCGAATTTGAGCACCGAGCCGGTGGCGCGGAACATATAGCCGGCGCCGTTTTTGCCCTTCGCCGAGACATCGATGGTGGTCTGATCGTACAGCGCCGGCATCATCTGGCATGCCACGAAGCGGTTCCAGATCAGGCGGTACAGCTTCATTTCGTCTTCGGCCAGATACTTCTCCACAACCTCCGGCGAGTAGGCCATGGAGGTCGGACGAATGGCTTCATGCGCGTCCTGCGCGTCCTTCTTCGATTTATAGACGTTGGCGGTGGCGGGCAGAAACTCCTTTCCATAGCGCTCGGCGATAAAATCGCGAACGTCGCGAATGGCGTCGTCGGAAATGCGCGTGGAATCGGTACGCATGTAGGTGATCAGACCCACCGCGCCTTCCTTGCCCATCTCAATGCCCTCATACAAGCGCTGCGCCAGCATCATGGTACGCTTCACGCTGAAGCGCAGCTTGCGCGACGATTCCTGCTGCAGCGTGGAGGTGATAAACGGCGCCACCGGGTTGCGCTTCTTTTCGCGCGTGCCGACCGATTTGACGATGTATTCGGCGCCGTCGAGCGCCGCCACGATTTCATCCGAGGCTTCCTGATTGCCGATCTCCGCGTTCACTTCGTCGATCTTGGCCAGCCGCGCGGTCAGCACCGGCGGCTTCTTGGCAAAAAGATCGGCGTCGATGGTCCAGTATTCCTTGGGAACAAACGCGCGGATTTCGCGCTCCCGCTCCACAATGACGCGCAACGCCACGGTCTGCACGCGGCCGGCGGAAAGCCCGCGCCGGACCTTATCCCAAAGCAGCGGAGAAATCTTATAGCCCACCAGCCGGTCGAGAACCCGGCGCGCCTGCTGCGCGTCGACTAGCGCAATGTTGACCTGGCCGGGGCTTTCGAACGCCTTTTCAATGGCTTTTTTGGTGATTTCGTTGAACATCACCCGGTAAAAGACGGGCCCTTGCTTTTTTGTGCCGCGCAATTCTTCCTGGAGGTGATAGCAAATGGCCTCGCCTTCGCGGTCCGGGTCGGCCGCCAGGTAAATGCTTTCTACGCCCTTGGCGCTTTGCTTGAGCTCGCCGATAAGCTTTTTCTTGCCTTCGATTACTTCATAGCGCGGCTCGAAACCGTTTTCGATATCGACCGCGAGGTCGTTCTTGGGTAAATCTTTGATATGACCGAGCGAAGCTTTAACAATGTATTGCTTGCCCAGGTATTTGTTGATGGTTTTCGCCTTTGCCGGCGATTCCACGATTACCAGAGCTTTTGCCATATTTTAACGATCCGGCGAGCGCCTACTGCGTTTTCCCGTTTGACCTTACCACACTTTCACAAAGTTCTTGCCGGGCAACTGTTTCACCAGGCCCAGCATCTCCAGCTCGAAAAGCGCGGCGATCAACTCGGAGGTCGAAGTATCCTGCACTTTTTCAATCAGATCGTCGAGATGAATGGGGGCATCGACCTGGAGCGCTTCCAAGGTCCGGCGAGCCGTGGGGTCGAGTTCGGGGCCTCGGCTGCTAAATAAGGATGCGGCGCCTGCCTCGGAAGTTGCGTCCGCCGCTCCACCCTGCTCGCCCAACAGTTTCCTCCTCCCCTGTTCAATTAGATGCCGGCGGGATTCAGCGGGTAGCTCGGAAATCACGTCGTTCCACTCCTGGATCAGCTTAGCACCCTGTTTAATCAATAGGTTAGGTGCCCAGCTCAACTTTGAGGTGATGTTGCCCGGGACCGCAAAAACTTCGCGGCCCTGCTCGTTCGCCAGCTTGGCCGTAATCGCGGAACCGCTATACTGCGCCCCCTCCACCACCAGACGCCCACGCTGAGCCCGGAGAGAATCCGGTTGCGGATCGGGAAGTTTTGCGGTAAGCCGACCGCGCCCATCGGGAACTCGGAAAGCATCAGCCCCTTCTCGGCGATCTCGGCAGCCAGTTTCTTGTTCTCCGAAGGATAAACCACATCCACGCCGCAGCCGAGAACGGCTATTGTGTCGCCCGCCGGCGGAAAGCGCGCCCCTATGCGCGGCGGTATCGATGCCCCGCGCCATCCCGCTGGCAATGGTGAGACCGGCGTGCGTCAGGTCCGCGGAAAGCCGCTCCGCAACGGCTAACCCGTAAGGCGTCGGCCGCCGCGTGCCCACTACGGCCAGCGTGATAGTTTGCAGCAGTTCCACGCGGCCACGCGCGAAGAGCAGAATCGGCGGATCGAAAATCTCGCGCAGCGGCTGAGAATAGCGCGGATCGCCAATGGTGACGAGGGTCGCGCCCGCTTCGAGCATTTTCTGCTGCTGCGCGGCGGCATCGTCGAACGTGCAGCCGCTGGCGATTGATTGCGCCACCGCGCCCGAGACTCCAGCTCCCTCCAGTTCGGTACGACAGGCGCGGAAGATCGCCTGCGGCGAGCGGAAGCGGTCGAGCAGTTTATTCGAGGTGCGGGTCCCCAAGCCTGGGACGAGTTTCAGGGCCAGCCAGTAGAGTTCCTCTTCCCGGCTCAGCACGGCGGTTGACATGGACGATTGACGACTCTAGCAGCGGGCGCGGATGGGCGCAAGGGCTGCGCTCCCATGCGCCTCCGCTCAACAGGCCAGATCTTCGCGCCCAATCTTGAAGTTTTCCAGATTTCCCAGCACCGTCAGCGCAATCTGTTTCGGATCGAAAAAGGTCTGGGCAATCCGCTGTACGTCGGCGGCTGTTACCAGCTCAATGCTTTCCACCAACTCGTCCAGCGTGAAGAAGCGCCGGAAATACATTTCCTGCCGCGCCAGATTCGACATGCGGCTGCCGGTGGATTCCAGGCTGAGCATGAGCGAGCCCTTCAGGTGATCTTTGGCGCGACGCAGCTCCTCGTCATTGACTGTCTCTTCCTTGAGCTGGCGGAACTCCTTCAGAATGGACTGCACCACCTTAGGCGCGGCTTCGAGCGAAGTGCCGGCATAAATGGAAAGGCACCCGGTATCGCTGTACGGGTTCAATTCCGAAAACACGGCGTATGCCAGCCCCTGGCGCTCACGGATATTCTGGAACAGTCGCGAGCTCATGCCGCCGCCCAGCAGCGTATTCATCACATAGCACGCGAATCGCTCCTCGTGCGGCAGCGGATAACACGGCACTCCCAGGCACAGATGCACCTGTTCCAGCGCCTTCTTATTGCGCAGCGCGATGCGCGCATGCGTGCCCGGAACCGAATCGGCCCCCAGCGGCTGACCCGGCGCGACCGCTTCGAAGTGCTCACGCACCAGCGCCACCATCCGTTGGTGCGAAAGATTGCCGGCCGCCGTGACGATCATGTTGGCGGGCGCGTAGATGGAGGAGTAATAGCTCTGCACCATACCGCGGTCGTAGCGCTTCACGGTCTCGCGCGTCCCCAGGATCGGCTTGCCCAGCGGATGGTCCTTCCAGAAATTGGACGAGAAGATTTCGTGAACCAGATAGTCCGGGCTGTCCGCCTCCATCTTGATCTCTTCCAGGATCACGCCCTTTTCCTTCTCGATATCCTCCTCGCGGAACATCGGATGGAGCACCAGGTCCGCCAATACGTCAAACGCTTGCGATAAGTGTTCGTCCAGCACCTTGGTGTTGAAGCACACCAACTCTTTTGCAGTGAATGCGTCCAGGTTGCCGCCTATCGAATCCACCGAACGCGCGATATCTTCCGCCGAGCGCTTGCTGGTTCCCTTGAATAACATGTGCTCGATGAAGTGCGAAATGCCATTCTGCTCGGCGGATTCACGCCGCGACCCGCTGCCGATCCAAATGCCAACGGAGACTGAACGAACGTGAGGCATAGCCTCGGTGATCACGCGCAGCCCGTTATTCAGCGTCGTCATCTCGATGTCCCGTACGGGACTGGAAGTCGATGTCATGGGAACAAAAAAGTGAAGTGGCTCTAAACCATTTGTAGCACTCCGCGGCCCTTTGCGCCAATCCAGGTAAACTAAAAGTGATGCCCCAACCCATCGTCGGCATGGATTTGGCGGACCTCCAGAAAGCCCTTGGTTCGGATGAGCCAAGCTATCGGGCCACGCAGATCTACACGGCGATCCATTCCGGCCAGGCCTCGGATTTGACGCAAATTTTGACGCTTCCGGCCGCGCTGCGCAAGCACCTTGCCGCCCATCATGACGTTGGCTTGCCCGAAATCGCGCGGACTTACGATTCGGCCGACGGCACGCGCCGGTATCTTTTGCGGCTGGAAGACGGCCGCACCGTGGAGACCGTGCTGATGCCCGAAGGCGAGCGGGATACCATTTGCATCTCCAGTCAGGTTGGCTGCGCGGTGGGCTGCAAATTTTGCATGACGGCGCTGCTCGGACTGGAGCGCAACCTCACCTCGGGCGAAATCGTCGGGCAAGTGTTGCTCGTGACCAGGGAGAATCGGCTGCGGCGCGACAGCGGGCGCCTCAACATCGTGATGATGGGTCAGGGCGAACCTTTGCTGAATCTGGCGAATGTCGTCAAGGCAACCCGCATTCTGGTAGACCCTCGAGGCTTCGCGCTCTCGCCGCGCCGCATAACAGTTTCCACATCCGGCATCGTGCCTGGTATCGTCGAGCTTGGCCGCGAGCCGGTTCGCCCCGGTTGGCAATTTCACTTAATGCATCCACCGAAGAGATGCGCCAGCAGTTGATGCCCATCACTCGTAAGTATCACTTGAAGGATTTACTCGCCGTCTGCAAAGCCTATCCTTTGCGCGCTTGGGAGAAGCTGACTTTCGAGTACGTCTTGTTGAAGGGCGTTAATGATAGCGATGCCGACGCGCGGAGGGTGGTGCGGCTGCTGGCGAACTTAAACTGCAAAGTGAACCTGATCGCTTTGAATCCGGGCTCTGAGATTCCCTTCGAAACCCCCGCCCCCGAGCGCGTGCATAGCTTTCAGCAGATTCTGCGCCGCTCGTTCCCGTGTTTCGTGCGCAAGCCGCGCGGCCTGGATATCTTCGCCGCGTGTGGCCAACTGAAGCGCAGCGGGGACTAATCGCTCGCCGTTTAGTCCAAATCACCAGGTAACCGGCCATCTGGAAGGGCCGAGATCCTTCAATGTACCTGCGACACTGATTATGATCTGGCGCGGCGGGCATCTCAGCCGGCGTCGGCGCGCTGGCCGTCACGCTCCAGAACGCTCAAGATCGTGAGTGGCGAATTTCCCTCCAGGCGATTGTTTACAAACAGAAAGAGGAATCCGCGGTTCTCGCGGGCACGGTCGATCAGGATGCGCATGGATTCGCGCGCCTCCGGGTTAGGGTCGCGGATCTGGTCATATGGTTGAAAAGTTTCGACGGCGGTCTCGTAGTTGCGGCCTCGGCGCAGGAGCGCGCGGCACACCTGAAGATCGGTGGTGACGGAATCGGGAATCGCGATTTGCTGCCGCAACTCGGGCATCTTCGACCACGCATTGTAAACGTGCGCTACGCGATAGCGGCGCAGGCACGCGAAGTAATCGCGTTCGAGGAAGCTCGGCGTGCGTATCTCCACGGCGTACCGGAATTCAGGTGGCAGCGCGCCCAGGAACGGGTCGAGGCGGTCGAGGAACTCGGGCAGTCCGGAGAACGCGCGACGGCTGAACGCGCCAAATTCGAACATCAATACGGCCGTCTGCGCGCGGTAGGGCATCAGCGGCCGTAGAAACATTTCTTCCAACACACGCGCGTTGAGGAAGTCCGGGTTCTCTTGACCCGCGCTGGGCCCATAGCGGGCGTGGGTGGGAAACAGTTTACAGGTGATCTGTTCCGGTACTTTGAAGGCGAAGCGGAAGTGCGCGGGAACCTGCGCGAAAAGCTTGCGCCAGAACTCTTCGGCGGGAAACTGGTAGAAAGCGAAATCGCCGCACACGGCGGGGAAAGTTTCGGCGTATTCGCGCAGACATTCGGCTTCGAATAGCTTGCGCGAGAAGCGGCCGCGCGAAAGATAGCGATCGCGCGAGTAGATCTGGCCGAGCCATCCCTCGTACTTCCATGAGCTGCCGCCAATGTAGATATTTCGGCCGGACAGTTCGCGCAGCCTGCCCGCCAGCGCGGCGCGGTCGAAGCCGCCCGGGTCTTCAAACAGCGAACCTACCACGCCTGCATGGCCCGGAAGTAGAACGGGTCGGCGCCGGCCTCAATTAATCCCGTGGGCCGGAAGCGTATGAACACGGGCGCGGTGCCGCTCTCATAGCGGGACTTGATGGTGACTTTGTGGCCGCGCCTTTGCAACTCCGCCGCCACGGCTGCCGGAATGCGCTCGTCGATGAACAGGCTGCCGGGGCTCATGGCGTGATTATCGAAGCTCGAGACCAGGTGCTCGGTTTGAAAGCGCGGCGCTTCGATGGCCTGCTCGGCATTCATGTTCCACAAGGTCGCATAGAGAAATACCTGCAGCAGTCCCTGATCCTGATCGTCGCCGCCGGGGGTGCTGAGCGCCAGCAGCGTGCCATCGGGATTGGTGATGAGCGTGGGGCTGAGCGTCACGCGGGGCCGCTTGCCGGGGCCGAGTTCGTTGGGGTGTCCGGGTATCAGCAGGAAGCTCTGGGCGCGCTCGGTGAGCGGAATGCCGGTATCGCCGGCGATCACGGAAGGCATCCACGCGCCCGAAGGAGTGATGGAGATCGCGACCCCATCCTTATCCACGGCATCGACGCAAGTGGTGTCTTTCGCCAGCAGCGCCGGGTCGATGTCGCGGTGCGCCAGATGGGCGTAGAAGGGATGCTTGGGCGGATTCGGCTCTGCAATCGCCGGGGCGGAACTCGAGCGATGCATTGGGACCGATCAGCTTGCGGCGCTCGGCGGCGTACTCCTTCGAGAGCAAACGCTCTTCGGGAATTTTGGTGAATTTAGGATCGCCGTAATACGTGTCGCGATCGGCATAGGCGAGTTTGAGCGCTTCCACGATGGTGTGGACATAATCCGCGGAATCCATCTTCATGGCGCCCAGATCGTACGGCTCGAGGATATTCATCGCCTCGATCATGGCTGGGCCCTGACTCCAAAAACCGGGTTTGTAGACCGTGTAGCCGTGGAAGGTGGTGGAGACCGCCTCTTCCGGCGCCAGATGGAACGCGGCCATGTCGTCATAGCGGAGCAGGCCGCCATTGGCCTTCATGAACTCGTCGATTTTGTGGGCGATTTCGCCGCGATAGAAGTAATCGCGCACGGCCTCCATGGCTTTGACGCGCGTAGCGCCGGCGGCGAGAGCTTTGGTTTCGACAGCGGCCATGGAGCGTAGCGTGCGGGCCAGATCGGGCTGGCGAAAAATATCGCCGCTGTGGGGAACTTCGCCATTCGGAAGAAAAACGCGTTTCGAGGTCGGCCACTTTTCCAGATATTTCAGCACGCCGCGAATCGACATCGAACCGGCGCTGGCGCGGAATTCATCGATAGGGAAGCCGTCGGCCAGCTCGATAGCGGGCTGAACGGCTTCGGCGAAGGATTTCGTGCCGAAGTTTTGGAGTGCGACAATGGCGGCGTCCACCATGCCCGGGACGAGCGCGGACAGCACGCCGGCCACCGGCACCCAATCCTTAAGGCCGCCGGCCTCCGGCGGATCGACGATCTCATCCGGCGTGAGCGTGTGGTTGCGGAAGAAATCGGCGCTGGCAAGCTTGGGCATGGTGCCCACGCCGGCGATGGCGAAGACTTTACCCTCCTTCGTACGCACGAGGATGGGCGCTTCGCCGCCAAAGCCGAAGTGGGAGAATTCGGTGACGGAAGCGGCCAGCATCGCGGCGATGCCGGCGTCCACGGCGTTACCGCCGCTGGTGAACATGCGCATGCCGGCTTCGGTGGCGTATTCCGTGCCTCCGCCGACGGCGCCGCGGGTGCCGCGCGCGGGAAAGCGCACGGGGCGTCCGGGCTGCTGTGGGAACGCGCTGAGGCAAAGGAATGCTAAAAGGATTACGGTTCGGAAATTAATCACGATGCTTCTAGTATAATTTGGTAATTCGTGGAACAGCGAGAAGGGCAACCGGCGCCGGCAAAAACACAGGATGAGCCGATGTTATATTGTCCGGTTTGCTCGATGCGGTTGGCCGAGCGCAAATGCAAACTTTTCTGCCAACGCTGCGGCTACTACATGAGCTGCGCCGACTATTATTAAGCCCATGTCAGAAATATCCGAATTGTTGGAACGATACCGCCGCGGCGCTGAAGTGCTGGCGGTAGCGCTGACAGGCGTATTTGGCGAAGAGGAAGACTTCACTACCGCGCCAGGCAAATGGAGCATCCGGCAGATGGTGGCGCACCTGGCGGATGCGGATCTGGTGGGGGCGCACCGCTTCCGCCAGTTGATCGCCGAGGATAATCCGACCATCGTCGCGTTCGATCAGGATAAATGGGCCGCGAACCTGGATTATTCACGGCGCAAAGTCAAGCAGTCGCTAGAGACGTTCCGCCGTCTGCGCGCGGAGAATTACGAGCTCCTGAAGGAATTGCCGGAAAGCTCCTATGAGCGCGCCGGCAACCACACTGAACGTGGAACCGTGACTGTGCGCGATATGCTGAAGGGCTATGCGGAGCACGCGGAAGGGCACGCGCGCCAGTTGCAGCAGATCCGAGAAGCCTATAAGCAGGCCAAAGGAAAAAAATGACAGTGCAGGCCCCTAAGCGGTTGCTCTTCGGTCCGGGACCGAGCCCTGTGGCGCCGCGCGTGTATGCGGCGATGCAGCAGAACGTGGTGGGACACCTCGATCCGTTCTTCCTGCAGACCGCGGCGGAGGTGCGGCGGCTGATTGGACATGCATTTTCCACGGCGAACGAATTCAATCTGGCGCTGTCCGGGACGGGCAGCTCGGGAATGGAAGCAGCGGTGGCGAACTTCACCGAACCGGGCACAAAGTTCGCGCTGCTATCCAACGGATTTTTCGCCGAGCGCATCGGCGAAATGGCGCGGCGGCAGGGCGGCGAAGTCGTGAAGCTGGCGAAGGACTGGGGACAGCCATTCGATCCGCAGGAAGCGCGCGAGTTCATCAAACGCGAGCGGCCGCGGATGGTGGCATTTGTGCAGGCGGAGACCTCCACGGGGATGTTCAACCACGCCAAGCCGATCTGTGAAGCGGCGCGCGAAGTGGATGCGTTGACCATCGCCGATTGCGTGACATCGCTGGGCGGAATGCCGGTGAGCGTCGACGAAAACGGAATCGATATCGCGTACAGTTGCTCGCAGAAAGGCCTGGGATGCCCGCCTGGACTTGCGCCCATCACAGTCTCGCCGCGGGCGGTCGAGCGGCTGAAGGCGCGCAAGACGCCGGTGCAATCGTGGTATCTGGACCTGCAACTGATCGACGCATACTACACCGGGCATAAGTATCACCACACGGCATCGGCGACGTTGTTCTATGCCTTGCGCGAGGCGCTGGCGCTGGTGGAAGAGGAGGGGCTTGAAGCGCGTTGGGAGCGGCATCGGAGGAACCATCAGGCGTTTGTGGCCGGAATCGAGGCGATGGGACTGCGCATGCACGTGGCCAATGCCGCCGACCGGTTGTGGACGCTGAACACACCGCGCGTGCCGGATGGCGTCGACGACGCCAGGGTCCGCAAGTACCTGCTGGAAGAGCGCGGCATGGAAATCGCCGGAGGATTCGGTCCGCTGGCGGGGAAAGTATTTCGCATTGGGCTGATGGGATATGGGTCACAGGCGGAGAATGTTTCGCTGGTGCTGGAGGCGCTGGGAGAGGCGTTGAAGCGGTAGATTTGTGGGCAGGCACAGATGCTCGTGGCTGCCGCCCGGTCTCGCAAGGAGGCTGCAAGGCAGGACGATAAAGCCGTGATTAGTCCTTCGGGGTCGGGCTTCGTCATCCGCCCAGGGGAAAAACGCCGCCGCCCACTTCAGATATCGATTTCGTCTTGACCAGTAAAAGCGAAGGTTATTACCTCGCGGGGTCGCGCGCATTTCAGTGACCAATCCCTCATTCGTCAACTCCTTCAATGCCTTGTGTGTGATCCAGTGGAAGTACGTCTTCTCAAAAATCAGTTCGATTTGACGCCCCATGCTGAGATATCAACGTGTGTTGATGCTGGAGGCGCCGGGAGAGGCGCTGAACCGGTAGATACCGATACGATTTCATCGCCGTGCCAACGAGTGCAGCAGGTTACCCTGCGCCGCATGTTACCCTGAAAAAACACTCCAAACGATGAATATCGCCACCGCCGCCGGGCCGAAATTTCAGCAACTGATCGAGATCATGCAGCGGTTGCGCGGCCCGAATGGCTGTCCGTGGGATCGCGAGCAGACCTTCGATACCATCAAGCCGTACACGCTCGAAGAGACCTATGAGGTGCTCGATGCCATCGACCGGCGCGATTTTCCCGGGCTTGCCGAAGAGCTCGGCGATTTCATGCTGCAGGCGGTTTTTTACGCGCAAATGGCCGCCGAAGAGGACCTCTTCCATATCGGCGACGCTCTCGATGCGATCAATCAAAAGCTGATCCGCCGCCACCCGCACGTGTTCGGCGAGCAATCGGCAGAGACCGCCGGCGACGTGAAGCGCATTTGGGGCGAAGTGAAGGCGGCCGAGAAGAAAGACCGCGGCGGCGCGGCTGGCCTGCTGGCGGATGTTCCGCGCGCGCTGCCCGCTCTGATGGAGGCGCAGCAGATTGCATCGCGCGCGGCCGGCGCGGGTTTCGATTGGGAAAATCCCGAGCAGGTGATCGAGAAGCTGCATGAAGAGCTGGCCGAATTCGACCAGGCGCGCCGCAACGCATCGCAGCCGCAGCTGGAGGATGAACTCGGGCGATTTGCTCTTCGTGCTGGTCAACCTCGCGCGCTTCGTGAAGGTAGATCCCGAGCAGGCGCTGCGCAAAACTAACGCGAAGTTTCGCCGGCGCTTCGGCTATGTGGAACACAAGCTTGCCGAGCGGGGAAAGGTTCCGGCGCAATCGGACATCGAGGAAATGGAGGCGTTGTGGCAGGAAGCCAAACAGGCGGCAACGCCGTAATCGAGATCCGCAAGTTGACGGAGCTCGATCGAACTCCGCGGCGCGGTCCGCCTGCAAAAGACCATCTGGGGCTTCGAAGATATCGACCTGCTGCCGCTGCGATTTTTCGTGGTGGCCAGCCGCGTGGGCGGGCAGGTTCTGGGCGCGTTCGATGGCGAACGGATGATCGGATTCTGCCTGGGAATTCCCGGCATCAAGCCTAGCGGACACGCTTATCTGCACAGCCATATGCTGGGCGTTTTGCCCGAGTATCATAACCTGGGGATCGGCCGCCGCTTGAAATTGCAGCAGCGGGAGGATGCGCTCGCTCGCTCGATACCGCTCATCGAATGGACCTTCGATCCGCTGGAGTTGAAGAACGCATTCTTTAACATCGAGCGGCTGGGGGCGATTGTGCGGCGCTACTCGCTGAATCAGTACGGCGACACTTCGAGCCCCTTGCACGGCGGACTGCCGACCGACCGCTGCTATGCCGAGTGGTGGATCGATTCGCCGCGCGTGCGCGGCATTCTTGCCGGAACCCGTATTCCGCCCGACGCCGTGGAGCGAATCGCGTTTCCCGCGGATATTGCGCGGATTCGCTCCGAAGATAGCGCCCGCGCCCGCGCGATTCAGCAGGCGAACGCAGGCAAGTTTCAGAGCGCATTCGCGCGCGGCCTGGCCGCCACCGGCTTCACCCGCACCGATGCCGAGGGCATCTACCTGTTGGAGCCGTGGCATGAAAATTGAGCGCGTTACGCTGCGGCAGATTTCCATGCCGCTGGTGCATTTCTTCGAAACCAGCTTCGGCCGCACCACCGAACGGCACATGGTGCTGGTGGAAGTGCAAGGCGAAGGTATTTCCGGATGGGGCGAAGTCACGGCCGGCGAAAATCCCTTTTATAACGAAGAATGGACGGAATCGGCATGGCTCATTCTGCGCGACTATGTGGCCCCTCGCGTCGTAGGCCGCGCGATCGAAAGCCCCGACGAGATTGCGCCGCTCAGCGCGCACATCCGCGGCCACAACATGGCGCGCGGCGGATTGGAAGCGGCCGTTTGGGACCTCGCCGCCCGGATGGAGGGCGTGCCCCTATGGAAGAAAATCGGCGGCGGCAGCTTCGGGAAACCGCGCGAGATTCCGTGCGGCGTCTCGCTGGGCATCCACGATACCGTTGACGCGCTGCTGGCGCGCATCGAGCGCGAACTGGCCGATGGTTATCAGCGCATCAAGCTCAAGATCAAGCCCGGCTGGGATGTCGATACCGTCCGCCGCGTGCGCGAACGCTTCCCTTCCATCCAGCTTTCCGTCGACGCCAACTCCGCCTATACGCTGGCCGATGCGGACCATTTGCGCCGGCTGGACGAATTTCGCCTGATGATGATCGAGCAACCGCTCAGCCACGATGAGATCGTCGATCACGCCGAGCTGCAGGCGAAGCTTGCGACGCCTATCTGCCTGGACGAATGCATCCGCACGGCCCACCACGCCGAGCAAGCCATCAAGCTGCGCGCCTGCGGCATTATCAATATCAAATTGGGGCGCGTGGGCGGATTCCGCGAAGCCAAGCGCGTCCACGATGCCGCGCAGGCCGCGGGCATTCCCGTGTGGTGCGGCGGCATGTTGGAGGCCGGCATCGGGCGCGCGCACAACATCGCGCTGGCATCGCTGCCGAATTTCGTGCTGCCGGGCGACGTCTCCGCCAGCAAGCGCTATTGGAAGCGCGACATTATCCAGCCCGCGGTGGAGGTGACGCCGCGCGGAACTATCGAGCTGCGCGACGAAGTGGGATTCGGCTACGCTCTCGACCGCGATTTTATCCGCGCTATGACGGTGCGCGAGGAGTCCATCGGTTGAATGCATTTATCTCGCTGCTGGGCGACAATCGCAACTACCGCTACACGTGGATCGGCCAGGTAGTCAGCGAAATTGGCGATCACTTCAATAACATCGCCGTGTTCAGCCTGGCGGTGGCGGTCACGAAATCTCCGCTGGTGGTGAGCGGAGTGCTGCTCTCGCGCGCGGTTCCAGCGATGCTGGCGGGCCCGCTGGCGGGCGTGACGCTCGACCGCTTCGACCGCAAGCGCGTGATGATCGCCAGCGACCTCATCCGCATGGTGGTGGCCGCGGCTTTCATTTACGTCGCCAAGCATCCCGACCCGCGGCTGCTGTATCTGTTCAGCGCACTGCTCATGTTGGCTTCGCCGTTCTTCACCAGTGGGCGCGCGTCGATTCTGCCATCCATTGCGACCAAGGAAGAGTTGCACACGGCGAATTCGCTCACGCAGACGACCGCCTGGACTACGCTCGCCGTGGGCGCTTTTTTGGGTGGAACCAGCGTCATGGGTTTCGGCTATCAGTGGGCCTTCGCAGTGAACGCGCTTTCGTTCCTGGTCTCGGCGCTGTGTATTTCGCAGTTGCACCTGCCCGGAGGATTTCGCGCGCGGCGGCAGGCGCTCACGGAAGCGGAAGTGGTTCGCCCCTGGCATGAATACGTCGAAGGCTTGCGTTATATCCGGTCGGTGCCGCTGGTATTCGGGCTGATGATGGTGGGGGTCGGCTGGGCCACCGGGGGCGGTGCGGCGCAGATTCTGTTCACGGTGTTCGGCGAGCTGGTATTCAACCGCGGACCGGCCGGTTTGGGCGCGATTTGGGGCTGCGCGGGGCTGGGTCTGGTAATCGGCGGAACGCTGGCGTACAACTTTGGCAAGCGCCTTGCTTTCCGCGATTACAAGCGCGCCATCTCGGTCTGTTACATCGTGCATGGAGGCTCGTATATCCTGTTTAGCCAGATGCAGAGTTTCCGATTGGCGCTGGTGTTCATCGCGCTTGTCGCGAGCCGGCGTTGGCATCAGCTCGGTGCTGAACATGTGGCAGTTGCTGCGCACGGTGCCGGACGAATTCCGCGGACGCGTTTTTTCGACCAACGAATCGGTACAGTGGTCGGTGATGATGTTATCCATGATGGCGGCGGGCATTGCATCCGAGTATTGGAATCCACGCATCATCGGCGCGATCGCGGGCGGGTTGAGCTCCATGACGGCATTCTATTGGGCATGGGCCAATTGGAGCGGACGCCTGCCGGAGCCATTGCGCCCGGGAATCGATCCCGCGGAAGTGGAGGTACATGGAGAACCAGCCGCATGCCTAAGCCGGTGGCGCTGATTACCGGCGCGGCCAAGCGCATCGGCCGCGGCATCGCGTTGCGCCTGGCGCGGGAAGGCGCGCGCGTGGCCATTCACTATCTGCACTCCGAGGCGGAGGCGCGGCGGACCGCGGAAGAGTGCGGCGCGGAGCTGTTCCGCGCCGATCTCGAGAGCGTCGCCGAGATCGCGCGCCTGTTCGCGGAAGTGGAAGAGCGCATGGGGCGGCTCGACTGGCTGGTGAACAATGCGGCGCGGTTCACGCATATGGACCCGCTTGCGATCACGGAACAGGATTGGGACTTCATTCACTCCGTCAACCTCAAGGGCACGTTTTTCTGCTGCCAACATGGCGCGCGGCTCATGCAGAAGTCCGGCGGCGGCCGCATCGTAAATATCAGTTCGTTGGGCGGCATCCGGCCCTGGGCGGGTCATGCACACTACTGCGCGTCGAAAGCGGGCGTGATCATGCTGACGCGCTCGCTGGCCAAAGCCTGGGCGCCGGCGATCACGGTGAATTCAGTGGCCCCGGGCGTAATTCCGTTCGAGGACATCGACGAGCGCGGGAAACGCTTGATCGAAGTTACTCCAGCGCGGCGCGGCGGCACGCCGGACGATATCGCCGATGCGGTGGTCTACTTTCTGCGAGCGTCCAATTTTGTAACCGGGCAGATACTGGCGGTGGATGGCGGCCTGAGCCTGAAATAGCGCGGCCACCCGGAGTTACACTGAACGTTCTCAGTGAAGCGGATTATCTTTATATTCGGTACCCGGCCGGAAGCGATTAAGCTTTGCCCGGTAGTACAGAACATGCGCGAGTCCGGCTCGGGACTCCAACCGCTGGTGTGTGTTACGGCGCAGCATCGCGCCATGTTGGATCAGGTGCTGGAATGCTTCGATGTCCGTCCGGACTTCGATCTGGACCTGATGACGCCCGGACAAACTCTGTCGCAGACTACCGCGCGGGCGCTCACCGCGCTAGATCCGATCCTGGCGGAGGGAGAGTTCGACATGGCTGTGGTGCAGGGCGACACTACCAGCACTCTGGCCGGCGCCATGGCGGCGTTCTATCGCCGCATCCCGGTCGCCCACGTGGAAGCGGGGCTTCGCACCGGCGACCTGATGCAGCCGTTTCCCGAGGAAATGAATCGCGTGGTCACGGCAAGGCTCGCCGCGTTGCACTTCGCGCCTACCGAGAGCTCCCGGCTCAACCTGCTTGCCGAAGGCGTCGAGGACGACCGCATCTTCGTGACCGGAAACACGGGTATTGACGCCGTCTTGCGCGTGGCCAAAGCACTGGAGGAGGGCCGAATTCCAGCTTACCAGTGGAGCTGGCCGGACGACCGCGGGAAATTGATTGTGGTCACGGCCCACCGCCGGGAAAGCTTTGGGGAAGGCATCGACCGCATTTGCGAAGCGCTATCCGAGTTGGCCCGCCGCGACGATGTGCAGATTGTCTATCCCGTGCATCGCAACCCCAACGTGCTCGATCCAGTCACGCGCGCTTTGCAGGGGCGAAGCAATATCGCACTGGTGGAGCCGCTCGATTACGCGTCTTTCGTGGATCTGATGCGCCGCGCGTATCTGCTGATCACGGATTCGGGCGGCATACAGGAGGAAGCGCCGTCGCTCGGCAAACCGGTGCTGGTGATGCGCGAATGCACCGAGCGGCCGGAAGCGGTGGAAGCCGGGACGGTAAAGCTGGTGGGGACCGATACCGCAAAAATCGTCAGCGAAGCCGCGCGTTTGCTGGACAGCCCGGAAGAGTACCAGCGCATGTCGCGTATCCATAATCCGTACGGAGACGGCCAAGCCAGCGAACGGATCGCGGAGATCAGCGCGCGCTTTCTGTCATCCGGTTGTATTCCGCGCCCGAAATGCATGACACTGATCGAGTGACGGCCAGTTTCGCATGAAGCTCTCCCTCCTGATCCCCGTATATAACGAGCGGACGGTGGTGGAGCGGTCCATCGCGCTGGTGCTGGCGGCGCCATTGCCGGAAAATATGGATCGGGAATTGATCGTGGTGGACGATTGTTCCACTGACGGCACGTTCGCCATCCTCCAGCAACTCGCCGCGGAGCACCCGGAAATCCGCCTCTTCCAGCATCCGGTGAACCGCGGCAAGGGCGCGGCGGTGCGCACCGCCATCGGTTACGCGACCGGCGACTTTTCTTTAATTCAGGACGCCGATCTGGAATATGATCCAGCGGAATACCCGCGCTTGCTGCGGCCCCTGCTGGACGGCCACGCCGACGCCGTATTCGGCTCGCGCTACATGGCGGGCGAGCAGATGCGCGTACTGCTCTTCTGGCATACCATGATCAATCGCAGCCCTGACCCTGGTGGGGAATATGTTCTCCAACTTGAGCCTGACCGATATGGAGACTTGCTACAAGGTTTTTCGCACGGACTTGCTCAAGAGCATTCCTATTCGCTCGGACCGTTTCGGCTTTGAGCCGGAAATCGTCATGAAGAGCGCCAAACGGAGACTTCGCATATACGAGGTTCCTATCAGCTATCACGGACGCACGTATGAAGAAGGCAAAAAGATCGGCTGGAAGGATGGCGTTAGGGCACTGGGCGTAATCTTTAAATATTGGCTGATCGACGATCTTTATGCGGCCCCTTATGGCCGCGGGGTTCTCAACAATCTCACTGGTACGCCGCAATATTTAAGCTGGCTGGCGCGCACGGTGCGTCCGTATCTGGGCGACGCCGTTCTGGAAGTCAACGCCGGCATCGGCAACCTTACAGGGCGTTTGATGGCGCGCCGCCTGCTTTACGTGGCCGCTGAAAAAGATCCGCTCCACCTGCACGCGCTGCGCAATCGGTTTCTGCGCACGCCCAACGTGGTGGTCCGGCGCATCGATCCGGAATTCCCGCAGGACCTCGCCGGCATGGAGGCAAACTTCGATACCGTGCTGTGTCTGAATGTGTTGGAATATCTGGACGATCCCGCGCCGGTGCTGCGCACCCTAGGGGCCACGCTGAAGCCGGGCGGTCGCATAGTGGTGCTGACTCCGCATAGCCCCGGTCTGTTTGGCAGCCTCGACCGTGGCATGGGCCACAAGCGCCGGTATACCGTGGCCGATTCGCGCGCATTGCTCGAATCCCAGGGCTTCCGCGTGGAGGGCGCATCGCAGTTCAATAAGGCCGGCGCTCCCCCCTGGTGGGTTTACAGCCGGCTGGCCGGCAGGCGCCGCATCAGCAAACTAATCCTGAAAATTTTCGATAAGACCGTCTGGATCTGGCGGCGCCTCGACCGCCTCTTGCCATGGCCCGGGCTTTCGCTAATCGTGGTGGCGCGTAAATCCGAGGGGGTTGATTCCGACGCAGAGGCGCAGAGACACAGAGCGGAAGCGATCCAACCGGCAATAAAAGGATCGTGACGTTAACGAGTGCGGATGGCTGCAATCCGCTCAATCCATCTCGAACATGACCATCGCCCGCCCGAAGCGGATCTCGTCGCCGGGCTCGAGCTTTGTGCCGCGCGGGGTGCGATGCACTTCCTGGCTCATGCCATCGCGGACGATCCAGATGCCGCAACCGCCCTCGACTCCGCTCGGAGTTCCGCGCGCGTACCAGCGGTCGTTGAACAAGCGGTATTCGCCGGCGGCGCGATCATATTGAATATGCGCGTGCTCGCGCGAGACGGAGCGGTTGATTTCGCTATCGGCTTCGAACGCCAGATCGTTGCGGCGGAACAGTCCCTCGGCGCGATACACGTCTTTCACGCGGCCGATATTGATGCGCGGCTTCTCCAGGCGGATCTCCGCGGCATTGGCCTCGCCTTCCCGAACGATGAGTTTGCCGCATGGCCTAGCTGCCGCGTCCGCGCGCTCCTGCGATGCCGTCTCGACGATCAGCCAGTCTTCGCCGGGCTTGGGTAATCCTGCAACGGCCTCGATGTCGACGCGGAGATTATCCGGGAAACGGCAGCCGCCGTCGCGCAGCGCGTTACGGACTTCCTGCTCGATATACTTGCGGAAAAAACGGCCGGCGAATACATCGCGGCGGCCCTCTTCCACGCCGCGCATTTCGACGCGCAGCAGGTCGTATGGGAAGACCTTTCTGCCGCCGGAACGATAGCTTTTCTCGCGGATACGGTCGAGCACGGCGAGGCGGATCTCCGCCAGCTCCGGAGGTTCATCGCGCGCGGGGAGCGCTCGCCAGCGGCGCCTCAAATAGGGTTCTGCCCCATTTTTCGAAGAACTCGCCGACGTTCATTTGTGGTTTCCTCTATTTGGGTTCGCAGGCGCTATTGTTGACGCAAGCCCCTGCCCCAGAAGGCCGAGTTGTTGCGCGGCTTCCATCACCTCGCGCGCTACCGGCGCGGCTGCCCGCGCGCCGTAACCGCCATGCTCCACCAACACCGCGAACGCCAGGCGATGGGAGGCGTTGTATGGCGCGAAACCCGTGAACCATGCATGCGGCAGGCCTTCGTCAAGCTGCGCGGTACCCGTCTTACCGGCAATGCCGATTTGCTCCCCCGCCATGGCGTTGCGGCCGGTGCCTTCCGTGACCACGCGCCGCATCGCGCCCGCAAGAAATGCCGCTTGCGTTGGCGGCAGCACCTCCACCGGCGCGTCCGCCCGCGGATTGCTGGCGTCTTCGATCCACCGTCCTTCTGGCATTAGTCCGCCCGCCGCGATAGCCGCAGCCACGCGCGCCATTTTGAACGGCGATATCAAAACCTCGCCTTGACCATAAGCCGCGAACGGCAGCGAGCGCCGCAGATCGGCCGGATCGCCGGTAGAGATCCCTAGCTTGGCCGCGGTATCCGCCAGGGCCTTCGACCCGACGTCATGCACGCCCAATTGCGCGAAATATGCATTGCACGAAACCGCGATGGCTCGCTCCATATCGATGGTTCCGTGCGCACGATCCCCGATATCGTCTTTGATAGGCCGGTTCCAGCCGGCGATGGTGTTGCCGGCGCGGCCATCGGGCAGGGTGTGGCACAGATACGTGCGATGCCGCAACTGCGGGTTCAAACTCAAAGCCGCGATGGCGGTCACCAGCTTGAATGTTGAGCCGGGCGGATACTGGCCGTAGCGCGCGCGGTCGAGCAGCTCATCCGGCGTGGGCGCGGCGGTGCGCTGGCCGGGCGGCTCGGGCATGGGCACGCTCACCAGCGCCAGCACGTCGCCCGACGCCGCATCCATTACGACTACCGAGCCCTTTTGCGCGCCCGTTTTGCGCAGGTGATTTTCCAGAATTTCGCGGGCGCGAAGTTGCAGCCGGATATCGAGCGTCAGATGAATGTTGCGGTCGCGGGCCAGCACGCGCGCGATATCGGAATTGCCCGGCTGATGCCGGTAGCGCGCCAGCGGGGCCAGCTCCGCATAGTCGTAGCCTTGCAGTTTGGCGTTGGAATCGTGCTCGATCAGCGAGGCGTTGCTGGCGTGGAAATTTTCGCCGGTGCGCAGGTCGCCGATCACGTGCGCGGCGGCGCCGCCGAAGGGATAGTAACGCGCATCGAAGCGCGAGCAGCAACGGTCGAGCGAGATGCCGAGCGCTTCGTAATCGGCGCGATGGCTTTCCAGCTCCGCCCAACTGCCGGTGGCGAGCGGGATCCCGTTGCGGTCGTAGATGCCGCCGCGTGGAATCTCGCGCGCGATGGAATTGAGCCGCGGATTGTGCTGCGGCCGCTTGACGCCGTCCTCTTCGAAGGAATGCGCGTCGCGCGCCAGATAATCGCGGTCGTCGATCACTTGATAGCGCGCGGCCACTGCGACCAGCGCCAAGCCGGCGCACGCCAATACGGCTTTTAAATAGCGCGTGGGAGTGCGCAACAGATCGTGCGGACCTTCATCGCGCTCGTCGGCGGAGATGGAGGCCAGTACCGCGAAGATCAGAAAATTCGCGAGCATGGCGGTATTGCCGGAGCTCAAGAACGGGGAAACGACTCCGGAGAGCGGTAGCGCGCCGAGCACCCCCGAGCTGATCAGCATCATCTCGTACGCGATGAGACACGCCAGTCCCAGCGCCAGGAAGAAGCCGAAGTGCGTGGCGGCGCGCACCGCCGCCCGCAGCGCGCGGGCAATCAAGAAGCCGAACAGCAGGAATACCGAAATCACGCCCACAAAGCCCCACTCTTCGCCGATAGCGGGAAGCACCAGGTCGGTATTGCCGGCGGGAATCATGGCCGGGTCGCCCCAGCCAGGCCCCGCGCCCACCGGACCGCCGGTGGAAAATGCCCACAAGCCGTGCGCCAGTTGGTCGCCGCCGTGAACGTTGTTGTCCCAAGGCGAGAGCCACATATCGATGCGGTCAACCACGGTGTGCGGCTGGCCCAAGCGGTAGCCCACGGTTACAGATGCGGCCATCAACACCATCCCCACAACCGCCAGACCGGGGCGTCCGCGCGCCACCGCGAACATCGATAGAAACACGAAGTACGTCACCAGCGCCGGGCCGAGGTCTTTCAATTCGAAAAACATCGCGAAGGCGAGCCCGGTGGCGCAGAGCACCGGAACCACATGTTCCAAACGCGGCAGCCCGATGCGCCTGAACAGTTTGGGTAGAATGCGTTTCTCGCGCAGATCGCGCAGCCGCTCCCAATTGCGCGTGAAATATCCGGCGAGGAATAGCACCAACAGAATCTTGATTACTTCCACCGGCTGGAATGGACCCAGATTCACCTTGGCGTCATTGCCGCCGGGGCCGCGCCCAAATTTCATCAGCAGCGCGAATAGCGCCATTGCGCCGAAGAGCGGGGTATAGCACCAATCCGAGAGCCGCCGGTAATCGAAAAAGCGGAACGCGGCAAGCGCCAGTAGCACGCAACCGAGCGCGCAGCCCAAGGCGAATTTCTGGAACTCCAACGTGTCGCGCAGCGGGTCTCGCATCGCCGCCATGAGGATGAAGCCGATACCGCTCAGCAGGTGCAGCGCGGGCAGCAACGCGCGATCGCCGCGAAACTTCGCCGCGCGCCAGACGAGCGCGACCAAGTAGAATCCCGCGAAGTAAATGGCGGCCCACTCGAAAAACTCGCGGCGGAATTCCGTGGGCGTGCGGACCGCGACCAGCGGTTTTAGTTTCGTTACTGGCAGTAACGCCCTCCGGCGCGGCGATTGCCCTGGCGTTCCCGGCGCGCGCAATCCGGCCAACGCGCCCGCATTACGTAACGGACGAACGCGCTTCAGATAATCGAAAGTTTGCTGCGCTACCCGATCGCGCTCTTCGCCGTTCGGGAACGATTCGAGCAGGGGCAGCAACTGATCGGCGCTCTGCACGCTATTGAGATTCACCAGGCGATCCGCATCCGCCATGCCGATTGATTTGGCCGCATACACGGAAGCCAGGCCGCCCGCGATAAAAAGCGACGCGCAGATCAACCACGCCAATTCCGCTTTCGGCGCTGCGGCCGGCTTGACCGCGATAACGGCAGACTGCGCCGCGGCTGCGGTCCAGCTTCGGGTTACCGCCATCGGCGGCTCCTGCGTGTTGCAATCGTCTTCTTGGCATTCTTCGCAGCGGGCGCATGAATCGCGGCCAGTTCTCGCAAATGCTCGCCAACGCGGTCGAAATTACCCAGCTTGCGATAGAGAGATCGCGCCCTCTCGGCGGACTGCCAGGCTTCGCGCGGCGCGCTACGCTCCACCTGCTGGGCGCGAATGCGCCAGGCATCGGCCTGCTCTTCGATTTCGCGCGGGCCGAATTTGACGCCGAGGTTTTCGGCTTGCCGGAACTCCTCCAGCGCGCGCTCCAGATTGGGCATGGAGTAAACGTAAATGCGCGCCAAGGCCAGGCGCGGGTCGGCGCTCTGAGGCATACGCTTGACGGCGTCTTCGAAATCGGCGCGCGCTTGCACGCGCAACTTCCCGGCGTCGATTCCCGAATATTCGCCGGTGCTCAAGCGCTCCAGCGCGGCGTAGCCTTTCGCCAGCGCCAATTTGCCGAGCGTTTCGTCGTCAACGCGGCCCCAATCTGCGGCATCCTGTAAACGGATTTCGGCTTTATGCCAATCGAAATTGCGGAGCACGGGATCTGAGCTGGCTCGATATGCGGCCAGAATGGCGTCGGCTTCGGCGACGTAGCGCGCGGCCCAATCGATGTGCGGCTCGGGCGGCACGGCTTTTACTACGGCCGTTTCCGCGGAGTTTTCCCCGGCCTTTTCTATGACAGCTGGCCGCTTCAAAACCGTCTTGGCGGCGACGGGCTGAGCGCGCAAGCTCTGCCACGATTGCCACGCGAGCGCGCCCGCGATCCACAGGGCCATTCCCGCCGCGAACCATCCGAACGCGCCGATCAGCCGCCAGTGGCGTCTGGCCTGTTTCACTGTTCGCGTGGCTTTCTTGAGCGCGGCGCGGGCGGCGTCGAGAGTGGCGTTAGGATTCCAGTTCGACCGCCGCTCCATCTCGGCCAAAGTCGGCTTATGGCTTAGAAACGCCTGCAGGTCGGCCATGAACTCGACGGCGGACCGGTATCGCTGCGCTTCCTCGCGCGCCAGGGATTTGGAAACGATCAGCCGCAATGGCCTTGGGACTGCTGCCGGCAATGCGCGCGGCGGCCGTCTGGCGCGGATCAACGCTTCCAGTTTGCGCGTATCCTGCGCCTGATACGGCGGCGTGCCCGCCAGCATTTCATATAACGTAGCGCCCACCGCCCAGAGATCCGACTGTTGATCCACTTCCGACCGCACCAGCCGCTCCGGCGAGCAATAACCCGGGCTGCCGAAATTGTGCGCGGTGGCATCGCGGCCCGTGCGCAGCGTTTTGGCGATGCCGAAATCGAGCAGCCGCACGGTATCGTTGTCGCCGATATGAATATTCGACGGCTTAATATCGCCGTGGACCACGGTGGATTGCCACGAATGAAACTTCGCCAGCTGCTCGCAAATTTCCAGCGCGATCACGGCGGCGCGATTGGCGTCCATGGCGTGCTCCACGCGCAACAATTCCGCGAGATTGCGGCCCTCCACGTATTGCATGGCGACGAAGAAGTAGCCATCCGCATCGCCGTATTCGTAAATCTCCACCACGCGCGGATCGAGCGCGAACATCTCGCGCTGGATGGCGGCGCCGCGCCGCTCGGCTTCGAGCACCAGCCGGCTGGCGGAATCGGTTTTTACCAGCTTGAGCGCGGCTTTGCGGTTCTCGACGGTGTCGATCGCCAGGTAGACATCGGTCATGCTCCTACCGATGCGCCGCACGATTTCGTAACGCCCGATTTTAAGGGGAGCCGTCATAATTTGATTCCCCGCAGCGCCACCCACATAAGCATTCCCAATAGCATTCCATATACTAAGAACGCCGCGCGTCCGGTCAGAATTCCGCGCGGGCGGCGAAAGCGCGTGGTCCCCGCGCGCTGCCGCGTGATGCCGGAGCGCCCGCGGAATTCGGGGCCAGCGACGAATAAGGCCGTGATGTTATCGCGGCCTCCGGCGCTGTTGGCGGCCTCCACCAATTCGTTCGCCACGCGCCCGGCATCGCCGTCGTAGCGCTCTACGATCTCGCGCACGCGCCCGGAGCTCAAATGGTCGGTCAAGCCGTCGCTGCACAGCAGAATGGCCGCGTCACTATGGAAGCGGCACTTGCGAATCTGAATGAAATCCGCGTCAGCGGCCTGCCGGAGCTGCGTGCCCACGTCGCGAAATACTTCATTGCGGCGCGGATGCCGCATGGCTTGCTCTTCGGTCAACTCGCCCGCGTCTTCGTCCTGCCCCACGGGCGAATGGTCGGATGTCAGCTTACGGATAGCGCCGTTCCAGATGAGGTACATGCGCGAATCGCCCACGTGGCCCACCGTGATCTGGCCCTCTTCCACAACGGCTAACGTCAGCACGCACGCCATGCCTTGGTAATCGGTATCGCGGGAGGCGAGCTGGAATATTCGATTGTTGGCGGCGGCTATGGCTGCGCGGACGCGCTTTTCCGCAGCGAGATTGTCTGTAGCCACGGTCTCTTTGATGGCTTCCACCGCGATTTGCGCCGCCAATTCTCCTGCGGCGTGGCCGCCTACGCCATCCACCACGAGAAACACTCCGCGCGCCGGATCGATCCAATAGCGATCCTCGTTGTGATCGCGCAGCAGCCCCGTATCGGTGGCGGCGGCGTAGCGAAATGGGCTATCGCCGGGCATGCGCCACCACGAAAACCAAAACGAACGCCAGGAAGGCGATTACGAAGGGCGTGTGCAGCTTGTACAATTCCGTCATTTTCGCGCCTCGAACGAAAGCTTCAACACTTCGGCGATGCCGATCTCGGCCCGCTCCGGCACTTTCTCCTTCGAGCCGCGCTCCAGGCGGCGTCCATTCAACCAGGTTCCGTTGCGGCTGTGATCCTCCAGCGTGAATGCGCCGCTGGCCGGATCGCGCCGCAGTCTCGCGTGCTCGCGCGACACCTCGTCGCTGGCATAGAGCGGCAGATCCACCCAGAGATCTTCGCCGCCGCGTCCGATGCTCACCTCATTCTGTGTGACGAGAAAAGTCTGCGGTCCGGAGTCGTCTTTGTAGCGGATCTCGGCGAAAATCTTTTCCGGCTGATGGCGCGTGCTTTTGCGGTCGCGCACCACGGTTTCGGGCCGAACCGAAGGCTCGCGCTCGATCAGCGTGGTCTTGGCGCCGCGATAGCCGGGTTGCGCCACATCGTTCAGCTCCGAGTGGATCTCGATGTCGCCCGGCGGAACGGCGCCTTCGGTGTCGGGGAAGAATTCAATCCACCAATCGTTCTGCGCGATGCGGAATTGCCTGCGCGCGCTGCCGCGGCGGAAGACGGATTTGCCGCTGTTCCACTCCGCCATGCGCGCGCTCAGCGCGCGTTTGGCGTCTTCCTTGATGATGTCCTGAACGCCCGCCAGCCGCGCGAAGTCGTCGGGATGAAGGTAGATGCTGAAGAGGCACGGCAGCAGGGTGCTGTAAGCCAATTCCAGCTGTCCGAGTTCCATGTTGCGGATCAGCTCATGGATTATGGTTTGCCCGCTGATCCGGGTCGGGGGAAGTTTCTGCCCACTCTGCGCCATGCCGTTTCGACACTCCAGGCGAGTAACACCAGGGAGCGGCGGCGCCTCGCTCCATTTCGCCGCCACACGGACGCGGAACTTAATTTTAAACGAAAATCGGGACGAGAGGTTGCGCGGTTGGGTAGCGCGGTAAGATAAAGCGCATTAAATTTCGGTAAGGATGAGTACCGCGTTGCAAGTAGTCCGCGAGGCCGTGCAAATCGCATCTGGCCTTGATGGCGCCGGTTGCGAACCGACAGGTTCACGAGTAGCCGGCCTGCATTGCAGCCGCCGATTCAGCCGGCGGCCAAGCCGATTTGCTCGCCAGTTCGACTAAATCAGCCACATCAGGAACGAGTTCGGGGCAAGACTGCGGACGCCCTCAGCGGCGTTTTTAGCTTTGCGGATCTGCTAAACTGAAGTTCCCCCGGCCAGGTAGCTCAGTCGGTAGAGCGCAGCCCTGAAAAGGCTGGCGTCGGCGGTTCGATTCCGTCCCTGGCCACCACACTGTTTCAACAGCTTACAAAGCTCCCCTTCGGCATTTTCATTCCATTTCATTCCAAAACTATGGCGCGGGACGATTCGCCTCGTCTGGAATGCTGGCGTGGTGCGGAGTGGCTGCCCTCTCGATTCGCTGCTGATGAGTGTGCGCATCAGGAGTCCGCATATCAGCCCCGGCACGAAGCGGTAAATCCCGGCGACCGCAAGCCCTCGATGGGCGAGGTCGCCAAGCCTCGATAGTGCCGTTGGCGCGGAGTTCTCTACTGCCTTGAGTTATCCACCCGTGCCTCGCTTGCGCAATTGGATTACGCGCTCGGCAGGCGTGGATAACTCGATGGAGTGTTTTTTATATATAAGAAGAGAGAAGCTACTAAGCTATTGATAAACCAGAATCCAGAGTCCGCGTTTTGCAAACTACATTCCCGATTTCGCGGTCAAAACTCCGCGTTTCCAGTTGCAAAACGCGGAGTTTTGGCTCATGGTTCGCGGAACTCAATTCCCGATTCTGGGGTGACAAATGCGGAATGAAGTTCAAAATACGGCGGGTGTCTTGGCGGAAAAGAGAGGGGTGCCTATTTATACCTCGAATCCAATCGTACCCTCTGCCGATGAGATTAAGAAGCCAAAAGGTACCGGTCTCGGCACTGAGCTGAGAGGGTTGGTGGTCGATAACGGCAGCGGAGAGGTTCTCGGACAGGCGGCGCGATGGTCTATGAATGGGAGGAAGTAGACAAGGAGCGTTTTGTAAAGCTGTATCTCGCCGGTCTGAACCCGGCCGCTGGACTTTCAAAGGCTGACCTCACAGTTTTCGAGCTGGTGTATAACCAGCTTCATAGCAAGCCTGGGCAGGACACCATAAATGATTTGCCGCTCACCTATGAACGTACTCGCGGCCTGCGCCTGTCATTTCTCTGGCGCATAGGGCACGCATCCGAACCGGCCCGCTGTGAACGGCCGGCGCGCCTCTGCGCCGAGCGCATCGCGTCGTTGGAAGCGGAGTTTGCACGCGAGCCGGGGAAAGTGCATCGGGATTGGCTGCGGGAGGTGAGCTGAAGCGTTAAGGCCATTTCTGCGCGCCGTGCAGAATACGTAAGATGTGGATGGCGTCACCGGCAATTCGATACACCACGATGTAGGGCAGGGGCGTAAGCACCAGTTCCCGCGTTCCTTCCTTCTTGCCGGGCCTCCCGCGATGGGGAAATTGCAAGAGGGCGGCGGGGGCGCTGTAGATGGCGCGAACCAGTTCCGGCGCGTGTTGCGGCGTTTCCTCAAACAGATAATTCGTGATGCGTTCCAGGTCGTCGGCGGCTTCCTCCGACCAGCGCAGGTGCATCTAGCGGCGCGATTGCTTTTCAGCAATCAGCTTTTCGAGCCGCGTGCCGACTTCTTCGTGCGTCAGAAGCTCGCCCTGGTCGGCGGATTCCAAGCCCTTCTCCACCTCGCGGATGAGCCACTCATCGTAATCGACAAAGCGCGCGACGGCTTCCTGGGCAAGCGCCTCCGTGTCGCGGCCTTGTTGGGCGGCGAGGCGGCTAAGCTTGGCTTGCACGTCAGGGCTGAGATGTACTTCCATTGCCTTCAGGGTAAAGATTCCGGGGCGTTAAGTCAACGGGCCGGGCGATCCTGCGCCTGGCGAGCGGTGCCCCGCTCATGCGCTTCCTGAGTGTCCGCAAACCACCAAATTAATCGTGAATCGAACCCAAGTTGTAAGGGTCAACCCGCCGACGTAGACTATCCCGCTTCAAATCGACATATAGCAGGATTGCGCCCACAACATAAGAGGTTACTGGCAACCAGAGGCCGACAGCATTGAAGTAAAAGCACAAGACACTAGCGGCTAACGCGAACATGGGCGATACTCCGAACTTGTAAACGAAGCTCAGCACAACGAACCCGAGGAACGCCAGCAAGAATCCTCGGGCTACGAACACCCGGTAAATTAGCCAGAACGAACAGGCTATACCGCCAAGTAGAGTGACCGCCCGCGCCCATGAAATCCGTCTTTCGAGCGTTTGCATCCGCCTTATTTCATTCTGGACTTTATCACTGGAAATATCTTCAATGCCGCCCGCCGTCAACGCTCGTTACGAAAGCTCATCATCATGGCGGAAACAGCGCAGCGGGCTTCGGTGAGTTCGTCTGTACCAAGGCGGGCGGCAGCCTTGTCAACGTTTCCTCGTGCCCCCTCGACATGATTTTGCTCAGCCAAATACGACCAGACATACGCTCTGACGAAATCCCCTGAATTGCGACAGAGAGCGCCGACGTGGAACTGAGCGGGGCCGAAATTCTGTTTTGCCGCCTTCATGAACCAATCGAATGCCTTTTGTCTATCGTTTTGCTCAAGCCAATAATGCCCGACGTTATATTGCGCCGGAGGGAAACCGGCTTCTGCCGACCTGAAGAGCCAGCGTGTTGCCCTGCCCAAATCCCGCTCGACACCGTCACCGTTTTTGTACGCTATGAAAAGATTGAACTGTGCCGAGGTATTACCCTCTGCCGCGAGGCGTTCCATCTCAGCGAAGGGTGCGCGAGGTGTCGCAAGCCGCTCATCTGGTTTCGGCGTCTTGCGGACTTTGGAGAAGCACTCATCGAGCTGGTTAAGCAGGCGTTCCTGTTCTTCAATGTACGCCCACAGTTCATCGTCCGATTTGAAAGGCGGGGTTTGCATCGAGGCAGTTATCGCGTAAGCATAGCTCTTTTCTGCCGACACAGAGAGGTCGGGGCCGTGCCGTGTCGGCGCTCTAAAACATTTCCCTGTGTTTTGGTGCTAGCGTGTGATAAAGGACATTATCACACGCATGCTGATTCATTGCTCTTATTGCCTGGCTCGCGTTAATGGCGTACATCACGGCCACATTGTCGAGCACCTCTCTGAATCTGAGCGCACCAGGGTTCAGCTCTTGCAATGTCCTGCTTGTTTCCGGGCCTTAATTGCGCGCGACGAATTTTTGCAGGAGGGTCAGTTTGATGAGCCTGATACCTGGTCACCTGCCACGCGCGTCTGGCCTGAGCCGGATTCTGATATTCCGCCGACTATTCCGGCTATCGTGCGTACATCGCTGGTCGAAGCAAACCTTTGCCTGCGCGCGGGAGCCTTCACCGCTAGCGTAGTGATGACCGGACGGGCGTTGGAAGCCATGTGTCATCACTTCCAGACAAAGAAGCCAATGCTGGCGCTCGGACTAAAGGAGCTACTGGGCAGAGAAATCATCGATAAGCGGCTCTTTCAATGGAGCGAGGAACTGCGTTTTAATCGCAATCTGGCGGCTCATGCCAGCGGTGAACAATTCTCACATGATGAGGCCGAAGACCTGTTCAATTTCGCAACCGCCATTTGTGATTACGTCTTTGTGCTGAATGAAAAATTCTCGGCGTTCGAAATGCTTGGGAACCCGGAGCCGGAAGGCGCGGGACTTTCCAAGCCTTCGGTGAAACAGCATCTCGCGGGCTTAAGGATGCTGTTTGACTGGCTAGGCTGCGGCGCATATACCTCTCAACAGTGGTATCAGCTTTTCGCCGAATCGTTGAAGAATAATGAAGCGCCCGCGCCGCCAGGCGAGGACTTGACCCACAGGGTCAACACGAATGTCGAGACGGCCATTTCCTTGCAAAGAGGTGTCGGTGCTCGGGTTTTGAATTATAAGCTGGAATGGGCCATTTCCTGAGTCCGTCTCAAAGTGGTCGAAATTGCTGTCCACGTGGGCGGCCAAGACATCGTCGGCGTCGAATAGGTTCACAGTCACATGCATATTGTCGTCCTTGTCGAAATCGTTCGTGTGAAAACGAATGCTGCAATTTCTCTCAGAATGCCATCAGACGCGTCGCTCCATTTTATGAGGAACCGGGCCTACCTGCTTCCCATCACAATTGACCACCTCTGTTCTGGTTTCGTTTTCAATCCCCGAGCACCTATAGACGCCCAGCCCCGTATCAGGGTCGATGCTCTCCAAATACATCGCGGTTGCATCATTCGGGCAAAGTATTCGGAATTGGTTTAACGAAGAAATTCTGCCATCCGCGATTGTGAAATATCCATGCCATTTGCTGTAGTGCGACCGCGGTCACCGCCCCCTGACTCCGACCCGACGGTGGCAACCACGAATCTTCGGCAAGTAGACTTATAACGTTGCATTGAACCACCGGTTACGGCACGGTCTGACTCCCGGCCTCTAATTCGCGTAGTCCGCATGATAGGATATTCATGCTTGACGAGCTGCTATGCGAATCGGCCAATGATTCGCGCTACTATGGTCCGCAGGCCGCGGATCGCCGCTAGGTGAAAAGTATCAACTATTCGTACGATCTGCCGGAGCCGGTCAAATGCTGGAGTCTAAAATCCTGGGGGTGATCGCAAACTGGACCTGTTCCGGCATCACCGGCTTCTCGACCGGTTCTCTATGCACGCTCGGCGGCCTTGCGGACACGATTCAATGACAAATCCGATGCACTTGAAAAACCAATTAATTCTTGCGGGAGGAATTGCCCTCTTCACCACGATTGCCATCCTCCAGGCGCAGCAAACTCCCGTTCCGCCGCCTGGCGCGCAGGTTCCGGCGGGCCGGGGCGGCCGCGGAGGCGGCGTAGGAGGAGGAGGCGGCAGAGGTCCGCGGTTCAAGATCTACCCGCGGGAAGCGGTTGACCGCGGGCTTCCGGCGTACAATTCCACCTGCGGTTACTGCCATGGGGATCGAGGCAAGGGGGGAAAGGCCGGGCCCGATCTGATTGCGTCGGTCGTCACCTTGCACGACGAAGATGGCGTGCAACTCGCGGCGTTCGTAAAAGCGGCGGAGCACGCGAAGATTGTCAAGATCGACGCCACGGACAACCAGATGTTCGACATCGCCGCCTATCTGCATTCGCGCGTAGTCTACGCTTCAGGCCGCGGCGACGTCCACATGTCCGAGGTTCTTGTGGGCAATGCCAAGGCCGGCGAACAATACTTTAACGGCGCCGGCGGATGCGCCAAATGTCATTCACCCACTGGCGACCTCAAAGGCATCGGCGCAAAATACGAACCTGCCACACTTCAGGAAAGAATAGTCATGCCGCGCGTAGGCCGGGGCGGGTTCGGCCGGGGCGCAGTCAACCCCACCGCGCCTTATGCCACCGTGACGCTGCCGTCAGGCGAAAAAATCAAAGGCCAGCCGCTGCGCGTCACCGATTTCGACGTGACCCTTCGCCTCGCCGACGGATCGACCAAAACGTGGGCCAGAGATCATGGCGTTCCCAAGGTCGAGATCACCGACCCGTTGCAGGCGCATATCGATATCATGCAGAAGCTGACCGATACCGACATGCACAATCTGACCGCCTATCTGGCTACACTCAAGTGAGGACCCGAATGCCATTCAAATCCCCCGTTTTGTTGGCCGCGCTTGCCGGATGCGCCATAACAGCATGGAGCCAGGCCCTGCCACCCGATGCGATTGTGCATCCCAAGCCCGATAGCTGGCCGACCTTCCACGGCGATTATTCCGGCCGGCACTACAGTCCGCTCAAGGAGATCGATGCGGGCAACGTCCACAACCTGACGCTGGCGTGGGTGAATCAAATCAGCATGACTCCCGGCGAGAATATCGGCGGCCCCGGGCCCGCGCCATCCGGCTCGGGCATCGCCAACACGCGCTGCGCGCCGCTGCTGGTGGACGGGGTTCTCTATATCACCGAACCGAACACTGTGCTTGCCATTGACGCCCGCACCGGCCGCGAAATCTGGAAGTATACGTGGAAAGGTTTGCCGGCGTTTGCGCTCGGCAACCGCGGCGTGGGAATCTACGGCGACTGGCTCTTCTTCGAGACCTACGATAACCACCTGGTGTCGCTTGACATCAAGACCGGTAAGGAGCGCTGGAACAAGCAACTGGCGGATGTGAAGCGCGATTATTTCTCCTCGGTCTCTCCGTTGGTGATCAAGAATCATGTGATCGTCGGGGTCGGTGGCGATTTTCTCGACGTTCCGAACTTCGCCGAAGCGCGCGATCCGGAGACCGGGGAAGTGCAATGGCATTTCTGGACCACGGCCCACCAGGGCGATCCAGGGTTCAAGACCTGGCCTAACGAGAATGCCGTCGAGCACGGCGGCGGGGGCGTGTGGTATCCCTCGACGTACGACCCCGAGCTGAATCTACTCTACATTCCCACCGGCAACGCCAATCCGGTAATGGCGGGCCAGAGCCGCGAAGGCGACAACCTCTATACGGCCTCGGTAGTGGCGCTCAATCCGGATACGGGTAAGATGGCGTGGTATTTCCAGTTTTCACCCCACGACACGCACGATTGGGATGCGGCGCAAACGCCGATTCTGTTCGACGCCACGATCGACGGGCAGCCGCGAAAGCTACTGGCTCAGGCGCACCGTTCAGGTCTGTTCTTCGTTCTCGACCGCACCAACGGAAAAAGCATTCTGACGGCTCCGTTCGTGGAAGGATTGAACTGGTACAAGGGGATCGCTCCGAACGGCCAGCCGATTCGCGATCCAATGAAGGAACCTCAAGTGGCCGGCGCGCTCACATCGCCGAATTCCAGCGGATCGACCGGCTGGCCGAACCCGGCGTATAATCCGGACACCGGTCTGTTTTATGTTGGAACCACGCAGTCATACACAATTTTCTATAAGACGGATACCGATCCACAGCCGGAGGGCTATTCGGGCACGGAGCGTGGAGGCGGCACACTAAAAACGGAATTGCGAGCTATCGACGTAAAGACCGGCAAGATCGCGTGGAAGCACGCCACCAACAACGGCGCCCAACCATTGCTTACGACAGCCGGCAACCTGCTGTTCGGCAGCGACGGTTCCGGGAACTTCATCGCGTTCGATGCGCGCACCGGCGAGCCGCTTTGGCACGCCGCCCTCCTGTCCAATCCCAGCAACGCCCCGATCACGTACATGCTCGATGGGCATCAGTATGTTCTGGTAGCCGGAGGGGAACACCTTTATGCGTTTCGTCTTCAGTAATAGGGCAGGCTCGAAATGAACAAAACGCTTTTGGCCTCGATTGTCTGGGCGGTCCTGGGACTCCAGCCTCAGGCGCACGCGGCCGGCGCCATCCAGGTAATGCTTCTCGACGGCGAGAGCGGCGGCCCCTATCACGCCTGGCAAGCTACCACGCCGGCGCTCAAGAAGGAACTCGAAGAGACCGGCCTCTTCCAAGTGGATGTCGTGACCGCGCCGCCGCCCGGCGGGGACTTCAGCGCCTTCCGTCCGGACTTCACCAAATACCAGGTAGTCGTCATGAATTACGACGCTCCCGACGAGCGCTGGCCGGAATCGCTCAAGACCGCCTTCGAATCGTACGTGCGCGGCGGTGGAGGACTGGTGACGGTTCATGCGTCCGACAATGCGTTCGGGGGATGGACGGCATTTAACGAGATGATCGGCATCGGAGGATGGCGCGGCCGAACCGAAAAATCGGGTCCACTGTGGTTCTTCAAGGATGGCAAGCTAACCTCGGACGAAAAACCGGGCCGCGCCGGCAACCATGGCAATCGCGTTCCCTTTGCCATCACTGTGCAGGATGCGAACCATCCCATCACCAAAGGTCTCCCGCGAGTCTGGATGCATCAGGGCGATGAGTTGTACAACAGCTTGCGCGGACCTGGCCAAAACATGACTGTGCTGGCGACGGCGTATTCCGATCCCGCGAATCACGGAACCGGCCGCGACGAGCCGATGTTGCTCACAATCGCTTTGGCAAGGGCCGCGTATTCCACACCACGCTCGGCCACGATATTAATGCGCTCAGTTGCGTCGGCTTCCTTGTCACCTTCCAGCGCGGAACCGAATGGGCGGCCACGGGAAAGGTGACGCAGAAGGTTCCCGCCGTTTTTCCCACCGCGACCGTGGTTGCTTACCGAAGCGATATCGCGGCGATGGATCCAAATTACAAGTACGGTCTGAACGCACTTAGCAATCCTCCGGGAGCGGGCCGCGGCGGCCGTTGACCGGCCGGCTGGTGATTTCCGCAGCGTCCCGCCGGGCCCGGTCCGGAGCGTGAGACTGGCCCAGCCGGGTTTACCTGCCCGCCCGGGACCTGTAATATTTGTTGGGCGCACCGGGTGTGGGAACGTTGCCGGCGACCTGCGCCCCACTGGCATGCGCCTGGGTCAAGGGGGCGGTGAGGGTGATGCCGGACCCGGCGACCTGTGCGCCGGGCGCGTGCGCGGATTTGAGCGGCGCCGCGAGAGTGATTGTGGCGCCAGGGCCGCCGCCACGGCCGCCTCTACCGCCGGTGGCCATGGCAATAACCGCAGTCTCCTGGTTCGTGCCACTGTCAATCGTGATGGTCTGGCCGGTGGTAAAACCTGCCCCACTGGCGACAGGGATAACGGTCGCGCCTACGTCCGTGGCGGCGCCAACCGTAGTGCCGCCTGCCGAACCAACCGTCGCGATAACGGCCGTCTGGAGGTTCGCGCCCGTATCGATCATAATCGTCTGGCCCGCGGCAAACTCTGCCACACTGGCGACTTTGATATTGGTCGCGCCGGCGGCCGAAGCGGCCGACAGGGTGGTGACGGGCTGCAACAGGAAATCGGTGCAGTTGCTATCGGTGTCGAGGCCGTCGGGGAAGCGGCCCGCGCTCCTATTGATCGCCGGCGCCATCGCGGCGGCCGGCCCGAAGCCGCCGGCCGGGCCGGGTGAAGTCACGTGGCATCCACTCTGTCCCGCTCCGGATGCGGCCTGATAACCCTCGGCGGCCCATGGGTCGACCAGAAGGCCGTAGTTGAGGCTGTCGACGACCAGGCCGGCGGTATCACGCAGCACCATGCTGCCGGCGCTGGGGGACAGGGCCGGGCCGCCGAACCACTGGTTGGGCGCTGGAGGCCCTTGGTAGCCCGCAGTTGTGACTGCGGCGTCACGCACCACCGCATCAATCGCGTGCTCCTTCGCCAGCGGGCGGTCGAGCGTGATGCCGGCGCCAAGCGGTTGGACGGGCTCGTTGCTGGAGTGGGTAAAGGCCGTTTCCGGCGCGAAGCTGATGCCTGTTCCCCTGACGCTGAAGGGGAGGTTGGCCGCATGGTTGAAGCGCAGCGGCGCGGCCAGATCGAGGCCTGTGCCCGGATCCACCACCGCCTCGCCGTTGGGATGCGCATGGGCCAAGGCCGGCGTAAAGTCGATGCCGGCGCCGGCCGGACCCGAGGCGCCGATGGCGGTGATGGTCACCGTTTCCCGATTCGCGGACGTACCTACGATCATCTTGTCGCCCATAGAGAAAGGCACACCGCCCTGCGCGCCGCCGCCCCGCCCCCCGCGGACTTTGATATTGGTCGGCGCCGGCGCTCGCGTCGGCCGAAAGCGCCGTGCGGTTCGACTGCGTGCCGACGCGCGTTACCGTGACGGTCTCGATGCCGTGGCCGACGCTGTCGATATCCAACCGGATCTTGTCACCCGCCGAAATGTTGCCGACGCTCGTCACTTTGATATTGGTTGAGCCGGCGGGGGCGTCCGCCCCCAGCAGGGCTTGCGTGCCCGGCTTGCCGACGGAGGTGACGGTCGCCACCTCGTATTTCTCCAGGGATCTTGCGACGGCGGGGTAGGTCGCGCCATAGCCGATGGCGATCTTCTCGCCGACGGCGAAGCCTGCGACGCTCGTCACCGGCAAGTTGGCCGAGCCTACCGGGATTGTCACTCGACCGTCAGGCAGGGGTTGCCACACAGTTGTACTGTTGCCGGCCGCCGTCCCGATGCTTACGATCTTGCGGGTCTCGGCATTAGAACTGGAGCCGGAGCCGGCGTCGATTGTGATCGTGTCGCCGGCCGACATCCCAGTCGTGCTCCGGACGTAAATGGCCGCCTCACCCGCGCGTGCGGGGACCGCCAGCCCGGAGTTAGAAAGTCCGAGCAGGTAGAAGCCGCGGGGCGCGAGCTTCGTCCCGGCTGGGATTTTTATCGCCGAGAAAATGGGCTGCTGGTTGGAGTGCGCGGTCAAGGTCCAGTTGGACAGGTCGACGTCGCGGGCGCCGGCGTTGTAGAGCTCGATGAAAGAGTTCGTCGAGTTGCCGGCGGCGCTAATGCGGAATTCGTTAATCTTGATTGGGCTGACGTTCCGCACCTTCTCGGCTGTGGTTTCGGATTGCGTGCTTACCGGTGGTCTGGTTTGTCCACTGGGCGTTGCCCATCAGGTCGCCATTGAAGGCCGCTGGCCCCGAGGTCACCTTGAAGGTCGCGCTCACGCTCGCGCCCGGCGCGACCGGGCCGGCGATCGTCTCCGATGTCTTAGTGGAGCCGGAAACGATGGAGGTCCACTGCCTATTGGGAACGGAAATGCTCAACTTGACGCCTACCGCGGGTGCCCCGGTAGTATTCGTGAACGTCACCGTGGCGTCCTGCGAGGATCCTGGTGAAAACGTCTGGAGTCCTGGCGGAGTGGCGGTCGCCGATGCCGGCGCCAGGCTCAACCGCGGCACGTCGTATCCGGCAGCCACGACATTAGCCTGCACGAGTTGGTCGGTGGCATCCGTCGGGAAAGTGCCTGAGGCTGTCATCGCCCCTTCATAGAAGGTGCCCTGCGATCCGACGCTGTTGTCGCCGCCGTTGCCCAGGAGGATGGCTCCCTGCTTGCGCATTGGGTCATAGGTCGAGTTGACGCGCGGTCCGTCGAACATGACGGAGAGGGCGCCACGCTGCGCGTCGCCGCCCATCGAGGTCCAGTGGTGCGGCTCGCCCTTGGCCATCGCGGTCACGAATCGCCAGGTGATGTTCGGCAGGTTTACGCAGACTTTGTTGGCTCCTTCCGGGTTGACGCAACCCACCAGGTTGTTCTCCTGATCGGTCATAATCCACGGGCCGGGGGGAGGCCCGTGATACCAGCTGCCGGCGTTGCCGTAATAGGTGGTTTCCATGGTGCCGTTGTCGTCGTCGCGGCTGTCGATCTCGGCGTTGCCGTAGTCGAAGCAGCAGCCGGAGTTGTAGTGGTGGCCGTTGACGACCCAATACTGCCCCTCCGCCTGGTCGTCGACTGCGGTTCCCTTCGCGTCGTCCTGGCGGAGGCCCATCCCCGGCTCGATAAAGACGCCGTAGGCCTTGTGGCCCATGATCGTAATCGGGGCCATGTCCGCCACCGGGAGGTTGTTAAACCCACCCATGGCCGGGCCGCTGAATCCGCCGCGAGGCGCCTGGGTGAGGTGGTTGTGCTTGGGGGATTGGTCGTAGATGGTGGCGATCCAGCAGTAAGTGTTGGCGCAGAATGCGTCCTGCGCGGAGGCGTCCGCGTATCCGCCCCCATTTGGTACGGGCGACGCGACGGGCCGGACGACGCCGATGTCCAGGGTCTTGCCGTCCGACTGGCGCAGCACCTGGTAGAGCGGTCCGTTGTAGGAAGCGTACAGCGCGCGCGTGGTGCTGTGAGCGGCCACGCAGGGGTCGCCGGCGGCGGCGTAGATATCACATGGACCTTGCGGCCTTGGCGGAGGGACATTGGATCCCACCCTGGCCTGTTCGGCCATCGTCAACGCGGCGCCAATCGTCGTGAACGCCAGCGCCAGCATTAGCACAAGATTGATTCTCGTTTTCATGTTTTATCCTATTTACCTGCCGAACCGCTCGAACACCCTCTCGTATCGAGCCGCGCCCGGTCTCCGTCCAGTGTCCTACATTCCGTGCCCTCCCAGAGAATTTCTGGCTCTTTGGACCCCGCCGCCAGGTCGAGGCTTTCATGTCGCACACCCCTGGTGGACCGGTCGGTCGCTCGCCGTGGCGAAACTGATTTAACCTAAAGAGCATGAAACTGTTCTGCATCGCACTGGCTGCGGCGCTGCCATTCGCAGCCCAGGACCGCTCGCGTATGGACACGGGCTTCGACACGATTCAGGCCGCCAAGCTCAAGGCCGATCTGACGTTTCTTGCGTCCGATGCTCTCGAAGGCCGGATGTCGCTCGAGCGCGGCGATGAAGCCGCTATCCAATGGATCGCTTCGGAGTTCAGCAAAGCGGGCTTGAGGCCGCTCGCCGGCGATTCGTTCCTGCAGCCGGTCCCGCTGGTCGAATACAAAATGGACAGGGAGAACACGTTTATGGAGTTGCGCCTTGGCGGCGCGCGGCAAACGTTTCACGCTCCCGACGCGACCGCGAGCTATCCGATCGACGGCGTGTATAAAGGGCGCGTGGTGTTCGCCGGATTCGGAATTACCGCCCCGGAGCTTCACTACGACGATTACTCCGGTCTCGATGCGCGGGGCAAGATCGTGCTGGTGTTCAATCACGAGCCGCAGGAGGACGACGAAAATTCGATTTTCAACGGCAAAGGCAATACGCGGTATGCCAATGCGCGCGCGAAGATGATGAACGCGCAGCGCCACGGCGCGGTTGCGTTGCTGGTCGCGCCGGATCCGAATCACAAACCGGGGCAGCAGCGCGGACCGCTGGACGCTCCGCAGCAGGGGCGTGGCGCGGTTCCGCGGACTGCCTCGTCCGGCCCAGGCGATTGATGGAGAAGATTCGATCCCGGTGTTCAGCGTGAGCTCCGGCGTCGCTGCCGCAACTGCTGGCCGCGACTGGCAAGAAACCCTCCGAGCTTCAGAGCGCGATCGATGCCACGCTGAAACCGGTCTCCGCGGCCTTGGGCGATGCCGAAGCGGAACTGCACGTCGCGACCTTGCAGCGCAAGCGGCAGGCGTCCTTCAACGTGATCGGGCATGGTGGAAGGGAGCGACCCCCAATTAAAGAACGAGACTATCCTGTTCAGCGCCCATCACGATCACGACGGATTAGCGGTGACGGGCGCGATCTATCATGGCGCGGACGACAACGGCTCGGGAACGGTGGGCGTGGTGGCGCTGGCGCACGCGTTCGCGGCCAATCCGGTGAAGCCGAAACGGTCGCTGGTATTCGCGGTTTTCGCGGCGGAGGAGCGCGGGCTGCTCGGCGCTTACTACTATGCGGCGCATCCGCTGCGGCCGCTCTCCACCACGCGCGCGCAGATCAACTTCGACATGATCGGCCGCGACGAAAAGGATAGCGCGCAGACGCATGGCCTGATCGACATCGCCTCCGATACGTCCAACGAACTGAATATCGTCGGGACCAGATACAGTCCCGATTATCGCGCCGAGGTAGAGCGCGCGAACGAGCGCGTGGGTCTACATCTCAATTACAAATGGGATCGGGACACGGTGCTGAACGTGCTGTTTCGCAGCGATCAATATCCGATGCTGCTGCACGACATTCCGGCAATGTGGTGGTTCACCGGCTTTCATCCGGATTATCACCAGGTGACGGACACCGTCGAGAAGATCGATTTCCCCAAGATGGAAAAGATTCTTAAGCTGGCGTACGTGAGCGGTTTCGATTTCGCGGACGCCGCGACTCCGCCAAAATTTTTGGCCGCGGGCGCGCCGAAGTAATGGCCGGCGAGTGTCAGGATTAAGCCGTAGGCGAGGCGTGATTCGCTAAAATTTGTAGTTCTCCGAGATGTCAGACTTTACCGGACGCTTCCAATGGCGTCACCGGGTCCAGCCCCAGCCAGCACGCGATGCCCATCACATAAATTCCGGCGGAAATATAGAACGTCAAGTTCCAGTTGCCGCTCCACTTCAGAATATAGCCGATCGCTATGGGCGCAATCACGCCTGCCACGTTCCCCGTCATGTTCATGGCGCCCGAAACGGTCCCGGCGAAACGGCCGCCGATATCCATCGCCGCCGACCATGCGGAAGGCATCACCAGATCGTTGCAGAAACTCGCCATAGCGATGGAGAGGATCGCGGCTACAGCGTTCTCGGCGCGCGTCGCGAGTAACAGGAAGCCCGCGGCGCCCGCGAATCCGACACATGACACCACTTTACGCGCCCATCGCAGATCGCCCGACCGGCGCACCAGGAACGCACTCGTCCACGCGCCCGCGGGGTTCCCGAGTCCTCCGAAAAAGAGCGGTAAGATCCCGAGCAGCGCCGTGGAAGTGACCGCGAGGCCGCGACCCTCCTTGAGATAAGTGGGCAGCCATGTGATGTAGAAATACCATCCGTAGCTCAGAAAGAAATACTGCGCGCTGAGCAACCATACCTGCCGCGACCTCACCATCTTGCGCCACGGCGCTCTGGCATGCGCTACCGGCGGTTCGCCGCCAGCGCGCAGCAGTTCGCGCTCGGCCGTATTCAGTTTAGGGTTGTCCGCCGGATCGTCACGATACCAGCGGTAGAACAGCACGCCCCAAATCACCCCCAGGCAGCCGAAGAGTTCGAATGCGTGCCGCCAGCCGGCGTAATAGATCACCCCCAGCGCCAGGGGCGGCGTGAATGCTCCGCCCCAGCGGGCGCTCAACCACAGGATGGCTTGCGCGCGCGGCTTTTCCCGTTCCGGCAGCCAGGTAGCAAACGCGCGCGTGAGGTTCGGAAAGCAACCGGCCTCGCCCGCGCCGAACAAAAAGCGCGTCACCATCAACGAAGGGAAATTCCACATCCAGCCGGTGGCGGCGGTGAAAAAACTCCACCACAACACGATCCGGAACAGCACGCGGCGCGGCCCGATGCGGTCGCCCAGGTAACCGCCGGGAATTTCAAAGAGCGCATATGCCGCCGTGAACGCCGCGAATATCCAGCCCATCTGCTCTACGCTGATGCCGAGATCGGCGCGGATGTAAGGAGCGGCGTTGGAAATGCAAACGCGGTCGATGTAGGTGACCACCGCCAAGGCCACCGCGAACACGATCACCCAGTAGCGGACGCGAGTCGGCGCGGTCGTTGCGATGGGGGTCAAGCGAGCGCCTGCTTACAATACTCGAAACATTTCCGCACTTCGGCCACCGTATCCATTCCGGGCTTTCCGTACTCGTATTCGATGTCGCACGGTATCTTCCATGAATTATCGCGCAGCAGCCGCAGCACCGCTTTAATGGGCGTATCGCCCTCGCCCCAGGGCACGTTATCGCCGTGATTCTTCTTGCGATCTTTGAGGTGCAACACGAGTATCTTACCGTGCATTTCCTTGATGTAAGCTATCGGGTCGAAATTGGCCGCCGTGAAGTGGCCGATATCCAGGTTGATGTAGTACATGGGCGACATCGCGAGTCCCTTGGCGAAAGTTTCGGGAGTGGAAAATTCGTCCGGTTTCGAAGTCTGATCGTGCCCATGCAGCGCCACGCGCACGCCGTGCTTTTTTGCGAAGGGCGCGATACGCTGGGCCGTTGTGAGCGTGGATGACGTGGTAATCAGGTTCGTGCCCAGCGCCTTAGTCGCGTCGAAAAGGCGCTCGATCTCTTCGTCGGAATGCGCGTTGTTGAAATTCGGGCTGGATGCGTAGATTCGAATCCCGGCGGCATCGAACTGCTTGCGGATCTTCTCAAAGTAGCTCATGGGCGTGGTGAGCCGCCATTTTTTGAGTTCGTCGCCGCTCACGCCCTTGGGCTCCACATGGCCGAAATATAGCTCGCATTGGCCCAGGCCGATTTGCTTCATGGCGTCGATGGCGCCATCGAGCGGCAAGTCGCGAAAGCTGTAGGTCTGCGCGCCGATCTGCACGCCGCGAATGGTGGATTCGATCCTGGCCGCGCCCAGCCGGCGCAGTGGAATAGCCGCGGCTAATCCTCCCGCCAGTTTCCCGAAATCCCGTCTTGAAAACATTGCGCCGCTCTCCCTCAAACTACGCCTGCTTGATGCGCAAACGGTACACCAGCGCGCCCGCTCCGACCGTCGCCAGCGCCGTAAGCGACGCGCGCGGCTGCCAGATCACGCCGTAGATCATCATACAGGCGCCTACCAGGATATACGAGACCGGGATCAGCGGATAGGCGAAGCTGATCGCGCGCAGCCGCTGCCAGCCCGCGCGGCGCTTGCGAAAAACCAGCAGCGATCCTACCGATAGCGCCGTGAATAGCGTCAGGCTCATGCCGATATAGGTCACCAGCTCGCGAAAGGGCGTCAGCGTCATCGCCATGGCGCACAATCCCTGGCTTAGAATCGCGATCACCGGCGTATGCCATCGCGGATGCACCGCGGTGGCCGCGCTGAAGAACGCGCGATTCTTGGCCATGGCGTAATACACCCGCGGCCCCACCGTCAATTCCGCGTTGACCGTGGACACGATGCACAAGGCCAGCAGCGCCGAAAATACGCCCGCGACTTGCGGTCCGAAAAGATTGGCGGCCGATACCGAGCCCACGGCGATAACGCCCTTCATACTCTCCAGGGGCGTGGCGTAGATGTAAAGCACATTGAGCGCTAGATAGAGCACGGCAACGATACCGCACCCGGCCGCCAGAGCGGCCGGCAGCGTGCGCTCCGGTTGCGAAACTTCCTCGGCGATATACGTGGCCGCATTCCATCCGCTGTAGCCGAACATCACGAAGAGCAGGCTGATGAAGAATTGCGCGGGCAGGCTCACCGTGGAAGTGCGGATGGCCGGCTCGGAGAAATGACTCCAGCTTCCGGCGCCCGCCAGTAAACCGAGGAGCACCAGTCCGGCGATGACCGCGATCTTAGTCGAGGTCAGCACGTTTTGAACTTTGGCGGTGCGGCCCACGCCCAAACAATTTAGAATCGTGAAGACGGCAATCAGCCCCGACGCGAGTGCCTGTCCCGGTCCCAGACTTAGCGAGAAGGCTCCCGAACCGGCCACGACAGTGGCATTGGCCTGTTTCAAGCTCGGGAAGAAGTAACCCAAATAATCCGAAAAAGCCAGCGCCGCGGTAGCGATGGGGGCGGAGAATCCGGCGAAAAACGAGACCCATCCCGTCATAAAGCCCCACTCGGGTCCGAATGCGTTGGTGAGATATACATATTCGCCGCCGGAGCTCGGAAAATTGATGCCCAGCTCGGAATAGCTGAGCGCGCCGGCGAAGGCGAATAGCGCGCCCACGCCCCAGCAGGCCAGAATCAACCAGGCGCTGCCCAGATCGCCGGCCATAAGCCCCAGGGTTGCGAAGATGCCCGTGCCCACCATGTTGCTGATCACCAGCGCGGTAGCGCTGAAGAAACCAAGCTGGCGGAGCAGACCCGGCTTGGCGGCCTGCCTGATGGGATTGGGCATCTGAGGTCTACCGTCATTTTAGGCCACGCGGCGCGAGCGTCTGCGTACAATATAAATAAGCGTGGGCACGTAGCTCAGATGGATAGAGCGGTCGCCTCCTAAGCGACAGGTCGGCAGTTCGAATCTGCCCGTGCCTACCAACCCGCGCCTTGCACGAGGTTAACAATCTCCCCCGCGGCGCATGGGGGTACAATAGAAGCATCCACCTTCCCCCCGAATGCCCGGAGTGTATCGATGCCGTTTGTCCACCTGCATTGCCATACCGATTATTCCCTGCTTGACGGGGCCTGCGATATCGGCCAGTTGATGAAGCTCGTCTCCGAGCGGAATATGCCGGCCGTTGCTATGACGGATCACGGCAACCTCTTCGGGGCGGTGGAATTCTATAACGCCGCAAAAGCCAACGGCGTCCATCCGGTCATCGGCTGCGAGGTCTATGTCTCGCAAAAGGGCCACAAATCCCGCTCCGATCAGGACCGCTACAACCACCTGGTGCTGCTCTGCGAGAACCAGGCCCTCCAGGCCGTTCCAGCGCAGCCGCACCACGGCGGTGCGGGCGATCGACTCCGACGAGCGGGTGATCGTGAAGGGGTGAACGAGCGGCAGGTACAGGGGTTCGACCGCTAGGCTGATCGGCGTCACGCCGGAGGCGCTTCAAGAGGAGCGCTGCGCCGTCCCGCGTCGTCCAACTGGGGATGCGCCCCGTCTCGCTGGTCTGGCTGCGGCGCGATCTGCGCCTGGACGACCACACCGCCCTGTTCCGCGCCGCCGCGGCGAGCGAGCGCGTCGTGCTCGCCTTCGTGCTCGACCCGCCGCTCCTGCGCGGGCCGCGGGTCGGGCCGCCGATCGTCCAGTTCTTCTTCGACAGCCTGCGCGAGCTGCGCGAGCGGCTGCGCGCGGCCGGCTCGGACCTGGCGCTGCTCGAAGGCGACTTCGGCGCCGAGCTGGCCGGCTTGGCGCGCCGCATCGGCGCGAGCGCGGTCTTCTACGACGAGGACTACGACCCGGCCGCGCGCGAGCGCGACGAGCGCGTGACGCGCCAGCTGCGCGCTGCCGGGCTCGAGGTGCAGGCGTTCACCGACCACGTCTACTTCGGCGCGCACGACGTGCTGCAGGACGGCGGCAAACCGTACGGCGTCTACACGCCCTATCGCAAGAAGTGGAACGCGCGCTTCGCCGCGCAGCCCAACCCGCCGCTGCGCTCGGCGAGCGCCGCGGCCAAGAAGCTGCTCGCGCGCGCGGCAATCGGCGCGACGCGCGACGTGCCGCGGCCCGAGGACTACGGCCACGCGTCCAGCGCCGCGTACCCGGCCGGCGGCAGCGCCGAAGCGGAGCGTTCGCTCGAGCGGTTTCTGGCCCGCCATGCCGCGGAATACGCCGGCGCGCGCAACGTGCCCGCGCTCGACGCGACCTCGCACCTGTCGCCGCACCTGCGCGCGGGCACGATCGGCATCCGGGCCGTCGTCCACGCCGCGGCGCGGCTGCGCGAGCGCGCCGCCAAGCACGCCGCGAGCAACGTCGAGACGTGGCTGAGCGAGCTGGTCTGGCGCGACTTCTACCAGCAATTGCTGATCCACCACCCGCGCATCGCGCACGAGCCGTACGTCGAGGCCGCCAAGGACATCGCGTACACCGACGAGCCGGACGCGTACCGCGCCTGGTGCGAGGGCCGCACCGGCTACCCGATCGTCGACGCCGCGATGGCGCAGCTCGGCACGACCGGCTGGATGCACAACCGCCTGCGCATGATCGTCGCGTCGTTCCTGACCAAGCACCTGCTGACCGATTACCACGAGGGCGAGCGCTACTTCGAGCAGCACCTCGCCGACGCCGATCTGGGCGCGAACAACGGCGGCTGGCAGTGGTCCGCCTCGACCGGCACCGACGCCGCCCCGTACTTTCGCGTCTTCAACCCGACGCTGCAGGGCAAGACGTTCGATCCCGACGGCGACTTCGTGCGCGCGTTCATCCCCGCGCTGGCCAAGGTGCCCAAGAAGTACGTGCACGAGCCGTGGACGATCCCGCCGCTGCTGCAAGCGGAGTACGGCTGCGTGATCGGCCGCGACTACCCGGCGCCCATCGTCGACCACGCCGCCGCGCGGCAGCGCGCGCTCGACGCCTACGGCAGCGTGCTCGCGCGCAAGCCGCTCGCGCCGCGCTAGGATTCGCGCGCGGCGCTACGTGCGGCGCGCGGGGCGCACGATCCAGACGAAGCCGAAACCCACGGCGTCGGCGCGCGTGCCGAGCGTGGGCGCGAAGTTGTGCTCGTAGTCGAGATCGACCGCAAGCCGACTGCCGAGGGCGTGCTGGAGCGCGACGAAGCCGCGGTTGCCGGCCGGCAGCGCCGGCCCCTGGCGCGACGTCACCGCGTCCTGCACCAGCAGCGTCGTCGCCGCGTCGAGCGCGTAGCCGAGCGTGAACGACGGCGCGTAGACGAAGAAGCTGCGGTTCGCGCCGCTCGCGTCCGAACCGATCGCGGTGCCGAAGGCCTGGCTCGTCGCGAGCGAGAGCTTGGGGCTCAGCGCGAGGCCGAGGTTCGCGCCCAGCGAGTACGTCGGCGCGCCCGCGGTGAACGCGCCGCTGCCCGTCGGCGGGCTGTACGCCGCGCCGAGCGAAGCCTGCGCGGCCCCCGTGTCGAGCACGAGGTACTTCGCCGCGAGCACGATGTCGGTGCTGCCGCGCGCCGCGCCGACCGCGGCCGCGCCGCTGACGGCGCGCGACTGCGGCGCGGGCGGCGCGACCGCGAGCTCCAGCCGGCGCGCGACGCCGAACCGCACCAGGCCCAGCGGCCCGCTCGCCAGCGTGCTGCTGCCGCCGGGGGCGGTGGTGATCTGCCGCCGCACGCCGCTCTCGACGATCACCTCTCCGGGCAGCGCGACGCACGGCGCGCCGCCGCTCGAGGTGGTGCGGCCGGTGCCCGGCCGGTCGGCGAGCGAGGCCGCGATCGCCGTCGCGCAGGGCGGCGGTGTCAGATCGTCCGCGAGCGCCGCGGCGGGCACGCTCGCGAGCAGCGCGAGCGGTCCCGCCGCCGCGCTCAGAAGCCGGAAAAGTCGCGTTCGCGAAACGGCCATTCTGTCAAGTCCTTGACGGCGGGTATACGATACCGGAGCGACAACAACTGCGGCGGTTCGCGTAGGTTCCTTAGTGGTAGACCAACGTAGAAACCCCGGGAGCACAAGCTCCGGATACGACCGGTTGCCCGGCCCTCACCGGCTGGACACTGGGCGCCCGGGCCGCACCCACCTGCGAGAACCGCAGGTCTTCAACTGGGCTCCAAACGGCCGCTGCGGTTGTGTCTCGTTCTCTAGCCGGCGTTGAGCCGGCGCTCGGCCCTAGCCCGCGATGAGCCGGTGCTCGGCCGCCGCGGCGCGCAGCGCGGCCAGCGCGTCGCCGAGCAGGTCCCAGGGCCGCTCCGCGGCGGGCGCGTCCAGGATCACCCAGGCCCGCTCGGCCGCCGCGGCCACCGCGCGCGGATCGTCGGCCGCCGTCGCCTCGAAGGCCGGGAAGCGCTCCTTGGGCCCCCAGCCCTCGCGCCCGCCGGCCGCCCGCGGGCACGCCCGCAGCCAGGCGCTGTCGACGTCCTTGATGAGGTGGTGCAGGCCGGCGGTATCCTCGGCCAGCGTCCCCGGCCGGGCCGCCAGCAGCAGCGTCACGTTGACCCCCTTGGCGGCCTTGGCGGCCGTCTTCGCGACCCCCGCCGCCTCGACGAACGCCGCCGGCGGCACGTCGCCCGGCGCGGGGAGCTGCGTGCGCAGCACGAGCGCGCCCAAGCCGCTCGCCAGCGCGAGCGTCGCCTCGCGCGCGCCCGGCTCGGCCGCCGGGTCCAAGAAGGCGGGCGCGTCCAGGCCGAACGGGACGATCCCCAAGTCGACCGCAACCTTGCGCAGCTGCGCGACGTACTCGGCATCGGTGCGCGGAAAATCGGCCAGGTCGCAGACGATCCCGTCCGCGCCCAGCCCGGCGGCGCAGCGCTCGACCCACTCCAGCTGGGTCAGCTCGCCCGCGGCGAACGGGCGCCGAAAGGCCGAACTCGAAAGAGCGATCCGCATCGCCGCACGCTTCACCGGGAGTCCGTCATAGACCGCCAAACGCTCGGCAACATCGTCCCCCTCGCCGCAGTCGCCATCGCGCTGGCCGAATACCTGTTCGACCACACGCAGCCGCGCTATTCCAGCCCGACCTTCTGGCTGGCGCTGGTCGCGACGGTCGGCCTGCTGATCCTGGTGCAGGTCCTGCGCTGGGGCGGGGCGTCCAAGGCGCCGGTGGCGAAGCCCGATTATTCCGCCACGGCGCTGATCAAGCGCCGCAGCGACATCGACACCGACGACCGAGGCTGAACGCGACATGCAACTGCTCGAATCCCAGACGCTCGCCGCCGCCGACCCCGAGGTGTACGCCGCGATCGAGCGCGAGGAGCGCCGCCAGCGCGAGAACCTCGAGCTGATCGCCTCGGAGAACTACGCCAGCCGCGCCGTGCGCGAAGCGCAGGCCTCGGTGCTGACCAACAAGTACGCCGAAGGCTACCCGGGCCGGCGCTACTACGGCGGCTGCGAGTGGGTCGACGTGGCCGAGACCCTCGCCATCGAGCGGCTCAAGAAGCTGTTCGGCGCCGAGCACGCCAACGTCCAGCCGCACGCCGGCGCGCAGGCCAACATGGCCGTGATGATGGCCGTGCTCAAGCCGGGCGACACGATCCTGGGCATGTCGCTCGCGCACGGCGGCCACCTCACCCACGGCACGAAGGTGTCGTTCAGCGGCAAGCTCTACAACGCGGTCGCCTACGGCATCCGGCGCGACACCGAGCTGATCGACTTCGACCAGGTGCGCGAGCTGGCGCGCGAGCACAAGCCCAAGCTGATCATCGCCGGCGCGAGCGCCTACCCGCGCACGATGGACTACGCGCCCTTCCGCGAGATCGCCGACGAGATCGGCGCGCTGTTCATGGTCGACATGGCGCACATCGCGGGCCTGGTCGCGGTCGGCCTGCACCCGTCGCCCGTGCCGCTGGCCGACTTCTCGACCTCGACCACCCACAAGACGCTGCGCGGCCCGCGCGGCGGCCTGATCGTCTCCAAGGCCGAGCACGGCCCGGCGGTCGACAAGAGCGTCTTCCCCGGCATCCAGGGCGGCCCGTTCATGCACACCATCGCGGCCAAGGCGGTCGCGTTCGGCGAAGCGCTGCAGCCCGCGTTCAAGACGTATCAGCAGAACGTGATCACCAACGCCAAGGCGATGGGCGAGGAGCTGACCCGGGCCGGCGTGCGGCTCGTCGGCGGCGGCACCGACACGCACCTGCTGCTGGTCGACCTGACCCCGAAGAACCTGACCGGCAAGGCCGTCGAGGCGTACCTCGACGAGATCAAGATCACGGTCAACAAGAACGCGATCCCGTTCGACCCGCAGAAGCCCGCGATCACCAGCGGCATCCGGATCGGCTCGCCCGCGATCACCTCGCGCGGCTTCGGCGAAGACGAAGCGCGCGAAGTCGGCCGGATCATCGGCGAAGCGCTCGACGACATCGAGACCGGCGCGAACAAAGACGCGCTGCGCGCCCGCGTCGCCGAGCTGACCTCCCGCCACGACGTGCCGTAGTGACGGCCGCGCCGTCGGAAACAGCGCTCGAGACGAGCCGCTTGCGCCTGCGCACTCCGCTCGAGTCGGACGCGCCGGCGCTGTCGGCATACTTCGTGCGCAACGAGGAGCGGTTCGCCCGCTGGGAGCCCGCGCGCTCGGCCGATGTCGAGCGCTACGCGCGTTCGACGCGCTGGTGGGCGGCTGAGCGCGCGGCGCAGCGCGGCTTGCGCTCCTGGCTTTCGATCGGGAGCGGCCTGGCGCGCTGGTCGGCACCGTGAACGTCTCCAACATCGAGCGCGTCGAACGTACAGCGCCATGATAGGCTACAACATCGACGGCGCGTACGAGGGCAAAGGCTACGCGCGCGAAGCGGTCACGGCCGTCATCGCGCACCTGTTCGCGGCATACAACCTCAAGAAGGTCAGCGCGAGCTACGACCCGCGCAACGAACGCAGCGGCATGCTACTGCGCCGTCTCGGCTGCGTCGTCGAGGGCTATTCGCGCGATCACTTGTACTTGCGCGGTACCTGGCGCGACAGCATCTTGACGACGCTGACGAACCCCGACTGGGCTTCGCCCACGGCGTAACGGCACTTCGGCAGGGCAGGCCACTACGGTCGGCTGACCGGGATATGGGGAGGGATACGAAGAGGTGCGGGCAGGTCGGCCGGGAAGCCGTCATGCGATCGTCAGCTTTCCGGGAGACGCGTTGTGAAATACGGATGGTTTTCCGCGCTCGTGGTATCTCTGGTGCTTTGCTCGTGCACTCCGCAGGCATCACATTTGACCCCGGCGGTGCACCCAGAATCACTTCAGCGTAAAAGCGCTGCAGGGATGCTAGATGTTCCCAATCTATTTTCTAATAGCCGTAGCCTTAACTTGGCAGACACCGACCTCGATGCATACATAACCGGCGATCTTTCGCCGCAAGATCGCGCCTTAGCTCATCGATTGATGGCTATGATGCCGCCCAGCCAGCGAGGCGACTTCGTTTACCGGTTCGCCAACGGCCGGATCATCAGCAATAATGCGGCATTACTCCCGAAAATCTCGGTTACTCAAGCAGCGGTGACCGGCCCTCTCGCCTATGTTGCGCGCCCTCCTGCCGCCCGTCGTGGAGTCCGAGACTATTCGTCGTATTGTGCTCCGCCTCCACCGAGCGAATGGAGCGCTTTCACGGAACGTGTTAAAGTGCGGCTTTACAACGGGTTGGGGCTTTGTAAATCTAAAGTGTTTGACGACGCTATTGGTATCAGGTGATGCCGGTGACCTGTATATGGAGCTCGTCGGCAATGCTGGCAGCCTAACCGAAGGTGGGCTCCAATATAACTCGGATGATTCGATTCAGCCATATCTGCGACAGTATATTCCCGGTCGGGGTTCCCGCTACATCACCATGAACAACAACGGGGTTCATTATACTTGCGGGCAGAACTTGGCCGTTATGCACGGTGCGACGAGCGACGGCTCGATGACGTATACCGAAGTGGGCCAAGTCCCGAGTAACCTGAACCCGTCGACTGATTGGGTCGACTACGGTGTCTTCACACTGAACAATGCTTCGTGGTACTTTAACCCTTCGCCGGGTGATCTCAATGGTGGTGGAATCGATTATGCGGGCGCGGCAACCCCATGTCTCAACTGTTCGATCAGTCAGGTAACTTCGCTAGCGCAAGGCAATTCGTCGGTCAGCTACGACGGCTCCTATTTTGGCGTCGATCCCGCCGGTGCGCAGATCCACTGGATGCAGGTCGCTTTCGGCGAATGGGAGAGCGACTGCCAGCAAGGAACGAATATGAAAGTTTTCACGATCTATCTTGTTCTATACGGCGGTGCGCTGTACATCCAAAGATAAGTGGCCTTCGGCTACAAAAGCCATTGTACGGCAATCGTATGCTAGGTGCGGCACATGGCCCGCTGCACGAAGCGGCGCTGAACAAGTGCGTTCCGCACTACCTATGTGTTTATTACGATGTGACGCACGGTCGTATCCGCAATCTTTTGCCATACCCGGTTCTGAATTTGGCACGAACCGGATCGTCGCTCGCAAGGCGCTTGGCCCACGCGCAAGACGTGCGGGGTGGGTCGGCTGTACAATCGACCTTGTCGGCATCGCGCGCTTCGATCTGTTGGTCGATGACGATTCCGCTTCATTGGGTGCGCTGGCATTGGCCGATTGGCAGCGATCGCGCTTCACCTTATAGATCCGGCTTTTTTGCTCGCGAGTCGGGCTGGACGGGCGCCAGACCATGGAGACGTCGAGCAGTTGGCTCGGCGCGTGATCCGGTGTGTCGCGGCAGGGCAAGCGGTGGCCCGCCGCGATCATCACCAGTCGTGCCCCAGCCGCTGATCGTCGACCATCCCGCCGTCCAAGACCGCCTGGCGCGGCTTCGTGACGCCTCCACCGCGACGCCGGTGTTCCGCCGGCTGGTCGAGGAGATCGGCCAGCTGCTGGCCTACGAGGCGACCCGCGGGCTGCCCCAGATCGAGATCGAGATCCAGACCCCGGTCGCGCTGGCCAAGGTGCGCCGGATCGCGACCCGGCCGGTGGTGGCGCCGATCCTGCGCGCCGGGCTGGGCCTGCTGCCGGGGTTCCTGGCCGTCGTCGACGACGCGGTGGTCGCGCACCTGGGCTTCTACCGGGACCCCAAGACGCTCTCCGCGGTGCCGTACTACGCCAACCTCCCCGACGACCTGGGCGAGCGCGAGGTCTTCGTGCTCGACCCGATGCTCGCGACCGGCCACTCCGGCTCGGCGGCCCTGACGATGCTCGCCGAGCGCGGCGCGAAGTCGCCCGTGTTCGTCTGCGTCATCGCCGCGCCCGAAGGCATCGCCACGCTCGCCCGCGAGCACCCCGAGGTGCGCATCGTGACCGCGCACGTCGACGAGCGGCTCAACGACCACGGCTACATCGTCCCCGGCCTGGGCGACGCGGGGGACCGGATGTTCGGCTCGACGTCGTCGGTCCCGGTCCACGCGCGCACGAAGTCCGCACCGTAGGACCGACTCGATCCGCTCGCAGCTCGCCTACCGCCGGCAGTAACGTCTACGGCTGAACGAAATCATCACCGCGGTGGAAAGCGACAAGAGCGGCAAGCGCCATCAGTTCGAGAGCGAGCGCCTGACGATTCGCTTGGCGGACGCGGACGACGCGGCGGACCTCATCGCGTACGATCGCCGCAACGCGGCGCACCTCGCGCCGTGGGAGCCGCGCCGCAACCCCGCGCTCGCGTACGACCTCGAATGGCGGCGCGGCGCGCTCGCGCAGCGGCGCGCCGACGCGGAAGCGGACCGCGGCCATGGCTTTCTCGGCCCGCATCCGGGACGGCGAGCGCACCGGCGAGATCGTCGCGAGCGTCACCCTGAGCAACGTCGTGCGCGGCGCGTTCCAAGCGTGTCACCTCGGGTACTCGGTCGACGCCGCGCACGAAGGGCGCGGCATCGCGTTCGAGGCGGTCGGCGCGGTGGTGCGGTTCGCGTTCGCGGAGTTGCGCCTGCACCGCGTGATGGCGAACTACCAGCCCGTCAACGAGCGCAGCGGCAAGCTGCTGCGCCGCCTCGGCTTCACGGTCGAAGGCTACGCCCGCGACTACCTCTTCATCGACGGCGCCTGGCGCGACCACGTCTTGACCGCGCTGTCCAATCCCGACTGGGCGGCTGGGCCGAACCGGCCGGCTGTTTAGGGGAATCCCCTTCCGGGGTAGCACCACCTTGGTTCCGCCGCGATCAGGAAGCGTTCTGCGACGAGGCCGCGTCGTGAGGAGACACAGCGTGACCAAACCCGTGCCGAGGCGCATCTCGACCGGCATCCCCGGGCTCGATGAGATCCTCCACGGAGGCTACATCCCGGGGCGCGCGTACCTGCTGAGCGGCCCGCCGGGCGGTGGGAAGACGACGCTGGGCTGGCACTTTCTCACCGCCGCCGCCGACGACCCGAGCCTGTTCATCACGTTCGGCGAGTCGCAGGCCGAGCTGCTGGAGAACGCGAGCTACTCGGGTTTCGACCCGAGCGGGGTCCACTTTTGCGACCTCAGTCCGGCGGCGGACCTGTTCGAGGACGTGCGCAGCTACGACATCTTCCCGGCCGCGGAGGTCGAGCTGGAGCCGACCACGGCGCGCCTGATCGAAGCGGTGCAGCGGGTGAAGCCGCAGCGGATCTTCATCGACTCGATGACGGCCCTGCGCTACCTGTACAAGGACGCGCCGGAGTTCCGCCGCCAGACGCTGTCGTTCTTGCGCTACGTCAAGCAGCGCGGCGGCTGCGTCGTGATGACCTCCGAGGCCAGCGGCGAGGTGCCCGATGACGACCTGCGCTACCTGTGCGACGGGGTGATCGAGCTGGCGCCCAGCGAACGGGCCCGCTCGCTCACGGTCGCCAAGTTTCGCGGTTCGGACTACCACGCGGGCGAGCACACGCTGCGCCTGGGCGCGAACGGAGCAACGGTCTTCCCGCGCCTCATGCCCGAAGAGCACGGCACGGCGTTCGCCTCGGACCGCCTGCCCTGGGGCATCCCCGAGCTCGATGCGCTCACGTACGGCGGTCTGGAACGCGGCACCGTCACGCTGCTGACCGGTCCGAGCGGCGTCGGCAAGACGACCGTCGGCGCGCAATTCATGAAGGAAGCCGCCACACGCGGCGAGCGCTCCGCGATCTACACCTTCGACGAGCGGGTCGCCACCCTCACCGAGCGCTGCGAGAGCGTCGGCATCCCGGTCTCGGCAATGGTCGCGCGCGGCACGCTGGCGGTCGTCGGAGTCGAGGCGCTCAAGTTCTCCGCGGACGAGTTCGCCAACCTGGTTCGGCGCGACATCGAGGCGAACGGCACCAAGATCGTCATGATCGACAGCATCAGCGGGTACCGGCTCTCGGTTTCCGACCAGAGCCTCAACGAACGGCTGCACGCGCTCTGCCGCTACCTGCAGAACGTCGGCGTGACCGTTCTGCTCGTCAACGAGCTGATCAACGTCACCGAGTTCCGGATCAGCGAGATCGGCATCACCTATCTGGCCGACAACGTCATCATGCTGCGGTACGTCGAGCGCCGCAACTCCTCGCACGCCGAGATGGGCCGCGTCATCGGCGTGTTCAAGAAGCGCTTGAGCGACTTCGAGAAGACCCTGCGCAAGTTCGAGTTCACGCCGCAAGGCTTGAAGGTCGGCGCACCGATGACGCACCTGGCCGGCATGCTGGGGGCAACCACGATCTGGACGTCGAGGCCGGCGTCTGAGCCCGTGGACCGCATCGTCGTCCTGTTCTCGAACCGCGAGAACCGCAATCTGCTGGCTCAGGTCCTGGTCCCGCAGTACGAAGTAGCGTTCGAGCTGCCCCCGGAGTCCGACGATGAGGACGACGACGCGTTCGACGTGGATCTCGTCATCGTCGACGGCTCGTCGCTCACCGCGAACGCCGCGCGCATCGCGCTGGAGCGCGCGCAAAACGAGCCGGTGCTCGTGCCGGTGCTGCTGCTGAGCGACCGCCGCAGCGTCGGCCTGATGCCCAAAGAGCTCTGGCGGATCGTGGACGACGTCGTGCTGCGGCCGCTCGAGAAGCTGGAGATGCGGGCCCGGGTGGAGAGCCTGGTGCGGGCGCGCCGCCTCTCGCAGAAGCTCAAGACCGTTTCGCACGCGTACAAGCACGAACGCCGGGTCGCGCAGCGTTTCCAGAAGGCGGCGCTGCCGCGGGCCCTGCCGCGCGTGCCCGGCCTGACCTTCGGCGCGTTCTACCGCCCGGGGTCGGACGAGGCCCAGATCGGCGGCGACTGGTACGACGCGCTCCAGCTCGCCGACGGCCGGGTCCTGTTCTCGATCGGCGACGTGTGCGGCTCGGGGCTCGACGCCGCGGTCGCGATGGCCAGCGTGCGCCAAGTGTTCCGCGGCGCCGCCCACATCAACCCCGAGCCCGTGATGCTGCTGGACGCGGCCCACCGCACGCTCCACGCCGAGAACCCGGACAGCCTGGTGACCGCGTTCGTCGGCGTGTTCGATCCGGTCACGTCGCTGCTGACCTACGCCTCGGCCGGGCACCCGCGCCCGCTGCTGCGCGGCCCGGACGGCTCGATCGTGGAGCTCGTCTCGGAGGGCGGACCGCTGGGCCTGCCGTTCGAGGTGGAGCGGACGGCCGGCGCGATCGGCATGCCGGTCGGGTCGCTGCTGGTGCTCTACACCGACGGCTTGACCGAAGCCACGCGCGACCCGATCGCCGGCGAGGAAGGCCTGCGCCGCGTGATGGGCGACGCCGAGGTGCTCGGCGCGCCCAACGTCGCGCTGGCGATCCACGACGCGGTCATCGAGGACGGCGCGCGCGACGACGTCGCGCTCCTCACGATCGCGCACGTCGAGCGCAACGTCGCGAGCGAACGGCTCCTGCACTGGTCGTTCGACTCGCGCGATCCCGACGCCGCGCGGGACGTCCGGCGCGCGCTCCTGGCCGAGCTCGAGCGCGGCAAGCTCGCCGAGGCGAACCTGCGCAACGCCGAGCTGGTGTTCTCCGAACTCCTCGGGAACGTCGTCCGCTACGCCCCCAAGTGGGTGGACGTCACGCTCGACTGGAGCGGCCCCAAGCCCGTACTGCACGTCCTCGACGGCGGACCGGGCTTCCAGCACCTGCCCAAACTGCCCGAGAACGTCCTGAGCGAACGCGGCCGCGGCCTCTTCATCGTCGCGCAGCTGACCAGCGAGTTCCACGTCACGAAGCGCCCCCACGGCGGCAGCCACGCTCGCGCGGTCTTGTCGCAAACGACCTGAGCGCCTGAGCGCTAAAACTGCACTCCCCGCGTGCCGGCGTTAATAGCCCAGGCTGTACAATTGCCGCATGTTCGATTCGATCGAGTCCACCGTCCCCGTCAGGACGAACGTCTGGTACGATGACGTTCCACTCGGGAAATTCGTGCTCGACGAGGGCTGCGTCGGATCGCCGCGCACGACGGACCATTTGTTCGTGTGGTAATTGCAGCCCCCGTGTCGTTATCAAGCTTCCACAACGTGAAGTACGAAGCCGGTCCGCCTACGGTATCGAGTCTGGCGTACACGCCCAGGGCCGCCGATTTGTCGCCCTTTCCGATGATTACGCCGCCGTAGCCGCTCGGCAAGTATTGACCACTGTTCACCTCGACGTGCCTGAAACAAGGCGCCGGGGTTACGCTCGTTTCATGCTGCTGCTTGGCGTCATACGCCCAAAAGTGGTCGTACGTGCTGTTGAGATAGGCGGTAGGAATTTCTAACGACGCCTCGGACACGGCGTTCGGCAGCGTCAGGACGGTCGTGTAGGAAGCCACTCCGGGCATATTGTAGAAGTTGAGATCGACGTTCTTGCCGATGATCACGTCCTTATAGATCGTCGCTCGATCCGAATTGACTTGCGGGTCGAGTGGGGGCTTGTTCCAATCGAGCGGCACCGTCCGCGTGCTGATGACTGTGCCCGAGACGGACGTCGAGACGACGGGAGACCCATGACGGTCCTGAGCGTTCCTAGAACCCAGTCACCGGCCTCGGTCGGATTCTGCGCCCATTCTGGTTGCTCGAGTTGTAACCGTAATAGAATGCGGACTGCATCGCTCGGCCGTTGTCGTCCGTGTTGAGGAATTGGTTTCCGTTCCAGGTCCAGCTCCAGAACGCTCCCCCGGCGACGGCGTTCATGGTCGCGGTCACGTTGTTCGCGGTGATCGTCGTGAGCGCGTGCTTTGGGTTCCGTATCGAGGATAGCCGTAGATGCCCAACGGCTCCGCAGAATAGCCGGGAAGAACGTGTCCGGGAACTTGGGTGTCGTGATCGTTGTTGCTGGAATTATACGATCGCTGCATGAACGCAGCGCCGGCGGCGCCGCTCGAAGTGAAGCCGTTCCCGAGGGTCTCTTCCGTCGAATACCCGCCTTCACCGGCAAAAATGGAATCCATGTGGTCGCTGCCGGCGACGAGGTCGGTACAGCGGCTGGGTGCCGGATAGCTGATTGGTGAAGACATACCACGTCTGGCCAAGAGAGGTGAACTGGTTCCGTTCCGATTCGCTTTGCGACGTCATGCGATCCGTCGTGCCGACGACGACGTCCCACAGAACATTGATCAGTCTGAGCCGGGAGCTGGCCCCCGACGTCACTCGGCCGGCGCGAGCGCGACGCTGTCGACGATGTGCCCAAGCCACGGATATGCGCCATTCCGAGAGACGGCCCGACCGCGCTACTCGTCGAGGCCGATGATGAACCGCTCGAACCGGGAACGACGCTCGATGATCCGCAACCCGTGGACGCAGCAGCTGCCAGTATCAACCAAGCGATGCGCGCCGAGCTGAAGACACGTATGAGCATGCCGGACACCCTTCTCAACGTTGAACGAAGTGGCCGGTCCCTTTACGCAGCGTGCACAATCCCTACCTTCGCGCATCTGACCCGCCGGCTTGGCCTGGGAACCAGATGGTCCGGACGGGCCGCCGTGGCCGCTCCGGCGAATAAACAGACCTCGGTGCACGAGGACGAGCGAATTTCCCCATCCGGCCGGTCCGCAAGCGGCCGCCCCGGCTGGGACGAGTATTTCATGGAGATCGCGCGGACGGTGGCGACGCGGGCGACCTGTCCGCGGGCCAGCGTCGGGGCGGTGCTGACCCGCGAGCGGCGGATCCTGACGACGGGCTACAACGGCGCGCCGCGCGGGGTCGCGCACTGCACCGAGGCCGGCTGCATGATCGTCGACGGGCATTGCCTGCGCGCGACGCACGCCGAGGCCAACGCGATCGTCCAGGGCGCGCTTGCACGGGGTCGAGCCTCGCAGGGCGCGACGGCGTACTGCACCCACCAGCCCTGCGCCGGGCTGCTCCAAGCTGCTCATCAGCGCCGGCGTGGTGCGGATCGTCTACGCCGACGCCTACCCCGACCCGGTCGGGCGAGCGCTGCTGGCGGAGGCCGGCGTCGCGCTCGAGCAGTTCGGCCCGACCAGCCTGGTGCGGGCGCTGACGTGAACCCCGCGGTCATCGCCGTCGGCGCTGCGTGCTGGCGTTCGCGACCGCGCTCTTCACCACGCCGTACGTGCGCCGGCTCGCGCTAACCGTCGGGATGCTCGACGAGACCGGCGAGCGGCGCATGCACGACGTGCCCAAACCGCGCATCGGCGGGATCGCGGTCTATCTCGGCTTCGCGTTCGCGCTGTTCTCGGCGCTCGGCTATCTCATCAGCAAGCAACCAGTTCGGCAACATCGGACAACGTCCACGACGTCGTCGGCCTGATCTTCGGCGGCACGCTGATCCTCATGGTCGGCATCTGGGACGACGTGATGGGGATGAAGCCGCGCGGCAAGCTGCGTCGCGCAGATCGTCGTCGCCGGCATCTCGATGCTGTACGGCTTCGCGATCCCGGCTACGTCAGCAATCCGTTCCACCACGGCGACGCCGCTCTATTTTCCCGCCTGGCTCAGCATCATCGCTCACGCTGATCTGGTACGTCGGGATGATGAACGCGATCAACTTCATCGACGGGCTCGACGGATTGCTCTCGGGGCTGACCGCGATCTCCGGCATGTCGATGCTGGTCATCGCGCTGACCCAAGGGCACCCGGAGATCGCGCTCGTCCTGGCCGCGCTCGTCGGCGGCGCGCTGGGCTTTCTGCCGTACAACTACAATCCCGCGAAGATCATCCTGGGCGACTCCGGCGCGCTCTTCATCGGCTACGTGTTCGCGACGGTCTCGATCATCGGGCGCGAGCAAGACGGCGTTCACGATCTCGCTGCTCGTCCCGCTGGTCGTCCTCGCGCTGCCGGTGCTCGACACCGCCGCCGCGATCGTGCGCCGCACGCGCGCGGGAAAGAAGATTCTACGAAGCCGACCGCGGGCATTTCCACCACCAGCTCATCTTCCGTTTCGGGCTCAACGTCCGCCAGGCGGTCCTGTTGATCTACGCGCTGTGCATCGTCGCTGGGGCTGGTCGCGCTCGTGCTGGCCGGCGGCGGTCGGGGCGCGCTGCAAGCTGCGCGTGAGCGCGAGCGCAAGCCGCTGCGCGTCATGGCCGTGATGGGGACGCGGCCGGACACGATCAAGATGGCGCCGGTCGTCCACGCGCTGCGCGCCGCGCGGCCGGACGTCGAGCCGATCGTCTGCGTCACCGCGCAGCATCGCGAGATGCTCGACGAGGTGCTGCGGCTGTTCGAGATCGTCCCCGACGTCGACCTCGACATCATGACGCGGGCGCAGTCGCTCACCGACATCACGACGCGCGTGCTGACCGGGATGGAGCGCACGCTCGCCGAGACGCGCCCGGACGTCGTCCTCGTCCACGGCGACACGACGACGCTCGACCGCGGCCGCGCTCGCCGCGTTCTACCAGAAGATCCCGGTCGGGCACGTCGAGGCGGGCCTGCGCACGTCGACGATCGCCGAGCCGTTCCCCGAAGAGGCGAACCGGCGCCTCACCGGCGTGCTGGCGACGTTCCACTTCGCGCCGACGTCGCGCGCCGAAGGCGAACCTGCTGGCCGAGCGCACGCGAGCACGCGCACGTCGTCGTCACCGGCAACACCGTCATCGACGCCTTCCTCGCCACCGAGCGCCGCGTGGCGACGCGGCGGTCGCGACGCCGTCGCTCGACGGGCTCGACCCGTCGCGGCCGATGATCTTCGTGACCGCGCACCGGCGCGAGAACCACGGCGCGATCGCCGAGATCGCCCGCGCCGTCGGCACGATCGCCGGCTTCCCCGAGCGGCCGCAGATCGTCTGGCCGGTCCACCCTTCGCCGGCGGTCCGCCCGGTCGTCCACGGCGTGCTCGACGGGGTCGCCGGGCGTCCGGCTGGTCGAGCCGCTGAACTACGCCGAGACGGTCGCCGCGGTCGAGGCGTCGCACTTCGTGCTGACCGACTCGGGCGGGCTGCAGGAAGAGGCGCCCACGCTGGGCAGGCCGGTCCTCGTGATGCGCCGCGAGACCGAGCGGCCCGAGGGGCTCGAGGCCGGAACGCTGCGGCTGGTCGGCTCCGACTACGCCGACATCGTCGGCGAGACGCGCCGCCTGCTGGTCGACGCGGTGCTACGGGCGCATGGCGCACACCGCGAACCCCTACGGCGACGGCCACGCCGCCGAGCGCATCGTCGGCTGGCTCCTCCACGTTCTGCGCGGCGGCCCGCGGCCCGACGAATTCGGCCCGGTCCCGGCGCGCATGAACCCGGCTCGCGCGGCGGCGGGCGCCTTCGCCGGCACGGTCGTGGCCGGGTTCGCTCGGGCATGGTTGCCGCGGAGAACCGGCGCGTCATGGTGGATCGTGGGCCTGTTCGCGGGCTGGTCGTCGGGATCGCGGCATCGTCGCGGCTCGCCGGCCGTTCGTTGCGGTCAGCATGAAGTCCGTGCGATGAAAGTCGAGGAGGGGACGACGCGAAAACGGCGACAATAGGGGCCGCGCCGACCCGACGGCCGAGCTGCGCGCGTACAACGCGCGCAAACGGCCGATCTCCCTGCGCACGTCGCTGTTCCTCGCCCGGCTCGCCATCGTGGTGGCGCTCCGCACTCCGGTTCCTGGGTCTCGACCTGGCGCTCGGCGGGGGGTGCGGCGTCCTCAACATGTTGTTGATCATGCGCAAAACGAGCGCCTCCTGGACGGGAGACGCTCGCGTGGTGTGTACGGCCTCAACAACGTGGTCCGCGTCCTGGGTGTCGGCACTCTCCCGGCGGCCGCGGCGTCACCGGCCCCGTGTGGAGCTCTGGCGATCTCCTACGCCGGATTCTTCACGCCGCTCGCATCTACGCGATCGTGCTGCGCAACGCATATCGACGAGGGACGTAGTGCACGGAGAAGTCGGCGCGCACCTGACCTGGCATTGGCCGGTGATCGGGTCCGTGCACGCCGATACGATCCTGACGACCTGGCTCGTGATGCTGGTCTCGCTGGCTTTTTTCTGGTGGCTCGGGCCGCTCGTACACGACGCACCGCGTCAACAAGACGCCAGGCGACGTTCGAGGGCATCGTCAACTTCCTGGCCGACCTGGCGGTCGGCACGCTCGGCCCGCGCGGCGAACGGTTCGTCCCGGTCTTCATCGGGATCTTCTTCTTCATCTGCATCCTCAACCAGTTCGGCTTCTTCTCCTTCAAGGCGCTCGGGCTGCCGTTCGGCGGTTCGCCGACGGCCGACCTCAACACCACCGCCGCGTTCGCGCTGTGGTGTTCTTCGGGATCCAGTTCTCGCGATCCGCAAGAGCGGCATCGGGCGTACGCGCACCTCTTCAAGCCGTTCGTCGTTCCTGTTCCCGCTCAATCTGATCGAGGAGCTCGCGCGCCCGGTCGTCCTCGCGCTGCGGCTCGTTCTTCAACATCTTCGTCGGCGAGCTGCTGCTGTTCGTCGTCGCGACGATCATCACGTCGAACATCATCGGTCGGCCCGGTGAACTTCTCGCTGGGCGCGGCGGTGGTACCGTTCCTGCTGCAGTTCTTCAACTTCTTCATCGGCACGCTCCAGGCGTTCGTCTTCACCCTCCTCTCCATCGTCTATCTCTCCTTGGCGACGGCCGAGGAACATGTATTCCCTCGAAGCGGCTTCGCCAGTCGCCCGCGCGGAACTCCTCAGAAAGGCTCGATCACGTGACCTCGATGCTCTGATCCTCGCAATGATGGTGATCGGCTTCTCGCTGATCGTCGCGGCCGTCGCCTTCGGCTCTGCCATCGGCGACGGTATCGTCGCGTCGAAGGCCGTCGAGGCGATCGCGCGCCAGCCGGAAGCCCGCCCCAACATCTTCACGTTCTTCTTCCTGGGCGTCGGCATTCTGGAAGCGTTCCCGATCATCGGCCTGGGGCTGGGTCTCTACCTGTTCTTCGCCGTCACCAAAGTGCCGTCGCACATCCAGGCGATCGTCAAGTACGCTCATGGCCTCAGCCGTAGTGTTCTCTCGATCGACGGGACGCTGCTCGTCCAGGTCATCAACTTCGTCCTCTTCCTCGTCCTGCTGAACGTCGTGTTCTTCCGGCCGGTCGGGCGTGCGATCGCCGAGCGCCGGGCGTACATCGACGGGTTGGCGCGCGACATCGAGAGCGCGAGGCCGAGGTGCGCTCGGCGCGCGGCACGGCCGAGGAGCGCCGCGCCGCGGCGCGGCGCGAGGCGGACGCGGCGATCGCGAAGGCGCGCGTCGCGGCGCAGAACGAGGCGGGCGAGCGTCGACCGGCGACTACCAGCAGCCGGGCGAGGCGATCGTCGCGGACGCGCAGCGCGAGGTCGGCGGCGAGATCGAGGCGGCGCGCGCGAACGAAGCGCAGATCGTCGACGGCGCTCGCGCAGACCGATGCTCGAGCGCGCGATCGGCTCGGGGGCGGCGCCTGATGGAACGCACCAACAGCTTCTTCGAAGCGGTCGCGCTGTGGTCGCAGGTGCTGGGCGCGGTCGTCGTTCCTGATCGTGCTGATCCTGCTTTCCGCAAGTACCTGATCCCGGCCGTCGAGGCGCAACGAGCGGCGCGCAACGCCGAGATCGCCGAGGCCGAGGCGCGCCGCGAGCGCGTTCGCGCCGAAGCGGCCGCGCGCGCGGCCGAGGTCGAGACCGCCGAGCCGACGCGGCCGAGATCCGCGCCCGGGTCGGACGTCGTCGTCGAAGCGCGAGCGCGACGCAGCTCGCTGGCCGAGGCCAAGGCCGACGGCGAGCGCATCGTCCGCAACGCCGAAGGCGAGCTCGAACGCGCCCGGCATGGCCGCGCGCGACCGGCTGCGCGATCGAGCTCATCGAGAAGGCGCTGCTGCAGGCCCGCGCGCAGGCCGCCGGCCGCGTCGACGAGCGCACCGACGCGCGCCTGGTGAACGAGACGGTCGACGATCTGTCGCGAGGGAAGCGCTGATGCCCAACGAGACGCTCGCCCGCCGCTACGCGACCGCGGTCTTCCAGCTGGCCCAGGAGGCGGGCAAGGTCGACCGCGTCCAGCACGACCTGCACACTTTCGTCGCGGCGCTCGACGCCGACGAGGACGTGCGCAAGTTCTTCCGCTCCCCGGTCGTCGACCGCAAGGAGAAGGAGACGATCGTCGGCCAGGCGCTTCTTCGCGCCTCGACCCGATCGCGCTGCACACGATCCTGCTCCTCATCCGCAAGCGCCGCGAGAGCGATGGTGGGGGAGATCGTCGCGCCAGTACGACGTCCTCGAGCGCGAGGCGCGCGGCGCCCAGCCGCTCGCAGTCACCAGCGCCCGCCAGCTCTCGAAGGGCGAGCTCGACGCGATCGTCGAGCGCCTCGCCGCGGCCTACCGCACGCAGTTCGACGTGACGCAGTCGGTCGATCCGACCTGATCGGCGGCGTCCGCATCACGATGGGCGACAAGCGCGCCGACGGCACGGTCGCCGGCCGCCTCGACGACATCGCCCGCCTGCTGAGCACGAACTTAAGCCGGAAGCCCAGAAAGCACGCCATGATCAACGCCGACGAAATCGCCGGAATCATCAAACAGCGCATCGCCAGCTACGCGACGGGGACCAACGAAGCCGAGATCGGCACCGTCATCGAGGTCGGCGACAACATCGCGCGCATCTACGGCCTCGACAACGCGCAGGCGTCGGAGCTCGTCGAGTTCCCCAACGGTCTCAACGGCATCGTCCTCAACCTCGAAGAGGACAGCGTCGGCGTCGCGATCATGGGCCCCGACACCGACATCAAAGAAGGCGACAAGGTCCGCCGCACCGGCCGCATCGCGTCGGTCCCGGTCGGCGACGCGGTGCTCGGGCCGCGTCGTCAACCCGCTGGGCCAGCCGGTCGACGGCAAAGGCCCGATCGCGACGCAGCCAGTACCGCACGATCGAGAACATCGCGCCGACGGTCATCGAGCGCCAGTCGGTCAAGCAGCCGCTGCAGACCGGCATCCGCGCGATCGACGCGCTGATCCCGATCGGCAAGGGCCAGCGCGAGCTGATCATCGGCGACCGCGGCACCGGCAAGACGGCGATCGCGATCGACACGATCATCAACCAAAAGGGCCAGAACGTCGTCTGCATCTACGTCGCGATCGGGCAGAAGAACTCGACCGTCGCCTCGCTGCAGCAGACGCTCGAGAAGCACGGCGCGATGGAGTACACCACCATCGTCACCGTCTCGGCCGCCGAGCCGGCGTCGCTGAAGTGGATCGCGCCGTTCGCCGGCTGCGCGATGGCCGAGTACTTCATGTACGAGGGCAAAGACGTGCTGATCATCTACGACGATCTCACCCGCCACGCGCAGGCCTACCGCGAAGTCTCGCTGCTGCTGCGCCGTCCGCCGGGCCGCGAAGCGTATCCGGGCGACATCTTCTTCCTGCACTCGCGCCTGTTGGAGCGCGCCGCGAAGCTGTCCGACGAGAAGGGCGGCGGTTCGATGACCGCGCTGCCGATCATCGAGACGCAGGCCGGCGACGTCTCGGCGTACATCCCGACCAACGTCATCTCGATCACCGACGGCCAGATCTACCTGCAGAACGGGCTGTTCTTCCAGGGCATCCGGCCCGCCGTCGACGTCGGCATCTCGGTGTCGCGCGTCGGTTCGTCGGCGCAGACCAAGGCGATGAAGTCGGTCGCCGGCCGGCTCAAGCTCGACCTCGCGCAGTACCGCGAGCTGGCGGCGTTCGCCAAGCTGGCCTCCGATCTCGACAAGGCGACGCAGCAGCAGCTCAACCGCGGCGACAAGATGACGCAGGTGCTCGTGCAGCCGCAGCTCGCGCCGCAGCCGGTCGAGGACCAGGTCGCGGTGATCTTCGCCGCGACGCGCGGCTACCTCGACGCGATCCCGACCAACCGCGTCGCGCGACTGGGAGCAGCGCTTCGTCGGCTTCCTGCACGAGAGGCACGCCGGCGTCACCGACGCGATCCGCAGCACGAGCGCGCTCTCGGGCGACACCGAGAAGCAGCTCATCGCGGCCATCGAAGAGTTCAACAAGGGCTTCTAGGCGACCACTCATGCCGTGCGTTCGCGATCTTCGCGACCGGATTCGGTCGCTGAAGAACACGCAGCAGATCACCAAGGCGATGAAGCAGGTCGCGGCGGCGAAGATTCGCCGCGCCGAGGCGCTGCAGAAGCAGTCGCGCCCGTACGCGGACGCGATCGGCGAGATGCTGCGCGACCTGATCGCGAACGTCGGCGCGGTCGACCACCCGTTCATGAAGCCGGGGCGCGAAGGCGCGCCGGGCGGCGTGATCCTGATGACCGCCGACAAAGGGCTGGCCGGCTCGTTCAACGCCAACCTGATCCGCTCGGCCGAAATCCACGGCCGCGAGAACGCGAACCTGGCCTGGTACGCGGTCGGCATCAAGAGCCGCAACGCGCTGCGCCGCCAGAGCGGCGAGACGCTGCAGTTCTGGCCGCTGGCGCAAGGCGACATGTTCGCCAACGCGCAGGAGCTGGCGCGGCGCGTCACCGACGACTTCACCGACGGCCGGATCGCGTCGCTCACGCTGGTCGTCGCCCAAGCTGGTCAACATGATGACGCAGCGGCCCGAGGTGCGCCAGATCCTGCCGATCGTCGCCGACGACGCCGACGGCGACGCAAGGCCGCGGCCGGGTCGGTCGAGTTCGAGCCGTCGCCCGAGTTCGTGCTCGGCCGGCTGCTGCCGAAGTACCTCGAGTTCACCCTGTACTCGGCGATGCTCGAGACGAACGCGTCGTTCTACGCCGCGCAGCTCGTGGCGATGAACAACGCCACCGACAACGCCAAGAAACTGATCGACGAGAACACCGTCGAGATGAACAAAGCGCGCCAAGCCGCGATCACCAAGGAGATCTTGGAGATCGTCGGCGGCGCCGAAGCCCTCGCCGGCTAGAGAAGGAAGCAGCACATCGTGAGCGCCACCGCCACCCCCACCACCCTCGCCACCGGCAAGGTCGTCCAGGTTCTCGGCAACGTCGTCGACGTCGAGTTCCCGACCGACGCGCTGCCGAACATCAACGACGCGCTGACGCGTGCACATCGGCGGCGGCGCGAGCGCCGGCAGCGAACGGCGTCGCGTCGCAGCGACAGCGGCATCAAGCTCTCGGGCACCGCGATGGCCGAGCGCGACCTCGTGCTCGAAGTGCAGGGCGAGCTCGGCAACAACCAGGTGCGCTGCCTGGGGATGGGCTCGACCGACGGTCTGGTGCGCGGCGCGGTCGTGCAGAACAGCGGCACGTCGATCACGGTTCCGGTCGGCGAAGGCACGCTGGGGCGCATCTTCAACGTCCTGGGCAAGGCGATCGACTCCGACGAGCCGGTCAAGGCCGCCGCGATGTGGCCGATCCACCGCGACGCGCCGACCTTCGCGCAGCAGGACCCGACCCCGAAGATCTTCGAGACGGGCATCAAGGTCGTCGACCTGATGGCGCCCTACACGCGCGGCGGCAAGGTCGGTCTGTTCGGCGGCGCCGGCGTCGGCAAGACGGTGCTCATCCAGGAGCTGATCCGCAACATCGCCGCGGTCCACAAGGGCTTCTCGGTGTTCACCGGCGTCGGCGAGCGCACGCGCGAAGGCAACGACCTCTGGATGGAGATGAAAGAGTCGGGCGTGCTCGCGCAGACGACGCTCGTCTTCGGCCAGATGGACGAAGCGCCGGGCGTGCGCTTCCGCGTCGCGCAGACCGGCGTGACGATGGCGGAGTACTTCCGCGACGAGCTCGGCTCGGACGTGCTGCTGTTCATGGACAACATCTTCCGCTTCATGCAGGCCGGCTCGGAAGTCTCCGCGCTGCTCGGGCCGCATGCCGTCGGCGGTCGGCTACCAGCCCTCGCTCGCGACCGAGATGGGCGCGCTCGAAGAGCGCATCACGACGACCCAGAAGGGCTCGATCACCTCGGTGCAGGCCGTGTACGTGCCCGGCCGACGACTACACCGACCCCGCCGTCGCGACGACGTTCGCGCACCTCGACGCGACGACCGCGCTCTCGCGCCCGATCTCGGAGCTCGGCATCTATCCGGCCGTCGATCCGCTCGCCTCGTCGTCGCGCATCCTCGACCCGGCGATCGTCGGCGAGGAGCACTACGACGTCGCGCGCGGCGTGCAGGAGACGCTGCAGCGCTACCGCGACCTGCAGGACATCATCGCGATCCTCGGCGTCGAAGAGCTCTCCGACGAAGACAAGGTCACCGTCGGGCGCGCGCGCCGCATGCAGCGCCTGTTCTCGCAGCCGTTCTTCGTCGCCGAGCAGTTCACGGGCCGCTCAGGCAAGTACGTCAAGATCGAGGAGACGATCCGCTCGTTCAAGGAAGTCCTCGACGGCAAGGTCGACGATCTCCCCGAGCAGGCGTTCCTCTACGTCGGCGACATCGACGAAGTCGAAGAGCCGCCGCAGCGGAGATGGCGCGCGCTGATGGCGAACGCGATTCCGTTCACGCTGATCACGCCGCTGGCGGTGAAGTTCGACGGCGAGGCGGAGCTCGTCATCGCCGTCGGAACCGAGGGCGAGGTCGGCATCCTGCCCTCGCACGCGCCGTACCTCACCGCGCTGCGGCCCGGCGTGCTGCGCGCGAACGTGCGCGAGGGCGGCGCGACGCGCCGGCTCGAGCTGGCGTGCAGCGAAGGCTTCCTGCAGGCGCTGCCCGGCAAGGTCACGATCCTGGCCGACGCGGCGCTCGTCCGCCGACGAGGTCGACATCGCGCAAGCGCGCGCCGACCTCGCCGCGGCGCAAGACGAGCAGCGCGCGCCGGCAGACGATCGCCGCGCGGCGCCGCGCGCAAACGAAGATCGACTTCGCCAACGCCAAGCTAGCGGTGCGAGCGGTCTGACCCCTACCTCGCCGGACTAGACGGCAAATTAGAATGCTGATTTAACATCTGGTCAAAGGCGGCTTCCTTGGGACCGCCTTTTGCGTTTACTTTTAGCGGCTAACCCCGCCATCAATCCGTACGTGAGTACCTGAGCTTTAGTATGATCGTGCAACGGTGTAATCGAATTCGGAAGACTTCTTTTGATGAGTCGGTGTAAAGAGCGCCGGGGAAGAGCGTGGCAGGGCACGCTGGGCCGGGCGCGACGGAGGCGGTCGACCTGAACAGTTTCGGGAGCCGGCGGCACGGTCCGCGAGGACCGCAAGCGGGTGCGTGAGGCGGTCGGCGCGGTCACGGAGCAGTAGAGTGCCTTTCGATGCGAATTCAGGCTCTGTATACTTAGCCATTGCCGCTGGAACAGTGCATCTTTGCGCCATTCGTACAGCACCTCTGAAAGCACACCAGACTTCTCTGCTATCTCAATCCTTGCTCATTGAGCGATCTTCAACCGTGTAACCAGCGATGATGCTGACTGCTGTTTTTGGCCTCTTCGCGAGCCTACGGGACGCCGTATCATCATCAACGGTTCATGGAAAATGTAAGAGCCACGTTTTCACCGCGCTTCTGATACCCCAGATCCCGCGCGATCTTATAGACACAAAGACCCGCAACGCGTTCAGAGTTTCTAGTTGGTCCTTTGGTGGTCGTTGAATTAATGGCATGATGAATCGGCTTCGGAGGAGAATTGAGCGCGGTGTGGTTGAAGGCGTCTGAATATGCGATAGTAGGTTATGTAACCATCAGTACGGTGTGCCTTGTACTGTGGCCGTTACTTGCAGAGCTAGTGCATCTCAAGACGCTTGACCAAGAGATCGCGGCGCTTGGCGTCATGGTCGGCCTGTTAACGTTAATGCTCGTTGCCGTTCAGATATTGATTGCGCGCAAGCAGGTGCATCTTCAAGAGCTGGAATTGCAGATCATCAAGCGGCAAGAGGAGGACCGTTGACGGACACCCGACCTGACCTTACCTGGACACATTCGAGCAATGCTGGTGAAGCGCCGAATCCCCTTATGAAGATGTACTGTGCGCCAGAACAAGAAAACACGCCGCTTGGTATGTACTTCATGCTCAAGAACAGTGGCAAAGTACAACCGATGTTTGTTGAGTTATGGCTTCCTGCTTCGATGGCGATTCTGCCCGAGGATCAGATCAACGATTCTGCTTTGAACAAACGTGAAGGCCGTCATAATCTTGGGTGGGGAAACTCAACGATCTTGCGTGAAACTCGTTATACGTGGGAAATACCGATGCTTCGCATTCCTGCCGGGTCGCTGGTTGAGCTTCCTGTTGTCATGATGCGATTTCGCTGTTGCCGCGTGACGGAGAACCGTATATGGTTCGCTATCGTCTGACCTCGGAGGGACACGTTCTTCCGACCGACGCAATAGGCACCCTCAGGTTTAGACCCGTGGCGGGTCATCCATGATATTGGGAAGGTAATCAGTGTCGATTTCCGCGCGGGCGTCTACATACCATTGTTCGTGATGGGGCTGAATCAGCACCGAGCAAACGCTTTGCCAGGAGCCTTCCTTGGCCGCAATATGCCACGGGAACGCCACCGTGTCAGGGAGCGCATCGTATGCCTTTGGATCAGTAAAGCCTATCGCCATCGTTCCGATGTAACGCGGCGATGATTTATGGACGAGGACGACGTCGGGCTTCTGCGGTAGTGTCGCATGCTTACCGTTGCTGTACCCGAAGTAGAGAAGCGCTCGTTGTCAGGAACCTGGGCGTTCTCTGAACGATCTTCCATTCCAAGCGGAAGGTCAATATCGAGTGTGAGGTGTTGTGCCTCGCGCTCCCCAAGGTGGCAATCCGCACCTCAAGATAGATCATCCCGCCTTCGTCTACTCCGACCCTCGTGTCAACTGATCCGTTCAGCGTCACGAACAGCATGGGCTTCCTGTTGCGCTCTACCTCGTTGTATGGTCACCGTTGCGCGAGAACCAATGCCTTCTTCGTGAGGTGAACGACCCTGATCGCCCATACCGCCGCGAAGGCCGCAACGACAGCGGCGCCCGTGCTGATACAGGGAGCGACGTAGGTCAACCAGAAGCTTCGGAACGTCAACGATGTGAACAGGGATCGGTTCTGGCGTTGGCATGAGAGAACGTTGGTGGCTGATGGCGTCGGTCCTACCAACTACGGTCGTCGCTATCTGTCATTAATAGGTTTCGTGGTTGTCGTCTTGTGCCCGAGAAGCTTTATCAATCCGATTGGCAAGAAGGTACTGCAGCGAAGGCTTCATGCAGGCGCTGCCCGGCAAGGTAACGATTCTGGCCGACGCCGCGCTCTCCGCCGACGAAGTCGACCCCGCGCAAGCGCGTACCGACCTCGCCGCGGCACAGGACGAACTCAAGAGCGCCGGACGACGTCGACGCTCAGCGCCGCGCGCAAACGAAGATCGATTTCGCCAACGCCAAGCTGGCGGTGCGAGCGGTCTGACGCTCGTCCGTACCGGATCGAAGAGGGTCGTTCGCGCAGCGAGCGGCCCCTCTTTGTTGCGCGTCCTGGAGCGAGCGAGCCCTGTGTCGCGGAGTGCGCGGAACGGTGCGATTACGCCTAAAAATTCCTGCGCCCGGAGTTGTAGAAAGTCTCGAAAAAGGGCACACCTCGCCAGCCGTGTTCCGCTCCGCGAGAACACAACGACCCAACCGTGACGAGGGATTTCGATGAACTACGATACCGGTACCGCGCGAGACGACGCATACGAGGGACGAGCGCTGGTCGCCGCGTTCGCTGATCGCGAGACCGCCCACGCGGCGGCGCACGCGCTGCACGACGAAGGGTTCGGACGCACCTGGATCGGCGTGACGCACGCGAGCGAAGACACGACGGCGTACGCCGGAACGGGCACCGGCACGACGACCGGCCAGACCCAGGTGACCAGCGACGGCGGTGATTCGCTGGGCGACAAGATCGGGCGCTTCTTCAGCGGCGCCAGCGGCGACCGGACGCTCTACGACGAGCTGGTGCGCCACGGCGTTGCTTCGAGCGAAGCACGCCGCATCGACGGATCGCTCGCCCCGAACAGCGCGATCCTGACCGTCGACGGCCACAACCATCCCGAGCTCGCCGCCACGCTGATCGAGCAGAACGGCGGCCACATCCTGGCCGGCGAGAGCTTCGGCACCGGCGGCTACGCGACCGACGCCACGTACCACCGCGAGCGCGGTCGGCGGCGGGCTCACCGGCGGTCTCGCCGGCACGACGGGCGCTAGCACGATCGGCACGAGCACGACGGGCGCTTACGATGCCGAGACCGACGCCACCACGCTGCGCGGTTCGCAGGTGCTCGGCTACGGCGACGCGTCCAGCTACGCGCGCGGCGAGCAGATCGACGAGGAGCGCCGGATCAAGCTGCGCGAGGAGCGCCTGAGCGTCGACAAGCAGCGCGTGCAATCCGGTGAAGTGCAGATCACCAAGGACGTGGTGGAGCACCAGCAGGACATCGACGTCCCGGTGATCCGCGAGGAGCTGTTCGTCGAGCGCCGCCCGGTCAGCGAGACCACCGCGGACGCCGGCGAGATCGGCGAGATCGGCGCGGGCGAGACGATTCGCGTGCCGCTGATGCGCGAGCAGGTCGCGGTCACCAAGCGCGCCGTCGTGACCGGTGAGGTCGTGGTCGGCAAGCGCGAAGTCACCGAAACGCAGCGCGTCTCGGATACCACCCGCGAGGAGAAGCTGCGCGTCGGCGGCGACACCACGAACGTGCGCGCCTCGGGCTACGACGGCGACACGACGGGCACGACCGGGAGCACCGGCTCCAGCTCGATCTAGCCCGACTAGTCCAAGACGGTCGCGAGCGGGTCGGCAGCGTCCGGCCCGCCCGCATGCCGCATTGGAGACCTTGCGCTCGCCAGCGCGGCTCCTCAAGCCGTTGCGAAAAACGCAACACTCTGCTATCTTTATCGCATGGATGACGCGGAGCTGGGCTCGCGAATTGCGGCGCTGCGTCAGCAAGCCGCGATGAGCCAGGAGCAGCTTGGGACGAGGCTGGGACTGGATCGCTCTGAAGATCTGCAAGATTGAAAAGGGCGAGCGGAAGCTTTCCGCTCGCGAACTACGTGACATTGCAGATTATCTTGCGTGCGACGTGGATTTCATCTTGTATCCGGAGTTCTCGGGGTCACCACGATTTCGTGCCGCTGCGGTCGGCAACGGCGCCGACGGCGACTTGGCTTGGCTGCGGCGATTCCGCCGTCGCTACGCCGACCTGATCGTGCATGGCCAAGCCTGATCCGGTTCAGTTAGCGGCCAGCCTTCGCGACGCGGTTCTCCCGCCTGATCAACCAATCGACGTCTTCGCATATCTCAGGAACCGGCCGGACATCGTCTTGGTTCGTCGTTCAGGCTCGAACCCGCAGATTGATGGAATCTACATGAGGGACGAGCGAACCAAGGTCGGGTTCCTGTACCTCAATCGGGCGAAGCCCCTCGGCCGTCAGCGGTTCACCGCCGCTCATGAACTGGGTCATCACGTGCTCGGCCACACCGAAGAAATCGATGTCGACGTGATGGCCGAGCAGCAATCCCAAGAAGAACGGGACGCCAATCGGTTCGCCGCCGAGCTGCTCGTTCCGCGACGTGGGGTCATGAAGTTCGTTCTCCACGAGAAGCTCGATCCGACCAGGATCGAAGGGGCGATCCGAGTCGCAAAGCACTTTCGGGTTACACTGCAGCCGGCGCTCATTCAGTTGCAGCGAGCCGATCTCGTGTCCGGCGTCGACATCAGGCGTTTGCTCAGAGCACGCCGCGGCCCGTTCGGCCGAACCCGTTTGCGGAATACGAGAAAGTCGATGCAACGGATAAAACGGAACTGCCCAGCCGTTATGTCGATGCCGTTGCGCGAGCATACCAGGCCGGTACGATCACGGCTGAGTCGGCTGGAGATGCGCTCGATCTGCCGGCGGAGGCGGTGAAGGACCGCTTCACCGGACCCGCGGAGTTCCAGCCCAATACCGACTTGTCCGACCTCGTCTGACCGATGCCTTCCGCGGTCTGTTTCGATGCGTCGACGTTGATTAACTTTGCCGAAGCGCAGGCCATCGTGCTCTTGGCTCGTCACTTCACTGGGCGCGCACTGATTGCCGAATACGTCGAAGACAACGAATTGTCGCTGACCGTCTCACGCGGTATCCCGGTCGTCTCACATGCCGGTACACGATGGCTACAGCGAGTCGACGTATCCGGTGCGGCCGAGCTTCGTCGCGTTTCTCAGATCCAGTTGGCCCTCGGAACGAAACAACGGCACCGGGGCGAAGCCGAGTCTATCGTCATATGTGAAGACCACAATGCGATCTTTGCAACGGATGACAGCGATGCGGCGCTCATCGCTCGGGCACGATCGGTGCGAACTGCTTCCACGATCGATATTCTGCGGGGTCTGATCGCTAAGCAGCATTTATCCCGCGAGCAGGCGCTCGAGTTGGCCGGACGGATGCACGACGCCGGCCAGCACGTCGATCCCACCCTGTTGTGATCGAGACGCTCTCGGGCCTAACCGGCTTAGTCCAGCACGGTTGCGAGCGGGTCGGCAGCTGTCCGGCCCGCCGCGCGCCGCTCGCTGCGCGGGCGGGCGTGAGTTCACGACCAGCGCCGCCACGATCAACCCGATCCCGACCAGCTCCGTGCCGGTCGGGATCTCGTGCAATTGGAGCGCGGCGAACGCGACCCCGAGCACCGGCGTCGCCAGCGACGCGATGCCCGGCCACGCCGGCCGGCAGGCGCGACAGGATGAACAGCCACAGCACCCAGGCCAGCGCCTGCGACGCGACGACCATGTAGGTCATCGAGAGCACGAACGAGGTCGTCCAGCGCACCTGCTCGGGCACGGCGAGCATCATCACGACCAGCGGGATCGCGCCCCACAGCATCTGCCACGCGGTGAGCGAGAGCAGCTCGACGTCGTGCCGCGCGCGCAGGCGCTTGGCCCAGACCGCGCTCGCCGCCCACACGATGCCGCTCGCGACGCCCAGCAGATCGGCCAGCACGGCGTGCGCGTTCAGCGGCGCGAGCACGAAGCCCAAGCCCAGCGCGGCGAGCGCCAGCGCGATCCAGCGCCCGCGGTCGATCCGCTCGCCCAGGAACGGCCAGGCCAGCAGCGCGACCCAGAACGGCATCGTGTACGCCAGCACCGCGACCTTGCCGGCGCCGGCGAGCGACACCGCGAGCGTCTGCAAGAGCGTGAAGCCGGTCGTCTGCAGCAGCCCCAGCACGACGGTGTCGCGCAGCGGCGTCGGCCGCAGCGAGCGGCGCATCGCGGTCAGCGCGGCGAACAGGCAGACGGCGCCCAGCGCCGGGCGCACCGCCGCGACGACCAGCGGCGAGGCGTCGTGGGTGGCGACCTTGATGACGACCCAGGTGTAGCCCCACACCAGCGCCAGCACGGCCAGCGCGGCGTACGCGTCGCCGCGCGGACGGCTCGCGCTCAACGGGCGGCGGGCGTCTTGCGCAGCGGCGCGATCACGCCTTCGGCGAAGCGCTCCATCTCTTCGGCCTGCGGGCTGCACTGGAGCAGCAGCAGGTCCGCGCCGACCGCCTCGAACGCCGCGACCTGCTCGCGCACCGCGTCGGGCGTGCCGACCAGGCCGCTGCGCAGCCCGCGGTTCGAGACGCTGTACTCCTGCTGGGCGAGCTGGGTGTCGAGCTGCGTGCCGCTCAGCCACTGCTGGAAGTTCGCGAAGCCGGCGGCGCTCGCGCGCACGTCGGTGATCCGCGCCAGCTCGCGCTGCGCGTCCTCGTGCGCGTCGCGCACGATCGTGTAGCCGGCGACGCCGTACGTCATCGGGCCCAGGCCCATGCGCTCGCGCCGGGCCCGCATGTCGGCGATCTTCTCGCCGACCCGCTCGGGCGGGTCGCCGTGCATCACGTAGGCGTCGCACTTGGCGGCGATCAGCTCCTTGGCCGCCTCGGACTCGCCGCCGGCGTAGATCACCGGCCGCGGCCGCGTCGCGGGCTTGGGCTCGAGCGCCGTCTCGGCGACGGAATAGAACTTGCCCTGATAGCTGAAGCGCGGCTGCGACCAGACGCCGTCGAGCACGTCGAGCCACTCGGCGGTGCGCGCGTAGCGGTCGTCGTGCTGCTCGAAGCCGACCCCGTACATCTCGGCCTCGGTCTTCCACCACGACGACACGACGTTGAGCGAGAGCCGGTTGCCGCCGCCGATGCGGTCGATCGTGGCGGCCTGCTTCGCCAGCAGCGCCGGCAGGTGGAACGTCGGGCGCACCGCGACCATCAGCTCGAGCCGCTCGGTGACGGCGGTCAGCGCGGCCGCGGTCGACCAGGCGTCCAGCGACGGCGCCTCGACGCCCTTGATGTCGTTGAGGTTCAGCTCGGCGACGAGCGAGAGGTCGTAGCCGATCCGCTCGCTGCGGCGCGCCAGCGCCGAGACGTAGTCCCAGGTCGCGCGGCATGCGCTCGTCCTCGACGTTGCGCAGCCAGCCGCCGAACACCGGCATCCAGTACCCGAAGCGCATCAGCGCGTTCCCGCCAGCGCCGGCACGCCGCCGCGCGCGCGCGTTTCGAGGTACGCGCCCAGGCGTTCCCAGGGATCGAAACCGACCGTTTCGAGCGGGTTGGCGACGAAGTTCGAGAGCGCGTTGATGTCGTAGAACAGGCGCGTTCCGTCGCGCTCGTCGACCATGAACTCCACCCCGCCGACGTCGATCCCGGCCGCGCTCACGATCCGCACCGCGTCGGCGATCGCGTCCGCGGGCGGGTGCGCGCGCACCGCGGTGACGGTCGGCGCGGGCTCGGCCGCGCACGTCTCGCCGACCGCGACCGGAGCGGGCACGCGGCAGATGTCGGCCGGGCACAGATCGAACGTCTCGGCGCTGGTCGTCACGTCGATCGCGTACAGGTACTCGCCGCCCAGCACTTCGACGCGGGTGATCTTGTTGTCGCGCTTGGGGACGTACTCTTGCAGCAGCGCGACCGAGTCGAAGCCCAGGTCGAGCGCGCCCGCCGCGGCCGTCTCGGCCAGCAGCTCGAGGCTGTCGAAGCGGATCACGCCCGCTCCGCGCCCGCCGATGTTGGGCTTGAACACGATCGGGAAGCGCAGGTCGCGCGCGGCCGCGGCGGCCTGGTCGGCGCGGTGGATGATGCGCGTCTTGGGAAACTTCAGGCCGAGCGAGCCGATCAGCGCGAGCTGCTTGGCCTTGGAGATCTCGTAGGCGTAGGCGCGCGCGCCGTTGATCACCGGCACGCCGCGCAGCGCGTAGCCGGCCAGCACGTCGAGCGAGAAGGCCAGCCCGTCGGCGTGGTCGCGCGTCGCGGCCGAGGCGCTCATGCGGTTGAAGACGAGCGTGTTCGGCTCGACCGGCGCGGCCGGGTCGAGCACGTGCTCGGTCGCCAGCAGCTTGCGATACGGCAGCCCGCGCCGGTCGAGCTCGGCGAAGAGCCGCTCGAACCACTGCGGGTGCTCGTAATAGACGACGATCGTCGCCGGTGCCTCGTGCGCCATACCGCTAGATCGACTCCTTGCGGCCGGGAGGGGTTGCCGTCAGCCGAACAGCCGCAGGTGCGCGTCGACGAACTCGCGGTAGCGCGCGTACGCCTCGCGGTAGGCCGGGGCGAGCGCGCGGGTCGGGCTGGGTCGGCGCGTCGTGGCCCAGCGCGCGCGCCGTGGCGGCGGCGTCGGGGATCAGGCCGACCGCTTGCGCGGCGAGCAGCGCGGCGCCGAGCGCCGAGGCCTCCTGCTGGTGCGGCTGCGCGGCGGGCAGGCCGAAGACGTCGGCGAGCAGCCCGCGCACGAGCGCGGCCTTGGTCAGCCCGCCGGTGAGCAGCAGGCTGCGAGGCCGCGCCGGTCAGCTCGCGCAGCACCTCGTAGACCGCGAACACGCCGAACACGACGCTCTCGAAGCCGGCCCGCAGGATCGTGCGCCGGTCGTGGGCCAGGTCGAGCCCGTCGAACGCGCCGCGCAGCGCGCTGTTCCAGTACGGCGCGCGCTCGCCGGCGAAGAACGGCAGCACGACGAGCCCCTCGCGCGCCGGGCGCGATCTGCGGCGGCCAGCTCGGCGGCGCGCGCGAAGCGCTTCGTCCTTGGGCAGCTCGGCCAGCAGCAGCCCGAAGATCCAGTCCAGCGACGCGCCGGCGGCGCTGGTCGGGCCGCCGACCACGTAGCGCGTGTCGTCGGCGCAGTAGCAGAACGTGCGCGCCGCGCGGGTCGAGCAGCGGCGTCGTCGGCCAGCACGCGCACCGCGCCCGAGGTGCCCAGCGTCAGCGCGACGTCGCCGCGCGCCGTCGCGCCGACGCCGATGTTCGCCAGCGGCCCGTCGGACGAGGCCAGCACGACCGCGACGTGGTCGGTCGAGCCCGAGCTCGCGCGCGATCGCCGGGCGGAACGCGTGCAGCGCGGTCGACGGCGGCGCCGGGCGCGAGAGCCGCTCGGGCCCGACGCCGGCGAGCTCGAGCGCGCGCGGGTGCCAGTCGCGCGTGCGCAGGTCGAGCATCCCGGTGGCCGAGGCGATGCCGTGGTCGACCAGCCACTCGCCGGTCCAGCGGTAGACGATCAGCTCCTTGAGGCTGACGAAGCGGCGCGTCCGGGCGAACAGCTCCGGCTCGTGCTCGGCCAGCCAGCGCAGCTTGGCGACGGGCAGCATCGGGTGCATCGGCGCGCCGGTCGCGGCGTACAGCGCGCTGCCGCTGCCGTCGGCGCGCCAGCGGTCGGCGACCGCGTGCGCGCGCCGGTCCATCCAGGTGATCACGCGCGAGAGCGGCTCGCCCGCCTCGTCGACGCACAGCACGCCGTGCATCGCGGCCGAGAAGCCGATCGCCGCGACCTCGTTGCCGCGCAGCCGCACGTCGGCCAGCACCCGCGTGCAGCACCCGCATCGTCGCCAGGTACACCAGGTCCGCGTCCTGCTCGACGAAGTCCGGGTGCGGCGTCTCGAGCCCGTAGAACTCCGAGCCGCTCGCGATCTCGCGCCCGGCCGCCGTGACCGCGAGGACCTTGACCGCGCGACGTGCCGAGGTCGACGCCGACGACGACCGCGTCCGGCGCGCGAGCGTCAGGCGAACGCGCCGCGTAGCCCGGCTCGGGGATCTTCTCGATGCGGCCCAGGACGACGACGTAGGAGACGATGCCGACGATCAGGATCGCGCCGCCGCGATCAGCGCGTTGTTGAACGAGCCGGTGCGCGCGACGATGATGCCGGTGATCGTCGGCGCGAAGAAGCCCGCCACGTTGTTGAGGAAGTTCATGATCCCGCCGACCTGGCCCGTGCTGTTGGCCGGCGCGATCAGCGCGGGGATCGACCAGCCGACCGGCGCGTGGAACGAGATGCCCGCGACCGCGACCGTGATCCAGAACGACCGCGACGTTGATGTCCTTGGTGTACGCCGCGCCGATCACCGCGAAGCCCATCACCAGGCCGACGATCAGCACCGTCTTGCGCACGCGGTTGGCGTCGTATGCCGCGTTTGATCAGGTAGTCGACGAGCCAGCCGCCGACGATGCAGATCGGTCAGCGTGCCGACGCCCCAGATCAGGAACACGTAGCCGCCCGCCTTGAGGATGTTCACCCCGAACGTGCTCTGCAGGTACGTCGGCAGCCACGTCAGCAGGAACGCGAACAGGTAGCCGTACGCCGCGAAGCCGATCGTCAGCCCCCAGACCTTGGGCTGCGCGATCAGGTAGGCCAGGCTCGCGCCGCGCGGCCGCTCGCCGGCCGGCGTCTCGGGCTCGCCGCCGCCCTTCTCGATGTACGTCTTCTCGGCGTGGGTGAGCCGCTTGTCCTCGCTCGGGTTGCGATAGAACAGCGTAGAACAGCGCGAAGAACACCAGGCTCAGCGCCGCGGTCGACCAGAACATCCCGCGCCAGCCGAACATCACCAGCAGCCAGGCGGTGAACGCGACGCCGATCGCGTTGGAGAGCTTCGCCGCGGCGTCGAACAGCGAGGTCGCCAGACCGCGCTCGCTGCGCGGGAACCAGTAGCCGACCGCCTTCGCGTTGGCCGGGAAGGTCGGCGCCTCGGCCAGGCCCAGGAACAGCCGCGCGGTGTAGATCAGCCCGAAGTTCGGCGCGATCGCGGTGCACGCCGAGGCGATGCTCCACAGGAACGCGCCGACCCGCGAGATCACCGTGACGCCGTAGCGGTCGAGGACGTAGCCGATCGGGATCTGCGAGAACGCGTAGACCGCGAAGAACGCGCTGCTCAGGAAGCCGAACTGCCGGCGCGCCGACGCCCAGCTCCGTGTTGAGCGGCTTGGCCGCGACCGAGAGCGCGCCGCGGTCGATGTAGTTGATCAGCACGCCGAACGCCGAGGATCAGCGCGATGCCCCAGCGCAGGTTGGTGACGCGTTCCGCGGGTGCGATGATGCTGCGTTGCAAGAGGCGTCCTCCGTGCCGGTGCGGTTGGCCGTGGCCTACGACCGAGCGCGCTAAGAAACATCGTGCCCGCGCGCCGAAAGCCGGACCTCGGCATGAAACGCACGCCGCCGTGGGTCTTCGTGGCCGCGGTCGCGGTCCAGCTCGCGGCCCTGGGCCTGTGCGCTGGGCGATGGAGCGCTGGCTCGGGCAGCCGACGGCCCGCGCCGACGCGCCGAGCGCGGGCCGCGCCCGCCTCGCCGCGCCGCCCGCGCCCGCCGCGCCGCCGCGGCGCGCCGCCGGGCCGCACTCGCCGTCGCCGCCGCGGAGCCGCGCCGCGCCGGCGCCGCGCGCCTCGAGCCGCCGCGCGAGCCGCGCGCCGCCGCCGGCCGCGCCGCCGCCGGCCCGACGGGCCGCGTCGCCGCACGCCGCCCGCGCCGCGCCGCCCCGCCGATGCTGCGCCGCCGCCCGTGCCCGAGCCGCGCGTCCGCGCCGCCGCCCGCGCGCCGCTGTTCGGGCCGCCGCCGGCGCCCGCCGAGCGCCCGGCCGGCGCGCGCGTGCCGCCGCTTCGTGCGTCGAGCGCGGCCGACGACGGCGACGCAGGTCGCTGCGCGGGCGGATCGGCGAGCGGCTCGCTCGTCTTCGGGATCGCTCGCCGACGGGAACATCCGGTTCGTGGACGTCGACGGCGGCCGCTACAGCCGGCAAGGCCGAGAGCGCCCGCGCGCGGATGCGCGAGGTCGACGGGAGCGCGCGCGTTCACCGTGCAGATCGGCGTCGACGCCGACGGCGCGCTGCAAGCGACGTTCACCGGCGGCGGCGCACGACGGCGAAACCATCGCCTTGAGCCGCTCGTCGGAGGGAGCGCTGCATGAACGTTCTCGACCGGCTCGATACCACGCTGCGCGTCGTCGGCGGCGCGCGGCTCGACGGCAGCGTCGAAGTCCAAGGCGCGAAGAACGCCGCGCTGCCGATCATGGCGGCGGCGCTCTTGGCGCGCGGCAAGGTGACGCTGCACCGCGTCCCGCGCATCACCGACGTCTCGGTGATGTGGTCGCTGCTCGAGGCGCTCGGCGCGCGGCTCTCGCTCGACGGCCGCAACACGATCACGATCGACGCCTCCAACGTCAACCAGCACCGCGCGCCCTACGCGCTGGTGCGCAAGCTCGCCGCGTCGTTCGACCTGTGCGGCCCGCTGCTGGGCCGCTTCGGCCGCGCCGAGGTGCCGCTGCCCGGGCGGCTGCGTGCTGGGCACGCGCGCGACCGACATGCACGAGCAGGCCTTCCGCGCGCTCGACGCCGAGGTCTCGGTCGCGCACGGCTACCTGATCGCGAGCGCCCAGGGCGGCCGGCTGCGCGGCGGCGAGATCGAGTTCCGCATGCCGTCGGTCGGCGCGACGAAGAACGCGATGCTGGCCGCGGTCACCGCCGACGGCGACACGATCGATCCGCAACGCGGCGATGGAGCCCGAGGTCGTCGACCTGGCGAACTTCCTCATCGCGATGGGCGCGCGGATCGCCGGGCCAGGCGGCGACACGCTGCGCATCACCGGCGTGCAGGAGCTGCACGGCGTCGAGTACTAGATCATCCCCGACCGCATCGCGACCGGCACGCTGCTGCTCGCCGGCGCGATCACGCGCGGCGACGTGACGGTCAAGAACACGCGCCCCGACGACGTGGCCGCGCTGCAGCTCTCGCTGGGCGAGTGCGGCGTGAAGGTGACCAGCGGCGACGACTGGGTGCGCGTGCAGGCCGCGCCGGTCAAGGGCGGCACCGACATCGTCACCGCGCCGCACCCCGGCTTCCCGACCGACCTGCAGCCGCAGATGCTGGCGTTCCTGTGCACCGCGCCGGGCGTGAGCGTCGTCGAGGAGTCGATCTTCAACGCGCGCTTCTCGTACGTCAACGAGCTGGTCCGCATGGGCGCCGACGTGCGCGTCGCGATGGACAACAACACCGCGCTGGTCAAGGGCGTGGCGCAGCTCTCCGGCGCGCCGGTCGAAGCGCCCGACATCCGCGCCGGCGCGGCGCTGGTGCTCGCCGGGCTCGCGCGCGTCGGCGAGACCGAGATCATCGGCCTGGAGTACATCGACCGCGGCTACGAGCGCCTGGAGGAGACGCTCTCGGCGCTGGGCGGCGCAGGTCCAGCGCTCCAGCGGCATCATCCCGTTCAGCGAGCCGACCGGCACCTTCGAGACGAGCGTGTACCCCAAGGTCCCGGCGAGCGGCGGGCCTGAACCAGCCGGCGACCGGCAGCCTGAAACCCGGCCCGCGCGCGAGCGTAGATGACGGCATGAAGAGCTTCGCTCGCCGCGCGGTTCGCCGTGCCCGTCACCCGTCGTCGCTGGCGCTCGGCCGCCGCTGCGCCGGCACGGCGCCGCGCGGCCGGACGACCCGCGCGCGGACGAGCGTGCTGCGCGCGTCGGCCGCCGCGCTCGGCGTCGATGCGCTGGCCGCGCGTGCACACGCTGCACCTGCGCGGCAGCGGTGAAGCTGGTCGGGAGTCACCGGCCACCGTGGAGTCGTGGCAGGACCTGCGCGACGGCAGCTACGCGCGTACGTCGACGCGGGCCCGCTCAGCGGCGCGGCGGCTACGACGGCAGCCACGCCTGGAACCGCGACGCGGGCGGGGTCGTGTACGACGACGGCAGCGTCGGCGCGCGTGACGCCGCGCTCGACGCAGGTCTACCTCAACCGCTACGCGCTGTGGCCGCCCGGCCGCGGCGGCGCGACGCTGTCGTACGCCGGCGCGCGCGACGACGCCGGCACGCGCTACGACGTCCTGAGCGTCACGCCGCCCGGCAGCCTGCCGTTCGAGCTGTGGCTCGACGCGCGCACGCACCTGCCCGCGCGCAGCGTCGCGCCGATCGGCACCACGACCGACCGTCACGCGCTGGAGCGACTACCGCGCGGTGCGCGGCGCTGCAGGTGCGCGTTCGCGCAGAGCGTCGAGACGCGAGGCAGGGCGCGTCGACGTTCGCCGCGAGCGCGGCCGAGGTCAACAGCGCCGGCCGCGGCGCGGATGCTGCGCCGGCCGGTCAGCGACGTGCACGACGCGACGCATCGCGCTCGGGCGAGCACACGACGATCCCGTTCGAGCTGGTCGACAACCACGTCGCGCTGCCGGTCACGATCGACGGCAAAGGGCCGTTCACGTTCTTGTTCGACACCGGCGGCGCAGAACTTGCTCGACGCCGACCTCGCCAAGCAGCTCGGCATCGCGCCGACCGGCGAGATCAACGGCAGCGGCGTCGGCTCGACGCACCGAGGCGTTCCAGTTCGCGACGGTCGACGCGCTGGGCGTCGGCGACGCGACGCTGCGCCACCAGAGCTTCCTGCTCGCGCCGGTGCGCGCCGGCTTCGGCATGTCGAGCGGCAAGCCGGTCGACGGGCTGATCGGCTTCGAGGTGCTGGCGCGCTTCGTCACGACGTTCGACTACGGCGCCGGCCGGATCGTGCTGCGCCGCGCCGAGCGCCGCGCGGCGCCGTGCGCCGGCACGACGATTCCGTTCGTCTTCGACGGCACGCAGCCGATGATCGCGTGCACGATCGGCGGCGTCCCCGGCGTCGTGCACCGATCGACACCGGCAGCCGCGTCAGCTGAGCGTGCTCTCGCCGTTCATCGCCGCGCACCCGGCGGTCGTCCCGCCGAACGCGACCGCGGTCGGCGCGAACGGCTTCGGCGTCGGCGGCGCGTCGCTGGGCCGGCTCGGCCGCACGACGCTGGCCTTGGGCGGCTTCACGCATCCCCGACGTCGTCGCCGACCTCAGCACGCAGACGCAGGGCGCGTTCGCCGACCCGTTCGTCGCGCGGCAACATCGGCGCGGGCGTGTTCGAAGCGCTTCGCGGTCACCTTCGACTACCCGCACCAGACGATGACGCTCGCGCCGAGCCGCGCCTTCGCGGCGCGCGACGGCTACGACCGCGCGGGCGTGTTCGTCGTCACCAGGCCGGCAAGGTCGTGGTCGCCGACGTGCGGCCCGGCACGCCCGGCCGCCGCAAGCCGGCCTGGCCCGCGGCGACGTGCATCGCGACGGTCGACGGCAACGACGCCGCGGCCGGCGTCGGCGGCGGTGCGCGCGCTTTCCTGCGGCGCGCCGGGCACCGCGATCCGGCTGGGCGTCGCCGGCCAAGGACGGCACGGTCCGGACGGTCACGCCTGACGCTGCGCGACTACGTCTAGGCGAGCGGCCCGCGCCTGCGGCGCGGGTCGTCGCGTGCGCCCGGTCGAAGGCGGCCCGGTGGCCACGGCCGCCGCTCCCTCGAGCCAAGTAGGCCGGATCAGGAATTCGTCCGCTCCGGCCGAACGTAGGGGGCCGTTTCAATAGCGGCGATGTCGCGCGTGCTCGCGCGGCGTCGCCGTCCGTCCGGGAGTCACTGTCATCGACATCGGGATCGATCTGGGTACCGCCAACGTCCTCGTCTACGTCAAGGGCAAAGGCATCGTCCTGCGGGAGCCGTCCGTCGTCGCCAAGGACGTGCGCACGAACAAGACGCTCGCCGTCGGCGAAGAGGCGCGGCTGATGCTCGGCAAGACGCCGAGCAACATCCAGGCGATCCGGCCGCTGCGCGACGGCGTCATCGCCGACTTCGAAGTGACCGAGGCGATGCTCGGCTACTTCATCAAGAAGGTCACGCGCCAGCGCTCGTCTCGAGCACGCTGTTCCGGCCCAAGCCGTCGGTCGTGATCTGCGTCCCGGCCGAGATCACCTCGGTCGAGGAGCGCGCGGTGCGCGACGCGGCCAAGCTCGCCGGCGCGAAGTCGGTCGACATCATCGAGGAGCCGATGGCCGCCGCGATCGGCGCCGGGCTGCCGATCGACGGGCCGTCGGGCAACATGGTGGTCGACATCGGCGGCGGCACGACCGACGTCGCGGTCATCTCGCTGGGCGGCATCGTCGTCTCGCAGTCGATCCGGGTCGCCGGCAACAAGCTCGACGAGGCGATCATCCGCCACATCCGGCGCGTCTACAACCTGATGATCGGCGAGCGCACCGCCGAGGAGATCAAGATCAAGATCGGCTCCGCGTACCGGCTCGAGCAGGAGCTGGCGATGGAGATCCGCGGCCGCGACCTGATCAACGGCCTGCCGAAGACGGTCAAGATCACGTCGGAGGAGGTGCGCGAGGCGCTCTCCGAGCCGGTCCAGGCGATCGTCGAAGCGGTCAAGGCCGTGCTCGAGAAGACGCCGCCCGAGCTGGCGGCCGACATCATCGACCGCGGCGTCATCCTGACCGGCGGCGGCGCGCTGCTGCGCGGCCTCGACACGCTGCTGGGCGAGGTGACCGGCATCCCCGTCATCGTCGCCGACGACCCGATGTCGTGCGTGGCGATCGGGACCGGCCAGCGGGTCGGCTACCAGAGCACCTGTCGCTCTAACTCTGAGCGCGCGACCTTTTGCCGCCACGGAGCGTTCCCGACGCGATGACCTTCCGCGCACGGGCGCTCCGTCTGGCCTGTCCGCTCGTTCTGCCTCGCCGGCGCGCGCGTCCTCGCCGCCTCGCCCGCCCCGTCGCTCGCGCCCGCTCGCCGGCGGCGCGCCCGCGGTGCCGCCGCGCTCCAGCGCCGGCACCGCCGGCGAGCTCGCTGATCGCAGACGAGTTCTACCACATCGAGACCGACGAGACGGATACCAACTTCGAGCACCGGCGACTTCAAGATGCCGCACAAGGTGCGGTTCTCGCGCCCCGGCACCGACGCCGTCGCCGACCGGGCCAGGGCAACGACAAGCGCGGGACGGTGACGCTCGATCGGCAACGTCGTCGTGCACGACAGCGGCAACGCGCAGGCGAGCGGTCGCGGCGCGTCGCGCGAGCGGCGGCGGCGGCCCGGCGACGCTGACCTGCGACCGGCTGGAGATCGACTCCAAGGCAAAGCTCTACACCGCGATCGGCAACGTCCACTTCGCAGCCCAGGCCGGACCGCCATCGGGCAGCGCGCAGCGCGGCACGCTCGACCGCGGGCACGCAACGTGCTGCGGCTCGAACGGCGCGCGTCGACTGCTTGACACGACGCCGACCTCGGCCGGCTGAGCGCGAACACCGTCAACTGACAACCTGGGCTCGAAGGACGTGCGAGCGTGCGCAAGGCGGGCGTCGCCGCGCGGCTGCTGCAAGCAGACCGCGCCGCCGGCCGGCGGCGGCGCGGACACACGCCGTCCAGGCACCGCGACGCGACCTCGACGATCTCGACTGACAACCAGAACAGCGGCGACTTCACGATGCCGCGACAAGGCGAAGTTCTCGCGGCCGGGCACCGAAGCGCAACGGCGACCGCGCGCAGGGCAACACGCAAACGCGGCACGCTGACGCTCAGCGGAAACGTCACCGTGCACGACAGCGGCAGCGCGCCCGAGGTCGGCGAGCAGGCCTACGGCGGCAACGGGCCGGCCAACCTGAGCTGCAACACGCTCGACGTCGATGCGAAGTCAAAGATCTACACCGCCGACGGCAACGTGCACTTCTCGCAGGGCACGCGCAACGGCGCGCGCCGAGCACGGCGCGCTCGACCGCGGCAGCAGCAAGCTGCGCCTGGAGCGCAACGTCAAGCTGACCGACGGCGACGTCCACGCATGACCGCGCACAACGTCGACTACAACCTCGCCACGCAAGGACGTCGCCGTCGCGGCGAGCCCGATCGTCATCAAGCAGCCGGTCCCGTCGCCTGAGCCGCGGCCCCGCCGTCGTCCACCTCGCCCACGCCCAAACCGAAGCGCCGGCTTCGACCCCGTGCTGAGCGCCGTAACATGCTCGGGCTGTTCGACGCCGGCGAGGACGGCGGCGGGCGCGGCGGCAAGGTGCGCGAGCCGCTCGCGGCGCGGATGCGGCCGCGCACGCTCGACGAGTTCGTCGGCCAGGAGCAGATCGTCGGGCCGGGGCGCGCGCTGCGCCGCGCGATCGAGTCCGATCAGGCGCCCGTCGATGATCCTGTGGGGCCCGCCCGGCACCGGGAAGACCACGCTCGCGCGGATCATCGCGCACCAGACCGGCGCGCACTTCGTCGCGCTCTCCGCCGTCAGCGCCGGCGTCGCCGACCTGCGGCGCGTCGTCGCCGACGCGCAGCAAGCTGCGCGCGGCCGGGCGGCGCACGGTGCTGTTCATCGACGAGATCCACCGCTTCAACAAGGCGCAGCAGGACGCGGTGCTGCCGTACGTCGAGGACGGCACGGTCACGCTGATCGGCGCGACGACCGAGAACCCGTCGTTCGAGGTGAACTCCGCGCTGCTCTCGCGCTCGCGCGTCTTCGTGCTGAAGGCGCTGGGCGACGACGACGTGCGCGCGCTGATCGAGCGCGCGCTGCGCGACCCGAGCGCGGCCTGGGCGCGCAGCACGTCGAGCTCGACGCCGACGCGCTCGACGCGCTGGTGAACCTCGCCAACGGCGACGCGCGCGCGGCGCTGAACACGCTCGAGTTCGCCGCGTCGGCCGCGCCGCAAGCGCGACGACGGCGTGCGCGTCGATCGACGTCCAAGACGATCGCCGACGCGCTGCAGCGGCGCGCGACCGGCTACGACAAGGCGCGGCGACGCGCACTACGACACGATCAGCGCGTTCATCAAGACGATGCGCGGCAGCGATCCCGACGCCGCGGTCTACTGGCTGGCGCGCATGATCGAGCGCGGCGAGGACCCGCTGTTCATCGCGCGCCGGCTGGTGATCCTCGCCACCGAGGACGTCGGCCTGGCCGACCGCCACGCGCTGCCGCTCGCGATCGCGGCGCAGCAGGCGGTGCACTTCGTCGGCATGCCCGAGGGCTTCTATCCGCTCGCGCACGCGGTGCTCTACCTCGCCACGGCGCCGAAGACCAACGCCGTCGGCCGCGCGTACGGCGCCGCGCTGGCCGACGTCGGAGCGACGCGCAACGACCCGGTGCCGCTGCACCTGCGCAACGCGCCGACGAAGCTGATGAAGAAGCTCGGCTACGGCGAGGGCTACCGCTACGCGCACACCGACTACGCCGACATGGACGCCGACGGCGACCTGCCGCCCGCGGTCGCGCTGCAATCGAACCTGCCCGAAGCGCTCGGCGACCGCGCCTACTTCCAGCCCGGCCGACAAGGCGACGAAGCGCGCCTGCGCGCCTGGATCGACGAGCGCCGCGGCAGCTCCGGCCGCGCCGGAGAGCGACCTCTTCGGCGACGACTGATCCGGACGACGACTAGTCGTAGACGCCGCGCACGCTCCAGGCGTCGGCTTCGTGCGCGATGCGCAGCAGCGAGCCGTCGTCGAGCCAGACGTCGTACTCGTCGCGCGCGAGCGGCGCGCCGCCGGTCGCGCGCGTCCACCAGCCCTCTTCCACCCGCCACGGCCCGGCCAGCTCGACGCACGGCCTGCGGCGGCGAGCCGACCAGCCGCGGCGCGCCGTCCGACGATCCGCACCTCGACCGGGCGCGGTTCGACCAGGCGCAGCTGCAGCGTCGCGGTGTGCCGGCAGCGGCGGCGGCTCGAGCGGCGGGCCGGGCGTCGCGAGCGTCTCGACGGTGAACGGCTCGAGCGCGAAGCGCCGTTCGAGCCGGGGGCCGTCGAAAACCCGCGCGCGCAGCGCCTTGCCTTCGCCCAGCGCCGCGTCCAGCCGGGCCAGCACGACCCCCAGCGCGTCGGGGTCGGGATCGCCGGCGGCGAACAGCGAGAGCGCGACCGCCCCGCCGGCCAGCTCCTCGGCCGCCAGCCGCAGGCCGCTGACCGGGGCCGTCAGCACGATCCCTTCGAGCCGGGCGCGCAGCAGCTCGAACAGGGTCGCCGGCACCGCGGTCGGCTGCGCGACCCGGGTGCTCAGCTCGCGCGTCTCGCCGTCCTCGCACTCCAGCCCCAGGACGAGCCGCCCGGCGCGTTTGCCGGCCGCGGCGAGGTCGTCCACGACCCGCCCGACCAGCGTGCGCAGCGCGAACAGGACCTGCTCCTCGGACGTCGCCTGGCCCTCGCCGTAGAGCGCGCGGTCGATGCGCAGCGCGCGCGGCCGCGGCCGCAGGGGGCGGTCGTCGCGCCCGCGGGCGCGATCGTGCCAGGCCGCCGCCGCGGCGCCGAAGCGGCGCACGAACGGCCCGTGCGGCAGCGCGGCCAGCTCGCCCAGCGTGGTGACGCCCAGCAGCCGCAGCCGCTCGGCCGCGGCGGGGCGCAGCTCCAGCAGCTCCAGCGGCAGCGGGGCCAGGAAGGCCGCCGGGTCGCCCGCGCAGACCGTGCCGTCGCCGCGCCCGGCGGCGGCCTGGGCGACGAACCGGTTCGGCCCCAGCCCCAGGCGCAGGGGCAGATCGAACCCGGCCAGCGCGGCGCGCACCGCGCCGAGCCAGGCCCGAGCGTCGCCCGCGATGCCGTGCATCTCCACGAACGCCCGGCCCGGGCCGTCGTCCTCGACCAGCGGCGAGGCCGCGTCCAGCGCGTCGAGCACCTCGCCCCAGACCCGCGCGTCGGCGGCCGGATCGTCGAAGACGGTCCGGCGCCTCGTGCGCCACCGCCTGGGCCTGGACCAGCGTCATCCCCGGCCGCACCCCCAGCGCCGCCGCGGCCGGCGAGCAGTCCACCACCCGCCCGCGCTCGATCCGGTCGGCCAGGATCAGCGGCCCGCCCAGGTCGATCCCGGGCTGCTCGAGCCGGGCCACCGCGAGGCGGAAGGCGGGAATCCAGACGCACACGACCGGCATAGAGGTACCAGTATATCGAACATATGTTTGGTACACAAGTGCTATGGCGGCTGGCCCCGTGAGCTGTGGCGGCTCGGATCACCGTGACGCCCTAGAGGCGAATAGTTGCACGACGTTGACAATTCGCGGCCCGGCTCGTACCCTTGTCACCTCGCCCGATCCGCGTGAATGAGGAGCACCTTGATGACCACTTTCAACCGGCGCGTCTTGTCGCCTCAGGTGTCCCTCAGTGCAAACCTCATCTCCGAGCGCGCGCGTCAGCGCCTTTCGCAAGCCGAGCTTGCGAAGCGGGCCGGCGTTTCTCGTTACACGCTCGTCCGGCTGGAATCGGCCGAGTACGCGAATCCCGGTCTGGAACTTCTCGGTAAGATCGCTCGCGCGCTGGGCGTTCCCGTTCACGTGCTGCTCAGGCCCGCTGCCTACGACGACGGCATCCCGGACGACGAGGAACTGCTTCGCCGCATGGAAGCCCCGGAAGCCGACTTCGTCGACGCATTCGACTACCTCGCCGCGCTCGACGAAGCGAGCCGGTCCGCCGCCCAACTCCATGCCCGTCGCCGGTACTCCAACCGCGGGCGCCGGCGCGTGGTCGGTGATCTTGCACAACGTCGTCCGTGACACCATTCGATCGATACGGGCTCGCGAACGCGGGCTTCAAGCCGGCGTTGACGGAGGTGCTCACCATCCTGCGGCGCGATCCGAAAAGTTCCCGAAGAAATCCGGGCTCCTCCGTGCGGCGCGTGCCGCGAAGCTGCGTTTTCGCGGCGCGGCTTGGCGCGCTGGTCTTCACGCTCGACGAGGAACGCCGTATCGTGAACGGTCTGGTCGCTCGGGCCGCACGACCGGGCTTACGCCGAGGCGGAGCGCCGCTTGGGCTAGGGCGCGGAAACGCCGCCTGGGCGCGGCGCGTTACCAGGGCATGCTCTCCGCCGTCGTTCTCGCCCTCGCGCTCGCGCAGCAGCAGCCCGCGCCGTCGGACTCGCCGCTGCCGGCTTCGGCCGCGCCCGTTCCCGCTGATTCCGCCATGCCGGCCGCCTCCGCGCTGCCGGGGCGCCCGGCGCCGGGTGCGGCCGTGACGATGCCCAACGACCCGACGCTGGCGGTGATCGTCAACTCCGGTTCGACCAACATTCCCGGGCTACACGCTGCGCGTGCGCGACGACGGCTGGACGACGCTCGAGCAGGCCGGCGCGACGCAGCACAAGCACGTCGACAAGGCGCTGGCCACGCGCTTCTTCGCCGACCTGCGCGCGGCCGGGCCGCTGGGCGCGCTGCCGCGCGCGATGTGCATGAAGAGCACCTCGTTCGGCTCGGTGACGACGGTCGCGTACCGCGGGGCGCGTTCGCCCGACGTGTCGTGCCCGAGCTCGTCGAGCGCCCAGACCGCGCTCGGAGCCGACGTCAACGCGCTGCGCGACGCGGCCGGTGTCTCGCAGGCTCCCGGCCGCCGGCTCCCGTAGCGGCGCGCTGCGCTCTGCGCGGATTGGGCAGATGAGACGCGGCTGAGGCGACGGTGAGGGTTCGCTGAGATATGCTTTGAGGAAGTACCCAGATGCGTATCCTGATCGAGCGGACGACGAGTCCGCACGCATTCATCATCATCCGCGTCCGGGGAGACACTCCATGTTCAGCAAGACCCTCATCGCGACCGCGCTCCTGGCCTCCATCATCGCCCCGCTGGCCGCCAGCGCCGGCGAGGTCGAGCACCGCATCGACAACCAGCAGCACCGCATCAACCAGGGCGTCAAGAACGGCTCGCTCACGAACGGCGAGTACACCCGTCTCGACAACCGCGAGGACCACATCCAGGCCGAGCGCAACCGCGACCTGCGCCGCAACGACGGCCACCTGACGCCCGCCGAGTACAAGCGCCTCAACCGTCAGGAGAACCGCCTCTCCGACCAGATCTACTTCCAGAAGCACGACCGCGCGCACCAGCACCGCTAGTGGATTCGGCCGCCTAGCCGGCGCCGACCGCGCCGGCGCAACGCGGACCGGCACTGCCTGGGCGAGCTCGCGCTCGCGCAGGTCGACCAGCGGCGGGCGGTCCTCGAAGCTCTCGCAGCGCACCAGCGCGTCGCCCACCGGGGCGGCGCGTTTGTGCTTGCGGACGGTCGCGCGGACGTCGTAGCCGGCCAGCTCGCCGCAGTGGCCGGCCGGGCCGTTCCAGCGCACCCGCTCGATCGCCGTCTCCAGCCGCAGCGTGGCGAAGTAGCGCAGCTCGGCCGAGGCCTCGTCGCCGACCGCCAGCAGCAGCGCGCCCGCGCGGTGGGCCAGGCTGGCCAGGCGGGTCCAGGTCGCCGAGCCCGTCCCCCGCCCGCTGGGCAGCGCCGGGATCACGACCACGCCGAAGGCGTGCGAGCGCAGCGCGATGTCGGCCGCCCGCGCCGCCGCGGCCGGCTCGCCGGCCGGCACGATCAGGAGCCGGTCCAGCCGCACCCCGGCCGCGGCCAGCGCGGGCGGGAAGAGGTCGACCCCGATCAGCGCCCCCAGCCCGCGCCGGGTCGCCGCGGCGAGCAGCCGGGCCGCGAGCGCGCTGCGGCCGGAGCTCGGCGGCCCTTCCAGCGTCCCGATCGTTCCGCGCGGGAAACCGCCGCCCAGCACCCGGTCCAGCGCCTCGAACCCGGTCCGGACCAGCGCGTCGTCGCCCAGCGTGAAGGCGGCCGGAGCCGCTTCGCGGTGGCGCTGGTCGAGTCGCTCGCGGAGGGCCGCGAACACCGGGTCGACGCTCATGGGAGGCCCAGCATAATCGAACATATGTTCTACGTCAACTGCTCGGCGACATAGTTCTGGCGTACCATCATGAGGTGTCGAGGCAAGCGTGGAGCAGGTAGAACGGGCCCCTTTGGGGATGAACCACAGCCCGTGACCGTACTACCGACGATCTCCGCCTCGGCGATCGACGTCGCGCCGATCCGCTACGTCGACCGCACCCTCGCCAACGGCCTGCGCGCGATCCTGGTCCCCGACCGGCGCGTGCCCTCGGTCGCGATCAACGTCGCCTACCAGGTCGGCGGCAAGGACGACCCGCCGGGCGCTCGGGCTTCGCGCACCTCTTCGAGCACCTGATGTTCAAGGGCACCGCGCGGACCGTGCCCGAGACGATCGACCGCCTGACCGAGGACGTCGGCGGCTACAACAACGCCTTCACGACCGAGGACATCACCAACTACTACGAGGTCGTGCCGTCCAACCACCTCGAGCGGCTGCTCTGGGCCGAGGCCGACCGGCTGGCCTCGCTCGACGTCAACGAGGCCAACTTCGCCACCGAGCGCGAGGTCGTGATCGGCGAGTACGACCAGCGCATCCTGGCCGAGCCGTACGGGATGCTGGGCGAGCTGGTCGACCGCGAGTCGTACGCGGTCCACCCCTACCGGCGCGGCGTGATCGGCGACCCGGCCCAGCTCAACGCGGCCTCGCTCGAGGACGTGGTGGCCTTCCACGCCGTCTACTACCGGCCCGACAACGCGGTGCTGGTGGTGGCCGGCGACCTCGACCCCGACCAGACCTTCGCCTGGATCGAGCGCTACTTCGGCGGGATTCCGCTCCCGGCCGGGAGCGTTCCGCGGGTGACCGCGGTCGAGCCGGCCCAGACGGCGGAGCGCACCTACACCTACCGCGCGGCCAACGTGCCGCTCGCGGCGGCCGAGGAGGCCTACCACATCCCGGCCCTCTCGCACCCCGACTCGGCCGCGCTCGAGGTGCTCGAGACGCTGCTGGGCGCGGGCCGCTCCTCGCGCCTGTACACCACCCTGGTCTACGGCAAGCAGCTCGCCTCGAGCGCGTACGCCTCGGCCGACCTGCGCCAGCACCCCGGGCTGTTCGGGCTGCGGCTGACCTGCGCCCAGGGCGTCGAGCTGGCCGCCGCGCGGGCCGCGCTGACCCAGGAGCTGGACCGGGTGCGCGACGAGCCGGCCGAGCAGAGCGAGATCGACCGGGTGAAGACCCAGATCGCCAGCGCCCTCGTGCGCTCGCGCCAGACCGCCAACGGCATCGCCCAGGCCCTGGCCCGCGCGACGACCGAGCGCGGCGATCCCGAGAGCGTCAACGGCGACCTGGCCCGCTACCTGGCGGTCACGGCCGACGACGTGCAGCGCGTCGCCCGGACCTATCTGCGCGCGGAGAACCGGACCGTGGTCGAGTACCTGCCCGGATGAGCATCTCGGCCACCATTCCGGCGCCGGGGCCGGTCCGCGTCGCGACGCTGCCCGCGCCGGTCGAGCGCGTCCTCGACAACGGCCTGCGGGTCGTCGCCTTCGCCCAGCGCGGGCTGCCCCTGGTCGCGGCCCAGCTCGTCGTGCGCTGCGGCGGCGCGGCCGAGCGCGAGGACGAGGCGGGCCTGGCCGCGCTGGCCGCCGCGCTGCTCACCCAGGGCACGACCGCGCACGACGCGCTGGCGCTGGCCGCCAGCGCCGACGCGCTGGGCGCGCGGCTGGACGCGGGCTCGGGCTACGACGCCACCCTGGTCTCGGTCAGCGCGACCACGCCGGCCTTCCCGCACGCCTTCGCGCTGCTCGAGGAGGTCGTGCGCCGGCCGGCGTTCGCGCCGCGCGAGGTCGACCGGGTGCGGGCCAAGTCGATCTCCGACCTGGCCCTGACCTACGCCAACCCGAGCAGCGTGGCGCGGCTGGTCGCCCAGCGCATCGCGTACGGCGACGCGCCCTACGCGCACCCGCTGGCCGGCACCGCGGCCTCGCTGGCGGGGCTGACCCGCGACCGGGTGGCCTGGTTCCACGAGCGCTTCTACCGCCCCGACGACGCGGTGCTGGTGATCGGCGGCGACCTCGACGTCGACGAAGCGTTCCGGCTGGCCGAACGCGTGCTGGGCGGCTGGCGCGCGCCCGACGCGCCGCTGCCCGAGCGCCCGGCGGGGACGATGCCGGCTCCGCGCGAGCGGGTCGTGATCGTCGACAAGCCCGAGGCCGGCCGGACCGCGCTGCTGATCGGGCGGCTGAGCATCGAGCGCCGCTCGCCGGACTACTATCCCGCCGTCGTCGCCAGCGCCGTGCTGTCGGGCTACAGCGGCCGGCTCAACCAGGAGATCCGGGTCAAGCGCGGCCTCTCGTACGGCGCCTCGGCCTCGGTCTCGCCGCGCCGCCTGCCGGGCCTGTTCCTGGCCTCGACCCTGGTCGACCACGCCCGCGCGGTCGAAGCGACCGAGGTGACGCTCGAGACGATCCGCTCGCTGGCCGAGCGCCCGGCCGGGGACGACGAGCTGGCGACCCGCAAGGCGACCGTGAGCGGCGGGTTCTACCGCGGCATCGAGACGGTCGACGGCATCGTCGGCTCGCTGGCCGAGCTGGTGCTCTACGCCGCGCCGCTGAGCGACCTGTCCGCCTACGTGCCGCGGGTCGAGGCGGTCGACGCCGCGATGGTGCGCGACTTCGCCGCGCGCGGCCTGGCGCCCGACGACTTCACCGTGCTGGTCGGGCGACGCGTCGAAGTTCGCCGACGCGATGCGCGCCGCGCACGCCGACGTGACCGTGATCGCCGGCGACGCGCTCGACTTCAGCTCGCCGACCCTGGGGGCCTGACGGTGAGCGAGAGCGTGTCCGAAGGCGAACGCGAGCTCCAGCGCGTGCGGGTGACGCGGCTGGCCGACCGCGCGCACTACGACCGCACGACGGTCGACGCGATCCTCGACGAAGCGTACGTGGCCCACGTCGGGGTGGTGGTCGACGGCGCGCCGGTGGTGCTGCCGTTCGCCTGCGCGCGGGTCGGCGACGAGCTGGTGCTGCACGGCTCGACCCGAGCCGGCGCGCTGAGCGCGGTCGCCGCCGGGGCGCCGGTCTGCGCGACGGTCACCCACCTCGACGGGCTGGTGCTGGCCCGCAGCGGCTTCCAGTCGTCGATGAACTACCGCACCGCGGTGGTGCACGGCCGGGCCCGCGTCATCACCGATCCGGCCGAGAAGATCCGCCTGCTCGACGCCTTCATGGACCGCCAGCTGCCCGGCCGCCGGGCCCAGGTCCGCGGCATGAGCGAGGGCGAGCTGCAGGCCACCCAGGTCGCTGGCGATCCCGCTCGACGCCGTCTCGGCCAAAGTGCGCGACGGCGGGGTGAAGGAGCCGGCCGAGGACGTCGACCCGGCGGTCTGGGCCGGCGTGATCCCGCTGCGGCTCGTGCGCGGCGCGCCCGAGCCCGACCCGACCAACGGCCCGCAGGCGCCGCCGCCGCTCGCGTGAACGACGCGATCCGGCGCGCCGTCGCGGCGCTGACCGAGGGCGTGGACGCCCAGCGCCACTTCGACCTCGCCGCCACGCGCATCCAGCAGGCCCTGCTCGACGTCGCGGTCCCCGCCGTCGACGGGCTGGAGATCGGCGTGCACGCCGAGCCGGCCCGGCTGGTCGGCGGCGACTACATCGACCTCTACCGCGCCGGCGGCGGCTCGCTGGTGTTCGCGATGGGCGACGCGTCGGGCAAGTCGCTGGCCGCCGCGATGACCGCGCTGATGCTGCGCTACCTCGTGCGCGGCTTGGTCACCGCGATGGGCGTCGACCGACCTGCCGACGCTGCTCGGGCACGTCAACACGGTGGTGAGCGAGGACCTCAGCGACGGCGCGTTCATCACCTTCCTGCTCGGCGTCTACGACGCGCCCAGCCGCGCGCTGCGGCTGGTGAACGCCGGCCACGAGCCGCCGCTGGTGCTGCGCGCGGGCGAGCCGACCGTCGGCAGCATCGAGGCCCACGGCATCGTGCTGGGCATCGGGCCGACGGTCAGCTATCCCGAGGTGAGCTGTGCCGTCCAGCCGGGCGACCTGGTCGTGCTCTACACCGACGGCCTGACCGAGGCCACCAACGAGCGCGGCGAGCTCTACACCATCGAGTGCCTCTCGGCCGACCTGGTCGCCAAGCGCGACCGCGGCGCTCAGGAGATCGCCGACGCGATGTTCGAGACCGTCCGCGTCCACGCCAACGGCGAGCTGCGCGACGACGCCACCCTGCTGGTCCTGCGCGCGGTCTGATCTGGGTACGAGCCCCAGCGTGAAGATCGGCTGGCCCGCGGAACTCGTCCTGATCCGGCACGCGGAGAGCGCCGGCAACGTCGCGCGCGAGCTCGCCTTGGCGACGGGCGCGGCGACGATCGACGTCGGCGCGCGCGACTGCGACGTGCCGCTCTCGCCGCTGGGCGAGCGCCAGGCCGCGGCGCTGGGGCGGTGGTGGTCCAACCACGTGCTGCCCTACGACGCGGTGCTGTGCTCGCCGTACATCCGGGCCCGGCAGACCGCCGACATCGCGCTGCGCGCGGCCGGCTGGGACGGCGTCCCGGTCCTGGTCGACGAGCGCCTGCGCGAAAAGGAGTTCGGCGCGTTCGACCGCCTCACGCACACCGGGATCGTCCAGCGCTACCCCGAGCAGGTCGAGCTGCGCGAGGTGCTCGGCAAGTTCTATTACCGCCCGCCCGGCGGCGAGAGCTGGACCGACGTGATCCTGCGCGTGCGCAGCGCGTTCGAGACGGTCGTGCGCGAGCATGCCGGCAAGCGCATCGCGGTGATCTCGCACCAGGTGGTGGTGCTGTGCTCGCGCTACGTGATCGAGCGCTTGAGCGAGGACGAGATCCTGGCCATCGACCGCCAGGGCGACGTCGCGAACTGCTCGGAGACGACCTACCGCCTCGATCCCGCGGCGGACCAGCTCGCGCTGCAAGCGTACAACGTCGTCGCCCCGCTCGAGGAAGAGGGCGCGCCGGTCACGGCCCGCCCGGACGACCCGGTCGCGGCGAAGTGACGAGCGGGTCGCGCGCGAGCGAAGACGCCGGCGGGTCGCGCGCGTACACGGATATCGATGACGCGCTGCTGCGCGGCTGGCCGCTGCCGGTGCCGGAAGAGGGCAGCAAGGACGAGCGCGGGAGCGTGTTCGTCGTCGCGGGCGCGCCGCAGATGCCGGGCGCGGCGGTGCTCGCCGCGACGGCGGCGCTGCGCGCGGGCGCGGGCAAGCTGCAGATCGGCACCGTCGCGAGCGTCGCGGCGCACGTCGGGATGGCGGTTCCCGAGTCGCTCGTGGTCGCGCTCGACGAGGCGCCCAGCGGCGCGATCTCGCTGTCGGCGGTGGCGCAGATCGTCGAGCGCGCGAACCGCGCGGACGCGGTGGTGATCGGGCCGGGGCTGGTGGACGAGTTCGCGTCGTCGGCGCTGATCGCGGCGGTCACCGCGGGGCTGGAGAAGCCGGCCGTGATCGATGCGGCGGCGCTGGCGTGCTTCGCGGAGCATCCCGGCGCGATCGCGCGGCTGGGCGGGCGGGCGGTGCTGACGCCGCACGCCGGCGAGATGGCGGCGATGCTGGACCGGCCGCGCGACGAGATCGAAGCGGATCAGGCGCGCTTCGCGCGCGAAGCGGCGGAGCGGTTCGGTGCGGTCGTCGCGCTCAAGGGCGCGCAGACGTACATCGCGCAGCCGGACGGCACGCTGTACCGCAACGCGCGCGGCGACGTGGGGCTGGCGACGTCGGGCTCGGGCGACGTGCTGGCCGGGATCATCGGCGGGCTGCTGGCGCGCGGAGCGGAGCCGGTGCAGGCGGCGGTGTGGGGCGTGTACCTGCACGCGCGCGCGGGTCAGGTGCTGTCGGAGCGCATGGGGATCGGCTTCTTGGCGCGCGAGATTCCGGCCGAAGTGCCGGCGCTGATGCGTAGCTTGAGCAGCTGAGCGGGCCGGGAAATACGGGCCGGTGCAGCCGTTCGCGCCGACGCCCACCTACTTCATGTTCGCGACCGGGATCGACGTTCGCTCGAGCCTGGGCGTCCATAGGTTTCGTGAACCAGCTCGAAGGACGCTCCGTTCGGCTACATCGTGTATCCCGGTTTCTTGTAGAGCCTCTCACGGTTGCCTGCAATGTCCGGCCTATAGACCTTCTCAGCCCAGTCCCGTGGTTCGACGTCTTCGATTGCCACCGAGACGGATTCTTCGCCGTACCCTAAAGTCGTCATAACGGCGTTGGACAACTCCTCGGCAAGTCGAGATTTCTCTTGCTCCGATCTACCGGAATAGAGCTTTACGATCACGTGAGGCATTGAGTTCTCTTTCCGTCAGACGCCGGCTTCTTCGAAGGCACGCTGGGCTATGGGAAGCGCCGTGTTTGCCGTCGGCCAACCCGAGTAGAAGGCTAGGTGCGTGATGACTTCGATGATCTCATCGCGCGTCACGCCGTTCTGAAGCGCCCGCTTGAGGTGGAATGGCAGCTCGTTGATGCGATAGAGCGAGATCAGGCTTGCAATCGTGACGAGGCTGCGATCGCGCTTCGAGAGACCCGGACGTTCCCAGACGTCGCCGAAGAGGACCTCGTCGGTGTACTGGGCGAGTGCGGGCGCGATACGACCGAACGACTCGCGCGCGGCGGTGGGGTGAGTCGACATGGCAACAGGGTCCTTTCGGTTCACTACGGGAGCAACAGCGTCTTGATCGCGCGCCGCTCGTCCATCGCCCGGTAGCCCTCGGCGACTTGATCCAGGGGCAGGGTAAGGTCGAACACCTTGCCGGGATCGATTTTCCCGTTCCAGCACCAGGTCGATCAGGTCGGGCAGGAAGCGGCGCACCGGAGCCGGGCCGCCGTGGAGGTGGACGTGCGCGTAGAACAGCTCCTCGCCGTCGAGCTCGACGCCGTGCGGGACGCCGACGTAGCCCACGTAGCCGCCCGGGCGAGCGGAGCGGATCGCCTGCAGCATCGACTCCTGCGTGCCGACGCACTCCAGCACGGCATCAGCGCCGATTCCGGCGGTCAGTTCCTTGACGCGCGCCACGCCTTCGTCGCCGCGCTCGGCCACGATGTCGGTCGCGCCGAACTCTCGGGCGAGCTTCTGCCGCGACTCGTGACGGCTCATCACGATGATGCGCTCGGCACCGATGCCTTCGCGGAGAGCACGCCGAGGAGGCCCGACCGCGCCGTCACCGACCACCACAACGGTCGCGCCCGGCTTGACGTTGGCTGCGTCCGCGGCGAACCAGCCGGTGCCCATGACGTCGGAGAGCGCCAAGAGGCTCGGGATCAGGTCGTCCGAGGGAAGTTCCGGCGTCGCGACCAGCGTGCCGTCCGCGAGCGGGACGCGCAGCACGGGCGCCTGTGCGCCGCCGACGAATTCGGCGTGCTGGCAGCCCGACTGGTAGCCGGCCCGGCAGTTGGGACAGGTGTTGTCCGAAGCGAAGAACGATCCGATGACGAACTGGCCCGGCTTGACCGAGCGGACCGCGCTGCCGACGTCCTCGACGATGCCGCAGTACTCGTGGCCCATCGCTTTGGGCTGCGTTACGGGATTGATGCCGCGGTAATCCCACAGGTCCGACCCGCACACGCAGGTCGCCGAGATCCTGATGACGGCATCCGTCGGCTGCGCGATCGCCGGGGCGGCGCGCTCCTCGAACCGCACGTCGCCCGGGCCGTGAAGCACGGCTCCTCGCATCGTTCGTCTCCCTGAATCAGCCATGATATTGTTCCTCGCTCACCTTCTCGAGCCAATCGACGTTCTTGCCGTCGAGCTTTTCTTGGATCGCGATATGGGTCATCGCCGTGCTCGGCGTCGCACCATGCCAGTGCTTCTCACCAGGCGCGATCAGCACCACGTCGCCCGGACGAATCTCCTCGATCGGGCCGCCCCAGCGCCGTACGCGGCCGCAGCCCGACGTGACGATCAATGTCTGACCGAGCGGGTGCGTGTGCCACGCCGTCCGAGCGCAGGGCTCGAACGTCACGCTTGCGCCGGCGACCCGTGCCGGGTCCTCTCGATCGAAGAGTGGATCGATGCGAACGGTGCCGGTGAAACACTGTTCCGGCCCGTTGGCAGACGGCTGCGAGCCTACGCGCTTGATATCCATGTTATCGTTCCTTAGAAATAGAAGTGACTATGCGGCGAGTTCCATCACGCGGTGTGACGGCGCGGATGTGGACAACAGGCGCAGCGCGATTGGCGCCGCGAACAACGCCACGAGCGCGCTGATGAGAAACACCGACGACAAGCCTGCTTTACCCGCGATCGCACCCAATACGGGATTCGCGATCCCCAGCGCCAGATCCAGACATGCTGTGTACGCTGCCATGGCGAGGCCCCGGCTTTGCGGCGGTGCGCGGCGAACCGCTTCGACGCCGAAACTCGGATACACGAGTGCGTACGCGATGCCGGTCAGCGCAATGCCCGCCAGCATGAGCACCGATCCGGTTGCTAGCCAGATCACGGCCTGGCCAGCTGCTTGGACCAGCACGCATGCCAATGCGACCTTTGCGCCGCCGATCCGGTCCGGCAGACTTCCAAAGGCCAAACGCCCGATCACGAATGCGGCGCTCAACGTCATGAAAGCGATCCACGTGCTGCCCCAGCCTCGACTCGCGATGAAGAGCGGGATGAAGGTGGTAATCGCACCGAAGCCGATGCAGCTCAGCGCCAAGCCGAGTCCCGGAAGCTTGATCGCATCGAATACTTCGGCGAACGCGGGGCGCACGTGCGGTTGCGTGGGTATGGCGCGCAGCGGCGCAACCAGCAACAATGCAGCAAGCGGAACCACTGTTGTTCCGATGGCGATTGCAGTAAACCCGTAACGCCCGTAGAGCATGCTGCCGGCCGGTGCCCCGACGGCATAGGCAAAATAGATCGCTGTTCCAACCAGAGCCATGACCGTTCCGGTGTTCCGCGGCCCGACGAGCGACAGCCCCCAGCTGAGCGCCGCCGCGACGATGAAGCTGTCCGCCGCGCCAAGCAGCGCGCGGCCCAATAACAGGATAGTGACCGACATCCCGGGATCGCCGGCAAAACGCATGGATCCGTAGTAGAAGGCGCCGCTCGCCGTGGCCATCAGCAAGCCCGTGACGATCGTGCGCTTCGCCCCTCGAGTATCCGTCTGATTGCCCGCGAAGAAACGGGAAAGCAGCGATGCCGCGAAGGTCGCACCGCCCACGAGGCCCACGATGAACATTCCCAGGCCGAGCTGTTGATGCACGTAGAGCGGCAGTACCGGCATCCCGAGGCCGATCACGAGGAAGGCGACAAAGACGATCGCCGCGGTCGGTAGCAGCGTCAGGCCGATTCGCATGAAACGAGCCTAGCACTGTTCGCCCGCCGTGCGGAGAGCAGAATCTGTTCCTGGGAAGATTGTTCCTAGGATAAAACCCTGCCACCCACGTAGACCGTCGCGTCTGAGATACTAGGCAGGATGAACGGCGACGCCCACCTCCACGAGCTCGGAGAGTTCCTCAAAGCGCGGCGCGCGCAACTGAGCCCTCGCACCGTCGGTCTGCCGGAGACCGACGGTCTACGGCGGGTTCGTGGCTTGCGCCGCGAGGAGGTCGCGCAGCTTGCCGCTATCAGCCCGGACTACTATACGCGACTAGAGCAAGGCAGGATGCCGGCATCCCGGCCGGTCCTCGATACGCTGGCCCGCGTATTGCACCTGGACGACGATCAGCGTGCATACCTGTACGAGCTTGCCGGCAAGGGTGTTGCGCGCCCTCGCAGGCCCGCGCCGCAGAAAATCCGCCCGCAGATGCAGCGCCTGCTCGATCAGCTCACGGACGTTCCCGCGATCGTCCAAGGCCGCCGTTTCGACATTCTGGCGTGGAACCCGATGGCGGCTGCCCTGATGCTCGACTTTTCCGAGATCCCCGAACAGCAGCGGAACTATGCGCGGCTTCTGTTCACGCACCCCGCGATGCGGCGGCTGTACGACGATTGGGACAGCGTCGCAAGAACGTGCGTAGCACTTCTCCGTATGGAGGCCGCAAAAACTCCCGATGATCCGCGCCTTTCGGCCCTCGTCGGAGAGCTTGCGGTTCAGGATCAACAGTTCCGCGAGTTATGGGCCCAGCATCACGTAGCGAGCAAGGGCCGCGGTACAAGGGCGTTTCATCACCCCGTGGTCGGCGTTCTCGCGCTCGAATGGGACACACTGGTCTCCGTGAGCGATCCGTATCAGGAGCTCGTCGTGTGGACGGCCGACCCGGGCACGCCGGCGCATGAAGGGCTGCGACGCCTCAAAGAGCTCTCTAACGCATTCCTCTGATGGGCGCAGCCTACCGATTGGCCCGCCAAGGCCATGGTATGCTAAGCCCGCGTTTAGCCCAGTAGCCGAACGTCGTACGCGAAGTCGTCGATTCGCCAGGTAACAGCCGCGAATCGCGGGTGCAGCGGATTGATGAGGACGTTGCGCTCCGGCAGCATATCGGGAAGGATCGCGGACGGAACGACAAGTCCCAACGATCGACCGCTCGCGATCCACGCATCACCGACCGCTCGTAGCTCCGCGGGTGCCGGAACATGGCGCCAATCGGCCGGCAGTGCTGCAGCGGTAGCGGTAAGAGGGATGATGTCGCTCTCATCGACGTCTGCGGTGACGACGACGAGAGCTGGTGGTGAAGCGACGTCGAAGTCCGACGTGTCGACGTGGGCGAGGAATTCGAGCATCGCGAGCGTCGACGTCGTCGAGGTGTAAGCCATTCGCGTCCGCGGACTAGACCAGCGTCCTCCGACCTGAAAAGACCCTTCTCCGTCGAGCGGGGTCTTTGCGTACTTGCGATACGCGATCCGGTAGATTTGCAACGCGAAGGACTAGCTGTATCCGCCAAGGAGTGCGCGGGTGAGGACGGCTTCGACCTCACGCGCGCCGACGTCGGTCTGCAGTAGCGAGATCGGCTCGACGCCGCCCAGCGCCCGGTTCGGCTTTTGCAGCCATCGTCCGACTGCGTTCGTCGACCCGAGGGCTTCGTTGCCGAGCGCGGCGATCCGGCCGAGGCGAACTGTCCGCTCGGATTCGACGAGGTCGAGCCGCTGCGCTTCGCCGCCTTTCCGCCGCCGAACCGTGCTCCGTGCGATGCCCACGCCTTCGAGGATCGCCCGCTGCGTGGCTCCTAAGGCAACGATGGCGTGGTCGAGCGCTGCAACGGGGACGCCTTCATGAATGAGCGTATCGAGATCGCGATCGCTGCGGATCGTCCGGCGGCCAAGTGTCGCCTCGCCTCCGAGGAATGCGACGATGCTGAAAACGTCCATATGGGCTCTAAGTATGCGCCATATCGGGCGCAAAGATCAAGTGCTCAGTCGTCAGTGCCGCGGTGCAGACGGTGCGGTCGGCGCTTGCAGATCGTTGTAGAGTTCCCAGGCGCTGCGCTCGACCCAGCACTCCGCTAGTCGCCCGTTCTCGACCCGCCAGATCGCTATGCCCGTAAATGCCACCGGAGCGCCGTCGGCGGGCAAGCCGAACATTCCGTTGTTGCGGCCGCGAGTGATCCAGCGCGATACGATACGGTCGCCCGCCGCGTTCGTGAAGACTTCCAAATGTTCGTTGGTCGCGCCGGTGATGGTCTTTTGCATCTCTGCGACCCAGGCTTTGAATGCAGCGCGACCGGCAATCACGTTCCCGGCGGTGGTGATCCGGTAATCCTCCGTCATGAGTTCGTCGATGGCATCGAGATCGTGCGGCGGAGCCCATACGCGCCGAAAGAACTCGTACGCGAGACGTTCGTTTCCCGGGAGCGAGCCGCTCGCGCGTCACGGGATCAACAGCAGCTTGCCGACCGTCTTGCGGGCCTCGAGGTCGCGGTGCGCCTGGCCTGCGTCCGCCAGCGGATACGCCGCGCCGATGCGGACCTTCAGCTTCCCCGGCCATGATCGCGCCGAAGATGTCGTTCACGCGGCCCAGCAGCTCTTCGCGGGTGCGCACGTAGTGGCCCATCGTCGGGCGGGTGACGTACAGCGAGCCCGCAGCTCATCAGCTTGAGCGGGTCGATCGGCGGCACCGGGCCGCTGGAGTTGCCGTAGACCACCAGGTAGCCGCGCGGGCGCAGCGTGTTCAGGCTGCGCTCCCACGTGTCCTTGCCGACCGCGTCGTACGCCACGTCGACGGCGTGCTCGCCGACGATCTCGCGCACCGCGTCGGCGAAGTCGACCGCCTTGTAGTCGATCGCGTGATCCGCGCCCGCTTCTTTGGCGAGCTGCACTTTCTCGGGGCCGCCGGCGGTCGCGATCACCGTCGCGCCGCGCATCTTGGCGAACTGCACCAGCAGCGCGCCGACCCCGCCGGCCGCCGCGTGGACCAGCGCGACGTCGCCGGGCTTGAGCGGATACGTGTCGTGCGCGAGGTAGTGGGCCGTGATGCCCTTGCAGCATCGCGGCGCACGCGGTGCGGTCGTCGATCCCGTCGGGAATCACCACGCACTCCTTGGCCGGCACGACGTGCGCCTCGGCGTACGCGCCCAGCGCCGACTGCGCGTACGCGACCCGCTGGCCGGCCTGCGGCTCGGTCACGCCCGGGCCGACCGCCTCGACCACGCCCGCGCCCTCGCGCCCGAGCACGAACGGCACTTGCGCCGGGTAGAGCCCGCTGCGCAGGTACGTGTCGATGAAGTTGATCCCGATCGCGGTCTGGCGCACCAGGACCTCGCCCGGGCCCGGCGTCGGGCACCGGGATGTCGCTGAGCTGGAGAACTTCGGGCCGCCGAGGCGGTCGACGCGGATCGCTTTCACGCCCGTTCCGACCGCCAAACCGGCCGCACGGTTTCCATCCGGCCGCAAGCAACCGGCCCAGTTTCCGGCGGACCATCGCGGGTACGCTTGCGGCATGGAACGGCGTGACCTGTACCAAGACGATCTGACCGAAGAGCGCATGCCTTCGCCCGCCCAGCGCGACGACGCGCAGGCCACCGAGACGCTGGACCCCGACGCGTCGCAGGACGACGGCCCGGGGCCGATGCCCACGGGCGATCTGGCCAAGAGCGACACGCTGGGCTATCCCGGACGGCGTTCCCGGCGGCGTCGAAAGGCCGCGACGAGGACGACGTGTGATGCCGCTGCTGCCGTACCTGAGCTCCGAGGAGCCCGAAGCCCCCGACCTCGACGACGAGGACGACGAAGACGAGGACGACGACGAGTCCGAAGACCTCGACGACTGAACGGAGCGCGCACGCGCCGCTCGGCGCGTGCGAACCGTCCCGGGTTAGCTGAGCTCGCGCGTGCTCGAAGTGCCGGGCACGCGCGGCGCGGCCGGGTCGTCGGGCGTCACGTCGGACGTGCCGCGCACGCCGCCGAGCGGGCTCGCTGCGCCGGCCCCCGCGTTAGGCAGGCTGTCGATCTGATCGGTCGCGGCATCATCCGCCATGCCCATCGACTCGTTCTGGGCCAGCGTCGTCTGGCCGCGGCCGGCGGCCGACTCGGCGTGGAACAGGTACGACGACGAGGTCGGGTCGAGCGCGCCGGGCGGCGCCTGCTCGACCATCGTGGCGAAGTGCTCGAGATCGTGTCTGCGAGCCGGCGCTCGAACTGGCCGCCCACGCCGAGCGCCTCGCCCAGCGCGCCCAGCACGCCCGCCGGCGGCTCGTACACGACCTCGACCGTCAGCTTGGTGCGCTCCGGGCCGACCGGCTCGAAGCTCACCGAGCCGCTGTTCTTGAGCCCGTCGACCGAGCGCCAGCCGATGCGCTGGTCGGGCACCCAGCCTTCGTTGACGGCGTCCCAGGCGTGCTTGCCCACGACGTCGACCACCCAGTGGCTGCGCTCGGCGTCCAGGTACGTGACCTCCTTCACGAAGGTCATGAACTTGGGATAGTCGTTGAAGTGGGTGTAGAGCTGGTAGACCTGGTGGAGCGGTGCGTTCACCGTGACCGACGCGCCGTGCGTTGCCATGCGGGACCCCTTTCGGCTGCAAGCGAGCGGATCGATTCGTACCCGCCCCGACGGCGCGCGTACCGTTTGCGGGTAGGAGGCAGGCATGGCGATGCACCTGGACGTCGGGATGCTCAAGGAAACGTTCACGCGCTGGAACGCGGACAAGGCGCCGCGTCTGGCCGCCGCGCTTTCGTACAGCACGATCTTCGCGATCGCGCCGCTGCTCATCATCGTGATCGCGGTCGTCGGCCAGGTGCTGGGCATGACCGGGCAAGCGCACCCGCACAGCCAGACCGAGAACCAGCTGCTGGGCGCGATCCAGCGCTCGGCCGGTAAGGGCGCGGCCGACGCCGTGCGCGGCATGGTCACCGCGACGTTCAACAAGCCGCACCAGGGCATGATCGCGCAGATCATCGGCTGGATCACGCTGGCGCTGGGCGCGTCGGGCTTGTTCGCCGCGCTGCAAGACTCGCTCAACACCGTCTGGCACGTCGAGGACCAGAAGCGCACGATCTGGCAGACGATCCGCGACAAGGTCGCGTCGCTGGGAATGCTGCTCGTGATCGGCTTCCTGCTGCTCGTCACCACCATCCTGAGCGCGGCGCTGACCTTCGTCTCGACCTACGTCACGCATCTGCTGCCGTTCCCCGGCGCGGGGTTCGTGTTCGCGCTCGTCAACTGGGTCGTCAACGTCGGCGTGATCTCGCTGCTGTTCGCGCTGATCTACAAGTTCTTGCCCGACGCGAAGGTCGAGTGGCGCGACGTCTGGACCGGCGCGCTCGCGACCGCGGTGCTGTTCGTGGTCGGCCAGCAGCTCATCGCGCTCTATCTCGGCAAGGCCGGGGTCGGCTCGGCGTACGGCGCGGCGGGCTCGCTGCTGGTGCTGCTGCTGTGGATCTACTACTCGTCGATGATCCTGCTGTTCGGCGCCGAGTTCACCCGCGTGTACGCCGAGAAGCACGGTTCGCTCGCGTCGCAGAGCGCCGCCTCGGACGGCGACCCCAAGACGCGCGGCGCGACGCCCTCGACCACGCAGGGCGCGACGGTCGGCGGCGCCGGCGCAGCGCGGACGCCGCGAAGCGGCCGGCAGCCGCGAAGGCCGCAGCGCGCGCGTCGGTGCGCGGCGAGAGCGACGAGCCAGCGCCGCGACGAGCCGCACGCCGCCGCCGCCGGCGAAGCCGCACCCCGCGGGGCGGCCGCTGACCTAGCGCGCCTCGCGCTACGCGCGGCCGCCGGTGCTGCCGCTGACCAGCCGCGTGCGCGACCAGGTCTCGAACGGCTGCACGCGGCGGAAGATGCGCACCAGCCCGACGACGATCGACAGGCTGGCGAACAAGCAGACGTAGCGCATCAGCGCGCGCCCCAAGCCGACCCGCTCGCGCCGTTCGCCGACGACCCGCAGGTCGCAGATCATCATGCCCAGCGTCTGGCCCGCGAAGGCGACCAGCACGACGACGTAGGCCGCGAGCAAGAGCCAGACCAGCCAGCTCGCCGCGTGCAGGTGCGTGGTCCAGCCGCCGGTCCCGAGCGCAGCGTTGACGGCGTGGCTGACGGCGGGCGGAGCCTGCGCCAGCGCCTGCTGCGCGTCCTGGTCGGTGATGGTCGCGTTCACCGGCCGCCGCGGCGCTGCGAACCGCCGCGGCGGTGTCGCCGCCCACGCCGGCGCCGAGGTCGGGCACCAGCGCGGAGATGACCGCGAAGTCGATCGCCAGCGCCGCGATGCGCCGGCCCGGGCCGGCGTAGCGCTTGCGCTCGTCGTCGGCGCTCGGCGCGGCCGGCGCGAGGCCGTCGCGGCGCTGCGCGAAGCGGGCCGACCAGGTCTGGAACAGCGGGTCGCGCGCGAACGCCGCCAGCGCGCGCGATGCGGTTGGTCGCGTACGGCGTCGCGGTGAGCCACTCGCCCATCCGCAGCGATCGGCTCGGCGTCGAGCTCGCGCCGCTGCTCGGCGAAGGTGTGCAGGTCGATCTTGCGCCCGACGTGCTGGAACGTCGAGACCGCGATCGCCGAGATCGCGGTGTTGAGCGAGCCGCAGCAGAGCAGGCCGGCCCGGTCGGCGGTGTACTCGATCGCGCGCAGCCAGGCGCCGAAGGCGACCGCGACGACCGCGTTCTCGCGCCCGTTGGCCGAGAGCAGCGAGGTCAGCTTGGTGTGCCCGGCCGCGATGTGCGCCAGCTCGCGGCCGACCACGAAGCGCAGCTCGTCGGGCGTGAACAGCTCGATCCAGGTCGCCGAGATGACCAGCGCGTACGGCTCGCCGGTGCCGATCGCGACGATCGGCACGAACGGGTCGTCGCGCACGAAGACGTGCGGCGGCGCGACGCCGATCGTCCGCGCGCACTCCTCGACGACCGCGTAGACGTGCTCGAACTGGCCCTCGCGGATGCGCACGCCCGCCGCCCAGGAACCGCCCCCGGCTGAGCGCGGTGTAGAGCATCGCGCCGATCAGGATCAGCACCAGGCTGCGCAGCGTGAACGTGTTCTGGAAGAAGAAGCCGACCACGCCCAGGCGTCAGCGGCAGGAACAGCAGGGTCAGCACGAGCCGCGCCCGCTCGCCGCGGATGCGCAGCGACTCCCGTCCCGCGAACGGCGTCGCTTCCACGCCCGGCCCTCCTACTTGAGCATGAACCCGCTCGGGTGGGCTTGGCGCTCGTAGGCGAACTTCCCGTCCTTGACCCGGTAGAAGTAGCAGTTGGGCTCGAGCACGTCGCCGCTGGGGCCGAAGCCGTACGAGCCGGTGACCGTGTCGTACGCGCTGCCGGTCGCCAGCGCGCGGATCAGGTTGAGCCGGTTGGAGGCGCCGGTGCGGCGCGCGGCGGCCCGCACCAGCTGCACCGCGGCGTAGCCGTAGGCGGCGACCGGCGTCAGCGGGCCGTAGCGCGACTCGTAGTCCTGCACGTCGCGCACCGCGGTCGGGGCGAGCTTGTAGTAGGGGACGTCGGTCGAGATCACGAGCCCCTCGGCGTCCTTCGCGTACTTGCCCACGGTCTGCGCGTCGAAGAAGCCCTGCGTCGCCACGATCCGGCCGGCGTAGCCCTTCGCCCGCAGCGCCGGCAGCAGCGGCCCCATGTCGTCCACCAGCCCGGCCAGCACGACGCAGTCCGGGGTTCTTGGCGAGGATGTCGGCGGCGGTCTTCGCGTAGTCGGGCTTGTCGAGCGGGAACTGCGTCGCCGGCGCGTCGACGCGGTGCGCCGCCGCGCCGCGCACGAAGCCGGTCGCGACCTCGGGCCCGTAGTCGCCGTCCTGGCTGACCACCTGCGGCGCCTTCGCGCCCGTGCTCAGCACGTACGCCGCGACCAGCGCGCCCTCGTCGGAGTCCTTGCGCCGGCAGCCGGAAGACGTTGCGGTAGCCTTGCGCGGTGAGCCGGTCGTCGGTGACGGTGGGCACGATCAGCGGGATCCGCGCCTGGCCGTAGATGTCGAGCGCGGCCAGCGTCGGGGTGGCGGCCAGGTGGCCGATCACCGCGACCGTGTCGGGGTTGTCGGACAGCGAAGCTGGCCTGCACGCGCGCGTCGGCGGCGGTGTTGCGGTCGTCGAAGGCGTCGAACACGAAGGCGCGCTCGGTCTGGAAGCGCAGCCGGTTCTGCTCCTCGACCGCGGCCCGCACGCCGTCGACGAGCTGCCGGCCGACGCGCGCGTCGGAGCCGGTCTGCGGCGCGACCACCGCCAGCCGCAGCGTCGCGGTGTAGATCGGCAGCGTGGGCAGGGCCGCGCCGACCAGCGGCGCGGCGCCCAGCGCCGGCGAGAAAGTGCGAACGGATCATCGGACCGCGTACGACGCGAGCGTCGTCCCCAGGAAGGCGACCGAGAACGCCATGTTGGTGACGAAGACCCGGTCGTTGAGCGCGAAGACGTCCTTGGCCAGCGCGATCAGCCGCTCTTCGTAGACGGTGACGGCGAGCGCGAGCGCGACGCCGACGTAGTACAGCCAGCCCGCGTGCGCGAGCAGCCCGGCGGCCAGCAGCGCGAGCGTCATCGCCGCGTGCAGCGCGATCGGCCACGTGCGCGCGCTGCGCTCGCCGAACGACTGCGGGAACGAGCGCACGCCCAGCTCGACGTCCCACTTGAGGTCCATCAGCGCGTAGAGGATGTCGAAGCCCGCGACCCAGACGGTGACCGCGACGAACAGCAGCAGCGCGGGCAGGTGATCGCGCCCGGTGATCGCGACGTAGGCGCCCAGCGGCGCGCACGCGTCGACCGCGCCGAGCACGAAGTGGACCGCCCAGGTGAAGCGCTTGCACAGCGGGTAGGCGACGACGCCCAGCGCCGCCAGCGGCAGCAGCTTGAGGCAGAGCGGGTTGAGCAGCGCCGCGCTGACCAGCGTCAGCCCCAGGCCCGCGACCATCGCCCAGACCATCACCGAGGCGGGCAGCTTGCCGCTGGGCACCGCGCGCTTGGCGGTGCGCGGGATCTTGGCGTCGATGTCGCGGTCGAAGTAGCGGTTGGCCGCCATCGCCGCGGTCCGCGCGCCGACCACGGCCAGCGTGATCCACAGCAGCTGCCACCACGACGGCAGCCCGCGCGCGGCCATCACCGCCCCGACGTAGGCGAACGGCAGCGCGAAGAGCGAGTGCTCGACCCGGATGTCGCGCAAGAACAGCCGGAGCGCGTCAGGTCACTTCACGCGCTCCGTGCGCGGCGCCGACGTCGTCCGGGTTCGCCGGCGGCTCGGCCAGCAGACGGCGCCAGCCGCGCGGCGCCCTGGCCGGACCAGGCGTCGGCGGTGCCGCGCTTGGCCAGGTCGCCCAGGCCGTACTCGGCCCAGCGCGCGCTGACCGTCGCGCGGGTCGCGGCGTCGCTGCGGATCTCGGGCGGCCAGTCGCGCGCGTAGCCTTCGTCGGGCACGCTTGCGGGTCGCGTCGATGCCGAGCTTGTGGCCTGCGCGAGCTCGTACGAGCCGGCGTGGTCGAGGTCGTCGACCGGGCCCGGCATGATCACGAGGTCGCGCGACGTAGTCGACGTTGTTGAGCGCGTTCCAGACGACCCCGCGGACGTCCGTGCACGTCGACGTCGTGATCCACCACGAGCAGACAACGCGTGAGCATCATCATGTGTCCCAGGCCCCACAGCGCGTTCATGACCTTCTTCGCTTGGCCCGGGATACGATTTGCGGACCGCGATGATGGCCAGGTTGTGGAAGCCGCCCTCGACCGGCAAGATTGTAGTCGACGATCTCCGGCACGACCATCTGCAGCAGCGGCAGGAAGATGCGCTCCGTCGCCTTGCCCAGCCACGCGTCTTCCATCGGCGGCTTGCCGACCACGGTCGCGCCCTAGATCGCGTCGCGGCGGTGGGTGATCGCGCTGACGTGCAGGGTCGGGTAGAGGTCGGCGGCGCTGTAGACGCCGGTGTGGTCGCCGAACGGGCCCTCGACGCGCAGGTCGTCGTTGTCGACCCAGCCCTCGATCACGAAGTCGGCGTCGGCCGGCACGTCGAGCGGCACGGTCAGCGCCTTGGCGATGCGGACCGGCTTGCCGCGCAGGAAGCCCGCGAAGGCCAGCTCGTCGACCACCGGCGGCAGCGGCGCGGTCGCCGCGTAGGTCAGGGCCGGGTCGCCGCCGACCGCGACCGCCACCGGGATGCGGCGGCCCCACTTGGCGGCGTGCGCGCGGCCTTGCTTGTGGCGCTGCCAGTGCATGCCGGTCGTGCGTCGCGTCGTAGACCTGGACCCGGTACATGCCGACGTTGGGCCGCTTGGTCTCGCGGGTCTTGGGTGAAGACCAGCGGCAGCGTGATGAACGGCCCGCCGTCGAGCGGCCAGGTGGTCAGGACCGGCAGCGCGGTGAGGTCGGGCGGGTCCATCACGACCTCTTGCGACGGGCGCGCGCTCGCGGTCGACGGGCGCGGGATCGCGCGAGGCGCCGGCCGCGGCCAGCGACGGCGCAGCTTCCCCAGCTTGCCGCCCAGCGAGGCCGGGAGCGGCGAGGTCGATCGTGCGGCGCAGCCGCTCCTCGACCTCGCGCAGCGAGCCCGCGCCGAAGGCCAGCGCCGTCCGCCGCTCGGTGCCGAACTGGTTGGTCAGCACCGGAAAGCGCGAGCCGCGCGACGTTGCGGAACAGCAGCGCCGGGCCGCCGGCCTTCACGACGCGGTCGGTGATCTCGCTGATCTCCAGGCGCGGGTTGACCGGCGGCGTCGATCGTCGCCAGCTCGCCCGCCCGGCGCAGCGCGCGCACGAACGCGGACAGAGATTCATAGGCCATTGCGAGAAGCTTGGACGGCGTATGGCTCAGTTCATCGCGCTGGTCGCCCGGAACTACGAACGTTTCACCGAGGACAGATTCGCGCCGCTGCTCGAGCCCGAGGCCGAGCGGGCCCGCGAGCTCTACGCGGCCGGCACCGTCCGCTGGATGTGGGGCCGGCGCGAGGTCAAGGGCGCGGTCGTCCTGCTCGAGGCCGACTCGCTCGAGAGCCGCCCAGGCGAGCTGGCCACGCTGCCGCTCGCCGGCGCGGCATGCTGAAGGTCGAGCTGGTCGCCGCTGACCCGTACCGCGGCTTCGGCCCGCGCGGCTGACGCGGTCGGCGCGTCAGAAGACGTACAGGCTGCCGTCGATGCGGGCGAGCGGCCAGCGGCCGGCGGCGAACAGGGCCTCGATCTCGGTGAAGCGGTGGCCGTTGCCGCGCGACGGCCGCCGCCAGCGCGCCGCGGTAGACGGCCTCGGCCGGCCGCCCGGCGGCCAGCCGCACCGCCGTCTCGTCGTCGAATGCCGGCCCGCGGGGCGGCCGTGCGGGCGGCCGCGATGAAGACGTCCAGGCCGCGGTCGACGACCGCGCTCATGGCCTGCAGCAGCACGTCGGGGGCGACCGAGACCAGCGCGCACGGCCTTGAGCTCGACGACCTCGTCGGCGTCGGCGTCGTAGGCCGCGCTCGCGCGCGGGTCGTCGGCCATCCGGCGCGCCTCGTCCCACGATCGTCACCCGGACGGTGCGCGGCGCCAGCCGCGCCAGCCGACCGGCGCTCGTCGTCGGAGAACGGCAGACCGAGCAGCGAGAACCAGCGCGCGCCGCGGATGGCGGCGGCATGCGCGCTCACGACCGAGGCGTCGAAGCCCACCTTACGCTCCTCGTGCCGGGACGGCGAACGATCCGGTTCCCACTGCTGCGCTCTTCACCCTCACTTGGACTCTCCTCGGCCCGCCCGGCGAGGCCGGTACACCGGCCGCCCGCTGCGGGAGTGTTGGCCGCCGCCGCCCGCGTTCCCGGCTCGCCGCGGAAGGTGCCGGGCGGGTACGAGCGCGGACCAAGCGGGCATGGACTTCGAAGCGGCCGCCGCCTACGCCGACCGGTACGCGCCCCACGCGCTCGTCGTGCGGCGCGGCGAGCGCGTGGTCGTTCGAGCGCTACGCGGCCGGTTACGACGCCGACAAGCCGCACGCGCTCTACAGCGGCACGAAGAGCGTTCTGGGGCGTGCTCGCGCTGCGCGCGCAGGACGACGGTCTGCTCGAGCTCGACGAGCCGGTCGCGCGACGGTCGAGAGCTGGCGCGACGACGAGCGCAAAGCGCGCGTCACGCTGCGCGAGCTGCTGCAGCTCACCAGCGGGATCGGGTTCGGCGGTCTGGGGAACGCCGTGCCGACGTACGACAAGGCGCTCGCGGTCGCGATCGAAGACGAGCCGGGCACGTCTTCACCTACGGCGGCATCCCGCTGCAAGTGTTCGGCGCGGTGCTCGCGCGCAAGCTCGCCGCGCGGGCTCACGCCGCACGCGTACCTGCGCGAGCGCGTGCTCGATCCGGCCGGCGTCGCGGTCGGCGTCGTGGCGCACGCTCAAGGACGGCACGCAGCCGCTGCCGACCGGCGCGTTCCTGACCGCGCACGAGTGGCTGCGCTGCGGTGCGTACGTGCGCGCGGCGCGCGGAACGCAGCGCGTGCCGGATGCGGGCGTGCTTCGCCGGCAGCGCGGCCAACCCGCGCTACGGCCTGGCCTGGTGGCTCAGCCCGCTCGCGGCGCACCCCGACGTCGTCTACGCCAGCGGCGCGGGCGGCCAGGCGCTGTACCTCGTCCCGTCCGAGGACGCGGTGGTGGTGCGCTTCGGCGCGGCGGCGTCGTTCAAGCACGACGCGTTCTTGAAGCGGCTGCTCGCGCAGCTGACGCTCGCACCGCCGTAAGCCGCGACGCCGCTCGCGGGAGGTCTACCGGCCAACGCGGTTCCGATCAGCCGCAGCGCCTGCGCGCCGCTCGCGCGCATGCCGGCGTCGTCCGGCGCGCACGCCGTAGTCGAGCTCCAGGATCGCGTGGTAGATCGCGCGGTAGCGCGCGGCCTCCCACGTGCGCTCGTCGATCGCGCCGTACGCGGCACGGAACGCGGCGTGCGCGACGCAGGCAGGACGAGGTGCGCGATGGCGATGTCGAGCGCGGGGTCGCCGAGGTGGACGTCGCCCCAGTCGATCACGCCGCTCGGGCGCGCGTGCGCGTCGAGCAGGACGTGGCGCGCGTAGAGGTCGCCGTGCACGAGCGTGCGCGCGTCGCCGGCAAGCGGCCCGGGCGGGTGCCCGGCGAGCCAGGCGATGAAGCTTGCCGGCGCGGTCGCCACGCCCGTGTTCGCCCACACTGGGGGACTCCGCCAGCGCGGCGAGCCGCTCCACTGCAAGCGGCAACCGTTTGTGATGGTCCAACCGGCCGATCTCGTCGGGCGGCAGACCGCGCGCGACCAGCGGCGCCGTGTCGACCGCGTGCAGCGCGCGCAAGAAACGTCCGAGCGGTTCTGCCAGCGCGGCGCGCGCGTCGTCGCTCAAGTCCACGACGTCCGCGCTCGTACCCGCGATCAGGTCGTACCCCGCGAACGCCCACGGGTACTCGGCGCTCGGGACGCCGGCATAGCGCGGCGCGGGGATGGCGAGCGGCACGTGCGGCGCGACGAGAGGCAAGATCGCGACCTCGCGCTCGATCAGGTTCGCGCTCACGCGCCGCCGGGGGAAGCGAAAGACGACCCGGCTGCCGACCAGGAACGCCGTATTGTCCCAGCCGACGCCGAACGGCTCGACCGCCGTATCCCGCAGCCCGGGAAACTGCGCCGCGATCAGTTTCGCGGCGAGCGCCGCATCGACCGCGATGTCGGCCGCCCACATCGGTTGTGCCATTGCGCTAGTGCGGGTCGCTTCAGGATTTCCGTTCGGCCGTATCGACCGCATCGGCGAAATGCCGGCTCCCCAGCCGCTTGCCTACCGTGCCTGCGCCCGCCGACCTCGCGCAGGGTTGCGCCGGCCTCGCGAACGACCTCGGCCAACAACGACCGGCCAATGCCTCGTAGATGTCACCCCATACGGCCATGATCTCGGCCTTCTCGAGTTTCAACCCGCCGATGCGATCGATCGCGATGAACGTGCTCCGAATGCCGACCAGCGCGCTTCCGGGATAACCGGCCGCCAGCAAGCCGCGACACATTCGAGCAGCGAGGCCAACGTTTCACTCGGCATATGCCTGTCCGCGCGGCGGAACAGCCCGAGGTCGACGGCGCCCCCGAAGGCGTCCGAAGGGGCGAGCGCCCCGATGCCGTCGTCGGTCTCGACGTAACGCCAGCCGGGAGGTACGGGCGGACGAAACGGCGCGGTCTGCTCAGCACTCGTTCGCGACGACACGGGCGTCGGCGAAAGATCGAGCGCGCGTGCGAGCGCCGAATAACCGTCGAGCGAGACGAACTCGCCTTCCTCCACTGCCCATGCCGCCACGGCGACGGCCATGTCGGTCAGCGCCGTCTGGAGATCGGGCGCTATGTAGCGCAAGCCGGAGTACGGATCGAACTCGAAGACCGGCAATTCGTCGAGATCGAGTTCAGGCGCGTGGGCGACGTAGCCGTATTGTATCCCGTCCACACCCGGGCTGCCGACCGCGAAAAATTCGGGTACGAACCCCAGGTAACCCAGACCAATGCTTCGATAGCGCGGCCACCCATCACCGAGGCCACAGGTCCACCGGCGAGCGCAAACGATTTCTCCAGATCGATTTCTTCGCTGGCGGCGATCGCTACGGGGAGCGCGCGCGGCACGCGAAACCCGTAACCCGCGTTGAGCTCCTCGTGGAGCGCGTCGAACGTTGCTTTGCATCGTGCGTCTCGGATTCGCTCGCCGTTCGGGGATCGACTTCCGCGTGGGCGACGCTGGTCACCGCGGAGATCCAGTCGACGCGCGTCAACCAGGTCGGCGTAGCGGATCTTGTCACGCGTGGTCGATGCGGGCGTGCGGCCCGCGAGCTGGTCGACACACTGGCGCTCAGATTGCAGCAATTTTGAAATACCGCTCGCGAGCGCTCACCCAGCGTGTCTGCGCCACGTCGATCTCGTGGTGGATCGTGCCGGCGTGGCGAGCCGTCTGCGCCAGCAGCGGGCGGCCGAGCGACTCGTACACGTCGCCCCACGCGGCCAGCATCTCAGCTTTCTCGCCATCCGAGGCTCCTCCGATGTCGTCCATTGCGCGGTACGTACGACGAATGCCGACCAGGGCGCTTCCGGCATAGCCGGCCTGCAACGTCTCACGACATGCCGCGACCAGCGAACGCATCAGCTCGGAGGGAGCCGGCTAGCGGGTCTTTGCCGCTTCGACGGATGGCGATCGTCTGTCGAACGGCACGTCGCAGTAGAGCCGGCGAAACTGGTCGACGTCGATGAGTTGTCCGCCGAACGTGTCGGCGCGTACGGTTTGGGTGCGAATAACTCGACCCAATCGGCGAAATCCAGCCCCTGTTCGATGAAACGCGGAATGCTCTGCTCCGCCTCCTGCACGCCTGTAGCGGAGGGAAGCAATTCTTGGAATGCGGTGATGTAACACGCCACTCCGGCAACCTTCACCCGATCGTCGAGCGCGGCGAGATGCGCGGTCGGCGGTACCTGCACCCGAACAACCGAGCGCGCCGATGCGGTTTGCGTCCACATCTGGCCGGCCGATCAGATAATCGATGCCGCGCATGCCGTCGTTGACGAAATAGCGCGCAATATCTTCGCCTATCAGCATGGCCAGCACGTTGGCTTCGCCATGCTCTCCGGTCGAGCCGCCGATGATCGATTTCTTTTGCGCCGGGTCGAAGTACTGCAGGCGCTCGCCTTGCCCCAATGGGTCAATAGCCAGCGCGATGATCCCGGATCTGGCAAAGTTCGCGCCGAACGAGTACTGACTCTGTTTGCCAGTCGCCTCGTGTCCGGGAGTAAGCAGCACGGCGGGAAACGGTCCACCGCCGCTCGCCGGCACGTATAAGTTTGCTGTGACCCGGAAGCCGGGAAGGCTCTCGTAGGCCAATTTCTCGATGCGGAATCCTGACTCTTCCAGGATCCCGAACTGCTTCACCGCGACGCCTCCGCGGTGTTCCGGAAGCCACCATCAGCTCCACAATTTTGCGGCGAGCGGTTTCCTTGCGCCGCTCCGCATCCGCACGTATTTGAATTTTGGCGATAGCGGCGGCACGAGCCTGAAGCTGCGTGCTCGCTAACGAATCCAAAGATTCGATCAGCTTCTCTCGTGCTGAGTTATCGGCTTGACCCGTGGCGCCTACCGCGCAGCAAACCACCAGCGCGACTGTTCTCGCGTTCATACCGCCGCAATGGAAAGAAATACAGCCTCGTGTTGTAGGGAGCCCCCTAGGTGTCGGGAAGGACCAAAGGTCGGGCAAGCAGTCGAGGTAGAGCGGCTTAAGGGCATGTTCTCGGACGATTGTACAACGCTACCGACTTATCGTCATCCAGACGGGGAGGGCCCGGGGCCCGCCTGGAAGCGGCCGGTGGTATGCTCTGGTAAATGAAACCATCCGCACGGGGCCGGGGAACCCCGCACGGGACTAGACCAAAACGTGCCGCCGCCGGGGACGAGGTGTCTCGACCGAGAAACGCTGCACCCAGGGGGTCAAGCGGCCGCGATCGCCGCTTTGGCTCCCTGCGCTCTTTACGCTGATCTTCGCCGGTTTTACGCTGCTCCCGCGCGTTAACGCAAATCCCCATCTGAAGGCTTCATTTTTAGCAGCCGCGGGCTTCCTGTTGGCCGGGCTCTGCGCTCTTTGGTGGAGCGTTGTCCGGACCGGGCGAACCCTGACATACGAATTCGTTCCCCGGCGGGTGCACTGGGTTCAGATGATCATGCACTCCTGCGTATACGCCTACTGGGGCTGGTATTGGCGCGAGGTTTACCACGAAATCCCGCTGATTGCCGCCCAAGTGTTCTTTCTATACGTTCTGGACATGCTGGTCTGCTGGTCCCGGCGAGACAAATGGATTCTCGGCTTTGGTCCGATTCCTATTATCTTCAGCATGAATCTGTTCCTGTGGTTTCGTGACGACTGGTTCTACCTGCAGTTCGTCATGGTCGCGCATTATCGTGTTCGGCAAGGAATTCCTGAGATGGAAACGCGACGGCCAATCTCACTCACATCTTCAATCCCTCCGCTTTTGCCCTTTTCCTGACGTCTATTGTTCTGATCGCAACTCGCACTACGCCGATCACCTGGGGCACGCAGATTTCGACGACTTTCAACAATCCGCCGAATATCTATCTCGAAATTTTCCTGCTCGGGCTCATCGTGCAGGCCCTGTTCTCGGTGACTCTGGTCACTTTGTCCGCGGCGGCCATGCTTTATGTGCTCAACGTCGTCTACACCGGTTCCACCGGCATGTACCTTTTCATCGACTTCAACATCCATCCGGCCGTTTTCCTGGGGCTGCATCTGCTCGTTACCGATCCGGCCACGTCTCCCCGCAAAAACTTCGGTAAGGCGATCTTCGGCGCGGCATACGGCGCCGGCGTATTCGTTTTGTATGGATTGCTGACCACCAGGGAGTGCCGGAGTTTTACGACAAGCTTCTGTGCGTACCGGCGCTCAATTTGACGGTGCGGGCTTTGGACCGCGCCAGCATTGCTCTCAGCGCCTGGTTAGCCCGGCAGCCGGTGGGTACGAGGGGAAACTCCGGCCGTTGCAGGCGCTTTCGGCCTGGACTCCGCGGCAGGCGAATTTTGGATTCATGGGGATCTGGGTGGCTCTTTTTGGATTCATGTTTCTCACGGGTTTTCTCGGCGGAAAACACCCGGGCAGCGACCCCGCCTTCTGGGCAAAAAGCCTGCGACGCAGGGCGCACGCAGGGCTGCCAGGTCCTGGCGCAGACTCTCGACGTGCAGTGCCAGCACAACTCCGCTCGCGGTTGCTTCACTCTGGGAACGCTGCTGAATGGCGGCAAGGGGCTTCCCCGCGATCCGATCGGCGCGGGGCGGAGTCTTAAGCACGCCTGCGATCTCGGCCTCGAGAGCGCGTGCAGCAGTGTGGTGAATATGGTGAAAACCGACGGAGACGCTGTATTGCTGCAACCCTGTAGCCGTGGAGACGGAGCGAGCTGTTTCATGCTCGGGTCGCTCTATTACGGGGGCCAGGGAGTCAGTCGTAACCTCGAGTATTCGGCCGCCCTCTTCCAGCAAAGCTGTACGGCCGGATTTACGCGCGGCTGCGGACAGCTCGGGGAAAGTTATCTTTTCGGCGAAGGCGTTCCGAAGAGACATCGTCAAGGCCAGGCAGATTCTCGAAAACGCCTGCGATGCGGGCTATGCGCCGGGGTGCTTCAACGTTGGCATCATGCACCGGCAGGGAATACAAACGCAGAAAAATGAGCCCCTTGCCCAGGCGCGTTTCCGGCAGGGATGCGACATGGGCGATCGGAACGCGTGCGAGGCGCTGCGGCCAGCACCCGCCTCTGCCAGGTAGATTTAATCGAGACTTAGTCGCATGGCGCGAGGAAATGGCTAGACATTGAGGCTTAACGACCTGCGCTTGCTGCTGAATGTTCAGGGATGTGGCGCGGTCTCTAAGGTTTAGTAGGACACGAATAGGAACACTAGATCAGGCAGAGCGCTGCGCAGCTCCGCAAGTTGTTTCGCCAATACAGGACTTTTCTGGCCTCAGTGGGCGGAAGCATCAGTAAGACTTGATGAGCGACTGTTCGCTCGCACCGAGAGTCATGCTGCTACTATTCTAGGCTTCTTGCGAATAGACGACTTTAGCACAGGTAGAGTAGGTGAACGAACTGCGCAGGCATTGTGTAAAGGATAGTGGAGAAAAGTGAGGCAGCTAGCCTCTGCGCATCGCTAGGGTAAAGAAGTATCTCGCAAAGGCGCAAAGGCCGCAAAGAAACTCGGCGTCGGAATTCGTCGTGGCGGGGCAAGCATTTGCCATCCTTACCTTTTCGGGAATCCCGAAATCGCCCCTTTGGGAACGAATTCGTCCCACCTGGCCGCATCACCTTACTGCAATGGTGACGCCCGTCTTAGCCTGGACTCCCTCCCACAGTCACCATAAGGGGGACGGCCGGTCCCGGAGCAGCTGCTGCGGTAATATCGCATTCACCTGTAACAACCCCGCAACTTCGCCTGGCGCCGAGCCCGCATACTGCACCGCCGCTCCAATTCCACCAATCGTCACGTTTACAGGCAACAGCGAGCTTATGCTGGCCGATTGCGTCACGCTGCCCGTGACTCCGGGAGGCAGGTTTGGCCCTCGCCCGTGGCGTAGATCGAAATCACTGAGCCGCGAACCGCTGGATTTGCCGGGCTATTAATTGACGCATCCTGATTCGCACTACCGCGGCTTGTCCCCTGCCCGTCGAATCCAGTGTGAAAATGCCCGGCGCGGACGGCACGACCGGCAGAGTCCATGCCGCGGTTTCCAGCGTTCCGTTCGCCGCCGCGTAAATCACTTGCATCACCGTCGACGTCTTGCCGACCACTTCGTAGGGAACGATCAAGTTCGTCTGATTCGCGGAGGTGTAGAGCAGCGGCGCAGATTGGCCATCGAAGGTCACCTGCAGTCCGTTCAGGTTGGATGACACCCTGCCCCGATGCGTCCAGTTTCAGGCCGCTCACGGCAGCCGCCCCTGTGCCATAGCCGCGAATGCTCAGAATCTCGCCGGGTGAGACGCCGCCCGCTATTCCGGACGCTGCATTTACCACTTGCGAGACCACGGGAGGCGCAAACGATGCCGGCTCTACCAACAGCGTCACCGGCGCGTAAACAGAATTTCCCGGCGATTGAATCGTGCCCAGGGATTGAATTGTAAATGACCTGTTGTACTCGCCCGGCATGATCGACGCGGTTGCCCCACGCCCACCTGTATGGTGGTTGGTGCGGGGGCTTCGTAGTGATCGACAACCAGAAGCCAATTTCCACCGATCAGGATCGTTATTGGAACCGGGATGCCGCGCATCAAAAGAGCTGTCTGAAACGGAGGCACAGGTTACTCCGATGGCCCAAATGGTAAGGATGAAGCAGCTGGGCGTGATCGTCAACGGGGGAGGATTGCTCGACACGCCGAGCGTCACAGGCACTGCAATCGGTAGCAGCTCGGGCTCCTCCAATGGTCACCGCGCCGGTATAAACGGCGGGCGACAGCCCGGCCGGATTTACAGTGACCGTAACGGAATTCGCGCCGGAATCCGTTGTTGGGACAGCCACGCTCATCCACGTCTGATCCGCAGTGGCCGAAATGCTTCCCTCCGGATCGACATTGATCGTCTGCGTCTGCGGCGGCGATCCTGTTTGCGTGGGAGAATATGAGCCCATTGGGTCCCGATTCCGGGCTCTCCCAGGTGAGTTTGAAACGTCTGTACGCCGGTGACATTGAAAGTTGCCGGAATTGTAATCAATTGCCATGTACGGCGATCACAATCGATGAGGGAGTGGAACGCTGTTGGTAATAGATCTGCGAGGTCACGCTGGGTCCACGTCACAGTCAGCATTGCGGGTGTTGTGCCGCTCGTGGGCGACACCTTCAGCATGTTCCAGCGGCAAAATTACGGAAAACGGTGTGGGCCGGAGTCGCTCGTGATCGTGACGGTCTGAGAGTACGCCGGCGAGTTGAAGGTTACGCTGAGAAGGCGATGCTGGTTGGATTCGATGAGATCATCGGTACGGGGGTATCGGTTACGGTGAGCGTTACTGGCAGCATCGCCGCCGGCCCCACGGCCTGGGTCACCAGAATCGATGCTTGATACGTTCCAGTGGCGAGTTGTGAAGGATCCACGGAGACGTGAGCATGTTGGGCACGAAGGGACGGCTTCGGTGAGACTGAAAGCCAAGATCCTCCGGAGGCGGTGGTGGCGTCGCCGCCTCGAACCCGCTTACAGAAACCGTGCGCGCGGCAGGAATCGGAGTTCCGATTTGCCAGGCAAACGCGAGCGAAGAAGGCCTCATTACGGGAGGCAAAATCGTACTCAGGTGGTGGGGGTAGACGTTAAGAGACAAGCGGGCAGCTCTTCCCCCCCGGGGCCGCTGCAATAAAATTGCAGTACCACGACCCGCACCGGCAGGTTCGCGCTAACCACGAAACCCGTTTCCGCGGGGCCTCCAAAGATTGCCCAACTTCCCGCAGGGATCACCAAGCTTTCCGGCGATCGTTCGCGCGGTTAGAGTCTGTCAAGAAACGAGAGTCCAAGGTACAGGCCCTCTGGTGGGGCGGGATTTCATCCGTGGTGCGGAATTCGGTGAGAGGGCCGGTCAGGCTAATGAGGAGAACAAGGCAAAGAGCGGGGCTGAAGCCCCCAGAGGTGGCGGCGGGAGGATTCACAGGATCGTTCGGCTGGAAGCAGAAGAAATCGAACTCCGCGCGCTATCGGCCACTCGCGCAAGCTTGCGATCAATTCGGTGGCGCGCGAGAGTCACATCGATCTGAAGCGGTGACACGAATCGGGCGACGTGATTTCCACGCATCCATGCTCACGTTGTCGCGGCGTAAATACAGCGCAAAGATAGGAACAATGGTTCCTGCAGGCACGACGCCATTCCAGCCGGATCTTCTGCACCGAAAGAGATCCTTCGACTGTCACCGAACCGCTGACGACAGAGACGCTCGAATCGGGCGATGTGGCGCTGACCACCACTGTTCGCCCGCGCGGACTCAAGACCGGGAATGAAACCCCACATCGGGGAGGCTGGCACATTATTTCCTGACAGTGGGGAGAAAACTGAACGTCTATCTGCGGCCAAGTTACGGTTGCAAGCCGATCGCGTCTCCGTTGGCGCCAAATAGGCCGACGCTTGCAGCGTTTCCGAACGCCGCTCGCGGTCGATTGAGGACCAGATGCCCGCTTGCAATCGCCGTAGGTTTCGCCGCGTAAATCTTTAATTGCCGCCGCCGGTGGCGCGGTTTCGTTCGAAATCTGAAGAGTGGGGACCGCGGCGGAGAGCCGCCCAGAAGAACGAACTGAGCCGCAATGACACAGACCGTGTGCCGACCTGGAACATACTCTGGAACAGGGGGCCATCGCAAATTCATAACGTTCGCGAGCGCAAGCGAATTTCGCTGCACTCCATGCGCCGCGCGCGCCGAGAACCCGCGCATCACGCCCAAGCCGCCGGGCGCGACCTTACCGCGGATTAGTTGAGGCCGCGCAAGATCTGTGCCGCCGCGGCGCGGGCCTCCGGATCCGGTCCCTGCGCGGCCGCCGTTAAATGCGGAAGCGCGCCGGCCCGGTCGCCCTGGCGCAGCAGCACCATCCCGAGCTCAACCTGCGCGCGCCCATTCGCCGGGCTGGAGCCGAACCGCTTCAAGCAATTCTCGCCTTGCACCGGGAAGGTCTCCCTTCTCGGCCAGGAGAGCCCCCCAGATTTCATGACCGGGCGCGGAGCCGGGATCGGTCTCAACCGCCAGTTTGGCTTGTTCCTCGGCATCGGACGGCCGGTTCGAATCGGCGAGCACGCGCGCATAGTCCACCCGGGCTTCCGCATTGTCGGGCTTCAGGCGCAGACTCTCTTCCATCTGGAAACGCGCCTCCGCGATTTGGCCTTGCGCCGCCAGCGCGCGGCCGAGATTCAATCGCCACTCGGAGACGCCGGGCTGTATCCGGAGCGCGGCTCGGAATTCCTTCTCGGCAGCAGCCCGGTCACCCATGCCCCACAGGATGAGGCCCAGATTGTTGTGCAGATCGGGCACCTCGGTATCGAGGCCGATCGCTTTCTCGAGCGCGGACTTTGCCTCCGCCGCTTTGTTTTGCTGCCAAAAAGCCCATCCCAGCCTGCCCCAGGCTCGCGGGTCTTCCGGCGCGAGTTCAGTGGCGCGCCGCAGTTTCGATTCCGCAAGCGTCCATTGCTCCGCTTGCATCAACGCATCTCCCCACTGGATCAGCCGCGGGGCCGAGTCGGGATCGAGGCGGGAAGCCTCCGCAAAAGATCGGATCGCCGAGGCGGTATCGCCGAAGGCAAGATAGCCTTCCGCCAGCTCCGCATAATATGCCGGCCGAGTCGGATGATACCTGGCGATCCGGGATGCCAACAGCGGCACACCGGCCTTCAGGTTGCTCTGTTCGCGAACCTGCGCGACTGCGACGGTCAGGTCGTTGTCGGCGGTCGGAGCGAGTTTGGCGGGGTAGTAGGGGACCACCTCTCCCTGATAAGAAGAGGCAGGCGTTTCGGCGCGCTCGGGCTTTTCGGCCAGCAGATCTCCCGGGCGGCGGGCGGCGGGCGATGAGATGATCCGTCATCACGACATGGACCGCGTCGTCGGTTCGCCGGCGCGGCATGTGGCAGCTCACGCAGTTGGCGCCTGCCTGATGCACCGAGACCTTCGTTACCGATTGATGGCACCCGACGCAAACCTGGTTGTAGTGGGAGGCGGCCTCCTCCCCACGGGGAATGTCGTGAGGATCGTGGCAACTGGTGCATCGAAGCTTGCTCGCGCCATTCAAACCGCCGCTCTTCAGAAAGCACTGCGATTCCCGGAATCGATAGCCCGCCTGCGCGACTTCGAAGCCGGTATTCTTACCCGGCGCGCGATCGAAGGCCACTTCGAAATCGGCGAGAGGCTGTCCCGGCACATACGAGAACGGAGCGCGATCGAAGCGGACGATCGCGTGGGGCAGCTTTTGATTCGATGTTTCCAGATGGCATTGCAGGCAAACCTCCATCTCGCGATCCGGATTCAGGCGGGCCGGGTTCACAATCGCGGCTCGCACAACTTGCGCCGAAGCGCCGTGTGAGGCTTTGTCGACATGGCTTTGTCCGGGCCCGTGGCACCGCTGGCAATCGATTCCTTCCGGCAGCGGCTGCAGATACGTTGCCTGGGTGGCGTCCCGATGCGCGCCTTCCGGAATACTCGGATATCCGTTGTGGCAGAACATGCACTCGTAATAGATCGGGCGCACCGAGCCCACATAGTCCGGACGATCGTAACCGGGATTCATCCCCCAGAAGCCGCCCTTCTCCGAGTACCATCCGAGCGGCAGTTCCTGAAGTGTGTTCCGCTCGGTCAGGTGCAACAGCGTTCGCGAGTGGTTGCCGGAACCCAGCACGTAATCCACGCGCTTCTCGTCGACATTGGTTTCCTTGCCGTCGAAGCCCGTCTGCCAGCGGCGCTGAAACCAGGCGCCGTTCCGGAAGACCATATTGAAGAAGCTGTTCGAAGCCGCATGATAGAAGGGCTTTCGCGGGGTCGGGGCGGGCAGCCGGCCGCGTCCAGATCTTTCTCGGCGCGGACCTTCCGGAACGATCGTCCCATTCCGGTCTTTCGATAAGTGGCGGCGATGGCAGGGTGACATTGCGCGCATACCGCCGGATCGGCATAGCGCCCGCCGCCTGCAAGGAAACAGGATCGGTACCGCTCGGCGCGTGCCTCGCGCCACCACACGCCAGCGCCGGCCAATGCGCCTATCGACGCGGTTACGAGGAGACCCGTTCGGAGGGATTTTGGTGGCACGGAGGAAAGTCGATTTTGAGCCGTATTTATGGCTCGTTTCATTGTACAGCCCCCCAGCCGAACGCTCGACCATGAAATCACCAAAAGAGGCATCTCACGACCGTGATCTGTCCGTGAGCCCGACCCCGCCCTGACGCGCGGGGCTAAAGACCCGGCTGAAGCGCGGCGCGGCATTCGCACCCAACCCCGGCCGTTAAGGCCGGGATCTGGACCTTGTGACGCGGTATGAGCGGATCAACACCATCTCTGTAGAAGGCGGACATAGAAGGCGGACCGCACATAAAAGGCGGACCGATTGACACTCCAACCGCCTGGCGGTAGACTCTACGGCTATGAGGCGTTATTTCGTTCCTTCACTGGCAAGCATCGCGGCTTGTTTGCTGTCTTTCCGCGCCGCTGCTCAAGGGCCCTCCGAAGCTGCCAAGAAAGCCCCAGGGGGGAAGCCCGCAGCGAAGGCTTGGACGCTCCCTCGCACTCCTGACGGCAAGCCGGATCTCCAGGGCGTGTGGAACAGCGCTACTCTAACGCCCATACAAAGGCCGACCAAAGGTCCAGGCGCGGGGAAGGAGTTTTTCACTCCGGAGGAAGCGGCTCAATTCACCAAGGATGAGTTGAATCGAGTGAACGGCGACAAGCTCGACGGCGTGGGTAACTACAACGAGTTCTGGCGGGACCGCGGGCAGCTCGCCCCGGATTTACGCACCTCACTAATATTCGATCCGCCCGACGGCAGGATCCCATCCTTGACGCCGGAAGCGCAGAAGCGTGTGGCGGAGAAGAGGGCGGCTGCGCGTGGACATGAATTCGATGGTCCGGAAAACCGGTCCACTGACGAACGATGCATATCGGTCAGGAACGCCGGACCTCCCATGATTCCAACCAATTACAACTCGAATTATCAGATCGTGCAGGCTCCGGGGTGGTGGCGCTCCTAAGCGAACAGATCCACGATGTGCGCATCATTCCCACCGACGGGCGTCCGCACGCGCCGGACAACGTCCGGATGGTGAACGGAGACTCCGTCGGCCATTGGCAAGGAGACACGCTGGTGGTGGACACAACGAACTTCACCGATTTGACCTCGTACGAAAATTCCACTGCGAAGATGCGTCTGACGGAGCGATTCACCCGTACGGGTCCCAATTCGCTTATGTACGAATTCACCGTTGACGATCCGCAGACGTTCACCAGACCATGGAGCGCGAGGTATCCCATGTTCAAGCCGGACGGGGTCCACGGCGAGGACGTTATCTTTGAGTACGCGTGTCACAAAGGAACTGCGTTGCGGGATTCGCTTTCGGGTGCGCGTGCCACAGAAAAGGCCGCTGCGCAGAAAAGCGGTCCGCCCGCAGCGTCCGGCGCGAAGTAGGAAAGGCGACAACGGCACCTGATCGGACAAGTGTTTTACTGATGTTCGTAAAATATAGCGATGCGTGTGCGGTTATGGGGCAGGATGCGAAATCCTGCGCGCGGTTGTCAACCGCGCAATATCAGCCGCCCGCCGGCCTCGACAAAAGGGTTACCAACCCGCTGGAGGTTTCGAAGCTCCCCCGCGCCGGTGGGCGCCCGGTTATTGTAGCCGCGTGCATGTTGCTGGCCGGCATGCCGGCGTACAGCCAAGGTTCATATAAGGCTCCTCGTAGCGCGGACGGCAAACCCAACCTGAACGGAATATGGCAAGCGTTGAACAGTGCGAACTGGGACATTCAGCCCCATTCGGCCGCTCCAGGGATGCTATGGCAGGCGGGGGCGGCGGCTCGGAGCCCGCTTGGAATAGGGCGTGGTGGAGGGCGGCGAGATCCCGTACCTGCCCGCCGCACTGGCCAAAAAGAAGGCAAACTACGCTACCCGACTGGCTCTGGATCCAGAGACCAAGTGTTATCTGCCCGGCATACCGCGAGCCGTCTATATGCCGTTTCCGTTCCAAATCGTTCAGTCGTCAAAAGTGATCATGATCGATTATGAATATGACGGCGCCGTTCAGGTGATCTACATGGGCAGAACCGCGGCGTCGCCGGTCGATAGCTGGATGGGTTGGTCGAATGGACGCTGGGAAGGTGAGACGCTGGTCGTCGATGTGACCGGCCTCAACGAAGATAGTTGGTTTGACCGGGCCGGTGATTTCCATAGCAACAAGCTGCACGTCGTGGAGCGATTCACTCCCCGCAGCCCGGAAACCATGACGTT
>CAVRPF010000011.1:0-122099 GCA_963723015.1 Bryobacterales bacterium
TATGTGTGCCGCTACTGACTAAGTACGTATTGCTATCGCCGGGCCGCCATCTCCCGAGTAGCCATCGCTTCCATTCCCCGCGGCGGTTGTGATGATCCCGTCCGGCGAAATCTTTCTTATCCGCAAATAGTCCGCGACATACAAATTGTCCGCCGTGTCCATCGCGAGCGCACCGCTCACGGCAAGCTGAGCGTTTGTCGCGGGCCCGCCATCGCCGGTATCGGAGAGAGGCCTGGAGTCCCAATCCCCGCTACCGTGGTGATGATTCCATCGGGCGTGACCTTGCGAATACGGACTGCATCGGGAGTGAAGTCGTCGCCTGGGATGTCGTCCGAAATAAAGAGCGAGCCCGAGTTGTCGAAGGCGAGCCCCCACGCCGCGCCAATCTCGGCGTTGGTTGCCGGCCCGCCGTCGCCTGAAAAGCCGGACATCCCATTTCCCACGACAGTGGAGATAATGCCGCTGTTGGAAATCTTGCGCACTCGCGGCGTATTCCACTCGCCGATATACACGTTCCCACTGGCATCGGCCGCAATCTGCCAAGGATAGAAGAGTTCCGCGGCGGTTGCCGGTCCGCCGTCGCCCGCTCCATTTGTGTAGCAGCCCCCATGGCAGACGCCGTTCCCTGCGATAGTGGTGATGGTTCCGTCCGCGGCGATCTTGCGGATGTGCCCCCCGCCTTCGGCGACATATAGGTTACCCGCGCGGTCGGCGGCGAGAGCGGTGGGCCCGTCGAGTTGAGCGTCAATCGCGGGACCATCATCGCCGGAAAATCCGGAACCGTTTGTTCCTGCAATCCGCGTCAGCGTTCCGCTGGAATCCACTTTGAAGATCGCGGCCTGTGAAAGGAAGTAGACGGTACCGGATGTGTCCGCGGCAACGCCTTCGGCTGTCCTATATTGGCGCTTAAGGCGGGACCCAGCCGCGTTCCACCGGCAATGGTTGAAATCGTGAGCGTCTGGCTTTGCGAGCGGCCGCCAAAATCGCGAAGGAGGCAAGAATAACGATTGACCTCATATATCCGAGTCCCTCCCCGATGGTGTCCGCACCGACCCAAATAATCAAGTGCAAGAGGGTACGAGAAGGGTAGAAACACCCTTGCACGTCATTGAAAACAAGCGGTACACTCTCATCAGATGGCGACGCCTCCAGTGGAGCCTCAGGCCGTCCGAAACCAGCTCGAGGAGATTCTGAAAAGCCCAGGCTTCGCACGCAATGAGCGTCTTTCGGGTTTCTCCGATTCATTGTGGAACAGCATCTGGAAGGGCGCGGCGCGGAGTTGAAAGAGTCGGTTATTGGAACCGAGGTTTTCCGGCGAACCGCGGACTACAACACCAAATCCGATCCTATCGTGAGAACGGAAGCCCGGCGGCTGCGGGCTCGGCTGACCGAGTTCTACGAGCGGGCGGGCGCTGCGGCGGCCATAGTCATTGAACTACCCAAGGGCGGATACGTACCCGTGGTGCGAGTTGCGGAGAGTTCGCAAGCAACTCCCTTCACCTCCCAAAAACTTAACCGCCTCGCTCCTGAGGCCGAGGTTGGTGGCCGGTACTCGCACGGTCACGCTGCTGGGCTTGGCGTTGGTATGGGGACGGCTCCTGCCGGTCCACCGATCGCGAACGGGGCCAATTCGCCTGCATACGATACGTTCCTCCGTGCGCGCGATGCAGAAATGGCTCCTGCGTGTACGGGCGCGGAACTAAGCGCCGAGCTTTTCGAGGAGACAATCGCCAAGTACGTTTCGTTCGCTCCCGCTTATGCAGGCCTGGCGGCGATGGAGGCGGCCCGCTCCGGCTTCGACCGGTCAGCCCGTCCGAGCGCGCGGCGATGTTAGTGAAAGGATGGACGGCCGCACGGAAAGCTATTGAATTAAACCCGCTGCTACCCGATGCGCAAGACGCTCTGGGCGATGATGCAAGCGCGACAGGCACAGTGGCGGCAGGCGGAATACAGTTTCCGGCGTGCCATTGCGCTCGCGCCCGACGAGCCCTTGTGGCGAGATCATTTTGCAGTTTTCATGCTCCTACCCCTCGATCGGATCGAGGAGGCAATTCAAGACTAACGCAAAGCGGAGGAACTCGCTCCCAGGCAGTTGGAAGTCCATCACGGGCTGACTCTTGCGCTACGGGCAGCGGGCCGATATGACGATGCGGATTTCCACTGCCACCACGCGGTGGAAAATGACTGGCAGTTGAGCGGTTGTTGGGCGGAGACGCTTTCGCGCCAGGGAAAGAATTTCGATGCCGTACGGATTCTGGAGACGGCGTGGAACGGCCGCCTGCTGAATGTGGGCGCGGAATCGCTCGGGATCGCCTACGCGCGCGCCGGGCGTCGCCAGGATGCGGAAAGAATCGCCGCTATGGTTCCCCGCCCCTCCAGCAAAGCCGCGATCTTTGCGGCGATGGGCGATAAAGGCCGCGCGTTCGAGATTCTCGATAGCATGCTGCCCATGGGTCCGACACGAATGGGACGGACCTCATCTCACCGGAATTCGCTATGCTGCGCGGCGACGCTCGCATAGGCGCCATTCGCCGGAAGCTCGGCTTGCCAGAGGCGATCCCGCAGCCTCCGCCGTAAGGGTGGACAGGCCGAGCGCCTTTCAAAGCCGAGTATCCGCAAGGATCCCGTCCATCGCATCTGTCGCCCCGCAGGCGGGCCAAGGCCGCGTTAGCGAGAGCGTTCCGTGGCGATACCTCTTGAGGCCGTGCCGTTCGACTCTGCCGGGGAGAAGGGAAAAACCGGATCCGAGCGAAAAGTGAAGCCGAATTTTACGCCCACCTACTCGTCCTGGCTGAATCAGGCTGAGATCTGGTTTGCGCGGATCGAACGCGACGTGCTGGCGCGCGGCGTGTTCACATCGGTGAAGGACTTGGCGCGCAAAATCATGCGCTACATCCGAGAGTATACGAAGTGCGAGCGGCCCTTCCGTTGGAAAATGCGGATGTCACCAACCGCATCAAGATATACTAACGAATTCAGCGCGACAGGCACTATGCTGATGGTGAATGCGGTGGCGCTGGGCACAACCGCAGTTTCGCTCGTATTGGCCGCTCAAGTTGTGGCGCCAGTTATTTCCGGCCGGTTAGGAACGGAGTGGCTCTCGAAAACGGACTGGACGAGCGCGGGTTTCTGGTAGTTCCCCGCTCGCCCATCCAGGAGCAGAAACTCGACACAAGCGATATCGGGCCGCTGACATATATTGCTGGTGTTATATCGGGTGCTTGGTGTGGGGGAGTGTTCGGCAAGATCTAAGCGAAAGTTCAACGAGATCAGGGACACGTGATGGCAGCAAACCGGTTATTCAGGGAAATCTTGGCGCGGGGCGCCAGCGCGTTGCCGATTATGTGTCTTAGCCTTGGCCTGAACTCCGTGGCTCAACAGCCAACTCCACCGCCGGCGGATAGCTCGGCGCCGGGCGAGCCGGCCGCGCCGGAACGCTGGAATCTCTTCTACCAAGCCACCTCGATCGGACAATATCACGGCACGTTCCGGTCGCCTTACGCCGGCCCGTTCAGCCTGCAGGATTACCCGGAGCGCGATGTTTCGCTCACGACGACGCTCTTTTTCGCCTTTCGGCCGTGGCAGAATACCACCTTAGTATTCGATCCGGAAATCGCCGGCGGCCGCGGCTTCAGCGGCGTCGATGGCTTGGCGAACTCACCCAACGGCGAACTGCCGCGCGTGGCTTCCGCCACGCCCAAGCCTTATGTGGCCCGCCTATATATTTCGCATGACTTCGGATTCGGCAGCGCGAAAGAGTCCGTCGAGAGCGAAGAAAACCAGTTGGCCGGCGAGCGCCCCATGGACCGCTACACCATCACCGCCGGGCGATTCACCGTAACGGACTTCTTCGACAATAACCGCTACTCGCACGACCCTCGGACGCAATTCATGGGTTGGGCCGTGATGTACAACGGCGCTTGGGATTATCCCGCCGACGTCCGCGGATACGATTGGGGATGGGTCCATGAGATTCATCTCAAGCACTGGTCGCTGCGCTACGGGAGCGCGGCCATGCCGCGGGTGGCCAATGGCCTGCGCTTCGACCGCCGCCTGTTTGTCAACCGGGGCGATATGTTCGAGGGCGAGTACCGCTATGAGGTGAATAAGCACCCCGGCGTAATTCGGCTTGTTGAATTACGAGAACCACGCCAATGCGGGAACCTACGCCGAGGCGATCAGTTTGGCGGAGCAGAATGGACGGCCGGCCGGATGTCACCGCCACGCGCCGCAACGGTACGCTGAAATATGGATTCGGAATCAATTTTGAGCAGGAGGTGAGCAAAAATATCGGCGTCTTTTCGCGTCTTGGGTGGAACGATGGCAAGACTGAGAGCTTTGCGTTCACTGCTATCGACCGCTTGGCAAGCGGCGGAGTTTCCGTCACCGGCGGGGGTTGGCATCGGCAGTTCGACACCGCGGCAACGGAACTCACGGTGAGCGGCCTCTCCGGCGTCCATGCGCTATATCTGGCGCGCGGCGGTTACGATTTTCTAATCGGCGATGGACGCCTGCAATACGGGCCTGAATACGTTTGGGAGTCGTACTACAGCGCGCGCCTCTTTCCCGGATTCTTCACAACCTTGGATTTCCAGCGCGTGAATAATCCCGCTTACAACCAGGACCGCGGACCGGTGCGGATTTACCAGCTCAGGCTGCACATGGAATTTAGCAAGAAATAAATCCCACTTGGAAGAAAGGGCGAGCATCGAACGCCCCGCCCTCGGCAATAATTACGCAGCTCTAATTGCGAACTTCGTGGAATCATGCAAGCTTCGGGGTGTTTACGCGATTCCAATCCTCATAATCACGCTCAGCCTGCTCGCGCGTGTAGCCATAGCGTTCTCTAAGCTTGGCAAGAAGCTGATCCTTTTTCCCGGCGATTTGTTCCCAATCGTTATCGGTCAGCTTCCCCCATTTTTCCCGCATCTTACCCTTGATCTGCTTCCAATTTGCCTCAAGTTTGTCTGAGTTGACCATGGTGGAGACCGCTCCTTAATAATTCTTAATGTCTTCAGCAATCGCGTCGCCAGTGGATTCTTCCGTACTCCTCGTCTCACATTTATGCCGCTGCGCCGATCCACCATAATATTTATATGCCGGGAGCGACCAGCCTGAGATCCAGCCTCGAGTGTGGCGCGGCTCTCGCCGTTGTTTCTCTGGCGATCGTCGAGATTTGCCTGCCGCACGTAGCCCTGGAGAGCGCCGCCGCCGCCGCGCTACTGATCGGCGTGGCCGCGGCCGGCGGGTCTAACTACCTCTTCGCCTATTTCTCCGCACAAGCGCGCTCGTCTTCCGCGGTGGCCGAAGGGCAACTACGAGAGGTTGTCGATAACCTGCAACGGGAAAGCTCGCGTCTGGAAGCTATTCTGGGCAGCATGGTGGAAGGCGTAGTGGCGGTGGACCCGCTGCTGCGCATTACGTTTGTCAATCGCGCCTTCGCCGGCGCCATGGATTTACCGTTGCCCCTGGCCGCGCGCACACCGCTGGTGCAGGTGGTGCGCGATAACGACCTGCTCGAAATGTTTAATGCCGTCTTTACTTCGGGCGAGCCGCTGCAGCGGCGGCTGTTTCTTTCCGCGGGCGGGGCGCGCACCTTCGCGGTGCAGGTGACGCCTCTGGCCGGCGGTCCGAACCGGGGCGCTATCGGCATGTTCTATGACATCACTGAAATCGAGCGGCTGGAACGGATCCGCAAGGATTTTGTAGCCAACGTTTCCCACGAACTGCGCACGCCTTTGGCGGCCGTAAGCGGATATGCCGAAACGTTGTTGGAAGGCGCTTTGGACGATCGCGAGAACAGCCGCCGCTTCGCCGAGGTCATCCTGAACAAGACGCGCCAGCTAACTAACATCGTCTCCGATCTGCTGGTGCTCTCGACCCTTGAAGGCGGCAAGCCGCCGGCGCCGGAGGCCGTATCGCTCAAGCAGAGCGTCGAATCGGCCTTGCGCACGGTGCAGCCGGTATCGCGGTCGCGCGGGGTCCGTGTGGTCTTCAACTCCACGGAGGATGTGGATGTGCTGGGCCATGAGGTTCGTCTGGAGCAGGTCTTCGTCAACCTGCTGGATAACGCCATAAAGTTCAACCGGCCCGAGGGCGAGGTCCATGTGGAGACGGCGCGCGAGGCGGACCGCGCGGTGGTGCGTGTCCGCGATACCGGCCCGGGCATCCCTTCGCGCGATCTGCCGCGCATCTTCGAGCGTTTTTATCGCGTGGATAAGGCTCGGTCGCGCGCCACCGGCGGAACCGGTTTGGGGCTGGCTATAGTCAAGCATGCTGTTGAGCAGATGGGCGGGTCGGTCACGGTGGAGAGCCGCTTGGGGCAAGGTTCGGTGTTTACGGTCGTGCTGCCGCTGGCGGATAGTAAAGCAACCGCCTTACCTGGCGACTGAATCGAAGTGAACAAGGAGCGGCCCGAGAAGGAATGCCATGAAACAGCCCGCCATATACAACACCGCCGAGCACCAAAGCACAAACCGGCTGAATCGGCTGGCCGTCTGGCACGTGACGGGGTCGCTAGGATCGCAGGCGCCGCTTCTCAATTGAGCTTTGGCGCAATCGCATAAATATACACGAAATTCGCCGGCAATCATCATGCCCGCCACGATGAATACCCAATGCTTGTGGTGTGACATCGTGACCAGCCATGGAGCTTCGGAGAGCACCGAGGCAACCGTTGCGCCTAATCCGAACAGAACCAGCAGCGATGGCAATGCGCAGCATAGCAGCGTCCCGAGCGAAGTAAAAAGCGATAGATAGCTGATCGCGCCGCTACGAACTTGCGGCGCTCATACTGCTGATGCAATGTTCCTTCCCGATCTTATTTCACCTGGCCGACTTGAAGCGGCACTGATGCTTTAAAGTCTTTGCCCGGGTCCATCACCCCTTGAACGATGACGGTCTGGCCGAGCTTTCTCAGAAGCCTCACTGTAGGCCGCGGGATTCTTCGGATCGGCTGCGAGCGCCAGTATGTCTTTGGTTCCCGAGACTTTCAATTGCAAGTCGCCCATTGGCACTTCGCCAGATCACCCCGAACCAAGACCGCCGTTGTTTTCGGCGTGTATCCGTTCTTGTGAATCAGTTCCCATAACTGCGGAACCGAAACGGTGTTGCCCGGCTTCAGCTTCACCGTTGCGAGGCCCTTGTTCAAACTCACTTCGACCGATTCCACGCCAGCCACTTTCTTCAATGCCACGTCCACGACGTGGGCGCAGGTCATTCAATCCATGCCGAAGATGGACAGATCGACTTCCAGCAGTTCCGCGCGGCCAGGTAAGGTCGCCAGCGATGAGGCGCAAGTTAGAAGCGATAGTCGTTTTTCGCATCGTATATTCCTTTCGTCTCTAAAAGAAATAGGCAAAGTTGATCGCAAACCGATAACGTTCTTTCGGGTAGAGCGGACCGGCATCGCGATAAATAGGGAATTGCATTCCGGCTTCAATTCCGATGGCGCGATATACGCCGAGCAGACTGGGGCCGAGAAACATTTGTTTTGCTGCACTGCCGGGCGACATCAAGGGCTTGCCGCTGGATCGCGCCGGTTCGTTCGCCCGTGAACTCCCCGAAAATGCGCCAGTCCCATCGCGGATAATCGGTGCGCCAGGAAAAGGGGCGATAGCCATAAACGGCGGTGTAGGTAAGCAGATCGGGGCGGCGGTCCCCTTTCGATTCCGCGTAGCGCTGATAAGTCGCGCCGACCCAAACGTATTGACTCCGCGATGCGATGCCGGTCACGCCGCCGACAAGGTAGCCCGGCCCGCTGTTCAGGCCGCGATAGAGGCCGGTTTCCTGCTGCGGGCCGGGAACGAAAACACCCGCAACGGCGGTGCTTTCAACGCGCTTACCGGCAAAATCTTTCTTGTGGAATCGCCACCACGCAAGGCCACTGAAATCGCCGCTGATCGGCGTATTCGTTGTCACGGACGAGCGCGGGTATGGGTCCGGTTGAAAGACAACGGGGCCGGAAACGGCAAGCTTTATATTTTGGGTTAGGCCATAGCTTAATTCCGCTTCGAGGGTGGAGGTTGTCCCGCCTCGCCCATTCACCCCGAGCTCGAAACTCCACCCGCCTTGCGGGTTGGTTGGCGTCGCTAATCCAAAAACCGGACCATGGTCGGCGGCGTTCCCCGGCTGCGCCAATGTAAGGGTGGCTGCAATGAGCATGCCGAGCTGGCGGCATTTGGACTGTTGCATATTCGTTTCTCCTTTCGTGCCATGCAATCGCCTGCCGTGCCAAATCGAGTAGCACGTGTAGACAGGCCCGACTCAACACATCGCGGCTACGAAAGGAAAACTAAATCAGTAAGGTTGAATAAAGGATTGGCAGATCGGGCGGAGACGGATCGGCCAGATTGTCAACGCGCCAATTCCGGAACGGTTCGAGTGAGTGGAGGGGCAGATCGGTTTTGACCACTGCGATCACCGGCAAGTCAACCTGAAAATGGAGCGGCTTTTGATGATCGAAGGCAATCTGGTTGCATTCGCGAGCCGAGTTGTGCGGCGCCTTCGTCTTGCTCTTACAGTGACCATCGGGCGAGCAGCAGCTTTTCGCGCCCAGCCACATGAAATACTGTTCGCACGAAACGCAGCCGCCCCAAACCAAGGTAACCAGGAGCAGCAAAGAAAGAATGCAACTGGCAAAGGCTCGGCGCACGGTGCTATGGCAAGGATAACAGGTTTAGCCCCGCATACCGCAGGGGAGAGTTGCCGGCCGCGGCAAATGCCTCCCCCAGGCTCGTTGTAAAATTGTCTTTCACCTTCATGAACTCGCTTCGTTTGCTCCCATGCGTCTGCCTTGCTCTTTCCGCATTCGCCGCCGAACCCGTGAAATGGACCGCAGAGGCCGCTAATCTCTGGTATTCCAAGCAGCCCTGGATGGTGGGCGTCAATTACATTCCCGCCAGCGCCATCAACCAGATCGAAATGTGGAATGCCGATACGTTCGATCCAGTGATCATCGATACCGAGCTCGGCTGGGCCCAATCTATCGGCATGAACGTAGTGCGTGTATTCCTGCACGAGATCCCCTGGCTGAAAGATCCCAGCGGGTGCGCCAAGCGCATCAATACCTTCCTGCACATTGCCGACAAGCACAAGATACGCGTCATGTTCGTGCTGTTTAACTCGCGCTGGAGTCCATTCCCGGAGCCGGGAATTCAACAGGATGTCCGCAGCGGCGTGCATAATTCCGCGTGGGTGCAGGACCCCGGCGCGGCGGCGCTAATGGACGAAGAGCACTGGGACCGCCATTTGCAATACGCCGAGGACGTCATCCACGAATTCCTCAGCGACAAACGCGTGGTCGCGTGGGATGTTTGGAGCGAGCCGGATAACCACAATGAGGGCAGCTATGGCCTGGCCGATCCCAAAGATAAGTCCGCGCTGGCGCAGCGCCTGTTACCGCGCCTGTTCAAGTTTGCGCGCGCCGCTCTGCCCAGCCAGCCGCTGACCAGCAGTCTCTGGCAGGGCGATTGGTCCAGCCCGGATAAACTGACTCCGGTTGAAAAGATCCAACTCGAGGAATCCGATATCGTTTCGTTCCACAACTACGAAAAGCCGGCGAATTTTGAGAAGCGCGTGCAGTGGCTGCAACAATATCATCGCCCGGTTCTATGTACCGAATTCCTGGCGCGAGATCGCGATAATACTTTTCAAGGCATTCTGCCCATTGCCAAGAAATACAATGTGGCGGCATTCAGTTGGGGGCTGGTGGCCGGCAAGACTCAGGCTTACCTGCCGCTCGATTCCTGGCAGCATCCCTACACGGACCGCCAACCGGCTGTCTGGCATCAGGATATTTTTCGCGATAATGGCACGCCCTATTCACAGGAGGAAATCGATTTCATCCGGCAGTTCACCGGGCGTGGCGGACCAGCGAAGGGGAAGGCAAGGTAATGGCCCGCCGGTTTTGTAATAATAAGGACGAATGCGTGGGTTATCACCAGTTCTTGCGGCTCTGATTTCATTTCCGGCTCTGGCCCAGATGCAGGCCGCGGCGTCGAAGTTGAACATCACGATAGTCCAAGGCGACGGCGCGATCGACGATGTCCACCAACACACGGCGCGTGAGCTTATCGTGCAAGTGGACGATGATAACAAGAAGCCAGTTCCCGGCGCCGCGGTTGTCTTCAGTGCGCCCGGCCAGGGCGCGGGCGGCAGTTTCGCAGGAGGCGCCCGGAGCTTGAGCGTAATGACCGATAATCGGGGCCGCGCCGTGGCGCGCGGATTTCACCCTAACCACGTGGAAGGCCAGTATCACGTCCAGGTGACCGCGTCCCATGGTGGGCAGATCGCTAACGCCAGCATCGGCCGAACGAATATGCTCTCCACGAGCACAACGGCAAGCGCCGGCATTTCCAAAAGATCGATCGCATTGATTGTGATTGCCGGGGCTGCGGCCGCGGCCGGCGGAGGTTATTACGCAACGCACAATGGCGGCAACGGCAATTCCAATGCGGCGATTACGATTACGCCGGGCAGCAGTACGGTGGGTCCTCCGAGGTGACAATTATGGGGAAGTATACGTTGATTTTTCTCGCGCTATCGGGTCTTGCGCAAGCGCAGCAAGGCAATCTCGCCGGACCGGTAGCCGGATTTGTATTTGATCGCGGCGTCCACGCGCTGCGCCCAATCCTAGGTATCGCCGGCGCATCCACGATTGGCGATCCCATCGGTTCCGGTTATCAATTGACCAGCGCCTACGTCGCGCCACGACAGGATTCCGCGTTTGGAATCGCCGCGGATGGCTCCACGCACTACTTCACGCTGAGCTCGGCGACTTTAAGTGAGATCGCTGTCGCTGGAATTAGCAGCCCAACCGGAGCGCGTCGTCTTCAGCCCGTCGGGGACGGCGGCGGCGCTGTATGCGAACGGAATGGCGCAAATGGTGACCGGCCTGCCGGGCGCTCCGTCGCTTGCCGGCTCGCTGACCCTGAAACAGGGAGCGCGTTTCATCCATCCCACTTCGCTGGCGGTGAGCGACGACGGCGCGTATTTGCTCTTCGGCGCGGGCGCCGATATTCAACTTGCCAGTCGTGCCGGCGGGGTTCGCGGCGTAATGACGGCGGGGACCGGCGCGTCCGTGGCTTTCGCGTCCGGCGGGCACGATGCCGCAGTGGCCGCCCGCGGAACCGGCGCAGTGCTGATTCGCGATGTGCCCGGAGCGGCAGCGCAGCAAACGCTGGCGGCCGGAGATGCATCGTTCCAGAAAATCGCGGGGCTGGCGTTTTCCGCCGACGGGAAGCGCCTCTTTATCGCTAGTCCAGCGGCGCAATCTGTAGTGATTCTGGATATGGCCGGCAACCGCACTGACGTGGCGTGCGGCTGTTCATCCACAGAACTCGTTCCCATGGGCAATTTGTTCCGCTTGAACGAGCTCGGCGCTGGTCCGTTATGGCTGGCCGATGCCGGCGCCAGCGGACCGCGGGTGGTATTCGTGCCCGCGCTGCAGGCTCCACGGTAGCGTGCGCTACCTGCTTGTCGCTTTGGGCGGCGGCGCCGGGTCGCTGGCGCGATACATGGCCGGCGTGGCCATAGTGGAACGCTTTGGAACGCGCTTCCCGGTCGGAACAATGGTAATCAACGTCAGCGGGTCGTTTCTGATCGGCCTGCTGATGACATTGATCACGGAGCGTTTCCCAGGCGAGTTGAACATGCGCCCATTACTGGTGATCGGGTTTCTGGGCGGCTACACTACTTTTTCCAGCTTCGAGTGGGAAACCTATGCCGCCATCCGATATGGAGGCTTCTGGATTGGCATCGCCAATGTTGCCGGCAGCGTGGGGTTCGGCTACGCCGCCGTCTGGTTGGGAGCTTTGCTGGCGCGGAGATGAAATCAAAGCCCCGCAGCCCTGCGAGGCGCCGGCCCCAGCCGCGATTTTGTTACTGGCCGTTCTGATTCGCCTCCGACGAACCCCCAATGTATAATTGAAATTGCCGCTCGAGTTTGGATGGGATCCGAAAAAAGCCGCAGCGAATTCGATAAACCACAAGGTAACGTTCGAGGAGGCAGCGACAGTTTTCGGCGATCCGCTCGGCCGGATTGTGGCTGATCCGCGGCATTCGTCTGAGGAAGAGCGACTCGTGCTCCTAGGATATTCTCAGCGTCGGCGGTTGCTAGCAGTCATGTACGTTGAACGCGGCGGGACGGTTCGAATTATTAGTGCCCGCCAAGCAACCGCGCGTGAGCGAAGGAACTATGAAGAAAGCACCCAATAAGCGCAGGGCTGCAGATCCGGATGAAATCCTTCCGCAGTATGACTTCAGTCGCGCAGGGCCCAATCCGTACTCATCGAAATACGCGAAGGGCAGTTCTGTCGTGCTGCTGGAGCCCGATGTCGCGGCCGCATTTCCTAGCGCAAGAGCGGCCAATGAGGCACTACGCGCTTTGGCAGGAATTATTCGGAAGCATACGCCGAGCCGCCAGCCATCGCGCCGCGGCAGTTAGCCCTCTTCTGTTTGAATGCGGGACGATGACCCCGCATGATCCCCTCAACCCTATGCTACATTGATCATTCCGATGCGAAATGTAGCGATCATAGGCTCCGGTTGCGCCGGAAATACAGCCGCTATTTACAGCGCGCGCGCCAATCTGAAACCCCTTGTGATTAGCGGCCACGAAGCCGGCGGACAGCTTTCTCTCACGACTCTGGTGGAGAATTTTCCGGGATTTCCCGAAGGCATAAACGGACCCGACCTGGTCGACAACATGAAGCTTCAGGCGGAGAATTTTGGCGCTGAGTTTCTCCACGCCGCCGTTACCGATACCGACCTTTCTTCGCGCCCGTTCCGCCTCAATATCGACGGCGAGTGGATAGAGACGCTCACGGTCATCATAGCGTCCGGCGCTTCCGCCCGATGGCTCGGGCTTCCTTCGGAGCAGAAGTTGATCGGCCACGGCGTGAGCTCGTGCGCCACCTGCGATGGATTCTTTTACCGGGACAAAAATATCCTGGTCGCCGGCGGTGGCGATTCGGCTATGGAAGAGGCGAACTTCCTGACGCGTTTTGGAAAGCAGGTCACACTGGTGCATCGCCGCGACGAATTCCGCGCATCGAAGATCATGCTGGACCGCGCCCGGAGCAACCCGAAGATCCGCTTTCTTACGAATACCGTGGTTGACGATATCTACGATGTGTCGGAAAAGCTCGTGACGGGCGCGCGCTTGCGCAACGTGGCCACGGGCGCGGAATGGGACGAGCCCGTGGACGGCTTTTTCGTGGCTATCGGGCACATTCCGAACACCAGCGTATTTAAAGGGCAGATAGATACCGATGCCGACGGCTACATTATTTCCAAAGGCGGGGCGCGCACCAACATTCCCGGCGTATTTCATGCGGGCGATGTGCAGGATCGCGTCTACCGGCAAGCCATTACCGCCGCCGGCGCCGGTTGCATGGCGGCCATGGAAGCGGAACGATTTCTGGAAGCGGAGGGACATTAATACATGATCGAACGCATTACTCCTGCCGGCGTACCGACGCCGCGCGGACCATACTCGCCCGCGGTTCGCGCCGGCGGTTTTATCTATGTTTCCGGGCAGGTCCCCGTGGACCCCGCCACGCAGACCATGATCTCAGGAGACGTCGCCACCGAGGCGCGCCAGGTGTTGAACAACATCAAAGGCGTCCTGGAAGGTTGCGGCGCTTCCATGAGCGACGTCGTGAAGTGCCACGTTTACCTGGCCGACGGCAAAGACTTCGCGGCCATGAACGAAGTCTATGCCCAGTTCTTCGGCGACGCGAAACCCGCCCGCACCACGGTCGCGGTGGCGTTTGCGATTCCGGGAATTAAGGTGGAGATGGACGCCATCGCGTATAAGCCGTGATGTAGAATGTGGTCAAGCGAAAATAATTCCCATAACTAACTCTGGAGGAGCGCAATATGCCAAACGCATTCGTACATGTGGAACTGAACTCAACCGACGCCAACAAAGCCAAAGCTTTCTACGGACAGCTTTTCGAATGGACGCTGGAAGACGTTCCGATGGGTGAACACGCCTATACCGTTATTAAACCCGGCAAAGGAACGGGAGGCGGCATCATGCAGCATCCCGTACCAGGAGCGCCCTCGATGTGGCTGGCCTATGTGGAGGTTGGCGACGTGAAAGGGGCGACAGAGAAGGCTAAGTCTCTTGGCGCGACGGTAAAAAAAGACGTCACTGAAGTTCCGGGAATGGGTTGGTTTAGTATTATCCAAGATCCCACCGGCGCGGCGCTCGGCCTGTGGCAAAGCAAGACGTAAGACAGGCTTCTGGCGCTGATCGGCGCGATCGATTATATTCATTCGTGAACCGCGCGCGGTTGCGCTAAAGTGCTGCCAATGGCGCAGCAGGTGAAGGCTTAATCCCGGCAGTCTTCCAAAGCGCGCGGAAAGACCCATACGGCGTGGGCGCAGTTTTTTGGAGACTGCTCGGGAGGAATCATTGCCGCCTTGATTGCGCTGCCGTACGGCCTCGCCATGGCCGCGCTCATGGGGCTGCCGCCGGTGCTGGGAGTCTTCACTTCCATTCTCACTGCGCCGGTAATCGCTCTGCTCGGCCGCAACCCGGTGCTGATTGGCGGCACCGCCAGCGCTACCGTTCCCTTCATTGCCATGCCGTGCGCGGAGTGAGGTGATCAGGATATTGACGGAACATACGAACGCCAGCGCGAAGGCCGAGGGTAGAACGGTAAACGCGTCACTCGGATTCCAGGAGAATCCGACGAAGGCCGGCAGCGAAATCACCATCATGGCCCCGATGCCGCAGGAAACCCGGTCACCACCGCGCCGCGGCATTCTTATCTACGGCGATGACGGTGCTGCTGGTCAATGCGGCCCTGGCCGTAGCGATCGGATGTTCGTTCTATGTGGTGCGGGCGATGCTGGGCCGGAGTCCGGCAGCGCTCAATTCGGTCCCGTTGGAATTGCGCGAGCAATAGCTCCAGCGATCATGACTCCAGACTCCTTACACAGCAGCGATTTCCTCTAAAACCCGTGCAGCCTCCGCCGCTGGATCGGCCGCGCGCGTGATTTGCCGCCCGATCACTATATAGTTCGCGCCATTGCGCAGCGCTTCCGCGGGCGTGGCGACGCGTTTCTGATCGCCTATGGCGCTGCCGGCCGAGCGTACCCCCGGAGTCACCAGGATAGTTTCGGGCGGCACGATGCGCCGCAGCGCGGCGGCTTCCAGCGGCGATGCCACCAAGCCCTCGATGCCGCACTCCACTGCCCTGCGTGCGCGGCGTTCCACCAATTGCGCAATCTCGCCGGCATACCCAAGATCGTCCATATCCTCCGGTCCAAAGCTGGTCAGCACGGTCACGGCGAGCAGCTCGAGACGCGACGATCCCTTCCCCTCCACTGCCGCCAGCATAATGGACGCGCTGCCGTGTACGGTCAGAAAGCGCACGCCGGTTCTCGCCACTTGAGCGACGGCGCGCTTGACCGTCTCGGGAATGTCATATAACTTGAGGTCGAGAAATACTTCTTTGCCCTGACTTAGTAACTCGCGCACTACTTCCATGCAAGAGGCGGCATAGAGTTCCATTCCCACCTTATAAAAAGTGACTCTACCGCCCAAGCGAGTTATTAGCTTGCGAGCTTCGGCCGGGGAGTCCACGTCCAGCGCGACGATGATGGGGTTATAAGTCATATAAGTCTAATCGGCTTGGTCCCACGCTCCAGCGCGCGGCCGATCCGGTAAGCCCCGGCAAGCGCGCGTTCCAGCTCGGCGGCATCGCGCTCCGGCAAGGCGATCAGCAATCCGCCGGAAGTCTGCGGATCGTATAACAGGTCTTCGATTTCAGCCGGAATCGCGCGTAGCGGCTCTACGGCGCACGATGCGAACTCGCGATTGTTCTTAAGACCTCCAGCGAGCGCGCCCTGGCGCGCATAATCCAGCGCGCCCGGCAGAAACTGCACCGCATCCACCGCGATTTCCAGCGTAACGCCGCTCGCCGCCGCCATTTCGCGCGCGTGACCGATCAGACCGAAGCCAGTGACATCGGTGCAGCCGTGAACGTCGAATCGCAGCATCTCCTCGCAAGCGCGGCGGTTCAGCGTCAGCATCTGCTCGACGGATGCAGTCACGTGCTCCGCCGCCGCGATGCCGCGCTTCAGCGCAGTTGAGATCACGCCCGTACCAATGCGTTTGGTGAAGACCAAAGCATCGCCCGCTCGTGCACCCGCATTGGCCTTGATGCGTCCGGGATGCACCAGGCCCGTAACCGCATAGCCGAACTTAATCTCGTCGTCGGCGATGCTGTGGCCGCCCAGAATCGAGCATCCTGCTTCGCGCATTTTCTCGGCTCCACCCTTCACTATCCGTTCCAGGTCGTCGATATCGCCGCCGGAGGGGAACGCCAAAATCGAAAGCGAGGAGATCGGCCGGCCGCCCATGGCATAAACATCGCTGAGCGCGTTTGCCGCCGCGATGCCGCCGAAAATCAGCGGGTCGTCGACAATCGGCGGGAAGAAGTCTACGGTCTGAACCAGGGCAAGCTCCGCCGTCAGCTTGTACACGCCGGCGTCGTCGGCGGTGTCAAACCCTACCAGCACATTCTCGTCCGGCCAGCGCGGAATGGCGGCCAAGACCTGGTCCAATACCTTCGGACTAAGCTTGGACGCTCAACCCGCGGCCTTCACGTGCGCGGTTAACTTCCTGAGCGAAGGGGTATTCTCCATGATTGTTCCCTAAATATGATAGCTGGCATACCATTGGGAATTTCTTCCGCAAGACCACACACGACGCGCGCAACTGCCGAGCATCCGATCATCCTCGAATCGATCGGCCAGTTCCATTCGCCGCCTAAATTTCATACTCCGGCCGCTTCGGCCGCCCAAAGCTAATATGGTTCCAGAGCCGTTCATGCAGAAAATACAGGCCGATCTTGAGCACCATGTCCAGAATGCCCAAGTCCGCCGAGAGCGCCACCTTGCGCGTCAATAAGAAACAGATCAAAGCCGTGGTGGCGGAGCCCAATACGCGATAGCTTACCGCCTTGGCGATACTGCGGGCCTTCGATTCCATCAATGTCAACCGACATTCTACTAGATTCCGATAGACATCGGGGTGATTCAGCGGACACGCATGGCATTGCAGCGGAACTGCGGCTGGATACATGGCTACTTCACCTTGATCGCGAAGACGGTCTGATCGTCGAAAAGCTTGGCGTTATATTGATCCAATTCATGGAAAATGGCGCCGATCAGATCCCCCGCGGACTTCTTGTAATTGGCGCGCACAACCTGCGCGAGGCGTCCCCGGCCGAATTCATGGCCGGTGGAACTCATGTGGTCGGAAATTCCGTCCGAATACAGGACGACCGTATCGCCCGGCTCCGCTTGAAATTCCACTTCCTCGTAATCGCGCGATTCCAGCAGGCCCAACGGCACGCCTTCCACGCGCATTTTCAGGATTTCCCCATCGCGGCAGATCATGGGAGGCAGCGCGCCGGCGTTAGCCATGACCATCAGCCGGGTCTTAGGGTTCCAGAGCAGCACCAACAATGAAACGTAGCGCGCCTCCACTTTGCGCTCGATCAGGGCTTCGTTCAAGGCGCGCATCCAGGCCGCGGGACGGCGGGGGCGCGCGCGCCAGGATGCGCAATAATCCGCTCATCAGGCCGCCATAGAGCGCCGCGGCCGCGCCTTTCCCGCTGACGTCCCCGAACGCGATCGCGGTCTGCCCGTCCGGCTGTTCGAAAATATCGTAGATGTCGCCGGAGATTCCGCGCGCCGGGCGCAGGCGCACGGCGGCATCCAAGCCTTCCATCTCGGGCTGCGCGTCGGGCAGCAGTACGCGCTGCAGTTCGCGCGCGGCCTTGAGATCCTGGTCCATCAGCCGCTCGCGCTGCTTCAGCTCATGATACAAACGTGCGTTTTCGACGCTGCTGGCCACCTGCGGCGCAAGCAGGGTAAGAGTGCGGACGTGATCGTCGGTGAAGAAGCCGACGCGGTCGCTTTCCAGATCCATACGCCTACCACGCGGTCCTGCACAATCAGCGGCAGGGCAATTTCGGAGCGGATGTCGGGGTGGGACGCGATGTAGCGCGGATCTTTGGCGGTGTCGTGGACGCGCACTACCTCGCCCGATTCGGCCGCGGCTCCCGTGATGCCTTTGCCAATGGGGATGTTATCGATGATTGACGCGCCGGTCGTAGCGGATGCTGAACAGATGCTTCAGAACCTTAGCGTCCCGATCCACCAGCAGAATGCTGAAAGCGTCGTAGTTGATCAGATCGCGCATCGTACTGGATGATCTTGCGGCAGCAGCTCGTTGAGATCGAGAATGGACGAAAATTCGCGCGAAATATTGGCCAGCGTTTTCAGCGTGCGATTTTGCCGCTCCACGCGCTGATACAGACGCGCATTGTCGATGGCAATGGCCACACGCGCCGCGATCAGACGCAGCAGCGTGCGGTCGTATTCGGAGTAGGCGTCGATGCGCGTCGATTGCAGATCGATCACCCCCACCAATTTGCCGCGGGCGGTCATCGGCACCGCGAGCTCGGTGCGCACGGCGTCCACCGAATTCAGATAGCGCGGATCGTTGCGCACGTCCCCGACCAGCACCGGCTCGCGCAGCGCGGCGGCGCCCCGGTGATGCCCTCGCTCAGCGAAATACTCAAATTTTGCACGAGGTCTTCGCGATGTCCGGCCCCATAGCGAATGCGCAGATCGCGGCGTTTCTCGTTATAAAGCAGGATCGCAAAGAGATCGTAAGGCAACACGCGGCGTACGATTTCGGCGACATTGGCGAGCAATCGATCGAGATCGAGGGTCTGCGCCGTGGCGGCCGAGACTTCCAGCAGGAAATCGAGCAGCTCCGAACGCTCGCGAAAACGAACGGGTGCTTTACGCGCCGCCTGCATGGGCGGATTCCGGGCGGCGCGACTGGCGGGGCTCAGGCAGCGGTGGCCTCGACAATCTTCACGCTGGCGCTGGCGCCGATACGCGTGGCGCCGGCGGCCGTCATGGCGCGCAAGATCTTCCAGCGTGCGCACGCCGCCCGAAGCTTTGACGCCCATTTCCGGCCCGACCACGCTGCGCATCAGAGCGATATCGTCGCGCGGTTGCGCCGGCGGTGCTGAAACCGGTGGATGTCTTAACGAATTCGGCGCCCGCCTCTTTGGCGAGCTGACAGGCCAGCGCTTTTTCCTCGTCGTTCAGCAGCGCGGTTTCGATAATCACCTTGACGATGGCGCGGCCACGGTGCGCCGCGCTGTACTACCCGCTCGATATCGGAGCGCACCGCGTCGCGATCGCCGGAGCGGAGCGCGCCGATATTGATCACCATATCGATTTCTTGCGCGCCGTCGCGTACGGCGGTCGGCGGTCTCGGCGGCTTTCGCTTCCGTGCTGGTGGCGCCAGAGGAAAGCCCACTACGGTACATACTTTAACCGGCGAACCGGCGAGCTCCGCGCGTACCAGCGGAACCCAATACGGATTGACGCACACGCTGGCGAAGCTATATTGGCGGGCTTCGCGGCAGACCTTGACGATTTCGGCGCGCGTGGCGTCGGCCTTCAGGATGGTGTGATCGATCAGCGCGGCGATGGCCGGATCGACTTTAGTCAGGCGGTCGCTGGCCGAAACGCGATCGGCGCCCGCGGCAATGATCTGCTTGGTATTGCGCGCGCAGGTCTGCGGGCAGCGCTGCTGACAGCCGGGACAAACCTGGTCCGGCAGGTTGAGGCCTTCGCCTTTTTCGGAGGAGAGCGGCGGGAGCTTGCCCACGCGCGCAAGAATCTCCTCGCCGATCTGAGCCACCAAACTGTCGAGTTCCGTTTGCGTCACGAGGAGACCTTGTTGAGGTATTGCCGCTCAATATCGAGGATCTTTTGTATCCTCGCCTGATGACGTCCGCCCGCGAAAGGCGTCGCGATCCAGGTCCGCAGCACGTCTTCCGCCTGAGTTTGCGTCAGCAGCCGAGCGCCGAGCGTAAGTACATTAGAATCATTATGTTCCCGGCTATTACGGGCGGAAGCTCTTATCATAACATAGCGCCGCGCGAATACCCGGCATCTTGTTCGCGGCGATGGACGAGCCGATGCCTGCGCCGTCGATGGCAATGCCGCGCGCCGCGGCGCCGGAGACCACAAGTTGCGCCACGGCGAGAGCGATATCGGGATAATCGGCGGGCTTTTCTTCATAAACGCCGACATCGCGCGATTGCAGACCCAGACTTTCGAGAAGCGGCTTCAGAGCCTCTTTGAGACGGAAACCGCCATGATCGGCGCCGATGGCGATGGTCTTTTCAGGCGACACGGTGGGCACGATCCGGTCGGCGGGTACTTCGAGGATGCGCACCCCGCGCGCGGCCGCAATCTCTCGCGCCGATGGCGTCACGATGCTACCCGCCGCGATCGTGAAATCGCCGCTGGGCGGGATATCGGAGGCAGTGACGACGGGTCTCATGATCGTTGAAGCAACGACCATTGTAATCGGTCTTGTACACATGACGCTCCGATCGGAGCCGCGTCGCCCGGATTGTGGGCGAGTCTAGTTGTTGCTGGCGCTGGCCGCGGGCGCGTTCTTCACATACTTATCGAACCACGCGAACTTCTCATACAGCACGTCCTCGATGGTTTCTTTAGCACGATACCCATGCGCCTCGAACGGCAGAAACACCAGGCGAACCGTCCCTCCGTTGCCACGCACAGCTTCATACATGCGCTCCGACTGAATCGGAAAGGTCCCTGAGTTATCGTCGGCTTCGCCATGAATCAGGAGCAATGGCGCCTTAATCTTATTGGCATACATGAACGGCGACATCTTGATATAGAGATCGGGAGCTTCCCATAAGCGTGCGGCGCTCGCTCTGGAAGCCGAAGGGAGTCAGCGTGCGATTGGGCGCGCCGCTCTCCGAGATTCCGGCGCGGAACAGATCGCTGTGAGCCAGTAGAGTGTCAGTCATATATCCGCCGTAACTGTGCCCGCCGACGCCGACGCGATTTGGATCGGTCACTCCCATCTCCACGGCTTTGTCGATGGCGGCCTTTGCGTCCGCCACTACCTGCTCGACAAAATTATCGTTGACATGATCGGGATCGGACCCCACTATCGGCATGGCCGCATTGTCCAAAACGGCATAACCACCGAGCGCAAAGAAGATCTCGGAATAGCCTCCGATCTCCGTGAACCGCTTGGTCGATCCGCTGACCTGGCTGGCCGTATCGGCGTCGTTATATTCGTATGGATAGGCCCAGACTACCGTTGGTAATTTCGTGCCCGGCTGATAGTCCGGCGGCAGATACAAAGTAAACGATAACTGCACGCCGTCATTGCGCTTGTAAGTGACCAGTTGCTTTTGCACTTTGCGCATGAGCGGCTGCGGGTCGGTAAAATGAGTGATCGCGGTCTCCTGCCCGCTGGCCGTCCGGATAAAGTAGTTCGGCGGCTCGGTCGGACTCTCGCGGCGCGTCAGGAACTTGTCGCCATGCGCGTCGAGTACCGACTCTACTACTTCATAGTGATCGTCGTCGGATTTGAAGAGACGCTCGGTCTGTTGCGTTTTGACATTGAAACGATCGAGAAACGGGTGGTCGCCGGTCGGCGAGGAGCCGGCGCCGGTCAGCAGAATATTATCGCCATCGATCAACATGGCGCGCTCGCCGTTGGGCATCGGTATGGTCACCGGAGTTCCTGGATCGTGATAGCGGTCCTGGTTGTTGCGCGCCCACATCACCTTGGCGGGTTGGCCGGGATCGTCAAGCTCCACATAAAACGTCCGCACCTGGCGCTTAGCGCGATTAAAGTCGGAGACGAACGCCAAGCCGCCCTTGGCCCCCATTTCCAGGCCCTGCGCCCGCTGCTCCGTTTTGACAATTTCGGTTGGCTCGCCGGTAAACGGCGCTTTCAACGCGAGTATGTGGTCGCGATACGGCACATCGTTCTTGGGATTGCCGCCGTCCAAGGCCTCGATCCAAACCACGGTCGCCGGCGCGCTGGGCCGCCACATGACGTTGCGCGGGCCGGTGAGCACGCCGTTTATGGGAACCTTATCCTCCAGCGGCAGGCTGGCGATTTTATGGATAAGTTTACCGCCTCGGTCCCAAATTTCGATCTCCTTGGGAAACGCATTGGCGGGATGCAAATACGAGAATGGCTTGTGGATCGTGGTGACCAGCAGGTCCTGCGCGTTGGGCGAAACCTGGACTGAGGCAATGATTCCCGCCTTGCCGATGGGCGTCGCCTTCCCGGCGGCGAGATCCACCATGGCGAGCTGCGAGGTGGCGTAGTATTCGAAGAGATCTTCGTCGTGCGGATTTTGCAGCATGTCTTCATACGTAGCCGCGGGAGCGCCGCCGCCCAGACTTTCCTGCACGTGCGGTCCGGTGGGCACAAGCGGTTCGCGGGGCGCGGGGCCGCGGTTCGGCTTGATCGTTTCCACCAGCATGGTCTTGCCGTCCGGCATCCATTGATAATCGCTGGCTCCGCCGCCGCGTCCGCCGCGTCCGCCGCCGCCGGCCCCGGCCATAACGCCGTTGAGTTGGACGCCCTCCACTTTATGCGTCTTCCCGGTGGCCGTCTCGCCGACCCAAAGCTCGATGCCGGCCGGCGTCGTATTGGTAAACGCGAAGCGCGTGCCGTCGGGACTCCAGCGCCCCTGGCTCAGCTTTGCATTGGGAGGCGCTTCGACCGCGATCTGCGTGCCCGCGGGCAACTTCCACAGCACCAACTTCGAGTTGAAGACCACGTTGTGCAAGCCATTCGTCTTGGGGTTGATCCTCATGCCCGCGATGCGGTGCATCGGCTGCGCCAGTTCGGCGATGGGCGGATAGCGCACCGGAGTGGCCGATAACGCGTAGCTGTGGGTTGGGTTTACGGATAAGCGTCGGGGTCGCGGGCGAATTCAAAATATCCAGGACGTCTTTGGGCGGTTTGCGGTAAGGCTCCGCGCCGAAAAGCGTTAATGATGACAATGAAAGCGCAAGTAAAGCTGTGATGAGACGTTGCATAGATTTATGAAGATCTTATGGAAACTGGGGACGGAAGTCAAAGGGTCAGAGCCAGAGCCGAAACCCGCCACAGGAAGAACGCCTGCGTCGATGGCGCCCCATGCTATTCACTCTACAAGCGCTTTTCTCTTAGCGCTTCTGCTCCAACCGGTCCAGCAGCATCGATAACCGCGCCGCCGCCTCAGTCCGGCCCCCAAAACGAATCGCGTTATATATCTCGGTGAACTCGCCAACCGCCCGCCCAAGTGTCCCGGCGGGCAGCGACGCCGCGAACTCCGCGGGCGTGAACCAGGCCGGCTTTTGATAGCCGCGGCGCCGGACAATGGCGAGCATCTGCCGATAGAGCAGCGTTGCGTCTCCGGCTTTGGCGTGGCCACGCCGCACGCGCCGCACCCGCAGGCGCTCGCGCCGCCAACGGATTACGCGCGGGCCTCCCAGCCATGCCGCAACGACGATTGCGCACAGCACCAGGATCGCCGCGCCATACCAGCGCAGCCACCCGATCCAGGAGTGCGGCAAACCGCCGGAACGCCACAGCGCTTCAATCCAGCGAAAACCCAAGCGAGCCGCGCCCTGCTGCAAACGGTCGGCCAGCGAGCCTTGGCGGCGCGGATCGTAGGCGACCACCCATTGCTGCCAGAAGGTTCCAGCGGCATCGAGATAGAGGTTGAGTTTTGCGGCCAGACCGGTAGCCTGGGCGCTCGATGCGGGCGGCGTGGGATCGAAAGTGGTCCAGCCGTTTCCGGCAATCCACGCTTCCACCCATGCGTGGGCGTCGGAAGCGCGAATCACCCAAAGACCGGTGATGGGATTGTAGAATCCGCTCTGAAATCCGGTAGCGATGCGCGCGGGCACGCCCAGGCTGCGCAACATTACCGCCATGGCCGAAGCGAAATACTCGCAGTAACCACGGCGGCGGGTGAACAGAAAATCCGCCAGGGGATCGGCCGTGATTCGGCGCGGCATTTCCAGCGAGTACGCGTAATCGGCGCGCAGATGGCGCTCGATGGCGCGGGCGCGCTCCAGGCTGGTGGCATCGTGGGCGGTAATGGCGCGGGCGAGCGCCGCGATACGCGGGTCCATCGCAGGCAGTTCCAGATTGCGGCTGCGCTCTTCGTACGTAAGCGGACGGGGCGAGTAAGCGGTGGCGGCGGCTTCCGGCGGGCTTTCGAGCAGGCTGTAGACTTCATAGCGAAAGCCCTCGGGAACGCGCTCCGGAAGGCGGAAGCTGTCGGTTTCGGACCGGTCGAGCGACGGATAAATCATGCGCACCACCTGCGGCGCGCCGGCGAAAAAAAGCGTTCGGGCGTCGGTCGCTTCCAACTCCACTTCGTAATTGATGTAGCGCCCCGGCGGACGCGGCTCGGGCGCGCCCATCGCCGTGCGGCGCGCGTCGATGCCGATCGGCTCCCAGGATACGCCGACATTCGTCCACTGCCTGCCATCGAAATGCGTCAGCGCATCGCCGCGCCATTTCAGAAACGCGAGTTTCTCCGGGCGGGAACTGCTAATGTGCATCACGGGACGGGCGCTCAGCCGGATCTCTCCGGTCTCGCCCAGGCTTACATGGTTCGAGAAGCCCGGTATAAACAGGCGATGCCATGAAAAGCGCGCAACCGCGGCATCGGCGGTGCGCGGCAGTAGAAAGAATAATCCGGCCGCCATTCCCAGAATTCCTAGCGTCACCGAGGTCGAGAGGATCGCCAGGCGGGAGTAAAGCCGCTTCGGTCCAATCCTCGCCTGCACCGCATTCTTGCGGGTAGAGCGCCGGATCTCCGCACTAGTGAGCGCGCCAATGGCGAAGAAGAGATAGAACGCCAGGAAAACGAAGAAGTTTGCACTAACGGAGAGAATCGCCGCGGCAGCCAAGGCCGAAAAAGAAATGGCGGCCACAAACAGATTATCGCGATAGGTCGAAGCGGTAAGCAGCTTCATCACGGACAAAAAGAAGACCAGATGCACCGCGGCTTCGACCGGGGTTGGCGAAAGGAAGAAGTAATCGATGCAGAAGAACGCGGCATAGGCGCCGCAGGTAATGGCGATCGCGCGGCCTGAAATCCGCAGCCGCACTACTCCTAGTAGCGCCAAAGCCCGCAGTAGCAGTCCGGCGGCAGTAAATGCGATGGTGGGCGCATCGAGGTATCCCGAGCCCGCCACTGCCAGGTACCCGCACGCGGCTAGACCCAGCAGCGAAAATCCGAAGAATCGCTCGATGGGCGCCATATAGCGATTTTACGCCGTGCCGGGCAAGCTGCAGCGCGACGCCACGGTACAATCTGTGCAAACGTGAATGCAGCACGGCTGTACACACGGGAGATCACACAGCTGGACGATCTTACCAACCTGACGCCGGCGTGGTGGAGTCTGTGGCATTGTTCGCCAACCGCGACACCGTTTCAGACCCCCGCGTGGCTGATACCCTGGTGGCGGCACTTTCATCCGGGTGAACTATTCACGATTGCGGTATTCGACCGTGACAGGCTAATCGCCTTGGCTCCCCTTTACCTCGAGATCGGCGCATACGGACGACGCATGCTGCCGATTGGAATATCGCTTAGCGATTACCTTGATTTTCTGATTGACCCGCAATATGCCACAGCCGCCGGCCAAGAGATAGTCGCTCACGTTCAGCGCGCGCAGGCGCGGTGGGACATTTGGGATTTGGAGGAGCTGCCGCCGGGCGCATTGGCGTTTACGATTCCACGCCCTGACGGGTGTTCCGAAGACGACGCAGTTCAGAGTGCGTGCCCCGTGCTGACGCTCGACAACACGGGCGATCCGCGGAACTGCATCCCTAAGCGCAAACTGGTGGCAATTCGCCACGCGTATAGCCGCGGCGAGCGAAGCGGTGGAATCGCGATCCAGCGCGGCGACACTACTACCGTGAGCGAAATGCTGGAAGATTTGTTTCGCCTCCACTCCGCACGTTGGCAACGCCTAGGCGGTCCCGGTGTGTTCGCTAGCGAAACGGTGCAGAACTTCCACCGGTCCGCGGCTCCGCTACTCATGACGGCGGGTATTCTACGCCTTTACGCCATATGGATCGGGGGAAAGGTTGCCGCTTCCTACTACGGCCTTGTGGGCCGGGATTGCGCCTATCACTACATCACAGGCTTCGACCCCGATAATGCCTCCGCAAGTCCGGGAGCTATCGCCATCTCTCAAGCTATCGATGAGGCGATGTCGCTTCATCTCAAGGAATTTCACTTTCTGCGCGGGCAGGAGCGGTATAAGTACGAATGGGGCGCGGTAGACAGGTGGAACCATCGCCGCTCTTTTCGGCGCCGGGGCGGTACACCTGACGGCTCCCTCATGGCTCCGGCCGGAGCCGCGTGCTAAATTTGGGACTGAATGTGCGGAATAGCGGGATTCGCCACCACCGAGCCGGCCATAAGTCGCCAGCGCTGCTGGAGCGGATGACCGGCGCCATCCGTCATCGCGGTCCCGACGACAGCGGATATTTCCAGGACGAGTTCGCGTCCTTGGGTCACCGGCGCCTCAGCATCGTGGATCTTGCGCTCGGTCGGCAGCCGCTCTGCAACGAGAGCCGCGACCTTTGGATCGTCTTCAACGGGGAGATTTTCAATCATGCGGATCTGCGGCCCGGCTTGGAACAGGAGGGCCACCGCTATGCCACGCACAGCGACACCGAGACCATTGTTCACGCCTATGAACAGTACGGGCCGGAGTGCGTCGAGAAGCTCCGCGGGATGTTTGCGTTTGCCATCTGGGACCAGCGCCGGCGCACTCTGTTCTGCGCCCGCGACAGGATGGGCAAGAAGCCTTTCTATTATTACTGGGACGGAAAACTGTTCGCCTTCGCATCGGAGATCAAAGCGCTGTTCGAGCATCCCGCTATCTCTCCCAAATTCGATGAAACGCAGCTTCCCGAATATCTGACGTTCGGATATACCAGCGGCGAGGAAACGCTGTTCTCCGGAATTCGCAAACTGATGCCGGGCCATCATTTGAGCCTGCGTTTAGGCGCGCCCGGCGCGACGCCCGTCATCCGGCAATATTGGGAAATTCCCGAGCCCGGCCCGGTGGAAGACCGCAGCGACGAATCGTGGATCGCGGAATGCCGCGAGCGATTGGAGGATGCGGTGATCTCGCGGCTCATGAGCGATGTACCGCTGGGCATGTTCCTGAGCGGCGGCGTGGATTCCAGCACCATCGCGGCGCTGATTAAGCGGACGGCTTCCGGACCGGTGAAGACTTTCGCGGTGGGTTACCGCGAAGCGGCTTACAGCGAGTTGGGATACGCGCGGCAGGTAGCCGACAGCATCGGAACCGATCACCATGAAGTCACCGTGGGCGCGGATGAATTTTTCAATGCGCTGCCGCGGCTCATATGGCACGAGGACGAGCCGATCGTCTGGCCTTCGAGCGTCTCGCTCTATTTTGTTTCCAAACTCGCTTCCCAACAAGTGAAGGTGGTGCTCACAGGCGAGGGCAGCGATGAGTTATTCGGAGGCTACGGACGCTACGGCCATTATCTGCTGAATAATCAATGGCTGGGCGCGTACCGGCTGCTTCCGGCTGCTGTGCGCCGGGCGATCGGTTCCGGCATTCACGGCTCGCCGCTGCTTTCGGGCGATCTGCGGCGAAAGCTGGGCCATACATTCCTGGGACGCGGCGCGGAGCTTGAGTCGCTCTATCTGGACAATTTCTACTCCGCCTTTTCCGGTCCGGAGCTGGGGCCGTTGATGCAGCGCGGCGGCGAGCCACCCTACGCCAATTTTCTCGGCTATTGGAACAAACGGGGCAATTCGTCGATTGCTTGAGCCGTCTGCTCTATGCCGACCAGAAAACGTATCTGGTGGAACTGCTCATGAAGCAGGATCAGATGAGCATGGCGTGCTCCATCGAGAGCCGCGTGCCATTTCTCGACCACCTTCTGGTGGAGTTCGCCGCGCGCGTTCCCGAACACCTCAAGCTGCATAATGGAGTCGGCAAGTACATCGTCAAGAAGGCCGCGGAAGATCTGATTTCTCCCGATATCCTGTATCGCAAAAAGATGGGATTCCCAACGCCGATCAAGGAGTGGTTGCTGCAACAGCCCGCTGGGACGATGGTGGATGGATTGCTCGACCGCGGTGGATTTATCGCCGAGTACCTCAACCTGCCCGTGGTCGAAGATCTGCTGGAGCGCCACCGCCGCGGCTCCGTGGATGCCACGGATCGCATCTGGCGCCTGTTGAACCTGCAACTCTGGGGAGAGCTTTTCTTCACCGGCCGGCGCGAGCGCGTGTTGGAAAAGGCGGCAGTACCGACGGGCATCACTGGCTGAAGCGCGCGACCGCCGCTCAGCTTTGTTATGCATTGGACAATTCCGGGCAATTCTACCGGATGCCATGCGGTTCTTCCGCTATACTTCGAAAAGGTTCTGAGGGCGCCATGGTTTACTCGTTCGATAACAACGCACCGTCCGCGCCTGAACTCGAACCGCCTCTTTGGTCACTCAAGGGGTTGAAGCGCGCGATGCTGCGCACTTTCCAAAGGGTAGGCGGATTTGCCTTGGCGAACGCCAGTCGCTGGCGCTCCAACCGCCTTTTGGTTCTTTGCTATCACGGCATTTCGTTGGATGACGAGCATCTGTGGGATTCCGCTCTCTTCATCAGTCCGGAGCGATTTGAGCACCGGCTGGAACTCCTGAGGCGGAATAAGTGCCACGTGATCTCGCTCGACGAAGGAATACGGCAGCTATCGGACGGCCGTCTCGCCCCCGCAAGCGTGGCGATCACATTCGACGACGGGCTATATTGTTTTTACAAAACCGCGCTGCCCCTGCTTGAGAAGTTCGGCTACCCCAGCACGCTGTATCTGACTACGTTCTATTCTGAGTTCCAGGAACCGGTATTCAATGGAATTTGCGGGTACATGCTTTGGAAATGCCGGTTCGCGAAGTTGGACTTGAGGCCAATTACGGGCGAATCGCGGATATTCGATCTCAGCGACGACTGCCAGCGCGGCGAAGCGTTTAAGGCGCTGCTGAAGACCGCGCGAGATAACAAACTTTCTGCGACGGCCAAGGCCCAGTTGACGGGGCAAGTGGCGGAGGCAATTTCGTTCGATTTGGCCGGCGCGCGGCGAAGCAGGTTGATGAATCTGATGACTAGAGAAGAGGTCGCCGATGCCAGTAGACGGGGGGTCGCCATCGAACTGCATACGCATCGCCACCGCGCCCCCATGAATCGGGAACTGTTTCTTCGCGAGATCGAAGAAAACCGGCAACGCATACAGGCTATGACGGGCCGTACCCCTCACCATTTCTGCTATCCCGGCGGGGCATATGACGAGACTTTCCTGCCTTGGCTCGAGGCGAGCGAGATCCGGTCGGCTACTACGTGCGAACCCGGACTGGCTTCCCACGAGACGCTGCCGCTCTTGGTGCCACGCCTGGTGGATGGGATCGGCTTGGATGATGTGGAGTTTGAGGGTTGGTTGTGCGGCCTCGCAGCGCTGCTTCCAAAACGGAATGTCTATCACTGAGCGCATTGAGCACGCTCGCGCCGCCTGCGCGACCGCGATGAGCAAGGCCCCGCTCGCTGAAGCCGCAGCCAAACTAAAATGTAACACGTGTACCGGCGTGTCCGCGGTGGATTGGATAGCGCATTTGTCGAAGCATGGCCACTTTCCACCCGGCGTTCATCGCATTCTTGCCGAAATTGGTCGCGGTTCGGAGGTTTTTGCGGCCGAGCGGCTGATTCTGCTGCAGGCTGCGTTGCAATCGCTTGACCGCCTGCATGCCGAGCGGCTGGACCTTTCCACACAGGCTCTGATTTGCAAGCAGTACGAATTTTTTGCGGCTCCCCAACAAGAGTGGGTCCATCGCTTCGATTCCTCGGGGTATCCCTATCGCGCATACGCACGTATTGGGCTTCTCCAGCGTTTCCCGGCGGGCCGATTGGATTGGGAGGTGTCGGGCATTCCGCGATCCTGGATACCCAAACTTCGTATGAAGGAGTTGCCCAAGGTACTGGCCACCATTGCCTTTGAGCTACGGGGCCGATCGCCGGTCGTGTACACGCATGTAAGCTATAACCAATCGCGGTTCCAGACGTTCGCTGAAAAAGAGGTGCGGCTTTCCTACCTGCGCGTAGTTCGCTCGCTGGCTTTGCGTCCGGAGTTGCGCGCCATCGTTACCGATTCATGGCTATACAGTAAGGAAACGCAGCGAGTCAGTCCGCATCTGGCATGGACCACCCGCCTCTTTGAAGAAAACGGCGGCATCGTTGTCGATATTGGGATGGCTTCGCCGGACTCCGGCTTCTTGGTTGGTAACGCGGAGCGGCAGAAGCTGTTCAGTACCGGCGATTATCGACCGACCCGGACAGCAGTGATCTGGCCGCGACGGGCGGCCCTCGAGTGGTTAGCCGAACAGCCCGATTCGCGGAGGTTCGACGACTGGCCGCGTTAGTATCCATAGAATTTCAATATGCAAGAACAAGAACAGGTAATGAAGGCCCGAGAGACGCTGCGCGAGGCGGTGGATCTCGGAGGAGGCCCAGGCGTATGCGAGGCGGTGCGCGCACTCATGGCGGCCGGGGAAACCATTGGGGACTATTCATTTGCCGCTGCCCGTCTCAAAAAGCTCGGTAAAGAGGGAGCGGGGAAATCGGGACTGAAGCCGATCCGAACCTATATTGCGCGGTCCGTCACCGTTGAGCCTTTGCTGCCGCACCTGATGGTTGAGGGGGTCGCGGGAGGCATTTGGCTCGAAATAGAAGTTGGCGGGTACGGCAGTTTCATCGACGATCTGATGAATCCCAGCGGCGCGCTCTGCCGCTTCGAACCCGAGTTGGTCCTGTTCTTGAGCGACATCGAAGATCTGGCGGGCGGGCTGCCGAACATTTGCGCCACCAGTCCCGCCGCTGCGATTGAGCAAGAGACCGCGCGCGCTTCCGGAGACGCGGCCGCAATGCTGGAGGCCTTGCGGCGTAACTGTCCCGCGCGGATTGTCGTGCAGGGCCTGCCCTTGCCCGACCGGCCGGTACTCGGCGACATCGCCGATGCTAATCTGGCGGCCGGCGAGTGCCGCGCTACGGCGCGCATTAACGAAGGCTTGGCTCATACATGCCGCAAAATCGGAGATGCAGTCTTTTTCGATCAAGATCGTCTTGCGGCCCGCTACGGGCGCGAAGCATGGCGCGATCAAAGAATGTTCCATGCATCGCGCCTGGCGGTTTCGCCCCATTTCTTCCGGCACTATGCCGAAGGGCTGGTTCGCGCTATAAGAACACTCTACTTCCCATCGCGCAAAGTCCTGTGCACGGATCTGGATAATACGCTTTGGGGGGGCATAGTGGGAGAGGACGGCCCGGACGGGGTGGCTTCGGGTGGCTCTTTCCCCGGCAACTGCTATCGAGAGTATCAGCGCTATCTGAGGCAACTCGCCTCCAGAGGAGTGCTGCTGGCAATCGTGTCGAAAAACAATCCGGCTGACGTGCAGGAGTGTTTCCGCCTGCGCGCGGGAGACCTCGCGCTGACGCCGGACGATTTCGCCGGCATCAAGGTCGGGTGGGGCGAAAAAGGCGCTGCCATCCGTGAGCTGGCGCAAGAACTCTCGCTCGGCCTCGATTCGTTCGTCTTTGTCGATGATAGTCCTGTGGAGTGTGCTGCCATAAAGCAGCAGTTGCCCGATGTCCTGGTGGTAGCGCCTCCGGAGGGGCAGCCATGGTTGCTCGCGCGCAGCGTCGCCGCCACCGGCGCATTCGATACGCTGACCATTACCGATGACGACCGAATCCGTACGCAACAATACAAAGCTGAGGCGCGCCGGCTGGAACTGGAATCCACAGCCGCATCGCACGAGGAATTTCTGGGTTCATTGGGAATAGAGTGCACGATTCTGAGTGCGTTTGATGCTCCCTTGAGCCGAACGGTGCAATTGATCGCCAAGACCAATCAATTCAACCTCACGACCCGCCGTCATTCGGTCGGCGACGTGGAGCGTCTCAGCCAGCGACCGGGCGCGCTTGCGGTCGCCTTGCGGATGCGGGATCGTTTTGGAGATGCGGGCGTGGTAGGCGTGGCGCTCGGCGGCATGGAGGACGGCGCCTGCCGAATCGACACATTCCTGCTCTCCTGCCGTGTGATTGGCCGCGGCGTGGAAACAGCGTTACTGTCATATGTCGCCTGCCAAGCCCAAAAGATGGGAGCGACGCGGTTAATTGGCGAGTACGTACCCTCGCCCAAAAACCAATTGTGTAAGGATTTTTTTCCTTCGCATGGATTCGATCTCTCCGCGGGCGCCTCCAGCTTCGGCGGCGTCGCTTACGAATTCGATTTGACCAAAGCTACGCTGCAAGTCCCCTACTGGATCGATTTGAGGACGGAACGGCCGAGGACGGCATGAATTCACGTCCTATTTCAATGCGCTTAAGGCAGGTGCTTGCCGACGTGTTCGACATACCAATCGGCGAGGTCACCCCGGATCTGTCGGCTGGAAGCATTTCCTCTTGGGACTCCGCCGGCCATCTGGAGGCGATTCTCGCGATTGAGGCGGAGTTCGGCGTCCAATTCGATCCGGAGAAAATGGGCGACTTGACAACGGTGGCATTGCTGCAAGCGGAATTAGATTCAATGGGGGTCAGGGCGCGCTAAAGCACGCCTGAATCGCCGGTGAGAACGAATCCGGCCTCCTCGGCCGTTCCAGTGATCTCGCTGGCAACCTCGAAGCGCCGAGCGTTACCGGACAGATCGATAACCGCCGCAAACCTTGCCGGCAGTTCCCGGTTTTGAGCCGCACAAAGGACCGCGGATGGCTCTTTGATTCCGAAGACCTTGGAGCGCCATCCGTTCACGCCGCCTATCTCCAACGCGGCATCCTGCGATAGCAGCAGCCGTGCGCAAGCTCCTAACAGAAAGCTGCGCGGCGACTCCTGCCTCACCTCTTCGCCCGAGTGCCAGAATTGTTCGAGTCGATGCTCGCCCGTCCCGGTCACGTCGTCCAGAATGAAAATATGGCCGGGCTTTACAAACCAGATCCGCCGCCGGTGCTCTAGTCCGCGATAACGGCATACGGCCTCCAGGTAGTCGCGCTCGCGAGTCGTGCTCCACTGCTTCAGGACTACATCGGGCTTGGCCGCCCAATGGAACGGTCCTACCGGCTTGGCCTGATCCAGCCCATCGATACGGATAGTATTGTGCGCGGCCGTTCCCCGGAACCAATTGCGCCAGTGGAGGTCGCCTACGTACGTGAACGTTCCCGCATCGATCAATAGATCCTCCTGGCCGCGCCGCAATACAAAGCTCAAGGCGTCTGCATGGCTGTGCCCTCCGCCGCCTGGGCCCATAGGACCGGCATCGGCGATCAACTGCGTGTCGCCGGCCTGCATAATCGCGACGCCGGCATTCTCAAACAACCGCGAAGCGCCACTCTTAGGCGCTGGGCCCGCGGGCGGTCTGCTCCTGGCGAACTGAACGGCATCCACCATGCGCCCAATTCCGGATAATCGATTGGCGATCCGCCACTCGCAACCGCCAGCGAAGCCTCTCCGAAGCGATCGCGCGAGCCGTATGGATGGAAGAAACGGCCGCCATCGTCGTCCCCGATAAAGGGCAGGCGGCGCTGCGGCCCCAGCAGCGCGTCCAGATAATCTTCCATGCGCCGCAGCTTTTTCGTGTAGCCGGGAGGCATAGTTTCCAATAGCGCGCTGAACCGCAGCATGTCCAGCGCATAAACATGATAGTAAGTGGACTGCTCAAAATGGCTGCCATCCGGCGCGTACCTGCGCGTCCATCTGCGCGCGCACAATCGCGCCCCCTTTGCGCCGCCACGCCTCGGACCGCGGGAAGTCCGGAAAGAGTGTTCCAATCGCGTGCAGCGCCACGGCTTCGCCTAGCAGGTGCGTGTTGGGAGAAAAGTAAACCGAGAGATTGCCTTCCAAATGCCGGCCGTGAGCATAAAGCGCGATCGAGTAAGCGCTCTCGCGCAGGCGCACTCAGCCGATCGCCGGCGATATGGTAGACCCAAATCCAAGACAGCGCGCGGAACGCCACCTCCAGCGCGCTGGCCCAGTTGATGCCGCGTCCGTACGGGTTAGCGGCCCACCAACTATCCAACTGGGCTTCGATCTCATGGTGGAATTCGGCGCGTCCCGTCAGCCGCCACGCCTGCGCCAGCAATACCAGATGCTGATGCCGGTTCAGTTCCCAGATTGGCTTGTGGTCGCCCGGCGCGCTCGAAATCGAGATAAGGGATCAGCCGGAAATAATCAAGGCCGGTGGATTTGCCGCTGGTATAATCGCGCCGCCAATCGATATCCGGGGCCAGTCTCGATTTCGTAGCCCAGCAGCGGAAAACGGTGCTGCAGAATGCGCTCCGGCAATCCGCTCCACCTCGACTGCGTAAGGCGTACCGGCAAGCTGGCGCGCAACATCGGCTGGGTCGGGCAATCCCGACAGCGGCGGTTGCACCGCGCTATCCCGCACGCGGCGGCAGAACCAGGCGCGCCAGATTGCCGGCTTCCTGGCGCAGCCGGAAAATTATTTCCCGAGGGCTACGCACGGGGCTGAGTGGTTCCGGCGCGCCGCCGGCTCTTCCAGATTGCGCCGCCAAAGCTCCAGCATGAGCAGTCCATAGATCTGATGCTGGTTGTCGCGGCGGCCGCTGGCATGTTCGTTCCAGCAGATAGCGCACAAAATCCGGCTGCACGATGCCGCGCTCCAGAAACCGCTTACCCGTGAGAGTGTCCCAGGTAAGTTCGCGCAGCGGACCGCGGAACCACTGATCCAGCGGCACGCCGAAACCCATCTTCGGGCCGGGTCAGCAGCGCGGGTGGAAGCCGGCTGCCCAGCGCCTCGAGCAGGATGGTTTTGCCTTTGCCGGTACGCCGTTTCCAGCTCAGCGGAATGCCGGCGGCCAATTCCGCAAAGCGGTGGTCGAGCATCGGGCAGCGTACTTCGAGCGACGCCGCCATGGAGGCGCGGTCCACTTTCACCAGCATGTCGCCGGTCAGGTTCGCCGTCGCTTCGAAATACTGCGCCTGCGCCATCGTATCGCCGCCAGTGGGCGGAAAACAGTCTGGCAAAGTTTCGCGTAAATAGGCAGCCCCGCTTGGCAGCATCCAATCCGGCGCAACATTCGCTTGCGCTGAAAATATGGAGCGTAGTTGCTCTCGAAATAGCGGTCCAGCGACGGAAACCGCGCCGATCACGCGCAGCCGGTTCTTCCCGTACGTCGAATAGGGCAGCGCCGAGGCAGTCCAGCCAGCCACCTGGCGCAAGGCTCGCGGGACGCGGTCAGAGGCTTGAAACTTCTCGATATTTCCCAGCGTCGGGTAGCCGCCGAAAAATTCATCGCCGCCATCGCCGCTCAGCGCCACCTTGACGTGCCTGCGCGGCAAACTCGGAAACCACGTAAGTCGGAATCGCCGAAGAATCCGCAAAGGGCTCGTCGAAATGCCACGCCAGTTTGGAGATCAGATCCACCGAATCGGGCCGCACCAGAATTTCGTGATGATCCGTGCGGTATTGCTTGGCCACCATGGCCGCGTATTCCAGCTCGTTGTAAGCCGCCTCTTCGAAGCCGATGGAGAACGTCTTCACCGGCTCGGCGGACTGCATCGCCATCGACGCCACAACCAGGCTGGAATCGATGCCGCCGCTCAGGAACGCGCCCAGCGGAACATCGGCGATCATGCGGATGCGCACGGCCTCATCGAAGCTCTGCCGCAATCGGTCGCACGTTTCGGCTTGGCCGAGCCGCGCCGGCTCGCCCGCGAGTGAATCCGGCATGCGCCAGTAGCGGCCCTCGCGAATCTCGCCGTCCATCGAGTACTCCAGCCAGCAGCCCGGCATCAGCTTGCGTACCGCGCGAAATGCGCTGAACGGATCGGGAATGTAGCCAAATTGGAAATACAGGCGCAACGCTTCCCGATCTTCTTCCAGGGGAACGCCGGCCGCGCGCAAACATTTCAATTCGCTGCCGAAGTAAAGCCCGCCGGGCAGCGCGGCATAGTAGAGCGGCTTTTTGCCGAAGCGGTCGCGCGCCAGCAGAATTTTGCGCTTCCGCGAATCCCAGATGCAGAAGGCGAACATGCCGCGCAGCAAGGCCAGGCCATCGGGTCCCTTTTCTTCGTAAAGATGGACCAGCGTTTCCGTATCGCTATTGGTAGAGAAGCGGTGTCCCCGCCGGATCAAATCGGCGCGCAGTTCCTGGTAATTGTAGATCTCCCCGTTGAATACCACCCACACCGAGCCGTCTTCGTTCGACACGGGCTGATGGCCGGTATTGAGATCGATGATGCTGAGGCGGCGCATGCCGATGCCGCATCCGCCATCGATATAGACGCCCTCATCGTCGGGGCCGCGGTGGCGGATCTGGCCGCACATGCGGCGAACCGCGTCCTCGCGCGCGCCGCCCTCTCGCAGTAAATATCCCGCGATTCCGCACATATATTAGCCACTGTAGCAGGCGTCACGACCAGCCGCTGGCCAAAGACATCTTTACTCCCGCGCCCGCAGTCGACTATACTGGCAGCAAACGTGAGCCTATCGCCTACGCAATTCTTATATTCGGAAACGCGCGAGCCGCACCGCGACCGCACCAGGACGCTGCTGCGCGACCATCCGGAGCTACGCCGTCATATCGGGAAGAACCCCTACACAGCCTTCATGATTTTGGGCTGTGTATCTCTCCAGGTGAGTCTTGCGTTCCTGGTGAGAGACGCGGCTTGGTGGATCATCCTTGCCGTGGCATTTACTGCCGGAGCCTGTATAAGTCATGCCTTGTGGACGCTGATTCATGAATGCTCGCACAATCTGATCTTCTCCAGAGCGTACATGAATACTCTAGCCGCTATCGCCGCCAATCTTCCGCACCTGTTGCCCAGCGCCGTATCGTTTCAGCGGTATCACATGAAGCACCATGCCTTCCAGGGAATTTATGACCTGGATGCGGATCTGCCCAGCTACTGGGAAGCCCGCCTGGTAGGCAGCTCGGCCATCGGGAAGTCTCTCTGGCTCCTGCTGTTTCCGATATTTCAAATCACGCGGCCGCCGCGCTTGCGGGAGATTCGCATGTTCGACCGGTGGATCGTGCTGAACGCCGCGATTCAGATCGTGTTCGACGCCGCGATTTACCTGCTCCTTGGCCCGAAGGCTTTCTGGTACCTTGCGGCATCGTTCTTCTTTTCGGTAGGGCTGCACCCGCTGGGAGCGCGGTGGATCCAGGAGCACTATCTGGTAGCTCCTCCGCAGGAGACTTATAGCTACTACGGTTTACTAAACAAAGTAGCCTTCAACGTGGGCTATCATAATGAGCACCACGATCTTCCATCAGTACCGTGGAACCGCCTGCCCCAAATCAGACGCGCCGCGCCGGAGCTCTACGACTCGCTGGTCTACCATACCTCCTGGACCAGGCTCCTGCTCAAGTTCATCTTCGATCCCAGCATCTGCCTGTTCTCGCGGCGAGCCCGTACAGAGCGCGGACGCGTGGCGTTGAATGCCGAGGTCAAGCCCGACATAGAGTTTATCGAGGAGTCACATGCCAGTGAGGCGGCGGTGAATCGGCGATAGACGTATCGCTGATATTATCAAAATCGATGGCCTTTCTATAGCCTTCAAGTCCGAGGCACGTGCTACCGGCCGTACACTCTGGCTTTAGCGGTCACGCCGCCCATTCCATTCTCGGCAAAACGAAATTCGCCATAAGCTCCTCATGGCGCACTCGCAATACGCAATAATACTGGATAACTTATGTTTCGAATCCTAGCCGGTTGTCTCGCTGCTCTTTGTCTGAACGCGCAGCAGTCCGGTCTCAACTTTCTGAACGGGGACCGGCCCATTCTCGACGCTCACAACTGCTATCCATACGAAGGCAAATGGGCGGACCGCATAGACCGCGCCCTCAAGACCGGCTTTCCGGTCGGCATTGAACAGGATCTGGCCTGGTACGTCGATCCCGTGACCGCGCAAGGCCGCGTCGTCGTAACGCACACGGCGAAGACCACGGGAAGCGAACCGGCGTTGCGCCAATATTTTTTCGAACGCGTGCGGCCCATCGTTGAGGACGCGTTGAAGAAGCAGGATCGCGCGCATTGGCCCTTGATCGTGCTTCACTTCGACTTCAAGGACAACCAGGCGCCGCTGCTGCATGCCGTTTGGGACCTGCTCGGCGAGTATCAGACCTGGATCACCACAGCGCCACAAACCGCCGATCCTCACGATGTCGCACCATTCGACCCTAAGCCTCTGCTCGTGCTTACCGAGGATAACGATGCTCAGGAACAGGTCTTTTTCAAACAAGTCCCCGCGGGCGCGAGGCTACGCCTGTTCGGTTCGGCTCACACCAATCGTTTGGAGGCCAGGTCGGCCGAAGAGCGCGCCCATCTCGTCGCGACCGTACCCCCCGAGAAACTTCTAAGCGAGCATCCTACCAACTATCGCCGGTGGTGGAACAATCCCTGGTCCGAGGTGGAGGAAGGCGGCCAGGCTCACGCGGGCGACTGGACGCCGGTGGATGCAGCGCGGCTTAAAGCGCTGGTGGACCATGCTCACAAACTTGGCTTCTGGATACGTTTCTACACCCTCGATGGGTTCGCGCCAGATGGGGATGAAGGTTGGGGCAATGGCTATAACTTCGGATCGTTCGATGCAGCTAAGCTGCGCTGGCAAGCTGCGCTTGATGCGGGCGTCAATCTCATTGCGACCGATCAATACGAAGCCCTCGCCGCGCTCATGCGTCAAAGGAGCCATTGATCGTTTAGAAATTCCGAGAACGCCGAGATGTACAATTAAGACTACCCTCATGAGCCGCCTCGCCGCGCTCGCTCTTTTCGTTCCACTCACGCTCACCGCCGGGACCGCCGCCGACCTGGCCCGCGCCCTTCGCGAGGACTCTTTCGACCGCGCCGAATGCTATCGTGTGCGCGATCTCAGCCTGCTCAAAGAAGATATCCGCATCTATCTCACCGAGGGCCACCTGATCTTCGGCAAGTCCGTAGCCGGCCATCGGATTGCCGCGGTCTTCACCGCCGATGGCGAAGGCGGCGATGGGGAAGCGATCGTCTTCCCGCCCGATCGCGCCGAGCGCCGCTCGCTGGCGGCTTTCACTCACTCCCCCAATCTCGACGAACATTTCCGCAGCGCGCTTTTCCTCTTTACGGGTCCGGAGTACGACGCGCTGCAGACGCAGATCGCAAAGAATCCCGCCAACAAGAAGATGCCGGAAGTGGGCGCGCTCATGGACGAGCAATGGACGCCGGTGCTGCGCAACCTGGTGGAAAGCTACCAGACGCGACTGCTGCTCGACCTTATCAACGCCTCCGCGCGCCCGCCGGATCTTCTCGCGGCGATGTTTGATAGTCCGAAGCTCGGCGCATTCGACATCGTCTACGATCCTCTCAATGCGGAGCAGATCGTGGGCGGGCAGGTGGTGAACCGCGACAGCCGCGCCTATTTCGATAACTGGTTCAGTTTCACGGCGCAATCCTTGCGCAAAAATCCCGCGCCGCGCCCGAAAGATCTGGTCACCAGCGATTACCGGATTGAGGCCACGGTGAATCCCGATCTTTCCATCGACGCAGTCACGCGCGTGCAGGTCCGCACTCCGGAAAACGGTATGGCCGCCGCCGCGTTTGAAATGACGCCCGCCATGACCATCACGGGCGCTACCGTGGATGGCCGTGCCTGCGAAGTGCTCCAGCAGGAGTCTCTGCGCGCCAATCTGACGCACGCGGGCAATCAGATGTTTCTCGTGGTACCTCCGGAGCCGCTGCAGCCCGGCCGCGATTACGAATTTGAGTTTCATCACTCGGGCAAAGTGATTCTCCAAGCCGGCGACCGGGTGTTCTATGTGACCGCGCGCGGCAACTGGTATCCCATGCACAATCTGCAGTTCGCCAGTTACGATCTGACCTTCCGGTATCCCCGCGAGCTCGACCTGGTAGCGCCGGGCGAGGTGGTGGATGAGCGTATCGAGGGCGATTCACGAGTGGTTCACCGGAGAGTTTCAAACACCATTCGCATGGCCGCGTTCAACTTGGGCGACTATGCCCATGCGCGTGCGGATCGCGGAGGTTACACCATCGATGTGTGCGCCAACCGGCGGCTCGAGACATCGTTGCAGCCGCGCGCCCCAGAGCTGCTTCCGGATCTCCCCACCGCATTGCAGCGCCGCCGCGCGGCGCCGCCGCTGGATCGAAGCGTCGCGCCGCCGCCTCCGCTCGATCCTCTGGCCAGATTGCAAACGCTCGCCAACGATGTCGCCTCGGCGCTGGAATTCATGGCGCTGAAATTCGGACCTCCGGCACTGCCGCACCTGGCGGTCTCGCCGATTCCCGGGACGTTCGGCCAAGGCTTTCCTGGCCTCATTTATCTTTCGACCCTGACTTACCTGAAAGACCGGCCCATCGGCAACTCGGCTCCGCCTTCGGTGGGCCTTTATTTTGACGACGTGCTACAGGCGCATGAAACGGCGCACCAATGGTGGGGCAATCGGGTAACCGTCGAAAGTTACCGCGATTACTGGCTGATGGAGGCGCTGGCGAACTATACCGCGCTGCTCTATCTGGAAAAGCGCCGCGGTCCGCGCGCGGTGGATCAGATGCTGGATTCCTACCGCGCCGCGCTGATTGAGAAGAACGCCAGTGGCGAGACGGTGGAATCGGCCGGACCCATCGTGCTCGGTCAGCGATTGCAGAACTCGCTCCAACCGGCCGGTTGGAGCGCCATCACTTATGGAAAAGGCTCATGGATCATGCACATGTTGCGCCGCCGCATGGGCGATCAGCGATTCCTCGCGATGCTAAGCGACGTCGCCAAGCGGTACGACCATGCCAGTATCACCACCGACCTGTTCCGGAAAGAGGCCGCACAGTTTCTTCCGCCCAAGTCGGGAGACCCAACGCTCGAGAGTTTCTTCGATCAGTGGGTTTATGACACAGGTATACCGGCGCTCAAGCTGACTTACGTGGTTAAGGGACAGGCGCCCGCGCTACGGTTGGTCGGCACGCTCACTCAGTCGGGCGTGGGCGAGGACTTTAGCGCGTTCACACCCGTGGAGATCCAACTCGCGCGCGGGCAAACTATCACCCGTTGGATTGCTTCCTCCAACGATCCGGTGACGTTCACGGTGGCGCTTAAACAGCCGCCGTTGAAAGTCGCGCTGGACCCGCACAATGCCGTGCTGCGGCGATAAGCGCTCATGCGCTGCTAAGATAGAAACGCGATGTCCTCGCAGCCTACTACCTTCGTGAGCCCGGAAGAGTACCTGGAGCAGGAGCGCCTGGCCGAGTGGAAAAGCGAGTACTTTCGGGGCGAGATCTTCGCGATGGCCGGAGCAAGTCCTCCTCATGTTTGGATTGTGGCCAACACAGTGGTTGAGCTCGGGCGGCAATTAAAGAAAAAACCATGCCGGGTATCCGCCAGCGATCTACGGTTGAGAGTGACGCCTGCGGGTCTTTATACCTATCCGGATGTGATGGTGCTTTGCGGCGAGATTCAGTATGCGGACGACCGGAAAGACACCGTACTAAATCCGGCTCTCATCGTTGAAGTGCTCTCCGAATCGACTCGCGACTATGATCGAGGCAGGAAGTTTCAGTACTATCGCACGCTGCCTTCGCTGCTCGAATACCTGACCATCTCGCAGGATGAGCCCCACATCGAACACTGGACTCGTCAGCCCGAGAATCACTGGAATCTGGCGGAATTCAGCGGCCTCGCGCAAAGCATTCAACTTGCCTCAGTCGGTTGCATCCTGCCGCTTGCCGAAGTTTACGACAAGGTCGAATTCGGGAGTCCCAGCGATTTTCCACGATAACCTGCGGCGTCAGGTCCGATACTTTTCCATCGTCCGCGGATTGTATGCCCAGTGGAACTCCAGCTCATAAGCCAAAGACTTTGCGAGACCGTCTAAATCCGGAAACAAAGTGGCATAGGTAATGTTCATGCGGTAGAGCTCGCGCATTCCAACCTCGCGGATCGGGTTGGTCAGAACGAACTTCGCCAGAATGTTATCCTGCCCGGCATTGCCGAGAATTTCCTCGAGTGGCGCGTCCAGCACTCCGGGGACCGCGAATGTGCCGGATTGCGCGATCAGCCGCCGGTTCATGGTGTGCGGCTCGCCAATCCAGATGAAGCGATTTCGCCCAGGCAAAAAATAACGGCTGAAATTTCCCCTGATGCGCGGGTCCTTCCGGCCATGCCGGAGAGCGCGGCTGCTATCCACGCGCGCCGGGTTCATGGCCCACACCACGCCGTCGCCGATAGCTCGTTCCAGAGCGAAGAAGGCGGCCACATAGGGCGACCAGGTGAAGTCGATCAACCGCGTCGGCGCGCCGTGGTGCTGCATCAGGGCCATCCACTGGAAATCGTCGTCCACATCCGGCGGCTTTTCGAGAAACTGATGGGCTTTGCGCTTGAAGACGCGCAGAATACGGTCTTCTTGTTTGGTCCAGGCTTTGGGCGAGACGTTGAAAGCGTGCAGATAGCGCGAAAGGGAACTATAGAGCGGCCAGCGCTCGTCCCGCTCGCCACGGAAAGCCCAGTGCGTGTACGGCGGGTTGACGATCACTTTGAGAAATTCGTCCCATGATTTCAGCCGGAACACACGGTAAGCGGGTGCGGTACGCGCGCGGCCAGGCATTGCTACGCCTGGAACCGGTACATGACTCGATCAATCGGCGCCCCGCGCACCTCGATGCGTTTGAGATCGGTGGATCCCACTCCGTGCGCCTCCGCCAACAGTAGCGTGTTATCGCAGGTCGCGAACGGCGCGCTTCCGCGCGCGGCGCGCGGGCTGTAGCCCATCACGGCGGCGGCCACCGCATCTGTACAGACGGGATTTATTCCCGCCAGCAGCACGCCGGGTTGGACCGGCCGCACGCCGCGAATCCACGGCCCTTCGCCGCCGGCGATGGTCTCCACGCCATCGATGATGGAAAGGTGAATGGGACGCGCCACAGCCAGATCGGCGACGATGCGCGGCACGCGATAGCCGGGATCGTGATTGGCGCCAAAATGCAACTCTTGCGGCGCGGATTTCGAAGGCTGCCGCTGCCCCTCATGTCCTACGCGCACACGACCGGTGCGGGGCTTTTCGTTGGGTTCGTCGGCCCCGGCGTCGTCGCCATAAATGGAAGCGGGAATCGTGCCGAAACAGTTCTTCAGCGCGAGCGTCACCCCGCAAGTGGCGTGATTTTTGAGCTTCGCCATGCTCACGTAGACGTCGGTGTCTTCGTAGGAATGGTTGAGATCGTAAGCGGGATACATGTAGGCGCTGCCCGGGACAGTGAAGCGGGAGTAGCGTGTACCCTTGCCGAGCGCGTTGGTATTCTCGAATTCGACGCGCGCGGCGGCGGATTCGAGCGCGCGCACGTCCCAGCCGGAGGCGGTCATCACTTCCTCCAGCGGCCCCGCCGTGGCCCAGGCGCTTTCTACGAAACGGATGCGCATCGCGCCGGCGCGGCCCATCAGATAAGCTGCCGCGCCTAGCAACTTCGGGTGCGTGTAGTGCGTTAAGGCGGGCGCGCGCCCGTCCACGCGGGTTCCGGGGCTGCCGGTCATATTAACTTTGATGGTGACGGTCTTATTGCGGACCAGGCGTTCGATTCCGCCCAGTTGATCGAACATCAGTTTCAGTTTGGCCGCGATGTCCTCGTCATAGGAGGCGCATTTGCAAATTGACACTGGCGCCGCCGGCGCTTCGGGCGCGGCTTTTAGCAGTGGAATCGCCGCAAGGGAGGTAAGCAGTTCTCTTCGGGTCATAAGATTGACTCCAATTCGATGGTAGCGCAGCGAGCGTTGGCGGCAAAATAGCATGGAGCGCGTAGAGTTTGCTCAGCCTGTACCCGTTCCGGCGCCCAGGCGCGTCACCACGAATGTCGACGCCGCAAGTTTTTGGATGCGCTCGCCTCAGGAAGCGTTTTTGTTGGAAAACCCCCAATCGTCTACGCAGCTCCCTTAGGCGAGACCGACTTTACGCTATCATCATTTGTTATATTCGTAGCCGGAACCCGGCGGGCGCCAACGGAGTCGAATCTGAGGGATATTCGCCATTTTCATGGAAATCAGGCAGGAGGCTCACATGCGAAGACTTAATCGATGGATGAGCGGCGCGACAGCGGCCGCAATATTGGTTGCGACCGCGCTGACCGGCGCCGCGCAGAATGCCGGCACGCCGGAGAAGAAGGTTAAAGATCAAGCCGAGTACGATCTTTACGATGCGGCGACCAAAGATATCCTGGCCAAAAACGGAACCAAAGCGATCGAGGATCTGAACACGTGGAAGCAGAAATATCCGGATTCGGATTACAAGAACGATCGCGAGGTCATGTACATCCAGGCATACCAGTTTGCGCAGCAGTACGACAAGGTGCTGGACAAGGCCAAGGAATTGATGGCGCAAAACCTCGATTCACTGTTTCCGGATCCCAAAGGCGGACCGCAACTGGTGATACAGGTCCTCTTTGCCGCGACCACTGCTATTCCCAAGATTCCCAACCCCACGCCCGATCAGATCGCTACCGCCACTCAGGCTGCCAAAATGCTCAAGGATTACAACCGCAAACCGGAAGGCGTGAGCGATACCGATTGGGCCGCGGCTCGCAAGAGCATGACCGCTGCCGCTGAAGGAACGCTGTACCAGATGGCTGTGTCCCCCGCCGTCCAGGCGCAAACAAAGAGAGACTATCCCGCCGCTGAGGTCGCCTGGTCCAAGGCACTCGGCGATTACCCGGACAAATCCTATATTGCCTATAACCTGGGCGTCACCTTGCGCGCGGAGCACAAGGACGATCAGGCTCTATACGAATTTGCGCGCGCCGTAGCGCTCGATCCGACTCTGGGCGGCACCTCCAATGCGAATACGATCACGACCTTTGTAACCAACTATTACAAAAATTATCATGGCAGCGTCGACGGCTTGGACCAGTTAGAACAGCAAGCCAAGGCCAATCCCACGCCTCCGGCCGATCTGCACATCAAAACCGCGCAGGAGATCGCCGAAGAGCAGCAGAAACAGTTTGAAACTACTCACCCCGATATCGCCCTTTGGATGAAGCTGAGAGCCACCCTCACTTCGGAGCAAGGCCAGCAGTATTTCGAGAGCGGCATGAAGGGCGCCCAGGTTCCCGAGTTAAAGGGAACGGTGCTCGAGAGCAAGTGCCGCGCCCGGGAATTGCAGGTAGCCGTCCCGTTGCCCGATGCCACTGGCCCACTGGTTCCGGAAATCACGCTCAAGCTGGAAACGCCGTTGACCGGCAAAGCGGAAAGTGGCGTGATCACGTTTACCGGCGTAGCCGAAGCGTTCAGCCGCGATCCCTTCATGCTCACGATGACAATCGATAAAAAGGATATCAAAGACCTGAAGGTAACCCCATGCGCGGCGCCGGCCAGCAAGAAGGGCGTCACGAAAAAGAAAGGCGGCTAGCAACCGCTGAATCGCATGTTGGCTGACGCGGGCAGGCTAACCTGCGGCCGGATTGTTAATCAGCGTGCGCCGTCTTACAAGCGAGATCCGAACGTAATCGAATACTTCTGCCCGGCGCGCGCCGCGAATGTTGCCGTTCCATCGGCTTGCCGCTTCACCTCCACCGGCTTTCCGGCCGCTGTCAGAGCCGCGATCTGCTGTCCCTTTGGCGGCGCGCATTGTCTGTGGTCCATCCACCGTCGCGCGCAAATTCACTTTCACGGCCTTCCCTGCCCGCCATTCGATATCCACTTCATCGCCGCCGCGCGCGCGCAGCCCCGTCACTCGACCATCGGGCCACGCCGCCGGCAGCGCCGGCAAAATCTCGATCTCGCCCGATTGGCTCTGCAGCAACATTTCGGCGATGCCGTTGGTGCCTCCGAAATTGCCGTCGATCTGAAACGGCGGGTGATTGTCGAACAGGTTCGGCAGCGTGGACCGGCGCAGCAATACCATCAGATTCTCGTACGCCTGCTCGCCCTCTTCCAGGCGCGCCCAATAATTGACGATCCATGCGCGGCTCCAGCCCGTGCCCCCGCCTCCATGCGCGAGCCGCCGCTCCAGCGTGGTGCGCGCGGCCTTCGCCAGCTCCGGCGTGCCGCGCAGCGTGATCAGATCGGAGGGAAATAGCGCGAATAAGTGCGAGATGTGGCGATGGCCCGGGTCCTGCTCTTCATAATCTTCCTGCCACTCCTGCAGTTGGCCGTACTTGCCGATCTGGAACGGCGGCAGTTTGGCGCGCGCGCTCGCGAGCTGTCGGCGAAACTCGGCATCCACGCCGAGGATCTCCGCCGCCTGGATAGTGCGATTGAATAGAGTGGTCGTGATCTCAATGTCCATGGTCGGCGACATCGACAGCGAGTGTGTGGTCCCATCGGGCAGCTTATAGCGGTTCTCCGGCGAGAGCGAGGGCCCACTCACTAAGTGCCCTTTGCCATCGGGTATCAGCAGATCGAGCAGAAACTCGGCGGCTTCCTTGAGTGCCGGGTAAGCGCGGTTGGCAAGAAACGCCCGGTCGCGCGTAAAATCGTAGTGGTCCCAATAGTGCAGTGAGAGCCATGCGCCACCGAAGGGCCAGATGCCAGATGGAATGCCATCGATAGGTACGGCGTCGCCCCAAAGATCGGTATTGTGATGAATCACGAAACCGCGCGCCTTGTAATAGAACTGCGCCACTTCCCGGCCCGCTGGGCGAGCGTTGTCGATTAGATCGAATAGCGGTTCGGTCAGCTCGGATAAATTAGTAGGCTCGGCCGGCCAGTAGTTCATCTCGGTATTGATATTAATCGTGTACTTACTTTCCCAGGGCGGCGCCATGCTCTCATTCCACTTACCTTGTAAGTTCGCCGCCATGCTGCCGGGGCGGCTGCTCGCGATCAGGAGATAGCGGCCGAACTGGAAGTAGGTCTCAACCAGATGGGCATCGGTTTCGCCGCTCTGCATCCGCTGCAGCCGCCGGTCAGTGGGCATATCCGCCAGCGGATCGGCCGCTGGACCTAGTTCAAGGTTCACGCGGCGAAACAGCTTCTGATGATCGGCAATGTGCTCGCTGCGTAGCTGCTCGTAGGTTTTTTTCGCGCCCGCGTCGAGGACGTTCCGGCAGCTCCCAGCCAGATCCTGCGTTCGAAAATCGGTCGCGGCGGTGAGCATCAACGTGATCGCATCGGCGTTGCGCACAATCAGACCATCGTCCTCTGCGTTCACGCTGCCGTGTTGGGCGACGCGCGCGCAACTCCGCTCGAAACTTGACGCCATTGTTGCCTTCGCCGGCTTTACCATCCTGGCGTAATGCCTGGCCTTCCATGACGATTTCCGAACCGGCAGCGGTGGTCTTGGCATTCGCGGTGCGGTCGAGCGCGGCTGAAAACGAGATGCTGCCTGGGCGGTCCGCGGAGAGCCGCACGACGATCATGTGATCGCCGGGAGCCGAAGCAAATACTTCTTCGGTGTAAGTAACGCCGCGAATCGTATAAATCGTCCGCGCCACGCCGGTGTCCAGATCGAGCTCGCGGCGGTACTCCGTCGCACCATCCCGCGCGCCGAAGCGCAAATGCAAATCGCCCAGCGGCTGATACGGAACCATGCGCGGCGGCACGCCCAGCATGTCCTTGGCGCGCGCTTCGGCTTCGGCCACGCGCCCTTCCAGCAGCAGTCGCTGCACCTCGGGAACGGCGGCGGGCGCGGCGGGATTATCGCGGTTTTTTCGCGAGCCGGGCCACACTGTATCTTCATTGAGCTGGATGCGCTCGTCGTCGGTTTTGCCGAAGACCATCGCGGCCAGCCGTCCGTTCCCGATGGGCAGCGCATCCGTCCATTGCGCCGCCGGTTGGCTGTACCAGAGTATATGCGACCGGTCCGCCGCGGCGATTACCGATGCTAGGCAAAAGAAGAGCGCGTACAATTTCATGAATGGCCTTTTCGGATGATACGTTAGTTGAGCAGTGGCAGTCGAGCCGCAACGTTTTCGGATGCGCCACGCATCACGGCGGAGCGGGCCATTAGTACACGCGGCAGGCGACGGCGCGGGCGGCGCGGTAACCTGGGATGTCCCGTTGGAAAATCGTTGAATGGCCGCTAAACGCGCCCGCCCAGTATCGAAAGCCTCATCCGCCACGGCTCCCGTGCGCGCACCGCTGGCCGCCCCGCCACCTCCGTGGCTCGCCAAAGTCGCCGCGCTCGGCCACAGCCCGATCGGCTACATTCTGGCATCGATTCTCGTGCTACTGCCTTGCTACTGGCAGCCTCGCATTCAAGCCGGCGATCTTTCGAGCCATGTCTACAATGCCTGGCTGGCGCAGTTGATCGAAGCCGGAAAGTTGCAGGGGCTCATCGTCGCCAATCAGGCGACCAACATCCTCTTCGATCGGATCTTGAGCGGTCTGTTCCGCGCTCTGGGCGCGGATTTGGGACAGCGCATCGCCGTCGCCATCGCGGTGTTGACGTTCGTGTGGGGCGCGTTCGCGTTTGTCTCGGCTGCGGCGGGGCGGCGCGCCTGGAGCATGCTGCCTTGCATTGCGATGTTGGCATACGGATGGGTGTTTCACATGGGCTTCTTCGATTTCTATTTGGGGCTTGGGCTGAGCTTCTGGGGGCTGGCGCTCGCGTGGAGCATGCAGCCGAAACGGCTCGCCGCGGCGCTCGTACTATTTGTGCTGGCGTTCCTCGCGCACGCGCTGGCCTGCGCGTGGGGCGTGGCTTTGGTGGCCTTTTTGTGGGCGGCCCGGCGCATGGGGGAATCCCGCCGATGGCAAGCCACGGTTGCGGCTTTAGGCGCGCTTGTAGTCGCGCGCTTGATGGTGAGTGGCGCGTGGCCAACTCTTTGGTCGGCCGATCAGATCGCATTGATCAGCGGCGCCGATCAGTTGCGCGTGTTCGACGATAAATACTACGTGCTCTTCATCGCCCTGCTGGCGGTTTGGGGATGGATGCTGGCGGCGTCCATCTTCGACCGGGGGGCGCGCACTATCCGCAGCGGATTGCCGCTGCAGTTCTGCATTCTCAGCGCGGCCGGGGTCTTTCTTCTACCCGAGGCGATTTCCATTCCGGGTTACCGGCATGCGCTGGTGTATATCGCCGAGCGCATGTCTTTAGGCTCGGCCGTGTGTATCTGCGCGCTGCTGGCGACCGTCAAGATCCGTGCCGCGCAGCAGTGGGCCATGGCGGCGATCGCGGTGGTCTTCTTCGGATTTCTATTTCACGATGAGAGCGCGCTCAACGGCTTCGAAGGGCATATGCAACAGATGGTGATGCAACTGCCCGCCGGACAGCGCGTCGTCAGCGGCGCCGATGACCCCACCTTGCGCGTGAACGCGCTGGCCCACATGATCGACCGCGCCTGCATCGGCCACTGCTACAGCTATGCGAACTACGAGCCTTCAACGTGGCAGTTCCGCGTGCGTGCCGTCTCCCCGAATCCTTATGTCATCAGTGACTACGCCGATTCATTCGCGCTGCAGACCGGCCGGTACATCGTCAAGCCCGCGGACTTGCCTCTATATGAAGTAACGTTGGACGATCGGGGCAATCAGATTCTGATAAGTTTGCAGGCCGGCGCGCCGAATGGATCGAAGCTCTGCAAAATATTGCCCGGCATCCTATAGTGGGATGGGTTGATTCAGCTTCCTAACCCGAGAAGAAACACGCCTGCCAACACCAGACCCAAGCCGGTGAATTTCGGCTTCGTCAGCGGCTCGTTGAATATCAGCCGCGCCCAAAACAGCGCCCACACATAGCTGAGCGAAACCATGGGGTACAAAACCGATAACTGACCGTTGCTGACTCCAGCGAGATAGAAGAGCGAAGAGATTACGAACAGCGTTACTCCGATTGCCGAGTTGATGTTGACAATGTGGAGGAAGCCCTTATGCAGATCCCCGGACGCTTTCTTCGAGAAACACCATTCCGATAGAGCCGATAAACGACCCAAACAGTACCAGCAGGATGGAAACGAGGGGCGTGGAGGTCATTTCTTCGTTCCTCGGCCCAGCACTCCGACTCCACAAACGATTACTGCCACGCCGCTAAGTTTGTAACTGTTAAGAGTATCGTGAAAAATGAAATACGATAGCACCGTCACCCATAGATAACTCAACGAAAGAATCGGGTACAGTACCGAAAGCTCTCCGTGCTTGAACGCAACCACGATCAAGACCGTAACCACCGCGTAGAGACCATAGCCCACGACCAAAACGGGATTGGTGACGATGCCGGCCAGGCCAGGATGCGCCCGGGCATGGTCGGCGCCCATCTTCATCAGAATCTGCGCGGCTGCCACCAAAAACGTACAAACCACGATTAGCCAAACCGCGCGGCGGCGCGCCTGTTCTGCTTTGTCCACCGTAATTGCATTCGCGGCGGTTGCGCTCAATCGGCCCTCATGAAGTGTTCTTCCAGGATATCAGGTTAAAATGATCGCTGTGGACGAAAACAACAGCATCGTGATGGAGGATGCGCCGCCGCGAAGCGGCTCTCCGCGGACCGACGGCACATCGGGGCTTCATCGCCGAATGGACCGTCACCATCATCCTGCTGCTCTTCGGCACCACCACTCTGCTGCAGGCGTTCGTCATCCCCACCGGCTCCATGGAAGACACGCTGCTTATCGGCGATCACCTCCTGGTGGATAAGCTGGCCTATGCGCCGGACGGCGCCGATTTCGAAATACCTGCTGCCCTATACGGAAGTGCGCCGCGGCGATATTATTGTGTTCCGCTATCCGGTGGACATCCAGCAGACTTTCGTGAAGCGATGCATCGGCATTCCCGGCGACCACATACGCCTGGTGAATAAGCGGCTCATTCTGAACGGCAAGCCCATGGACGAGCCGTACGTCTATCACAAGACCGGCTACATCGATTCGTACCGCGACGATTTCCCCTCCGATCCCAACATCAGCGTGGTGGAATCGGCGCAGGATATGCTGGCGAATCACGTAACTAATGGCGAGGTGGTGGTGCCGCCCGGAGAGTACTTCGCCATGGGCGATAACCGCGATTGGTCGCTCGACAGCCGCTACTGGGGCTTTGTGCCGCGCCGGAATATTATCGGCAAGCCGCTGATGATTTACTGGTCGTACGACGCTTCCACAGCGGCGCTGACGGAGTCGGGCGTGGGCATCCGGCACCTGATCGATATTGCCATGCACTTTCCCACGAAGACGCGCTGGAGCCGCACGCTGCGGCTGATTCACGGATATCCGCTCAATTAAATGAACCCCCACTATTACGGCCTGATCCTGGCGGGCGGGCGCGGTACGCGCTTTTGGCCCCGCAGCCGCAAGCGCAGCGCCAAGCAGGTATTAAACGTGGTGGGCGAGCGCTCGCTCATCCAAAATACGGTGGCGCGGCTTGCGCCGCTGATTCCTCCCGGAGCGGTTGTGGGTGCTGACCAACGAGCATCTACGTGAGGCGATTATCCAACAATTGCCGGAGATTCCCAAGCGCCAGATTCTGGCGGAGCCTGTGCAGCGGAACACCGCGCCGGCGATTGGCCTGGCGGCGCACATTCTGCTTTCCGCCGATAAAGACGCGGTGATGGGCGTCTTTCCTTCCGACCATGTCGTGGGGGATGAGGCGGTGTATCGCGGAGTCGTGAACGCCGCTCTCGAGAGCTCGAATGCGGGCCGGTTAATGGTGATTGGCATCCGCCCGCGCTGGCCGGAGACTGGCTATGGATATGTGGAGTTTCCGCGCAGGGCCAAGCCGGGGTCGGCGGCGCGCGTGAAGCAGTTTCATGAGAAGCCGAAGCTGGCCAAGGCGAAACAATATGTGGCGGCGGGCAATTTCTATTGGAACTCGGGCATGTTCTTCTGGCGGTGCGACGTGCTGCTGGACCAATTGCGCCAGCACCTGCCGAAGACGGCGACCATTCTGGCCGCTCTGCCGGCCTTTGCCGCGCGCGGGTTCGCCGGGAAGTTGAACCAGGCGTTTCCGCTTTGCGACAACATTTCCATCGATTTCGCGGTGCTTGAAAAATCGGACGCGGTTTACGGTATTCCGGCCGCGGATTTCGGCTGGAATGATGTCGGCAGTTGGAACGCTGTCTACGAATTATCGCCGCGCGACGAGTGCGGCAACGCCATCGCGCGGCAAGCCGTCTGCCTGAACGCGCACAACAATTTCGTGGACGCACGCGGCAAGCTGGTGGCTCTGATCGGCGTCAAAAATCTCATAGTGGTGGATACGGACGACGCGCTGCTGATCGCCTCGCGAAACCGGGCGCAGCAGGTGGGTGAAGTGGTGAAGGCGCTGGAGCGGGCGAAGCGGGAAGATTTGCTGTAACGGTCGCGTAGGATCCGCGCGCCCGCGCTTGACACCGGCCCCATAGGGGTCTACCCTAGACTTCTAGGAGTAGATGTGCGGCGAGCGGACCATCTTCAGGGCACGCTGGAACTGCTCATTCTCAAATCCCTTCAACATCGGGCCAATCACGGCTTCGGGATCACCCTTCATGTCGAGGAGGTATCCGCCGGGCTGCTGCGCCTGGAAGAAGGATCGCTCTATCCGGCGCTCCATCGTATGGAGAAAGAGAAGCTCATCAAGGGCGAATGGCGCAGGACCGAAAATGGACGCAAAGCCCGCCTGTACTCGTTGACGGCGGCGGGGCGCAAGCGGCTGGATGCCGCTGTAAGCAACTGGACGTCCACGGCGAAGGGCGTCCGGAAATTGTTGAGGTTCGCATGAGGGCGCCTTGGCAGCGGTTTCGTCGATGGCGCCGCCGCGAGTCCGAATGGCAAGCCGAATTGGACAGCCATCTCGATATGCGCGCGGAGTGGAACCAGGCGGAAGGACTTCCCTCAGACGAGGCCCGCCGGTCTGCCCGGCGGCAATTCGGAAGCCCGCTGTACGCTCTGGAGGAAGTCCGCGCCGTCCACATACGAAATTGGCTCGACGATTTCCTGCAGGATGTCCGGCTGGCGGTGCGAGGTTTCCTCAGATCTCCCACAGTTGCGGTGCTGGCGGCGGCGACTATTGCGATTGGCGTCGGCTCTGCGGCGGCAATCTTTGGCATTGTGGATCCTTTGCTCTTTCGCAGTCTTCCTTATCCGAACGACCGCCAGTTAGTGTCTATCGGGTACTTCGGCCCGGTGGATAACAACGAGTTCAACGTGGTCGCCAGTTACCTGGATTGGCGACAACATCAAACCGTCTTTCAGGACCTCACCTCCATGCGGCCGGGTTCGCAGTGCGATTTGCTCGCCGGGGCTGGGGACACCGCCACCCCATTCCGCGTCACCTGTTATGCGGTGGAGGCGAATTTTCTCAGGACCTTCGGAATCGCGCCGGCTCTCGGGCGCGACTTCACGCGCGAAGACGACCAACCGCATGCGCCTCCCGTTGCACTGCTTTCTTTCCCCATTTGGCAGAGCCGCTACGGCGGCGATCCGCATGTAATTGGCCGGAGCGTAATCGTGGATGAGGGACGGGTGAGAGTTGTTGGCATCCTGCCGAAGGGCTTCGAGATGCCGCAAACCGGAGTTCCGGACATCCTGATTTCGGAGCGCCTCGATGCCGCCTTGCCGCGCGCTGCGAATTCCTCCTCGGCTCTGCGTACATTCGCGCGGCTACGGGACGGCGTATCCATCGAGCAGGCGCGCGAGCGGATGCTGCCGCTGTTCCAACGGACGGTGCAACTGGATGTCCCCAAGGAACTCCGCTCGGAAGTGCGTCTGGTGGTCCGCTCGCTGCGCGACCGGCAGATCCATGATGTGAAGCTGGCCTCCTGGATGTTGTTCGGCGCGGTGCTTGCTCTTCTGCTGCTGGTTTGCGCCAATGTGGCGAATCTTCTGCTCGCGCGTGCTGCGGCGCGCCGGCGCGAAATGGCGGTACGGGCGGCGATTGGCGCGGGACGCGGCCGCTTGATACGCCAGATGCTCACCGAAAGTCTGGCGCTGGCGCTCGCCGGCGGCCTGGCCGGATGCGGAATTGCCTGGATTTTGATGCGTGCCTTGGTGGCGATGGCGCCGGAGGGTATGCTGCGCGTGGACCGGACCGGCGTGGATGGACGAGTGCTGCTGTTCGCGCTGGCGGCGTCAATTGCGGCTGCGTTGCTGTTCGGGATGGCGCCGGCTCTCGAACGGCCGCGCGCTGAGGCGCTGGCCGGAGCGCGAGTCGCCGGTACGGCGCGAACGCTATTCCGGAGACTGCTGGTGGCCGTGCAGGTGGCCATCTCCCTGGTGCTGCTGACCGGCGCGTCTTTATTTCTGCGCAGCTTCTGTAATCTGCGGAACGAAGCGCTGGGGTTCGAGCCCGAGCACGTAGTGACGGCATCCTTCACTCTCGGGCAACAGCGTTATCGGCCGGACAGGACGCGGTCGGCGTTCTTCCACCAACTGGAAGCCCGGTTGAAGAGCGTCCCCGGCGGCGGATCTTTCGCGCTGAGCGATTCCATCCCGCCGCGCGGCTCTGGGGGACGGCCTTATTCCAACCTGCGGATCGCGGGACATCGCCCGGTAGCGGCGGATGGTGGCATGGTCGAATTTCGCTGGGTAACTCCGGGATATTTCCGTACGATGGGTATTCCTATTTTGTCCGGGCGGGTGTTTGGCGAAGGCGAGCGCGCCTCCGGCGAATCTCCTGTCATCCTCGGCGCGACCTTGGCGCGGCGGTTGTTCGGAAGCGAAAACCCGATTGGCCAGCAAATCGAATTGGATGGGAACGGCCACTGGTGTCCCATCGTGGGAGTCGCCGCCGATACGCGCAACAACGGATTGACCGAGACCGATCCCGAGTATTACCGCCTACGCATGGACAATGTAGCGCCTCCACGGTCCAGCGTGGCGCTGTTCCGCACCTCGTTGGCCCCGGCGGCTTTGGCGCGCTGGATCAGGCAAGAGGTGGCGCAAGTGGATCGGTCATTACCGGTCACCATAGAAACCATGGACCAGCGCGTCGGCCGGTTCCACGAGCAGCCGCGATTCGTTGCGACCTTGGTGGCGCTGTTCGCGGGATTTGGTCTGTTGCTGGCAGCGGTGGGGCTGTACGGCGTGCTTTCCTTCCTGGTGGCGCAGCGAACGCAGGAGATCGGCGTTCGCATGGCATTGGGAGCGCGGCCCAGAGATATCACGATACTGATTCAAGCATTTGCGGGAGTATGGACCGGCGCCGGAATCGCGGCGGGCGTGGTGTGCTCGTTTGGGGTAATGCGCATGCTGAAGGGGCTGTTGTTCGGCATAACCCCGGGAGATCCTTTATCGCTGATCGTTGCAGTTACGGTGCTGACGCTGACAGCGGCACTGGCGGCGTGGATCCCGTCGCGGCGGGCGGCGCGCGTCGATCCAATCGTGGCGCTCAGGTACGATTGACGCGCATCGATGGCGCCGCGCCGATAGTTCGCTAAGATTACTTGCTAGTGCCATCCTCTCTATCCTCCGGCGCCGGCGATCATCGCGCCGCGCTGCTGGCCAGCTACCTCGGGTGGACGCTCGATGCGTTCGATTACTTTCTGGTGGTCATGTGCCTCACCGCCATCGGCCGCGAATTCCACAAAACCGATGAGCAGATCGCGATTGCGACCTGGGTGACGCTGGCGTTCCGGCCCGTAGGCGCGTTTGTTTTTGGATTATTGGCCGATCGCTATGGACGCCGGCTGCCGCTGATGATCGACCTGGTGTTCTATTCCATCGTGGAAGTGCTCTCGGGACTCGCGCCCAGTTTCACCGCGTTCCTGGTTTTGCGTGGGCTGTTTGGAATCGGCATGGGCGGCGAATGGGGCGTGGGCGCATCGCTGGCGCTGGAAAAGGCGCCGCCGCTGCGCGGGCTGCTCAGCGGATTTCTGCAGCAGGGATATGCGATGGGATTTCTGCTGGCGTCGTTGGCGTATAATTCATCTTTCCGCATTACGGATGGCGGCCGCTGTTTTTCATCGGCGGACTGCCGGCGTTGCTTGCGCGTCTTCGTCCGCTCGCGCGTCAAAGAGTCGGAAGTATGGGAGCGGAAGCGGCACGCAAACTGGGGCGATCTACGCCGCGCCATTCTTTCGCATTGGAAACTGTTGCTTTACCTGATGGTCTTCATGATGGCGATGAACCTGGCGGCGCATGGCACGCAGGATATGTACCCGACGTTCCTTCTGCGGCAGCGAGGCTTCAGCATTTCGCAGCGCTCCTTGACGACGGTGGTTTCCATGATCGGCGCGATCGTGGGCGGCACGCTCTTCGGCATGATGTCCGACCGCTTCGGCCGCCGGCGCTCGATAATCGTCGCGCTGGCGCCGCGATCCTGGCAGTTCCGCTGTGGGCGTTCAGCATCCCAATGGCCTGGTGGTAGTGGGCGCTTTCCTAATGCAGTTTATGGTGCAAGGCGCGTGGGGCGTGATTCCCGCCCATCTCAGCGAGCTTTCGCCGGACTCCGTGCGCGGATTTCTTCCCGGATTTGGATATCAGTTGGGGTGCTGTTATCGAGCCCTGTAAACTATGCCGAGGCGGCCGTGGCGCGGCATATTAGCTATGCGTATACGATGTCCATAATGGCCGCGGCATTTTTCGTCATGAGCATCGTGGCCACGGCGTTCGGGCCGGAGCGCCGGGCGCGGCGCTTTGGAGAGTAGGCGTTTTCGCGGCGCTGTTTGCAGTGCAATGGCGGCCGCGCGTCCATGATACATTGTCCTTCAGCCCCTATGCCCCTGACCCGCGAAAAAGCCCAGCTCATGAGCGCGTCGGAAATCGACCGGACGCTGGTTCGCCTGGCGCACGAAGTGCTCGAGAAAACCACCAATCTCGACCGGCTCGCGTTCATCGGCATCCGCCGCCGCGGCGTGCCTTTGGCGCAGCGCCTCGCCAGGAAAATCGAAGCGCTCGAAAGCCGCAAGATTCCCGTCGGCATTCTGGACATCACGTTCTATCGCGACGATCTCAGCACGGTCGACATCACGCCCGTCGTCAATCCCGCCACCGAAATTCCCTTCGACGTTACCGGTCTCGATATCATTCTGATGGACGATGTCCTCTATACCGGCCGCACCATCCGCGCCGCTCTGGATGCGCTGTTCGAGCGCGGCCGTCCGGCGCGCGTGCGCCTGCTGGTGCTGATTGATCGCGGCCACCGCGAGCTGCCGATTGAAGCCGCCTTTATCGGCCGAAACGTGCAAACCACTGATATCGAAATCATCGAAGTGAAGTTGCAGGAGATCGACGGCATGGAAAAAGTGCTGCTCGTGGAGCGCGCGGCCGCCAGCGAAGCTTAGGACATGCCCGCCGGATTGCTCGGTATCGAAGAGCTCGACCGCGGCGCGATCGAAGCGATACTGGCGCGCGCCAGGGATTTTCAGCCGTTACAGAACGCAATCGCTCAAGAAACTCGACACGCTGCGCGGCAAAATGATCGTCAACCTGTTCTACGAAGCGTCCACGCGCACGCGCACCAGCTTTGAAATCGCCGCCAAGCGCCTGGGCGCGGACGCGGTTTCCATCACCGCCGCCGGATCGAGCGTCAGCAAGGGCGAATCGCTGGTGGATACGCTGAACACACTGGCGGCCATGCGTCCCGACGCTATCGTAATGCGCCACGCCGCTTCCGGAGCGCCGCATTTTCTCGCGCGCCACCTGCAAACCCCTATCATCAACGCGGGCGATGGAACCCACGAGCATCCGACGCAGGCGCTGCTCGACGCCCGCACGATTCTCGACCGCCGCGGCGCGCTTGAAGGCCTGCGCGTTGCCATTATCGGGGATATTCTCGCACAGCCGCGTGGCCCGTTCCAACGTATATTTGCTCTCGAAATTCGGCGCGGAAATCGTACTCTGCGGGCCCGCTTCGCTGCTGCCGCCGGAGCTCGCCCAGCTTGCGCCGGGCGTGCGACTGACTACCGATATCCGCGAGGCCATTCGCGATGCCGACGTGATCATGATGCTGCGCGTGCAGCTCGAACGCCAGCACGAAGCCGCATTCCCGGCCAGCGAATATTTCCGTTTTTACGGACTTCGCCTGGAGCATCTGGACCTGGCGAAACCCGACGCCATCGTGATGCATCCCGGCCCGATCAACCGCGGCCGCGAGCTCTCATCCGAAGTCGCCGATTTCCAGCGCTCGGTCATTCTCAATCAAGTGGAGAACGGCATCGCCGTGCGCATGGCGGTGCTCGAGAAGGTGATCGGCTGATGGCCCTTCTGATCAAGAATGGCCGCGTGATCGAGCCGGCGTCGAACACCGACCGCGCGGCCGACCTCTTGATCGCCGAGGGCCGCATCCAGGGAATCGGATCGGCGATCTCTTCTCCAGGAGCGGAGATTTTCGATGCCACGCGGTCTGATCGTGGCGCCCGGCTTTATCGATATGCACGTCCACCTGCGCGAGCCCGGTTTTGAGCACGCCGAAACCATCGAGAGCGGATCGCGCGCCGCGGCGGCCGGCGGATTCACTTCCATCTGCTGCATGCCGAACACCAAGCCCGTCAACGACAGCGTAACCGTCACGAGTTATATCGTGGAGCGCGCGCGGCGCAGCGCCATCGTTAACGTGTTTCCCATCGGCGCCATCACCAAGGGGAGCGAAGGCGTTGAGCTGGCCGCGATCGGCGGCATGAAAGCGGCCGGCGCGGTAGCCATCTCCGACGACGGACGGCCGGTGATGAATTCGCGCGTAATGCGCCGCGCCATGGAGTTCGCCAAATCATACGATCTACCCGTGATCGATCATTGTGAAGACCTGAACCTCAGCGCCGGCGGCGACATGCACGAAGGCGCAAAGTCGGTGCGCCTGGGGTTGCGCGGCATCCCGGCCGCGTCCGAAGACGTGATGGTCGCGCGCGATCTGGTCCTGGCGCAGCTCACCGGCGCGCGCTACCATGTGGCCCACATCTCTACGCGCAACGCCGTCGCGATGGTGGAATATGCGCGGCGGCGCGGCTTGGCCGTGACCTGCGAAACCACTCCGCACCACTTCTCGCTCAGCGACCGGGACATGGCCCCTTACGACAGCAATTACAAGATGAAGCCCCCGCTGCGCGACTGCCGCGATCGCGACGCCATCACCGAGGGCATCGTGAGCGGCGCCATCGATGCGATTGCCACCGACCATGCGCCACATCCCGGCAGCGAGAAGATGCAGGAGTTCGAAAGCTGCCCTTTCGGGATCATCGGCCTGGAAACGGCCGTCGCGCTCACGCTGGAAGAATTGGTCCATGCCGGCAAGATTACGCTGAGCCGCATGGTGGAGCTGTTCACCACCGGTCCCGAATCGGTGATGCGTCTCGGGCGCGGTACGCTGGCGCCAGGCGCCCCAGCCGATGTAACCATTTTCAGCGCGGATCTGAACTGGACCTACGACGTGAACCGGTCGTTCTCGCGCAGCCGCAATTCCCCGTTCCATGGCCGCGCCTTCCGCGGTGGACCGGTGGCCACAATCGTGAACGGCGAGGTGGCGTGGCGTCGCGACAGCTGGTAAAGCTGATGGGAGCAATCATCGGTGCTCGCCGTCGAATGCGGCCCCAATCCGCGTGGTTAGGCCGTTGCGCGTCTCCGCCTCCATTTCGCCGCCACCAGACCCGCCAAGGCCACCACCGCGCACACGCCTGGGAACCAATCGCCGTATCGCGTATATATAGTCTGGGTTGAAATGAAGTTGAAGCCGGTGTATGAGGTTGCCTCCACGTACAGCGGTAAGTGTCCCAGCACGCGTCCGGCCGGATCGATGGTCGCGGTGATGCCGTCGTTGGCGGCGCGCAGTATCCAGCGCCAGTTTTCCGCGGCGCGCATGCGCACAATGGTCAGGTGCTGCTCGCGCGCGGCGCTCTTGCCGAACCAGCCGTCGTTCGAAATTGTGAAGAGCGCCTCGGCGCCGTTCGCGACGAACTGCCGCACGAAATTCGGGAACACCGATTCGTAACAGATGAACGTACCGATGCGGTGATCTCCCATCGGCGATACCACTACTTGTTTCCCGGCCGCGAAATCGCCCACTTCCGTCGAGATATGATTGGCGAAACCGAATGGCCATGGCACAAACTCCCCGAACGGCACTAGGTGAACCTTATCGTAGCGGCTGACGGCGGCGCCCGCAGGCGATATCAGCACCGCCGAGTTCAGTGGGGCGCCTTGCGGAGTGCGGGCTACCGTGCCTACCAACAGATAGGCGTGGGCGGCGGCGGCCAATTTGTCGGCCTCCTCGCGAAAGTGAGCATCCTGATAATAGTAGAACGGCGCCGGCTCTTCCGGCCACACGATGATCTCCGGAGGACGCTGTCCCGCCACCAGCACTCCCCGCAGCGTCTGGATAGCCTGCTCGCGCTCGGTATCCGCCAGCGAGCTGGCGGTCCATTCAGCGGTCTCGGAGATATCCGGCTGCACCAGCAGCGCGGTTTCGCGCGCGCGATGCTGATCGGGGAGGGGTGGTAAAAAGATCAGGAACGGCATCGCCGCCAGCCACAGTAATTCCTGGCGCGGCCGCCGCAACGCTACTAGCGCCACCCCCGCCGACATAGCTGCGAACAAAAACGATAGGCCGTAGACGCCGGTGACGGGCGCGAGGCGCAGCGGAACTCCCATATCGATTCCGGCATTGCCCAGCGCCAACCATGCGAAGCCGAGCGGCCCGTGCGTCACTTCGATAGCTACCCACAATGCCGCTACCCCCGGCACGGCCCACCAACCGCGCATCAGGATGCCGGCTAACAGCGCGAACACCGCCATGTGCAGCGCTTTGGCGAAGCAGAACAGCATGAAGACGGCCCAACCGAGCGGATCGCCCAAGCCGCCGTGGAACGAGAGGACGAATTGAATCCAATAGCAAACCCCGAACCAGTAGACGACGCCCGCCGCCCATCCCAGCAGGAATCTCCGCCGCGGCCGCCGCTCGCGCGCCGCGGCGATCAAGAGCGGCGCCAGGGCGAACGGAGCGAGCCACGTCAGGTCGAATCGCGGAAAGATCAGAATCAACAGGGCGGCGGAAAGGCAGGCCAGCAGCCAATTGAGCCAGGCCTGGTCGAGAAAACGGCGGCACAAAGCGCCTGCCCTACTCTTCAGCACGTTGTTCGTCGCGCTTCCTCGTGTACCGCGTCGGCCATGTAGGAGCTGCGCACCAGCGGCCCGCTGAATACCATGCGAAATCCCAGCGATAAGCCGTAATCGCGCCACGCATCGAACTGCGCGGGAGCGATGTATTCCGTCACCGGTAAGTTGCGGCGCGTCGGTTGCAGATACTGGCCGATGGTGGCCACATCGGCGCCGTGCGCGTGCAGATCGCGCAGAAGCGCGTGGACCTCGTCGACGGTTTCGCCCAGCCCCACCATAAATCCCGATTTGGTCAGGGTCTCCGGCGCGTGGCGGCGCGCAAACTGCAATACATCGAGCGACTGCTGGTAATCGGCCTGCGGACGCACGCGGCGATAGAGGCGAGGCACAGTTTCCATATTGTGATTAAACACGTGCGGACCGGCATCGAGCACGCGCGCCACGGCGTCCATATCGCCGCAAAAATCGGGGGTCAGCGCTTCCACCCGCGCCGCCGGCAGCGTGCGCCGGACTTCGCGTACAGTTTGCGCAAAGTGATGCGATCCACCATCGGCCAGGTCGTCGCGATTGACGCTGGTGATCACCACGTAGCGCAAATTCAAACCGGCGGCCATCCGGGCAACGTTAGCAGGCTCGTCCGGGTCGAGGCGCATGTCCTGCCTCTGCGGATTGGCCTTAGGCACGGCGCAGAACGTGCAGCCCGCGCGTACACCAGTTGCCGAGAATCATAAACGTGGCGGCGCCGCGGTGAAAGCATTCGTGAATGTTGGGGCACCGCGCCGATTCGCAGACGGTATGCAGATGGAGCTGGCGCAGATCCGTCTTAAGCTTGTGGAGCGATTCGAAATGCGTGCGGCCGGTGCGCGCCCACGCGGGCAGCCGCGGGCGCGCACGGCCGATTTGTACCAGCGGAGGCGTCACTGCATGTGCTTCAGGGGTTGCCACCCTGCACTTTCCAGCTGTGTCTTCACCCGAGCCATTGTGGCAGTATCGGTATAGGGGCCCACCAGCACCCGCGTCAGGTTGCTCGGACCATGGCTGAGCGTCACCGGAAGGCCCATATCTTTGATGGCTTGCTGTAAGGCGCGGGCCGCTTCCTGATTGGAGGTGGCGCTGATCTGCCAGTAGGTTCCCTGCGCCGTTTCGGCCGAAGCGGGTGAAGGCGCGGGCGGCTCTGCTTTTTCTAGTTTGGGCTCTGCCGCAGCCACCGCCGGCTTAGGTTCCGGCTCGTCGGCCGGCTTGAGCTCCGGTGGCGCGGCGCGGCGGAATCGCGGGCGCCGCCGCCGGCGCGCGGTTCTCCGGGGGGTTGTTGGATGCCATGGTGGTCGCGACCCCCGCGTCCTGTTGATACTTCGCCCGCGCCACGATATAACCCATGGCGAAGAATACCGCCAGCAGCAGCGCAAAAATGAAAAAGCCGCTGATGATCTGGCCGTTGCCCACCACCAGCTCGAATTCGCCGGTTTCCTTGTTCTTCATCCTATGTAGTTCCCGTGATTGGGCTGGGTTTGTTGGAGCGGTTCAGGGAACCCTCCAAAGCTGTAATTATATCGATTGGCAAGGGAAACACGATGGTGGTATTTTTCTCCGTGCCGATGTCGGCCAGGGTCTGCAGGTAGCGCAACTGAATGGCCGCGGGCTGTTTCTGCAGCACCTCGGCCGCCATGGCCAGCTTCTCCGACGCGGTGTATTCGCCCTCGGCGTGGATGATCTTGGCGCGGCGCTCGCGCTCGGCCTCGGCCTGTTTAGCAATGGCGCGAATCATCTGATCGGGCAGGTCCACTTGCTTCACTTCGACAATGCTCACTTTGACGCCCCAGGGCGACGTGTGCGTGTCGAGAATGGATTGCAGCCTGACGTTCAGTTTTTCCCGCTGCCCCAGCAGATCGTCGAGATCCACTTCGCCTAACACGCTGCGTAAGGTCGTTTGCGCGAGCTGCGAGGTGGCGTAGAGAAAGTTCGCCACTTCCACGATGGCAAGCCGCGGATCGATGACGCGGAAATACACCACCGCGTTCACCTTGAGCGTGACGTTGTCGCGGGTCACTATGTCCTGAGGCGGAACCTCCAGCGTATCGATGCGGAGCGACACGCGCACGATGCGGTCGAGGGGCGCGAAAACCAAGATGACACCCGGGCCTTTAGGTTCCGACAGCAGGCGCCCCAGGCGAAAGATCACGCCACGCTCATATTCGCGGAGGATCTTAATCGAGCTCAACAGATATAGAATCAGTACCGCAATCACCACTAAGACGGCATCGTTCATATCAGCCTCCAATTTGTTCTAGCAAGGGTTCTACCGTGAGTTTCAATTTATCGATGGCGATAACTTTCACACGCGCTCCGGCGGGCGCGGGACGGGAAGAAACAGCGTCCCAATACTCGCCATGAACGAACACTTTGCCCGCGGGAGATAGCTCGGTCACGGCCGAACCCAGCTCGCCGAGCATGCCTTCGGCGCCGGTCTCCACCTTACTCCTCCGTGCGCGCACGGCCAGGGAAAGCAGGAATACCGTGATGGCCGCGAATGGAAGCGCAATGCCAATAGCCGTAGCCCAATGGATACGCATTTCGGGCAGCGGGCTATCGATCAGCAGCATCGCGCCCAGCACCATGGAAATGGCCCCGCCCACCGCGAGCACGCCGTGAGACGCGAACTTGGCTTCCAGGGCGAACAACGTAAACGCTACCGCCAACAGCAACGCCCCGAGCCAATTGATGGGCAGCACCGATAGCGCGGAAAGCCCCAGCAGCACCATAATGGCGCCGATGACTCCGGGCGCGATCATGCCCGGAGACGTGAACTCCACATAAATGGCAAGACCGCCGATCACCAGAATAATCAGCGCGAGATTGGGATCGGCAATGGCGGAAATGAATCGTTCCCGCAGCGATGGCCGATACTCTTCGATCTCCGCGCCGGCGGTGTGCAGCGTCTGCGTGGAGCCGTCGAAGCGGGTGATGGTGCGGCCGTCGAGAGCTTGCAATAAAGCGCGGTCGTTGGGCGCAATGAGATCGATCAGGTGCTGGCTCAGAGCTTCGGTCTCGGTGAACGATTTGCTTTGACGCACCGCCGATTCGGCCACAGCCGCGTTGTGCCCGCGCTTGGCGACGATGCTGCGCATGTAAGCTGCCGCGTCGTTTTCCACCTTCTCCTTCATGGTGGCGTCCATTTCGCCGCCCATCGCGACGGGATGCGCCGCGCCGGTGTTGGTGCCCGGAGCCATGGCCGCCACATCGCCTGCTTCCAGCAGGAAGAAGCCTGCGGAAGCCGCGCGGACGCCGCTCGGGCCCACGTAGGTAACCACGGGAACGGGCGACGAAACGATCTCCGAGATGGTATCGCGCATGGCGTCCATCAGGCCGCCGGGAGTGTCGAGGCGAATAATCAGGATCGCGGCGTTTTCACGCTTGGCAAGCGCGATCGCGTTCCCCACGATTTCCGTAGTGATGGGATGGATGACTCCATCCAGATTTACGGCGACCGCTTTGGGCGCCGCAGCGGCCGTCAGCGCGGAAAACGCCGCCGTTAAGGCGAGAATTACGCAGCCTCGCAATGTACCTTAACTATATCACCACGCCGCAGTGCAAGCTGGAACACAGTTGTAATCGAACGGATAGAAAGAATTGATGCAAAATGGGGCATAGCTTGGGTAAAATGGAGAGATCAATTTTTCAAGGAGATATTTCTTTAAAGATCATGGCAAGACTTAAGAAAACCGAGCCCTCGATGTCCGTCTCACCGGCAGGCGCCGCGCCGGCTCGTCATAAGACCGCGACCCGTCCTTCCAAGCGGGAAACCGAATCGCACTCCTCAAGCGCACCGGCCGTAACCGAAACGGCGCATGCAACTGCGGAATCCGTTACGGCTTATTCACCGGCCCACCAAGAAATCGCAGCGTTGGCCTATGGCTATTGGCTTAACCGCGGCTGCCAGGACGGCTTCGCCGAAGAGGACTGGCTTCGCGCCGAGCGTGAATTGCAGCGCGGGACCATTTCTTAGCCGCATCTTGTTTTACCAGCCTGTAGGCTTGTCCCGATTCTGTTCGTCCAACCATTTCTGCAAGGGCGCGAAGTAGTCGCGAATCGCCGAGGCATCCATTTGCCTGGAGCCGGCGATCTTCTCGAGCGCGTCTTGCCACGGGCGGCTGGCGCCCATCTCGAGCATCGAGTTCAGCCGGCCGCCCGCGGCCTTGTTATCGAAGATGGAGCAACGGTTCAGAGGTTCCGTGCATCCGGCGGTTTGCGAGAGCGCGCGGTGGAACTGGAACTGCAGAATATCGGCCAGGAAGTATCGCATGTACGGCACGTTGGCTGCTACGTGATACTTGGCGCCGGGATCGAAATCGCCCTCGGTCCGGCCGGGCGGCGGCGCGACGCCCTGGTATTTTAACCGCAGGTCCCACCAAGTCTGGTTGTAATTTTCGGGCCTGATTTCGCCGGAAAACACTTTCCAGCGCCATTGGTCGATTACCAGCCCGAACGGCAGGAACGCGATTTTCTCCAGCGCCTTGCGCATCAACAGACCGAGATCCTTAGATGTGTCCGGCGCCTTGTCGAGCAGACCAATCTTCACCAGGTATTCGGGAGTCACCGACAGCGCGATGGTATCGCCGATGGCTTCGTGGAACCCGTCGTTGGCGCTATCGCGGAAGAGGAACGGCTGCTTATCGTAAGCGCGCTGATAAAAGTTGTGGCCCAGCTCATGATGAACCACCAGGAAATCTTCGCCCGTGATCTGCAGACAGACCTTCAGGCGCACATCGTCGGCTAGATCGATATCCCACGCGCTGGCATGGCAAACCACCTCCCGATCGCGCGGTTTCACGAACATCGATCGCTCCCAAAACGTTTGCGGCAGCGGCGCGAAACCCAGCGACTTGAAAAAGTTCTCGCCATATTTCACCATCCCGATCGCATCCACGTTGTGTTTCTTGAGCAGCGCGGTCGTGTCGTAGCCGGGATCGCTATTAGGCGGCGCCACCAATGGGTAAATATTGCTCCAATCCTGCGCCCACATGTTGCCGAGCAGGTACGCTGGGATGGGCCCGTTAGCGGGGACGATGTCGCCATACTTGGCATGCAGCCGGTTGCGTACGTAGGCGTGCAGCGAAAGATAGAGCGGCTTTACCTGATCCCAGAGGCGGTCCAGCTCCTTGGCAAAATCGTCCGGCGCCATGTCGTATTTCGACCGCCACATGGCGCCGTTATCCTTGAAGCCAAGCTGCTGCGCGCCCTTGTTAGCCAGCGCAACGTAGCGCGTATAGTCCTTGCGCATTGTTTTCGAGATGGCGTGCCAGCCGCTCCACGCTGCCAGCAGCTCTTTGGCGTCGCGATTGTCCGCCATGAGCTTGGTGAGGTCTTCTATATCCTTGCAGCTTTGCGGCCCGTTCGGGCACCACTTGCCCTTTCCGTACGTCCCTTCCATGCCTGAAACGATGCGCGTCAGCTCTTCGGCCTCGGCGGGATCGGACGGCGTGGCAATCGTGAGTCCCAGCTTCAGAAGTTGGATCTTGCGTGCCGTCACCGGGTCAAGTGTGAGGCCGCCGAAACGCGTGGATTGCTTGGCATCCTCCACCTGCGCGTCGATGGCGCGCTGATCGAGCTTAGCCGAAATATCTTCGGTGTCGTCGGTGATATAGGTCGACTTGATCCAATCGGCGCGTCCGGAATCTACGTTAACGCCAAACAGCTTCTGTTCGGCGTTATCGATGAACGCCTTGGCGTCGGCGGCCGTTGGACGCGGCGCGGCACACCCGGCGAGCAAGGCTAATGTCGCGGCGAGCGCGTAATGCAAACGGGAACGCATCCCTACAAAATACCGCGCCGGCAACGCGAATTCAGACTCGCCTGACTAAGAATACTACGATCACGATCAGCAACAGCAGACCGAGACCGCCGCTCGGATAATAACCCCAGCCGGTGCTATAGGGCCAAGTTGGCAGCGCTCCGAAGAGCAGCAGGATCAGAATGATTAACAGAACAAGATACATTTTCGGCCTTCCTTTGCATAACGGCTGTCGCCGGTAGTGACTGCCATCTAATAGCACGCGAGTTACCGTTAACGTACGTACCCGAAGAATATACGTCCGGAAGTTCGCAACCGTTCAGGGAAGTAAACTTGCTAGTGACGGGTCGAAGGAGTGCATGCACTATGAAAGACAGCACTAAGGATCAAGCCAAAGGCAAGGGCCATGAAGTGAAAGGGTCGGCCAAAGAGAAAATAGGTCGCGCCACCAAAAACCCGGATCTGGAAGCTGAAGGCCAGGACGAAAAGGTAGCCGGTAAGGTGCAAAAGAAGGTTGGACAAGTCGAAAAAGTGGTGGGCGGCTAGAAAACTGCGGATTTATAGCCCCTCGGCAGGCCTCGCGGCTCATATTAGAAACGGCGCGATGCATACCGGGGGGCTTATTTTTTGTTGTATGATTAGAAACCGAATTGGCCGATCGCTCATCTATTAATCAACATGCAATGTCTCGCTCGCTTGGCAGTGTTGTGCCTGTTCTGCGCCCGTGCAGTTTTTGCGCAGGAAAATCCGGTGCAGCCGCCGGAGGATAAGCGCGTCTTTGGGGTAATTCCGAATAACCGGACCACGGAAAACTCCATCCCGTTTCGACGGATTACGGCGAAACAAAAGATGGTGATCGCGTTGAAGGATTCCTTCGACTGGCCGGCGTTCCTCACTGGTGGGCTATTCGCCGGGCTCTACCAGCTCGACAACTCGAATCCATCTTTCGGGCAAGGTACGGCAGGTTACTTCCGGCGCTTCGGCACGGCGTCGGCCGACCAGGTGATCGGCAACATGATGACGGAGGGATTCGTGCCTGCGTTGGGTCACCAGGACCCGCGGTATTTCCGATTAGGCCACGGATCGGGAACTACCAAGCACCGCCTCTGGTATGCCGTCGAGAGCATAATGGTGGCCAAAATGGATTCGGGGCAGAAGAGCTTTAATTTTTCCGAATGGGGCGGCAACGCCGCCGCCGTCGCAATCTCCAACGCATATTATCCCGATTCTCGCAACGCCTCCGATAACGTCCAGAAACTGCTGGTCGCTTGCGGAACCGACGCGTTCTCCAACGTGCTCAAGGAATTTTGGCCGGATGTGAAGCAATGGTTCCAAAAACGCCGGCATAAGGAAGAGCCGGTGAGCGGAATACATTAAGCCAACCTGCTTTTCCGCCGGATCACTTCTTCGTTCAGATATGGCTGCAGCGCTTCGGGAATCGCCACGCTTCCGTCTTTCTGCTGGTAATTTTCAATGATCGCCACCCACGTCCGCCCTACGGCCAATCCGCTACCATTCAAGGTATGCGCGTACTCCGCCTTTTTTCCGCCGCGGAAGCGTATGCCGGCTCGCCGTGCCTGAAACGATTCGAAATTCGAGCATGACGAGATCTCTTTGAACCCGTTCTGCCCCGGCAACCAGACTTCGATATCGTAGGTTTTCGCCGAGCTGAAACCCAGATCGCCGGTACACAAAGCGACGGTGCGGAACGGCAGCCCCAGGCGCCGCAGAATGTCTTCGGCGTCGGCGGTCAGCTTCTCCAATTCCTCATAGCTTTGTTCGGGCCGCGTGAATTTCACCAGCTCCACTTTCTGAAATTGATGCACGCGGATAATACCGCGGACGTCGCGTCCGTACGATCCGGCTTCGCTGCGGAAACACGGCGTATAGGCGCACAACTGGATGGGCAGCGCGCCGCCCTCGAGCGTCTCGTCGCGATAGATATTCGTGACTGGAACCTCGGCGGTTGGAATCAGCCAAAAATCCAGATCCTCGCACTTGAAGAGGTCTTCTTTAAATTTGGGCAACTGTCCGGTGCCGAAGAGACTGGCGGAATTCACCAGGAACGGCGGCAGAACTTCCGTATATCCGTGCTCGCGAGTATGGACGTCGAGCATGAAATTGATCAGCGCCCGTTCCAGCTTCGCGCCCATATCCCAATACAGCGCGAACCGGGCGCCGGTGATTTTCGCGGCGCGCTCCAGGTCGAGAATGCCGAGTTCCGCGCCCAGATCCCAGTGCGCCTTCGGCTGGAAATCGAAAGCGCGCGGCTGGCCCTCGCGGCGCACTTCCACGTTATCGTCGGCGCTTGCGCCCACCGGAACGGATTCGTGCGGGGTATTAGGGATGCCGGCCAGCAGTTCGTAGAATTGCTCTTCAAGGAGCTTCGCCTGCTCGTCCAGCGCAGCGATGCGCGTTTTCATAGTGCGCACCGTTTCCTGGCGCGCGGTGGTGTCCGCGCCTTCGCGCTTGAGCTTGCCGATCTCCATCGAATCGGTATTCACCTGCGATTTCAGCGCTTCGGATTCAGTAAGGACCGCGCGGCGTTTTTGGTCGAGTTCGCGGAACTGTTCCAGGCCGCCTACGGCGCCGCGAGTTTCCAGGCGTTTTGCTATCTGGTCGAAGTTGGCGCGGAAATAGTGGAGATCGTGCATGAGAGTGAGATCTAATTATGCCATCGGTAACTCATGCCACAGGTAACGCTTCGATCCGATCGGCCTGCGGGGCGCCCACAAACCCACCGGTTGCCCCATCACAATCGGAGGCGTGGCCACAATGTACAGCACCCGCCTTCCAGCGGCGAGCGCACCTCCGCCGTGCTCGCGCGGAAAAACTCCGTAATCCGCGCCCGCAACTGCCCCTTCGCGACCTGCTGGCCTCGCTCCACCTCCGGGTACAGAATGCCGGTCTCGGGGCTGGTCAGCTCCACCGGGTCCAGATATACGGCGCTGGCCAGCGGCGCCGGACTGTCGGTCCCCAGGGAGCCGCTCTCGATCGTGATCGCCGGTTTGCCGCGCGTAATCGCCGTATCGGACCAGTAGATCGAGCGGGCCGGGTCGGCCGGGCGGCCGCGATGGATCACGATATGGTCTATGCCAAACGCCAGCGCCAGACGCGCGTTGGCTTCGTTTGTTCGCGCGTCCGCTGTGATCGTTTCATAGACATACGGACGCAGCAATTCGTTTCCATCGCCGCAGAATCAGCGCGGCGCTCATGCCGGGCGATAACGGCTCGACCTTCTCCACGGCTTCGCTCGGCTCCTTCATGTACATCAACACCAGAATTCGCAAATAAAATAATAGTAGGCCGCTACCGCGCTGTTGAGCAAGGCCCAGCACTGTGAGCCATACCAGGTGCGATTCCAGCGCGGCCTTAAAGATGTAAAACTTGCCGAAGAAGCCGCCGGTGAGCGGCACGCCCAGCGCGCAGATTCCACACCAGTAGCTCCCAGTCGCCGCCGATTAGCTCGAAGGCCGTGATGGAGATGCGCAGAAACACCGCCAAGCCGGCCGCCTTTGGCTGGCGCTAAGCCATCCGCCAGTCTTGAGTTCCTAGAGCAGCTTCAGAAACTCCTGAGGCGTGAGCCCCGCCTGCTTTAGGATGCGTTGCTTCAGAAGGTTGGCGGAATATCCCTGCCGTGAATCGGGACTGTCACGTGAAGGTCGGAGCGCGTGAGGTGTAGAAGGCGGGCGTGACTGCCGGTCTGGTGGTCGATATAGAAGCCTGCCCGCAGCAGAGCCGCAACAACTTCCCTCGGTCTGAGCACGGGCAGCCGAGGTTGCATGCCGCTAACTCAAGGTTACAGCGACGCGCTCCGTAGTTATTTCTTCGACGTCTTGTGGAATCGGCTCGCCCGTCTTAAGAGCGCTCTCTAGAAAGCAGCGGATCGCATCCCGCGCCATCTCCCTAGCCTCCGGCAACGTCGATCCAAAGGTGCAGATCTCCGGTATCGCCGGAATAACCGCGCAGAAACCGCCTTCCGGGAGCGGTTCGAACATGGTCGTGTAGCCGTACTCCTTCATCAGCTTGATTGTACCGCCGAGGGAGAGCACAGCCCCAGCGCGCCGCAAGAAGCCGATGGCAGCAGCCGAAATCCAGCGCCCATTTTGTGGAACCAAGCCGGGCTACGAAATTTTCAGAGCCCCATCAGGGCGTGTACTCATCTCTAAGCCGCATCGGATCCGCCTGGGTGAATCTCCGCAGCCACGAGGTGTGCGTGGCGACGGCGCTGCACGATGTAATAGTAGCTCTTGATCTAATCCTCAAAGGAGAGGGCGCCGGGACTTTCGAGCAACGCGGTGGGCGGCCCGTTGGCTTGCATGCCAATGGGCAACTTTGACCGGCACGCTATTAGGATCTTCCGCGAAATCGTGATAGCGTTGCGTTTCCGATGCAGCAATGGTTGCTAACCAGAATCAAATTTTCCGGCGATCGCCGCAATCGCAGTTGAACTTTGAAGTCGGGCGCATGGAAGCTGAATTGGCCGCCGGTCAGCCAATCATCGGCAGGAGAAACCTTGTGAGAGTATCGGACCATCCTCGACAAAATCGATAGCGGGCAAATGATTTTGCCCGAGTTCCAGCGCGGATATGTCTGGAATCGTGACCAGGTGCGCGGCCTGTTTCTTTCTTTATACCGGCGGCATCCCGTCGGAGGGCTGCTGGTGTGGGAGACGGAGTCGACGAAGGCGACCCATCGCGGCGATGGTCCGGCCGCGGCTGGTGTCGTGAACCTTCTACTCGACGGCCAGCAGCGCATGACCTCGCTCTACGGCGTGGTGCGCGGCAAGCCGCCGAAATTCTTCGATGGTAACGCGAAGGCGTTCACCGGGCTCCGATTCCACCTCGACACCGAGAAATTCGAGTTCTACCAGCCGCTGAAGATGCAGGGCGACCCGCTGTGGGTCAATGTGACCGAACTGATGCAGAAAGGCAACGTTGGCCTGGGCGAGTTTGTCGCACGGCTCAGCCAGGAGACTGCCTGGTGGCGAAGCTGGGCGAGTACGTGGGACGCCTGAGCCGGCTGCTCGGCATCGTCGACATCGAACTACACATTGAGGAGGTCACCGGCGCGGACAAGTCACTCGACGTAGTAGTCGACATCTTCAATCAGGTAAACAGCGGTGGCACCAAGCTCTCAAAGGGTGACCTGGCGTTGGCTAAGATCTGCGCCGAGTGGCCGGACGCGCGCGACGAAATGAAGCAGTCCCTCAAGGGCTGGGCGGCGAGCGGCTACCACTTTAACCTCGATTGGCTCCTGCGGTCCGTGAATACGGCGCTCACCGGCGAGGCGAAATTCAGTTTCCTACACGATAAGAGCGCGCAGGAGGTCCAGGATGGACTGAAACGGGCGGTCAAACAGATCGACGCCTGCCTAAATCTGATTGGCGGGCGCTTAGGTCTGGACCATGATCAGGTGCTCTTCGGCCGCTTCGCGATTCCGGTCATGGTCCGCTACCTCGACAAACGTGCGGGATCGCTCGACGCCATGGAACGAGACAAAATGCTCTTCTGGTTCGTTCAAGCGGGCATGTGGGGGCGATTCTCCGGTTCTACCGAGTCGTATATCGACCAGGACCTCGCCGCTCTCGAAGGCAGAGACGGGGGGCTGGACAAATTTTGGAGCAACTCCGCTTATGGCACGGCGGCTTGCGGGTCGAGCCGGGCCAGTTCACTGGTTGGAGCCTTGGAGCTCGGTTTTATCCGGTGTTGTATATGCTGACGCGTATGGGGGAGTCGAAAGACTGGGGCACGGGACTACCGCTCAAACGCAGCCTTCTCGGAAAAATGAACAAGCTGGAGGTACACCACATCTTCCCGAAGGCTCAGCTCTACAAGCTCAAGCACAAGCGCCCGGAAGTAAATGCACTCGCCAACTTCTGCTTTCAGACCAAGCAGACCAACTTGGAGATTAGCGATCGCCTGCCGCAGGAGTACTTCCCTGTTTTCGAGGCGCGCCATCCAGGGGGACTGGCTTCCCAGTGGATTCCCGCCGAACCTAAGTTGTGGAAGATGGAGAACTATCGCGAGTTCCTTGAAGAGCGGCGGAAACTGCTCGCCGCCGAGACCAATCGGCGCATGGAGGATCTTCTCCATGGTGAAGTGCGCTGGCTGGCTGGGGCAGCCAAGCCGGCACAGGCGCCAGTCGTTGTTGCAGGGGGCATCGCCAGCGAAGCGGAAGAGGAGGAGCTCGATCTTTTGAACGACTGGGTGGAAGCGCACGGATTGCCGCGCGGCGTGCCTAGCCTTCGACTTCGCAGACGAGGTAAGTGGCGAGCAAAAGGCCGTTTTCGATCTGGCTTGGCCCAATGGCATTCAGGAAGGATTGAGCCAACCGGCGGCGGTGCTGCTTAATGAGAACTCGGACACGCGGGATCTCGCCAGTCAGGCCGGGTTCCGGTGTTTCACATCAGCACTGGCTTTCAAAAACTATGTAGAAAAAGACATTCTGGCCGGGGAAGGCCAAGGCATCTCTGCAGGTGCAGCGGGGCGCTAACTTGCCGCGGCGGCTACCTCAAAAAGCTCGACGACCGCCCCGCGAAATCCAACACCCAACCCGGGAAGATGCCCAAGACCAGCGTGCCCGCCGCGGGCAGAATCAGCGCGGCGCTCATGCCGGGCGATAACGGTTCGGCCTTCTCCGCGGCTTCGCTCGGCTCCTTCATATACATCACCACCAGAATCCGCAGGTAATAATAGGCCGCTACCGCGCTGTTAAGCAGGCCGAGCACAGTGAGCCATACCAGGTGCGATTCCAGCGCCGCCTTGAAGATGTAGAACTTGCCAAAGAAGCCGCCGGTGAGCGGCACGCCAATCAGCGAGAGCAGGAAAATAGTAAGCATCGCCGCCGTGAACGGTTGCTTCTGCGCCAGACCGGAGAAATCGTCCACGCTCTGATAGCGCTCGCCTCGGCCCGAAAGATGACTTACCACCGCGAATGCGCCGATGTTCATCAACGCGTACGCCGCGAGATAGAACATCGCCGCCGCGGTTCCGATATCCGAGCGCGCCGTCAGCGCCACCAGTACGTAGCCGGCGTGCGCGATGGAGCTATACGCCAGCAGCCGCTTGATATTCGATTGCAACAGCGCGGCGAAGTTGCCGATGGTCATCGAGAGCAGCGCGCACATCCACACCAGCGGCTCCCAGCCGCCGCCGATAGGCTCGAAGGCCGTCATGAAGATGCGCAGGAACACCGCGAAGGCGGCCGCCTTTGGCCCCGCGGAAAGGAACGCCGCCACCGGCGTGGGCGCTCCCTGATAAACATCCGGCGCCCACACTCTGAAACGGCGCCGCGGATACTTTAAACGCCAGCCCCACGAAGATTAGCGCCGCCGCGACCCCTACAAACACCGGCGAAGGCGCGCTCGGTCCCGCAAGCAGCGCGCGCACCTGCGTTAATTCCACCGTGCCGGTAGCGCCGTAAATCAGCGCGGCGCCATACAGGAAAAATGCCGTGGCGAACGATCCCAACAGAAAATATTTAAGCGCCGATTCGTTGGCGCGCTTATCGTCGCGCAGATATCCGGCCAGCACGTAGCTGGCGATGGACGAGATTTCGAGTCCGATAAAAACGATGATCAGCTCATTCGCCGACGCCATGATGCATTGACCGGCGATCGAGAATAGCAGCAGCGAATGATACTCGCCCGCCTCCGCCTGTTGCCGCCGCAGAAATGCGTACGACGGCAGAACCGTCAGAATGCCGACGCCCATCACCAGCACGCGGAAAAAGGTTGCGAAGCCGTCCACCATCAGGAGGCCGCCAAAGGCCGGGCCCGGATTGCCGTAGGCATAGACCGCGCCCGCGATGCCGCCGATCAAGGCCAAAATACTAAGATGCCCGAACACATTCGACCAGCGTTTGCTTACCACCGGATCGAGCACCATCAGCAGCGTGGCGGCCACGCTCAGAATGATTTCCGGCAGGAAGCGGATTGCGTCGGTGGGGCCGAAACCGAAATCAACGGGCACGGGCAATCTCCGCATGGGTATGGGTCGGATTGGGATGCGTCTGCACGCGGAATGGCACGTTCACCTGCGTCTGCTCGAGCACGCGCGCGGTGGTCTTGCCGATGGGCGGCAGAAACGATTGCGCATAGACGCCCATCCACACCATCATCGCCACCAATGGAATCACCGCCGCCCATTCGCGGCCCTTCAGATCGAACATATGATGCGCAACCGTTTCGCCGGTCTCGCCATAAAACACGCGTTGATACATCCACAGCATATAGCAGGCCGACAGAATTACGCCGATGGCCGCATAGATCGCCCAGGTATAGTTCGCGAGCGCGGTCCCCTGAAGCACCAGAAACTCGCCCACGAAATTGTTCAGCATGGGCAGCCCGATGCTGGCCAGCGTCGTCACCAGGAACAACGTGGACAGCCATGGCGCGACGGTCGCCACGCCGCCGTAATCCCGGATTTCGAGCGAATGCCTGCGCTCATAGAGCAAGCCCACAAACGCGAACAGCGCGCCCGTGGAGATGCCGTGATTCAACATCTGATATACGGCGCCATCGAGGCCCATTTGCGTGAACGAGAAGATGCCCAGCACGACGAATCCGAGATGGCTCACCGATGAGTACGCCACCAGCTTCTTCATGTTCGGCTGCACCATCGCCACTAGCGCGCCATAAATAATTCCGATGATCGCCAGCACCACGATCCAGGGCGCGCACTGCCGCGCGGCCACTGGAAACATGGGCAGGCAGAAATGCAGAATTCCGAATGTGCCCATCTTCAGCATGAGCGAGGCCAGCATGATCGAGCCGGCCGTGGGCGCTTCCACGTGCGCATCCGGCAGCCAGGTGTGCAGCGGGAAGAGCGGCACCTTGATCGCGAACGCCACGAAGAAAGCCAGGAACAGCAGCAGCCCCTCTTGCGGCGCGAACGCCAACCGTCCCGAGGCAAGCATCTCGAGTATCGCCGGATAGCTGAACGTCTCCGTCTTGTTGTAAAGGTAAATGATCGCCGCCAGCATCAGCACCGAACCGGCCATGGTGTAGAGGAAGAATTTCACTGCCGCGTAGATGCGCCGCTCGTGTCCCCAGATGCCGATCAGGAAATACATCGGCACCAGGCAGATCTCCCAGAACACGTAAAACAGAAACAGATCCTGCGCGATGAATACGCCTACCAGCCCGAATTCCAGCAACAGCAGGAACGCGAAAAATTCCTTCACTCCGCGTTTGGATGGAGCGCCAGGAAATCAGCACGCAGATGGGCGTCAGAAAGGTCGACAGCAGCACCAGCCATAAGCTGACGCCATCGGCCGCGATGTAGAAGTGAATGTCGGGCGAGGCGATCCATTGAATGTCCACCGCGAATTGTTCCCCGCCCACGCCGCGGTCGAAATAGTAAACCAGACCCACCGAGGCGATGAACGTCGCCACCGACGAGACCATCGCCCAGATCCGGCTGGCTTGCGGCGTGGAGCGCGGAATCGCCAGCGCAACCAGAAACCCCATCAGCGGCAGCGCCAGAACCAGCATCAGCAAGTTCATCGCATGCCTCCGGCGATTCCCATCGCCACGATCACCAGCACGCCGCCGAACAATACCCAGGTGGCATAGCTGCGGATATTGCCGGATTGAATCAGCCGCAGCACGCCGCCCACGCCGCGCGCGGCGAATCCGACGCCATTCACGGCGCCATCGATCATACCCGCGTCCGCGCCCTTCCAAAGCGCCGCGCGCGAGCCGTTGACCAGCGGATTGACCACAGTGGCATCGTAGATTTCATCCACGTACCACTTGTTATAGACGGCCCGGTAGAGTCCGCCTAAATTCAAAGCCAGCGAATCCGCCAATGCCGGCTTGGCGACATACATCAGATACGCCAGGGCGATGCCAATCAGACCGGCGATGACTGAAATCGCCACGAGAGCGATATTTTCCGCCGCTTCCATGGCGGGAAAGACCTGCTGCAAAAATATCGGAATTCCAATAAATCCGCCGCCCACCGATAGCGCCGCCAGAATCACCAGCGGAATCAGCATCACCGGCGGCGATTCGTGCGGATGATGCGCTTGCCCGCGGTATTCGCCGAAGAACGTCAGGAACATCACCCGAAAAATGTAGAATGCCGTCATGCCGGCCGTCACTACGCCCACCCAGTACATCCACGGCGCATGATGATTAGCCGCCACCAGAATCGCATCCTTACTGAAGAATCCCGAGAACGGCGGCACGCCCGAGATAGCTAAGGAGGCGCACATCATGGTCGCGAAGGTCCACGGAATCCGCTTGCGCATGCCGCCCATATTGCGCATATCCTGCTCGCCCGCAAGCGCGTGGATCACGCTTCCCGCTCCCAGGAAGAGCAGCGCCTTGAAAAATGCGTGCGTCATCAGGTGAAAGATTCCCGCCGAAAATGCGCCGCAGCCTACGCCCACGAACATGTAACCAAGCTGCGAAATCGTGGAATACGCGTATACTTTTTTGATATCGGTCTGGGCCAGCCCGATGGTCGCAGCGAAAAACGCCGTCGCGATGCCGATTATCGCGATCATGTTCATCGCATCCGGCGCGTGTACGTAGATCGGCCACGAACGCGAGCACATATAGACGCCGGCCGTCACCATGGTGGCGGCGTGAATCAGCGCCGAAACCGGCGTTGGGCCGGCCATGGCGTCGGGCAGCCATGTGTATAGCGGAATCTGCGCCGATTTTCCGCATGCGCCCAAGAGCAGCAGCAGGCCGATAGCGGTCAACGACGCCGGCGACGCGCCCGCAGCCTGATGAAATACGGTTCCGAAATCAAGCGACCCGAATTGCTTCACCATGAGGAACATGGCCAGCGAAAAACCGAAGTCGCCGATGCGGTTCACGATGAATGCTTTATTTCCGGCATCGGTAGAGAACTTTTGATCGAAATAGAACCCGATCAGCAGATAGCTGCACAGGCCCACGCCTTCCCACCCGACGAACAGAACCAGATAGTTCGATGCCAGCACCAGCGTCAGCATGAAAAACATGAACAGGTTTAAATACGCGAAGAAGCGGTAGTATCCGCCATGGTTCGGACCATGCTCATGCGCCATGTAGCCGATGGAATAAATATGGATCAGCGAGCCGATGCCGGTCACGATCAAGAGCATGACCGCGGTCAACCGGTCTACCGTGAAGTCGCAATTCACGGTGAGGATGCCGCTCTGAATCCAGGTGAAGTAGTGCTCGGTGTAAGAGGCGTTCAGATCGCCCAGGCCAAGCAGCGTCTTCACCACCCACGCGAACGCCAGCGCCACGCTGCCAATGGCGAACACATTGACCATGGCCTTCGAGAAACGGCGGCCAAAGATGCCGTTAATCAGGAATCCGGCCAGCGGAAGAATCGGAATGAGCCAGAGTTGCATGGGTTCAGAGGGAGCGTTTTGACGCAGAGGCGCAGAGACGCGGAGAAGATTTAAGAATCGTAGAATTTGCTTCTCTGTGTCTCAGCGTCTCTGCGTCGATCATTTTCTTAGTCTTTCATCGAACTGATATCGTCGATATTCAACGTCGATCGATTCTTGAAAACCGTCAAAATGATCGCCAGGCCCACCGCCGCCTCCGCGGCCGCCACCACCATTACGAAAAATGCGAATAGATGGCCATTCACCTGCTTATATTGGTAGGCAAAGGCGATAAAGCTCAAATTCACCGCGTTCAGCATCAGTTCAATTGACATGAACACGGTGATGATGCTGCGTCGGAATACGAAACCGGCGACACCCAGCACGAACAGGATCGCGCTTAGCGTGAGATACCAGGAAATCGGAACTTCACTCATCAGTCCATCTCCTTTCGCGCCAGTACTACGGCTCCGACGATAGCAATCAAGATCAGCAGCGAAGTGATTTCAAAGGGCAGGAGGTAGGTCGTGAAGAGAGCCCGCCCGACATCCCTCGGCGAGCCACCCTGAAAGCCGCCGAAATGCGCGCTCGTGCCCACCGGGAAAAGGCGCTGCACAAAGTATGCCAGCAGGCCCAGCAACCCGATCAGCAACGGAGCGCCCAACAGGCTCGCCATCAATGAACGCCCGCGCTTGGCTTCCGCGCCCGCGTTCAGCAGCATGATCACAAAAAGAAAGAGCACCATAATGGCGCCGGCATAGACGATTACTTGTGCCGCCGCGATGAACTCCGCGCCCAATAGCAGATACAAAACCGCCAACGATCCCAAAACGCCCACCAGCGATAACGCGCTCGAAATCGGATGCGTCTGTACAACCACGTTGATGGCGCAGACTACCGCGATAATGGCGAACACCAGAAAGAGAATTACGTCCATGCTTAAAACCAAGCGGCCAGAAAACCGGTTACCAGCAGGTTCAACATCGCTACCGGGAACAGAACCTTCCACGCAAAGCCCATCAATTGGTCGTACCGGAAACGCGGCAGCGTGGCGCGAATCCACATGAAAGCGAACAAAATCGCGCCCACTTTGGCGCAGAACCAGAATAGCGGTATTAACCAGCTTTGCACCATGGGCGCCAGAAATACCGCGGCAAAGATAAGAAAAAGAACCCCGAAAATGGGGAACGATCTTTTATCGCGCTTCCGGGCGGCATTCGCTCCGTGATAGAACGCCACCAGGGCGGCCGTCGCGAAGATAGCGGACGGCACAAAGCTGGAGCCATACCGAGCCGGCCATGGCGCCATCCAGCCGCCCAGAAACAGGATCGCCGCCATCGCGCTGACGGTCGTCATGTTGGCGTATTCGGCCATGAAAAACGAGGCGAACTTCATGCTGCTATATTCGGTATGAAATCCGGCTACCAGCTCGTTTTCCGCTTCCGGGAGATCGAATGGTATACGGTTGGTTTCCGCGAATGCCGCTATCAGAAAAATGACGAAGCTGATAATTTGCGGGAACGGACCGCGCAATATGTTCCAGTGAATGACGCTGCCTGCCTGCGTATCCACGATGGTGCGCAAGTTCAAGCTATTGGAAAGCAGCAGCGGCGCCGCCACCGCCAACGATAGCGGCAGCTCGTAGCTGATCATCTGCGCCGAGCTGCGCATTCCCCCCAATAGGGAATACTTATTATTCGAAGACCAACCCGCCAGGGCAATGCCGTATACGCCCATGGATGAAACCGCCAGAATAAACAGCACGCCGATGTTCAGATCGGTCATTTCCATGTAGGTCTGATGTCCGGCGACATCGATCATTGGGCCGAACGGAATCACCGCCATGGAAAGCAGCGCCATGAAGACCGCCAGAAACGGCGCAGCCAGAAAGAAGAACCGGTTGGAATAGGCCGGCATCATATCTTCTTTCGTGATCAGTTTGATGACATCCGCCAGCGGCTGCAGGAGGCCGTGCCAGCCTACGCGATAGGGCCCCGGCCGCACCTGCACGTGCGCGATCACCTTGCGCTCCACCCATTGCAGATACGCCAGTACGTGCATCATCACAGCCACCACGATCAGGATCTTGATCAGCGCGATGATGTAGAACGAGTCGATGCTAGGCAGATGCATTTAGCGCTGGCGGCTTTCCAAAACTGAATTCAGTACTTTAGAATAGCGCCCCAGCGTCCCCGAGGCGAAGAGGCCGTTATGGTCCGATCGAACCAGATCCGCGCGCGTATCCACCGGGATGCGACCATTTACAGGCACCGTTTGCGAGGCGCCGCCGGTAGCGAGTATCGGCGCCGGGACGGCGTAGCCGCGGACGCTGCGGTGAATCTCCGCGAATACCACATCCGGAACCCACGGACCAAGCGCCGCAGCTACACCCATTTCGCGCGCCAGGAATCCCATGATTTCCAAATCCGGTTTGGCGCCCATCGTCTGGATCGCCATCTTCAGACGCTGCACTTCGCCTGTGACGTTGGTGATGGTTCCGTTCTTCTCATAGGCGTTGGCGGCGGGCAGCACCACATCCGCTTGCTGCGCGGTTTCGGTAAGAAACATATCCTGTACCACCAGAAAACCGGCCTTTTTCGCCCCGCCGTTCTTCAGCGGATTAGCACCCACCACCCATAGCACGCTCAGCTCTGCGGCAATCATCTCATCCACGGACATGCCCGGCTGGCCCGACGATTTATATCCCGGCAGCAGCTCCGGCGTAACACCCATATCCACCGCGCCGCGCGAATTGGAATAATCCACCAGGCAAACGTATTTCACCGGGATTCCGAGCGATTCGCCAAACTCCACCAGCGTACGAATATCCGCGCCCTTGAATGAATCGTCGAACAGGATCACGAGCTCGGGCTGGGCCTTCAACTTATCGCGCAACTGTTCCAAAGCCGCTGGACCGGCCGCGCGAATGCTCAACGTTGAGTAGTGATCTTCGCGCACCGGCTTGGCCGTGGCTACGTAGATCTGCGCCTGATGATGCCGGTAATTCGCGCGTATCTGGAAGGAAAGCAGCGGATGTTCAAGCGCCAGATCGGCGCCCAGAATGAGGAACGCCTTGCGGTCGTATAGATCGTTCACCGTCGCTAATTGTCCGGTCTTGCCGCTCAATGCGTCGAGCAGCGTCACCACGTCACCGGTCCGGTGGTGGTCGATGTTATTCGTCTTTAGAACTTCACGCGCGAATTTCTGCAAATAGAAATTCTCTTCGTTGGTGGTGTGGTTCGAGCCGACCACGCCGAATGTGCCGCCATCGGCCAGCGTCTGGTTGAATTTCTTGGCCACGGCGCTTAGCGCTTCCGCCCAGGAGACCTCTTCCAGCTCGCCGCTCACGCGTACCCGCGGCGCCAACAGCCGTTCCGCATGATTATAGAAATCGAATGCGTAGCGGCCCTTAATGCACAGAAACTCGCCATTGATTCCGGAGTGATCGCGATTATTGCCCCGAATGATCTGGTCGTTGCGCGTCCCCAGCGTGGTCTTGCATCCGTCCGCGCAGTGGGTGCAGATTGTCCCCACATGCGTCATCTCCCATGGCCGCGTTTTGTAGCGATAGGCGCCGCTGGTGAGCGCGCCCACCGGGCAGATATCGATGCACATGCCGCACTCGTCGCATTCCAGATGATCGCCCACATTGGGAATGATTTCCGAAATCGCGCCGCGGTTCGCCACGCCCAGCGCGTTCACGCCCATGCCTTCGTCGCAAACGCGCACACAGCGGAAGCACAGGATACAGCGCGGCGCATCGAAAAATACCACTGGCGAAAACTGCTTCTCAGGCGTGTGAACTTTGATTTCGGTGAACCGGCTTTCGCCCGCGCCATAGCGGAAAACCATGTCCTGCAACTCGCACTCGCCGCCCTTGTCGCATACCGGGCAATCGAGCGGATGGTTTGTCAGCAGATATTCCAGCGTGTACTTGCGCGCGTCGGCCACCTGCTTGGTTGCCGAGCGCACCACCATGCCCTCAGCCACCGCCAGCGTGCAGGCGGTCTGCATTTTCGGCATCTTTTCCACTTCCACCAGGCACATGCGGCAGGCGGCCTGCAACGTGTAGCCTTCGTAGTAGCAAAAGGCTGGAATATCAATGCCGGCCCGCTTGGCCGCGTCAATCACCAGCGAGCCCGGCGCCGCTTCCAGCACCTTGCCGTCGAGGGTGAACTTCACTTTGTCAGCCATCAGACCGCCACCAGACGATTCGCATGCTCAAACGGGCACGGCTTGCCATTCAAATGGTCTTCAAACTCCTGCCGGAATTTCGTGACGATGGATTCGGTCGGCAGCGCCGCCGCATCGCCCAGGGGACAGAACGTACGCCCCAGCATATTGCGCGAAAGATCGCCGATCAGATCGATATCCTGACGGGTGCCGTGGCCATCATGGAAACGCGTCAGAATCTTGCGCAGCCAGGTGGTTCCCTCGCGGCACGGAATGCACCAGCCGCAACTTTCGTGCGCATAGAATCGCATGATGCGCAGCGCGGCCTTCACCATGCACGTATCTTCGTCCATAATCACCACGCCGCCCGATCCTAACATGCTGTTGCGCGACGCCATGGAATCGTAGTCCATGGTGGCGCCCTCGCACTCTTGCGCCGTCAGCACCGGACACGACGAGCCGCCCGGAATGAACGCCTTGAACTTTTTCCCGTTGAGCATGCCGCCGCCCACCTCTTCGATCATCTCCTTCACCGGAAAACCCAGCCGCAACTCGTATACTCCAGGCTTGTTAATGTGTCCCGTCAGGCAAGTCAGCTTGGTGCCCCCTGCCTTCGGCACACCGAGGTCCGCGAAAGCCTGTCCCCCATCGAGAATAATAGGCGGAATCGCGCAGAGTGTTTCCACGTTGTTCAGCACCGTGGGGCACTGGAACGCGCCCACGACCGCTGGAAACGGCGGCCGGATTCGCGGGATGCCGCGCTTGCCCTCGAGCGATTCCAGCAGCGCCGATTCCTCGCCGCACTCATAGGCGCCCGCGCCGGTGTGCGTGTACAGATCGAAATCGAAGCCCGTGCCCTGAATGTTCTTGCCCAGCCAGCCCTTGGCGTACGCCTCCGCGAGCGCTTTGTCCATAATGTCGATCAGGTAGCGATACTCGCCGCGCGTATAGATCCAGCCGCGGTGCGCATCCACAGCCAGGCCGGCGATCAGCACGCCCTCGATCAAAAGGTGCGGATCGTATTCCATCAGCAGCCGATCTTTGCAGGTTCCCGGTTCGCTTTCATCGGCGTTGACCACGATGTACTTCGGCTTAGGCGAGGTCCGCGGCACAAAAGCCCACTTCATCCCGTAGGAAAGCCCGCGCCGCCGCGTCCGCGCAGATTGGAAATCTTGACTTCGTTGATGATCTCCTCGGGCTTCATCCCCGCCGCTTTGGTGAACGCCTTGTATCCGTCGTGCGCCAGGTACGTATCGATGGACTGCCGAATTCGGCAGACCGAAGCGGCGCGTCAGCACCCTGGTCTCGAGCGGGCTGGGTTGGTTGTATAGCATGGCGCTATTGATTCTTCCTCAGGCTGTCCAAGAGCTGGTCCAACTGCTCCGGCGTCACGAAATGATGGAAATCGTAATTCACCTGAATCGCCGGCGCCCAGGAGCAAGCGCCGATGCACTCGACTTCCTCCAGCGAAATTTGTCCGTCGGCGGTCACTTGCTTATGCCCGATGCCGAGCTTCGCGCAGGCTTGCTCCCAGAGCTTGTCCGCGTCCCATAGCAGGCAACTAATATTGGTGCAGATCTGCACGTGATATTTGCCCAGCGGCTTGCGGTGCAGCATCGAGTAATACGACAGCACTTCATTGACTTGCATGGGCGTCACGCCCACGCGCCGCGCAACCTCCTCGATGACGTCCTCGGTGACCGCACCAACCTCGTCCTGCGCAAACATCAGCATGGGGATCAACGCGCCGCGCTGGCGGCCCTCCGGATAGCGTTGGAGAAGCTCGCCGAATTTCGCTTCGAGCTGGGGAGAAAAGGTCATGACAGCGGAGCTGTGGCCTGGAAATCGGAAACGCGGTGGCTCAACTTCCGACTATACTGGGTTGAAAACTGGAGTGTCAACAGCGGGACCGCGACCTTGCGTGCAGCCCAACGTCATTAGCGGCGGCCAAGTTCGCTTATGCACTGTTGCGATATCCCATCTCCGCCTTGAAAGCTTCGAGCGAGTTATACACGATAGGGCAGTAGCAGGCGCGGTCCACCAACTCCCACATACGGCTGGCGATCGATCCATTGCCGCGGACCACGTGCGGAAAGCGCTGGCAGGCGTCGGGACGATGGTCGTAGACGGTACACTCGTTCCCGGAAAGAAAGATGCAGCCGGATTCCGCGCTGCGGCGCAGAACTCTGCCCTCTTCTTCGCTCTCAATCGTGTATTCCTCCTGGAATCGCGCTGGCGGTATGCGTAGATAGCGGGCCAGGCGCTCGGCGTCGCGCTCGGTTACTTTCGCGGTGGCCACGCGGCAGCAATTGGCACACGCCGTGCAATCGATCTGTTCTTCGATGCTCTCGGCGATGCGCCTCAGAATACGATCGGAATGGTCGCGCGATTTCATGAAGCGGCGGAAACGCAAGTTTTCGTCGCGTTTCTTCTCGCCCTGCAGGCGGATTTGGACGAGGTCGGTCAGCACTCCTTTCAGTGTAGCCGGATGGATTCGCCTGTGAAGGGCAGGCCCGGTTTATTCGCGTTCGGAGGCATGGTCTAATAGGGATTTCCTATGCGAAACGGGTCTTTAATTGTCGGGTTACTCGTCGTGTTTGGCGGAGCCGTTTCGGGGCTGGCCGCGCCCGCTCCGGACGCCACGCTGGCGCGCGGTCAAGCAGCCATATCGCAATTGCCGTTGCGCTTCGAAGCCAATCGGGGCCAATGGAATCCCGCAGTACGGTATGGAGCGCGCACCGGCGCGTTCGATCTCGTCTTCACGGAAAAGGGTGCATCGTTGCGATTCGGCGGCTCGCAGGCCATCGATATTTCGCTGGTCAATGCCAATCGCGACCCGAGGGTTGAGGGCCTGGACGAATGGAAGGCGCGCACCAATTACATGGTTGGTCCGCGCGCCAACTGGCACACGGATGTGCCGAACTACGCCCGCGTGGCATACCGGCAGGCATATCCGGGAGTGGACGTGATCTATTACGGCTTCCACAATCGATTGGAATACGATTTTGTGCTGGCGCCGGGGGCGGACCCGGGCGCGATCCGGATGCGTATCGCCGGGGCCGGGCGTCTGCGCGTCACGCGCGACGGCGACCTGGTTCTGGATAGCCCGACTGGAATTCTGACACAGAAGCGGCCGGTGATTTATCAGGAAAGCGCGGCCGGGCGGCGTGTAATTGGCGGGCGTTATGTGCTGCTTTCCCGCGATACCGTCGGGCTGAAAGTGGACGGATACGATCGCCGGCGCAAGCTGGTGATCGACCCGATTCTGTCCTACTCCAGCTATCTGGGGGGATCGGGCCAGGACCAGGTTAATGCGGTGACGCTCGCACCCAACGGGCATCTGTACATGACGGGGCAGACTGCCACCCAGGATATCCAAGCGACCAATGGCGCTTACGATAACAACAACTTCGGCCTGATCGACATTTTCCTGGCCATTGTGGATACAACCCAAGCGGGCGCCGATCAACTGATTTACTTCAGTTACCTGGGCGGATCGAATAACGATATTGCCTTGGCGCTGGCGGTGGATTCAAGCGGCCTGGCGTATATGACAGGCACGACGACATCTACGGATTTCCCCATGGCGGGCAATTCGTTACAGACGCTGGGGCCGGCGACGGTAACGGAGGCCTTCGTGGCGGTGATCGATCCTTCGCAATACGGCGGCGTATCGCTGGTGTATTCCACGTTCCTGGGCGGGCAGACCGGGAACCAGTCGGGTAATGCGATCGCGGTAGACGGCAGCGGGAATATTTACGTAACCGGCACTACGGCATCGAGCGATTTTCCCGTGACGGGCAGCGCCTACGCGGCGTCGCTCTACGGGCCTTCGGATGCATTTCTGATCGAGTTCAGCCCCAACGACAATTCGGCGCCAATATACTCCACGTTTCTAGGCGGCGAGAACGATGATGATGGACGAGCCATGGTCCTGGCCCCGAACGGCCAGGTTTACGTGGGAATTTCCACCGATGGCTTACTGTTTCCGCTGGCGGGTTTCTCGTACAATCCTAACAATTCGGGCGGGTACGACGTGGCTATCGCGCTGTTCGATACAACCCAACAGGGGGTGGCTTCGCTGGTTTACTCCACTTATTTGGGCGGGTCGGGAAACGACGCGGTCCGCGGGATGGCGCTGGATAACGCCGGTAATCTGGTGGTGACGGGCTATACGCTATCGTCCAACTTTCCGGTGACGGCCGATGCGGCGCAGCGCACGTATGGCGGAGGCGGCGATGCGTTCGTCGCCGTGGTGAACGCGTTCACTCCCACGACGTTTTTGAACTATTCAACCTTTATAGGCGGATCGGACGGCGAGGTGGCGTACGCGGTTGCGGTCGATCCGGCCGGCTTCATATACTTGACCGGATACACGCTTTCCTCGGACTTCCCGATCACCTCGAATGCGCCGCAGCCAACCTGGGGCCAAGGCATCGACATCTTCCTCACCAGGCTGCAGCCGCATGTCGCCGGGCGCGCCGCGCTGCAATATTCCAGCTACTTCGGCGGCGCGACTATCAATACCGGGCTGGCATTGGCGGTAGGTCCGGACGGCACGGCATACGCGGGCGGCTGGACCGAGGGCGAGCTTCCGACCGCGCCCAACGCCACGCAGGCCGGGTACGGCGGCGGCGCTTCCGACGGATTTCTTTTGATTGTGACCAAGTAACCATCTGCGCCGCGGTCCGCGTCCGCGCGACTGTGGTATTCCGTAGAAGACGGCACATTTCAACGGGGGACTTCCAATTTGCGACTTGTAACAATAGAACGGAGCGGGTATTCGGAGCCGGCGGTATGGAGCGGCGACGAAGTGATTGGGATTAAGGGCGCGGGATTCAACGATATGCTCTCGGTGATCGCCGAGGGCGACGACGGGCTGGACCGCGTGGCGCGATGGCTCAATCGCCCGCCGGGGGGCGAGCGGTTCGACGCGGCGACGGTAACGCTGGGGGCGCCGATTCAGCGGCCGCCGAAGATTATCTGCATCGGGCTGAATTACCGCGACCATGCCGCCGAATCGAACCTGCCTGTGCCGGAAACCCCGACCGTATTCGCGAAGTTTCCCACCTCGGTGATTGGGCCGGGCGCGCAGATCGTGCTGCCGAAGGCTTCGACCAAGCCGGATTATGAGGCGGAGCTCGCCGTGGTGATCGGCAAGGGCGGCCGGCACATTGCGGAGGAGGAATGGAAAGAGCACGTGTTCGGATACACGATCATCAACGACGTGAGCGCGCGCGATTTCCAGATGGCGACCACGCAGTGGATGATCGGCAAGACCTTCGATACGTTTTGCCCCATGGGACCGGGGATTGTGACCGCCGAGGAGATCCCCGACCCGCATGCGCTGGCTATTTCACTTTCAATCGGCGGGGAAACCCTGCAGAGTTCCAATACGAGTAATCTGATCTTCCGGATCCCGAAATTGATTGCCTATCTATCGAGCGTCTTCACCTTGGAATCGGGCGACATCATTTCCACCGGCACGCCCGCTGGCGTCGGGTTCGCGCGCACGCCGCCGCGATGGCTGCAGGCGGGCGATGAAGTGCGCGTGCGCGTGGAAGGAATCGGCGAGCTGGTCAATCCGGTGGTGCTGGAAGCGTAACTGCATCAAGAATCGCGCGTGCTACGCTTCCAGCCGGTACCGTGTCTCTGCGATCCGGTATAGCCGCCGCCACACCAGGCGGTTGATGCACACCACCAGCACGGCCATCACGACGGTGGAGAGCAGCAACACGCTGAAATTGCCGGACTCGCTGGCGGCGGTGATTTCCGCGCCCAAACCCGGAGTGGAAAGGGTCTGCTTCTGAAAATGAACGTACTCGGCGACGATGCTCGCGTTCCAGGCGCCGCCCGAGGCAGTCACCAGGCCCGTTATCAGATACGGAAAAATTCCGGGCAGGATCACGGTGGTCCAGCGCTGCCGGCGCGTGAAGCGAAAAACCGACGCGGCTTCGCGCAATTCCGTGGGAATCGCCATGGCGCCGGCAATCACGTTGAACAGGATATACCACTGCGTCCCCAGCAGCATCAGCGCGACCGCGCCCACGCCCAATCCGCCGCCCATTTTGATCAGCAATAGTAGAACCACGGGAAATAGCGCCGTCGCCGGAATGGAAGCCGCGATCTGCGCCAGCGGCTGCGCAATGCGTGCCAGTTTCCGGTTGAAGCCGATCGCTACGCCGGCGGGGATCGTCCAGAGTGAGGCGATCGCTAAAGCAATGACGACCCGCGCAAAGGTATCGCGCGGCCGCCCCGATCGTGAAAAACAGCTCCGCGCGGGTGACGCCTTTGAGCGCCAGTGCGGCCTGAAACAATGCGTACACGGCGGCCAACGATATAGCCACGCCGGCGACTGGGAGGAGCCATCCCGCATTCTTAGAAGCGGCCCGTGCAGGCCTCTTCGGATCCGCGGCGCGCTCCGTCAGGCGGTTCCATGCGGGTTGAATCGCGTTCGCGTCCGCCCAGCGGAAAAGGCGCGAGCCGAGCAACACGCGCAAGAGCGGGGAGGTGACCTTGGCGGCGCTTTCGACTTGCTCGAATTTGAACCTGTCGGACCACGATATTAATGGCCGCCAGACAATCTGATCGAGTAGAACGATCACCGCAATCATAGCGGCCAGTCCCCACAGGATAGCGCGCGTATCGTCGTTCGCAGCGGCGGTCTGCAGGTATGATCCAAGCCCGGGCAAGCGGAAATCGCGGTTGCGCAGGACGAACATCTCGCAGGCCATCAGAAAAAACCAACCCGCCGCCACGGAAACGATGGAGTTCCACACCAGACCGATGGCGCCGTAGGGCAATTCCAGCTCTAGGAAACGCTGCCAACGGCTGAACCGGTAAATTTCGGCGGCTTCGAGCAATTCGCGCGGAATCGATTTCAGCGAGGAGTAGAAGCTGAAGGCCATGTTCCAGACCTGGCCGGTGAAGATGAGCACGATGGATCCCAACTCCAGGCCCAACTGGCGCGACGGGAACAGCGCGACCATCGCCAGCATCACGCCCGGAAGAAAGCTGAGCACGGGAATGGATTGCAGGATATCGAGCGCGGCGATCATCACAGCCTCGACGCGCGGCGTAGACGCGGCGATGTAGCCATAGGCGAGAGCGAACCCCAGGCTGAGAACGTATGCCGCCGTCATACGCACCAGCGAGTAGAAGGCGTAGGCGGGAAGGGCGCTGGGCGAGCGCGAGATTTGCGCCGCGGGCGTCACTGCGCCGAGCCAATATCGTCCCACCGCGAGCACGCCAAAAATGGCGGCGAGCACGATACCGAAGACCAGTAGATCGACCAGCGCAGGCCAGGTTCGCTCGCGGATCGCCGATGGCGAAAGCACCGGAAGGTTCATTCGTGGTTGTGGCCTTCTTCGGAAATATAGAACCGGCCCGCGGCGGCATCGCGGTCGAACAGCTCGGCGTAGCGGCCCCAGTTGATGGCGGTAGCAAGCTGGCGGTCGGTTTCTTCGTCGCTGAAATGCTCCTCCAGCATGTCGCGGAAAAACTCTTCCGGCATGGAGCGATCGCTCTTGGATTCCAACGAACGCACGATCTGCCGGATGAGTGGGATGCGTTCGGCGGCAGCCTGGCGGAATAGATCCTTGCGGCGCAGAATATCGGCTTCGGCGAATGCGCGGCCTTCGGGAGTCAGCTCGGCGTCGCCTTCTTTGACAGTGATAAATCCCAGCAGTGACGCGGATTCGACGATCGGCAACAGATCGTCAATCTCAAAAGCCAGCTCGCCGGCGAGGCGATAGATGTCGTCGCGGCCATTGCGGTCGAGCAGCAGTTCCAGCAAACCGGCTACGCCGCCGGGACGCGCGTGCGGCAGCATGGGATACGCCTGCTTCGCCGCCCGCTCATCGGCGCCCGCCGATTGGCCCGGCTCGAACGCGGGCGGCGCTTCGGGTTGCGTGAGTACGCGGTAGATATAGTCGACAATCTCCAGGAAGCGCCGGTTCTTGCGATCTCGCGGACGCGGCATGGTGATGCGGAAATCGGTGCGGATGCGGCCTGGGTTCTTGCCCAATACTATTACGCGATCGGCAAGCGAGACTGCTTCTTCGATGTTGTGAGTGACAATGAAGACTGCACGCGTGGGCATCTTCTTGCCGTCCCACAGCTCGAGCAACTCGCTACGCAGGTTTTCGGCCGTCAACACATCGAGCGCGGAGAATGGCTCATCCATAAACAGCACTTCCGGTTCCACCACCAGCGCGCGCGCGAAGCCGACGCGCTGCTTCATGCCGCCGGAGAGTTCCTTGGGAAACGCCGTTTCAAAACCGTCGAGTCCCACGGAATCGAGAATGCGCAGACTGCGCTTCATGCGCTCCTCGGGAGGCGTTCCCGCCGCCTTCAATGGCGCCTGAACGTTATCTAGCACCGTCAGCCACGGAAACAGCGCGAAGCCTTGAAAAACGATCGAGACGTTGGGACACACTCCCGCCAGCGGCCGCCCGTGCCACAATACCTGGCCCGCGGAGGGCTGCGAAAGTCCCGTGAGAATGCGCAGCAGCGTGGATTTGCCCGATCCGGAGGGCCCTAACAGCGCCAGTATCTCGCCGGGATAGACGGCGAGATTGGTGGGCGCGATCACCTGGATGCGCGATTCGCTGGACTGACCATAAGTCTTCTCAACTTGCCGCGCTTCGATGATTGTGGCTGCGTTCACGTTTGACACGGGTTATTGGCGCAGGCTTGGAACCGCCGCGTGGCTCTTATGGTAACCCGCGGCGCCGATCCGCACCTTACATGAGTGACCCATACCCACATCGGCTATCCTTATATGGAACAAATGGCGAAGAAGGGTTCCAGCGGAGTGGCCGCGACGGCGGCCGGGGCATTGGTGGAAGCGCCCGTGAGGCACGGCAGATCCCTCGCCGAAGCCGAATTCAATAATCCCGAGCTATACATCAATCGCGAACTGAGCCTGCTTGCATTTCAACACCGCGTTTTGGAAGAGGCTGAAGACGAGCGGAATCCCCTGTTGGAGCGCGTGAAGTTCCTCTCCATCGTCGGCTCCAATCTGGATGAGTTTTTTATGGTCCGCGTGGCCGGCCTGGCGGCGCAAATGGAAGCGGCGACTATGGATGTGGGACCGGACCGGATGAGCCCGCGCGCGCAGTTGATCGCTATCCGGCGCGAGGTGAAAAAGCTGCTCAACGAGGCCCGCAAGTGCCTTGACAAACTGATGCCGGCGCTCAACGACCGGGGCATCTATATATACGATTATGCGGAATTGAATGAGACCCAACTGAAGCGGGTCGCCCGCTATTTTGAGGAGACGATTTTCCCGGTTCTGACGCCGCTGGCGTTCGATCCCGGACGCCCGTTCCCGCACATCTCGAACCTCAGCCTTAACTTAGCGGTGACGATTCGCGACCGGTCGGGGCAAGAGCGGTTTGCGCGTCTCAAGGTGCCCGATTCGCTGCCGCAACTGGTGCCCTTGAGCGCGGCGCGCAAATCCAAGGGCAAACGCGACAAGCCCCCTAAGCGAACCGATCTGGTCTGGCTCGAGCAGGTGATCGCGGCCAATCTGCCGGCGCTGTTTCCTGGAATGGAGATCCTGCAGGCGCACCCGTTTCATGTGACGCGCGATGCGGATATCGCCATCAAGGAGCTTGAGGCCGAGGATCTCCTGGAATCGATCGAAGAAGGCGTAAAGCAGCGGCGGTTCGGCAGCGTAATCCGCCTGGTCGTATCGCCGGACATGCCGTCTTCGATGCTGGAAATCCTGATGAACAATCTGGAGGTGGTTCCGGCGGACGTTTACCGGCATCCGCGGCCGCTCTCGCTCAAGCGGCTGTTGAGCCTGTTCAATCTGGACCGTCCCGATTTGAAGTTCGCGCCGTTCGTTCCCGCGGCGCCGCCGGAATTCACGGAGACGGCCGAGGACGACGACATGTTCGGGGTGATCCGGCGCGGCGACGTATTTCTGCACCACCCGTTCGATTCGTTTCAGCCGGTGGTGGAGTTTCTGCGCAAATCTTCGCGCGATCCCGGAGTATTGGCGATTAAGATCTGTCTCTATCGCGTGGGGCGGAACTCGCCGATTGTCGAGGCGCTGCTGGAGGCCATTGAGGAAGACAAACAGGTAGCGTCGCTGGTGGAATTGAAGGCGCGGTTCGATGAGGAAAGTAACATCGAGTGGGCGAAAGCGTTGGAACGCGCGGGCGTCCACGTCGTGTATGGGTTGATCGGGTTAAAGATCCATAGCAAGGTCGCGCTGGTGGTGCGGCGCGAGCAGGACCGCATCGCGCGCTACGTTCACTTATCCACCGGCAATTACAATCCGGTTACCGCTCACACTTACACCGACATGGGCTTATTCACGGCCGACGACGATATCGCCGACGATGCGAGTAACTTGTTTAATTATCTGACCGGTTATTCTTATAAGTCCGACTACAAAAAGCTGCTGGTGTCTCCTGTGAATCTGCGGCGGCGCATGGAAGCGCTGATCGATCGCGAAATCAAGCACGCGAAGGCCGGGCGCAAGACGCGTCTGGCATTTATGATGAATGCGCTGGCGGATCCTGCGATGATTCAGGCGCTATATCGCGCATCGAGGGCCGGGGTGAAGGTTCAGTTACTGGTGCGCGGCATTTGCTGTTTGCGGCCGGGCATTCCGGGGATCAGCGATAACATCGAGGTCTATAGCATAGTGGGCCGCTTTCTGGAACACACGCGCGTGTATTGCTTCCACAACAACGGCGCGGACGAAGTGTTTATCGGCAGCGCCGACCTGATGCCGAGAAATATCGATCACCGCGTGGAGGTGTTGGTTCCCGTAGAGGACCGGAAGATTGTGCGCCACATCTGCGACGATGTGTTGGCCGTCTACTTCGCGGATACCGTGAAATCGCGGCAGATGCTGCCGAGCGGCGCGTACGTGCGGAGGAAACACGCCGACGGTAAGAAGCCTATGAACGCGCAGGAATGGCTGCTGATGCATAATCGCAAAGGAACCGGGAAGGCGCGGCTGTTGAGGTCAAGGCTGCTGCTGTAGGGCCGGCATGGTCGGTTTCCTCGTCATCGTAATTGTGGCAGTGGTGGTCTTGGTATTGCTCGCCCGCATTCAAGGCTTGGAGCGCCGAGTGATGCGGCTCGAGCGCTCCCTAGCGGATCAACGCAAGCCAGCGGCGCCGGAGCCCGAGCGAGTTGCGCGCCTGGCAGCGGCCGAGCCCAAAATGCAAGATGCAATCGCGCCGCCGCGGGAGCGTGTGCGCGCGCTGTTCCGCAGCGGCGAATTGGAGGCGCTAATCGGCGGCAGCCTCTTGAACAAGGCTGGGGCGGTCGTGCTGGTGATCGGCATCGCGCTGTTTCTCGCCTATTCCTTTGGGCGAATGACCGCGGCCGGACGCGCATCGCTCGCGCTCGCCGCCAGCGCGGCCATTCTGGGCGCGGGCATTTGGACCGAGCGGCGCGCGCGCTATCGCGGTTTCGCGCGTGGATTGATCGGGGCCGGATGGGCGGCGCTCTACGCGACGGCCTACGCCATCTATGCTCTTCCCGCGGCGCGCATTATCGAGAATCCGTTCGCCGGATCCATCGGCCTGCTGGTTGTGGCGGCGGGAATGGTCGGCCACTCGCTGCGGTATCGCGCGCAGTCAGTGACGTCGATCGCATACTTTGGCGCGTTTGTGGCATTAGCCGCTACTCCCTCCACTCCTTTCGCGGTGATCGGCCTGATTCCGTTGGGCGCCTCGCTGCTTTATCTAGCGAACGCATTCGAATGGAATTCCATGGCCCTGTTCGGCCTGATCGCGACTTACGCCACCTGCATGGCGCGCGGCCGATCGAACGCGCCGCTAGCCTCGACGCAGTCGCTATTTCTGGTGTATTGGGCGCTCTTTGAAGCATTCGATCTGCTGCGCGCTCGCAAGCGCTTGTCCCGCGGCGGCGTGGAATGGATCGCGCCGCTGAATGCGCTGGCATTTCTGGGGCTCAGCTACACGGCGTGGTCGCATAAGGCGCCGCAGATGTTGTGGCTGGCATCGGCATATGGGACGGCTTTGTATCTAGGCGACGCGATCGTGCGCGCGCTGCTGCTTCCACGCTCCGCTTCGGAACCGAATGAAGATCTGGCGGCGCGCATGCGCCAGGGCAGTTATGAATTTTCCCTGGCGGTGGCCGCCGCGCTGGGCGGTCTCGCCATTGTAGGGAAGATTTCGGGCGTTTGGAGTAGCGTTTGGTTGGCATCGGAGGCCGAGCTGCTCTATTTAGCCGGTATCTATTTCCGCGCGGGGTTTGTGCGCGGCTGCGGCGGCGCCGTCTTTACGTTCTCGTTGGGGCGTCTCGGTTTGATAGATTCGATCTGGGGTCACTCCACGGTCCTCGGACACTCCACCTGGAACTGGACTCCGCCCGCGCTCTTCCACGCATTTCTGTTCTACGTCAACCGCGCGTTGAAACGGCCGAACGCGATCTTCAGTTCGGCGGCCGCGGCTCTGATAGCCACGGCGCTGGCGGCCGAGATGCCCGAGCGATACCTGGGTGCATCGTGGCTATTGTTCGCCTTGGCGCTGCTCGAACTCGGATTGCGAGAGGGGCTGCTGGAACTCCGCCTACAGTCGTATGCGCTCGCGGCGGCAGGCGCGGTGGCGTCGGCATACGTTTGCCTGGCGCATCACTTGCACGTACAATTGTCCGGCCTGGCGATTGCGGTGTCCACCGCATATGTATGTGCATTGCGCTCGCGCAGGCAAGGCAGCCGTTTGACAACCGAAGAACGTCACGCGCCAACTATGTTTTCACTGTTAGGGACCGGCTTGATGGCGGCGTTGCTTTATGAAAGCGTCTCAGGCGGTCTGTTCACTATGGCATTGGGATCGGAAGGGCTCGCGCTATTGGGCGCGGGGTTCGCGTTGCGCGAGCGCATTCTGCGGCTGCAAGGGCTGGCGCTGCTGCTGGCATGCATCTTGAAGCTGTTCGTGTATGACTTGCGCAATCTGGAAACCACGTACCGCATTCTTTCGTTTATCGCGCTCGGCATAGTCCTGCTGTGCGTATCGTGGATCTACACGCGCTTTCGCGAGCAGGCGCGACGGCTGCTGTAAAGGCGTGAGGATAGAAAAAATGCAGGAACCTGGAGCTGGCGGAGGGATTTGAACCCCCGACCCTCTGATTACAAATCAGATGCTCTACCAACTGAGCTACGCCAGCCGACATACACAGGTTATCCGCAGGCGGCCGGTCTCGTCAAGACGCTATGCCTCGCGGCGCGGCGCACACATCCTCGCGTGCTACGTTGAAGAGCAACATGCCCCGACAGCTCGTTGAGTGTGTTCCCAATTTCTCCGAAGGCCGCGACGCAGCCAAAATCGACGCTCTCGTGCAGAGCGTCGTGGCCGTGCCCGAGGTGGTACTGCTCGACCGCGAGTCGGATGCCGACCACAATCGCAGCGTGCTGACCTTCGTGGGCTCTCCCGCGGCCGTTGCCGAAGCCGCTTTCCGCTGCGTGGAAACGGCGGTTTCGCTCATCGATCTCACGGTGCATCGGGGCGCGCACCCGCGCATCGGCGCCGCGGACGTTGTGCCGTTCGTCCCGATCGAGGGAGTGACGCTGGAGGACTGCGTACAGCTCGCCCAGCGTCTGGGCGAGCGGATCTGGAGCAAGCTGCAGGTCCCGGTCTACTACTATGAAGCGGCCGCCCGGCGGCCCGACCGCGTGAACCTCGAGAACATTCGCCGCGGCCAGTTTGAATCCCTGCTTAAAGAGATGGGAACCGCACCCGAGCGCCAGCCGGATTGCGGCGATGCGGTGTGCCATCCCACCGCCGGGCGCCGTCGCCGTGGGCGCGCGCAAATTTCTGATAGCCTACAACGTCAACCTCGGCACGCCGGACGTCGCCATCGCCAAGAAGATCGCCAAAACAATTCGCTTCTCTTCGGGGGGGTTCCGCTTCGTCAAATCCATGGGGGTGACGTTGGCATCGCGCAATCTCGCTCAAGTGTCCATCAACCTGACCGATTTCGAGCAGACCCCGATGCATCTGGTTTTTGAAACCGTGCGGCGCGAGGCGGAGCGTTACGGCGTGCCGGTCATCGGCAGCGAGATCGTCGGTCTAATTCCCAAAAAAGCGCTCGAAATCTCGGCGGAATACTTTCTGCGCTTTGAAAATTTCCGGCCGGAGCTGGTATTGGAAAACCGCATCGCCGATGCCATGAAGAGCGCCGCGCGCGGCGGCCTGCCCGAATTTCTGGACGCATTGGCCGCTCCTACGGCCACGCCCGGCGGTGGCAGCGCGTCGGCCGCCGCAGCCGGCATGGGCGCGGCATTAGGCGCCATGGTGACGCGGCTCGCCAAGCAGGACAGCAGCTCGTTCGAGGAGGATCGCCGCTTCTTCACTCAGGCGGTCGAACTGGATGCCGAAGCGTTTCAGAAGGTGATGGCGGCATACAAGCGCCCCAAAGAGGAGCGCGGCCCCTTCGTGGAAGAGGCGCTGCATGGCGCCGCCGAAGTGCCACTGCAAGTGCTGGAGCGGGCCGCCGCCATGTTGCAGCGTCTGCACCTCCTGGAAATTCCCGCGAAGTTTGGCTCCGATTTGGCCGTGGCCAAGGCTCTTACCATTGCGGCGAAAACCGGCGCTTTCGAGAACGTCCGCATCAATCTCGATTCCATCCGGGACGAGGCGTTCCAGGCGTCGGTACGGACGCGCCTGGCCGCGTTGGGCATTTGATCCTGGGTTGATGAAAAGCTACTTATCAGGCAGCGAAAATAGATAGGACGTCAGATTCTCGAGATCCTGGGCTGAGAGCGGATAGGGCGGCATAATCGTTCCCGGAGACAGCTTTTGCGGGTTTATAAAGTGCTCCTCCACCCAGCTTCGCGTCTGGCGCTTCGCCAGTCCATTCAGGGGCGGGCCGATTTTGCCGCCAGCGCCATTTATCGCGTGGCAGGCATTACAGTGATTGGATTGGTAGATGGCCGCGCCGCGCCGCACGAATGCTGGAATGCTCGAATCGGCGGAGGCGGCCAGTCGATCCGGAGTGAGCGTCATCCAGTCGGTGGGATACGAAAAATCCACCGCCGCTTCCTGCGGAGGGGTCGACTTGACCGCGGCCATGGTAAGCGCCGACCATCCGGCCGCCGCCAGCACCACAATCCCGATAGCGACAAATCGGCGCGTGACTTTGATTAGCCGTCCGCGGTCGATAAATGGCGCCAGAATAAGCAACAGCACCGCCAGTCCGGGCAGCACCACCGCGCCTACCACCTCCAGCGGGCCATTGAAGAGCTTCAGAATTTGGAAAAGAAACAGGAAATACCACTCCGGCCGCGGAATGTAGGATGTGTCGGTGGGGTCCGCCACTTGCTCCAGAGGCACATGGACAGCTACTGCTAAAAGGAACAACAACGCAAAGGCCAGGAAAATGGCCACGGTATCCTTGAACACTTGTGCCGGGAAAAAGCGCTGCTTCGGCTTCAATTCGTCGCCGATGGCCGGCGTGACTCCGTGCTTCCGCACCAAAAAAACGTGCAGCCCTACCAACAGGATGGTGGCGGGCGGCAGAATTAGCACATGCACGGCGTAGAAGCGGGCGAACGTGACCACGCCCACCCCGTTGGCGGCGCCGAGCAAACGCGTAAGATACCGTCCCAGGATCGGCGACATCGCCGCGATCTGCGTGGTTACCGTGGTGCCCCAATACGCGCGGTTGTCCCATGGCAGCAGGTAGCCGGTGAGACCATAGGCCAGAGTCACTAATAGCAGAACCACGCCGAGTATCCAGGTGGTCTCTCGCGGCTTCTTATAGGCCCCGTAGAGAAACACCTGCACCATATGCAACACCACCACCACGATGATCATGCTGGCGCCCCAGTGATGCAGACCGCGAATCAAGGATCCGCCGGTTATTGCCGTCAGAATATAGCGCAAGCTGTCGTACGCGTCGCCCGGCGTGGGCGCGTAGTTGAAGGCCAGCAGCACTCCCGTAAACCCCTGCACCAGAAACAGGAACAGCGCCAGGCTGCCGAATACCTGATGCCAGCCGCTGGACGCCGGAATCTCCTCGTAGAGGAAATGCTGGATGCCGCCGATCAGGCCGGTGCGGTGCTCAATCCACTCGCCGATCTCCACCAGGCCGCGCTTCATGCTTGAGACCCCAACGGTTTCTTCAACTGTCCGATGAGCAGTTTGCCGCCTTGTATCTTGATATCGAAGCGGTCCAGCGGCCGCGGCGCGGGGCCGGACACCACTTTTCCGTCGATCGAGAACACGGAATTATGGCATGGGCAGAAAAACTCCTTTTCCGCGTCCTCCCAGTGATACGCGCAGCCCAGATGCGTACAGTTCGGTCCGAAGGCGACCACGCGGTTGTTGCCATACTTCACCACCCAAGCCGTGCCCTTTTCGTCGACGGTGCGCCACCCATCGACGCGGTTGCGGTGGAATACGACCTCCACGGGTGAGTCAGGCGCCAGGCGCTTGATGTCGCCGGCGTCCGCCCAAGCCTCCGGTTCCTTCTCTTTGGCGGGCGTGAAGAGATAGAGCAATGCGGGAATGCCAACCGCGGCGGAGATCGCAGCCATCATGCCATAGATAGCTGCGATGTAGAATCCGCGGCGGGTGGTCCCTTCCTGGGGAACGGGTTCCAAGGGCGGCACGTACTCCATGGTAAAACGGCGCGCCGCCTTTGTTGTTGCCCGTTTGTACGCGTTTTGCAAAACGTTTATGTGGGGCGCCGTCGAAAACACACTGCGGGTCACGCGGAAGCTCCGGTGGAAGATGGGGTAATTTGAACGTTATAGCCGAGATTCCGCAACGCCCGGATCAGCTTGGTGGCGCGCTCGCGTACCGCCTTCCGTTGGGACGGAATCCTCGTTCCTCATAAGTAACCCCTTGGTGCAGATCTTCCATATCAACCGGCAGAGCCGATTGGCGATGGCCCAGATCGTCTTGTGGTGTCCGAGCCGCGGCGCCAAGCGCCGATAAAGCGGCTCAAAAATGCTGCCTTTGGTCTTGACCGCGGCAAATCTGGGCCGACTCTTCCCTCCCCGGACACGATCCCACCCAGGACGATAACTGGCCAAGGGAAGGGAAGCGCGCTGCCTTGGGTCCCACCTCCGCAATCACCTGCTGCGCCGAATTAGCCCCGAATCCAGGAACTTCGGCCAACCGCCGAACCGCATCTTGATAATCCCGCAATTCCCCGGCAATCGCCTGGTTCAGCTTCTCTATGTGGCTGTCAATCACGGTCAGCCGTTGCAGGAACAATTCCAGAATTTGGCGCCGCAAATCGCTGAGATTGGCCGCGGCGCTCCAGGCATCGCATAATTGGGCCTGAGTCGCCTTCAGTTCCGGCTGCGCCAAGCGGGCCATGGCCGCGGCATCCTTCTGCCCCGCCGCCAGCGCCTGCAGCATGTCGCGCCCGCTCACTCCCAGCAGATCGCTCAGGCAACTGGACAACTTGATGCACGCATCTTCCAGAAACGCTTCCAGTTGGTTGTGCAGACGCACGCGGTGGCGCGTCAACTGGTGCTTGGTACGCGTTATCATCCGCCACAGCCGCTGTTGCGGGTCCGGCACGAAACTCAGCATCCGTTCTCCGGCGATGTGCCGTTTCAGCAACCGCTCAGCGTCGGCAAAATCCCGCTTCCGCCCCCGCAGCGCCCGATTGGAGTGAGCCTGCGCCAGATAGAGTTCGCACTTGCCTTCCAGTTCCTGCCACACCGGCTTCCAATACTGCGCAGTGGATTCCATCACCGCTTCTTTGACCTCCTGCGCCGCCAGCCATGCCGCCAACGCCTTCAGATCCGAAGGCGCGGCCCCAAACTTACGGCGCTCAAAGCGGTATTCGCCTCCTTCGGCCGCATCCGCTATCACCATCGCCAGCATCTGTTTATGCACGTCGATGCCGGCTACTTTATAACTCGATTCTTGCGTTGATTCTTGTTTTCCTTCTTCCATAATCGTCTTCCGGCGGGAGCACGGAAGCATGCCGTGAACATATATTAAGCACCGTCTCGTGCTGTCGCCGTTCCTCGCGATACCGAGGCGGCAAAGCACACTCATTCGTTCAAACGCATGCTCCGGATCAGACAGGATGGCGGTCTCGATTTCTCCACTGCCCCAGCGACCTCGACCGCTCCACCATCTGTATATGATGCTTCCGGCTCGCGATTATTTTCATCACAATTCGTGGGCCGGAGGCCCATGGCGACAGGATGATATCCTGCGGCCGGTTGCCAACCGGCGCCTCGCGGCCGACTTACAAGCCATCGAGGCAGATTACGCGAGTTCCAGACCCGATTCCTTGAGCGCGCGCCAGCCGCCGTCGAGCGAAATCGCGTTCCGGTAGCCCATCTTTTGCAAATTGTCGGCCACCAGCGCGGAGCGGAATCCGCCGCCGCAATACAGCACTAATGTGGCGCTCTTGTCCGGGACCTTCTCTTCGATGTCCCGCTCGATGATTCCCTTGCTGAGGTGCGTCGCGCCTTTGACATGGCCGGCCGCCCACTCGTTATCCTCGCGGGTGTCCACCAGGAGGTGCGGCTCGCCTGCGGCGGCCATCTTCTTGTAAGCTCCGATGTCGATTTCCTTAACCCGCGACTTGGCGTCGTCGACCAGCTTCAGGAATTCGGGACTGTGCTGTTTCATAATCGGATATCACTCCACGCGGCGGATTCTAGCGCCGGCCTGGGCCAATTTCGCCTCGATTTTCTCATAGCCGCGATCGATATGATACACGCGGTCGATAACGGTTTCGCCGCGCGCCACCAGCGCGGCCAATACCAGCGACGCGCTGGCGCGCAGATCGGATGCAATCACGCCCGCTCCGGTGAGCTCGCGAGTCCCGGCCACCATGGCGCGGCTGCCGTCGATGCGGATGTTGGCGCCCATGCGCGCGAGCTCCTGCGCGTGCATAAAGCGGTTCTCGAAGATGTTCTCGGCGATCACGGCGATGCCGTCGCCCTGGGTCATCAGCGCCATGTATTGCGCCTGCAAATCGGTGGCGAACCCGGGGTACTCTTCGGTGCTCCATGTCGACGGAATGGATCTTGCCCGCGCCGCGGACGCGCAGCGAATCGCCGGCCGGTTGTGTCACATCGACGCCGGCCTGTTGCAGCTTGGACACGAGCGCTTCCAGATGTTCGGGGATGCAACCGGTGACCGCAAGATCGCCGCCGGCAATGGCGCCCGCGAGCAGGAACGTGCCGGCCTCGATGCGATCGGGGATGATGGCGTGATCGGCCCCGTGGAGCCGCTCGACGCCCTGGATGCGGATTTCGGAAGTGCCCGCGCCTTCGATCTTCGCGCCCATGGCGGTGAGCAGGCGCGCCAGATCGGCCACCTCCGGCTCGCGCGCGGCGTTGCGCAATACGGTTTCGCCCTGGGCGAGGACGGCGGCCATCATCAGGTCTTCCGTTCCAGTGACGGTGATGCGCTCGAAGTGGACCATAGCGCCGCGCAGGCCATGGAGCGCTTCCGCTTCGATATAGCCGTGGGTCTGATTGATAGTGGCGCCCAACCGCTCCAGACCGAAGATGTGCAGATTGATGGGCCGCGAGCCGATGGCGCATCCGCCCGGCATGGAGACGCGCGCGCGGCCGGAGCGCGCCACCAGCGGACCCAGAACCAGGCTGGAGGCGCGCATGGTCTTGACCAATTCATATGGCGCTTCGGGGCTGACGATAGCGGGGGTATGCACGCGAACGGTCTCGCCATCCTCATCCACTTGCGATCCGATATCCACCAGGAGCCGCTCCATGGTGCGGATGTCGCGGACGCGCGGAATGCGGCGGAGCGTCACCGGCTCATCGGTGAGCAGCGCCGCGGCCAGTGCGGGCAGCGCAGAATTCTTGGAGCCGCTGGTGGCAATTTCGCCGTGGAGGGGAGTTCCGCCGGTGATGACAAACTTATCCATGGCTGCCTTTCCGGATGGCGGCGCGGACGTTGTTACCGGCATCGGCGAGCAGCTCTCCGGCGCGCTGGTAGGAAACTCCAGCAGCTTGGGCGACGATGCGGCGAGCGCGGTCGAGTAGTTTGGCATTGTTGGGCTGCACGTTCACCATCAGATTGCCGTAGACATACCCCAGGCGGATGAACGCTCCTGTAGTAAGCATGTTGAGGACCAGTTTCTGCGCCGTGCCGGACTTCATGCGCGTGGAGCCGGCGATCACTTCAGGACCAACCAGCGGAGTGATGGCGATATCGGCGGCGTGCGCCAGCTCGGAATCGGGGGCGCAACTGACGCCGATGACGAGGGCGCCCAGGCGCTTCGCTTCGGCCACGGCGCCCAGCACGTAGGGCGTGCGCCCGCTGGCCGCGATGCCGGCCAGTATGTCGTTGGAGGTGAAACCGCGAGCGGCAAGATCGCGCGCGCCGATGGCGGGATCGTCTTCCGTAGTCTCGGCGGCGCGCGTCAAGGCGCCATCGCCCCCGGCGATGATTCCCTGCACCGTTTCCGGCGCTACGCCAAATGTGGGCGGACATTCGGAAGCGTCGAGCACGCCCAAGCGGCCGCTGGTTCCCGCCCCGATGTAGAACAGGCGGCCGCCGCGCGAGAGCGTCTGGGCGATGGTATCTACAGCGCGAGCGATGGAGGGAATCTCGCGCCCGACTGCTTCCGCCACTTTGCGGTCTTCGGCGTTGATGACGCGCAGCATCTCTTCGGTGGAGAGCGAGTCGATGTGGGCCGAGGCGGGGTTAGGCTGTTCGGTGAGCAGGTCTTCGAGCATGTCTTACTAACGTACCGCGACCGCTCGTGACGAATCCTCGGCCGGGAACTACAGCCGCGGGTTTGCTCTCTCTCTCCTGTTACGGATGCTTAGCCAACTGCGCCTGCGCGCTTTGCAGCTTCTGCGTGACCTTGGCCATCTCTTCGGGATCGGCGTCGGCCTGACTGCCGGCGTTGTATTCCTTTAGCGATGCCTGCCACTGCGTCACCGCGTCGCGAGTCTTGCCCTCTTTGAGGTAGACGTCGCCTAAGTGATCGTGAACCGTGGGGTCCTTGGTCTGCTCCAGAGCGCGCACCAGCAACTCTTCCGCGTCGTCCAGTTTGCCCTGGCGGTAGTAGACCCAAGCCAGACTGTCCATGTAGGCGTAATTATCCGGTTCCAGGTCTAAAGCCTTCTTCACCATCTGATAAGCCTCGTCCAGGCGCACATTGCGGTCGGCCAGCATGTATCCCAGATAGTTCAGCGCGCCGGCGTTGTCGGGATTCAGAGCCAGTACCTTTTTGAATTCCGCTTCGGCCGCGTCGAACTTCTTCTCGTGCTCGTACATGGCGCCGCGCGAGAAGTAGACGTTCATCTTGTCGTCGTTGGATGCCGCGAGTTTTTCAGCTTCGTCCAGTGCCTTGGCCATATCGTCGTATCGCTTGGCCTTTTCGTAAAACTGCGCGATCTGCACCTCGATATCGGTGTTGGGGCTGCCCTTCTCGACGGCGCGCATGGCAGCCACGGCGTCGTCAACTTTGCCCTGATCGGACAGCACCAGCGCGCGCTCTTCGGCAACCTTCGGTTCCTTGGGGTACTTCTTCAGGGCCGCATCGGCTTCTGTTCGCGCCGCAGGAAGATCCTTGGCCGCGCGATACGTCTCGATCACTTGCAGCTCCACCTTCGATCCGGAGGACGGGTCGATGGCGCCAATCTGGCGGTACGTATCCACTGCCTGCGCGGTCTGATCGGCCTTCGCATACAGCCGGGCCAACCGATCCAGAAACAGCTCGCGGTTCTTCACTTCCTCGTCGGAATACGTCTTCTTGGCGGTCTCGTCCAGGATGCCCTTCATGGCGGCGATAGCCTGATCGTTCTTATGTTCCGCTTCCAGGACCGAAACTTCCGCATAGCGCACGCGAGGATTGTTTCCCGCCGCCGCCTTCGCGCGATTGATGGCCGCGCGGGCTTTCGCTACGTCATGCTTCGCCAGGTAAATCTCGCATAGATGGATCTGCGCATCGGGATCCTTCGGATTCTGCGCCGCGATTTCCTGATATAGCTTTAACGCCTCATCGAGTTGTCCCGAGTACAGCAGATCCTTGGCGAGTTGCCCTGGGATTCTCTCATCCTCGGAGCCGGCTTCGAGGGCGCGCTTCAATACGTCGGCCGCGTCTTTGTAATCTTCCAGATCTTCATACGCGGAAGCCAGCGCGGCCAGGGTTCGCGGACTGGGATGCTTATCCACGGCGGCCTTCAGCTTTTCCGCGGCGCGTTTGGGATCGCCCAATTGCCCGTAGAGCTCGCCTAAACCGATCAACGCATCTTCGCTGTCGGGTTCGATTTGCAGCGCCTGATTGAACGATTTTTCGGCCTCCGGCGTATTGTGCATGTACCCATTCAAACGGCCCAGCATCACCCAACTCTCGACGTCCTTCGGATCTTTCTGAACAATTTTTTGATATTGATCCATCGCCTTGCGCAACGCATCTTCGTTAATCCCGTTCTGACCGCTGCTAATCGCGCGCATGTAGACATGCGCCAGCATGCGGCGCGCGCCCAGGTTATCGGGATTCTGCTTAAGCTGCTCCTCGGCCTGATTGATGGCGTCCTGCAGGCGGCCCGCGGCGATATACAGATCGCTCAGCTCCTCGAAAATGATGCCGGCGTTCGGGTCGAGCTTCAGGGCTTCCTCATAATGCTGGATGGCCTTGTTGATCTCGGAGCGGTTGCCGTCGGTCTGCCCCATTTCGGCATACAGACGTCCCATGGCAAAGTGGTAATAGGCGTCGGCTTTGTCCGGAGCGGGAGATGCACCCGTGCTTTTCGGTTGCGATTGAGCAAGGCAGGCGGCGCCGGTGGCAACTACCAGGAGAAGCGCTTTGGCTGAGCGTATCATGTGGATCTGACTTTCTTCCGGGCAGTTGGAATGCCAACCGAGCCGAATCTTTATCTCAACATTGTATAACGGGCTAGCGGTGCAAAAGTCTCGAAACGTCCTCGCAACACTGGCGGCGCCCCCGGAAGGGCGCGCATCCGGGGCGAACTACCCTGTAGCCCGTGACGCGGGCGAGCGGCCTTTGGTTGCAATCGCCGGGCCTACCGGGTCCGGAAAAAGCGCGCTGGCGCTGGCAATCGCGGAGACTTTTGGGGGAGAGGTGGTGAATTGCGACTCACTTCAGGTCTATCGCTATTTCGACATCGGCACGGCGAAACTGCCGCCCAACGAGCGGCGTGGCATTCCGCACCATTTGCTGGATGTGGCGAACCCGGATGAACTTTTTACCGCCGGAGGGTATGCCAAGCTAGGCCGCGCCGCGATTGCGGATATTTCGGGCCGCGGCCGGCTGCCGGTGGTGGTCGGGGGGACCGGCTTCTATTTACGCGCGCTGCTCGATGGCTTATTTGAGGGGCCGGCGCGCGATCAAAGCTTGCGCGACCGCCTGGCGCGGCGAGAAGCGCGCCGTCCCGGTTCGCTGCATCGGCTGCTGCGGCGATTCGACCGCGAGTCGTCGGCCCGCATCCATGCCAACGATGTCCCCAAAGTCATGCGCGCGCTGGAGGTTTGCCTGCTGGCGCGGCGCCCGGTAAGCGCGATGTACCGCGAGGGCCGCGATGCGCTGCGCGGTTATCGCATTTTGAAAATCGGCCTCTCGCCGGATCGCGATGCGCTCTATCAAAGCCTCGACGCCCGCTGCGCGGCTATGTTTGAGCACGGTTTGATGGGTGAAGTAAAGCGGATTCTCGCCATGGGTTATCCCGCCACTTGCAAGCCATTCGAAGCGCACGGATACAAGCAGGCGCTGCAACTGCTGCATGGCGAGTTGACCCCAAAGGAGGCTGTCTTCTACGCGCAGCGCAACACGAGGAATTATGCCAAGCGCCAGATGACCTGGTTCCGCAAAGAGGCGGCCGTCATATGGTTGAAGGGCTTTGCGGATGACATCGGCCGCGAGGCGTTGGCGATGGTAAACGGGCTAATGAGATAGATGAGATAGATAATCAAATGCACAAATAAAACGTATCGAGTGAGGCGGGTTTCACTCGGAACGCGCTGGTGTCGCCAAGCGCGGCGAGTATGGCGCATTCAGGTATCATTCCCATCAATCGAATTCCCACGTCCGGAAGCGGTGCTGATGTTCAGACATATCCACTCGCTTGCCGTGGAATCGCACGCCTTCCATTTCGAGGCGCGTGCGTTGCTCCAGCCCGGCTTCGAACCTCAGTTTGATCTGGCCTCCGGCGCCAACCACGCGTTGCCACGGCAGCGAACCCGTAGGCGACTGCCGAAGCAGACGCGCCACCTGCCGGTGATAGAGCGGGTATCCCGCGGCTGCCGCGACCTGCGCATAGGTGGCGACCTTGCCGCGTGGAATCTGGCGGATGGCTTTGCGGAAAGCGGCGTCGCGCGACTCGCTCTTGGGCGCGCGCAGTAGCCGCCGACTATTTGGTACAGGGCGCCGCATTCAACAATTCCTGATCGATAGTTAATAGATAACAGCCGGGCTTGGTCACGTTTTCCAGTGACACGCCGTTCCAGTAAAGATCCGCCGGTAACCACTCCGGCGGAATAGTGACTCGCAATTCTGTGACTGAGCGGCTGATAATCTGGACAGTCTTGGGATCGTCGCCGGCATCATACTTAGCCTGTACGCGGGCGGTTATAAATGCGTCGGAGCGCGGCAGCACCACGCGCGTGTCAAACCGCAGGCGATCCTTGCCGCGCTGCACCAGCACGGCCATCTGCTTTTCGGCGTACATCTTGTTCATGCGATCGGCGTAATCGCGCGCGTTAGCGATCGGCTTTCCATCCAGCTCAATCAGGCGATCGCCAACCTTAAGCGGGCCGCTGTAGTCCTTGGGCAGAATGGAAATGAGGACGCCTGGACCCGGGTCGTCGAGTTTGTAACCAAACTCGCCCAGATCGAGCGAGGCGCCAGAACCGAGAGTAATTCGGCTGGTAGGCAGCACTTCATTGCCTTCGAAAGCGTCTAATTTGGTGGCGTCTATCCAGTAACAGCGCGTGAATCTGGGCGAGTTGGTTTCGCAATCGACATTGTCCGGGAATTCGGCGCGCGCGTGCTGCAACAGCGCGGCGAAGACCTGGGCAATGCTGAGGTCCTTGGCCGCGCGCCATTCCAGGTTCAGCCCCGCGGATTTGAGATGGGCCGCCAACTCGGCGTCCCCCAGGCCGTCGCTGATCCAGAGGACGGGCGTATCGGTGAAATTAGCGGAGAAAATGCGGCCAGTATCGAGCGCCGGTTTGGGCGAACCGCCAAGGGCAAGTCCGGCGGCCCAAAGGTCGGGAACGCGCGAGATGGTATAGAAGACGGCGGCCGCCGCCTCGCCGCGGCCGGCGAGATAGATGTGGGCGGCATCCGCGGTGGAATCTTTGATAGCGGCCTGAACGGCGGCTGCCACGGCTTCCGCGCGAATATCGGCATTGGCGCCGGCGGGCACGGTGGGGACGATCGTTTGCCAACCGAGCTCCTGCGTCCACTTGCGCCATTGCGGCGCGTCGGCTGGGTCCACCAACGCAATGGCCGGTTTGGGCGGTTGCGCCGAAATTCCGCCGCAGACCAGCGCGCTAATGGCGCAAGCGGCCGCGAATCTTTTTGACCAGCTTCTCAATGTCGTCAGTCTTTTTCAATGTCGATAGAGAGAGAACGTGCGCGTCGTTCTTCTCCAGATCCAGCTGCAGTTGTTGCGCAAGGTCGGCAAGCTCCGCGGCATCTTTGAGATTGGCTTCGTGCTCGGCTTTCAGGATCGCGTCGCGCTGCGATTTGCCGTTGGGCAGCTTCATATCTTCGGGCACCGTCGTGTTCTGGACGCCGGGCGGAATATCGCCGCCGCGCTGCGGCGAAGCCACATTGGAAACCGCCGTGAATAGAAGGAGGAGCGCCCAGCGGCGCATCGAAGCTTTCATAAAGACGCCCCTTGTTATCATAACGGGATATGGAGGAAGTGCGCGTTGGCATAGTGGGCCTGGGCAATGTAGGCTCGGGAACACTGGCCATCCTGGCGGAGAACGCGGATCAGATCGCGCTGAAGCTAGGATTCCGGCTGAAAGTGACGGCAGTGTGCAGCCGGTCGGTCCATGCCAAACAGCTTCCGCCGGGCATCGGCGAGGTTTTCAAGACTACCGACTGGCGCGAGGTGGTGACTCATCCCGATGTGCAGATTGTCGCCGAGTTAGTGGGCGGCACTAAAGTCGCTTCCGAGATAGTCGAAGCCGCGATTCACAATCGCAAATCGGTGGTGACCGCGAACAAAGAATTGATGGCCGCGTGCGGACCGGAGATTTGGGACCGCGCCATCAAGGCCGGCATTAATCTGGCGATGGAAGCCAGCGTGTGCGGCGGAATTCCGATCCATGCGGTGTTGCGCGAGGGCATCTCGGGCGATAACGTCATGGCCCTCTACGGCATTCTCAACGGCACCTGCAACTACATTCTCACGGAAATGGAAAAGCGCGGCGCGCCGCTCGCCACCATACTTGAAGAATCGCAGAAGCTGGGCTATGCGGAGGCCGACCCGAGCGCGGATATCGATGGCTTCGACGCGCGCTCGAAGCTGGCTCTGCTAGCGGCGCTGGCGTTCGGCGAAAAGATCACGCCGTCGGATATCTTCATGGAAGGCATTCGCCGCGTAACGCCGGTGGATTTCCGTTATGCCGCGCAGTTGAATCACACCATCCGGCTGATCTGCGGCGCGCGCAAGATTCCCGAAGGCCTGGTGTTGTATGTGCGGCCGGCGCTCATTCCCACATCGACCATTCTGGCGGGCGTGCAGGGCGCGTACAACGCGGTCTGGGTTCGCGGCGAATATGGCGAAGACACGTTCTATTACGGGTGGGGCGCCGGCGCGCGGCCCACTGGCGTCGCAGTGACCAGCGATCTGATGCGCGTGGCGCGGGAGATCCGCAGCGGCAGCCCGGAGCGCGTTTCGCCCTTCGCGCATGAGCGGCTGGGCGAGAACATGCCGGTATCGATCATGTTCCAGAAACGCGCTTACTATTTGCGTTTCCGCGTGGACGACCGTCCGGGGATCATCGCGACTTTGGCGGGAATCCTGATGCGCAAGAACATTGGCGTGGAAGCGGTGTTGCAAGAGCCCGCCGATAACCGCCGCGACCTTCCGTTTGTGATCGTGGCCGAGCCCACCTACGAGCATTCGATGCGGGCGGCGCTGGAGGAAATGGCGCCGCTCGATTTCATGGAGGAAGCGCCGTTGGCGCTGCCGATGGAGACGTCTTTATGAGACGGTTAGCTCGAAAAGCACTGGCCGCTATCGCCTCGCTGGCGTTTGCGGCTACACTCGCCGCGCAAGTGGCCGGTCAGGCGAATTCCGGTTATAAAACGCCGCAGCAGCGGCAATCGGTGGCCGCCAGTCTCGGGTCGCCGGAGCGCGATACAACCGAGAAACCGGGCGTGCTGATTCGCGAGATGAATCTGCAGCCGGGGATGACGGTGGCCGATATCGGCACTGGCGTCGGTTACATGCTGCCGTTCCTGAGCCGCCGCGTAGGGCCGTCGGGACGCGTGATCGCCGAAGATATATACGACGATTTTCTGGCAGCCGCCAAACAGCGCGCCCAGAACCAGAAGCTGTCGAATGTGACCTTCGTTAAGGGTACCGAAACCGATCCTAACTTGCCCGAGGGACAGATCGATATGGTGCTGGCGCTCGATGTCTATCACCATTTCGACTATCCTGAGAAGATGCTGGCGGCCATCCATAAGGCGCTGCGGGCGGATGGCAAGCTGGTGGTGGTGGAGTATTATAAACGCGAATCCGCGATGCCGAACGGCCGGGCGCTAACGCATATCCGGCTGGATATGCCGGATGTGATCAAAGAGATCGAAGCCAACCACTTCCACTTGATTGAGGAAAAGGAACACATCAAGAACGTCCAGTACATGCTGATTCTGGAAAAGAGTTAAACATCCAATGAAAATACATCTTCGATACGCGCGATGGGCGGTATTGCCGTTGGCGTTGCTGCTGCCGTTGGGCGCGCAGGACAAGCAGGATAAAAAGAAGAGCGCGAACGACGGCATTACGCGCGAGCAGGCGGACCAGATTCTGGACGAACTGCGCCAAATCCGCCAACTGCTGGAAAAGCAAACGGAAGCTAAAGCGCCGGGCCCCGCGGTGACGGCGAAAGCCAAACTGCACCTGGAAGGCGCGCCGATGCTGGGTCACAAGGACGCGCCCATCACCATGGTCGAGTTCACCGATTACCAATGTCCGTACTGCCAGCGATTCCATTTGCAGGTTTATAGCGAACTAAAGAAGAACTACATCGATACCGGCAAGGTGCGCTTCTTCAGCCGCGATCTGCCGCTCGATCACTCTGCATCCGAATGCATTTCGCGCGGCGGAGGCGGCGCGTTGCGCGGGCGACCAAAGCCAATTCTGGCAACTGCGCGACATGATGGCCGCCCACCCGGAAGCGCTCGATCTGGATAGCCTGGTGGCCGATGCCTCACTGCTCAAGATGGATAAGAATGCGTTCCGTACGTGCGTGGAAAGCGGCAAGTACAAAGAGGCCGTGCAGGGGGATGTGCTGGAGGCGATGAAGATCGGCGCCGACGGCACGCCCGCGTTCGTCGTCGGCAAGAGCACACCCGACGGAGTGGACGGCGACATCATCGTGGGCGCGCAGCCGTATGCGTTGTTTGAGGAGAAATTTAAGCAGTTGGGGGCGACGAAGTAGCCGCTTCCCCGGCAAATCAGCGGAAACTTGTCCAAGCCCTTAGCGCCGCGGTTGCGAAATGATGCCAAACCGGTGTCAGGCCGATCGGAACCATAAACTGGTGGCAAATGATCATGAACAGCCCGCCTCGCAGGGTCGCGCGATGAACTCTCCCTCGAGACCACAAGTCGAAGCCAGCTACCAGCAACGCATAGAACGCGACCACGGCGGATGTCACGATCCCGGAGTGAAAGATCGGAAACGGCCAACGATTGACAGCGGCGCCCATCAGGGATATCGTCGCGATCAGTATCAGCCGTTTGTGCGCCGGACCGTTGGAGCGCGCGCGCAATGCCCAGACAACCAGCACGCAAAAGACTGCAATTGAGAGAACCGGAATGGCGTAGAAGGACCTTGGGTCGAGCTTCGATCCCGGTGGCACGAAGCCTCGGGCAAGGGAGTCTGTCGCAGCCAGAAAACCGAGAACGATCACCGAGGCTGCCAATCCCGCCCCAAAAATACCGATCCGCTTATGCACCTCTGTTCGCCCGCTGGATATCAGCGCCGTCTGGGCAATAAACAGGAGAATCCACGCCGAGAGGACAGCGGCATGCACGTGTATAAGCGGATCGGGTAAATGCGCCTGAAAAACCCCTGCCAGGTAATAGCTTCGCGCGAACCCGAGAAACACGGTGCCCAGAATGAGTATCGCCATCGCGGAGAAAAATATGTCGTCCTGCCGCGCCCTGCGGCCTTTCAAAGCGAGGCCGTATGATACGTGTGTTGATGTTGCCATAATGCGCCGGAAAACCATCCTTCATCTGGTTATGCGTAAACGGTCCGGCGGAGCTATCATGGACTCTCAGAATTGCATCTCTGAGGCAAATGTGTGCCCATGGAACCAGGGGAGAACCTGCGAGAACATCGGCTTTCCGGCGTAAGCGAACTCCTTCGGGCCTGGAGCGACGGAGATGAGACTGCCTTGCACAGGCTCACGCCCATCGTGCACGACGAGCTTAGGAGGCTTGCTCATTGCCAGATGAAGGAGGAGTGGGCGCAGCAGACGCTCCATACCACTGCTCTGGTAAATGAAGCTTATATTCGTCTGGTGGACGCGCGCCGAATCAGGTGGCAAGACCGCGCTCACTTTTTTGCGATCTCCGCGGAAATCATGCGGAGAATTCTCATCGATTATGCGCGGCGGCATAATCTCAAGCGCGGCGCGGGATTTCAGCGCGTTTCACTCGAACACGCGGAAGTGTCGGCGGTAGCCCGAGATCCGGACCTGATTGCGGTCCATGAGGCTCTCAATGCGCTCCAACAATTCGATCCTCGCAAAGCAAAAGTCGTGGAGCTGCGGTTTTTCGGCGGATTGAGCGTGGAGGAAGCCGCCGAAGTGCTGGAGGTCTCGCCCATCACGGTTATTCGCGATTGGAACAACGCCAAGGCCTGGCTTTATCGCGAGCTGACAAGAGGATTGCCGGATGGACAGTAACCGCTGGGAGCAGATTGAGGCATTGCTGGAAGGGGTTGCCCGTCAACCTGCAGCGCAGCGCGCCTCCTTCCTTCACAGCTCATGCCACGGCGACCATGCATTGGAGGAAGAGGTTTGGTCGTTATTTGTTGCGCGGCAGAAGAGTGAAGGCTTCCTCGAGGATCCCGCGATTGCGGTAGCAGCGCGTGCCATGAGCGCGCGTTTGCCGGCCGGTTCGATCACGGCCGAATTTGCTCCGGGGGAAACCGTTTCCCATTACCGGATCGTGGAGAAGATCGGGAGTGGCGGGATGGGCGTGGTGTACAAGGCTGAGGACATCCGTCTGTACCGGGTTGTGGCTCTGAAATTTCTTCCTTTCGGGTTTGACGAAGCCGCCCTCCGTCGTTTCGAGCGCGAAGCGCAGGCAGCTTCAGCCCTGAATCATCCCAACATCTGCACAATTTATGACATCGGCGAGCAGGCAGGCAAGCCCTTCATCGCCATGGAGTATCTGGAAGGGGAAACCCTCAAGCGGAGCCTCAGCCGGGAATCGTTCCGAATCGAGAAGGTACTCGGATTAAGCTTGGAAATTCTCGATGCCCTGGAGACGGCCCACGCCAAGGGCGTTATCCATCGAGATATCAAGCCGGCGAACCTCTTTATCACCGGCCGCGGTCAGGCCAAAATCCTCGATTTCGGCCTTGCCAAGTTTTCTCGATCTAATAGGGGTCCTGGCGCCGAAGAGGCGGAAACGGAATACCAGTTGACTACACCGGGGCTGACGATGGGCACTGTTTCGTACATGTCGCCGGAACAGGCACGCGGCGAGCCACTGGACAGCAGAACCGACCTCTTCAGCTTCGGCGCGTTGCTTTATGAAATGGCCACAGGCCGGCAGGCGTTTGCGGGCGATACAGCGGCAATCGCTTTCGACTCCATACTGAATCGCTCGCCTGTCCCAGCGTCCTCGATTCGTCCCGGCCTGCCGGCCGGCTTAGACGGCATCATCGAGAAATCACTTCAGAAGGATCGTAAACTGCGATACCAGAGCGCTCTGGAGTTCCGCGAGGACCTGCTGGCTATATCACGAGTTTCCGTGCTGGTCCACCCCGCCCCAACCATGACCCCGCTCGCTCGGGCAGCAATCGTCGGAACCGTTCTGGCACTGGTCGCCGTGACGGCCTATCTCGCGCTGCGGCCGGCGCCGCGACCTGCGGTGTCGGGTTTTTCCGGCGTGACTGGGGATGTAGTCGTGAAAGAAGGATCGGTCTGGAGGAGCCTTGGCGGGCCCCCTGCGCCGCTGGCAGCGGATGCAAGTCGGCTGTACTTCACGGAAGGTCGAGGCCCGTCTCAGGCGCTGGCCCAGGTATCGGTTTCCGGGGGTGAGAAAGCGATTATCCCCACACCTCTCAGCTTGCCTCAGCTTCTTGATCTTCGCGTGGACCGATCCGAAATATTGGCAACCGATTTAGTCAACACCCCCGCGCCCGGACCTCTGTGGACCATCTCTCTCCCGGGCGGTATGGCCCACCGCATAGGCGACATCCGCGCCATGGACGCCGCGTGGTCGCCCAATGGATCCGAAATCGTTTATGTTGCTGGCCGGGACGTTTTTCGCGCCGCCGGAGATGGAACTAACATAAAGCTGCTCGCGCACTTGCCAGGCTTGGGGTGGCGGCCAAGATGGTCCCCCGACGGAAAGGTGGTGCGCCTGACCATTGAAGATGACCTTACGACCTTCTGCTCTCTATGGGAAGTTCGTTCAGACGGCACAAACCTTCACTCTTTGCTTCCCGGTTGGAACCAGCCTCCGGCGGAGTGCTGCGGCGCCTGGACTCCGGATGGTCTCTACTACGTCTTTCAGTCAACCAGGAACGGCAAGACAGAGATCTGGGCCCTGCGAGAAGGGCGCGCGTTATCGGGTTTGTTTGCTCGGCGTCCAAAACCCATCCAGCTCACCTTCGGCCAGATGAGTTCGGTGTCTCCCGTATTCAGCCCCGATGGGAAAACACTGTATGTCATCGGCGAGCAACCGCGAGGCGAGTTACAGCGCTTCGATAAGCGCTCCATGCAGTTCGTTCCTTACGTGGGAGGGATTTCAGGAGAGATGGCCGACTTCTCCGCTGACGGCCGTTGGATTACCTATGTTGCTTTTCCGGAGGGTAGCTTGTGGCGAAGCCGGCTCGACGGCTCGGAACGCTTGCAACTGACGTTCCCGCCGCTGAGAGCGGGTGTGCCGCGGTGGTCGCCCGACGGTAAGACGATTGTGTTTGGCGGCATTTTGCCGGGCCGGCCTCAAACGATCAGGACAATATCCGCGGATGGCGGCGGGATCGAACAGGTAACACCGGGCCGGTTTCTCGAGATCTCTCCGGGCTGGTCCCCGGATGGCGATTCGTTGATTTTTAGCTCCGCTCCTTCAGTGGCCTCTGCATCTGACGAGTCAGGCGTGTTTATTGTCGATCTACACTCGCGCCAGGTACGAAAGGCGCCGGGATCGACGGGCATCTTTGCGCCTGAGATGTCGCCCGACGGACGCTACATCGTCGCAAACTCGTCGCGAAACGGACATGCGATGCTCTTCGATTCCCGAACGGAATCCTGGTCGCAACTGTCGCCTGGGACGAGCATCTGGCGCTGGTCGCACGACGGGAACTACTTATACTTCCTGCGCCGAGGTAAGGACCCGGCGGTGATGCGAATGGGCGTGAGCGATCGACGGATCGAAGAAGTGGTGAGCCTCGCCGGCGTTCGACAGACCGGTATGCTCGCCGACGTTTCGTTCACACTCGACCCTGCCGAGTCGCCCGTAATCCTTCGCGATGTGGGCATACAGGAAATTTACTCGCTCGCCTGGAACCTTCGATAGTCGCGGCGGGCGGTCGGTTTCGACGGCTGAGGAATGCGGACCGCATCGGCGCGGACGGCAGGCCGGCCTTCGTGGTGGGCAAGAGCACCCCCGACAGGGTGACATTATTGTGGGGGCGCAGCCGTATGGGCTATTTGAGGAGAAGTTTAAGCAGTCGGGGGCGGCGAAGTAGTCCGGGATGTCCGCTGCTCCGGCGTCTCGCGTTAGAGTCCGGATTGGCTGCGTCGCGCCGGACCCGGAAGAGGCGCGAATCATCTCGACAGACCGAGGATCTCGACCCGGCCGTACTGAAGGAAATGACGATCGAACGTGAAGGCGCGGCGGATTCTCCGCGCATCTAGAACCGTAAAGGAAATCGCGTCGCAGAGACTCCAGGCTTTATCGGAGTGCCTCGCGATAATCTCCCGGGCGCGATCCTCCTCTTCCAAAAGTGCGCGAATCTCCGGCAGACCACCACTGAATAGCCATTCTCGCGCGAGCGCTCTTCCCAGCTTTCGTAGCAGCAACGTATGGGCTTCCACTTCAATATAGTTTGTGATGAAGCTTGGCAGCTCCTCAGACGCAATTTGGCGAGCCATCGCAACCGCGCGTTTGTCATCCGCGATGCAGCACAACTCGCCGAATCTAGGTTACTGTTTGAACTCTTGTCAAGCGCATAGGAACGTATTGAACGAAGCGCATTGGAACGAAGGCGGCACATCTCAGCCGTATTCAACCCGGCTATGTGGCCTCTCTGCGACACCGTGAATCTTTCGCCCGTGTCGGGGCGCGCGGCTCTCGCGGTATATTGGAATTAACCCCATGCGAGGTTCGCGCTGGCTCTTGCTGGTGGCAATTGTCGCCATTATAGGCGGCGTGAGCTACACTTACCGGGCACAAAAGCAGGCCATCAAGGCCGCCGCGCCCTCTAAGCCTCAGGCGCTGCCGGACGACCTTAACTTCGTGGGTGATGGCTCCACATGGAGCCAGAAGCCGTCTAACCGCGCCTGCGAAAAGTACTTCATTGAAGCCGGCAGTCATCGCCAGTTGAAGGATTCCTCGCGCGTCGATATGCGCGACGTTACCCTCAAGCTGTTCAATAAGGGGTGTACCGCCTACAATCTGATCAAAACCGCCGAGGCTTCGTTTTTCTCGAACGAAAATCGATTCTATTCTCAAGGCGCCGTGCAGATCACGCTGAATGTGCCCATACAGGGCGGAGCTAAGCACGAGTTGGTCTCCATCAAGACGGCGGGCGTCACGCTCGACACCAATACCGGCAGAGCCGAAACCGATCAGCCGGCGGTCTTCACCTTTGAAAATGGCGACGGCACAGCGACCGGAGCTTTTTACGATCCCGATACTCACGAATTACAGCTCAAGAAAGATGTGGTGGTCCACCGCCATCCGCCGCACGTGAAGCCGATGACCATCGAAGCCGGTAACCTGGTCTATCACGAAGCCACCGGCGAAGTGCTCTTAAGTCCCTGGGGCAAACTGACCCGCGAAAATACCATAGTCGAAGGCGAGAATCCGGCGATCAAGCTGCGCAACCGCGAATACATTCAGCAGGTCCACGCTACTAAAGCGCACGGTACGGACATCTATCCGAATCGCAAGCTTCAATATTCCGCCGACGACCTGCTGATGAATTTCGACGACAAAGGCGAAGTACAAAAGATGACCGGCGATGGCAATGCGCATCTGGTGGAGACGTCGGAATCCTCGGAAACCACGGTCACTGGCAAACATGTCGAGATGGCTTTCAACGTTCAGAACAAAGAAAGTCTGCTCGATCAAGTTGTGGCCAGCGGCGATGCGGTCGCCTCGGCCAAGCCGCTGCCCATCGCGGGGCGCGACCTGAGCGAGACCCACATCCTGCGCAGCGAAGTAATCGAAATGAAAATGCGTCCGGGCGGGAAAGACATCGAAACTGTAATTGCGCGTCATCCCGGCACGCTGGAATTTGTGCCCAACATGCCCGTGCAGCACCACCGGATGCTCTCCGGCCGCGACATGGTGATCGCTTATGGCGCGCAGAACCGCATCGATAGTTTCCGCGCCGTCGACGTCAAGACGGAGACGGACCCGAATCAAGAGGAACGCAAGAAGGGCCGCGCGATATCGGTCACTTCCAGTCAACAGCTTTCGGCGCGCTTCGATCCCAAAACCAGCAAGATGGCGTCCATGGACCAGCAGGGCGGATTCGTCTACGACGAGGGCGAACGGCACGCGCGCGCCGCGCACGCGACGCTCGATTCCGATCAGAACGTGATTGTGTTGGAGACCGGCGCGCGCATGTGGGACGCTTCGGGAATCACTACCGCCGACCGCATTCGCATGAACCAGAACTCCGGCGATTTCGTAGCCGACGGCAACGTCAACTCCAGCCGCATGCCCGAGAAAGATCCCAAGAAAAATTCGCAAATCCTGAATGGCGATGAGCCTTTGCAGGCGCAGGCGCGCCACATGGAGTCCACCAATAAAAATCAAACCATTCACTACCAGGGCAATGCCCAGATGTGGCAGGGCGCGGACAGAATTCAAGCCGATAAAATCGATCTCGATCGCGACAAGGACCACCCCGAGAAGCGCGGCCTGATCGCCGATGGCAGCGTAGTCTCGACTATCTGGGAACAGCCCAAGGACGATGAAAAGAAGAAGGGCGCCGCGCCGGTATTGACTGTTGTGCGCGCGCCGCACATGGTCTACACCGATCAAAACCGGCTGGCCGTCTACAGCGGCGGCGTGCAGTTGACGCGCCCCACAATGAAAGTGAAGAGCCGCGATCTTGCGCGCGTACCTGGCCGATTCGGGCGCCGATTCACGCCTGGAAAAGGCCTATGCGGATGGCGCCGTGGAAATCGTGCAGGTGGCGCCCGACCGCACGCGTACCGGTACGGCCGATCACGCCGAATACTTCACCGACGATCAAAAAGTGATCCTGCAAGGCGGTCAGCCCAAAATGGTGGATAGCCTGGGAGGCCACATGGAGGGGCCGGAATTGATCTACACCGCGACCGATGGTAGCCTTCAGGGAAACGGCGCGGCCGGCGATCCGGTGCAAAGCCGCATCGTCCGGCGTCATAAAAAATAGCCTCGCATGAGCGAACTCAAAACCCGGGAGATCTCCAAATCGTATCGCGGCCGGCGCGTGGTACACGATGTTTCCATCGCCGTGAAGCAGGGCGAAGTGGTAGGTCTGCTGGGGCCGAATGGCGCCGGCAAGACCACGTCGTTTTACATGATTGTGGGCCTGATCAGCCCCGATTCCGGCAATGTGCTGGTGGACGACGAAGATATCACCGACCTGCCGATGTATAAGCGCGCTGCGCGCGGCATCAGTTATTTGCCGCAGGAGGCGTCGGTCTTCCGCAAGCTCACGGTGGAAGAGAATCTGATGGCGATTCTGGAGACGCTGCCGCTGAGCAACCGCGACCGCCGCGAAAAGATGGAGCGCCTGATCGATCAGCTCGGTCTCGATAAGGTACGCCGCAGCCGCGGTTATATGCTCTCGGGGGGCGAGCGGCGCCGCGTGGAGATTGCCCGTTCGCTGGTGATCGACCCGAGCTTCCTCCTGCTCGACGAGCCGTTTTCGGGCATCGATCCGATTCAGGTGTTGGAGCTGCAGCGTATCATCTTCGATCTCAAACGCAGCGGCATCGGCATTCTGATCACCGATCACAATGTGCGCGAGACGCTGGTGGTCACCGATACCGCCTATATCATCAACGAAGGCCGCATCTTCCGCGGCGGCACTCCCGAAGCGTTGGAACGCGACCCGGAAGTGAAGCGGGTGTACCTGGGCGAATCGTTTACCTTGCGCGTGTGATTTCGCGGCCTTAATATGGAACGCATGCGAATAGCAGTTTTATGTGCCGCCGCTTTTCTGGTTTTTGCGGTTTCCAGCCCGGCACAGCCGTACGCCGCGCGGCAGCTCGACGAGCATGGGATCGCCATCGTCCGATTGAGCGATGCGGCTCACGGGGTGGAAGTCTCGATCGTTCCCTCCATCGGCAACCTCGCCTATGAAATGAAGGTACACGGCCATAACATTCTGCATTTCCCCTATGCCGATATCGCCGGGTTCGCGCGGCAGCCCGCGCAATGTGCCATTCCGCTGCTGGCGCCCTGGGCCAACCGGATGACCGAACAGGGCTTCTGGGCCAACGGTAAAAAGTATGTGTTCAATCCGGGGCTGGGCAATATCCACGGCGCTCTGCCGATTCATGGCCTGCTGGGCAACTCGCCGCTGTGGCATGTAACTGACGTTGCCGCCGACGCCCGTTCCGCGCACGCGACCAGCCGCCTGGAGTTCTGGAAGGAGCCCGACCTGATAGCGCAGTGGCCGTTCGCGCACGAATACGAAATGACCTACAGTCTGGAGGAGGGCGTTCTCGAAGTGCGGCTGACGGTGCATAACCTCAGCTCGCAACCCATGCCGCTGATGGTGGGCTTCCATCCGTACTACCGCATTCCCGATATTCCGCGCGATCAATGGGTGGCGCACATTCCGGCGCGCCAGCGCGTGGTCACCGACGAGCGGCTGATCCCTACCGGCGAGTTCCGGCCGATGGATTTGCCGTCGCCGCTGCCGCTCAAGGGACGCACGCTGGACGATGGCTTTATCGATCTGGAGCGCGATTCTTCCGGGCGCGCCCACTTCTCTATCGAATCCGCCGGCCGCACCGTGGAGGCGATGTTCGGGCCGAAATACCCCGTGGCGGTAGTTTGGGAACCTGCCCCGCCGCCCGGCCAGACACGCGACTTCATCTGCTTCGAGCCAATGACCGCGATCACCAGCGGCGTCAACTTGGCGCACGAGGGAAAATACTCCGGCCTGCAGACCATTCCGGCCGGAGCGCGTTGGACTGAGAGTTTCTGGGTGCGCGCCAGCGGGATGTGATGGTTCGAGGCTGACCGTCAGTTCGCGACGCGCAAAGGCAGCCAGTACGCTTAACCTACTGACGCACCGCGTTAGCGTCAGCAATGCGGCTGAAAATGCCTTTGGACCTCACCGGCAGCTTGCTCACCACCTCCGCGGGAACCGAGAAGTTATCCTCCAACAGATGCGCCGGGTTCGCGCCGAGCCATCCCGAAAGAGATATCTCCTGGTACACGCCGCTGTTGAAGAGAATCAGCGCCTCCACCGGATCGGGGCCCAGCGATTCCACGTAATGCCCGTATCCTTGCGGGATGAATGCGATCTGTCCCGGGCCGAGCTCCTCGGTCCGCGCGCGTCCGTGCGAGCCGAAAATTCCAACGCGCGCGCGTCCGCGGATAAAGTATTCCCATTCGTCGGCGTGCGGATGCCAGTGCAGCTCCCGCAGCGCGCCCGGTTCCAGATCTAGCCGCGCGGCGGTGAGCGTGGTTTGAATCGGGAATTCCCGCGAGGAAACGATGCGCTCCATGCCGCCCTCCAGCTTGACCGGCGCCTGATCGAGCAGGCGATACTTGTGTGAAAACTGCGACGGCTGCAAGTCGGCATTGCGCAGCGGCGGCGGCGCCGCGGGAGGAACCCTCCCCACGCCGATGTACACTTCCTTCTTGGGAAATTGCGCCAGTTGCGCGCGCGAGAGATTCAGATTCCGCGCCACCACTTCGGGCGGCGCGCTGGCGATCCAATCGGTGACGCTGAAGGTGCCGAATTCGGAGAAATGGCCGTTATCGAATCCCAGCAGAAAGTGGCATTCGCCCGGTCCCAGCCCCTGCAGCGAGTGCCCATGCCCGCGCGGAAAATACCACGTATCGCCGACTTCGAAATCGGCCACTTCGGCCTGCCCTTCGGGTGAAATCACAGTCACGCGGCAGCGCCCCTCCAGCATGTAAGCCCACTCGGCGGCCAAAGAATGCCAATGCAGCTCGCGCATGGCGCCGGGTTTGAGCCGCATGGAAACTCCCGCGATGCTTTGCGAGATAGGAAACTCGGCCGCGGTGGCCTCTTTCGCGGAACCGCCGGGGCCCTCCCAGTGCGTCTGGCTTTCGATGTCGTACTTGAAATTAGGCAGGCGCCCGCGGCGGTCGTCGTCGTCTTGAGCCGCTACCGCCGCGCCGGCCGCCATACCTGCCAGCGTGACGCTTTTGAACATTCCTCTTCGGCTGATCGGCATAGATCACACCTTTATACTCCTGGAGTATATCCTGGATTCAAGCATGACAACAGCCGCTCCCATCGTCGTCACTCGCGAGAGCATCCGCGCCACCGAAGCTCTAATCCGTCCCTATATCCGGCGCACGCCGGTAATCGAGATCGACGGGGCCGAATTCGGGCTGACGGCATTCCGCCTCTCGCTCAAACTCGAGCTCTTGCAGCACACCGGCTCGTTCAAACCGCGGGGCGCCTTTGCGGGCATGTTGACGCGCCGGATTCCTTCGGTTGGCGTGGTGGCGGCTTCGGGCGGCAATCACGGCGTCGCCGTAGCCTACGCCGCAAGGCAATTGTCGAAGCCCGCCCGCATCTTCGTCCCCAGCGTCTCTTCGCCGGCCAAGATCGCGCGCATTCGCGAATACGGGGCGGAACTCACTATCGGGGGCGAGCGCTATAACGATGCGCTGGCCGCCAGCGAAAGCTGGTCCGCGGAATCGGGCGCGCTATCTATCCACGCCTACGATCAGCCCGAGACGCTGTTGGGCCAAGGCACGGTTGGCTTGGAGTTGGACGAGCAGGCGCCCGATCTCCATACGCTCCTGGTGGCTGTCGGCGGCGGTGGATTGATTGGCGGAGTGGCCGCGTGGTATGCGGGCCGGGTGAGAATAGTCGGCGTGGAGCCGGAAGCCGCGCCTACTCTGTGGAATGCGCTCCGCGCCGGACGGCCCGTCGATTCCGAAGCGGGCGGCATCGCGGCCGATTCGCTCGCGCCCAAACGCGTCGGCGAGCTTATGTTCCCGATCGCGCAAAAATATGTGGAGCAGGTCGCGCTCGTCTCCGACGACGCCATTCAAAACGCGCAGCGCGCATTGTGGCACGCCGTCCGGATTGCGGCCGAGCCAGGCGGAGCCGCGGCATTCGCCGCGCTGCTCTCGGGCCGCTACCAGCCGCGCCCCGGCGAGCGCGTCGGCGTTCTGGTGTGCGGCGGCAACACCACGGCCGTGGATT
>CAVRPF010000012.1:0-58901 GCA_963723015.1 Bryobacterales bacterium
CTTACAGAGAATTCTAGCTAAGCGATTGTCGCCCGAAACCTCGCTCGACAGCTTCTTGAGGTCGTAATGAAGCGCTGGTCAGTCGGCCGTAGATATTCAGGCAACGCGAAGTCGGGCCGGGGATCCGGGCTTCGCCGGAAAGACGTATTCGTATTGGCCGTAGCTCGGTAGAGCGGAGGGCGACACGTCCGATCCACGACGCGAATTAGTCGACAGCTCGCATTTCTACTACTTCGCCCGGTCCGCCCACTTTTTCCAGACCGCAGGGTCGGCTAGCATTTTCATGAACAGGCCGCCGACGACCGAGCGCGCCTGAAAGCCTCTCTGTTTGCCATCGGTGGTCATGTACCAGTCCGTCATGGGGACCCGGCTGGGCGTTTCCTGCGCCCATTTCCAGGCGGGCGTAATCAAGTCTCGAAAGCCGGTATCGGAGTCGGCGAGCGTGGCCGTCCAGAACAGCCAGTCCAGCTTCGTGTATTCCGCTCGGTTGTCCAGCGGGAGGCCGTACTGGTTCTGCTTGGTCTGATAGTACGCGATCTCGGAGCGGGCTATTTCGGCGGGAAACAGATTCAAGCCGAGGACGCGATCCCAAACCAGATTGTATTTCTGGCTCCAGGTGCCCGGCTTGCCGAATGCCAGCACGCTATGATCGCCATCCGCCGCCATTTGCACCCATGCTTCGCGTAATCCTGCGCAATCGTCCGATAGCGCGCGGCATCGGCCTTGCGACCGGTTAGCTCGCAGAGCTGTGAATAGCCCCCAAGCGCCTCGATGGCTTTGAGTGAGAGGTTGGCATTGTGGGCCAGGTGCCCAGCGAAGTCGTCCGTGCAGAGCTGATTTTCCGGATCGAGACCTTTGTCGCGCAGGTACTCGGCCCACTTGGTCAGCACCGGCCAATATTTCTGGGCGAGATCGGGCGTACCTTGAATGCGCGCCAGCGCTGCCACCAGAATGAGCATGTTGCCGCTTTCTTCTATGGGCATCTGGTTGACTTCGTTCTTTTCGCCCCCGCCGTACACCTGACCGTTGGCGAGCGGATAGGTTCCAAGATCGTGCGGCGCAAACGGGAACGGCCATCGCGGCATGGACGCATACTGGAGGATCGGCTCAACCGAACCCCGCAGCAATTTCGGATTCATCAGCAGAAAAAGCGGAGAACTGGGGTAGAAAACGTCTACTGTATCGATGCAGCCGTTGGAGAAGTTCTCTTTCGGAAAGTAGAGAAGAGACCCATCGGCATCGACGGCAAGTTTGTGCGCCGCCAGAGATTCGCGGTAAGCCAGCGAGCACATTTGCGCGTAAGGCTCGCCGCCGACGCGCCGCAGGTCGGCCGTGAGTTCCTCGTCAAACAGGCGGCACTTTTCGGCAATAGCGGGATAATCGTGTTCCGCGGCCGTCAGCAAGTCGCTGGCCTGCGCCCCATTCCGCCGCCAATACGGCTGAACGCGCCGGTGAAAATACTCGAGCGAGAAAATGTCGTCGTACGCCAACACAACGTGGCGCTCCACCGGGTTTGCCGATACGTCGCCCAGATCGAATACATAAGCCAGTACCTGATTTCGGCGCGATACGGCATTCCACGGAGAAAGATCGTCGCTGTCCGGTGCTTCACCGCGCTCGAGAAAGGCTTGAAGAGCGGGCTGCCGGTTCACAACCGCCTCCGAGACTCCGGGCTGAGAAGGCGCGGCCACGTAGAAATAGCCCCAGTCGATGCGGAGGTTGTCGCCCGACTTCTCGAGCATCGGCTGCTGCCGCGTGCCGATGCGCAGCACGTGCAGGTTCGGGATTTTGAATCGGGCCCATTCCACCGGTTCATCGGACGTGTTGACGGCCAGTTCCGCGTTGGCATCGAAGTAGATCTGTGTATTGTGCGCCTTCCCATCGGTGGAATGGAGCGCCCAATCAAGGTAGGTGACGGGCCGCGAAAGCAATTCCAGATCCTGCGGCAGCGCAGCCGTCATGAATGTCAGGGTCACGTGTACGCCTTCGCCTTCGAAATCGTAAATCGTGCGCGTGGGCAACACTTGCACGCGCTGCTGCGGGAGAGGCGGCGCGCTGCCCCGCCCCGCTCCCATTAAGCGAAATGCTTTGCCATCCAACCGGACCATGCTGGTGAGATTTTGCGGCGTGCCGGTCCAGTGGCGCGTGACATCCTCGTTCAGACGGTCGGCGAACGACCAGACGCTGAAATAAGGATCGGTGGTCGCGAGAGGTACCGCCGGAGGACGGAAGCTGGCGGGCTGGCACCATGCCGCCGCGGCCATGGAGAGGATGAGGAGAGGGGAGCGCATAGGTAGATTATGGCGCGGTATGGGCGGCTAGCACCAACGCCCGATCCGCTTACGACGGAACCAGGTCCAACTTTCAACCGAACTTGGCATCCGTGGTCACGATCACGTACCCGTTCTGCTTAGCCCATGCCCAGATCGTTTCGTCGGGCCCTGCTTGATCCCGATATCGCGAACGTGCAACAGCCCTGGAAAAGCGAGGCCAGTCGTTGGGTCAGTGATGCGCAATCCGCGAATGCACGGCTTACGCCACACGCTTGCCGGGCTCAGTCGTGATTACGCAGCCACCGCTCCCGCCATCCAGCCGCATTGGTTGCCGAACGTTCGCAGGATCGCCTTAATGGGATGGGCCCCGAATCAGCCTTCGCGAGAGCAAGGCGTGCCCTCCTGGGCGAGGGGCAGCAGCCGCTCGCAGGTCATTGCCCCACCCGCCACTCCAGAATTCCCACCGGCTGGCGCCCTTGTGCGGCTGGCTGCAGCCGGATAACCGTGGTATGGACCGGCGTGAAGCGAACCCGATTGAACTTATCCCGCTCGGTGGAGTAAGCCGTTACACCCTGTACCGGCTTCCACGCCGAACCGTCCCACCACTGCAGCGACCACGATGACGGCAGTTCGCACCCCCGGCCATCGGCATCCGCTGCCCAGTAAACCTCCGTCATCCCGATAGTTCGCGGTTCGGAGTAACGGTACTCGATCCACATTCCGCCAGTTCCACGGCCGCCGCCCTGCGGCCATACAAAGCGGGGAATGGACCGGTCGGCGGAATTGGAGGGCGTCAGACCGTCCATTACGGCGGAAGGAGGCTCAAAGTGCGAACTGGCCGACGCTTGCACGATAGGCGCCGGCCCTTCCCAGCTCTCGGCATTCGCTCCATCGCCGATTTGCGGAAATGCGGAAATCCGCAATCGCGCCGCGCCCATCGGGATGAGCGTGATCTCTTCGACCGGTTCCCCGCTATTCACCGGTCCGGGTTGCACTTCCCCAACCATGCCGTTGGGCTCTTGTTTCCATTGCGGAATTCGCCGGCCTTTCGCGCGTAACTCGATGGGCGTATCGTCTACGGCGAAGGGCTGCGCTGCGGTCTTGCCTGTCTTCACCACTTGAAACGAGTCTTCGGGTCTCTTCGTATTCAAGACCAGCCCATAATTCCAGGGCGTGGACGGGTATACATCCTGCGAGGGAAATTCGTCTGTGCCGCCTGCACGGACCCAGCGCTCACCGATCTTAAGCGAGTACGTGAGCGGGCCGCGGCTGACGGATACGGTATTGCGATTCTCCTTCCAGACCTGCACGCGGATCTTATTGGGCAGAGCCAATACCAGCTTGTCATTGGCGCTCCAGAGGCGGTCAAGAACCAGCCAGCCGCGCGCGTCCTTGGGCGCGGGCAGTGGCTTGCCATTAACGCTGACCGACGGGTTGTCGCACCATCCAGGCACCCGCAGCATCAGCGGGAAGCGCACCGGCTTCGGTGTAGCTACCGCGATCGCGATCGAATCGTCGAACGGATAGCTGGTGGTCTCCGTGAGTTTGATTTCTGTGCCATCGGCGACCTTCGCCTTCACCTGGCTAGGCGCGTACATCACCGCGGCCAAGCCGTTATCGCGCGTTGCCATCCAGAGATACTCGGAGAAATACGGCCATCCGAACGCCGCATTGTGCTGACAGCATCGATAGGTGTAGGGATCGTACCGGAACATTTCGCCGCTGTTCTGAATCATCGGCGATTTATTGGCGCTATCGAGCTGAATCTGATTGGGACTGGTGATGTAGTGCAGCCCTTTAAGATCCGGCGTCATCGCCGCCGGGAAGGAATTGAAAGCGATCTCCTCTGCCCGGTCCGCCCATGTGCGGTCCCCGGTGATCCCCACCAGCATCTCGTCGCTGAACATCATCTCCACCCACCCGCAAGTTTCCGTGCCGTTGCGCGGTCCGTTGAAGCCGGGCCGCGCGTTCTCGTCGGCTCCATACCCGCCGCCGGGGACCTGGCCGTAAAGCCTGCGCATCGTATCGTAGTTGCGCAGAGTGGCTTGGAGATAGCGCGCATCTTTCGCTTGCTGGAAGAACTGCGCTGGCTCGCGGAAGCACTCGGCGAAATTCACGTTGTGCCAGGATGCGATGCCGCCCGACCAATCGTCGGTGCGCTCATGGTTGACCCTGGCCAGATCGAGCAGCCAGGGATCTCCCGTGCGGTTATACAGCCAGTAGATGGAATCCAGATTGTCGCCCGCGCGCTGTTTCTGCCAGCTGGCGGAAAGAAAGTCTTCCAGCGGAATAGTCATCTGCCACCGAAAGTACTTGGTCATGAAGGGTAGGATGCGCGAATCGCCAGTCGCCTCATACAGGGAGCGCAGCGGGAAAAGCATCACCATGTTAGGCCAAAGATCCAGCATGTGGCTGCGCGCGCCATTGACGCGTTCGCTATCCAGATTGCTCCGGCTGCCGAAATAACCGTTGGGCAACTGGGTCGCGATCACGGCATCCAACCATTGATTCGCGCGTTTGATAATCTGTTCATCCTGGAGTACGTAGCCGAGTTCCACATAGCCGCGAAGCCAGTAGGGCACTTCTTCCCACCCAAAGCTTCCATGGCCCGCGGGGCTGGTCCACTCGTTGCCATCGTATTTGCAAAACTGGCTGATCTCTTCCAGCTTGCCCGAGAAGCCTTTACTCTCCAGAACCAACTGGCGCCGTAGCCACCCTTCCGGGCGCACACTGCCCAACGAAAGCTTGATTAACGGATTCGGCGCAAGCGGCGTCCGATTGCCGGGATAATATCGGTTGGCGCCGCTAGCCGGTGGACTGTCGATACTTCTTAAGACTGGGGCAGCCGGCGCCTTCTGCGCCGGTTGAGCCGCGAACGCGGCTGCAACCATTGGCATGAGGAGGGCTATAAGGTTCTTGGGGCGCATCAGCTTACGATCATAAAACATGCAAAGGGGCCATGTTCGTCGCGCGCACCTTATCCGCGGGCGCGGCAGCTCTGGTAATGCCCCTGTCCTGAACTCTTCGGGAATTCCACGTGTGGAAAAGAACGCTTGTCGAAGCCGGCGCGTGAAATCGGTATATGACGGTACACTCCTTGCGCGCCCGGCGCAGCGTCCTCTGCCGTGGGCGTGCTCTAATGTGAGCGTGCCCTCATGTTCCACCGCGGACCTGCGGCGCATCCCGCGGCAGGAGCGTGGGCAGAACCGCATTAGCGCCCTGTTGAACGCCGCTGCCGCGGTCATTGGTGAAGTCGGATATGGACCGGCCACCATGAGCGCGATTGCGGAGCGCAGCGGCGCTTGCATTGGATCGCTATACCAGTTCTTCCCAAACAAACAGGCCGTCGCGCAAGCGCTGCGCAAGCGTCAGACCGAGTGCTACCGCAAGCTGCTTGACTCGCTCGAAGGCGACGCGCGCACGCTTAGGCTGGAGGAATTCGCCTCGTCTCTCATCGATACGACCATCCAATTTGTAGAAATCCATCCAGCCTTTCTTGCTCTGCTCAACGAGACCGCGAGCGCGCGTAGCTTCCCCATTTCGGGCGATAGCGCCGGCGAGCGCCTGGCGCAACTGTTTTCGTGTTCGCGATTCCCGCCTCAAACCCGCAAAAGCCGTCATTATGGCCACCGTCACTTTGCACCTGATAAAGTCCCTGAACCAGTTGTACGCCGGCGTAGAACCATCGCGGCGACGGCGTTTTATTGCCGAATTCAAGACTGTTCTAGAGTGCTATCTCGGCGCGTGCCTAGGCCGCAATCCGGTTTTCCGGAATAAAGGCCGGGCGCGGTGATGACGCGGGTCTTCAGCGCCGTCCTGGCCGCCAGCGGGGCCCTGTCATTTGCCGGATGCCAACACCAGCAGACCAGAGCGAATCCAGCGCCAGCGGCCGTGAAAGTCGGAGTGGTGCAGGTTGTTCAAAGGGATGTGCCCATCTACGGCGATTGGGTGGGCACGCTCGACGGCTATACCAATGCGAACATCACGCCGCAGGTGTCCGGCTATCTGATCCGGCAGGACTATCGCGAAGGTTCGCTTGTACACAAAGGCGACGTCCTCTTTGAAATCGACCCGCGGCCTTTTCAGGCGGCGCTCGAACAGGCGCAGGGACAGGTGGCCCAGGCTCGCGGGCAACTAGCGCAAGCGCAGGCTCAAGTGGGGCTCGCGGCCATCAATGTGAAACGGGACACGCCGCTTGCCGCCGCACAGGCGGTAGCGCAAAGTCAGTTGGAGAACGAGATCCAGACCCAGCGCCAGGATGAAGCCCTGGTGCAATCGGCCGAAGCCATCATCCAGGCCAACGAGGCCGGCGTGAGGCAGGCGGAGCTGAATCTCGGCTTCACCAAGGTTGTTTCCCTCATCGACGGCATCGCCGGAGTCGCTAACACGCAGATCGGAAATCTGGTTGGTACGTCCACTATCCTCACGACGGTTTCGCGGGTGGAGCCGATCAAAGTCTATTTCTCGATTAGCGAGCCGGAGTATTTAGCGCTCGCCCGTCGTCTGCCGTCCGGCGGCTCAATGAGTCTCCGCGATGGGACTCACGCTGCGCCGCTGCAAATGACGCTGAGCAACGGCCAACCCTATTCGCATGCCGGATACGTCCTGTTTGCCGATCGCCAAGTCAATAACCAGACGGGGACTATCCGCATTGTGGGTGCTTTTCCGAATCCCGCGAATCTGCTTCGCCCCGGCGGATTCAGCCGCATCCGGGCGGTCACCGCGATGCACAAAGGAGCGCTGTTGGTACCGCAGCGCGCTGTCACTGAACTGCAAGCCCGCTACGAGGTAGCCGCCGTCGGCCCGGATAACAAAGTCTCCATTCGCGCGGTGCAGGTTGGCGACCGCGCCGGCGATATGTGGATCGTCAATAGCGGTCTCTCCCCCGGCGAGCGCGTGATCGCCGACGGCACATCGAAGGTTCACGAAGGCGCCCTGGTGAACCCTCAACTCGAAACGGCCCGGTGAGCTATGGCGAAATTCTTTATCGATCGGCCTATCGTGGCGATGGTGATCGCGATCGTGATGGTGATTGTAGGGGTGGTGTCGATGCTTACGCTGCCGGTGGCGCAGTTCCCGAGCATCGTACCTCCGGAGATTCTGGTGACCGCCCTCTATCCCGGCGCGGACGCGCAAACGCTCGAACAGAGCGTGGCCACTCCGCTCGAATCGCAGATCAGCGGCGTCGACAACATGAATTACATGTACTCCGTCAACGCCAACAACGGCCAGACGCAGATTACGGTCGATTTCGACGTGAAGACCGATTCCAATATCGATCAGGTGCTCACCCAACTCCGCACGTCGCAGGCACAGACGCAACTACCCGCGCAGGTGAATGCCGCGGGCTTGCAGGTGCTCAAATCGCTTTCCTCGCCGCTGATGCTGGTAGCGCTCTATTCGCCCAATGGGAGTTATGACAGCGTCTTTCTTGCAAACTACGGATACATCAATCTGGTGGATGAGCTCACGCGCGTGCCTGGAATCGCGCGCGTGCAGGTCTTCGGCGCCGGACAATACGCGATGCGCGTTTGGGTGCAGCCGGATAAGCTGGCCCAGCTTCAGGTTACGGTGCCGCAAATTATTCAGGCGATCGGGGTTCAGAACACCGTCAACCCCGCCGGCCAGGTAGGCGGCGAGCCTTCGCCTTCGGGTCAGCAGTTCACGTACGCCGTGCGCACGCAAGGCCGCCTCACCACCCCCGAAGAGTTTGGACAAATCATTCTCCATGCCAATCCCGACGGCTCCAACCTGCGCTTGAAGGATGTGGCTCGCCTGGAACTCGGCGCCCAGACATACAACCTGGAGGGCCGGTACAACGGCAAGCCTTCCGCCATTCTCGCCTGCTATCAACTGCCCGGCAGCAACGCGGTGGATGCGGCCAAGGCCCTCCGCGCGCGTATCGCGGAGCTTAGCCGGCGCTTCCCGCAAGGCCTCGCGTATACCGTCAGCCTGGATACTACGGCCGCGGTTACCGCCGGCATGCACGAAATTGTTCAAACTCTGCTGGAAGCGCTGGCGCTGGTGGTGCTGGTGGTCTATATCTTTCTGCAGGGCTGGCGCGCGACTATCATTCCGCTGGCCGCCGTGCCGGTTTCGCTGATCGGCACGTTCGTGGTGTTTCCGATTCTCGGATTCTCCATCAACACGCTGTCGCTGTTCGGCCTGGTGCTGGCGATCGGGCTGGTCGTGGACGATGCCATCGTGGTGGTGGAAGCCGTCGAGCGCCATATCGAAGAGGGAATGGCGCCGCGAGACGCCGCCCTGCAAGCCATGCGGGAAGTTTCGGGGCCGGTGATCGCGATCGCGCTGATTTTAGGCGCGGTCTTCGTTCCCACCATTTTTATTCCCGGGATCACGGGGCGTCTCTATCAGCAGTTCGCCATTACCATCGCGATCTCAGTCGCGTTTTCGGCATTTAATGCGCTCTCGCTGAGCCCGGCCCTTTCCGCCCTGCTATTGAAGCCGCGCGATCGGAGCCGCGGGCCTGGCATACTCGGCCGATTTTTTGGAAGGTTCAATCGAATGTTCGGCCACGCCACGGAAGGATATCTGCGCGTCTCGAGAGCGCTGGTTCATAAGGCCTCCCTGGCAATTCTGTTTCTCATTGTCATCGCGGCCGGGGCCTTTCTAATCGGCCGCAGGCTTCCCACATCATTCGTGCCCGAAGAGGATCAAGGGTACGTCTTTGTCGCCATGCAACTTCCCGACGCCGCTTCCCTGCAGCGGACGCGGCAAGCGGCCCAGAAAGTGGAGCGCGTCATCATGAATACGCCCGGCGTGCAGGGATGCACTTCCGTCATCGGGTTCAGTCTGCTGAGCCGCGTTCAGAACACGTACAGCGCATTCTTCTTCGTCACCGAAAAGCCTTGGAGCGAGCGCTCCAAACCCGAAGAACAGTACGCCGCTATTCGCAGCCATATCGGGGATGGACTGGCGCAGATCGAGGACGGCGTCGCGTTCTCGTTCACGCCGCCGGCGATTCCGGGAGTCGGCACTTCCGGCGGAATCACGTTCATGCTCGAAGATCGCTCCGGCGCGGAGCTTTCCTTTCTGACGGCAAATGTCGATAAGTTCGTGGCCGCCGCGCGCAAGCGGCCTGAGCTTACCGGCATTGCCGCATCCTACCTGCCCAGCGTTCCCCAGGAATTTGTGGATGTCGATCGCGCTCAAGTCGCCCGCCAGGGCGTCAACATCGGCGATGTTTACCAGACTCTGCAGGCTTTTATGGGTGGCTACCTGATCAACTATTTCAATCGCTTCGGCCGCCAGTGGCAGGTTTACGTGGAGGCGGAAGGGGCGTACCGCGAGCGCGCGCGCGATATCGGCCAGTTTTACGTCGCCAATAATTCCGGCCAGATGGTGCCGCTGAGCGCGGTTACCAGCGTGAAGGCCTCCAGCGGTCCGGAATTCACGATTCGCTTCAACGAATATCATGCCGCGCAGATCAACGCGGCGGCGGCTTCGGGCTACAGCTCCGGACAGGCGATGGGGGCATTGGAGCAAGTCTTCGCGCAAACCATGCCGGCGGAAATGGGATACGACTACAGCGGCATGTCTTTCCAGGAGCAAAAGGCGGCGCAGGGCGTCTCCAGTCTTCAGGTTTTCGGTCTTTCATTGCTGTTCGTATTTCTAATTCTGGCCGCGCAATATGAAAGCTGGTCGCTGCCGTTCAGCGTGTTGTTAGGCACTCCCATTGCGGTCTTTGGCGCGTACCTGGCCCTGTGGGGACGGCATTTCGAAAACGATGTGTACGCGCAGATCGGTCTTGTGATGCTGATCGGGCTCTCCGCCAAGAACGCGATCTTAATCGTCGAATACGCAAAGACGGAATACGAACGGCACGGCGGCAGCATAGAGGAAGCCGCCCTGACCGGCGCGCGCATCCGCTTTCGCCCTATCCTGATGACGGCATTCGCGTTCATCCTGGGCTGCGTTCCCCTGTGGCTGGCCAGAGGGGCGGGCGCCACATCGCGCCAGATCCTCGGGACTGCCGTCATCGGCGGAATGCTCGCCGCAACCCTGATCGCCATTTTCCTGATCCCCGTGACATTCGATGTGGTGGAGCGGATCGCGCAGCGCGGCCGGGGAGCAAGACCGGGATGAAACGCGCCGCTCCTTGGTGCGTGCTGGCGCTGCTCCCGGGGTGTACCGTGGGCCCGCGCTACCATCCACCGGATGTCTCGATCCCGGATTCGTATCGCAACAATTTCCCCGGCCAGACCGCGGGCGCTTCCCTGGGCGATGAAAAATGGTGGGAAGTTTTTCGGGATCCCGAATTGCAAAAGCTCATTCGCGACGCGCTCCAGCGGAACTACGACGTGCAGATCGCGGCCAGCCGCATCCTGCAGGCGCAAGCGCAGGTTGGGATCGCGCGCGCCAACCGGTTTCCTTCCCTCAGCGCCGGCCCGGAGGTTGTCGCCGAGCGCCTTCCAATCTTCGCTTTCAGCGCTTTTTCGCTGCTCGCTTCCTTCAGTTGGGATATCGATTTTTGGGGCAAATACCGCAGCGCCACCGAGGCCGCGCGCGCCAGCCTGCTCGCCGCTCAATGGAACCGCCGCGAAGTGGTCGCGACTATGGTGGAGAGCGTCGCCACTGCCTATTTCCAGCTTCGCGAGCTGGATCTTGAGCTCGAAATTTCCCGCCGCACGCTGGCATCGCGCCAGGAATCCCTACGGCTGAACCGAATCCTGCTGAGCGGCGGAGCCAACACTCTACTTGACGTTCGCCAAGCCGAGCAGTTGGTGGAAACCGCGGCGGAAACTATTCCCGATTTGGAGCGCCAGTCCCGCCAGCAGGAGGATCAGATCGGTATGCTGATCGGCGGCAATCCCCAGGATATTCCCCGCGGCTTGCCACTCACCGGTCAACCCGTTCCGCCCTCGGTCCCGGCGGGTATACCATCGCGGCTTCTCGATCGCCGTCCCGATATCCGTCAGGCCGAACAGCAACTGGTGGCGGCCAATGCCGAAATCGGCGTCGCGCGCGCACAGTTCTTTCCCAGTCTTCCGCTCACCGGATCGGCCGGCGTCGAAAGCACTCACCTCTCGAATCTCCTGACCAGCCCTGCCTGGACCGTTGCCGCGCCCGTAAACCAGACGATCTTCAACGCCGGCGGGCTGCGCTCGAATCTGCGCCTGACGGAAGCGCAGCGGCAGCAAGCCGTACTTACGTATCGCCAGACCATCCAACGCGCGTTCCAGCAGGTTTCCGATGCCCTGATCGCGTACCGGAAGTATCGAGAATTCCGCGAGCATCAGGAGGCGCTCACCGCGGCCGCGGAGGATGCGGACCGTCTCTCGAATATGCGCTACAGAGCGGGATCGACCAGCTATCTTGAAGTCTTAACGAGCGAGACGAACCTTTTCGCCGCCGAACTCAACCTGGCACGCGCCCGCCTGGGCGAGCGCCTCTCACTGGTGCAACTCTACATCGCCCTGGGCGGCGGCTGGGAAGAGTAACTTCCCTGGATGGTCGCAAGCCGCAAACCGGCTTTTCGCAAGAGCCGAAGAGGCGGATTAACAATCCGCCGGACCCAGAGGGCGCCCCTGCCATCCTGCCCCACAAAATCTCAGTCGATCTCCTGGAGGCGAGTGTTGACGCTATCGAGGCTGGCCTGCACGCGCTTGATTTGCGCATTGGAGTTGCCGTAGGGCACGATGCTCCGATAGAGATCGAGCGCGCGCTGGTAATCGGCGGCGGCGCGGCTGATTTGGTCTTTCTCCTGCGGCAGTCCGCGGATGTTGCGCGAGTCCCAGAAGAGGCGATTGGCGCGGTCGCGATAGCCGTCGGCGAGCTGAGCTTTCTCACGGCTGCCAAGCTGATAGCCGCGGCGCGCGGCTTCCTGGAGGGCCGCGCCGGCTTTGTCCACGTCCTTGAGCCCGTAGATGTAAACCAGCGCGAGGCCGAGTTGAGGGTCGGGCGATTTGGGAAGCAGTAGTTGCGCCTGGTTGAATTTTTCCACGGCCAGATTCAACTGCGCGAGGTCGTTGTGACGCGCGCCCTCTATGCGCGCAATCTGACCTTCGCAGAGGCGAAGCTCGCCGCGCGCGGTCTCATCGTCGGGATTGACGGCGAGAGCATGGGCCAGCAGAGTTTGCGCGCGCTCCCAGTCCTTTTCATAGACGGCCTGAGTGTCGTCATGGTAGCGCAAGAGGATGGCGTTGGCCGCTTCCAGAAATTTCCGCTCGACCGGGCCACGGACGCCCCACAGCGCATAAGACGAAGGATCGCTCTTTGAAAGCTCCGTCCACCTGGTCCAGATCTCGTTTGGGTCGGTGAGCTGTTCCGACTTGATTTCGCGCTCGAGCTGCGCGCCGCGGCTGCGCAGGCCGAACCAGGAGTAGACGGACCAGGCGCCGTATAGGACGCAAGCAATGGCCAGGCACGCCACGGCTCGCATGGTTTTTCCGAAGACGCGGCCGCGCGCGGGAGGCTTCCAAAGTACGGCCGGGGGCGCGGGCGCGGTGCGGCGAGTCTCGTCCGTGGATTCAGAATTCGCGGCGTGCCAGGTGCGGCGCGTGGCATCCGGATCGGAGATGGGCGCGGCGCTCACGGCCTCTTTCAAGGCAACCACGGGGCCGCCGGTGCGGAACAGGATGATGTCATTGGCAAACTCGCGCGCCGAGTGGTAGCGCACGGCCGGATCGTTGGCGAGCGCCTTCATCAGAATGCGGCGCAGCGGATGGGGACAGGGATCGGGCGCGGGCGGCGGAGGAATGCGCGAGCGGATCATGCGCTCCAGACGCTCGGTGCTTTCGGCGTGATACGGCGTCATGCCGGTGAGCATTTCGTAGAGCATGACGGCGAGCGACCACAGGTCGGATTGCGCGTCGACATCGCCGGAATCGAGGCGCTCGGGCGACGCGTAGGGAACGCTGCCGAATTCGTTGCGCGTAAGACGGCGGGAGAGCGAGAGCGCCTTGGCGATGCCGAAATCGAGCACGCGCACCTGGCCGCGCGCGTCGATGCGGACGTTCTTGGGCTTGATGTCGCCATGCACAATGCCGTGGAAGCTCTTGCCGCCGATGACGGTCTGGAAATTGTGCGCGTTCTCGAGAGTTTCGGCGACGGCGATAGCGGCGTCGGCGGCGAATTCGCAGGCCAAGGGGCCATGGCGCATCAGCTCGGCGAGGTCCTGGCCGTCGATATATTCCATGGCGACGAAGAAGTACGTTTCCATGTCGCCGTATTCGTAAACCTGTACTACGCGCCGCTCCACGGCGGCGAGGCGGGCCTGCAATTCGGCGCCGCGGCGTTCGGCTTCAATGGCGTCGCGCGAATCGGCATCGCCGATATGCTCAATGAGCTTGAGCGCGACGGTGCGATTGGCTTCGGTATCCTGCGCGAGATACACGTCGGCCATGCCTCCGCGGCCGAGCTTGCGAAGGATTTCATATTTGCCAAGTTTGCGGCTGGCGGGGGCGATCATTTCCTTTTTGCTCCGCGGGGCGGGGGTTTCACGTCCACGAGAAAGTTGCGCTCGCGCACGGCATCGAGCGAAATATCGGGCGGCAGATCGAGCTTGCTCTTCTCGAAAACATTGCCGACGATCTCCGGTTTGGCGCCCTCGCGCGCGGCAATCGCCGGGCCTTTGATGCGCTGAAAGGTGTTGTTCGCGATTACGGGCGCAGACGGACCGGCGATGAGCAGACCTTCGGCGATGCAATCGCGGATGGCATTGCCGCGCAAGGTGGGGCTGGCGGCGCCGCGGATTTCGACGCCGATATTGGCGCCCTCGATATCGACGCCGTCGATTTCAACAGTGGAATTATCCAGCAGGATGCCGATGGAGAGCGGGGCCTGCTGGTCGCCTTGGATAAGGAAGCCGGTGACACGGGCGTCGTGAACCTCTTGCGCCGCGATGGCGGGGCCGTTGCCAAGAGGCGCAAGCAGCCGGGCCTGGCGCGGAATGCGGCTGCGCAAAGTGATGCGGGACTTCAGATTCACCTGACTCGCGATATTCGCCCGCCAGTACCTCGACGGTGTCATCGGGGCGCGCCGCGGCGAGCGCGGCGGCGATTGTGTCAAAGCGCGCGCCGTGACCGGCGGCCAATACGCGCGGCTGGATCACGACGGGCAGCGGAGTGAAAAATGGGCGGCGCAAACCAAGCGGCGGCCAGGGCGACGGCGAGGCCATAGAGAAAAACGGCGGGGCGGCTGGCGAGCGGGTTTACGCCCGCGGGGCGAGCGCGGGGCGCGGCGGGCGCGGTGAACTGCTCGCCTTCCACAACGACAACCGTGACGTTGTCTTTGCCGCCGGCGCGATTGGCGGACTCGATCAGTTCACGGACGGCGGCGTCGGGATCGCCCGCGTGGCGCTCGACGGCGCGCTGGATTTCGGCCGCGGGGACCTGATCGCTCAGGCCATCGCTGCACAGTAGCAGCGCGCTTTCGGAATCGAAGGGGATAGTTTGGATCTCGATAAAGTTAGGGTCGTCGGGCTGATGCTCCTCGGAGCCGACATCGCGAAAGACCTCGTTGCGGCGCGGATGGCGCATGGCTTCGGATTCGCCGATCTGGCCGCTATCTTCGCGCTCGCCCACGGGTGAATGGTCGTGCGTGATCTTGCGGATTTCGCCGCGCCGGAGATGGTAGAGGCGCGAATCGCCAACATGGCCGACCACGGCGGATCCGTCCTCGAGCGATGGCCACGGTAAGCACACAAGCCATGCCTTCCCATTCCGGATTGGCGCGCGCGGCCTTGAGGATTTCATTATTTGCGATAGCGATGGCTTCGCGGATGCGCTGCTCGGTGGCGCCGGTCTGGCGCTCGAGGCGGGCGCGGAGGCGCTCCACGGCGATGGCGGCGGCCTTTTCGCCGGCGGCCTGGCCGCCGATGCCATCGACAACGAGGAAGATGCCGCGGTCGGCATCGATGTGGAATGCATCTTCATTATTGCGGCGGATGCGGCCGGGGTCGGTGTGGCCGGCGAATTTGAGGGCGGTTTTTACCATGGAAATACCGGGTGTGGCGGGGACGAAGAAACGAAGCCAATGCCGTGGTAGGCGGCGAATTTCGGGTGGGCTTTCAGCATGGTAATACCGCGCCGCGGGGAACAGAACAAACGAAGCCAATGTAGGCGTGGGCGGCGTATTTCAGGGCGGCTTTGAGTGTGGGATACTGCCTCGCGCCGAAAAGAAAAAACAAAGCCAAACCAGAGTGAACGCAATGGAATGAATGGGTTACGTTGGCTTGGCGTACGGTTGGGCGAGGACTGGCCACGGAGAGCATGGCTGACTGAATTGATTTTAGCAGCCGGGATGGGTGAGGCGGCGATTGACGAGTTGGCCGTTCGTCCACCATGGTTAGCTGCCTGGCTTCGATTTCGTTCCCCAGGAGGTGCGTTCCTTTCTCTTACGCCGTGACCATGGCCCACGCTGCCGGCTGGCGCGAACCGGGAGTTACGCGCCAACAGCCGCGTTAGTTCCAGCGGTACAGCGTCAGGAACGGCAGGAGCGGTATGCGGTCCTATTTAATTGTCGCTCAGAGGCAAGCGAAAACCGGCGGCGATTAGGCTAGAATTGGCGCTAAGTAGCTTCAGCTTCTTTGATTAAGAAAATTTGAAAGTCTTGTGACTGGATTTGGGGGTTGGATCACCCGTCGCTTTCCCGAAGCTGTTTCACAGCCGCTTCAACGGCGGCTTTGAGCGGCGCCAGATCGTCCTCAATCGTCACCCACACGCGAACGATATCAATTCTGTCGTACTCGTGCCGCAGGAGGTTTCCCATGGCCCGCAGTTGGGGCCAAGGAATAGCGGGGCAAAGTTCCTCGGCGATGCCGCCCAGTTTCCTTGCGGCCTCGCTGATCCGTTCCAGGCAGCGCTCTGCGGCATTGCGCGTCTTGAGGTCTTCCGTGAAAGCCGTCAAGTCCATGCCAGCCGTGAATTCTTCGATCAGGATGATGTTTTCTAATATGTCTTCAAAACGCTGAACAGGGTCTTTAGAAGGCACGCACGGCCTCGGCCTCAACGGTTCCCTGGACACGCGACTTGAGCGTTCCTTCCTCGATCAGATCCACGGGTTGCCCGAGCAACTCGGAGAGTTGAATCTCGATTCCCGCCATATCCAAAAGCGAAATGCGGCGTGTCTGATCGAAAGCGGCCAGCAGGTCAATGTCGGAGTCCGGGCGGCGATCGCCGCGCGCGGTGGAGCCGAACAGCGACAGGCGCAGAACGCCGGCTGCTTTTAGCGCTGGTTCATGAGCGCGCAACGTGGCTATGACCTGCTCGCGGTTCATAAGTTCATTCTGACCCGGTGTTTCGACGGTCCGATGAATCCGAAGGCGATCCATCGGCGCATCCGGGACTTAGGCCTAACATGGCCGAAGCCATCGTCGCCATCGGTGAGATTATACAATGAGTTGCTCCGAGTGATGCCGGGGCACTTCCAAGGATCTCCTCGACATCGCGCATTCGATGCGGCAGCGCACGTGCGGGTGTGGCAGGGCGGCCTTCAACTCGGCGTTAATGCGGTCGTGGCGCGTGAACACATTGTCGCGATGCTCGAGCAGGCGGAGGGCGTCCCGGACAACGTCGCTTGGGGAGTTATAGCGGCCGGATTTCACCTTGCTCTCGACAAGTTGCTCAAGGTCCGGAGTGAGATGGACGTTCATAGGATTTTGGAGAAGCGGTCTCACCCTGAGAGTATCGCGGCGGTTCGCGCGAAGGCAAACAGAGGCGCTGCTTGGCTACCCGGATTGCGGCGTGAGAGAATGGCGCCATGATGCCATGGATGCGAATGGGCGCCGCGCTCGGCGCCGCGATCTTGGTGGCGGCGGCGCCGGCGGCCGACAATCAACTGACTTCGGCGGAGAAAGCGGACGGCTGGCGACTGCTCTTCGACGGCAGCAGCTACGCCAACTGGGTGGACCCTTCGAAGAAATCGCCGCCAGGCGATTCATTCGCAATCGAGGACGGCTGCCTGCGGGCGGTAGCGCATCCCAAGATCGTCGAGGACCTGTTTACGGAGGATACGTTCACCGATTTCGAGCTGCTGTTCGATTGGAAGATTTCGCCGGCCGGCAATAGCGGGGTCAAGTATCGCATTCAGGATCACCTCTTTGTGAAGGAGCAGGGCGGCGGAAAGTTCGAAGACAAATTGAACGCGTCCTTTAACCCGCGTCTCGAACGCAGGGCCAAGGGGCAGGACTACGTGGTCGGTTTCGAATACCAGTTAGTGGATAACCAGAAGAACTCCGACGCCACGCGGGGCGGAGCGCTCCATCAAGCCGGCGCGCTCTACGATGTGCAAGCGCCATCGAGAGACGCGACCAAACCGGTGGGAGAGTTTAACCATTCGCGCCTGGTGGTGCGCGGCGATCGCGTGGAACATTGGATGAATGGAGAGAAAGTGGTGGATGCGAGCCTGAAATCGCCAGCCGTGGCGGCGGCGATGGCTAAGCGATGGGGCGCGGCCTCGCCGGTTTACGATCTACTGGTGAATCAGCCGCGAAAACGCTGCCCCATTTCACTGCAAAATCACAACGACGACGCATGGTTCAAGAACATCAAGATCCGCGAGCTGCGCTAACAATTTCCGCATGACCGAACGACTCTACTACACCGATTCGTACGTGCGCGATTTCATGGGGCGTATCGTCGACCGCTCGGAAGACGGCCGCACCGTGTATCTCGATCGGACAGCTTTCTATCCCACCTCCGGCGGGCAGCCGTTCGACAGCGGATCGATTGCGGGCGTTTCCGTACTCGATGTGGAGGATGAAGGGGAGCGCATTGCCCATAAGCTCGCGGCGCCGGTCGCAGGGGATAACGCCGCATGCTGTGTCGATTGGACCCGGCGCTTCGACCACATGCAGCAGCACTCGGGCCAGCACGTGCTGTCGGCCGTCTTCGAAGAGTTGTTCCATCTGAAGACGCTCAGCTTCCATTTGGGCCGGGAGAGCGCGACCATCGATCTTGAAGGCGCCGATATGGAGGGCGGCGCGGTTGGGCAACCATTCCGGCTTACCACTTGGGCGTGGGGACTTGTTCTCGAAAGCTAGAGTAAACGGCGCAAACGCCATTTCTTCAAGGAAGGCCGATTCGGGCTTTTACATCCTGGAATCGGGAATCCGAACGCAGAGGGTCGAATCGAGAGTCAAGGTCAAGGAACGCGACGCGGGGGGAACGTTCGTCCATGGCTCTTTCAAGCAGTGTCAGCGCTCGAGAGGTTTCACCCAGACCTAAAGAGGCGAGCGCCAGATCGTAAGCAGATACGAATCTTTGCTCGGACAGCTTCACGAGTTCGCGCTGCAGTTTCTCCGCGTCGTTGTGCCTGCCTGCAACTCCATACGCGTGGGCGAGTGAGGCCAGACAGACCGCGCTACCCCGCGACATCTGGACCGCTGCTTCTAACTCCGCAATAGCTTGCTGCGGCCTGCCCGCCTGTTCGTACGCCTGCCCCAGGACAAGGCGCGCCGGTACGAACTTCGGATCCATTTCGACTGCGCCACGATCCAGATCCATAGCCTTGTCATACTGGCGGGCAAAGAAATAGCGCGATCCGACCCATGCATTATATGATGCTCGACAGAGGATCGAGTTCCCGCGCCCGCTCCGATTCGGCAATGCCCTCTTCGTGTCGGCCAACCAGTGACAGAAATTCGGCGTACCAATGATGCCCGGTGGCGTAGTTCGGATTTAGATCGATGGCGCGCCGGAACTCGCGCTCTGCCCCAGCCCAGTCAAAGTCATTGTACATTCTGAAAAACGCGAGCGATGTATGCGCCTCGGCAAGCGAATCGTCCAAGCTCAAGGCTTTACTCAGCGCGGTTTTGGCCTGCGGAAAGGCTTCAGCGGGCGACAGGTACCCATACCATCCCAGCGCCAACCAGCAATCCGCCAAGCCGTCCCAGGCAAGCGCATACGCATGATCCTCTTCCACCGCCTGCTGGAAAAGGAGGATCGCCTTCTTCATATCCTCTTCAGTACGTTTATTCCAGAGGAACCGGCCTTTGGAATATTCCCGGTACGCATCCGCATTGTAAACGCGCATGCGACTGAACTGTGCGCGATCGGCCGGCCTCACCATTGAGAGAATTTCGTTAGCCACCGCCTCCGCTGCCGTATTTTGAAGGGCGGATACGCTCTTTAGATCTCCATCGAAATTGCCGCTCCACGCAGGAGCATCGGCTGCGCTCCGAATCAGTTCGATAGCGACACTCACCCTGTCGGCGGTGCGCGATAGGGAACCGGCAACGATGCCGTCGACGTGTAGTTCGCGGGCGATCTCCGGGAGCGGCCTACCGCTTCCCTGATAATGCATGGAAGAGGTTCGTGAGATCACTCGCAGATCGCGAATCGCACCGAGACGCTGTCTGAGCGCGTCCGTAATCTCGTCCGCGAGGTAGTCCTGATCCGAGCGACCGGAAACGTCCGTGAGCGGAAGCACGACCAGCGAGCGGATCGGAATAGAAGCCGTGCCGGCCCGAAATATGTATGGCAGGCCAAGCACGGTCACTCCGATAGCAACCAGCAGGATAAGCGCGGCCGCGATCGCCAGAGTGGAGCGGCGCCAGATCGGCCGGCTTTTGCTCAGTGGCTGCCGGCTGAGAAACCTCTTTCGCCGGTTGGCTTAATGGCGCGATAAAGCGGTAGCCGCAGCGGGGGATCGTCTCGACAAACCGTGGAGAATCGGCCGAGTCGCATAACGCCGCGCGGAGTCTCTTGATCGCGGCATTAAGGCTGCATTCGAAGTCGACGTATGTGTCTGCCGGCCAAAGGCGCTTTTGCAGTTGCTCGCGTGTAACCACCTCGCCGGGGTGTTCGAGGAGTGCCGCGAGTAGATCGAGGGGCTGACCCTGCAGCTTGATGCGAAGCCCTTGCTTGCGCAGTTCGCCAGTTCGCGGCTCGAATTCGAACATACCGAAGCGAACGATCTGCCGAGGCGGGATCGGTCCCGCACTGGTAAGGCTTGACGACATCCCGGTTTTCACAATACCTGTGGCAAAGGGTATCACAACCCTGCACAAATCCCAACGAATCAATGCAATCGCATGTCAGCTATGTTTCGCATGCTTTCCATTGCCGCGGGCGCCGGAATCGGCGATGCTGGCGCAATCACGGGCGGTAATAATCCCGCTTTCGATAAAAGGAGAACAACACATGAAGACCACTTTTCGCTTTTCGATTCTTGTCGCTCTGGCGACCGGGATAGCCAGCGCCGACGAGGTAACCGACTGGAACCGCATCCTGCTGGACGCTCTGCTGGTTCCTCCAGCGGTGGCGGCGCCGCTCGCGCAGCGCCCCGCCGCGATCGTGATGGCGGCTGTTTTCGATGCGGTGAATGGCATCGGGCAGCGTTACACGCCCATCCATGTCATGCCGGCAGCCCCTCCCGGAGCATCGCAACGGGCCGCCGCGGTACAAGCGGCTTACGCGAGTCTGGCTTTGTTATTTCCAAGCCAAACGGCGACGTTTGACCAGAAGCGCGCCACCTCTCTAGCCGCCATATCCAGCGGGCCGGCGGCCGAGAATAGCGAATCGATTCAGCAGGGAATTGCGTGGGGACAGACGGTCGCCGACGCGATCTGGGCATGGCGGACCACCGACGGATTTTCTAATGTGTTGCCGCCATTCCTCGGCGGATTCTCGCCCGGCCAGTGGCGGCCGACTCCGCCTGCCTTTGCGCCCGGACTTGCGCCGCAGCTCGCAACCGTCACTCCGTGGGTAATTGCTTCGCCGTCGCAATTCCGTCCTGCCGGTCCTCCGAGTCTGACCAGCAGCCAGTACATAGCGGACGTCTACGAGACCAAGACGATGGGAAGCATATCGAGCTTGATCCGCACGGCCGATCAGACCCTTTATGTCAATTTTTGGGCCTCGGCCAGCCCAACCGATCTTTGGGATCCCGTGGCGACCGCTTTTTCTGCCGGGCAACAACTCAATTTGCCGGACAATGCGCGCCTGCTCGCCTTGCTAAACCTGAGCCTTGCCGACGCCGTGATTGGGTGCTGGGATGCCAAGTACGCCTACGTCTCGTGGCGGCCGGTGACGGCAATTCAAGCGGGCGCGGCGAACCCGTGGACGCCTTTGATCGTTACCCCACCCTTTCCGGAGTATCCGGCCGCGCATGCGTGCGTGAGCGCCGCCGCCGCGCGCATACTTTCCACCTACTTCGGCGAGAATACCCCCTTCAGCATGGTTTCTGACGGGATGCCGGGCGTCGTGCGATCTTTCTCGGGCTTTTCCGCGGCTGTTGAGGAGGTCAAGAATGCGCGCGTGTTCGGCGGGATTCATTTTCGAACCGCCTGCAATGACGGTCAAATACTCGGGACCGCCGTTGCCGATTACATCCTCGGCAATGCTCTTCTTCCGGTACAGGGACAGCGCAACGGGCAGATAGTGCGCTGAGGCCCGGAGGTGCGCGCGGCTCTGCTGGTGCGCCCGGCATGATTCGAACATGCGACCCTCTGGTTCGTAGCCAGATACTCTATCCAGCTGAGCTACGGGCGCACCAGGTAAGGACATCTCCACTTCACCCGAACCCGCGACGTTTTGGCAACCGCGGCCATCTGTCAAAATAGCAGTGTCGGCATGACCGAACGACTCTACTACACCGATTCATACGTGCGCGATTTCATGGGGCGTATCGTCGACCGCTCGCAAGACGGCCGCACCGTGTATCTCGATCGGACAGCTTTCTATCCCACCTCCGGCGGGCAGCCGTTCGACACCGGATCGATTGCGGGCGTGTCCGTACTCGATGTGGAGGATGAAGGGGAGCGCATCGCCCATAAGCTCGCGGCGCCGGTCGCAGGGGATAACGCCGCATGCTGTGTCGATTGGACCCGGCGCTTCGACCACATGCAGCAGCACTCGGGCCAGCACGTGCTGTCGGCCGTCTTCGAAGAGTTGTTCCATCTGAAGACCCTCAGCTTCCATTTGGGCCGGGAGAGCGCGACCATCGATCTTGAAGGCGGCGATATGGAGGGCGGCGCGGTTGGGCCGCGCACGATAAGCGAAGTTGAGCGGCGAGCGAACCAGGTCGTTTTCGAGAACCGCCCGGTCACGGTGGAATTTCAGGACGCCGCCGCGGTTGAAGGACTGCGCAAGCCGTCGGGCCGGGCTGGCACGCTGCGCATTATCTCGATCGACGGAATCGACCGCAGCGCATGCGGAGGCACGCACGTACGCGCGACGGGCGAGATTGGGCCTATCCTGATCCGCAAGCTCGACAAGATCCGCCAGAGCGTGCGCGTGGAGTTTCTGTGCGGCTCGCGCGCGGTGGCGCGGGCGCGAGCCGACTACGATGCGCTATCCAAAGCGGCGCAGCTTTTTTCTGCGCCCTTGGACGACGTACCGGCCATGATCGCGGGGCACCTGGAATCCGCGCGGGCGGCCGGGAAGCTGCAACGTAAATTGGAGATCGATCTGGCTGGCTATCGCGGCGCCGAGCTGTATCGAAATACGGCGGCGGACAGCGATGGATTCCGCCGGGCATCGCAGCCGGCCGCGCACGGTAATGTGGAGGAATTGCGCGCGCTGGCCCAGAGCTTCACGGCCCATCCGAAGGCCCTATTCAAAGGCGCTCTACGCGAGCCGCCCTCGGTGCTCTTCGCGGTTTCCGAGGATGCGGGGATCGATGCAGGCAAGGCGCTCAAAGCGGTCCTGGCGGAAGCGGGAGGGCGCGGCGGAGGGAATGCCCGAATCGCACAGGGCAGCGTGCCGGATGTGGCGCTGCTCGAGCGGGTGCTCGAAAAGCTGTAGGCAAACGCTGGCAAACGCTTAGACATATTGCGCAATCTCCAGCCATTCGGCTATACTCCGCAAGTACCCCGAAGCGCGAAGCCTCGGCGAATCGCGTTCACTAGATCGTGTAGTTATGCCTAGGAGGGCTCAGGTGCAGAGACATTTTCGACGGGCGAGCGGCGCGGCCGCAATAGCCATTTTGACCGCACTCGCATTGACTGGCGCGCCGCAAGACGCCGCCACACCGGAAAGGAAGGTCAAAGACCAGGGCGAGTACGATATTTCGAACCAGACGTTTAAAGACATTACGGAGAAGAACTGGAAACAGGCTCTGACAGATCTCGACACCTGGAAACAGAAGTATCCGGAATCGGATTGGAAAGACGACCGGGAATTTTACTATCTCCAAGGCCTCTTCAGTACGCAGCAGTTCGATAAAGCGGAGCAGTTCGGCGCGCAATTGATGGACAAGGATCTCGGCTCGATTTATAAGTCGAATCAGGGAAACATCATCGCGATTTATTACATGGTGACGGCCTCGGCCGCACAGCTTATCGGGCACAATCCCACTCCCGAGCAACTCGCCATCGGAGACAAAGCGGCGCATAAGCTGCTGGATTTTGCTAATACTTACTTTGTACCCGCGAATAAGCCGGCCGGCCAGACTGACGCGCAATTCGCCCAAACCCGCGGCGAAATGGAACCGGTCGCCAAGGGCTACTTGCTACAAGAGGCGGTTCAGCCCGGACTGGACGCGATGGCGAAAAAGGATTGCGCTACAGCGGAAGCGGTATATTCCAAGGCGCTGGGAGATTACCCGCAGAATTCTTGGATATCCTATCAGCTTGCTGGAGCCTACAATTGCGAGAAGAAGCCTTTTCTGGCGCTGTACGAATATGCGCGCGCCGCAGCCGTCGATCCGTCACTAGGGAAGAGTACCGATGGGAATCGAGTCTCGACCTTCGTGAAAAAGACATATACGACGCTGCACGGGAGCGATGAAGGGTATGACCAGTTGTTGCAGCAGGCCAACAGCGCGCCCTTGCCGCCGGCCGATTTCAAGATCGTTACCGACGACGAACTCAAGATCGCGGCCGCCGAGAAATTTGCGAAAGAGAATCCTGAACTCGCAGTCTGGAAAAATATCAAGGATAACCTCGCCACGCAGGGAGACGCATTTTTTCAAAGCATGAAGGGCGCGGAACTTCCTCAACTGGTGGGCGTCATCGCCGACGCCAAACCGGCCTGCCGCTCTAAAGTACTGACGGTCTACGTTCCGCTGCCGGAGAACGCCGCCAAGACGCCCGAGATTACAATCAAACTCGCGACGGCTCTTAGCGGGAAACCGGAGATCGGCTCCACAATTAAATTTGTTGGCGTCGGCGATACCTTTACGGCTACTCCGTTTATGCTGACACTGACCGCGGAGAAGGACAAAGTAGAGGATGTAAAGGTGACGCCCTGCGCCGCCGCGCCTGCAAGGAAGGGCGTCACTAAGAAGAAATAAGCCGCCTTTACGCGGTCCGCTGGGCCTCCGACTTATCGCCGGTGATGGCGGCTTGCGCGGCGGCCAATCTTGCGATGGGCACGCGATAGGGGCTACAGCTTACATAGTCCATACCTATGCGGTAGCAGAACTGGACGCTGCTGGGCTCGCCGCCGTGCTCGCCGCAGATGCCGATTTCCAGATCGCGGCGCGCTTTGCGGCCTAACTTGACTGCCATCTCCACTAACTTGCCGACGCCTTCCTGATCGAGGACGGCAAACGGGTCATTGGCGAAGATCTTCTTATTCTCGTAGTCCTTCTGGAACTTGGTATAGTCGTCGCGCGAAAGGCCCATCGTGGTTTGAGTCAGATCGTTGGTGCCGAAGCTGAAGAATTCGGCCTGACTCGCGACGGAATCGGCGGTCAAGGCGGCGCGCGGGATCTCGATCATGGTACCGACCAGATACTTCTGGCCGCTCATGCCGGCCTTTTCGAGAACCTCCTTGGCTACGCGATCGACGATCTGTTTCTGATTTTCAAACTCCTTGACGCCGCCGATTAGCGGGATCATAACTTCCGGAATTACCTTCACGCCCTTCCTGGCTACTTGAACCACGGCTTCAAAGATAGCGCGCGCCTGCATCTCGGTGATCTCGGGGTAAGTAACTCCCAAACGGCAGCCGCGATGCCCTAACATAGGATTAAACTCATGTAACTCCTCCACGCGATGGAGTAAGTTGCCAATCACGGTCTTAAGAGTCTTGACTTCGGCTCCGAATCGCTTGTACTTGGCGGCTAATTCTTTCTTCTTCTTGATATCGGCGGCGGGGAGTACGGCCTGATCCACCATCAGCTCTTCGCGTTTGGGAAGAAACTCATGCAGGGGAGGGTCCAGCGTGCGGATCACTACCGGGAAAGCCATCCATGGCGGTGAAGAGACCGGCGAAATCCTTGCGCTGCATGGGCAGTAGCTTCAAGAGCGCCTTGCGGCGGCTCTTTTCATCGCGAGCCAGAATCATGGCCTGCATGTGGGCGATGCGCTCCTCGGCGAAAAACATGTGCTCGGTGCGGCAGAGGCCGATGCCTTCGGCGCCGAAGGCGCGCGCCACCTTGGCATCGCGCGGGATATCGGCATTGGCGCGGACGCCAAAGGAGCCGCGGAAAGTATCCGCCATTTCCATGAACTTACCGAACGGGCCGGAATGCGGATCGGGCTCGGTGGTGGCCGCCTGACCGAGATATACGTCGCCGGTAGCGCCGTTCATCGAAAGCCAATCGCCTTCCTTAACAGTGACGGTCTTACCATTCAGAGAGACGGTGGCGGTCTTATTGCGCTCGGAAATAGTGAGTGCGCCGGCGCCGACCACGCACGGACGTCCCATGCCGCGGGCGACTACTGCCGCGTGGCTCGACTTACCTCCGATGGCGGTGAGGATGCCTTTCGCCTTATCCATGCCGTGAATATCGTCGGGCGTCGTCTCTTTGCGGACGAGAATCACGGGGCCGGATTTCGCCATCTCCACGGCGCCATCGGCCGAAAATGCCGCGCGACCCACGGCCGCGCCGGGAGATGCGTCGATGCCGGTGGTCAGCTTAGTCAGTGTCTTGAGCGAGGCGGCGTCGAAGACCGGGTGGAGAAGCTGATCGAGTTGGTCGGGGGCGACGCGCAGGACGGCCGTCTTCTTATCGATGAGTCCTTCATCCAGCATCTCGATAGCGACGCGAACGGCGGCCGGGCCGGTACGCTTGCCGTTGCGGGTCTGGAGCATGTAGAGCTTACCTTCTTCGACGGTGAATTCGAAGTCCTGCATGTCCTTGTAGTGCTTTTCGAGGCTGCTGGTGATCTCCACCAACTGGTTATAAACATCGGCATTCCAGTTCTTCAGCTCGGAGATGGGCGACGGCGTGCGGATGCCGGCTACCACGTCTTCACCCTGCGCATTCACCAGGAACTCGCCGTAGAAGACCTTCTCGCCGCTGCCGGGGTCGCGCGTGAAGCCGACGCCCGTGCAGCAACTGTCCCCCATGTTGCCGAACACCATGGCTTGCACGTTGGCGGCGGTGCCGATATCGTCAGGAATTTTTTCCATCTGGCGGTAGTAGCACGCTTTGGGATTCCACCACGATTGAAAGACCGCATTGCGGGCCAGCTTTAATTGGTCGCGCGCATCCTGCGGAAACTCGGCCTTGGTTTCCTTCTTAACGATCTTCATGTACTCGCCGATCACGGCTTTGAGATCATTCGCGTCGAGATCGGTATCCAGCTTGGCTTTAATTTTGTGCTTGCGCGCATCGAAGGCGTCGTCGAATTTTTCCATATCGATGTTGAGCGCCACTTCGCCGAACATCTGAATGAAGCGGCGGTAACAATCGTAGGCGAAGCGCGGATTGCCGGTCTTGGCGACGAGTCCTTCGGTGGTGGCATCGTTGAGACCGAGGTTGAGTATGGTGTTCATCATGCCTGGCATGGAGAATTTGGCGCCGGAGCGAACGCTGAGCAGCAGCGGATCGGCTGCATCGCCGAGTTTCTTGCCGATGCGCTTCTCCAATTGATCGAGCGAGCGCGAGACTTGCTCTTCGATTTCCGCGGGGAGTTTCTTATCGTTTTGGAAGTAGATATTGCAGACTTCGGTAGAGATGGTGAAGCCGGGCGGCACGGGCACGCCGGCGCGCGACATTTCGGCGAGGCCCGCGCCTTTGCCGCCGAGAACGTCTTTCATGGTTCCATCGCCATCGGCCGTGCCTTTGCCGAATGAGTAGACATATTTTTTCATGATGAGCTCCTAAGAAGTAGTGACAATTTCGGAAAAATCGGCTATCGAGGAAAATTCCCGCAATAGCGTGCTGAGAAGAGTTAGACGGTTCTGACGGACGCGCGGGTCCGGCGCGTTCACCAGTACCTTATCGAAGAAGAGATCGATCTTGGGGCGCAGAGCGGAGATGGTGTTCTCCAGCGGCAGTCCCGCGATGCGTCGATATTCATCGTAGAGACCGGTCTCGGGACCCGGTTCGAGCAGGGAGGGGTCGATAGGAGTAACGGCGGCATTGACAGTTCCGGCGCCGCCCGCCTGCTCCAGAATATTGCGTATGCGCTTGAAGCTGGCGGCCAGAGGCTCGAAATCCGGCGAGGAGCGCAGGTTCTGAATGCGAATGAGGCGCGCCTCCAGATCGGGGAGGTTGCTCCATCCCGCGGCCATGGCGGCATTGACTTCGTCGTAGGCGAACCCACGGTGATCCTTGAAGTAGAACTTGACGCGGTCTTCGAAAAAAGAGATCAGCGGCTCATCGCCGCGAATCAGATCGAGGAGCGATAGCTCAAGCTTGCCCTCGACAAGGATCTTGACCACGCCTTGCGCGGCGCGGCGCAACGCGAACGGATCGCGCGATCCGGTGGGAATCATGCCGACGGCGAAGCAGCCGCGCAGGGTATCCAGCCGGTCGGCAAGCGATACGATCCGACCGGTGCGATTGCGCGGGATGGAATCTTCCATGCCGGCCGGCTTGTACTGATCGTAGATCGCCTGCCATACGGGGCCAGGCTCGCCTTGAGCGCGCGCGTAAAGGCCGCCCACGATGCCTTGCAGCTCGGTAAATTCCTTGACCAACTCGGTCGTCAGGTCACACTTCAACAGTTGGGCGGCGCGCTGCGCATAACCATCGCCGCCGAGTTCGGCGGTAAGGGCCGCGATGCGGTCGGTCTTTTCCAGATACGAGCCGAGTTTGGCGTGGTAGGTGACGTGGGCGAGATCCTGTCTGCGGTCCGCCAGCGATTTCTTCCGATCGGTTTCCCAAAAGAAACGCGCGTCGTTGAAGCGGGCGCGCAGCACGCGCTCATTACCACTGCGCACGAATCCGTCGGGATCGGCGGGGATATTCATCACGGCGACAAACTGCGGCGCGAGTTTGCCATCGGCGTCTTCGACGGAGAAGTACTTCTGGTGATGGCGCATCACGGTGACCAGCACCTCTTCGGGCAGCTCCAGAAACTGCGGATCAAAGGAGCCGGCGATAGGGGTGGGAAATTCCGTGAGATAGACCAGCGTCTCAATGAGGGCAGGGTCGGACTTGACGCGAGCCGATTTCGCCGGCAGCGCCGCGAGTTGGCTCCGGATGCGAGCGCGACGTTCTTCAGCCGATAGGATCACATAATGATCGCGCAGTCGCTCCACATAATCGGCGGGAGTTACGACCACCTCACGCGCACCGAGGCTGCGGTGACCGGCGGTAAGATTGCCCGAGCGCACGCCGGCGATTTCGAAGGGGATGACTTCTTCGCCTAACAATGCGACTATCCAGCGGATGGGGCGGATGAAGCGCGGGCCGTTCCTGGACGTCCAGTACATGGTCTTGGGGAAATAGATGCCGAGAATGATGCCGGGTAGCGCTTCCGCCAGGATGTCCCGAATGCGGCGGCCCTCAACCTTTTTGGTCCAGGTATAGTATTCGCCTTTGGGCGTCGATTCGAGCACGAGGATCTTCGGGCTTAATGCCTTGTTTGCGCGCGAATCCGGCCACGGCCTGCGGAGGCGCGGATTTCGAGGGGCCGAGCACGCGCTCCTCGGTGTCGGCCTGCCGTTCGGGGAGACCGTCGGCCCGCAGCGCCAGGCGGCGCGGCGTGGCGTCGAGCATTACGGAGTCATGGGGGAGATCTAGTTTTTCGAAGAGCAGGTGAAGATTCTCCAGCGCGTCGGGAATCATCCAATCGGGAATTTCTTCGGTACCTATTTCGAGCAGGAACGGGAGCCTCATTGGGCCGCCTGCTGCTGTTCGTGCGACTCCGGCGCTTGCTGGTCGCTCCAGGCCTGCGCGATACCTACAGCCAGCTTGCGCACGCGCTGGATGACGCCCACGCGCTCAGTGACGCTGATGGCGCCGCGCGCATCGAGCGTATTAAACAGATTGGAACACTTGAGTACCTGATCATAGGCGGGAAGCAGCGGAAAGCGGCGCTTATCCGCGGCTTTGGCGTCGTAAAGTCTCAAAAGGCGCGCGGCCTCGCCCTCGTGCAGGTCGAAAAGCTTCCAGAGCGTGGGTACATCCGCCAGCTCGAAGTTATACACGGAGTACTGTAACTCGTCGGCGTAGCGGACGTCGCGATATTTGAAGTCACTCGACCAATCGATATCATAGACGCTATCCTTGACTTGCAGGAAAGCCGCGATGCGCTCCAAGCCATAAGTCAGCTCGGCCGGGACTAAGTCGAGATCGATGCCGCCGCACTGTTGAAAGTAAGTGAACTGCGAGATTTCGAGACCATCCAGCATGACTTGCCAGCCGATCCCCCATGCGCCCAGCGTGGGCGCTTCCCAATTGTCCTCTTCGAGCTTGATGTCGTGCCGCGTAAGATCGATGCCGATGGCCGCCAGACTACCGAGATATTGATCGACCACATCGGCGGGCGCGGGCTTGAGGATGACCTGTAACTGGGAGTGTTTGTAGAGGCGGTTGGGATTGTCTCCATAGCGGCCATCGGCGGGTCTACGGCTGGGTTGGACATAGGCGACGCGGTAGGGTTTGGGTCCGAGGACGCGCAAGAAAGTTTCCGGGCACATGGTGCCGGCGCCCACCTCGAGGTCGTAAGGCTCTTGCACGATACAGCCGCGGTCGGCCCAATATTGTTTCAGATTGAAAATGATTTGCTGAAAAGTGGGCATGAGGGGTTAGGAGAGATTTTTCGACGCAGAGACGCGGAGATGCGGAGGTCGCGCGGAGCTTATAAAGAATTTTCGCGGGCGCTGGACTCCCAACGGCGCGAAAAGGCAAGGGCGTTCACATGAGTGTGAACGCTGCACGCAGGAGTGCGTGCGCCACGAGTTGCCATGACACGGGTGATCAGGCATGAGAAGCGCTTTCCGTGTTGAACAGCCGCGCGGTGACCAGGCGGCGCTCGGTGTGAGACTCGATCTGTTGAATCAGGAAACGGCGCAGATCGGCCGCCGTCTCCTGCGACCAGGCGGTTTGTGAAAGCTGGGTTACCGGAACGCGCAGCATCTCTCCGGCAATCCTGCGCGAAGACGCACTCAATTCCCAGGCGCTGCCCATCCGCAGGGCCTCGCGGCAGTGACCGCACACCAGACCTTCGCGGCCGCGCGTGAAGTAGGCGCGCGCGAACTCGTGGGACTCGGAATCGTCGAGCAATGTTCCGCAACTGAGACAGACGTTCAATTCAGGCAGCCATCCCGAGAGGCGCACGGCCCACAGGGAGAAATACGCAACGGCCCGCCAGGCCGCATGTTCGCCTTGATGCAGCGAATCGAGCACGGCCAAGAGCAGCCGGAAAAACCTTTCGCTCGGCTCCGCGGAAGGCAGCAACTGCTCGGAAACCTCCGCGAAGTAGTCCAGCGCCACGGCCGCCCAGTAATCGGAAACCAGGCCGAATTGGGTATGCATCAATTCGCAGGAATCCAGGTTGACCAACTCGCGCGTTTCGCGCTGGAAATACGACATTCGAACGTGCGATAACCGCTGCAGCCCCGAGCCGAAGGCGCTCTTGGGGCGTCGCGCCCGCTTGGCTACGCCACGCAATTTTCCCTGGTCCCGAGTGAGGAAGCTGACGACGAGGTCCGCCTCTTGTAAAGGGTAGGTGCGTAAAACGAGTGCTTCGCTGACACGAGCCGGCACACGTGGAAATTTCAGAGTATCACAAAGCAGCGTAGCGGCAATCAACAGTCTCGGTGGTTCGCGAGAGGCCGATTAAAAATCGGCCGCAGACTGAGAGCCTGCCCCACAAAGAAACGCTAGGCCATCGTCGCGGCGTCTTTCACCGCCTCAACGTCCAGCACGATATCCACTTTGTCGCCCACCACGACGCCGCCGCCGTCTAAGGGCATATTGAACGTAAGGCCGAAATCCTTGCGGTCAATCGATGTTTTAGCCGAAAAGCCGGCGCGCTCGGCGCCATAGGGGTCTTTCTGGCGACCGAAGTATTCGGTGTCGAGCGTAACCGGCTTCGTCACTCCGCGGATGGTCAGGTTGCCGGTTACTTTGTAATGCTCCGTATCGACCTGCTTTACGCCGGTGCTTTCAAACGCGATCTGCGCGTGACTGGCCGAATCGAAAAAATCCGCCGAGCGCAAGTGATCGTCGCGCTGCGGTTCCCCGGTTTCAATAGAGGCTACATCGATGCTCGCCTGAACCTTGGAGTTGGCTGGATTCGCTTCGTCGATCTCGATTGTGCCGCTCCAAGTCTTGAAGCTGCCATGAACTCGCGAAATCATAAGGTGCCGGATTGAAAAGGCCGCCTTCGAATGCACTGTATCGATTTTCCATTTCTCTCGTGCCATACGATTGTCGATGCACCAGCCATGCCATAGGATTCGGCCGCATCCTCCATAATTGAAGCGTGCCCGGACGGATCGCGTTCCAATATCCCAATTTCCGCTACTATATGACCGCCCGTTTCCTGGCCACCGCTTCTTCGGAGATGCAGGCCGTCGCGGTGGGCTGGCAGATCTACTCCATTACGCACCGCCCACTGGATTTAGGATTGGTGGGGCTGGCGCAATTTCTTCCGGGCGTGGTGTTGTTCCTGTTGGCGGGGCACGCCGCGGACCGCTTTCCACGCCGCCGCATTATCGTGACGTGCTATGCGGGATTCTCGCTCTGCTCTTTGGGATTGCTGGCGCTGGCGGCGTCGCGCCTGCATGCGGTCTGGCCCATCTACGCCGTGCTGCTGGGCAATGGCGTAGTACGCGCATTCAACGGCCCCGCCGGACAATCGTTCCTTCCCTCATTAGTGGCGGAAGAGCACTTTCCGAACGCTGTGGCGTGGAGCTCATCCATCTTCATGTCGGCGACGATCCTGGGGCCGGCAATAGGAGGCCTGCTCTACGGATTGGCGAACAGTCCGGCGCCGGTGTATGGCTCCGCCGCAATTGGCGCCCTGATATCACTCGCCTTGATTTCGAGAATACGTATCAAAATACCCTTGCGATCGGTGGCAGCGCCATCGGCTGGCCTGGTACTCGATGGATTGCGGTACATCTGGCGTAAGAAGCTGGTGCTGGGCGCTATGTCACTGGACCTTTTCGCGGTGCTGTTGGGAGGCGCAGTGGCGCTACTGCCCGTCTACGCGGATCGGATTCTCAAGATAGGCCCATCCGGACTTGGATTGTTGCGCAGCGGACCCGGAATGGGCGCGCTGGTGATGGCCCTGGCGACCGCCTACCATCCTCTGCGGCGGCACGCGGGCGCGGCTATGCTGTGGTGCGTCGCCGGTTTCGGAGCGTTCACGGTAGTATTCGGCCTTTCACGCAACGCGGCGCTTTCCATGGCCGCGCTCATCCTGCTGGGCGCGTGCGATATGGTGAGCGTAATCGTGCGCCACACCATGGTGCAACTGGCCACGCCCGACGAAATGCGGGGACGCGTGAGCGCCGTGAACATGGTCTTTATTGGCGCCTCAAACGAAGTCGGCCAATTTGAATCCGGCCTCACGGCGCAGTGGTTTGGAACCGTGCCGGCCGTGGTGCTGGGCGGCCTGGGGACGCTATGCGTGGTGGCTCTGTGGGCGTGGCTATTTCCGGATTTGCGGCGCGTGGATGAATTAACCAAACTGCGTTAGCCGATAGGCCGCAGTCAGATTGTCGCGACCGATCACGCTCACGCCTCTCGACGAAGCCGATACCCGACGCCATGGACGGTTTCGATGAGCGAAGCTCGTTCGCCTAGTTTCTTCCGGAGGCCGCGAACCACGACGTCCACCACATTTCCGCCTCCATCGAAATTTTGCTCCCATACATTTGCCAGCAAGGAACTGCGCGGGACGGCCTCTCCCGCGCGGTTGTGGAGAAACTCCATTACGCCGAACTCGAGTCTGGTCAAACCGACGCGCCGGCCGTTGAACACCAGTTCCCGCGCGGCGCAGTCGAGCAGGCCGTCCTCTTCCACGCCTAGCTCCGCGGCTACCAGCCGGGCCAGCCAGCCATCCACGGATGAAGGTCCGAAATCAAGCATGGCCGAATGGTACGAATCGGCTCCGGCTTCGTCGAGTATGCCAAATCCTAGCCTTTGCGCGGCCGCGGCATACGGCGTCAAGTCGTGCAGCGCCAGATATACCCGCCGCAGGTGCGGACGGAGTTCCAGGTATTTGCGCTTAACGTCCACCCAGCAGGCCGCTTGAACCGGGGATGGCGCCTCGCCATTCTGGGCTGAGAGCCAACGCCGGAGAAATAAGGCGCGCTGTTGGCGCGGCATCGGCTGTCGAGCCAGGTGGTCGAGCCACGCGCGCGTGACCGGATCCTCACGGCAGAGCCGGCCGGGGACGCGGCCGGGATCGAAAACACAGTAGAAGCCCGCGACCAAGCCCTTCCGGTCGCGCGCCACAGCGAATGTTTCCGGCGCCTCGCTCCACCATCGTTTCAGATAACCGGCGGCGCTGCCATGCTCGTGCCGGTCGACGATATCGAGGATCGCACGCTCATGCTCGCTTTGAGCCGGCTCTACGGCATATTCCTGCCCGCTGCTGGGGAAGAACGCTTCCCGCACCACCGGGTTTTCGAGGAGATAGAGCAGATCCGCGGTGTAGCGCCACAGATCGGAAGCGGGAGCGGCCCGCAGCTCCTTCATAAAATACCGGTAGGCGGACCGCCGGTACGCGTGATATTGCCGCGGATTATCGGCTCGCAATGTGGCGGCGATGGCTTCCCGGACGGCGTCGTGTATATGCAGCCCATCCAGGTCGGGTTGCATGAACGGAAGCATCCGAATGCGTTCCAGGGCGTCTTGCGGCGATGCATCCGGCAGCATGGCGCTGAGAATCGGTAAGGTCACGCGCCGAACTACGGACGCCGCCTCCAACGCCCGGCGCGTTTGAGACTCGGTGATATCGGCGAGAAACAGATTGGAGAGCTCTTCCACCACCCGTTGCGCCACCCCCAGCCGCAATGCACTCGGCTCAGTTCGCCGCATTGAGGCCGCCAGAGTCAGAGCCAAAGGGTGGCCGTGACAGATTCCGGCCAGGTAGTTCGCATCCTCAACCGCAACGCCCGCGCGGGAGAGCAACTCTGCCGCATCCCGCTGTTCCAACGATTCCAACCGGATGCTGCGGAAGAGTCCGTGCCATCCCGGATCGGACAGCCACGCTGTGACCGGCGCTTCGCGGCCGCAGAGAACAAACCTCACGTTATCCGGCAATATCGGCAGAAATACCTGGCGAAGCCAAGTGTCCATCAACCGGAATACCTCATAAGTATCCAGAGCCACGACGACATTGGCCCCGACGCTGCCTAATCGCGCGGCGATCTCTTCGGCCGCGCCGGGATCTCCGCCGTTCGCCATGGCCAGTTCGGTGAGGAAACCGGCCTCGGTTGGTTCAATACCGCGGCAGTCCAACCGAACTACGGTTGCGCCTTCCGCACGCGCGCTCTGCGCGAATGCCCCCAGGAGCCGCGACTTTCCAATTCCCGCGATCCCATGCAGGTGTATCACTACCGGTCCGCCGCCGGTCAAAATTTCGTCCAGGGAGCGGAGCTCGTCACTCCGCCCGACGAAGCTCCCGGCTATCTGGCGATCCATTAGATCCCGAACTCGTGGCATAGTGCGGAGCCCTCGCGACTGCAGAGAATCATATCAATATCGCAGTGGGATGGCCTGGGCGGAGGCCGGGCCAAGCCGCGCCTCCGCCTTTCGCGGTCATTAGCTCTTTCCAGCGGCGAGCGCCCGAACCGCATCGGACGTCAGCGCTTGGCCGCCGATCCCCCATTCACCGCTGCGAACGTCTTCGATAACCACCCAGGTGACCGAACGCATGTTTTCGCCCTCAATAGAGACCATCGCGTCCGTGAGCTTTGTGATCATTTCCTTCTTTTGGGCCGATGTGAAGACATCTTCAACCAGCTTGACTTGAATCAAAGGCATTGTCGTTTCCTCAACTTTCCGGCGGGTTTAATAACCCAGCAGTGCCAGCTTACGCGATTGGAAGCGGGAATGGATTATGAGGAGATTAGAAATTCGTGAGTTTTGAGGGTGGCCGCGCCAGACTCTGGCCCGCGAGGCTAGATCCGCTTGGCCTTGACGAACTCCAGTTCCGTCTGCTTCGGAATTCCCGGTTCGAAGCACCGGCGGCAGCGCGCTTCGTACATCTCCGACGCGCCTACCACAATCAGATCGTCCGATCCTCGCAGGCGCTGGGTATGTTTGGCCGGATTGCCGCAGCGTACGCAAATCGCGAGCGTCTTGGTGATAGATTCGGCGTGCGCCAGCAGCTCCGGCATGGGCAAAAACGGCCGCCCCATGTAATCGGTATCGAGTCCGGCGACGATCACCTGCTTGCCACTATCGGCCAGCCGCTGCGCCACGGCAACCAGATCGGGTCCCATGAAATTGGCTTCATCGATGCCGATCACTTCCGATCGCCAATCGATGCGGTCGATAATTTCGGCGGCCGCGCTCACTACCTGCGATTGCATACGCAGATCGCCATGGGAGACGATTTCATCGGCGGAGTAGCGATCGTCGATCGAGGGCTTAAACACCTCCACCCGCTTACGCGCAATCATGGCGCGGCGCAGGCGGCGGATCAGCTCTTCGCTCTTGCCCGAAAACATGGGCCCGCAGATGACTTCGATCCAACCGACATTGCCGGTGATAATGTCCATCCATCCGATGGTAACCCCGCGCAGCGGCTGTGGCATCGCCGCGCGCCGCTGCGGGTGCGCGTCGAAATCGTCTTTTCACGTTACCGGGAATTTTTCCCGAACGAGCCGCATCGCATCCTCCGACGTATGCAGGCGGCCTTCCAACTGCGCGTCTTCCACGGCTGTGAGGATCTCCGCGAAGCGCGGCCCGGGCGGGTAGCCGGCGGCAATCAGATCGTCGCCGGTCAGCAGCGGCGCGGGCTGCAAATGCTCGTCCGGAAACTCCTGCAGCTTCCGCTTTACGAATTCGTACGATTCCAAATTGCGATTACTGGACGAACAGTCCAGGCGATGCAGCTCCAGATGCTCTTCGAATTTCGGGAGCCGCAGGAAGCGCTTGAGGGTGCTCTCTTTCATCCGGCCCACGTCCTTAAACTTCATATGGTTCGCCACCAGAGCTTCGATTTGCTCCATCTCTTCCCGCGAAAAGCGCAGGCGGTGCAAAATCGCGTGCGCCATCCTCACGCCTTCGTCCACGTGACCATTGAAGCGGATGCGGTCCGTCACGCGGAAGGTAGGCGGCTTGCCGACATCGTGCAGCAATACGCCCATGGCCAGCGTGGGCGTGGGGTGGTCGAGTTGCTCGAGCATCAACAGGGTGTGCGTCCACACGTCGCCTTCGGGATGATACTGGGGCGGCTGCTCGACGCCTTTCATGGTCGCGATCTCCGGCAGAATGGCGGGCAGCATGCCGGTGGAATCGAGCAGTTCAAAGCCGTAGCGGGCGCCGCCTTCGGTCAGTATGCGGATGAGCTCATCGCGCACCCGTTCGGCCGCAACCTTCGAAATCAGCGTGCGATTGTTGCGGATGGCTTCCAACGTCGCCGGCTCGATTTGAAACTTCAGTCGCGCCGCGAACCGGACGGCGCGCAGCAGGCGCAGGTGATCCTCCCGGAATCGCGCTTCGGGATCGCCGATGGCGCGGATTATACGATTCTGCAGATCGGCGCGTCCGCCGACGCAGTCGACCACTTCGCCCGAGTCCGGGTCCATCATTAATCCGTTGATCGTGAAGTCGCGCCTTTGCGCGTCGCGGGCCGGATCGGCTTCAAAGTGGACGGCGTCGGGACGGCGCCCATCGCTATATTCCCGGTCGCTGCGGAAGGTGGCTACCTCCACCTGCGAGAAGACGCTGCGCACCAGCACCACGCCGAACTGCGCGCCGACGCGGCCGGAGTTCGGAAACAGGTCCATGATGCGATCCGGCGGCGCGTCGGTGGCGACATCGTAATCTTTTGGCGGAACGCCCAGCAGCAGGTCGCGCACGCAGCCGCCCACCAGGTACGCGCGATGTCCGCCGCTGCGCAGTTTGGCGATTACCGCGCGCGCCAGCGCTTCCGGCTCCATCTGCTTATCGTAAACTGGAAGGCGTGTCCATGGAGTCCGAGCGGGCGACGACCGCGAAAGTGGTCGTCGCCACCACCGTAGCCCTCTCCTTTATTGGGAAGGAGCGCCCGGTACGGGTGCTGAGAACCAAAGAGCGCCTGTAATCGCGCCCTACTCAGGGCTGAAAAGTCCCGACTCCGATCTCCTCGCCGGCCTTCCCGAGAGGCCCGTCCTTAGTTGCGAAAGGTAGCCTGCGGCGCTTGGCCAACTCAAGATATGATGCGTCGTAGGAGCTGCGCTGGTAGAGTCTCGCTTGGTCAAGGACAGTGCTGAACACCTGGTCGAGTCCCTCGATATCAACCGTAATGGAGAAGCGCTGTAGGTCCTGCAAAAATTTCGCGCTCTTCGCCGGCGCGGCCTTCTTCCGCCGTTCGGCTACCACAAGGGCGTTGACTAATTCAAGCTTCCAAACGGCCGGCACGAATACGGACGCTCCGTCAATGACAGCTTGTAGGACAGCGTCCGTGTAGGGCGTGCTCTGATCCTCAAAAGAACCATGCGGCGCTGACGGAGTTGTCAAGCACGAAAGAACTCAGAATCGGCGCCCTTTTTCAATCAAGTCGCGGATACTGAGATCGGGGCCAAGAATGTTGCCCTTGCGAAGTTCGCGGATGCTCCGGCCAGCCTCTTCTCGCGCCTGACGTTTTGAATCATCGTTACCGAGCGTAATGCCGTTAGTAGCCTTTTGCTTAAGGACGGTTTGCAAAATGTGGTCGGCCAGCGAAAGCCCTTTCCGATGGGCTTCTTCGGTGAGACGGTCCACCACTTCGGACGGCCAATCAAGCTGGACGGTCATAGCTGCCCCTGCTTCGATAGTACCAGGAGAGTCTGCGCATCGGCCAATTGACCCGGCGCCTTTTGGATTTCCGCCTGCGTGATGAAGCTGTGGGCCGGCTCCCTTCAAGGACGGAAGGGCTTCAAGTCGAGGTTCTTAATCCGCCGGAAGTGTTTCATATTCCCCGTTGCCAGCGTCTCGCCGTTTTCCCGGGCCGTCGCTGAAATTAGCGAATCCGCCAGTTGCAGCCCATCGCGGAGAGCGTGTTCCTCAATCAGCGCTATTGCCAGATGACTGATGGATTCTGTTACTGGCAACACTCTGAAGCCATGGCGCTGTAGGAACCGGCGAATCTCGCGGCTTTCCTGAACCGAGCGTGCGCCCTGCAATAATTCCATTAGCGCGATCGCGGAAAGCGTTCGTTCCGGAGCTCCGTCGATCAAATGTCCGGCCTTCTCGTTTCCGCGCAGAAACCAAATGAGCACATCGGTGTCAAACATCATGCTTGCGGGGCTTTCGCAACTCGCGGACGTATCCAGCCGGATCGGTTACGTCCTTCCGGTCCTTCCACATCCCGAAAACCTTGTCGGAACTCGGCTGGCCGCCCTCGATCTTCGCGATTGGGGAAATACGCGCCTTCGCCGTGCCCCGGTGGAGCACCGTTACGGACTCGCCGCGCTCAATAGCCCTTAACACATCCTTCATCCGGTAGCGAAGATCCAAGACCGTGGCTTTCATAAAGTGTCTAGCTTTTAGTATACAGTTGTTGAGCGGCAAAATTAAGATCTGGTAAAAGCTCCCACGTTCTGGTGCAGGCCTTCATTCGAGACTGACCGGGCGTGGATGATCTTTCGCGGTGGACCATGCTGGCAACCAATGTGGGCGGCACCGCGACGCAAGACTTCAGCGGCGATAATGGGCCGGCTCGTCGTAATCTTTTGGCACAACGCCCAGCAGCAGATCGCGCACGCAGCCGCCCACGAGGTATGCGCGATGTCCGCCGCCGCGCAGCTTGGCGATTACCGCGCGCGCCAGCGCTTCCGGCCCCATCTGCTTATCGTAAACTGGAAGGCGTGTCCATGGAGTCCGAGCGGGCGACCACCGCGAAAGTGGTCGTCGCCACCACCGTAGCCCTCTCCTTTATTTCTTTTTGGCGAGCCGCGGCGATCGTGTTGAGCGACCTTGCGTCCTCGGCGTTTTACGCCGGCGGCATTGCCGAGCACGCCATCGGTAAATCGGCGCCGTGGTTCATCATGGGCGTGATGCTGTTCAGCTTCGCCGTGCGCTCGGTCTATATGGAATCGAGCAGCATGTTCGTGCGCGGCGGCGTTTACGTGGTGGTTCGGGACGCGATGGGCCCGTTTATGGCGCGGCTTTCGGTGTCCTCGCTGATCTTCGATTACATTCTGACCGGCCCTATCAGCGTGGTCAGCGCCGGATTATATCTCGGTCACCTATTAAATGAGCTTGCGCGCCTTTTTCACGTTAGCGGACAGGTTCCGAACGAACATTTCGCGGCTGTATTCGGCATCGTGGTCACTATGTATTTCTGGTGGAGCAACATCAAGGGCATCCACGAATCGAGCGGCCAGGCTTTGCGCATTATGCAGATCACCACGGTGATGGTGGTTGCGTTTCTTATCTGGTGCCCCATCACGCTGCTGCTGGCTCCCAAGATCCAGATTCCACCCGCGCCGCTGCCGCACAACCTGACATTCGCCCCGGATGCGCTCGGCTGGTTTCGCGGCACGTTCTGGCCGCAGATCGGCGCGGTCGCGATTATCATCGCGTTCGGACATTCGCTGCTTTCGATGAGCGGCTTTGAGACATTGGCACAGGTTTATCGCGAGATCGCCTATCCCAAGCTGAAGAACCTGCGCCGAACGGGCAATCTGGTGTGTATTTACGCCGTAATTTGCACCGGCGTGATCACGGTTTTCGCGGGCATGATCATCCCCGACAGCGTACGCAAGGACTATGTGGATAATCTCCTCGGCGGACTGGCCATGCATCTGGCAGGGCCGTGGATGTTGCGGCTGCTCTTCCACGTTTTCGTTGTCATCGTGGGCGTGCTGATCCTTTCCGGGGCCGTGAACACGTCCATCATCGGCGCCAACGGGGTGATGAATCGCGTGGCTGAAGACGGCGTGCTGCTCGATTGGTTTCGTAAGCCGCAGCGCCGCTTCGGCACCACCTACCGCATCATCAACCTGATCACCGCGATGCAGATCGCCACCATTGCGTTGAGCCGCGGCGACGTCAACCTGCTGGGCGAAGCGTATGCTTTTGGCGTGGTGTGGAGCTTTTTCCTGAAGTCGCTGGGCGTGCTGGTGCTGCGCTATCATCGCCACGATCAGGAGTATAAGCATCCAATCAACCTTCATATCGGCGGGAAGGAGATCCCGGTCGGGCTATTTCTGACCACCTTGTTGCTGGGCCTGGTGGCGGTCGCTAATCTATTTTCGAAGCAGATCGCGACCATCTATGGGGTCGGGTTTACCGCGGTTTTCTTTGTGGTGTTCACGATTTCCGAGCACATCAATGCCAAGAAACAGGCGCATGGCAAGTCCGGCCTGGAAGAGTTCAATCTGGATATGCGGCCGGATATCAGCGCCGCTTCGGTGCATGCGCGGCCGGGTTGCGTGCTGGTGGCGGTGCGCGACTATAACCACATGGCGCACCTTCTGATGGTGCTCGAGAAGACCAATCTGCGGCGCCACGATATCGTCGTAATGACGGTGCGCCCCGTTTCCACGGGAGCGGCCGAGTACGAGCTTTCGGAAAAGCAGCTCTTCACCGACTATGAAAAGGAACTGCTCTCGCGCGTGGTCACGGCTGCTGAGAAGCAAGGCAAGACAGTGGACCTGTTGGTGGTTCCCGGCGTCGATCCGTTCGATGCCATGGTGCAAACCGCGCATAAGCTCAAGGCTTCGCGCCTGGTGACGGGAGTATCGCCGCGCATGGACTCGGAAGAGCTGGCGCGCCGCATCGGGCTGGCATGGGAAAAATTGCCCGAGCCGCGCCATGCGTTTTCGCTCGAAATCATCAGCGAGGGGCGCCCATCGATTTACGTGAACCTGGGGCCGCACCCGCCGCGCTTGTGGCCGGAAGATCTGGATCGCGCGCACGAGTTATGGCTGAAGCTGTCGGAGAACTTCGGCGCGCGTCTGCATCATCGCGATGTAATCGGCGTGGCGCTGCGCCGGCTGGAGAAGGACCTGGACGCGGCGGAACGGAGCGGGGAGGTGTTGACCGATCTGGAAAAAGAGCTGCGTAAGAATTAGCAGCGGATCGGGAGTACAATCTCTCCATGCGTGAACTGCCGCTCATTTTGCTCCTGGCTGCTTCGGCTTTCGCTCAAACGGGAAAATTGGGCGCGCTTCATCAATTCCGACGACGTAGGCGCTCCTCCGATCAAGGGCTCCGCGGAGTTCGACGCCGTGACCGGACAGTACCGGATCACTGGCTCCGGCACGGATATCTGGGGCAAGGCGGATCAGTTCCACTATGTATGGCGGGAGATGGCGGGCAACTTTGCGGTGACGGCCACGGCCCAATTTCTCACCGAAGGGAACGAGCATCGCAAGGCTGTGATCATGCTCCGCAAGAGTCTCGACGCCGATTCACCATTTATCCACCTGGTGATCCACGGCAATGGCATGCCAGGGGTTCAGTTCCGCAACACGGCGGGCGATAACACTAACACGGTGGATCTTCCGATAGAAGGTCCGGGCAGATTTAAGCTGAAGCTGGTCCGGCAGGGAGTCACGATTACTGTGTGGATCGCGAAGGACGGCGCGGCGTTGAGGGAATTGGGACACACCAGCACCGATTTGGGAAGCCCGGTGTTAGTCGGGCTGGGGGTGAGCTCACACACTCAGGCGGCGACGAACACGGTTTTATTTTCGGATGTGTCGGTGGAACAACTAACGCCGGCAGCGGGTATGAAACAATAACATGCGCGATCTATCGCTGGCCTGCGTACTGGTTTATTGCGCTTTCGCCCAGAGCGAAGGCATCGGTGTCTTCACCAATTCCGGCGACGTTGGCGAACCTTCCAGGAAAGGGTCTGCGGAGTTTGACGCCTCCACCGGGCGGTATCGAGTCACTGGATCGGGCGCCAACATCTGGGCGCAGCAGGATCAGTTCCAATATGTCTGGCGAGAGATGTCCGGCAACTTTGCGATTACGGCTACGATGCAATTTCTCGGTCAAGGAGAAGCGCACCGCAAGGCCGGAATCATGCTGCGCCAATCTTTCGATGCCGATTCGCCATACGGCGACATCGTGATCCACGGCAGCGGCATGCCTGGCCTTCAGTGGCGGAGCAAAAAGGGCGAAAACACCAACGCGTTCGATCTACCATTCGACGGTCCGGGGAAATTCAAACTGAAGCTGGTCCGGCAGGGCGTCGGAATTACCGCGTGGATCGGCAAGGACGGCGCGGAGTTGAAACAGGTGGCGCGCACCGAGGTTACGTTTCGCAACCCGATACTGGCCGGACTCGCAGTCTGCTCGCACAAAGCGGACGCGACGGACACGGTGATTTTTTCGGATGTATCGGTGGAACAACTAATGTGAAAAGCGGGCGATTCGGAATTATGAGTTCGCTTCAATCGTCTGCGCCACTTCCTCCCAAGCGGAAAGAGTCGCCGCGAGTTGGGATTTGTGGGCTTCCAGCAAATCGCTGGCCTTCTTAGTTTCTTCCACGCTGACGAAATTCGAGAGAGTGGTTTCGCAATCCGCGATCTGGGATTCGAGACTCGCGATTTGCGCTTCGATGGAGGCCTGGCGTTCCTTCATTTTCCGCAATTTGAGCGGATTGACGCGCTTTTCCAAGGTTTTCGCCGGGGTCGGCGCGGTAGCGACCGCCGGCTTGTCGATAGAGGCGGCGACCGATTCCGGGCCGCCGCTCTTCCTCCAGAGGTAATCTTCGTAATTTCCCGGGAAGATGTGGACCCTGCCTTCCTCGACCTCGAAGACGCGCGTGGCCAGCTTGTCCATGAAGTAACGATCATGAGAGACGAAAACCACGGTGCCGGAGTAGTTCTGCAAAGCTTCCAGTAACACGTCTTTCGCGCGCATGTCCAGGTGGTTGGTGGGCTCATCCAGCAACAGAAAATTCGAAGGCATCATCAGCATGCGGGCCAGCGCGTAACGGTTGCGCTCGCCGCCCGAGAGGACGCCGATTTGCTTGAACACGTCGTCTTCAGAGAACAAAAAACTACCCAAAATGCTGCGCAGTTCGGTGTTGGTGGCGCGCGGGGCGACCGTGGCCAGATCGTCAAGCAGACGCGCTCCGGGATCGAGTTCCTTATACTGATCTTGCGCGAAATAATCGGGCTGCGCATTGTGGCCCAGAGTAAACTCGCCCGCGGTAAGCGGTTCCGCGCCGGCCAGGACCTTGATGAGGGTGGACTTCCCCGCCCCATTGACCCCCACCAGCGCGATGCGCTCGGCGCGCTCGATGATGAAGTTTACTTCCGAAAACACCTGGTGATCGCCATAGCTCTTGGCGACATTTTTGAATTCGGCAACCACGCGGCCGCTCGGCTTCGGCTGCGGGAACTTGAAGTGGATAGTCTTCTCTTCCGGTGGAATTTCGATGCGCTCAATCCGCTCCAATTCCTTGATGCGGCTCTGCACCTGTTTGGCTTTGGTGGCCTGAGCGCGGAAGCGGTTGATGAAAGCTTCGAGCTGCTCGATGCGATCCCGCTGATTCGCGTACGCCGCCCGAAGCTGGGCGCGGCGCTCTGTTTTCTGCTGCTCGTATTTGGTGAAGCCGCCGGTGTAAAAGTGCATTCCCTTATTCCACAGCTCGGCGATTTTGCGGACGGTTACATCCAGAAAGTAGCGGTCGTGGGAGATCAGGACGAACGCATTGGGATAAGAGCCGAGGTAGCTTTCGAGCCAATTACGAGCTTCGATATCCAGATGGTTGGTGGGCTCATCGAGCAGCAGCAGGTTGGGAGCTTCCAGCAGCAACTTGGCGAGCGCGATGCGCATCTGCCAGCCGCCGGAGAACTCTTCGGTGCGGCGCTTCCAATCGCGCTGCGGGAAGCCCAAACCGGAAAGCACCGCGCCTACCTGGGCTTCAATGGAATACCCGTCGCGGGCGCGAAACTCGCTTTCGGCGCGCTGGAAACGGTCGGCCACTTGCGCGTACTCGGCGCTGTTGGAATCTAGCTCGGACATACGGTGCGCGAGCTGCTCCTGCTCGTCCTCCAGGGCGCGCAGATCGTCGAATACAGTCATGCACTCGGCGAATACGGTGCGGCCGGAGAGCGAAAGCCCGTCCTGCGGAAGGTAGCCGATGCTGACGCCCTTTTGGGTCTTGATGGTTCCGGAATCGAGGCCGTCGATGCCGGCCAGAATCTTCAGCAGCGTGGATTTTCCGGTTCCGTTGGCGCCGACAATTCCGGTGCGCTCGTTGGGAGTGACCAGCCAATCGGTATCTTCAAATAGAATTTTGGGGCCGTAGCGTTTGCCCGCCCCGGTGAGTTGGATCATCGAATATCTTTATTTTAGCCGAGGCGCGTTATGGAGATGGCGGTCGTCAGTGGGGTTTTGTAAGGCTTCGGATTGCGGGGCCCGACAACCGCATTCCGAAGCCTTAGCGACAAGGAGAAGGAAATGTTCTAATCCCTGCCAGTATGTGAGACGTACGCGCGCGCCGCCAGGTTATAGCAGGGTTACAGCCAGTACTGCCATTGACCGGTTGCCATGACCCACGCCGCCAGGACTCCATTGGTTACGGCGTGCGCCAGGATGCAATCGGCCAGGCTGCGCGTGCGGATCATCCACCAGTTGTAAATCACCCCGGCGAGGAGACCGACCTCCCAATACGGCCCATGCTCCGCCGCGAACAGAATGGCCACAATCCAGAACGCGCCCGCCGCGTACGTCCCCAACGGGACTTTTTCGAAATTGGGGTTAATGAGCCATCGCATCAGCCAGCCGCGCCAGAACAGTTCCTCGATAATCGGAACCAGGGCCACCGAACCGAGCGTCCGCAGCGCCAGGAACCAAATGCTGGCCCGCATGTCTGTGGGAATGGAAGTAGAAGCCGAACCGGTGATGGCATTATCAAAAAGCCAGAAATAGCGATAGCCGAATAGCTGGTCGGGCGCGATCCAAATGAGAAAGACCGCAATCCCGATAGCGATACTGGCGACCGGCTTGGCGGGCCGTAGATCCAGATACGGCCGCGAAATCCAAAGCAGCGCCGCCAGCACAACCAAAAATCGAATGGGATAGAGGGCCTGCGAATGCGGGAGCAGTGCATGCTCGGCCGCCATGATTCCGACGAAGATGGCGAACGGCGCGACGTAAGCGGCCGTGGCGCTGCGGCCTATGGTGGGCATAGATACAGTTGTACCGCTCTTAGGGCGGGCGCTGTTGCGCGGCGGCCAAAATCACGGAGCGCGCCGGCGCCTGCCAGCGCTTCCGCATATGTCCGCGGCAATCGGATCCATCGCCAGCAGCATGTGGGGGGATGGTGGACCGGGCCTGCTATTGTCCCATCGTCTTAACCGAAGCCTTTAAAAGTGAGATGGGCTATCGGAATAGCGCATCTTTCGTGCGCGTGCCAAGATACAAGGTAGAGTAAATGAAGCTGGCGGCCAAAGTCCGGAGGTTGCGCACGCCGCTGCTTCTGGCTGTAATGCCGGCTTGCATTGGCGCGGCGCCTGCGCAATGGATGGCAACCGGTCCCTTTGGAGGAGCCGCGGAAATCGTACGCGTAGTGCCGCAGCAACCGGACCACGTGCTGGCGGCGACCGCGAACGGCCTGATTTATCAGTCGCGCAACGGCGGCGCATCCTGGACGCGACTGCCGTTTCCCGCTCAGCTCGCCGGAACGTTGCACTCTCTCGAGCTCGATCCACACTCGCCTGGGACTTGGTATATCGGCATGGAGAGCGAAAATTCCAACGTGGCCGGGGTGTACAAAACCGAGGACGCCGGGGTCACCTGGCGGCTGCTGGCGGGCATGAAAGGCGAATCGGTCTGGGCGCTCGCTCTGTGGCCGGGCAACCCCAGTTGGATCGCAGCCGGCACGAGCGATGGCGTCTTTTTGACCCGTGACGCCGGAATCACGTGGCCGCGCATCTCGCCGGAATCCAATCGCGAACTGCGGCCAGTAGTAGCGCTGGCGTTCGATCCCGCCGATCGCGACATTATCTATGCGGGTACAACTCATTTGCCGTGGCGCACCCGCGACGGCGGCGCTAACTGGGAGTCGATCCATTCCGGCATGATCGACGATTCCGATGTCTTTAGTATTGCGGCGCCGGCGCGCGCTCCCGCGGCCGTTTTTGCCAGCGCATGCAGCGGCGTTTACCACAGCGGGGACGGCGGCGCTTCCTGGACACGCCTGAACACCCCGCGCGGGGCATTCCGCGCATACCTGGTGGCTGTAGATTCGGCGCACCCCGGCGTGCTGTTCGCCGCCACCAGCGCCGGTTTGCTGCGATCCGCCGACGAGGGCGCCACCTGGAGGACTGTTTCCCCACACGCCGTCAAATCAATCGCTTTCGACCCGGTCAATGGGGAAAAGATCTTCTTTGCTTCCAGCGACGCCGGTCTGCTGCTTAGCCGCGACGACGGCCGAACTCTGGTGGAGTTCAATAACGGCTTTGTCAATCGCAACTTCACCGCTGTCGCGGCGGCCGGCGAGTGGCTTTACGCGGCCAGCGTTTACGAACCGGGCAGCGGCGGCATCTTTCGGTCTGGGAATGGCGGACTGCGCTGGCAACGGGTCGCGGGGCCCGGCGAAGGCGAGAACATCATTCACCTCGCCGCGGCGCCGGACAATCCCAAGGAGCTTTTTGCCGCCGGTTATCAGGGCCTTTTCCGGTCTTCCAATGGCGGGGATGCGTGGGCGAAATTCGCGTTGCCTCCCGGCGGCAATGCGATCACGGTGCTACTAGCCCTGCCGCGCGGTGGGCTCCTTGCCGGGACGTCCACCGGTCTTCTTGTTTTCTCCGGAACTACCTGGGCGCGGGGCGCCCTTCCGGGCCCTAACCGCGCTATCGAAGGGTTGCAACCATCGCCTGGCGGCGTGATAGCCGCGCTCACCTCGATGGGCGCCTTGCGTAGCGACGACGCGGGGCGTCATTGGACCGCCTGCGGTCAGCCCGTGCCGGATACGGTCTGGTATGGCCTCGCTTTCGACTCCGGTCCAACCGGAAACGCGCTCGCCGCAACTTCACGCGGGCTGTTTCGTTCCGCCGACCGCTGTACGTCGTGGACGCTGGTCCGCGGCGGTCTGGAAGCGGCTACCGCCAGCACGATTGTCTACCATCCGGAGCACCACGGCGAAGCTTTCACGACGCAGTCCGGACGCGTCTTTCGCACCATCGATGGCGGCCTGACCTGGACCCCCCTTCCCGGCGATGGACATGCCGATGTCTACCCGGCATTTCTATTCTTTATGGCTAGCTGGCCGTACCGGCTGTTTGCGCTGTTCCCGCGGCTTGGCGTGTTATCTTACGCTTTTCAAACTAATCTAAGCCCGCATTCCAGCCGATAACAATTCGCGCATAGTAAAATACATCTGCCATGACCTACAGCTCCTATTCCGCTCCAATTCGTCAGTGCTTAGCGATTTCGATCGTCGTGTTTGTGTTAGTCGCGGCGGCTCCAGCCTTGGCCCAGAATACATCCGCTTCTCAAGCCTCCTCATCGGATGAGTATTCCACTGTAAATGTCGATCTGTTCGCCGGCTATCAACATTTCCTGGTCCCTAACCGGGATGCGGCACGTGTGAACCGTTTCAACAGCGGCGCCATAGGCGGCTTCCATGTTACGGAAGACTTCTCGAGATACGTGGGCTTCGAGCAAAGTCTGGCCATAGCCGGCAACGATCTGTCGGTTATCCCGTTCGGCTTGACGCAGGCCGTCACCGCCAACACGCACAACTATACGGCGGCCGTAAATCCCGTGCTTAACTTTACGCCCCGCGAGTCGAAGTTGCGGCCCTTCGTGACTGCCGGGCCATCCTACACCTGGTACAGGCCCGCCCCCATAATAAATACCAGCGCGCAACCCGCCGCCATTCCTCCGCCTCCCGGCACATTGCAAGGCCAGAGCAGCATAAGTTTTATCTACGGCGCGGGCATCAAGTACAACATCTCGCGCTACATCGGATTGCGCTTCGATGCCCGGGGGCTGCTGACGCAGGGCCGGCCCTTGGGGCTGCCGGGGACGCCGAACGGAACGGGGTCGATCTACATCCCGAGCCATTCCACGGAAAATGCGTTCGCTTTCACCGGGGGCGTGGTCTTCCGCTTCGGACATGCCGGCGGGCACGTAGCGCCGCCTCCGCCTCCCCCGCCGCCTCCGCCCCCGCCACCACCTGTTGCCAACATTCGCATCAGCGGCATCTCCGGCGCGCATGACGTTTGTCCAGGCGAGAGTGTCAGGCTGGAAGTCGCAGCTAGCGGATGGCTGCCCGATCAGAGCCCGTCCTATCAGTGGACGATTAACGGCCAGCCGGTATCCGGAGCTACCAGCTCTACCTTCAACTTGCCCACAGGAGGCTCCGGCGTCAGTAACATCGGCGTCCAGGTGAGCGTACCGGGTAATTCAGCCACGTCCAACCCGGTCACCGTGAGAGTCAATGACGTTGCCTCGCCGACGGTCCAGTTCTCGCTTCCGCAGACCTCGATTCCGTTTGGCGAGAAACTGCCGCTGCATGCCACTGCCACGCCTGGCCAGTGCGGCGGTCCGGACACCGTGCGGTACACCGCCAGCGAGGGCACGATCACTGGCGACGTTTTTGATTCCAGCACGGTCTCCTTCGACCAATCCAACCGCCTGAAGCAGCAGACCAAGGCGGTGCATCTGACCGCCACCGCCACTGGACAAAACGGCGGATCGGCAAGCGCTTCGGCCGACCTCACCGTCACCTTGAGCCCGGAAGCGCGCCGCTTGGACGACATCGTCTTCCCGGCCAACAGCGCACGCGTCAACAACTGCGCCAAGCGCCTGCTGATGGAGCAGCTCACCCCCATGCTGCGCGCGGACCCGAGTGCGACCGTGATCCTCATCGGGCATCGCGACGAGCGGGAAAGGGGGCGGGCCGCCGCTAACCTAGACCGCGTCCGAACTCTGAACGCAGCCGCCGTGCTGAGCGCCGGTACGGGCATCTGCCCGATGCTGGAACTCAGCCGCGTGAAGGTCAACTGGGCCGGAACCGATCAAAGCTCCACTCCCAGACCGCTCTTTTGCGGCACATCTACCGACGTGAGGGAGCGCAGCGGGCAGACCGTGAAGTCCTCGGACCCGCGCGCACAGTTCCGTCGCGTGGAAGTGTGGATTGTGCCCGGTGGGGCCCCCATGCCGGCCGGAATTTCGGGTTTGCAGGATGTGCCCGTCGCCGACGTGAAGAAGCTGGGCTGCCCGAAGTAGTTGCCGGCTCAGGTCGCGTTCCGGGTCTGTATAAGACAGAGGGTTCGGCGTGTGTGCGCATCGATCAGCCGGCCACATCGGGTCGGGCCATGCGGCGAATTAGTCAGGCGGGCCGGAGCAGCGCGCGGATATGGGGATGTTTAACAGCGGATGGAGACATTTCTATATTCGCCGAGCCAACACCATGCCTTGATCTTGTGAGTGCTGAATTGAGATGACGGCTTCTAATGGAATCAATGGTGCTGGAGGTGGGGGTCGAACCCACATGCTCAGTGAAGAGCGCGGGATTTTGAGTCCCGTGCGTCTGCCAGTTCCGCCACTCCAGCTGGAGAAATTCGCGCGGTAAGCCATTATAACGTATCGACACAGCCTCGTTTGAATGAATGGCGTGGCGGCGCATCAGTGAAAGAGAGTATAGTTGATAGCGCCGGATCACCGGCCCCTATGGCGGAAAAAAAGACAAGTAAGAAGAAAGCAGTCGAGCCCGATGAGGCTGCGCAGCCTGCGGCTCCACAGGCCAGCGCGGCGCCCCAACCCAAAGCCGCGAAGAAAGTAAAGAAGGAAAAGTTAGCTCCGAAGAACAAATCCCGCCTGCCGCGGAAGCAGAAAAAAAAGGCGAAAAAAGAAACTGCGGCGCAAGCCTGACGCCGCTTACTGCGTCAAACTACCTTGTTTTGGCGGTGGCTTTTTTGCCTGGAGCAATGTGGGCGCAGTTGACGACCGGCCTGATCGAAGGCGCCATCCGCGCCATCGACGGTCACCCTGTCGCTGGGGCGCCGATCACGGTTTCCGGCGGCGCCGGTTTCCGCGCGGTGCTTCAGTCGGACTCGAATGGCAATTTCGCGATCGCTCTGCCCTATGGGCGATACCTTTTGTCCGGGGGCGTTGCGGTTTTCGCCGCTCCGTTGCAAACTGTGCGCGTCGATATGGTGGTGGACCTGTCCGGGGCCATCCGAAGCGCGACCGAGACCGCTGGCCGTAAGATCTATCCGGAGGGGTTCAGTTTGCCGGGGATGCTGCTGAGCCGCGAGGCGTCGAGCGTAATCGAACCGCTCGATTTTACCGGCCTACGCGACAACCGCCTGGCGGTCCTCTCGCAACGAGGGATCTCCTGGACCGGCACGCAATTCAAGCTCCATGGCATGGATGCAACCGATTCCTACCAGCCCGGAATACCGGCGATCCTGCCCGACGTGCAAGCGCTTGCCGCAGTGGTGGTACGCAGCGCCTTTATGCAGACCACATCTTCGAGTAGCGGCTCGGAGATCGGCATGTTTCTGGCGGAGCTGGAAACCGGTTCCGCTGGGAGCGCTCGCTGGCACACCGCGTTTTCGACGGCCAATACGGGCGGCGGGTTTTCCTGGACGAACCTGCCGCCGACGGACGGGCGGGGTTTGGTGCAGCAGCCGGAAGAATTTCGCTGGTTTACGCGAGACCGTTTGGAGATCGGAGGACCGGTCACCAGGTGGGCCGACCTCTATGCCTCCGGCGGCGGTCAATGGGCCTCTCAGACCGAGCCGCTCGGCAACCCGGGAACCGATCAAGGCAGCCGACTGCTATTCGGGAATGTTCGCGGCCGCGTACGCGCCGGCGGCAGAGACCGGTTTGATGCGCTCTACAGCGGCTCGCGGATCGATCTCTCGGATGGAGGGGAGCCAGCGGGGCTTGAGGCTTTGACTGGCAACCGCATGGCGCCGTCGTTCGTTCTGCCGGGCGGATTCTCCGGCGATCCGGAAACCGATGATTTCGATTTCGGCCAGGTGGGCTGGACCCACGTTTCCGAAGCTTCCTCACATATGGGTGTGATCGAGATTCGCTATGGGTATTCCACGGCGCACCTCAATACCAGCACTTCGGTTAACGGACAGAGCCGGATAGAACTATTGGGCGGCCTGGTCTCCGGAGCGCCGCCGCTTGCCACTCTTGGGTTCCGCCCGCGCCATGAAATGGAAGCGGCCTGGCAGCCCACGGTTTGGCGCGCGTTGGGGATTCGCCATCGAATTGTCGCCGGTGGAGGATGGAAACGGTCTGAGCCCCAAAACCGCTTCAACACGCCTTCCGGGATGAATCTGGTTACCGCTGGCGGCGCTCCAGCATTCGTGGAGGAGTTCAACACGCCGGTTGATTCCAGCGAACTCGTGAAATCGTTCTCGGCTTTTGCCGCGGACCACGTTAACTTGACACGCGCGCTATCGCTCGATCTGGGCGCGTTCGCCGATTTGTCACGCGGCTCACTGCCCGCTCAGGCCAGCCTCGCTGGACCGTTTGCGCCCTGGCGAACATTCGCCGCCAAGGCCGATTTGATCGCGTGGAAGACTCTTTCGCCGCGCGTCGGCATGGGGTGGCAAGTTCCGCATTCGCACGGTCTGGTTCTCCGAAGCGCGTACTTTCGGGTATACGAACCGCTGGCCGGGAGATATCTTGACTTCGGCAATCCCAACGGCTTAGGCGGAAGCGCATATCAATGGCTGGCATCCAGGGCCGATGGCCCGTTTCAGCCCGGGGAAGCGGGAAATCTGCTGTGGCGCTTTGGCGGACCTTATTCTTCGATCTCTCCATCGCTCCATCGGCCCTACGCGGACGAGTTCGATATTGGCGCGGAATCGGCTATCGCGCCGCGCAGCATCGCCGGCATTCACCTGTTCCGCCGCGATACCAAGGAGCGCATTGCGGCCATCGATACCGGCGTGCCGGCGCAAGCGTTCACGCCGGTTTCCATTCTCGACCCGGGACCTGACGGAATTCCCGGCACATTCGACGACCAGCATCTCACCGTTTACGCGCAGAACCCGGCCACTCTGGGTGATGACCGGTACTTGTTGACTAACCCCGCCGGCCTGCGGATGCTCAACATCGGGGTGCTGGCCGAGGCGGGCACGGTATGGAGACAACTGACGCTGCACGCGTCCTTCGTAGCGGAGAAGTCATACGGACCGACAAATCCCGGCGACACGATTTATGCCAATGATCCTGGCGTAATCGGCGCTCTCTTTCTCGATCCGAATACCGCGATCCATGCCGCGGGAAACAGCTTCATGGATCGCGGCTTCATAGGCAAAGTCGAAGCCACGTACCGGTTACCGCGGGCTTAGGGTGGAATCGAGCTAGCTACGGCGGCGGATTACCTGGATGGCCTTCCATTTGCCCGGCAGTTGTTGGTCACCGGCTTGCCGCAGGGTCCGTTCCTGGTGGCCACCACATCGCGCGGCAGTATCGGCGCGGGCAACCGCGCGCAGTATGTACTCAATTGGAACCTGCGGCTTAGCCGGGACTTTGGACTTGCCGCCGGACGGTTTGGCGTATCGGCCGACGTAATGAACCTGTCCAACAGCGCGCAACGGCTTCAAGAAGAGGACCTCAGCGGGCCTTCTTTTAACCTTCGGCTGCCGGTGGCGATCCAGGGGCCGCGATTCGTGAGGATCGGATTGAGGTATGAGTTTTGAGGTTGGGTCACGACACCGTGTGCGCCACGACCTGAGTTCTAATTCTTCTTCGCCGCCGGTTGGCGGAACGACCGCTCCACCATGTCGTTCGGATCGGTCGAAACCGGGCCATCGCGCCACAGCCAGCGCATCATCTCCGGCAGAATCGCGCCGCCGAATTTCTGCCCGTGCAGATTCATGCCCCAGGCATAGTTCACGTCGTAGCCCTTCTGCGTGAGCGCCTTCATCAGCCGCACATTCTGATAGAACCAGTCGCGCTTCTCGTCGTAAGCGCCGCCGCGTCCGATGCCGCGATTATCGTTGCGCCCGTCGCACAGGAACACGCGGATCGGCTTCTTTTCGGCTCGCCAGCACGCGCTCCGGATACACATATCCGCCGCGGAGATCCACAAAACTGCCCACATTGCTCAACACCTTCCGGAAATCGTTGGGGCGCTCCCAGGCGACCGTGAACGCGGCGATGGCGCCCGAACTTGATCCGCCGATTCCGTGCATCTCGGGGTCTTTCGAAATGTTGTAGTCCTTATAAAGCGCGGGCATCAGTTCTTCGGTAATGACGCGCGCGTATTTATCGTCGGGCGTGTTGTATTCCGTCGGCCGGTTGGTGGTGCCGTCGCCCCACTCGGTCTGCGGCGAGGGCTCGGGCTGGTCCGGCGTGCGCCCTGGATTGATGAACACGCCGATCATCACCGGAATTTCGCGCCGGTAGATCAGGTTATCCATCACGTTCTGCGCGCGCAGATCGCCGTTTTCGTCTTTGAAAGCCTGCCCATCCTGATAAACCATCAGCGCGGCCGGAACTGCGGGATCGTACTGCGCCGGCACGTACACCCAATAGGTGTGCTGCGTGCCCGGATAGACGTTGCATTGGAGCGTGAACGGCCCGCGGATCTCGCCCTTCGGGACGCCTTCCTGCGGCATCGAATCGGGCCCCAGCCGGTACTGCGAGTTGGGGTTCGGGCCGGGCGGCATCGGCGGCGCAGCGCCGCCTCTTCCGCGCCCCGGAGTGGGCTGCGCCGCGGCAGGCGGAGTTTGCTGCTGCGCCTGAGTCTGAGCGAGAGCTACTAGCGCAACTCCGGCAACTACTAAGTTAATGGCATATCTAATGGCTCTTGTCATTCGATAACTCCTCAACTTGCGTCCCCATGAGTGGGGACGCTGCACGCATGACTGCGTGCGCCACGTCTTTCCTTATCCAAGCCCCGCAAGCAGCCCTGTGCTGTCGCCGAAAGATTTCTCCTCCACTCCCATGCGGTGCAGCATCGAGAGATACAAATTGCAGAGCGGAGTCTCCGGCGCAAAGCGCACGCGGCGTCCCGGGCGCAATGTACCTTTCCCTTTTCCGGCGAGCGCGATGGGTAAGTCATGCTCCAGGTGCAGATTGCCGCACTTGATTCCGCAGCCGAACATCACCATGGAGTTATCGAGCAGCGACGTGCCGCCTTCGTCCAGGCTCTTCAGCTTATTCAGGAAATACGCCACCTGCTCCACATGCCATGTCACGCACGCTTCATATTGCTGCTTGCGCGCCAGCTCCTCCGCATGATGAGACAAGGTATGGAAGCCGCCCTTCACTCCCGACAAGAAGGAATAGTCGTCGTTGGTCTGCGCGTCGGCCGTCATAAAGGTCCCAATGCGGGTGGTGTCGCTCCACAGCGCCAGCACCATGATGTCCATCATCAGACGCATGTGCTCGGGACGCGATGCCGGAATTCCGGGGCCGGGCCGCTCCAGCGGAAATTTGCCCTGATTGATCCATCGCTTCTGCGGATGAGCGACGCCTGCATCCGCTGCTCCACCGACCGTACCGATTCGAAATACTCATCCAGTCTCACGCGGTCGCCGGAGCTGCCTTGCTTGCGCAGGCTCTTGGCCTGATCGCGCACCAGATCGAGCACGCTGGTTTCATCGCGCTGCAGCGCCGTTAGCAGCCGCGGATCGTTCGGGATTCAAACCCGAAATGACGGGGGCCTTATTCGAGCGGAACAGCCGGTCAAACGCAAGCTGCGGAATGATCTCTTTGGGAACTGGCGTGTGCGGATCGCGCCAGGAGATGAATGATCCATACATGCGCGCGAACCCGCCGCCCGCGGTGTCGATCCCGCTGCGCGTCGCCTCGAGACCGAGTTCGAAACTCGGCAGCAGGGTGCGGTCGCCGATTTTTTGCGCCATCAACTGGTCGACGCTGGTGCCGCCGGAATCGAGGTCGTCGCCCGAAGTCCGTTCCACGTAGCCGCCCGAAAGCCATGCGGGCACTTTCGGCCAGTGGCCGTTGCGGCCCACGGTCTTCGCGTTCCAGAGATTCTCGAGCAGCATGAAAGTCGCTCTTCAGGCTTTCGAGCGGCTTGAGGATGCGGCGTGGTCTCGTAGCTTTCGCCGTCGCCCGTCGGGGTCCAGTGTTCGGGAACCACGCCGTTCGGCATGTACATGAACACCGAGCGCAACGGCGGTTCGGAAAGCGTGGATGCGGAACTGGCCGGAGTTGCGGATGCCATCCTTTCCAGCCAAGGCAGAGCCAGAGCGGCGCCGGCGCCCCGCAGCACCGTTCTTCGCGAGATTCTTTTCGACATCGGTTATCTCCTCTTACTTCACGACCATCGGAACCACGCGTTTCGGCGGCCGCTGGCGCGGACGCTTCCATGGTTACCTTACCGCCCTGGCTATTGCGGAACGGCACGCTCAATACTACTTCACGCATCAGCGTCCGCGCCCGGTAGCCATCTTTCTGTAGACTCTCCGCCAACTTCTGCACGGTGCAGCTATCTCCATCCTGTAGGCTGCGTCCCAGCGCATAGCCCAGCACTTTGCCGGTCAATTGGCGCAAGAAATCGTCTTTCTTGTCCATCAATACCTGGCGAAGCTGCGCGGCGCCATCGAACTTCTCGCCCGATGGCAGGGCGCCGGTAGCGTCGATCTCCGAGCCGTCGAACTCTTTGTCGCGCCATCGGCCGGTCCAGTCGAAGTGCTCCATCGCGAATCCCATTGGATCCATCAGGTTGTGACACGGCGCGCAGACCGGATTGGCCCGATGACTCAGGATCTTCTGCCGCATTCCCACCGCGTCTTGCGTCTTAGCGCATTGTCTGATTACTGCTTCGAGCGGCGGAATATTGGGCGGCGGCGGAGGGACGGGCGTTCCAAGCAGCGTATCCAGCACCCATGCGCCGCGCAGCACGGGGCTTGTTTGGCGGTAATGCGAAGTGATCGCCATGACTGCGCCCAGATTCATCACTCCCGCGCGCCGGTCGTCGGGCCATTGCGCTAACTGAGGCTGGTTACCCATTAAGTCTGTGAATTTGTCTTCCAGTTGATAGAACTTCACCAGGCGCTCCGTCAGGTAGGTGTAGTTGCCATTCAGCAGTTCCAAAAGGCTTCTGTTCTCACCTAATATGCGCTCGAAGATCAGGATCGGCTCGGCGCGAAGGTCCGCCGCCACAGGCGGGTTATAAAAGTCTTGTAACTCCGTCAGCATGGGCGCCACTCTTCCGCCCAGATCCTGTGTTCCCAGCCACTGCCCGATGAAAGTGCTGGCAAATGCGTCCGATCGTGGATCGTCCAGCATGCGGTCCACCTGCTCTGTCAGCACTTTGGGGTCTTGCAGGCGGCCCTGCGCGGCGAGCGTATTCAGCTCATCGTCGGGCATGAGTGGACCAAAGGAAATAAGACAGCCGCGAAGCCAGCTCATACTGACCTACGGGATAGATGCCCGGCTTGTCGCTTCTCTGTTCGATTTTGAACAGAAACTCGGGCCCGACCAGAACGCGCTTCGAGCGCCAGCTTCATCCGCTCTTCAAAGGGATCTCCGCGCTGCGCCGCGCGGTCGTAGAGCGTCATCAGCGGAGTCACATCGGCGGTCTCCACCGGCCGCCGGTAAGCTTTCCGTAGAAACGAGCGCAGAATCTGTTCGGCTGCTCTTCGCGCTTGCAGAGGTTCCGCACCTGGCTCGGCGCCAAGCAGGCGGAAATGCAACGCCAGTTTCTCCGGCGCCGGCTTAACCGCTCTCTGTTCGACAGTCAAGCTCACGATGCGGAACGGTGGCTCCATCGGCCGCAATCGAAAGCGAATGCAGGCCGCGCGTCAGGCGAACCGTGACCTGCAACGCCGGCGGCCGTGGCGGACCTTTGCCGCCGCCTCGTCCCTGCGGCGCTGCGGCCAAAGGCACGCCGGTTAACGCGCCATCCACTTTAAGAGAAAGCGTGCCCATCCCTTCCCGGCGTTCCACGTTAACGCGAACGGCGTAGTCGTCTTCAACGTAAATTGGAACCGGCGCGGAAATCTCTCCACCCGCGGTGAGTTCGCGCGGACCGGTTGCCTTCGACGCGGCGGGCAGCAACTCGGCCGCGTCAAAAGTCTTGGAGAGAGCCGGAGTAACGATGACGCGGTCGAGAATCTGCTGTGCCGCTTCCAAATACCTTTCCATCAATAGCGGAGGAACGAACAGCGTCTCGCCATTAGTATCGAAACCCGCGCCGCCCGTGCCGTCGGCCGGGAACAAATCCGACACGTTGAAGTCCACGCCCAGAAGATCGCGAATCGTATTGTGATATTCGCGGCGATTCAGCCGCCGGATGGCTACCGCGCCCGCGAAATCACCCGCATTGCATGCGGTCTCGCGAAGATCCTTGTCGATCCAGAATGCCACCCGCAGGCGGTCATCTTCAGTGAGTTTGGAATCCAAAGGCGGCATAGTCCGGTTGCGCAATTGGGTCGCAACGTCCCGCCAGAGACCTCGATTGGCTTCCACGTCCTTCGCAGTAGCGGCTTTCAGAAAATTAATCCTGGTCTTCGGATTGGCCGGATTGTGGCAGGCCGAGCAATTCTGCGCCAGCACAGGCCGGATTGAGCGGGCAAAGTCGTCCGCTGTCGATTGCTGCGAGAAGGCGACCGGCGCCAACGCGAACAGGATGGCGCATTGGCGGGCGAAAGCGCCTCCGCCACAAAGACACAGCGCCGCCGATCTCCGCGATTCCTTCACCGCTTCCTCGTGGTGATCCTATCACAGGCGCCGCTACTTCATGCAATTACAATATCGGATGTGTCGTACGATCCCTTTGCCCGCGGTCCCTATCCCGTTGGCGTTCGCACTCTCCAGGCACATGACAAAACGCGGAACCGCTTTTTTCCATGTGAGGTCTGGTATTCCACCGGTAGGGATATTTTGCGGATGGGGATCTTGCGGCCGAGATTCGGGACGCCGCGGCCCAGCCCGGAACCTATCCTCTCATCTTTCTCGCATCATAGCGGCGGCCAGCGTCGGGCGGCTACATATCTCTGTACTCACTTGAGCAGTCATGGATATGTTGTCGCGGCGCTCAATCATTCTGAAGTTGTGGCAGCGGAACTGGCCCGCATGCCGTGTGAGACGCCTGAGCAGAAGGCCGTTCGAGTGGAAGCATGGATCGTGAACCGCGTTCCGGACATACGCTTTCTCATCGATTGGCTATTGGATGGCGCGGGCTGGGATTCGGAAGCCAAACCCGATCCCGCCAAAGTTGGAATCGTCGGTCATAGCTTCGGAGGCTGGACCGCGTTGGCCGAGCCTTCGGATGACCCGCGCATCCGATCCGTCGTGGCGCTGGCACCCGCTGGAACCTCGCAACCCAAGCCGGGCATCATTCCGGTTAGGCTGACCTTCGATTGGGGACGCGACGAATCGCGGGGAACCCAGCCGTAGCGTTCTCGCCAATCGCAGAACTTGCCGTCCGTCACATCGAGCTACTCGATGACCCCGACGCTGATCTCGGTTTCTCTAGCCAGCGCCGGACGAAACCTTACGGCCGAAAAACTCCTTCCACTTTCT
>CAVRPF010000013.1:0-83650 GCA_963723015.1 Bryobacterales bacterium
CTGGAAATAGCCGGTGACTTTGTCCCAGTCGAGCACGGTGCGGTCTGCGCCCATTTCATGCCCGAAGTAGCTTTTGGGCGTAGGCACGGCGGCAACGGCGGAACAGGCGGCAAGTAAGACTGTGGCAACGCCCATCGGCACAGTACTAAGCTTCATGGCAACTCCTCCAACATGCGGTCGATCTCGGCCGCGGCGATATAAAAATGGGGCGAGGCGCGCACCCATCCGGCGCGCGGAGCGGCGGCGATGCCCCTGGAGCGCAGCCGGTTCACGATCGCAACGGCGTCCGTCGCCGGGTTTGCGAAAGCTCACGATGCCCGCACCGGTTTCCGGCGTGCGCGCGCACATCGTTTCGTAGCCTTTGGCGCGGGCGCCAGCGTCAATGCGGTCGCCTAGCGCCTGCACAGCGGGGCCGATCTCCTCGACGCCTACTTCCAGCAGAAACTCGATGGCCGCGCGCAGGCCAAAGCATCCGATGGTGTTAAGCGTTCCGCATTCGTAGCGGCCGGCGTCGGGGCGCAGCCGCATGTCGCGCGAGGCATAGTCGTTGTAGCCCGCCACGTTCGTCCAGCCGAACTCCACGGGCGCGACACGCTCCTGCAGCGCTTCGCCGATGTAGAGCACGCCGCATCCCTCCGGACCCAGCAGCCACTTGTGGCCGTCGGCTGCCAAGGCGTCGATATGGCACTGGCGCACGTCCAGCGGAAAGGCGCCGAGCCCCTGGATCGCATCGACAAAGAAGATGCATCCGCGCCGCCGACAGATTTCGCCGATCTCGCGCACCGGCGCGCGGTAGCCGCTGAGAAACTGCACGAAGCTAATGGAAAGCAGCCGCGCGCCGCGGCAGGCTTCGTCTATGCGGTCAAGCGAATCGTAAACGGAAAGCCAGGTGGTTTCGACGCCTTGCGCGGCCAGCCGCTGCCATGGGTATAGATTGGCCGGGAACTCTTCGCGGAAGCCGACGATGCGATCGCCGGGCCGCCAATCGAGGCCCATGGCGACAGTGGCGATGCCTTCGGATGTGTTCTTGACCAAAGCGATCTCTTCGGGTTTAGCGGATACCAGCCGGGCGGCGGCGGCGCGCAGGCCATCATACGCGGCGAGCCATTCCGGGTAGTGCAGGCTGCCGTAATTCGAGCAATCCTCGGCAAGCTGCTTCATGGCGTCGGCGGCAGGCTTGCAGAGCGGCGCCACGGCGGCATGGTTCAGGTAAATCAGATGGCTCCGAACCGGAAATCGATCGGCGTAACGTTGTGAAAGATCCTCGCCGGCCAAAGAGTTTGCATCCTTAACGGAACCCATTCCCTTTACAATACGTTAAAATGGCCTGAGGAGCCGCCGTGAAAACTCTATCCGTCCGCGCATTGACGCTTTCACTGATGATCGCTCTCACGGCGGGCGCGGCGTTGGCCGGCGACGACAAGAACAACCCCAAGAACAAGAAGAACGACCCGAACCAGATTGGCGATCGCGATGTCGGCAAGTGCCTGAACTTCTATTCGGTGGAAAAGGAAATGGCGCTCGGCAAGCAGCTCGCCGAAGAAGTATCGCGTCAGGCCAAGGTGGTGGACGACCCGATTCTTTCCGAGTACGTCAACCGTATCGGTCAGAATCTGGCGCGGAGTTCGGATGCGAAAGTACCGTTTACGTTCCGCATTTTGCAAAATGACGTGCCCAATGCGTTCGCGCTGCCGGGCGGCTATATCTTCGTACACACCGGGTTGATTGGCATCGCCGCCGAAGAGGATGAATTCGCCGGCGCCCTGGCGCACGAAATCGCGCACGTGGCGGCGCGGCACCTGACCTGCCGTGAGACCAAGGCGCAGATTGCGAATATCGGGACCATCCCGCTGAGTGTGATATTGGGCGGGTGGGCCGGCGTGGCAGCGCGGCAGGCTGCGAGCGCGGCGATCCCTATGACGTTTTTAAGCTTCAGCCGGCATGATGAGTCCGAGGCCGATTTCCTGGGCGTGCAGTATATGTGGGCCGCGGGATACGACCCCACGGGCGCCATCAGTATGTTCGAAAAACTGGAGTCGCTGCAGCGCACGCAGCCCAATGCGGTTTCGAAGCTGCTCTCGACGCATCCGATGGATTCGGATCGGATCGCGAAAACACAGGCGGAGATCGACAGCATTCTGCCATCGAAACCCGAGTATGTCGTGACCACGTCGGAATACACCAACATGCGGCAGCGGCTGCTCACGATGGAGAACCGCCGCAAGCCGGACGATCCGAACCAGCCGCGGTTACGGCGAGCGCCGGGAGTGGATGGAACCGACAAGACCGACGACGATGGTCGCCCCACCATTAAGCGCCGGTAGGGCGCACTGGGAGCATGGTCTTAATTCTTACTCGCGCCCATTGGCTGCCACGCGGGAGTGCCGTCTTCCCATTGGTTGTCGGTGAGTTGCTCCACGCCAGTGCCGTCATAGCGCATCACGAAAATCTCGCCATATGGCTGCGGCGCATCCGTGTAGACGGCTTCGTCCTTGAAGCCCATCCTGGAACTGGTAAACACGATGTGCTCGCCGTCCGGCGACCACGCCATGTGCGCATCGTTCCCTTTTGTGGAAGTGAGGCGCTTTGGAGAGCTTCCGTCCGGCTTGATCGTGTAGATCTCATACGCGTCCTCAATCTGGCGTGCAAACATAATCAGATCTCCGCGCGGCGACCAAAGCGGGAAGTTATCGTACTCTCGAGTCAGGATCGTGACTGCCTTCGTATCGAGAGTTCATGATGCGCAGCCCGTAGCCATTTTCCGTAAAGGTCCGGTAGACAAATCGTTTGCCATCGGGAGCAAACGACGGGAACGCGTTATTGCCCGGCTCCGCCGTAAGTTCCGTGAAGCCGCTTCCGTCCGCGTTGATAATCGCCACCTGAGCACCGCCCTCGACGCGATCGCCGGTCTTCAGGAAAAGGGAATGGAAGCCGTCGAAGAACGCGGCAAATCCGCCGATCGAGAAGACGATCCGCCCACCGTCAGGCGACCACCCGCCCAGCAAGACATTCCGCGTCTTATCCTCGTAGACCACCTTAGCAATGTCCCGTTTCCACCATGGTCACGCTAAGACTGGAGCCACGTGGATTCGCGGAAGGGGGGCTGTTGGTCACCATCTCCCTGCCCGAGGGGCTGAACGCCGGCAGAATTCCCGTAAGGCTCAACTCGTAATTTGAATTGCTGCTGAATGTCCTCCGCATGTTCGCTCGCGGGGTATTATGACCGCTTATGGAACACAACGTGGCTGCCATCGGGCGACCAGGATGCAGCCCGAATCTGGCCGCCTGGTCCTCGCCGGCCGCTCGAATAGTAAATGCCCGGCGCCACACTGTCTTTCCGTATGTAGCCGATCTCGTCTCCAGGCAGACCAGATGGATTTATCTTGACGCCCGGGCCCGCGTTCAGCTCGGTGGAAGCGCCTGTGGCCGTGTCGATCGACACCAGCCGCGTATCGTTTCCCGAATCGGGCGTCGCCCTTCGATTTGCCAGTGTTTGCTCGGCTGTCATGCAATAGGCGATGACGTGACCGCTGTCGCCCATCCATTTCGGGCTGCCGCAGAAGTTTCCACTTATCGTGATCTTCTTCAATCCGGAGCGGTCGGGGCGGATGATGTAAATGTCCGACAATTGAAGCCGCTCCCACCGGCCATGAGCAAAAGGCATCGGATTGCCGCGGCCCGAGGAGAACGCGATCCACTTTCCGTCCGGCGACCACGACGGACGAAAATCGCCGCCCGGCCCAGACGTAAGCGCCTCGGGCCGCCGTGTGGCGAGATCCATCGTCCAGAGGTTCGCCATACCGCCGCCGCGCGTGCTGACGAACACTAACTGCTTGCTGTCGGGAGAAAATGCCGCCTGATCGTCGTAAGCCGGGTCCGTGGTGAGTTGCGTCAATCCGCTGCCGTCCGGATTTACGCGGAAAAGGTCTGCCGATCCGTTCCGCTCGGACGTGAAGACGATCGATCCCCCATCCGGAGCCCAGGCTGGGTCGTAATCGGTGTCGGGGGATGAAAGCAGGGGATGCTCGTCGCTTCCGTCGGACGCGGCAACGAACAGACTGAGTTGGCCAGGCTGCGGATATACGCGGGCAAACGCGATTTTGGGGCGTGTGGGAGTTTCCGCCAACAGCATGGCGATCGCGGTGAGGGCGATAAGGAGTGAGCGCATTTGGTGAATTCTAGCACGCGGGTCATCGTGGCCCTGCGGCCGGGATCACGCCGCGCGAGGGTGCGGATTCATGCGGCATGAAAAAATGGAAGTGTTATGCGACCTGCGTGTTTGCTTGCCCTTATGTTGCCGCCGCTGATCTCCGCTCAGAACGGAGCGGATGTTTACAAAGAACATTGCGCCTCGTGCCATGACGCGCCGGCGGGCCGCATTCCACCGCTCGCCGCGATCAAAGCTATGAGCCCCGAGGCCATTTACTCCGCTCTGACAAGTGGCGTGATGAAGACTCAGGCAGCAGGCCTATCTAGCCGCCCAGATGTTTGCGTTGATCGCCTACATTGCGCGAGGCGGACGGACGCCGGCGCCAACCCCCGCCGTTACGCCGACCTGCAAAAATAGCGACGCATCTCAGTTTGAGGCAAACTTGTCAAACGGAAGCTCGCCCCAATGGAACGGGTGGAGCCCTGACGCAACCAATTCCCGATTCCAGAATGCGGCTTCGGCGGGACTCTCGGCGTCTGCTGTTCCCAAGCTCAAACTGAAATGGGCATTCAACCTCGGCAAGGTCACTGTCGCCCGCTCGCAGCCCACGATTGTCGCAGGCCGCCTGTTTATCGAAACGCAAACGGGGGCGGTCTACGCGCTCGATGTCGAAACCGGATGTACCCACTGGGGATTTCAAGCGCAGGCCGAAATTCGATCGGGCACGGCCTTCGGAGAGGCCGGCGGGACCCCCGCGATCTTTTTTGGCGATGTGGGAGCAAACGTGTATGCACTCAATGCCGAAACCGGAAAATTGATCTGGAAAGTGCGGCCCGTGGATCATTTTGCCGCTATAGCCACTGCGACGCCACAGTTTTACAAGGGCGTGCTTTACCAGCCGTTCGCCTCGTTCGAGGAAGCGCTTGGCGCCAACCCGAAATACCAATGCTGCACTTTTCGCGGCAGCGTAGTCGCGCTCGATGCGGCCACGGGTAAGAAGATCTGGCAAGCCTTCACCATCCAGGAAGCCGCGAAGGCCGCCGGCAAGAGTCCGGCGGGCGTCGCAGGAGTACGGCCCCTCGGGCGCCAGTGTCTGGTCGAGCCCGACAATCGATGAGCAGCTAGGGGCGATTTATGTCGCCACGGGAAACAACTACTCCGACCCGCCGACCAATACGAGCGATGCCATCCTGGCCATCCAGCTCAAGACCGGAAAATTGCTGTGGTCCAAACAATTGACCGGGGACGACGTTTACAACGACGGTTGCTCAACGCCGCGGCATACGAACTGCGAACACCCCGCCGGCCCCGATTACGACTTTGGACAACCGCCGATCCTGGTCAGCTTGGGTGGTGGGAAGCGTGCGCTGGTGATCGCCCAAAAATCGGGCATGGCGTACGCCGTAGACCCCGATCACGAGGGAAAGCTTCTTTGGCAAACCCGGGCCGGTGAAGGAGGAATGTTCGGCGGCAGCCAATGGGGTTCTGCCGCGGACGGACAAAATGTGTACGTGGCGCTTTCCGGTCTCGCAATTAAAGCCGTGGCGGATCCAAAATCGCCGCGAGGCTATCGCTTTACGCTCGATCCGAAAAAGGGCGGCGGCCTGGATGCCTTGGATCTGAAAACCGGAAAGATCGTATGGAGTGCTAAACCGGGGACCTGCTCCACCTCAACAACGGACTGCTCCCCGGCGCAGTCTGCAGCGGTCACCGCGATTCCGGGCGTAGTTTTTTCGGGCTCCGTCGACGGCCATCTGCGCGCATATTCGAGTAGAACGGGCGAAGTCCTGTGGGACTCCGATACGGCCCGCGAGTTTGAGACAGTGAACGGAGGGGCCGCGCGGGGTGGTTCGATGGATGTCGCCGGGGCGGCAGTGGTGAACGGGGTAGTGTTCGTGAACTCCGGCTACGGTCAGTGGGGTGGCATGCCTGGGAACGTGCTTTTGGCTTTTTCCGTCGACGGAAAGTAAAGTGAGTTGCGCGAAGGAGCTTACATATACATGCCGCCATTTACCGCGAGCACTTGACCGGTAATGTACGCCGCCTCGTCGCTTGCCAGAAACTTTACCGCGGCGGCGACATCCTCGGGCGTTCCCATGCGCGCCAGCGGAATTTTGGCCATGATGCTCTGCTTTAACTCCTCGGGTAAATCTTTAGTCATGTCAGTCAAGATATATCCCGGCGCGACGGCATTAACAGTGATGTTTCGGCTGGCTACTTCCTGCGCTAGCGACTTAGTCATTCCGATGAGTCCGGCTTTAGAGGCGGCGTAATTGACCTGTCCGGGGCTGCCGGCCTGTCCCACCACGGAGGTGATGTTGATAATGCGTCCCCAGCGGTTTCGCATCATGCCGGAGAGCGTCTGCTGAATGCAGAGGAACGATCCATCAAGATTGGTCCGTAGGACCGCGTCCCAATCGGCGGGCTTCATGCGGACAGCCAGGCCATCGCGCGTGATGCCGGCGTTGTTGACCAGCACATCGATGCGGCCTTTCTCTTTGACTATGCGTCCGATCGCTTCCTTGATAGAATCGGCCGATGCGAGATCCATATTGACGGCGGACGCGGCGGGGTTGGCGGCGCGTAACTCGTCAAGCGCTTCGCCGGCGTTTTCCATGGAGCGCGCGGCGGCTACCACATCGTAACCGGCGTGCGCCAACGCCAGGGCGGTGGCGCGCCCGATTCCGCGGCTGGCGCCGGTAATTAATGCGATGCGGTTGTCCATCGATGCTATGGAACGGTGTACTGTTAAAGAACCAATCATAGCCTATGGCTTATCGCGACCTGCGTTCGTTCGTGCGCGCGCTGGAGAAGAATCACGAGTTGAAGCGCATCCCGTTTGAAGTGGACACGGAGCTTGAGATTACGGAATTCGCGGATCGCGCGGTGAAGGCGGGTGGCCCGGCGCTGCTCTTTGAAAAGCCCAAGGGCAGCGGCATCCCCGTTTTGATCAACGCATTCGCCTCGATGCGCAAAATGGAGATCGCGCTCGAAGTGGATTCGGTAGAGGACGTCGCCGCGCGCATTGTGGAGTTTCTGCAAATGCGCGTGCCGGAGGGCATCGTGGGCAAGCTGAAAATGCTGCCGAAATTGGCGGAAGTCGGCGCCTTCTTTCCGAAAATCGTATCTAACGGCGATTGCCAGGAAGTAGTGCGTAAGGAGGGCTTTTCGGTATTCGATCTCCCCGTGTTGAAATGTTGGCCGGAGGATGGCGGCCGCTACATCACGCTGCCGCTGGTTTTTTCGCGCAATCCCGATACCGGGAAACGCAACTGCGGGATGTATCGCATGCAGGTTTTCGACGAGCGGACCACGGGGATGCATTGGCAGACGCACAAGCAGGGCGCGGAGCATTACCGGCGCATGGGGCATCAGGGCGCCAGGCGAATGGACGTGGCGGTGGCGATCGGCGCCGACCCGGCTACGATGTATTCCGCAATCTTGCCGCTGCCTCCGGACCTGGACGAGATGATGATCGCGGGATTTCTGCGTCAAAGTCCGGTGGAGATGGTGAAGTGCCTGACGTGCGATCTGGAGGTGCCGGCGCACGCCGAAATCGTATTGGAGGGCTACGTGGAAATGGGCGAGCTGCGCACAGAAGGCCCCTTCGGCGACCATACGGGATTTTATTCACTGGCCGACGACTATCCGGTTTTTCACGTAACTTGCATGACCCATCGCAAAGATCCGATTTATGCGACCACCATCGTCGGGCCTCCGCCCATGGAGGATTACTATATGGGCAAGGCGATCGAGCGGATCTTTTTGCCCTTGATGCGGCTGCAATTGCCGGAAGTCCGCGACATCGCCATGCCCCCCGAGGGCGTCTTTCACAATCTGATTCTGGTGGCCATCCGCAAATCGTATCCGGGCCATGCGCGCAAGGTCATGCATTCCATCTGGGGAACTGGGCAGGCAATGTTTTCGAAGTGCATCGTGGTGGTGGATGAGGATGTGGACGTGCAGAACTACCGCGAGGTGGTTTGGAAGGCGCTCAACAATATCGACCCTGAGCGCGACGTTCAATTCGTGATGGGGCCAGTGGATTCGCTAGACCATGCGAGCCGTCTGCCTAATTACGGTTCGAAAATGGGAATCGACGCCACGCGCAAATGGCCCGGCGAAGGGTTCACGCGGCCATGGCCGGGAGTAATCGGGATACCCGCGGACGTGAAAGAACGCGTGGATGCGCTGTGGAATCGGGCGGGATTGTCGCAGCCCGGGATTCGGCTGTTAGGCCGCTTCGATTCTGTTTGGTGACGCAACTCGCAGTCGAGCCGCAAGCGATCCAAATGCGCGGCGGCCTCGCCAGAGCTACTATTGTCGCAGCCGAGCTTCGGCTGTTACACTAGAGGTCACTCCGTACGGTGGGCGTAGCTCAGCTTGGTAGAGCGCCGGATTGTGGTTCCGGTGGCCGAGGGTTCGAATCCCTCCGCCCACCCCAATTTAGGGCAATAATATACTTGCCAAACAGCCGGATGTTCAACCGGCGATTAGGTGAACAGGAACGACGCCGACAAGCTAGGGAAGAAAGCCCAAAATAACTGGCAGCTTGCGTAGTTGTGCTGGCGGATCTAGCGAGTCTATAATTTAAATAGCTGTTCCTCTGCGGGTGAAAGCTGGCCTTTGCGCCATGTACTCGTTCGGTTTTACGAGCCTAGCCCCAGGGGGCGGCTCTTTTCATATCGAACGGGCGCTTGCGAGAATAAGGCCCGTCCTTCAGATCTTCTCGGTACCGTGGTCTCAGGAAGCTGATCTTCGATTTGACGAATTCGTAATACCGACCTTCGCCCAAGAACGCCCGATACACTGCCCAATCTATGTAATCAATCACGCTCAGGCACGGCTCCCCTTTAGGCGTCTGCGCCCGAATTGAAAATGTTGTGGAGTTCCTATCGAGGTTGCATTTTTTTTCGAACCGCCCTTTGGCTCGCCATATCGCGTGTTCGAGCGGCTTCCTCCGTTTGGCCGACCCGCGAGCGGAGAAAACAATTTCGTTATGCCCAAAGCGATGGAGGACATTCTCGAATAGGCGCGTCACGAGGTCGTCGTAAAAACGATTTTCTTTGCCTTGGTATCGCTCTCTAAACACCTGCTCAACCTTGCGAGCCGACCTTGGCGATCCGGGTCAGATACGAATCGTTCATGATCTCTCGCTGCATATCCAAAATCGCCCTGCGAATGGGCTCTGGATGCTGCGTCTCGATAAATCCTAAAACGAGGACGGTGGAGCATCCGAAGCGGCCAACGATGCACTTCCCTCTCGCATCGTAGAAAGTCGGATCGCCAGATTCATCCACAAAGAAATATGCCTCTCCGACTTTTGGCTGTCTCATGCCTACGCCCTTCGCGTTAGGCTACCATGCAGCGTATTATTGGGAAAGTCCCGAGCGGAATTTGCCAGTTACTTCAGTCCAGGGAGCGAGTTTTATCCAATATGTCTATGTCCACTGACCGGCCCTCCACGCGCAACGTATTGCAAGCGGCGCCCCTGTTCGCCGCGCTTTCAGAAGAGGAAATCGGGTTTCTCTCGATGCGCGCCGGAGCGCGATCCTGCGCGCCGGGCGAGTTGCTGTTTTCGGAGGGGCAACCTTGCGCGGGGCTGTACGTGATCGCCTCCGGCCGCGTCCGCATTTTCAAAACATCGCCTACTGGGCGGGAGCAGGTGCTCGCCATGGAGGGGCCGGGCAGTTCGATTGCGGAGCTTCCGGTATTCGACGGCGGAAGTTACCCCGCTTCAGCCGCGGCGGTCGATTCGGCGGAGGTGCTGTTCGTCTCGCGCAATGACTTCCGCGCGCTGTGCCTGGAGCATCCCGAGGTCGCCCTGAAGGTGTTGCAGGTAGTCGGATCACGGCTGCGGCGGCTGGTGGGAATCATCGAGGAGCTTTCGTTTACCACCGTGCGGCATCGCTTGATTTCGTGGCTGCTGCGCCAGGCCGCCTCCGCAGGCAGGCGCGGCGCCCGCGGCTCCGTGATATCGCTCGGCGCCACGCATCAGGAGTTGGCCTCGCAAATCGGCACGGTGCGCGAGTTGGTTTCGCGGAACATGGCGCGTTTGCAGGCGCAAGGCTTCATCGAGATCGGCGGACATGAGGTGACCATTCTCGACGTGGAGGGACTCGAGGCCGAGCTGAACTCCGCCGCCTAAGGCGACTGCCCGGTGACTTTAGTCACTGAGAAGCCGCCAATCCGTTCGTAAGCTGGTTTCAGAATGACTCTTACCAGCGAACAAACCGTCCGCGACATCGCGATACAGAACCCGGCTGCCGTGCGGGTATTCGAAGCGCTCCGCATCGATTACTGCTGCGGCGGCAAGCGCCCGTTGCGCGATGCGTGCCAGCGCGCCCACGTGCCGGTGGCGCAGGCTATGGAACTTCTGGCGCAGACCGGACGCGAAACGCCGGAAGATCGGCATTGGAGCGATGCGCCGTTCGCCGAACTGACCGGACACATCGTCGCGCGCCATCACAGTTACATTCGGCGGGAGACGCCTCGACTCGAAGTGCTGCTCGATAAAGTGGCGGTCCGGCATGGCGCCGATCATCCGGAGCTCCTGGCCATCAGGGAACTGTTCGTAGCGATGTCGCAGGAGTTGGTAGCGCACATGGCTAGGGAGGAGCAAGTGCTGTTCCCGATTCTCGCCAAGATAGAAGCGGCGCCTCCCGCATTCCTGGGCGGAATCGACGCGCCTATTGCCCGCATGATGGCCGATCACGACGACGCGGGCGAACTGATGGCCCAAATCCGCGCGCTCTCGCAACAATACCGTACTCCCGAGGGCGCCTGCGCCAGCTATATCGGTTTGTATTACAGTCTGGAGGCGTTTGAGCGCGATCTCCATTTTCACGTCCATCTCGAAAACAACATCCTGTTTCCGCGCGCGCTGGAGTTGTACCGCGCGCTCCGAGGCTAGTCATGGCGTCCGTTGACGCGAATCTTCTTGTCAAACGCGAAGCGGGCTTGCAAAGGCTAGTGACGGCTTATATTACGGCCGGTCTGCTCTTCATGCTGTTGCCGGGCACGTTTCTCGGAGTCTGGAACCTGCTGTCCATTAGCGCGTACCACACCGCCGCGGGCCTGCCGCCCGCATGGATACAGGCGCACGGACACGCGCAAATCTTCGGGTGGGTGGGCACGTTCATTCTGGGTATAGGATTTTACTCGCTCTCGAAAATGGGCAATTTGCCGGCTTTCGCCGTGTCCCGCGGATGGATCTGTTTCGGCGTGTGGATCGCGGGCGCTCTGCTGCGGTGGGCGGCCGGCGTAACTGAGTGGGAATGGCGCATCGCACTGCCGATTTCGGCCTTACTCGAAGTGGCCGCATTCACCATCTTCTTTCGAACGGTAACCGAACATGCTCCGCCGCTGGCCCAGGCTGCTCAGAACAAGGATCCCTGGATGCTGGTTGTGGTGGCGTCGACGGTTGCGTTCCTGGTGACTCTCATCGCGAATCTCGGTGTTATGGTTTATGTGGCGGTGCGCGGGGACGGTCCGGCGATTCCCTTTCTGCTCGATCAACGCCTGCTGATGCTGCCCACCTGGGGCGTTCTTGTTCCTATAGTCTGGGGATTCAATGCCCGATGGCTGCCAATCTTTCTTGGCCTGCGGGCATTGCGCCCGCGATTTCTGTACGCGGCGACGCTGGCGGTTTGGCTGGCGTCGGCGTTGATGCTCCGCGGCCTCGCGCTGTCAGCCGCGGCCTTGCTGCCGTTCGCGGCGGCGGCCGCCGTTATCGCTCTGCGAGTGTTTGAGCCTGCCATCCGGCCGGCCAAACTTAACGGCGTGCATCGCAGCTTTCCGGCTTTTGTCCGCGGCGCGTATGCGTGGCTGGCGATCGCGTCGGCGCTATCGGTGGCCGCCGCTCTGGCGGATCGCGAGGGCGGTATCTGGGGCGCCTCGCGCCATGCGCTGACCGTGGGATTCCTCGCAACTATGGTGTTCGCCATCGGGCAAAGAATCCTGCCCGCCTTCTGCGGCGCCCGTGTCCTGTTCAGCCGGCGCCTGATGTTCCTGTCTCTACTGCTACTCAATCTCGGATGTGCGTTGCGCGTCGCCTGCGAGTCGCTCGCGTATGAAGGATATGCGCCATGGGCTTGGCACATATTGCCGGTGTCCGCGGTTGTCGAACTGACAGCAGTCGCGCTATTCGCCGCCAATCTCGGGATTACATTGCTCCGTCCGCCTGCGCACATTGCCGCGAAACAACAATTGATTACTGTGGTATCCATTTAATGGGAATCCGGATCGCTATGCCGCGCCGCCAACTTGCGCTAGGGAGCATCTCTTTCGCCGTCTGTTTCGCGGCATGGGGATTGATCGGCGCCTTCGCGCCGCGATTCCGCGAAGTCTATGGTCTCTCCTCCAGCCAGAGCGCGCTTCTGGTCGCTACCCCGGTGCTGCTCGGCTCGCTGGCGCGGTTGCCAATGGGATTGCTCACCGACCGTTTCCGCGGGCGATTCGTCTTCGCGGGGTTAATGCTGTTCGCAGCCTTTCCGGCTCTTGCCGTCCCGCTGGTTCATAGCTACGCGGGCTTACTGGCGGCAGCCTTTCTTCTCGGCATGGCAGGCTCTTCGTTCGCGGTCGGGGTTGGCTTCGTCTCACCCTGGTTCAATCGCGAGCAACAGGGGTCCGCCCTGGGAATTTATGGCCTGGGCAATATTGGCCAATCCGCAGCTGTATTTTTGGGCCCTTTGCTGGCAACCGCCATCGGGTGGCAGAACGTATACCGCGGAGCGGCGGCGTTGCTCGCAATCTGGGCGGCCATATTCGTATTGGCGGCTCGCAACGCCCCGGTTGCCGCATCCCCGCGGCGGCGCGGCGCTCTGTTACGCGTGCTCACGCGCGAGCCCCTGGCATGGGCGCTTTCGGCATTTTACTTCCTCAGCTTCGGCGGCTTCGTCGCGTTTTCGATTTACCTGCCCAGCCTGTTGCGCGACGAATTCGGTTTGCGCCCCACGGACGCGGGCTTCCGTACGGCGGGGTTTGTGGTGCTCGCGACGCTGCTGCGGCCGCTTGGCGGCTGGCTCGCAGATAAGATTGGCGGCGCGCGCGTCCTTTCCATCGCCTTCGCCGGAATCGTCCCGTTCGCGTTATTGCTCGCGTGGTCTTCCATGCTCCCCTTCACGGTAGGCGCGCTCGGCTGCTCGGCTCTGCTCGGCCTCGCTAATGGGGCGGTCTTCAAGCTCGTGCCGCAGTATTTCCCGGCCGAGACTGGAACCGTCACCGGCCTGGTGGGCGCGATGGGCGGCTTGGGCGGGTTCTTCCCGCCGCTGTTGCTGGGTGTGTTCAAGGATTTGCTCGGCGCCATTTGGCCGGGTTTCGTCCTGCTCGCGGCGACTGCATGCGCGCTCTGGCTGATGAACGCTCGTATCTTTATGCCCCGCGAGCCGGCGATTTTGGTCGGCAGAGGCCCCGTATTCGAGCGGCTGCGCGCCGGCGCCTGGTCGACGCTCTGGACCGGCTTCCTGGTGGCCGCCATCGTGGTCGGGTCGCGCAATCTCGAAACCTTCGATCCCGCCCTCGCGATCTACACCTTCGCCGTCGTCTTCGCGACGTGGGGCGTGGTGTATCACTACAATGTATGGCTCGATAAACCGCCCACGCGCGTTTATTGGGATCGCGGATGGCAGCTCTTCCGGAGCCGCGGGGCATTGCGCAGCATGGCGAGCGTGCTGAAAGTGGCGTTGACGCATCTGCTCGAGCAGCGCTTTATTCGGCACCGCTCGCGATTGCGCTGGTGGATGCATCAATGCATCTTCTGGGGCTGTGTGCTCGCGATGGCAATCACGTTCCCGCTGGTATTCGGTTGGATTTCCTTCCGCAGTCTCCCCGATAACCAGATGATTTACGTACCGTATCTTTTCGGCTTTCCCGCCGGCCAATTCGCCATTCGGACGTTCACATCCGAATTGCTTTTTCATGGCCTGGATATCGCCGCTCTACTCGTGCTGACCGGCATCGGCCTCTCCTTGTGGCGGCGCATGCGCGATCGCGGCGCGCAAGCCGTGCAGTCGTTTGCCATGGATTTTCTGCCGCTGGTGGTGCTGTTCGCGATTTCAATCACCGGTCTCGCCCTTACTGTTTCGCAGGCCTGGCTGCGCGGGGAATCCTATAGCTTCCTCGCGATTTTACACGCGATCACCGTGATCGCCGGTCTGCTGTATCTGCCCTTCGGAAAATTCTTCCACATCTTTCAAAGGCCCGCGCAAGCCGGTGTGAAGCTATACCATCAGGCGGGCGACGCCGGCGAAGGCGCTTGCTGCACCCGTTGCGGCGCGCGGTTCGCCTCCATAATGCATATCGAAGATCTGCGCACCAAGGTTCTGCCGGCGCTTGGCTTCGACTACGCTATGCCGGGTCCGGCGGAACACTGGCAGGCGCTTTGTCCCTCCTGCAAACGAAAATCGCTGGCCCGGGCGCAACTGCGCATGAAAGAATCCGCACGTGGCTAAACCGCCGGCTTCGCTTAACAGTCTGGCGGCCCGCTATGGTCCGCACCCGCAATCGATTCCGCCCGGAGGATGGCAGGATGAATCGCGCAATCCGGCGGACCGGCTGGTCAAAACGCATTGCTGCTTTTGCGGGCAACAGTGTGGCATTCAGCTCAAGGTTCGCGGCAACACCGTTATCGGTTTTGAACCGTGGGAGGAGTTTCCTTTTAACCGCGGCATGCTCTGTCCCAAAGGGGTGAAGCGCTATTTGCAGTCGAATCATCCCGATCGGCTGCTCCAGCCGCTGATGCGCGGCGAAACCGGCTTCCGCGATTCGTCGTGGGATGAAGCGCTCGATTTCACCGCGCGCCGGTTGCGCGAAATCCAGGCGAAGTACGGCAAGGATTCGGTGGCGGTCTTCGGGGGCGCGTCGCTCACCACGGAGAAAGCGTACCTGATGGGTAAGTTCGCGCGCGTGGCTCTCGGAACCCGCCACATCGATTACAACGGGCGGCTCTGCATGGTGTCGGCGGGCGTGGCCTATAAACTCGCGTTCCACGTCGATCGCAGCCCCATCCCGTGGAGCGACATCGCGGCGGCAGACGTTATTTTCGCGATCGGAGCGAACATCGGCGAATGCGCCCCCATCACCACCGACTACATCTGGCGCGCCCGCGACCACGGCGCGCGGCTGATCGTGGCCGATCCGCGCATGACCCCGATCTCGCGCAACGCCGATCTGTATCTCCCGCTGCGGCCGGGCACCGATCTGATCCTGCTGATGAGCATGCTGCATGTCATTTTGCGCGAAGGACTCGAAGATCGCGATTTCATCGCGGCCCACACCAGCGGCTTCGAAGCCGTGGCGGAATCCGTGAAGCCCTACGATCCGCGCATGGCGGGCGAGCGCACCGGCGTTCCTCCCGAAGCTATCGAGCGCGCCGCGCGCTGGTTCGCCACCGCGGAACGCGCCGTCGCCATGCACGCGCGCGGCATCGAGCATCAATCCAAGGGCGTCGAAAACGTGCTGGCGTTGATCAACATCGCGCTCGCCACCGGCAACATCGGACGCGAAGGCTGCGGCGTCACCATGATCACGGGCCAGGGCAATGGCCAAGGCGGGCGCGAGCACGGCCAGAAATGCGATCAACTGCCGGGCGCGCGCTCCCTGGAGGATCCCGCCGCGCGCGAGCATGTAGCGCGCGTGTGGGGAATCGAACCCTCCAGCCTGCCCGGCCCGGGCTACACCGCGCAGGAGATCATGAACGCTATCCATGAGGGCGAGATCAAGGCGCTGTTCTCGATCTGCTTCAATCCGCTGGTTTCGCTACCGCAGGCGGAATACACGCGCGCGGCGCTCTCGAAGCTCGAATTCTTCGCCGTGGCCGATTTCTTCCTTTCGGAAACCGCGCAGCACGCCGACGTGGTCCTTCCGGGCAGCCTCCAGGAAGAAGAGGAAGGCGTCACCTGCAACGTCGAAGGCAGGGTAATCCACATCCGCAAAGCGGTCGATCCGCCGGCGGACGCACGGCCGGATTCGGAAATCGTCTGCGATCTCGCGCGGCGGCTGGGCAAGGGACAGTTCTTTGCCTATCGATCCACGCGCGAAATATTCGACGAGCTGCGCGAGGCCTCGCGCGGCGGCATCGCCGATTATTACGGCATCACCTACGAAAAGATCGACCGCCAATACGGCGTGTTCTGGCCCTGTCCCGATCTCGATCATCCCGGAACGCCGCGTCTGTTCGAAGGCGGCGTCTCGATGCATCCGGACGGCAAGTGCCGCTTCAACACCACCGAGTGGCGCGAGAGCGGCGATCCCATCGATCCCGAATTTCCCATCTATCTCACGACCGGCCGAGTGGTGAGCCAGTATCTTTCCGGCACGCAGACGCGCCGCATTGGCGGCTTACTCGAGATTTACCCGGAGCCGCGCGTGGAAATCCATCCGCGGCTGGCAACACAACATGGAATTGAGGATCGCGATTGGGTCGCTATAACTACCAGGCGCAACGAAATTACCCTGCGCGCGCTGGTAGTCAAGACCATCCGGCCCGATACCGTTTTCGTCCCCTACCACTGGCCGAACCGGCGGAGCGCGAATATGCTCACGCATCGCACGCTCGATCCGCGCAGCAAAATCCCCGAATTCAAGGTGTCCGCGTGCCGCATCCGCAAAGCGGAAGCTCCTCCCGAGGTGGAGGCATAATGTTCGGCTTCGAATTCTACGTCGATACTACGCGCTGCATAGGATGCCAGGCGTGCGTGAAAGCGTGCGAAGAGTGCGAAACGCACCGCGGCGCGTCGATGATCAACTTCGACCAGATCGACCGCCCGAATACCATCGCGACGGCCGCTTTCGTCTGCTTCCATTGCGACGATCCCACGTGCGCCGAGGTCTGTCCCGCCGATGCCATTAAGCAGGGCGAGGACGGCATTGTGCAATCCGCTCTCAAGCCGCGCTGCATCGCGTGCTCGAACTGCGTGCTGGCGTGCCCGTTCGGCATTCCGAAGGTATTCCCGCATCTCGAGCAGATGATGAAGTGCGACATGTGCTACGACCGCACTTCGATCGGCCGCCGGCCCATGTGCGCCACCGTATGCCCCAGCCAGGCGCTGGCGTACGTGCGTCCCGAAGATATGGCCGCGCTCCGCCGCGAAAAGCCGGTGAACACGTTCTGGTTCGGCAACGAGCGAGTGACCACGAAGGTCTTCATGATGGCGCCGCCGGAGAGCGCGGCTATCGCTATGGACGTGGTGGATTATCATGTGGGAAGGAGAGCCGGTATGAATCGGCAGCCCGAAGGAAGAGAGCCGCTTTGGAGAGAGGAGTTTTCCGTACGCAAGGCCGACGAACGCTATGTAAGCCGGCGGCAGATGACCAAATTCCTCACGCTGACAAGCCTGGGAATGTTCATTGGAAACTTGTGGATTCTGGCGAAGAGCTGGATTCGCCGCGACGTATCGTATCCCGCGCGTGCCGTTGCGCGCGCTTGGGCGAGATTCCTGTGGGAGGCGTCAAACTGTTCCAATATCCGGGGCCGAAGGACCAGTGCCTGCTGGTGCGTACGGGCGAGGACGCTTACGTCGCTTACAGCCAGAAATGTACTCATCTATCCTGCGCGGTGTACTATTCGCGCGACAAAGAACCGGATCGAATGCCCATGCCATGAGGGCTACTTTTCCATCCGCGACGGCTCGGTGTTGCAAGGACCGCCCACGCGTCCGCTCCCGCGCGTGGTACTCGAACGCAACGGCCCGGAGCTGATTGCGATTCGCATGGAGGACCGGCCGGAGGCGTGATGGCATCCTCTTCGGGGCACGATCCCCGTTCCACCCGCGGGCTGACCGCAATCGACGGCGCCATGGCGCTGATCGTACTCCTACTGATCGTACAGGTCTGGCTGCTCTCGGCGACGCTCGACGCTTTTCTGGCCGGCCACGCGGACGCGGCGCTGCCCGGCGCGATCGTTTCGGGGCTGCTTTTCCTGGCGTGCGGTGGACTATATCGATTCGTTGTGCGGATCGAGCGGCAGGAGAAGAGGGCGGGCCGTGCAAAGTGAGTCGCAGCCGCTGACAGGAGCACCCGTCTAAAAGTTCAATTCCAGGTGTCGGATTCCGGCCACTACACCGCTTGCAGTTCGTACGGCCTGCCGGCAGGCGCCGCGATCACATTCCGGGCCCGATCCAATAGCTTCGCGGTCTCCGGGAAGAGCATACTTCCTTCCATGCGGACCTCCGCGGCCACTTCCATTTGAATCGCCGCCAGAAGATTCAGCAATTCGCCGTAAGATTCGCAGGCTTCGGGAGGCGCGGTGAAGCTATGCGTCAACTCGCGCATTTCGTCGAGAACGGCGGTCAGCATCGTCTGGCCGTATTTGAGCAGCCGCAGGATTTCGGGTGCCTCGTCCGCGGGAGAAGGCCGCTCGCCCGCGAACAGGGCGGCCTCGATTTCCATCAATCGCGGAAAGAGGCGCGTTTCCTGCAGATCCAGATGATCCTCGAGTTCGCGGCGGAACTCCTGAAAGAGCCGATAAAGCGGCAGCAGCGTGCGGCATAGTGGCGGCCTCTGCTCCACAACTACGCTGCCGGTTAGATCGGCGGCTCTCGCCGCCTCCTTGCGCAGCAAAGACTGATGCGGCTTCAGAACGCCTCGAATGATCGAGGATATCGCGAGTTGATTTGGCATAATTAATTCCCCCGGCAGGCCGGGGCGGCCTCTGTGGATGGCTGATAAACGCATCGCGGATCGGAGGCGAGATAGTCTCCTGTGAGCGCATAGGCGCGGGCGCGCGAGCCGCCGCACAGCTTGCGATACTCGCAGAATCCGCACTTGCCGTGGCGGCCATCGGCGTCGCGTAACTCCAGGAACAATGGGGAATTGCGGTAAACGTCCACCACCGAGTCGAGCCGCACGTTACCCGCCGAAATCGGCAGGAAGCCGCTGGGATAAATTTCGCCGGTGTGCGAAATGAAGACGAAACCGCGGCCATCGCTCACGCCCGCCGTGCGCCACACAGTGCGATTCGGATCAACCGGTTCCGGGCGCTCGCGCAAACGGAGCGCCAGATAGCGGCGGTAGTGCATAGCCTCGGTGGTCTTCACGTCGAACGGCGCGATGCGCGAAATGTTGTAAAGCTTCTCGAATACCTGTTCATACTCTTCCGCGCTGAGGTCATCGTCGGCGAGCGCGCGACCCGTCACCACGAGAAAGAAGACGCTCCACATTCGCGTTCCGGCCTTTGCCGCCAGATCGGCGATCTCGTCCAGCCGGTGCATATTTCGCCGCGTGACCGTGGTCTGGAGCTGCGTGTCAAGCCCGATGCGTTGCGCTTCTTCTAGAGCCGCGACCGCACGATAAAAGGTTCCCGGCACTCCGCGGAAGGCGTCATGGGTTGCGGCGTCCGGACCATCTACGCTGATGGCCATGCGAGTCACGCCGCATTTGCGGAATTCGCGGATGACATCTTGGTTCAGAAGAGGAGTGGCGCTGGGACTGATATTCGTGCGCAGTCCCAGCTCCACGCTGCGGCGGAGGAGGGCGAAGATATCCGGCCGCTTTAGAGGATCGCCACCGGTAAAAACCATCAAGGGGTTGCCGAACTCCTTGATGGTCCTCAGCAATCGGAAGGCTTCCTCCGTGGAGAGTTCGGATGAGTGCCGCCGGGGGGCTGCCGAGGCCCGGCAATGGACGCAGGCCAGATCGCACGCTTGCGTCGTTTCCCAGATAACCAGCAGCGGAGCTTCATCGAATCTCATAATGCCCTGCCGGAGTGCAATCGAACCGCCGCAATCAATGCGTTCATTTATAAGCCATCTCCAGCGCCGGAGTTGGGCGCTGCCGCGCAATGCTGCGCCTCTTAGCGCAGAGTGAAGCGGATTATCTCCGTCGGGGCGCGTGATCCACACCGCGTCGTATTCTTCCATGCATCCGCCACCGGCGCAGTGCATTGGCCTTAGCGTTGGCGGCGCGAGTCAGGTGCTGTCGCCACCGGTCAAGCCCTTTGCGGTCTCCCACCGGCGCTTCAATCGCCCCGTTCCGGCGAACGGGCCGCAGCCTTACGATAGCGCCGCAGCGCCATGAAATCTCAGCGGTCACGAAGATGCACCATGCAGCGCCGGAACTACGATGAATCCTTCCAGCGGCGCGCGGACCATCAACCCCAATATTCATGGGCGTCTAAGTTTTGTCCATTTCTTTGAATGGGTTGGCCGCCGCGCGGCTGGATCGTTATACTGTAACGATGCCGGCAGTGCAGGGGGAAGGCGTTGCGCCAAAACGCGCAGGATGTTGAGTCATATGGCGCAGGCGCTTCATTTGAGACCTTGTCATGAAACTTCATAACAGAGCACGAAAAGCTGGTGTCTGGCTAATCGTCGCGGCTAGTTTGACGGCCGCGCAGGAGCGGCGCCATTTTTCCCCGCGCGAGAAGGCCTTCTATGCGGATGCCGCCACAGTCGAGTTCGTCAACCCGGGTCTCACGATGAAAGTAACCGGCGCCACGGTCGCCGCCAATGGGACGATCACGACGCAATATACTCTGACGGACCCGTCCGGGCTACCGCTCGATTCAGCGGGCGTGAATACGCCGGGCACGATCTCGACCAGTTTTGTCGCCGCGTATATTCCCAACGGGCAGGAGCAGTACACCGCGTACACAACGCGCCCCGCAACGGGCACGGTGATCGCTTCGACGAATCAGCCGGGGGCGGACTCCGGCGGAACCGTTACCGCTCTCGGGAACGGCGCCTATCAATATGTATTCGGAACCAAGGCGCCGGCGGGATTCGATGCGACGGCTACGCACACGATCGGTATTTACGGATCGCGCAACCTGACGGCATATGGTCTGCCCACGAATTACGCCAGCACAACGTTCAACTTCGTGCCCAACGGCGCGAAGGTGACGCACACGCGCGATGTGATCGAAACAGCGAGCTGCAACCAATGTCACGAGCAGTTATCGGCGCACGGCGGATCGCGGCGCGGCGTCAATCTTTGCGTGATGTGTCACACAGCCGCAGAATGTGGATCCCGGTACAGGCAACACGTTGGACTTTAAAGTGTTGTCCACAAGATCCATATGGGATCGGCCCTGCCAAGCGTGATCGCAGGCAAGCCCTATCAGATCGTCGGATTCAATAACTCCGTCAACGACTTTTCTACCGTAGTGGATCCGGCGATGACGCAGCGCTGCGAGGTATGCCATCAACAAACCACGGGGGCCGCGCAAGCTACGGCTTTCCTGACGAATCCAACGCGCGCGGCCTGCGGTTCCTGCCACGACGACGTGAATTTCGCCACCGGGCAGAATCATCCGGGCGGATTCCAGACGGACGACACGCAGTGCGCCAACTGCCATATCCCGCAGGGGGAGACGCCATTCGACGCCTCCATCATGGGGGCGCACGTAGTAGCTACCGATACCGCCGCTAATTATCCGCAAAACCCGGATACTCTGCTCTCGGGCATAAATCTGGTCATCACAGGCGTGACGAACGTCAAGCCGGGAATCGCGCCCGTGGTCGCATTCACTCTGCTCGATAACAGCAAGAAGCCGATTGCGCTCTCGGCGCTGAGTTCCTTCTCGTTTACCATGGCGGGACCCACCGCCGACTATGGCTATACGATCTTCGGCACGAACACGAGCACGCCCGGATATGTTACGGAAAGCGCGTTGACAGCCGCGAAGTGCGACTCCTCGGGCAACTGTACGTACACCTTCACCAACGCGATTCCGGCGAAGGCGACGGGAACTTACGCGATCGGCGGCGAGGCGCGGCGCACGGAAACTATACTGGCCGGAACCACCTCCTCGCAATCGGTAACTTACGGCGCGTCTAACCCCGTTACTTACTTTTCTGTGGATGGCTCGCCGTTGCTGAAGCGCCGCAGCGTGGTCGCATTGACGAATTGCAATGTCTGCCATGTGGCGCTGTCGGAACACGGAACGCTGCGCAACAACACGGAATACTGCGTGATGTGCCATAACCCATCGAACACCGACGCTACGACCCGCGCTAGCGCGACTGTAGCCGCCGACAAGGCGGCGCCCCCGCAAGGCATCAACTTCAACTTGCTGGTGCATCGCATTCACGATGGCGTGAATGTCACGGCGAATGGCGGAAAGCCCTTTATCGTGGTGGGATTCGGCGGAAGCCACAACGATTTTTCGGGAGTTCTGTTTCCGGGCCTTTCGCCAACTGGCGCGCCGGCGGATCTGGCGAACTGCGCCTTCTGTCACGTCAACAGTTCCGAGCAAAACGATCTGTCGTTAAGCGGTCTGAATCCGGTAACCGATCCGCAAGGGCTGATCAATCCGGTGCAACCCTTCTCTTCAGCATGCTCAGGGTGCCATGTGGATATTCCAACCGCATCGCACTTCCTGGCTAACACTACCACGCTTGGCGAAAGTTGCGCCGTGTGCCACGGAACGGGCGGAGCGTTCACTGTCGACTCGGTGCATGCGCAATTTTGATTCGGCGCGAGCGTTGTTGCCTATGTTGATCGTGGCGGCTGCACCTCTCTCCGCCCAGGACGCGCCGGCCTCGCCTGCCTCGCCCTATGCCGGATCTGCTGTTTGTCAAACCTGTCACGAGGATATATTCAACGCGTTCCAGAAGAGCCCTCATGTTGTGGTGGAGACGGATAGCCGCCGCGGTTTCGAGGGCCGCGCTTGCGAATCGTGCCACGGGCCGGGCCAGAAGCATACGGAATCGGCCTCGGCTGCGGATATCCGGCAGCCCGCCAAGCTGGCGGCCGCTGCGGCCGACAGGATCTGCCTGAGTTGCCATCTCAACACGCCGACCCACGTAGGCCGTATGCAAAGCAGCCACGCCAAGAATCAGGTGTCATGCGTAAGCTGCCACAAGATTCATGCCAATGGGCCCATGGGACTCGTGCCGCGCGGCGTGGCGGCTATCAACACGGAATGCGCCGGTTGCCATCTCAACGTATGGGCGCAGTTCCAGAAACCCAATCACCACAAACTGCCCGAAAATGCCATGAGCTGCGTGGATTGCCACAATCCGCACGGTTCCATACGTCCGGCGATGCAGCGGAGTTTCGCCGCCAACGAACCCGGCTGCCTGAATTGCCATGGCGATAAGCGCGGGCCGTTCGCCTTCGAGCACGAGCCGGTGCGATTCGAAGGTTGCGGCGCCTGTCATGAACCGCACGGTTCCACGAATCCGCGCATGTTAACGCGCCAGGAGGTGCGCTTCGTCTGTCTGGAGTGTCACGCCAATTTGCCGGCTAATAACTCAACCCGCGTGGCCGGCGTCGTTCCGCCGGCATTTCACGATCTGCGCTCGCCGCGATACCAGAACTGCACAGTGTGTCATCAGAAGATCCATGGCAGTCATATCGACAGGAACTTACTAAAGTGAGGGGACGTTCGACGAGCTTCATTGCATTCTCGGCGGTCGCGCTGGCGCAAACGCCAACGCCGGCTCCCGCGCCGCCCGAAGCAGCCGCAACATCTCCCGTGCCTTCCAGCGAAGCCGTCTTCACCGGCTGGATCGATTTCGGTTATCGCTGGCGCAGTGATGTCGCTGGAAACTTCGACGTCTATCGCAGTTTGGTCAACCTGGGCTCCGGACCTAAACTGATCGGTACGGAATTCGCGCTCCTCGATCCCAAACACCGCCTCTTCGACCAAATCCACGTGCGCGCTTACGATTGGGGAGACGACCCTTACTCCACGCTGCACATTGACGCCCGCAAAGCGAAGCTCTATGACTTCAACGCCGACTACCGCGAAGTCGCCTACTTTGACGCGCTGCCATCCTACGCCGACCCGCTGCTGGTCAACGGAGCCGTGCTGAACGAGCAGTCCTTCGATATGCGCCGCCGCTTCGCCAGCGCGGACCTTACGTTTCTGCCCGGCAACTGGATCACCCCGTATGTCGGTTTCGAACGCGATTCCGGCGGCGGCGAACCGGCGTTTCCACATTTGTATCCAATGCCGACGAATTTCCCGTGCCCGCGCGCTTTCACGACCGGACCAGTAACTATCGCGGCGGCGTGCGTCTGGAATTCCGCCGCTTCCACGTCACACTGGAACAGGGCGGCACAACGTTCGAAGACGATCAAACGCTGTATCAGAGCGGCGGCGTAAATTATGGCAACTCCCTCGCGCCTGTTTTCGGACAGACGCTCGATCTGATGGATCTGTTGGGCGCCTACGGCGCACGCGGGACCAGCATCTATAGCCGGGCCCTGATTACCGCGAGCGCTACGGCCTGGCTCGACTTATACGGCCAATTCCTCTACAGCCAGCCAAAGGCAACTGTCAATTATCAGCAGTACGACGGCGGCAACCTCTACTTACAGAGTCAGATTCTTTTCTATTCCGGTCAGCAATACCTGGTTTCCTCGGCCGCGCAGATGCCGCACACCACCGGCAACGTTGGCGCTGAGATTCGGCCGTGGCATCGTGCTGCGCATCACCGAATCGTGGATCACGGATCGCCTGCACAACGCCGGCTCCTCGGCGGAGAACCAGATCGAGCCGCAATCGACGGCGGCGCTGCTGGCGTCCGCACTGGTTACCAATTACAATCAGGCGGAAGCGCTGTTGTTCTTCGACGCCACTACGAAACTGACGTTGCGCGGTGGATATCGCTACGTGTGGGGGGATGCCAATGACGCCGTGCTTCCCGCTGAAGGCCTCGCCAGCCTGGATAGCGTGAAGCTGCGCCGCAATGTAGGCATCGGTGGCTTCACGTTACCGTCCGGCGTCGAAGCTCTCGTTCAGCGCAGAAGGCGAGAGCGGATCGAGCGGCGGCGCTTACTTCCGCACCAGTCTGTACAACTATCAGAAGGTCCGCGCCCAAGCGCGTTATCATACTGGGCCGCTCAGCTTTTCGGCCGATTTCAACCTGCTGAATAACCAGGACCCGCAGCCCGGCATCGACTACGATTACTTGTCGCACCAGGAATCGCTCTCGGTGATGTGGTCCCCGGCATCGAACAAGGCGTTTGATTTCCAGGGCAGTTATACGCGATCCGATCTGCATTCTAATATCGGATATCTTTCGCCTGGTACGGAGCAGCCGCTGGTTTCTAATTATCGCGATAACTCACATATTGCCACTGCGCTGTTTCATATTAATCCGCCACATAAGGGTCCGGTGGCTCCGGCGATAATCGCGGGCGGGTCGTTGGTGATCTCGTCGGGCAGCCGGCCCACCACTTACTACCAACCGATGACCAAGCTATCGCTACCCGCCGGCAAACATCTCACGTGGTTCGCGGAGTGGCGCTATTACGGATACAACGAAGGATTCTACTTATATGAAGCGTTCCGTGCGCACATAGTTACCGCCGGCCTGAGGTACACGCAATGAAACGCGTAGCGAGCCAAGTAATCGCCGCCGCGCTGGCTTTATCCGCATCCCCCCAAGGCACTCCATTCCAGGCGGATTCCAACCGCGGCGCCCAGCTATTCCAATCTCTCGCCTGCGCCAAATGCCACCGCGTCAACGGCGTTGGCGGCAATCTCGCGCCCGATCTGGGCCGTCTGGCGGATCGTGATTTTACTCCCGCCGCTCTTGCCGCTACCATGTGGAATCACGCGCCCGCTATGTGGAGCGCCATGAGCGCGCGCCAGATTCGCCCCGGCGGTCTTAATGAACAGGCCGCGGCCGATCTGTTCGCGTATTTCTATTCTACGCGCTTCTTCGAGAAACCCGGCGATGCCGCGCGCGGCAAGCGGGCCTTTGCCGATCGCGGCTGCGCCCGATGCCACGGCATTTCAGAAGAGCTACAGCCCGGCATTCCGCCCGTCAGCCGCTGGCAAGACCTCAACCACCCCATCGCTCTCGCCGCCGCGATGTGGAACCACGTGCCGCGGATGCTCGCGGCTACCGGCGCCAAGCGGGTTAAGTGGCCGGAGTTGAGCGCGCAAGACTTCGCCGATCTGCTGGTATACCTTCGCAATTTACCGGCAACCAGGAAAAGTGGCGCCGTTTTCGAAACCACGTCCGGCGCAAACGGCGGGGCGCTCTTTCAATCCAAAGGCTGCGCGGAATGCCATCAATCGGGCACTGCTCTTTCGATTCGCATCCGGGGACAGACACTCACCCAATTGGCCGCTGAGATGTGGGACCATGCGCCCAAAATGGTAGCCGCCGGCGCCAAGCCGGCGCAGTTACTACCGGGCGAAATGCGCGACTTGTTGAGTTATCTCTGGGCACGCCAGTTCTTTGAAGATGCCGGCGACCCGGCGCGCGGCAAGCGCGTTTTTGCCGCAAAACATTGCGCCGATTGCCACCAGGGCGCAGCAGCGTCGGGCCCGAAACTCATCGGCGATGGCCAAACCTTCACTGGCCCATCCATGGTGGAGGCGCTGTGGCATCACGGACCCGCCATGCTGCAACGGATGCGGGCGAGCGGCATCGAGTGGCCGCGACTCAGTACAGCGGATATGCAAGGCCTCATCGCCTATCTGAATTCCTCGAATCGGAGCAAGCCATGACCCCCTCGAGTCGTCCTATTCTGGTGGCATTGACGAGTCACTGGGTCGCCATGACCGGCACGGCGCTGGTCACCCTCGCCGGTTTTTCGTGGCTGTTTCTGCTGCCGCTTCACATCAGTGGCCGCGCCAATAATCCGTATATAGGTTTACTGGCATTTATCGCCCTGCCGCTGATCTTTTTCTGCGGTCTGGCGTTGCTCCCGATAGGCATCGCGCTCGGCAAGCGGCGCCTGACCCAAGCCATCGTTGCCGTTCCCGACCGCCGCGCGGCATATCGGCGCGCCGGCATCTTCTTTGCCGTGATGACGCTGGCTAACCTGGTAATCGGCAGCCAGTTGAGCTATCGCGCCGTGGCGCAGATGGAGACCGTTCAGTTCTGCGGCCAGACCTGCCACGTGATGAAGCCGGAATTTACCGCTCATCTAAGCGGCGCCTCCACGCTGCCGTGGAATGCGTGGCCTGCCACGTGTCGCCGGGCGCGACCGGATTTTTCAAATCGAAGATGGCGGGCACGCGCCAACTTCTGGCGGTAGCGTTCAATGACTTCCCGCGTCCCATCGAATCGGCCATGGAAAGCAATCGGCTGGTTTCTTCCGCGGAAACCTGTGAACGGTGCCATCAGCGCGAGAAGCGTATGCGTCCCTCGTTACGGGTGATTACGAAATACAAAGACGATGAGCAAAATACCCCTACTGAGACAGTGCTCATGATGATGGTGAATCGCATCCACGGGGCGCACCTGGCGCCGCGCGTTGAGATCCGTTACGCCGTGTCCGATCGGAAGCGCCAGACGATCCCGTGGGTGGAGTACCGCAACGCCGCATCGGGAATCGCCCAAACCTATCTAGCGAGCGATGCCAAGCCGGAGACTGTAGCCACGCTGCCCACCTACCCGATGCAATGCGTGGATTGCCACAACCGCCCCGCGCATAGCTTCGAAGTCGCCGACAGGGCTATCGATGGCGCCATATCGCGAGGCGAGATTGCGGACGATCTGCCGTTCATCAAGAAGACCGGTCTCGGATTGATCCAGGCTCAGTATCACACTCAGGAAGAGGCGGTCTCGAAGATCGCCGGCGGTCTCAACGAATTCTACCGCTCGAAGTATCCGGATGTCTTCGCGAAGCGATCGGCCGAGATCGACGCCGCGGCGCGGGGACTGACTGCGGCGTACAGCCGCAATGTGTTTCCCGATCTGGAAGTGACCTGGGGAACGTACCCCAACAATCTTGGACACGCCGATTATCCCGGCTGCTTCCGCTGCCATGACGATAGCCACGCCACCGCGGATAAGAAGACCATCACTCAGGATTGCGGCGCGTGTCACAACGCGATCGCGGTGGAGGAGAGTTCGCCCGACATTCTGAAGTCACTAGGCATTACACCCACTAACGAAAAGTAAAGGACAATAACTTATGCAGAAAATAGCAACGATTCTGATTCTGACCGCAGCCGCCGCGGCCGTTTGTTTTGCGGCCGACGTTAAAGCCGGTCAAGCGGTTTACGATAAGTCCTGCAAATCATGCCACGGCGCCGATGGGACGCCCAACGCGGCCGTCGCCAAGATGATGAAGGTGGAGATCAAGGACCTGAAATCGCCCGAGGTTCAGTCGTTGAGCGACGACGATCTAAAAACGATCATTACTACCGGAAAAGGTAAGATGAGGCCGGTAAGTAGTGTAACCGGCAAAAGTGTCGACGATGTGATCGCATACGTGCGGAGCTTGAAGAAGTAGCAGCTTTGGGACCGGCGGCTGAAACGCGCAAACCGTATCCCCACCCGCCGGTTCGGACGCGCGAAAAACTCCATAGCAGGCGCGATCTATGATCCGGACTGACGGCGTCTACCTACGCGACACTCTCCCCTGCCCGCCCGCATCCAGATTGTACTTTTTGAGCTTATATCGCAGCGCATCTCGCCCGATACGCAGAATGCGCGCCGCTTCCGATTGATTTCCACCGGCGGACTCCATGGCGCGCCGCACCAGCAGCCGCTCCTGTTCTTCAAGCGCGTCCTGCTCTGGCGCCGGCCCGGCGGCCGGCGTTTCGGTCTGACTCGGCGAGCGCAAATAGGCCGGAAGGTCCGGCACATCCACCATGTCCGACGTCGCCATCATGCAGGCGTGTCCGAGAACGTTTTCGAGCTCGCGTACATTTCCAGGCCAGGAGTGCATCGCCAGGGCCATGCGCGCGCGATGGCGCATTCCGTGGATCTCTTTCTTATATTGCGCCGCGAAGCGCGTAATAAAATGGCGCTCGAGCAGTGGCAAGTCCTCCTTGCGTTCCTCCAGCCGCGGCATGCAGATCTCCACCATCGAGAGCCGGTAGTAGAGATCTTCCCGGAACCGCTTCCCGGCAATGGCCGCGCGCAAATCGTGATTCGTGGCGGCGATTACCCGCAGGTCCACTCTGCGCGCTGAAAGCGATCCGACGCGCTGCACCTCCTGATTCTGTAATACGCGCAGCAGCTTGGCCTGCGTCGCCAGCGGCATATCGCCAATCTCGTCCAGAAATAACGTTCCGCCGTGCGCGTGTTCAATCAATCCCATCTTGTCGCTGGTTGCGCCGGTAAACGAGCCTCGAATATGTCCGAATAGCTCACTCTCAAATAGCGTTTCCACTACCGCCGAGCAGTTCAGCACCACGTACCGCCCACTGGCGGCCGGGCTCAGCCGGTGAAGCGCCTGGGCCGCCAGATCTTTTCCGGTACCGGTTTCGCCGGTGATTAGAACCGCCCTGTAATGCGGCGCGATGCGGCGGATCCTGGAGAATAACTCCAACATGAGCGGGCTATGGCCCACGATCCCTGCGAATTCACTCGCGGCCAGCATCTCATCGTCCGGCGTCAGGGTTCTCCGGCGGCGCTCCGCCTCGGCCGCCAGCTTGCCGATACGTTCACGCACGGTGGCGATTGAAACGGGTTTGTTGAGATAATCGGCGGCGCCCTTTTTAATGGCTTCCACCGCCGTTTCGCTGGTGTAGTGCGCGGTCATCAGCACTACGTCAATCGCCGGGTCGAATTCCACGATTCGTTCCAGCACCTGCAGGCCGCTCAGCTGGGGCATCACGAGATCCGTCAGAACGATAGCGGGGCGTTTGGCATAAATCAGTTTGAGACCTTCGTTGGGATCGGATGCGGTTAGGATTTCGAGACCCTCGCGGCTGAGCGCGCTCGACAGCATCTCAAGGCTGCCGGGGTTGTCGTCGATTATGACGAGCGAAAGCTTCGATCCGGGATTACTCCGCGCCGCCATGCGTTCAGCCTATTAGCCGTTGTACTTCGGCGCGGAGGGCGGCCAAGCGGATCGGTTTTGTGATGTAGCCTGAAAAACCGGCCCTCATGGCATGCCCGCGGTCCCCATCCATCGCGCTCGCGGTGAGCGCCACAACCGGGGTGGCGGCGAATCGCGGCTCGGCGCGTAATCGGCCGACAGCGCCAAATCCGTCCAGCACTGGCATGTGCAGATCCAGCAAAACCAGATCCGGACCTGTCGTTCGAGCAAGCTCGACCGCTTCGACGCCATTAGCCGCTTCCACCACTTCGTAGCCGCAGTGCTCGAGAACCGTGCGCACCAACTCGCGGCTCGACGCTTTGTCGTCGGCTACCAGTATCCGTTTCACTGCCCTGCCTCCGCGAGCTTTCCGAGGGGCATCGTAAACGTGAAACGACTACCTTTGTCTGGCTCGCTTTCCAGCAGAATCCGGCCGCCATGGGCCTCCACCAGTTCCTTGGCGATTGCCAGACCCAACCCTGTACCCTCCTTCAGGCCCCTGGTCGTCGATCCGGCCTGATAGAACTTATCGAAAACAGATGTCTGTTCCGTCTCGGGAATGCCCACTCCGGTATCGCTAACGGAAATCTGGCCGACACCGTCCTCAACCCTGGCGTTTATCAGGATCCGCCCCCCCTCGCGCGTAAACTTCACCGCGTTGCTCAGCAGGTTATAAAGGACCTCCTTAAATCGCAGCCGGTCGGCCCGGAGCGCGATCCCCGCCGGAACGGCGGCCTCAAGTGTGAGCGATTTCGTCAATGCCTGCGGACGTATGGTTGCGAGGACTTCCTCGATTGCATCCGGCGCATCGAAGACTTCAGGCCGCAGATCGAGCCGGCCCGCTTCGATGCGGCTCAGATCGAGGATGTCGTTGATCAGCTCCAGGAGATGCAGCGAATCCCTATGGATGTATGCGGCAAACCGCTTTTGCTTGTCGTTGAGCGGCCCCTCCAGTTCCTCCGTCAGAAGTTCCGCGAAGCCGATGATCGTGTGCAAAGGCGTCCGCAGCTCGTGGCTCATGCTGGCGACGAATTCGGTTTTCAGGCGGTCGGCTCTTTCCACTTCGCGATTGCGCAGCTCCAGTTGCCTATTGGCCTCGGTCAGCTCGGCCGTGAATTCATTGTGCATCTCGCGTATGCGCCGCTCGGCGCGTCTGCGCTCGGTCATGTCGCGGATAATAGCCGTGACGCGCATCTCACCCTCGTAATTGACCGGGCTCAGACTGATCTCCACTGGCACACGCGCGCCGTCCTTGCATTGCAAGTGGAGATCCAGACCGCTTCCCATGGAGCGCGTCACGGGATGGCTCCAATAGTCGGCGCGATGTCCGGCATGAAGCGCGCGCAACTCTTCGGGCGTGAGAATCTCCATCGGCTGGCCAAGCAATTCGGTGCGGCTATAGCCGGACAATTTTTCGGCCGCGGCATTCACCAGCACGATGCGCCCTGAGACGTCAACCTCCAGAATGGCGTCCGGCGCCGCTTCCAGCAGCTCGCGAAAGCGGCGTTCCGCACTGATCTCGGCGCGCGCCTTCTCCTCCCGGGCGGCTAGCTCGTGGTATTCGCGCTCGCTGGAGCGCGCCGCTGTGATATCGGCCAGAATCGCCACGTTCGCTTTGACGGCCCCCTGTGCATCGCGGAGGGGCACCGTCCAAAGGCTGGCGTCGACAGTGCCGCCATCCTTGCGACGGCGGCGCACCTCCACTCCCACGTGCGCGGCGCCGTGAAACCGGGATTCCAGAAGCCGCAGGTATTCCTCCCGCTCCTCGAGCGGCACTGTGGGCAGCTCCCTCCCCAGCACTTCCTCCGCCCGCCAGCCGAAAATCCGCTCCGCGCCGCGGTTCCACATCCTCACTCTCCCTTCCAGATCGAGGCTGAGGATAGCGAGCGGACAAGTCTCGATCATGGCTTGAACTTTGCCGGCCGCCTCCTGGGCGGCTTCATCGGCTTGGCGCCGTTGCTGTTCAAGCATTTCAAAGGCGGTGGCAAGTTGAAGGCCATCAATGGCCAGGTCGTACCGTCCGGATCGCAGCCGTTCTTTAAATGCCTCCGAGCTCGCGACAATGTCGGCTTCCACCTGAAATCCCGCGTCTTCCAGTTGCGCGATCACATGATCGGAGCGCGTGCGCTGCGGACGCAGCAGCAGGATTTTGAGGGGTTGCAGGGGTGCGCCATCGGAATCGGGCATCGTTAAACCGGAAATTCTTCTTACCTTCGAGTGTACCGCCGGACCGTTTCTGCGTCCTTCAGCGCAGCCAGGGCTCCGGCTGCTTGCGTCAAAAGGCGCAATTTTGGGGCGTGTTACGCAGGCGTTCGCCGTAGAATTCGCCGGCAACACTAATTCAACATAGACACTCCGGATGCTCACCCGCGCATCCCGCGTGGCCGTGGGGCGCAATTGATGCGGCGCGTCCTCGTCTATTACGCGCGCGCCAGTATCTAAAACGCCGCGCCGGCGCTCCGCTGGTAGCTCTGGATGACGCACCTCAGGTTCCAGCAGGCCCATCGCAAGACCTAGCCGCTGCTGACGACGCTCTCAACGACCCGCTAGGCGGCTGCCCCATTTTTCGATTAACTTCTGAACTCGCATGGGTGATCCTCATTGTAAAATCGGCAGCCCCAAATTCGGACCCATCCTCAAACGCGATTTCTATAGCAGGCCGACGGTGGATGTAGCGCGCGACCTATTGGGCACGATTCTCGTTCACGGCCGCACCGCCGGTGTCATCGTGGAGACCGAAGCTTACCTGGGCGGCGACGATCTGGCGTCGCATTCCGCGCGCGGCGTCACGGACCGTACCCGCGTGATCTTCGGACCGCCGGGTCATGCCTATATTTATCTGATCTACGGCATATACGAATGCCTCAACCTCGTTGCCGAGGCGGAGGGGAAGCCCGGTTGCGTATTGATCCGCGCGCTGGAGCCAGTGGCGGGCGTCGATATTATGCGAAGCCGCCGTCCCGCGGCCCGCAGCCTGAAAGATCTGACTTCGGGGCCCGGCAAGCTCACTTTAGCGCTCGGCATTACGCGCGCTCAAAATGGCGCGGATGTCACACACGGATCTCTAGTAGTGCGCGCGCCTGCCGAACGGCGCGCATTCGAGATTGAAACCACGCCGCGCATCGGTATCAAGAAATGCGCCGACTGGCCGCTGCGCTTTCTCATCCGGCGGCCATAGAAACATGACCGCGCTCTCACTCCCCGCGCCCACTGAAATTCACGTGTGGCATCACTCGCTTTCGATGTGCGCCGGAGAACGCGAGATGCTGCTCGATCTGCTGGATCCCGGCGAGCGCGATCGCGCCGCTCGATTTCGTTTCGAGACGGATCGCGATGCCTTCATCGCCAGCCACGGCTGGTTGCGTATGTTACTCGGCCGCTATCTGCGCCTCGATCCGCGCAGTATCCGCTTCACCTTCGGCCAACACAAAAAGCCCTTTGTTCACGGCCAGCCGCTTCAGTTCAACTTCTCGCATGCGGGCGCTATGGCAGCCTGCGCACTAACCAGAGAGCGCGAAGTTGGCATCGATATCGAGCGGATTCGGCCCGTTCGCGAGCTGGAGGCCATCGCTTGCCGATTTTTTCATCCCGAGGTGTGCCGTAACCTTTTCGCGCTGGACGAGGAGGAGAGGACATCCGCATTCTTTCGCGCTTGGGCCCGGCACGAAGCTCATATTAAAGCCTTGGGGGTTTCGACCGGTGGGCAGCCGGCATCCGGAGAATGGTCTGCATTCGATTTGGATACCGGCCCCAACTACGCCGGCGCAGTCGCCATTCCGGGAGCGAATTGGACTATAGTATCGCTTCGCGAGTAAGCGTCACCCGAATAACTGCTATCATGCGAGTTCATGCGCATTGCGCTGCTAGCGGTTCTGGTCGTGTCCGCCGGTATCTCAGCATTCGCTCAAGACAGGTCGCAAGCGCGGTCGATGGTGATTTCAGACCGCGGCATCGTGGCCACCAGTCAGACTCTGGCATCCCAGGCAGGCGCGCAGATCTTGGCCCGCGGCGGTTCGGCTATGGACGCGGCCATCGCTGCCAATGCCGTTCTGGGCGTGGTGGAGCCGGAGAGCTGCGGCATCGGCGGCGACCTGTTCGCGATTTACCAGGACGCCAAAACAGGCAAGCTCACGCGCCATCAACGCCAGCGGATGGTCCGCGAAGGGGCAGACCATCGAAATGTTGAAGGGGATGGGAATAAAAGAGATGCCGCAGGAGGGCATCCAATCGGTGACGGTTCCGGGCGCGGTCGAGCGGATGGTCCAGCCTGCATAAGCGTTTCGGCAAGCTGCCCTGGAGCGAACTTTTTCAGCCCGCGATTTACTTCGCCGACCATGGATTTCCCGTCACCGAAATGATTGGCGAGGCGTGGAAAACGGAGGAAGCCAAGTTAGGCGAAAGATGAAAACGCCAGGCGCGTGTTTCTGCGCGACGGCCACGCTCCGGCAATCGGCGAGATGTTCCGCAATCCGGAGATGGGCGCGGCGTACCGGCTGATTGCGGCCGAGGGCCCATCGGCCTTTTATAAGGGAGCGATCGCGCAAGCGCTGCTCAAGACCAGTCAGCGGCTGGGCGGCAAGCTGGACGCGGCCGATCTGGCGGAGTTCGAGCCGGAATGGGTGCAGCCGATCTCCACCGAATATCGCGGCTGGAAAGTCTACGAGCTGCCGCCCAATGGCCAGGGCATCGCGGCGCTCGAGATGCTGAATATTTTCTCGCTGTTTCCGATGCCGCAATACGAATCCGCGCGGCGTGGAGGAATTGCACACGCAGATCGAAGCGCAGAAGCTGGCATATGCGGATCTGCATCGATACGTGGCCGATCCGCGCTTCAGCAAGACGCCGGTGGAAGGGATGCTATCCATGGATTATGCGCGCGAGCGCGCGCAGCTGATCGATCCCCGGCGCGCCAATTGCCAGGTGGCGGCGGGCGTTCCACCGGCCATCCCCAGCGACACGATTTATCTGGCGGCCATCGACCGCGAGGGCAACATCGTGTCGCTGATTCAGAGCTGTACCAGCATTTCGGCTCGGGCGTGGTGGTGGATGGCTACGGCTTCGCGCTCCAGAACCGCGGCGGGCTGTTCGACATGGATCCGCAACATCCGAACGCGCTGGCGCCGCGCAAACGGCCGTTCCACACGATTATCCCGGCGTTTATGGAGAAAGGGCGATATACATATCGGCTTCGGCATCATGGGCGGGCTTGAATCAGGCGCAAGCCCACGCGCAGTTTGTTTCGAATATCGTGGATCATGGCATGAATATTCAGGCGGCGCTCGAAGCGCCGCGTTTTACCAAACTGACTTTTGGCGGATGCGACGTATTGGTGGAAAGCCGCATCCCGCTCGACGGTTCGCGAACGGCTAATGGGCCGCGGCCATCGAACTGCAGGTCGTGGGAGATTTCTCCAGCCAGATGGGCGGCGGACAAGTGGTGGTGCGCGATGCCAAGACGGGGGTGAACTTCGCGGCTTCCTCACCGCGCAAGGATGGCGCGGCTGATCCCGGAACCGCATCCGTACTGGGCACCGGCCAGACACTGAGCCCACCGAATTTCCTTCGGGTGAGCCAGACGCGGGCCCAACGGTTGCGTGATCGCAAACGAAATGGAAGCACGGCCCGCATAGCGGATCAGGCTCTCGTCTCGATTACCGCCGATGCGTGTGCCCCCATTGCGTGCCACGTCCTCTACAAACGAAAGAGGCGCGATAGTTCGCTTTGACAGCTTTCTTTGATGGGGCCCTGGAGGTCCGGCTTCCGGTCACTACTTGAAGCTACTCTTGCGCGTCAAATCACGACCCGCGGGAGTCGGGAGCACAGTGATCGACGCGATTAGCCGCCCGGGACGGCACCCGGATTACTTAATGGACTCGCATATTCGGGTCCGGCTCAATCACCCTGACCAGTCCGCCGGCTGAGTCCGAGTAATAATGTCTTCCACTTCCCCGCCGGATCGGTCGTGGTCACCGCATTCCCGGCATAAGATGTCGTGGTCACACTGCCGTCAGGCTTGGTCTCGGTGAGCGTTCGCCCCGAACCGTCGTATGTGTAATTCGTCCAATACACCGTGGCCTCTGGCCGCTTTGCTCACACCGGTCAGCTCATGAAGCCGCGAGCTATAGATGATCTGCCGGACCCGCGGCCGATGGCTCGCACTGCCCATAAACGAGCCCGGCGCCGAAACCGATCAGCAGAAACCCTGGCACGATGCACCGCATAATGGTTTTCCTTCCAATCCGATGTTACTGCACAAATTGGGGCGCAATTTTGCACTATACAACCGGCGGCCGCTTGGTAAGATAGGCTTTTGTCTCAGGAGAAACCAGGAGGAACCATGAACCGAATTCGTGTTTACGTATGTTGCGCAGGTTTAACCGTGGGATCTATGGCGGCCTTGGCCGCCGACAAAGGGGACGCCACTAAAGGCAAAGAAGTTTTCGGCCAGTGCGCCGTCTGCCACAATGCCGACAGCACCGAGAGAAAGATGGGTCCAGGCCTGAAAGGGTTATTTAAGCGGGACAAGCTGGCGAATGGCAAGGCGGTCACAGAGGCCAATGTCCGCGCAAAAATCGACGAAGGCGGTAACGGCATGCCCTCGTATAAGGACATGCTCTCCGACCAGGAAAAGGACGATTTGGTCGCGTATTTGAAGACGCTATAAAAGTGAGGCAGGCGCTTGCGCGAGCGATTGCCTGCCCACCCACTTATCCCAGAATTTCCAGCGCCTTCTTCACCACGGGATCGTCTTCCAGCTTCTTCGGCTGCGTCTGCTGGGGCTGCGCCTCGGGTATAGGCTCGCCGTTTTCGTCGTAATTCACCGCCGACTCGGATTCGGCCACTTGCGTACTCGGCATGACGCCGGTATCCTGAATCGCTTTGCCGTCCAGCGTGTAGTACTTGGCGACCGAAAGAATGATCGCGCTGCCGTCGTCCATGGTCAACGCTTTGCGTAGAGCCGCATCGCCGTACGTGCGCTCGCCGATCACCTGCGCGCGCTTGTTGCCCAGCAGCGCCGCCGCCGCGATTTCGGCGCCGTCGGCCGTGCCGTGATTGGCCAATACCGCAACCGGAAGATCGGTGATGCCCTTGGCCGGATCCGCATCGAAATTCTGTTGGGCCACGCGCTGCCCCTTCAGGTAAGTGATGCGGCCGCTTTTCAAAAACAGATTGGCGAACGCGATGCCTTCCTCCGGCGTTCCCACCCCGCAGTAGCGCACATCCACAATCAACTTTTTTGCGCCGTTTTTCTGCAGCTGCTTCACAGCGTCGGCCACTTCCTTCAAGTGCGCGCTGGAGAGCGAATTGACATTGATATATCCCACATCGCTGGAGAGCATTCTCGATTCGATGGGGGGCAGAGAAACGGCGGCGCGAGTCAACTTCACAGTTTGCGGCTCCGGGTGGCGCGCGCGAACCACGCTCAATTCCACGTCGCTGGCCGGGTCGCCCTGCAACAGCATATTCGCGTAGGCCAGCGGCATATCGCGGGTCGCCACGCCCTTGATGCTCTCAATCATATCGCCAGTGGAAAAGCCGGCTTTAGCCGCGGGGGAGCCGGGAATCGCATCCACGACTACGACCATGCCGTAGCGCTTGGAGAGCACCAGCCCGACGTCGGCCCGCTTGGCATCCTTATTCTTCAAGTAATCGCGATACTGATCGGCGTTCAGGTAGCTGGCGAACGGATCGATAGCCTCCAACATGCCATCGAGCGCGCCCAGAGTAACGCTCTTCATGTCGGGCTCTTCCACGTACTGCTTCTCGATGTACCCGACCACTTCGCTGAACACGCCGATGTGTTTGAAGGTGTCGTCTTGCGACGCGCCCCTGCCGATAACGGTCCCGGCCAGAAGGAAAACCGTGAGGCAGGTCGAGGAGCTCACGACCAAATACTTGATGCGGCTAGTCATAGCTGTAGTTATTATACCGCCCTAATCGGATTGGACGCGGCAAAGCCGGGTTCGGTTGTAGTAAAAGATAGACGGCTCGGTTTACCTCCTCCACCCCATCCGCTCACGCAACCCCGTGATGTGCGCCGCGTGATGCTGCGAGTGCCATGCATATAATGCCAGGTTCGAGTCAAGGCGAATCAATCCGTGCTCCGAATGGCGAAAGGCGCGCTCGAAATCGGCCCCGGTCATCGACCTCAGCATGTCCACCCACCGCCGATGCAAACCGTCCAGAAGCTGCACCGACGGCTCTACTGGCATGGTCTGCGAATCGTGCAGCTTAGCCAATTCCTTTTCGTTATACCCGTTGACCGCCGGGGCCGCTTCCGTCAATGCCAGTCGAAAACGGATGTAGCTGTTCATGTGGCTGTCGGCTACGTGATGAATCACCTGGCGGACGGTCCAGCCCTCAGGCCGATACGGCGTATCCAGTTGCGAATCGTCCAGGCCGCGAACAGCCTCGCGAAACTTCGCTGGCGCGGCGGCGATTTTTTCGATCATGTGATCGCGCTGTTCCCTGGCAACGGTCTTCGGCCAAGTGAATTGCCGATCGGATAACTCAAGTCCATGCCTCGATTTTAGCTGCTCCCGCTTACACGATTCCTACTGCTAGACGGGCCCGACTATCGGTCGAATCAAGACCTCCTGGCAGCGAAAATTGCTCCGCAGTTGTATGCAATTGCAAACCCCGGGCTGAGACCGCCAAAAAGTCGATTGACAGAGAGTACGCGAAGATCTAACATCATACTGCCGCGTTACGAGATGTATGAAAATTTACCTTGCAAGATGGTTGCCGCTAATCATGACTCCGGTTCTTGTAGTCCTGCAAGGCAAAGCCAGCACCATAACCTTTTCACTTGGGCCAGGCACCAGCTTGATCGGGAGCGAGTCGATTCCTTTTCTGATAACGAGTCCTGGGCCGGTCACTCTGTCTGTGGTTTTTAAGGAAACGAGCGACGACCCAGCAATTGCCACGGAATTGATGCATCACTGCCGTTCTCGTGCGCTGGTAACGCGGACGCAATTGTTGACATTGAGTCAGTCAGCGGTGGGGCGATCATCCAAAGTGATTTCGATTGGGGCTGTCGTGGCGCGCCGGGTTCCACCTACTGTTCAGGCATAGACGATAATAACGGTTTTTTTATAGTTTGTAACTTTACGACCGGTCTCGTGGCTTACACGGTCTGTACGACTGCCCCGGTGGGGGTTGGCACTTATGTGCTTTCTATTTCGCAGGATGAGAGCGCTTACCCCGGATGCTTTAACGCCGGGATTATAGGTGGGCCGTGTACTACCTCAGCCAATTCCACAGTCACTCCGTTCTCCGACAGCATTACGGCAACTATTGGCGGAAGTATCGTGTTGCTACCGGAACCAAACGCCGCGCTCTTCTGCACCTTGATGTTTGTCGCTCTATTGGGATTTATTCGGTCCGGATTGCGAGCACCCGAATAGTCGCTCATTGTCAACGGGCCGACGACTTACGATCCGGCTTCGCTCTTGGGATCGTCCCTCAACCCAGCGCCCACTCCACAAACTCCTCCATGCGGTCCACCAGCAAATCCGGTTTGGGATCCTTCAGCGTGTCCGGTTGAAAACCGTAGGTGACGCCGCAGCTTTTTACGCCGGCGTTGATCGCGGTATTCACGTCCACGCCGCTATCGCCCACCATCACCGTCCACTCCCGGGCGACGCCGGTTTCGCGCATGAGCGTCTCCACTCCAACGGGGTTCGGCTTTTTAAAATCGAAGCTGTTGCCGCCGTAGACCTGGAAAAAATGATGCCCTATGCCCAGCCCTTCCACAATCGCGCGGCTCATGCGCACTGGTTTGTTGGTGAGCACCGCCATGCGCTTGCCCGCCGTTTGCAGGCGGTCCAGCGATTCCTTCACGCCCGGGTAAAGCCTGGTGTAATCGAGCGCGTGATCGCGGTAATACTCCAGGAAGAATTCGAGCCCTTCCTCTACTTCAGCTATGGTGGCTTGCTCGCCCAGCGCCCGCCGGATTAACACCGGCGCTCCATTACCCACATAGGAATACACGCGATCGAATTCGAGTGGCGTCATGCCCATATGCGCGCGCGTCGCATTGACGGAGTGCGCCAGATCGAGCCGGGAATCGATCAAAGTGCCATCCAGATCGAAGATCAGCAGATCCATTGGCCTATGCCGCGCCGGTCTTGCGCTTGCGCGGGCGGCCGGCAGGGGCCGGCGGCTTACGGCGCGCGCGCGTACGTCCGTTGCCCAAGCCGAACTCCGCCATCTTTCGTTGTAAGGTATTGCGGTGGATGCCTGAAATTTTAGCCGCTGCGCACTGGTTGCCCTCCGCCCGCTTGAGCGCGCTCACGATCATACCCCGCTCGAGAATGCGCACAGCCTCCGGCACCGAGATTCCGGCGTTCAGCAGGCGCTCGACCACTCCGTCAAATTCGGTTTTCATCGTCGTGTCTATTCCGCTCTCGGCCTGCCGTGAGCCCGCTCTTCGACGGCCGTTCCCCATGCCGATTTCACTTCCGCATACGTTTTACGGAAGCCCTGTTTTAATTCGTGCGGAGCCACATCCGCGAATACGTGCGCAGCTTTGGCAACATAGGGCGCCAGCCGCGAATGCACCAGCGCGGCGGGCGGCCGATCGCCCGGCGAAAAAGCCATAATCCCCATCAATAATGCCACCGAGATCAACGCGCCGCGTAAGGCGCCGAAGCCCGCGCCCAATAGATGATCGATTATCGAAAGCTTCGTGACCCGCAAAAACTTTCCCACGAGGTAACCAACAAAATGCCCTAACAAGAGTACTCCGATAAACACCAAAAAAAATCCACCCAGGTTCGCCGCCGTTCTGGTACTCACATGAGGTTGTAGATATCCAGCCACGGTTCCGTAGAACCAGATTCCCAGCAGAAGCGCCAGCATCACAGAGATCAGCCCGATCACTTCGCGCGACAAGCCGTTGCGGAAACTCGCGAACACCGAAGCCGCCACAATCAGCAGCACGACAATGTCCAACCAGTTCATAAATTGCGGCCGGTGAGCACTGCGTAGGCCTGCCGGTATTTTTCGCCGGTTTTGGCGGCGATATCTTGCGGCAGTTCCGGCGCCGGCGGCTGCTTGTTCCAATGAATCGATTCCAGATAATCGCGCACAAACTGTTTGTCGTAGGAAAGCTGCGGGCCGCCCGGCCGGTAGCTCTCGGCCGGCCAGAATCGCGAAGAATCGGGCGTCAGCACTTCATCGCCCAGCGTCAATACGCCATCCACAAATCCGAACTCGAACTTGGTATCGGCGATGATGATTCCTTTGGTCTTGGCGTACTCCGCTGCGCGCGCGTAGATCGACAGCGTCAAATCGCGCAGCCGCAGGGCCAGATCTCCGCCAATCAGCGAGCTTGTGCGCTCGAAGGAGATATTCTCGTCGTGCCCAGTCTGTGCTTTGGTTGCGGGCGTGAAGATCGGCTCCGGCAGCTGGTCGCTTTCGCGCAGACCGGCGGGCAGCTTAATGCCGCATACCGTGCCGCTTTGCAAATATTCTTTCCACCCCGAGCCAGAAATATAACCGCGCGCCACGCACTCAATCTCGACCATCTGGGCGCGCTTCACCAGCATCGACCGGCCTTCCAGTTGATCGCGAAATTCGCCGAGCGGCGCGGGATACGCAGCCACATCCGCCGTCAAAAAGTGCGTGGGCGTGAGATCGCGCAAAAAATCGAACCAGAAAATGGAAAGCTGCGTCAGCACGCGCCCTTTATCGGGAATGCCCGTGGGCAGAATGTAATCGAACGCGGAGATGCGGTCGGTGGCCACAATCAATAGACGGCCGTCGACGGCATAGACGTCGCGCACCTTGCCGCGCGCATGCAGAGGAACGCCGGCCAAATCGGTTTCCAGAATGATGGGGGTATGAGTGAAGTTCACGGTATTCAAGATTTTCGAACGGGGGAGTATTTAGAATCATACTCCGTTCAGCGGCAAAGTCAATCGGGAAATGTTGAGATCGTCTTTCTGAAAACGCGCGCTCATCCCTACGCCACCCCCCAGATATCTCCCACGGTAAAGCCATTGGGGAACGGATCTTCAGGATCGAGCACGTATTGAGCAAAACCTGTAATCCACGCCTGACCCGAAAGCGTGGGCACGACGGCGGCGTAGGGACCGACGCGGGTATGTTCTACCAGGCGGCCGGTGAAGGTTGTTCCCAAGATACCCTCGTGGATGAAATCCTGGTGCAGCGGGAGTTTACCTTTCGCATGCAGCGCCGCCATTTTGGCGCACGTGCCGGTACCGCAAGGCGAGCGATCCAGCACGCCGGCCCACGATTCCGGGCGGCCATCGAGCGCTCCGGTTGAAACCACCACAGTATTCTTACGATGCGCTTCTGGACGCGACGGCTCACCCGAAAGTTGCGCGATGGAGATGCCGGCGATCTCCGCGTTATCCGGGTGCTTTACCGGCAACTGCTCGCGCGCCGCGGCTTTAATACTCTCGGCGACACGGACGATGTCGCGGGCTTCATCGGGCATTAGCCGGAAGCCGAGCGGAGCGGCATCGGCGATAACGTAGAACATGCCGCCATACGCCACGTCCACTATCACAGTGCCCACTCCGCGAACTTCCACCGGCGTGTCTAGGTAGGTTGCGAATGCGGGCACGTTGCGGAACGTGACCTTCTTGACCTTGCCGGCGCGGACTTCGGCTTCCACGGCAATCAAGCCCGCGGGGGTTTCAAGCCTTAGCTTGGTTACTGGCTCGGAAACCACGACCATGCCGGTTTCGATCAATACCGTAACGACGCAAATCGTATTGGTGCCGGACATGGGCGGATACTCCACCTGCTCCATAATGATGAACCCGGCGTCGGCGTCGGGATGCGTTGGCGGCAGGATGACATTGCAGTTGGCGGCCGGATAGCCGCGCGGCTCGCGCAACATGCGCAGGCGGAGCTGATCGGCATGCCGCTCGAAGTGCTTCATCTTTTCGAACATGGTCTTGCCGGGGACGTCCAGGACGCCCCCGGTGATGACGCGGCCAGGCTCGCCGCAGGCGTGAGCGTCCACCGCCGATATCATGCTGGAAAAGCGCAAAAAGATCGCCTTGGTTACAGGTGGGCGGTTAAGCGAATGTCGCGCGCGACAGGGCTTACAATCTTCTGCTTGCCATGGCCCGGCAGCGGCTTCACGGTGACTCGAACTACTCCGGCGTTCTCCAGCAACTGAACGTCGCGCGTCACGGCGCTGCGGTCGCGCTTGAGCTTTCGAGCGAGATCACTGATGGAACCAGGGGATTGCTTAACTGCTTTGAGCAGCAACACCCGCTTGGTAGTCAGAACATGCAGCAGCGATTCCATATCTCCAAACGAAATGATATGGCTGGTGGGAATTGGCTCGCCGCGATCGGCCAACCTCGCGTATTTGCGGCCGCGCTCGAAAAACGCTTCCACGGGCTCCACCCGGATTTCAGTTGTCGTTTTCATGCTTTCACCTTCCACAACAGATTAGTCCATTCCTTTTGAAACGCCGCTTCAATCTCTTCGAAACTGTCCAATTGCACTGGCGTCACTTTGACCCTTATAGTGTCGATGATGCGAGCCGTGCGCCGAATCGTAACCGAGCACCCGGCCATTATCACCCGAATAAATGAGGTGATTAATATAAGCCAGGTTGTAGCGCACCACGCGGCCATCCGCATCAACCCAGACTTCACGACGCAAAATTCCGCCGCCCTTGGCCCGCGGCACATGGAGCCGTTCGTTGACGGACTTCCGCCAGCCCTCAGGCATGATTTATAATATCACAGCTGAGAAACGACATCAAGAGCAACATGTCCCTGGCTTTTAATGCCCCATCGCATCGCTCAATCCCCGATGCTTCGCCATCAATTTCTCGATCTCCGGAATTTCAACCGGCACAAACGCCGAGAGGTTCTCGTATCCCGTATCCGTGATCAGCAGCATGTCTTCCAGCCGGATTCCCAGGTGCTCGTCCGGTATCTGCATGGCCGGTTCGATAGTGAAAATCTGACCCGGTTCGAGCGTCGGCGTGGGGTTGCGCACATCGTGTACTTCCATACCGACGGTGTGGCCGAGACTGTTGGCGCGGCTCTTGCGATAGTTTTCCACGAACGCCGTAGCGGCAGCTTTAATCTTATCGTCGGTAAACTTATACGAGGCCATGATGGCGTCCATCTTCACCACCGCGGCCTTGATGATATCGCTAGGGCGCTCGTGAACTTGGATGGACGTCATCAGCGCCTGATAGAGCTTCAGATAGATGCCGTAGAACTCGCGCTGCCGCGGAGTGAATTTGCCGTTCGCCGGGAAGACGCGCGTCATATCCGAGGCGTAGTTCTTATAGTCGGGCGCGTAATCGAGTTGTACCAGGTCACCATCCTTCAATTGTGCGGTGTCCTTGTGATAGTGCGAGTAAAACGTATTCGGTCCGGTGGCGATCAAGGCGAAATAGGCGGGGCCGTAAGCGCCCAGTTTCTTAAATACGAATTCGCAATCGGCCTGCAATTCGTATTCGTACATGCCGGGACGCGCATCGCGCATGGCTTCCATAATGCCCAGTCCGGCGATCCGCGTGGCTTCACGGATGATAGCGATCTCGCGCGCATCTTTTGTGCCGCGAAGAGTGTCTAGAATCGGATCGAGGTCTTTGATTTCGGAGTTGGGCGCGTATTCCTTGAGACGCGCGCGGAATTGCTCTTCGCGCGAGATGCGTCCGTCCCAGGGATCGTTCTTCGTATTGCGGGCCAGAGTGATGGGATCGCTCGAGGATGCGGAGCCTAGCACTTCGGGCCGGAATGGCGTGTAGATGACGCGGCCTATCGCGCCCGAAGGCTTCCAGCATGGCTTTAAAATCGTCGCGTGGCAGAACCGCCTCGATGCCGGTCTCCTTCACGGCCTCCTCGCCCGGGATACAGGCCGGGCCCGAACATGCGCTTCTCGCGCATTTCATTGCGCGGATTCAGGAAGAGCGTGGATTTTTTCGTTTTGCCGTCGATCGCCAGAATGGCGCGCGGCTCGACCACGCCGCTGACGTAGAAGAATTGATTGCTCTGACGCAACGGTTGCTCGCCGGGGCGCTCGGTGGTCCCCTGCAGGATGGCGACGGCGTCGCCGATCTTTTCCATCACGCGCGCGCGGCGGGCGGCGTATTCATCGGGTGGAAAGACGTTGGTGAAAACCGGTTGGGCGGTTAGCGCGCCGGCAAAAAGAGATTTGTGCGAAGATAAGCGATTGCACTGTTTTTCATAGCCATGTTCCCGAATTTGTAATCATACCTCCGGCCGCAAAACAAGGGCCTGAAAGCCATACAGAATCACATGCAACTTGAAGGCAAATCGATTATCGGACGGAGTCGCGCGCGGCTCCTCCGGCAAAACGTTTTATGCGGTCAATGCCGCCACGGGCGAACGGCTGGATCCGGCATTTCACGCCGCGACTGAAGCCGATCTGGAGCGGGCGATGGCGCTGGCTTCGGCGGCGTTTCCGGAATACCGCGACCTGCCGCGCGCGCGCCGGGCCGCATTTCTGCGCCAGATCGCCGCCAATCTGGAAGGCTTGGGCGATGCGCTGATTCATCGCGTGATGGCGGAATCGGCGTTGCCCGAAGGCCGCGTGCGCGGAGAGTTGGGCCGCACCTGCTTTCAGCTTCGATTTTTCGCCGGCATTGCGGAAGAGGGCTCGTGGGTGGATGCGCGCATCGACACGGCCGATCCGGACCGCAAGCCCGCTGCCCAAGCCGGATATGCGTTCCATGCTGCGCCCGCTGGGCCCGGTGGCGGTTTTCTGCGCCAGCAATTTTCCGCTGGCGTTCTCGGTGGCGGGCGGCGATACGGCGTCGGCCTTCGCGGCCGGATGCCCGGTGGTCGTGAAGGCGCACTCGTCGCATTTGGGAACGGCCGAAATGTGCGGCGCGGCGATTCGCGACGCGGCGGCGCAAACGGACATGCCCGAAGGCGTTTTCTCGCTGCTGTTTACCGAAGGCCATGAGCATGGCGCAGGCGCTGGTGGCGCATCCGGCTATCAAGGCGGGCGGCTTCACCGGATCGCGCGGCGGCGGGCTTGACGCTGCTTGAAATCGCGCGCAAACGTCCCGAGCCGATTCCGTTTTATGCCGAAATGAGCAGCGTGAATCCGGTATTCATTCTGCCCAACGCGTTAGCAGCAGCACGGCGCGCAGATCGCGGCGGGACTGCACGGGTCCATCACCTTGGGCGTGGGGCAGTTCTGCACGAATCCAGGCGTGGTCATGCTTCCCGCCGGGCCGAGAGGGCGACGGTCTGGCTTCGGCGCTGGGCGAAAAGCTGCGCGCCACCGCGCCGGCGGCGATGCTGAACAGGAATATCCTCAGACATACAGCAAGGCGGTGACGGCGCGCGCCGGCGATGCGCGCGTACGCGGCGTGGCGGCCGGCTGCGCAGCCTGCGGCCGCGGCGGTTCCGGCGCTGTTCGAAGCCGCCGCCGAGACGTTCTTGAAAACGCCGGAGCTCGCCGAAGAGATGTTCGGGCCCGCATCGATGCTGGTGCGATACGACGGTCTCGACCAGGCCTTGAAGCTGGCCGCGGCTATGGAAGGCAACCTCACCGCGACCATTCACCACGCCGCCGGGCGACGAAGACGCTTGCGCCAAACTGGCGGCCGCGCTCGAAACGCGCGTAGGCCGAATCGTGTTCAACGGCTATCCGACGGGCGTCGAGGTCTGCCAGGCGATGGTGCATGGCGGTCCGTATCCCTCGACCTCCGATGGCAGGAGCACCTCCGTCGGCGGCCGCGCCATCGACCGCTTTGCGCGCGCGGTGTGCTATCAGGACGCGCCCGCCAGCGTGCTGCCCGAAGAGCTGCGCGATGGTAATCCGGCGGGAGTGATGCGCGTGTGGAACGGCGTGCGCGGGCGCGCGTAGGGGGGCCGATCTCCGTCTCCGACGGGCTGTGGATGGAGTGGAAAGAGGCGATAGATCGAAATCGATCTCTAGCCAAATCCGAGGGAGGTTGGCAGGCGACTCTGCCAGCCTCTCCGGCGCCAATACAGCAGAGTTTTGCATTTTGATAAAGCAGCATCCGCAATCCTGTTCTACACTAATCTCCTATAGGAGCCGCATTCATGAAAAGGTCCATCGCCGTTCTACTGCTCGGCGCCGCTTGCGCGCTGGGTCAACCCAAGCTTTCCCCGGAAAAGGAGGCCGCCATGAAGGCCGACCTCGCCGGCCAGATCGACGCCATGAAGAAGCAGGCGCAGGTTATGGTCGATAGCGTCTTCAGTTTCGGCGAGCTCGGGTTTCAGGAGATTCGAGACCTCGAAATACCTGACCGGCGGCGCTGGAAAAGGAAGGTTTCCAGATCGAGCGCAATTACGCCGGCATCCCGACCGCCTGGGTAGCTTCATGGGGTTCGGGCAAGCCGGTTATCTCGCTCGGTTCCGATATTGACGATATTCCACAAGCCTCGCAAAAGCCCGGAGTAGGCTGGCACGATCCCATCATCGAGGGCGCGCCGGGGCATGGCGAGGGGCACAACTCCGGCGTGCCGCTGAACATTATCGCGGCCATCGCGGTGAAGAAGGTGATGGAGCGCGAGCATCTGCAGGGGACGATCCGGCTATGGCCGGGCGTCGCCGAAGAAGAGGTTGCGGCCAAGGCCTATTTCGTGAAAGCGGGCATGTTCAAAGACGTGGACGTTTGCCTGTTCACCCACGTGGCCTCGAGCCTGGACGTTTCCTGGGGCCCGGCCGTGAATCAGAACGGCCTGGTTTCGGTGGAATACATGTTCCAGGGCGAGAGCGCGCACGCGGCGGCCGCTCCGTGGCGAGGGCGCAGCGCGCTTGATGCGGTCGAGCTGATGGACGTCGGCTGGAATTTCCGCCGCGAGCACTTGCGCCTTGCGCAGCGCTCGCATTATGTGATCACCAATGGCGGCGATCAGCCCAATGTGGTGCCGCCCAACGCCAGCGTCTGGTATTACTTCCGCGAGGCCGATTACGACCACATTATGGACATGTGGCACATCGGCGACAACATGGCCAAGGCCGCGACGCTGATGACCGATACTACTTATACCTCGCGCCTGCTGGGCAGCGCGTGGCCGGGGCACTTCAATAAGGCTATTGCCGAAGCCATGAACGAGAACATCAAGAAGGTCGGCCTGCCGCAGTGGTCGGATGCGGATCAGGCGCTGGCCAAGGGCTTGCAAAAGGAGCTCAAGGTTCCTGTGCGCGGCCTCTCTACCAGATTGCAGGAGATGCGCCAGCCGCGCGTACCCACCCCCGGTCAAGGCGGCGATGGCGAGGGCGGCGGCTTCGGTGCTCAGCCGACCGGCGGCGGATCGGATGATATCGGCGATATATCGTGGCAGGTTCCGACGGTGACCTTACACTATCCCTCCAACATTCCCGGCGGTCCAGGGCATAACTGGGCCAATGGCGTTTCGATGGCGACGCCCATCGCGCATAAGGGCGTGATCGCGGGCGCCAAGGTGCAGGCCATGACGATGCTCGACATACTGACGCATCCCGAGATCGTCGAGAAGGCTTGGGATTACTTCAAAAACGTGCAGACTAAGGACGTGAAGTACAAGAGCTTCATCCGCGATGGCGATAAGCCGGCGACGTTCCTGAACGAGAAGATCATGGAAAAATACCGGCCGCTGATGAAGCCGTTCTATTACGATCCGGCGAAGTACGATACGTATCTGGAGCAGTTGGGGATTAAGTATCCGACTGTGAGATGACGCGTACCGTGGCGCACGCACTCTTGCGTGGCACTCTTGCGTGCAGCTTCATTCAGTTTAGCCAAAGCTACAGGTATATGCGGAGACCCGCGGAGCCGCGCTTGTTAGTAAGCGGTGTTTTCCGGTTGTCGTGCCGCTCCCGAGCGCCATCCTTACTCACGCTATTCGTGTCGCAATGCTCCCATGGGGCTCAGGCGCGCCGCACGCCGTGCGGGCAGATAGCAGGCCAGGGCTGCGGCGGCGCTTAATAGCGCCACCACACCCGCTAAGGCGAGTGGGTCCGTCGCGGGAACTTGGAATATCTCGCTGCCCAGGTAAGTGGCGAGTACAACGCTCCCTGCCAATCCGGCGATCAGTCCCACGAGCACCAGCTTGCCTCCCATCGCCAGCATCAGTCCCAACACGTCGCGCTGTCCGGCGCCCAGCGCCATGCGGATGCCAATTTCGTGCGTCCGGCGCGCTACAGTGTAAGAGAGTACGCTGTAAGTGCCGAACGCCGCAAGCGCCAGTCCCAACATGCCGAAGAAGGTGAACAGCGCCATGTTGAAGCGAGGCTGCACCGTCTCAAAGCCCAGCACCTCTTCGAGCGTGATCGGCCGGGCGACGGGCTGATCCCTATCGACGGCCTGTACCTGCCGGCGCACAGCGTTTAAAAGCAGCATCGGCTGGCCTTGCGTTCGCACCGCGAGCTGGCGCCCCAGCGGTGCAATCAGCGTATACGGCACATAGATTACCGGAGCCGGCGGGCTGCGAAGGCCGGCGTTCTTGGTATCCGCCAGTATCCCCGCGATCGTGATCTCGCCCGTGGCGCCCGCGGGCGTCAGATTATTGCCGCCCGGTTTAGCAAGCAGGTCCAACCGGATGCGTCCGCCGATGGGAGTCCGGCCCGCGGGCCAAAGCTTGGCGGCGGCCTGGTTGATCAGCGCGACGCGGTCGGCATGGAAGACATCTTGCGCGGTTAACTCGCGTCCCGCGCGCAGTGGAATCCCCAGGGTGCGGGAATAATCCGCGCTGATCAAGCTCACCGTGATGCGTTCGGTTCCGGACTGCGGAACGCCCTCGATGGTGAACGCGGATTGCGGGCCGCCAAAGGGCAACCCTCCATTGCCGATGGCCGCCGACTGCACTCCGGGCAGCGATTGCACGCGCTGCAGAATATCCTGAGCGAACGCGATACGCCGCTGGTAGGTCGGATAACGTTTCGCGGGCAGCGGCAAATTGACCATCAGCACGCGATCGGGTTGGAAGCCTACATCCACTTTGTGCAGGGCGATAAAGCCGCGAACAGTCAGGCTGGCCCCGGTCAACAAGATTACCGACAGCGCGACTTCGGCCACTACCAAAAGGTTGCGGATTTTGCCGCCGCCCGCACTCGTGGAAGCTCTCCCGGCATCTTTCAACGCCTCCACCAAATCCGCGCGCGAGCACTGGATCGCCGGTGCCAGCCCGAAGAGGATGCCGGTCAGAACGGAGATCGCAATCGAGAACAGCAGCACGTACCCGTTCACGGTAATGCGCGCCTCATTGGGGACGTAAAACTCGGGCATCAATGCCACGATTCCGTTTGTCAGCGCGATGGAGAACAGCACGCCCAGCGCGCCGCCCAGAAAAGAGAGGAGCACGCTCTCCGTGAGTAGTTGCCGCAGCACGCGCATTCGGCCGGCGCCAATCGACATGCGCACGGCGATCTCGCGCGAACGGTTCGTGGCGCGCGCGAGCTGTAGATTGGCCACATTGGCGCACGCGATCAGCAGCAGGAAACCCACCGCACCGAACAACAGGCGCAGACTGGATTGCATCTCGCCGCTGGCGACGGTGATATCGAGATAGTTCACCAGCCGCGTGTTGAAACCATCCTTGGGGAAGTCCGCCGGATGCGCCTGCGCCAGTTGCAGATGAAGCGAATGCAGCTCCTGTTGCGCGGCCTCTTTCGAAACGCCTGGGCGAAGCCGCATAATGGCGTTCACGAAGCGGTCCTGGGCCCCATTGGTGGCAAGCGGCAGCCACACGCCATCGTTTCCATACCAGCCGAAGCGCGGCGGCATGACGCCGATCACGGTATAAGCCTGATCGTTGAGTCGAAGCGTCTTGCCCAACGCGCCCGGGTGGCCATCGAACCAGCGATGCCAAGCCTTGTAGCTGAGAACCACCACGGACTCGGCCTCACCACTGGGCCTAATATCCGACGGAAGAATGGTGCGGCCGATAACCGGGGGCACTCCCAGAAACTGAAAAGCATTGCCGGAAAGGCGCGCGCCCTCAACGTTCTCAGGGGGGCGGTCGCCGCCGAGGAGGATATTGTCAAACCCCGTCGCCATCACGGCGGAAAAGGCGTCCAGCTTTTGGACTTCCAGATATTCACTCAAGTGGTACGATCCGCGTCCTTGTTGGGGATCTTTGGCATTCTGGATCTGAGGAGCCCAGATCTCGCCGGGCCTCGCGTAAGGATATGGCGCGATCAGCACGCCATAGACGACGCTAAAAATCGCCGTAGTGGCGCCGATGCCCAGCGCAAGCGACAGCAACGCCACCGCCGTATACCCGCGGGAGGTCCACCAACCGCGAATGCCGTATCGCAGATCGCGGCCAAGACTTTCGAGAAATGCAATCATTGGTGGGCCTCCGGAGGCGTTGTCATGGATGTAAGACGACGAAGGGGATCAAAAGGTTCGCCGACTTGTACTTTGGCCGGCAAACTTTCGGATCGCTCGGCTGTCGCAGTAACGCTGAAGGCCGGGGTTGACAGCGGTTAGTGAATCACCGTATTCGCCATGCGCGAATCGGTAAACGCGGTGCGTTCGCCAGCCTTCTTTCCCGGCACGGGCAGCAACCGCGCCGCTAGCGGCTTCTTCCATTTATAGGCTAGCGACGCCACATCGCCCAGAATGCGCGCAATCTGATCGACGGTTATGTCACCCGGCAACGGCACGGTATCCAGTCCGGCCGCGCAAACGGCCGAGTAAGCCAGCAGCGAATCCATTGTGTACGTACCTTCCGCCCAGCGCCGCGCCAGCACCGCGTCCTCCAGCACCGGGACCATCAGTCCCGAATACCCCGTGCGTTTCACTGGCACGGATTGCACAGCAGCCGTGATAATCCGGGCCGCAGTCATAGTGCCGCTCGAACCGAACGGAACTCCGGTGAAAGATTCGATCGCGCGCCCGATGGAGACTTCGCCTAATGGCGCGGGCGTGGGGTCGATGCCCGCATAGGTCCATCCAGTGCCGGATGCAATGCCCGTAGCGGCGCTTTCCGCCTCGCGCATGCATTTCGCGAGCGATTCCGCAAGTATCTTCTGCGCCTCCACGGGATCGTGAATGCGATTGAAAACATCGGCCACTACGCTCGCGCCTTCCAGACCGACCGCGAACGATCGGCCGCCTCCCGGATGATACGCGCCGGGATAGAAGGGGCCGTACGGTTTCACCATGGCCGTTGCCGCGAAGTTGAAATTACCTTCGCCGCCACGGCTGCGCTGCGAAAGCTCCTTAATTAGTTTGGCGGCTTCGCGCAAGGCACGCCAGTGGATGCCATCGTCGCCCGCGATCGCCAGGCTGGCGTTGATCTTTCCGGTGGATAGAGCATCCACCAGCAACGCATTCGGGGCCGCATCGTCATTGTCGTTCAACATCGAAGGTCCAATATTCAATGAGAATCCCGAGGTCGCCGCCAAATCGTTCAGCTTATGAAAGAACGCCACCGCGTCCTCACGCTTCATCCCGGCGGCATATCGCGGAAAGGGCTGCGTGACGATGCGGACTGTCTCCACTTCAAATCCCGCGCGGCGGTACGCGTCCCGCGCGCCGTTCAGAAATCGCATGGTGGCTTCAAACTGGGCGGGATAGTTCTTGGCGTTGATATCGACGAACGCCGTCACCGCACGCACTTTAGGCCGGGAATCGGCGGCGAGTGCCGTCGAAGCCAATAGCAAGGAGAGCCACGCATTCCGCATGGAATGTTTATAGCACGCCGGTCTATCTGAAATGTCTCAGGCTTTAGAGCAACCGCTGACCGGCGGTCTTTGTATCGTACCCGCCAATGCTTTCCAGTTCCCGGCGAAAGCTCAAGCGGTTCAGTGTATCCAATACGGCCTGGACTCCTGGCGAATCCAGGTGACGACGGCGGATCGCGAGGTCGTAGCGCTCGCAGAGCAGCGGGATGAAGCCCAGACCGAAGACGCGCGCCGCGGCACGAGTGGCGATGCAAGCGTCGCCGGCGCCGGTGCGCACCTGCCAGGCTGCGGGCAGATGGCCCGGGGCAACGCGGTCGTAGCCTCGAACGCTTTTGGCGGAAATCTTCAATCGCTTCAAATGGGAATCCAATAAATGCCGGCTGCCGGCCCCCTTCTCGCGATTGACAATGCAAACATCGGCGCGGGCAAGGTCTTCAATGCCGCCGATGCCCTTTGGATTTCCCCGCGCCGTGACGATTCCCTCCTCCCATACCGCGAACGTAATCACCGCCACGGAGCGATTTGGAAACAGGCGGCCGACCTCAGGCAGATTCGATTCTCCACTGGCTTCGTCGCGCAAATGCGTTCCGGCAATATGGATGCATCCTTCTTTTAGAAGCGCGAGCGCCTGAGAACTGTTGCGATGCGCCAAAACCAGCTCGATGCCGGCGGGACCGCGCGTGGCGGGCGAGCACTGAGATGCCGGGATCGCATCCCGCCACCAAAATGCAATTTCGAAAATCCCGGTCGGGATGGTAGACCTGAACCTCGGCTTTACCGTTTTCAACGTGCTCCCCGGCCACAATCGCGTCACTGACGGGGAAATACCATGGAATAGACGATGGCGGGGCCGCCACAAGACGGCGGTCCACCCGGCACAATTGAATGGGCTGTCCGGGACGAAGCGGCTCGGCTCCGGGCAGCAGCCAGGCCTCCTCCGACCGCAACTCCGGCGCGCGCGCATTCTCAGTTAACGTGAATAGATTCTCGACGGAGGTATCCAGCGCGCGGGCCAGTCGCAGCGCTACCGCCGTGTTGGGAACGTAGGCGCCGGCCTCCATAGCATAGACGGTTTGCCGGCGGACGCCCGCCATCTTGGCGAGGCTGGCCGCCGAGAGCCCGCGCTGCTGCCGCAGTGCGGCCAGATTGTTCTCGACTTCCGCAACTAAGGCCGTCGGCATAAGCGAATTTTCACACTATCACACCGCCCATTTATTTGCGCTCTGTCGTGTATTCGTTACAATGAAACTTATAAAAGACATGCGCACGCTGCTCTCTCTATTCATATGCATTGCCTCGCCCGCGGCCGCACAGGTTGCGGCCTCCATTTACGGAACGGTCGTGGACCCTTCGGGCGCCACCGTCGCGGCCGCCGATGTCACGGCTATGAATGCCGATACGGGAACGATCCGCAAGACCGTGACGGACGCGGCGGGCCGTTTTCGATTGATCTCCCTGCCGGTGGGACTTTACGAGATCCGCGTTCGAAAAGCGGGGTTCTCGGAAAAGGTTCGCCGTGGAATCCATTTAACGGTGGGACAGGATGCCACCGTGGATTTGGGTCTGGAAGTCGGAGACATAAGCCAACAGGTAGTAGTGAACGCGGACACGTCACCGCTGAACGCCGGCGCGGCCGGCGTATCCGGCTTGGTTGGGGAGCGTCAGGTGAAGGAACTTCCGCTCAATGGGCGAAGCTACGACGAGTTGCTAACCCTCAACCCGGGAGTGGTCAATTTCACATGGGAAAAAACTGGCGGAATCGGCGTATCCAATTCCACCGCCGGCAATAACTTTGCGGTCGCGGGCAACCGACCGCAACAGAATCTATTCCTGTTGAACGGAGTCGAGTTCACCGGCGCGGCCGAAAATAACATGCAGCCGGGCGGAGTCAGTCAGGAACTGTTGGGCGTAGATGCGGTTCGGGAGTTCAATTTGCTGAGCGATTCCTATAGCGCCGAGTACGGCAAGCGGCCGGCCGCGCAAGTTCTGATCGTGACTCAGCAGGGAACAAACCAATTTCACGGATCGATTTTCGAGTTCTTGCGTAACAACGCGTTGAATGCCCGCAACTTCTTCGACGCCGGCGCCGCGCCAGGATTTCAGCGCAATCAATTCGGAGGCGCCGCGGGCGGTCCGGTGCGCAAGAACAAGACCTTCATCTTCGGCAATTATGAAGCGTTCCGGCAGCGCCTCCATCAGACCGGCGTAGACCTGGTTCCCGACACGAACGCCCGCAACGGATTGCTGCCCTGTTCGCTGATCGCACCAGCGCCGAGCCCTTGCCCGTCGCCGGGATTGGTATTTGTCGGCATCTCGCCGTTGATCGCGCTTTGGCCGGCGCCCAGCGCGGGCGCTCCCGATTTTGGCGGCATTTCCGAAGCATTCAACACCCCGCTGCAGAGCCTCAGGGACGATTTTGGAACCATCCGGCTGGATCACAATTTTTCCGATCGCGATTTATTCAGCGCCGTTTACACAATCGACGATAGCGCGGCGTTCACTCCCACGAGCACGAACTTGTATAGCACCGACGTGGAAAGTCTCAGGGAACAGGTTGCGAGTCTTGACGAGACTCACGTCTTCTCGCCTACGCTGCTTAATACCGCGCGCTTCGGCTACTCCCGAGCGGGCTACTTCTTTACAGGCGAGCCGACGCCGGGTTCCCCGGCGGCATCTCTTCCCGGTTTTCTGGCGGGAGATCCGATCGGCGCGGCCGTGGTTGGCGGAAGCGCCGCGTCGAATCCAACAGCCCAGTTGAGCCTTGCGGGATCTAATAACGGAAGTAATCTGCATGTCGCGCGGAATCTGTTTACCTACGAAGATCGAGTGTCTTTCACGCACGGGCGCCATCGGTTGACGGCGGGAGTCTGGCTACAGCGGCTGCGATCCAACGAAATGCTCGCGCTTAGCCAATACGGCCAGGCTACTTTCGCGGGTTTGCAGACGTTTTTACAGGGAAGTATCGGAACTCTGCTCTATGATCCGGCGTCGACCGAAATGAATTGGCGTTCCTGGTTTGCGGCATGGTATGCCGAGGACGCCATCGGCATAGGCTCAAAACTTACCTTGTCACTCGGTTTTCGTAGCGAGTCTACGAACGGGTGGAATGAAGCCTATGGCCGCGCCGCCAACTATACTTATCCTGGGGGCGTGATCTCCACTCAGCCGAATATCGGGTCTTCGGAGTTCACTATGAATCGCGGCAAGTTTCTACCGCAGCCGCGTATTGGCTTGGCGTGGAATCCCGCCGCCAAAACCGTAATTCGCGCCGGCTTTGGTATGTACAACGACTTGCAGGATGCGTTAGGTTACCGCGCCGATCAGAATGCCCCGTATAATCCGACTTATAGTCTTCCGAATGTTTCCGTATCGCAACTGCCGATCTTACCGGCCGCGGCGATACCCTCCACGGCTAAGTTAGTGCCTGGGGGCGTTCAGCCGGATTTGTTTACTCCTACGCTGATCTCCTGGTCGATCCGTGCGGAACGGGAACTGACTGCCAACACCGTTTTAACAGTCGGATACGTGGGATCTCACGGATACCACGAAATCATTGGGATTGACGCCAACGAACCATTCCCAGTGATCTGTCCCGCATCGCCCTGCCCCGCGAATTATCCGAGTAACTTCCCGGCCGGCATAGCCAATACTCCGGTTCCCGCCGGAACTTACTACGTTCCTTTCGCACCCAAACCCAACGCTGCTATCGCGAACACCTGGACCTATTTCTCCGAGGGCGACAGCGCATACAATGGGCTGCAGGTAGGTGTGAACCGCCGTTTCAGCGGCGGTCTGGCGATTCGAGGAGTGTACACCTGGTCCAAGATCATCGACGATGGCGATTCACTGAACGCTACCGCCTCGGGCGGCGAACCGGCGCTGGCCTCGAACCCGTTCAATCTGCGCGCCGATCGTGGATTAGCGAATTTCGATGTCCGCAACGTGGCCGCAATCACTGAAACTTATGCTTTCCCCTTCGGAAAGGGGAGGCTCGGCGGGTGGACGATCAATTCCATTGTGACCATCCAGGGCGGTTTTCCCTTCACTCCCCAGCTCAGCTATAACCCTTCTAACAACGGCGACACGCGGAATCCCGTACGGCCTTTCGTGAATCCCGCATTTACGGGCCCGGTGATTACGGGCAATCCGAATCAGTGGTTTAATCCCTCGGCATTTCTCGCACCGCCGAATGGCGGTGGATTTTACGGAAATCTCGGCCGAGACACATTACCAGGACCCGGCTTGGCCACCTGGGATCTGTCATTACTTAAAGACACGCCGATACGCGAGCGGCTCACCCTACAGCTTCGAGCGGAGATATTTAACCTGCTGAATCGCGCCAATTTCAATACGCCAAATGCGGTTGTTTTCACGCCCACCGCAGTTTCGCCCACTGCGGGAGTGATCACCAGCACCTCCACTCCGTCACGGCAGATTCAATTCGGTCTGAAACTGCTTTGGTAGCCGGGGTCACTGTATCGCGATGTGTAAACTCTGGGAGCCGCTGACGCCGCCGACGCCGCCGACGCTGAAGGTAACTGAAGCAGTGTCGCTCGATGCAACACTAGGCACGACCACATTGAACTGGTAGAGGCCAACGGCCTGAGGCGCCAGCCCGGCGAAAGTGTAGGTGGCCGGCGTGCCCTCGATTGAGATCTGGAAGGATGGCAGCGAATTACTCTGGCCTGGCTGAACGACCTGGCCGGCAGGAATATTCGGAGTTACCGGCCCGAATCCCACTCCGTAAATAGTAATCGTATCCCCCGCTTTAGCGCGCCGCGATGTGAAGCCGGCAACAGCGCCCGGCGGCATCGCATAGGCGCCATCGGAGAACTGCGCGCCCACATACTGGGTCCCGCCGACGCTGAATGCGGGCGGGGCATACATTCCCGGTTGCAGTGCATTTACCGTGACCGTATAGGTCGCGGCGGTTGCGCCTGCGGCGGTCTTCACAATTAGAGCCTGCGGGCCCGTTCCCACGCTGGAAGGAACCTGCGCGTTGATCTGCCCTCCGCTGACGTAATCGATATATGCCGGTTGGCCGCCAATGGTGACGCTGACTCCATCGAGAGTCGTGGGGGCTATTAAGCTCCCGCCCGTGAAGTCGGCCCGGTCCACGGGCGCTGGCGCTATAAGAAAGGTTGCTGCCATAGATCTCGATCCACGAACCTGGCGCGACCGACGTAAAACCGCCGAATGCACTCGCGCTCAAGACGCCCCCCGGATTGACGAACGGAAGATACGGGGTAAGCTCCCGAATCACGTTATTGCCCGAATCAGAGATATAGATATTCCCGGAGCTATCCACGGCGAGGCCGCTGGGAGAATTCAGCTTGGCGTTAGTTCCAATGAACCCATCGCCCGAGTAGCCCTCGCCGGTGCCCCCGCCGATAGTCGAGATCATACCGTTGGTAGTTACTTCGCGAACACGGAAGTTATTTGTGTCGGCGATGAAGAGGTTGCCATACGCGTCGAAGGCGACGTCAAATGGCCGGTTCAGCTCCGCGGCAGTGGCAAGGATGCCGTCGCCGTTATAGCCGTTTTTGCCGTTACCGGCGACCGTGGCAATGTTGCCATTGGTCATCAGAACGCGAATCCGATTGTTGCCGCTGTCGGCGATGAAGAGATTGCCAGATGGATCGAAGGCGATGCCGAATGGCTCGTTTAATTGCGCCTTAGTAGCCGGTCCTCCATCCCCGGCAAATCCCTGGTTTCCATTGCCGGCTACGGTAGTGATCGTGCCGCCGGGCGTTACCATGCGGATACGTTGGTTGTTGCTATCGGCAATGTACAGATTGCCGGAGGAATCGAAAGCCAGCCCGAAGGGATGGTTCAGTACCGCGCCGGTCGCCGCACCGCCGTCGCCCGCAAACCCATAACAACAGTTCTGGCCGGCGAAGGTGGAGATATTGCCGGTGCTCTTGCTGACCATACGAACCACTTGATTGGCCAAGTCCGCAATATACATATTTCCGGATGAATCGAAGACTGCCTTATAGGGCGCGCTGAGGTTGGCGCCGGTCGCCAAGCCGCCATCTCCAGCCCAGGCGGCGGTTCCATTGCCGGCCACGGTCGTAATCTTTCCGCCGGTCACCTCTCGAATGCGATTGAACGCGCTGTCGGCGATATATAGATTGTGCGCTGCGTCAAACGACAGTCCGACGGGTGTGTTCAATTCCGCGCTGAGCGGCGGGCCTCCGTCACCGAGAGCGGTGGCTGTATTGCTCCCTACGACGGTGTTGATGGTGTAACTGGAAACCTGCGCCAGCGTCAACGCAGGCAGAAATAATCCTATGAAAATATTGCGAAACAAAACCAAACCTCCCTGGTAGGGCATGCTGTAGGTTGACACTTAGAATACGATTCGAAACGCTACCTGGGCCCGTCGCGCATTGGTTCCATATGGGTACCCATCGGCCGCGATTCCGGCGCCCACGCCGGCTACCGGCCTCAGTACACCTAACGTGGCGATATAAGCGATAGTGTCGAGACTGGTGCTGTACTGCTTGTTCAGCGCGTTGAACGCCTCAAAGATCAGTATTCCTTTAACTCGATCGGTGAACGGCAGGGATTTGGCGATGCGCGCATTCACGACATATTGAGCGCTGGTGCGCAAGCTATCGACATTCTCAAACGGCACACGATTCCAACCGCCGGAACCATTGAGCGAGTTCAGGTAGAGCATATTAACCGCAGTGCTGCCGTTATTCGCACCCGAGGCGAACTGCTGCCCGTTGACGATCGCTACCGGCGTTTCCGGCAGACCTGAGGCCAGAGTGGCGATACCGGATATCTGCCAGCCACTCAGGAAATACCGCGCCGCCGCGGAATCGCCGGACGCCTTGGATTGCCATGTCCAGTCGATTACGCCGCGATGCCGCTGATCGAACGCCGAGTTGCCTTGATCGTCTCGATAATCGCCGGGAATATACGTAGCCGTGGTCGCGCCGCCCAGAACCGGCGGCCCACTCACGTTGTCGATGGCGTGCGACCAGGTGTAGGAAAGTTGAAGCGTAAGTCCGTGCGACATCCTTTTACGCGCTTGCGCCAATGCCGCGTTGTAACGCGAGTAACCCGAATTGTCGATTTCATACACGTGAGCGAAATTCGTACCGGCCGCCTTCGCCGTCCACATGGAAGAGAAGTAATAATTGCCCGTCGGAGCCCCCGCGGCATTGTCGATAGTATAAACTTTGGTATAACTCCAGTTTTGCAGGTTCTGGTCGATCTGAGTCCACAGTCTTACGCCGCGGCTCTGCATCACTCCCACGCTCACTACCGTTTCATGTCCTAAATTCCGCTCGACGGCGAGGGTAGCTTGTTCCGTATATGGATTGCGGAACTTGTTTAAGGGGTAAACGATGTTTTGGGAACCCGAAGGAAAACTGGCGGGTGCGAGATTGGTGGCGAAAATCTTCGGGAAAACCTGGCTCCCCGTCTGGTTCGGATTCAGCGAGATGTTGGCCTGATTGATTCCGTTGCCCGTGTACAGAGGTTCCAGCAACTCACCCGAGTAGGGCTGGTAGTAAGAGCCGAAGCCGAGCCGCGCTACCGTGCGGCCGTCGATCTGGTAAGCTAGCCCGGCGCGCGGAGAAAAATCGGTGCTGGCAGAGGGAATCGATCCGGTTTCATAAAAGCTCGCGCTGGTATACGCAGGCGCGGCAAACAGCACCTTTTCCCAATGCACGCCGAAATCGACGGTCAGGCCGCGCAGGGGCCGCCAGATATCCTGTGCGTAAGCGCCGAGTCCTTGCGTTTTCACAGTGACTACGGGCTGGCCAAAGCCCTGATACAAATCGGTGTAGTCCCGATGCTGTAGCGTGTTGCCGGTGAAGTCCTCTGCAAAGGCGGTGAGCGTCGGAAAATCGTACGCGCCGGCTTTCCCATAGATCTGCGCGGTCTTATCCTGGTTGCGGATGTACTCTGCGCCCAAGGTTAGCGAGTGCGCGCCTACGGCGGCGGTCAAGTGGTCGAGGAACTGCCAGCGCTGCTCACTAATCACCATGGGATACGCGGGGTTGCCGCCAATCGGCGTGCCGGCGACTGTAATGCCGACCGCGCCCGTAGAGGGCAGCAGCGTCGGGTCTTCATAATCCGAATAGCGGTCGTGATACCACGCTGCGCGAATTTCATTGACGGCGTTGCTCGAAGGCGCGGCAATATACGACGCTTTGCCGAAGCGCGTTTCATCCGTGTAGGTGCCGTTGTTGCCCAGCAGGCCGCCGTTCGGCGATACCTGATCTATCACCGATCCATTGGGGGCGTGCGCGTGCATGGCTGCCCCTTCCACGCTGAGGGTGTTGCTCTGGTTCAGGCGATAATCGAGCCTGGCAAAGCCGTTGTCCGATCGCACGGAACGCGCCACCACCCGATCCATCTGCGCGTTGATAAATGCAATCGCGGCCGTACACTGCGCCGCGGTAGCGGCCGTTCCGCAGTTGGATGGCAGCACCGCGGTTCCGGAAGCGTTTCCGATCAATGGATTGGTAATGCGGTTAATGCCTTGCGATTCGCTCGATAACACTTCGCCGTTAATAAACCAGAACATCTTGGGAAGGGCCGGTCCGCCGGCGCTCAAGCCGTACTGATTCTGCCGTGTGGCAGGATGGAATCCGGGATCGTAGCGGTCGGCTGCATTCAAACTCCCGGTGTTGTAGTATTCGTACGCGGAGCCGTGAAGGCCGTTGGTTCCCACGTGCGTAGCCGCGTTCACCAGGCCGCCCGCGGAGTGGCCGAATTCGGCGGAGCCGGTCGCGGAAATGGTTTGCAGTTCCGAAACCGCGTCTTGCGTTATGTACGGGGCAATCCCCGGCGTGCGGTAGAAATAGGTATTCAGAAGCCAGAACGCCATCGGCGTAAAATGCATTCGTGAAGCCCTCGCCGCGGAATGCTAATACGCCCGAGCCATTTTCGGTAACCGCGGGAGCGAGCGCTACCAGCGACTCCAACCGCCGATCGTTGGTGGGAAGCAACTCCACCTGCTCGGCGCCGGCTAGACTTGAGAGTTCGAATTTTACCGCCGGGTTAGCGGTGGCGGTGGAGACCCGCTCAGCATTGGCGTTTGGCTGCGGCGCCTGCAGCACGATTTTGAAGTTCATGCTTTCGCCTACCGAAACGCGAACGTCTTTGGTTTCCCAGGTGGTGTACCCGACGTGGGTCGCCTTGATGCTATACGCGGAACCGGGCGCGAGGCCGGGAGCATCGAACACGCCGTCGTCGGTCGTTGTCATGGTGCGCTGAATGCCGAGAGCCTCGTTGGATACAACCACCGTAGTGTCGGGCAGCCCATCGCCATACGGATCGCGGACGGTCCCTGTAACCGCGCCGTATCCGGCTACTGCTTGTGAAAAGGCGCCAGAAGAGCACAGGAGCGCGAGGAGGCACAATCCGAGTAAGATTTTCAATTCAAGTAGCCCTCTAAAAAGACGTTTTGGTTTTAGACGAGAAAGGAGCAAAAACGGGTTTCAGGCAATTCGGCGTCCATTCCAATTCTCTTATCATGCCATGCGGCGTACCGTGATGCACGCATTCCTGCGCGCACCCCCGCGTGCCGCGTTGACACTCGTGTGAACGCGCGTCACGGGCGCTGAATACATTCCCCTGTTTATGAACGATCGACTAAGCCGGCGCTGCCTTGCGGAACGCATAGCGGAATCCATTTTCCGCGATTTCGCGCAACTCGCCCTCCGAAAACCCGAAATGCTTCGCGGCCAAGCGGTATTCGTCCGTCAACGTGCAGCCGAACATGGCCGGGTCGTCGGTATTCAGCGTGATCGGCACGCCCGCATCATAGAGCCGCCGCACCGGGTGATCTTCTATGCGCGCAACTACGCCCGTTACCAGATTGCTGGTGATGCAGATCTCGAGCGGAATATCCCGCTCGCGCAGATGCCGCATCAAATCCGGATCGCGTACCGCCGCGATTCCATGGCCGATTCGCTCCGCGCCCAATTCCAGCGCCGCCCAAACGGATTCCGGCCCCATGCTCTCGCCCGCGTGCGCCGTCAGCCGCAAGCCCGCTCGCTTTGGCATATGCGAACACCTCCGCGAACCATCCGGCCGGGCCGCCGCTCTTCACTGCCGCCGATGACCGAACGCCACCACCCCATCGATCCACGCGCTCGGCCGCCAGTTCGGCCACGCTGCGCACGTGCTCCGCGCCGAATTGCCGCACGGCATCGAGAATCCACTGCACGTCCACTGTGGAGTCGCGCCCAGCCTCGCGCATGGCGTCGAAGATGGGGCCAAACTCCTGGCCCTTCCACAACACTACGCCGGCCGCAATGATGATCTCGGCATGGCAGACGTTCTGCTCTTCGAGGCGCTCCAGCAACCGCCGCGTGATTAAGCGCATAATCCTCCGGACCCCGCAGCCGCTTGCCAATCGCGCCGAACGCTTTCAGGAACCCGTCGAAATCGGCATATCGGTACAGCGCGCGAAACTCTTCGACGGAGGTAGCCGGGTCGAGCTCATGCAGTGTTTCGGGTTCAATCGAACCTTCCAGATGCAAGTGCAGCTCGGCTTTCGGCATTGACGCCAGAAAATCGTCCATACTTGACTATTAGACTCTCATGACTTCGCAAGAGATCGAAGCGATTGTTGGCGGATACCACGGCGATGCCTTTCGCGTGCTTGGCCCGCACAGCGTCAACAGAAAAAAATGGGAAGTGCGAGCGTTCCTCCCGCAAGCCGAAATCGGCCGCGGTGGTTCTCCACGATGCGGCCATAGATACCGCTCCGACCAGTATGGAGAAGATGCATCAGAACGGCTTCTTTTGCGCATCGCTATCGGGCGCGCCGGCAGGCTACTCCATTCGCGCGACGTCTGTGGGACGGCCGCGAAATCGAGATTGACGACCCGTACCGTTACGGCCCGCAGATTTCCGACTCCGATCTCTATCTGCACACCGAAGGCACGCTGTTCGAGGCCTACCGCACTTTCGGCGCGCATGTCGATCGAGGGCGGCGTCCGCTTCGCCGTTTGGGCGCCGAATGCGCTCAACGTCACGGTGGCGGGGGAATTCAACGATTGGGATATCCGCCGCCATCCGATGCGCTGGCGCAACGGCGGCGTGTGGGAGCTGTTCTTCCCGGACTCGGCGAAGGCGCGTGCTACAAGTACCACGTCCGCTCGAAATTGGCGGGATATCAGCAGCTCAAGGCCGACCCCTACGCGTTTCTGTGCGAGGCGCCGCCGAAATCGGCGTCGGTGGTGTGGAAGTGCGGCAAATACCAGCTGGAACGATGCGGCGTGGATGGAAGCGCGCGCCGCACGGGATTGGCTCAAGTCGCCGATTTCGGTATACGAGGTTCACGCCGGCTCCTGGCTGCGCGGCTTGAGCTATCGCGAAATGGCCGTGAAGCTGGTGGAGTACGTGAAGCTGATGGGCTATACGCACATCGAGTTTCTGCCCATCATGGAGCATCCGTTTTCCGGCTCGTGGGGTTATCAGGTGATCGGATATTTCGCGCCCACTGCGCGCTTCGGCACGCCCGACGATTTCAAGTACTTGGTGGATTGCTGTCACCAGGCGGGCATCGGCGTGATTGTCGATTGGGTGCCCGCGCATTTCCCCAAAGATGCGCACGGCCTGGATTTCTTCGATGGCACCGCGCTTATACGAACACGCCGACCCGCGCAAGGGCGAGCACAGCGACTGGGGCACCAAGATCTTCAATTACGGCCGCAACGAAGTGCGATCGTTTTTGATTTCGAACGCGCTGTTCTGGCTGAAGGAGTATCACATCGACGGCCTGCGCGTGGATGCGGTGGCGTCGATGCTATACCTCGATTACTCGCGCAAGCCGGGCGAGTGGATTCCCAATCAGTACGGCGGCAACGAGAACCTGGAAGCGATCGACTTTCTGCGCACACTTTAACGAGCAGGCGCACAAAGTCCCTGGCGCATTCACGGCGGCGGAGGAATCCACCGCGTTCCCCGGCGTTTCCAAGCCGGTCTACTTAAATGGGCTGGGCTTCACGATGAAGTGGAACATGGGCTGGATGCACGACATGCTGGATTACTTCAGCTACGATCCCGTCTACCGCAAGTTTCACCACAACAATATTACCTTCAGCTTGGTGTATGCGTTCACGGAGAATTTCGTACTGCCGGTATCGCACGACGAAGTCGTTCACGGCAAAAGATCGCTGCTCAGCAAGATGCCGGGCGACGAGTGGCGGCAGTTCGCCAACGTGCGCGCGTTCCTGGCGTACATGTGGGCGCATCCCGGCAAGAAGCTTCTGTTCATGGGGCAGGAGATCGGTCAGCGCGAAGAGTGGAATCATGACGCGAGCATTCCGTGGGAAGTGCTGGAGTTCGATTATCATCGCAAGCTGCAGAGCCTGGTTCGCGAGTTGAACCGGATTTACCGCGCCAATCCCGCGCTCTATGAAGTGGATTTCCATTACAGCGGCTTTGAGTGGGTGGACTTCCACGATTGGGAATCTTCGGTCATCGCCTTTCTGCGCAGGGCCGAAGATCCCAAAGGACTTCCTGCTGTTCTGCTGCAACTTCACGCCCGTGCCGCGTCACGGTTATGAATTCGGCGTGCCCGAAGAGGGCTTCTACGAGGAGATTCTCAACACCGATTCGGAGCTGTTCGGAGGATCGAATATCGGCAATGGCGGCATGGTATTTTCGCGGCCGATACCCAAACACAACCGGCCGCATAGCATTGCGGTGACTCTGCCGCCGCTCGCGGTAGTGGCGTTCCGGCGGCGGTAAGCTGACGGCCAAGGCGCCGCCGGCGCGAGGCGTCCCACCAAAAACTCTTCAGTTCGAGGCCGGTTTTTCCGCCGCGTCCACCACGAGCGTCGACACCGGCACTTTCTCCGCCTTCATTTGCAGCCCGAGTTGCTGGCGTAACGCGGTCGACAGGGCCGGACCCGCTTCGCCGTCCCAGGTGAGAGTGAAATCGTATTCGCCGGTAAGACCGCTCTTGTCTACTCCCGGGCCGGACTGGCCGATCCCAGTTAGCAGATTCACCAGCATCGGCATCGAGTATTTTCGGGCCGTTAGCGAGATCGCCCCGCCCGAACTCGGCTTTAAGGCTACTTCGCCCTGTGGTCCAGTAAAGAGCGTCTTCACCTCATCGCTCGTCGATTTTTGCAGCTTCGGACCGCCCTTCGCAACTGTCAATGAAAACCCGGCGGCTTCGCTGGTCTGGTAGTGGAATTTCAAGTGGAATCGCTCCACCAGCAAGTTCTGCAGCATCGTGAGCAATTCTTTTTGCGTTGTTTTGGCCGGATCTTCGGCCTTGGCGTTCACGTCGAATCGAAGATCGCCTCTTTCAATCCAGTCCGGACCGGCGCTCAGATCCTGCATCGACACGCTAAACGCAATGCCGATCAAGTGACTAAGCCGCGAGCCCGTAATGACGCAGCGGCCGAGCGGCGGCGGGGCCTCATCGGCCGCGACGCGAGTCGAGAAGTCGATTCCGTGACAACCTCCTCGAGAGTCCCCGGATGTCGCGACCTTTACCGAAGCGACCTCGAAGGTCAGCGGCGCCGCGGTTGACGTTTGGGCCGCCGCCGACAAGGCAAACAACGCGACCAACGCAAGATCGCCAATTCCTGACCGGATCATTCTCATGGCATTTCCCCTCCACTCATTAAACGCCACGCTCTTACCGGTTGTGACATGGTCGCGGAGCAGGCGGCGAGGCCCTGAGGACGGTTGTATCGCTTAATTGAACAGCATTGGCCCTACGCCAACTCTTCCATCCGCATCGGCAGTTTCCGCACCCGCTTCCCCGTCGCCGCGAAGATCGCATTGCCAACCGCCGCCGCGATCGGCGGTACGCCGGCCTCGCCGATCCCGCCCGGCGCAGCCTGGCTGGGGACCAGATACACTTCCACCACCGGCATCTCATCGATGCGCAGCACGTCGTATTGATGGAAATTCGCCTGCTCCACGCGCCCGCGGCCGATCGTGATTTCGCCCTTCATCGCCGCGCTCAATCCGTAGACGATGCCGCTCTGAATCTGCTGCTCCACCCCGACGGATTCACCACGTGCCCGCAATCCACCGCGCACACCACGCGATGCACCTTCAGCTTGCCCTGGCTGACGGAAACCTCCGCCACCTGCGCCGTGAAGCTGCCGACGTTATTTACCAGCGCGATGCCGCGCCCATGCCCCGCCGGCAGCGGCTTGCCCCAACCGGCCTTCTCCGCAACCAACTCCAGCACGGCCAGCGGACGCGGCGATTTCTCCAGCAGCTTCCGGCGGAACTCGAACGGGTCCTTGCCGCCCGCGGCCGCCAATTCGTCGATGAAGCTTTCGGCGAAAAAGGTATTTTGCGAATATCCCACCGAGCGCCAATAGCTCACCGGAATTCCCGGATCGGCCGCGTGATAATCCACCATCACATTCGGAATCGCGTAGGGAATATCGACCACGCCCTTGCGTCCCCGTGCCGGAAACCCCGTTGCGCAACCCGCCGAATGGCGGACAGACGATGCGGCCTGTCATCGCCACCGGCCAGCCGTTCGGCGTCCAGGCCGCCGGCAAAACGCGTATACGACGCCGGCCGGTACCAATCCTGCTGCATGTCGTCTTCGCGCGCCCAGGTGAGTTGCACTGGCGCGCCCACGGCCTTCGAAGCCTCCACCGCTTCGCCGATATAATCGGCGCGCGCACGGCGTCCGAATCCGCCGCCCATGTATTGGGTGTGGATCTTCACCTGATCGGGCCTGAGCCCGGTGACGCGCACCGCTTCCTGCAGCGCCGCCGATTGCCCCTGCGTGGACGCCCACACTTCGCAGCTATCGGCCCGCACATCGGCGGTGCAATTCAGCGGCTCCATGGGCGCATGCGCCAGATACGGAACCTCGTACACCGCTTCGATCTTTTTCGCCGCGCCCGCCAGCGCGCCCGCCGCGTCGCCATCCTGCCGCGCCACCGCGCCCGGCTGATTCGCCAGTTCCGCCCACTCCTTGCGGATATGCCGCGCTGCTCAGGTTCGCGTGCGGACCCTTCGTCCCATTGAATTGCCAGAGCGTTGCGCGCCTGAATCGCGTTCCAGGTATTATCCGCGACCACCGCCACGCCCGGAAGAGATCTGCACGACGTGCTTCACCCCGGCATCGCCTTGGCTTTGGCCGCGTCGAAACTTGGCAACCTTGCCGCCGAATACCGGGCAGCGCGCCGCCGCCGCATAGAGCATGTTGGGCAGGCGCACATCGATACCGAACACTGCGCGTCCATTGGTCTTGTCCGGCGTATCCAGGCGCTTGCGCGGTTTGCCGATGATGCGGAACTGGCTGGGATCTTTCAACGCCACGCCCGTTGGCGGCGCAATCTTCGCCGCGGCTTCGGCCAACTCGCCATAGCTCAGCCGCGCGTTGGTGGCCGTATTGATGACAGCGCTGTTTTCCGCGCGGCACTGCGTCTTATCCACGCCCCACTTCTGCGCCGCCGCCTGAATCAGCATTTCGCGCGCCGTAGCGCCAGCCTGCCGCAGCGGCTGCCATGACGTGCGGATGCTCGCGCTTCCCACTACTCCCTGGTTCGGCCCGTAGGCGCGGTCGATTCCCGGAAATTCCGTGCGGATCTTCTTCCAATCGCACTCCAATTCTTCGGCCAGCAGCATGGAAAGCGAAGTCACCGTGCCCTGGCCCATTTCGGCTTTATGGATGAACAGCGTCACGAGGTCGTCCGGGCCCACGTGTACCCACGCGTTCAATTTGTTGTCCGTCGCGGCGGCGCTCGACTTAGAGCCGCGCGAGAGCTGGAAGCCCAGCAGCAATCCGCCCCGGCCGTCTTCAGAAATCCGCGGCGGTTCACTTTGCGACCGGTTTCACGACGGGGCTCATTGCTTGCCTCCGGCCTGATATTGCGCGGCCAGATGCACCGCCTTGCGGATGGATTGATAGGTCCCGCAGCGGCAGATGTTATTGCGCATGGCTTCGTCGATATCGGCGTCGGTAGGGCGCGCCGTCTTCGCCAGCAGGGCCGCCGCCGTCATGATCTGTCCCGATTGGCAATATCCGCATTGCGGCACATCCTCTTCGATCCACGCCCGCTGCACGGGATGGTTGCCATCGGGCGATAGGCCTTCGATCGTGGTGACGCGTTTCCCGGCCACGCTCGATACGGGCGTGGAGCAGGAGCGCATCGGCTGCCCATTCACATGCACCGTGCATGCGCCGCAGAGCGCCATGCCGCATCCGTATTTGGTGCCGGTCAAGCCGAGCGAATCGCGCAACACCCAGAGCAAAGGCATCGCGGGAACCGCGTCGACACGTTTGCGGTTTACCGTTGAGCGTGAATTGAATTGCCGCCATGGGGTTTCTCCCGTTTGAGTATACGCCCGAACCGGGCGCCGAGGGAAACGCTTAAGGTTTTGATGGAATTCGCCGATATCTCTTATGGATGCAACCGGAAGACCCCAATCAACTGGAGCTTCAGCTTCACCGTTTCAATAAGCTGATAACCGAAGTGATGCGCGGAGCGATCACCCGGAACTCCTTCTATCCATGGGAATTTGAAATTCTACTGGATATGGACGAATGCCACCTGGATAAGCGCCGGCGGCTCGAAATCCTACGGCAGTATCAGCGCGCGGTGGCCAAGCAGATGGAGCGCGGCCCCGGTCCTCCGATGAAGCTTTCCCAGTTCGTGGAGATTCGCGCCCGCCGCCGCGAAGCCAAGGCGCGGCGTTCGGATCTTGATCGCGCGGCGGCGTAGCTTGGCAAAGAGAGATTCGGTTGGATATTGGGCCGCTGATTTGCCACCTTGGGACGGGGCTAATAAGGATGACCGGGGGAGCGGAGCAGGGCCCCTTGACAGCTAACTCGGATTTCGATATAACGGATATCCGAGCATGTCCGAGGATCTGAATTCGTTTCTCCCGCTTTCGCCGGCCAGTCTGTACATCCTGCTCTCGCTGGCCGCCGAAGACCGGCATGGATACGGAATCATGCAGGAGGTCGCCCGCCACTCGGGGGGCCAGTACAAGCTCGGTCCCGGAACCTTATACGACAACCTGCGCAACCTGCTGGATCGCGGCATCGTGGAAGATGCGCCCCGCCGCTCGGCGGAGGACGATCCACGCCGCCGGTATTATCGCCTGACAGCTTTTGGACGCCGGATTCTCGCGGCCGAGGTCGCGCGTCTGGACGAACTGTTGCGCGCCGCCAAGAGCCACTTGCGCGCCCCGAATCCGCGGCGGGCGACGTGACCCGCGCCCTTTATCAAGGCCTGTTATGGCTCCATCCGCGCGCATTTCGCGAAGAGTTCGGCGCAGAAATGCAGTGGATTTTCGACGAGGCGTCGGCGCACGCCTCAGCGCTCGGCGCCGCCGCTTTATTCGCCGATGCGGTGGTATCGCTGCTGCGCCAGTGGATTGTCCGCTATGGTACCTGGAAAATCGCAGCCGGTTTTCTCGGCGGCATCCTTCACATCTGGCTGGTATTCGCTTGTCTGATGCTGCGTCCGCCGATGCCCAAAATTCAGGACCCGCCGGAGGAGACCTGCGGCAATTCCATTCTGGGCTGCGTGGCGTTGGAACAGAAACGGGATCGTACATGCTTGAGCTGCGAAACGTCGCCAAACTCTATTCCGGCATACCCGCGGTAACCGACGTCAGCTTTATCGCGCCCGCCGGCGAGGTCACCGGCTATCTGGGTCCCAACGGTTCGGGAAAATCCACCACCCTCAAAATGATCGCGGGCCTGATCGATCCCAGCGAGGGCAAGATCCTCTTCGACGGCGAGCCTATCGCCCGCGACCCCATCCGCTACAAGCAGCGGCTGGGCTATGTGCCCGAGGAGCCGCATCTCTATCCGCACCTCACAGGCGCCGAATATCTAGTAATGGTAGGCGAACTGCGCGGCCTGCCCGGCAACAGATCCTGGAGAAGGTGGAAGGCTTCCTACGCTTACTCTCACTCTACCCCGACCGCTACGTGCCCATCTCGTCCTACTCGAAAGGCATGCGGCAGAAGGTTCTACTGGTCGCCGCGCTCCTGCACAATCCCGATCTGGTGCTGCTCGACGAGCCTTTTTCCGGGCTCGATGTCAACTCCGCGCTCATTCTGCGCGACCTGATCCGCTCGCTGGCGGCGCGCGGCAAGACGTTTTGTTCAGTTCTCACGAATTGGACACGGTGGAGCGCGTGTCGTCGCATATCGTCATCCTGCACAAGGGCCGCGTCGTAGCCAACGATTCCATCGAGCAGCTGCGCGCCATCATGTCGGCTGCCGACGCTCGAAGAGATCTTCTCCCAACTCGCCATTGAGCAGAATACCGAAGCGGTCACCCGGCAGATTTTGGAAGTGATGGAAGCGTAGCTGGCCGCCAGCCGCCCGGGGGTCGATCTGCGGTCTGGGCCCGGATCTGAACTCCCGCCGGCTTACGCCAGCGCCAGATTCAAATTCTCAATCGCTTCGTCGACTTCCGCTGTGTTCTTGTAACCCACCGTCACAGCATCCACGCCCGCGTTGTTGAACGCGAATCGCATAGCCGCCTGCCGGTCCTCGCGCGTGGTGAACGGCGCCTTCGCCGACCAGCTTCATGCTGATGATGCCCATCCCGTCCGCCCGGACCTGCTTCACATGCGCGACTACTTCGCTTACGTTGCCGGGGCCGCTCGTATTGAAATCCTCGGCATCCATCTTTGTGCCCTTGTGGTTCATCCGGATCATGGCGATATCCAGCCACTTGTTGCCCGGAAACTGACGCAGCGCGGGCAATCCATGCACCGAAGCGCCCCGGCCCACGACGATCTTTTTCGACTGAGCCTCCAGAATTCCGTCCTGCCAGCGCACAGTATCGGTCGGCCACGTAGCCACGTGCTGATAGTGCATCAGCATGATATCGAAATAATCGGTATTGGCCAGTTTGCGTAGCTCGTCGATCTTGGCCTGCGGATCTACGCCTTCCCGGGTCGTCACCTTGGACATTAGCCGGTAGCTATCGCGCGGAATGCCCTTCAGCGCCACGCCCAGCATCTCGTGCATTCCGCCGTAAGTCTCGGAGGTCTCGAAGAAGCGAACGCCGCGGTCGTACGCGTGGCGTACCAGCCGGGTGAATTGATCCTGTCCCAAATCGCGTTGCGTGCGCCCGCTGAACGTGCCCGTGCCAAATGCCAAGCCGCGTTACTTTGACTCCGGATTTTCCGAGCGTCACCCAATCCGTGGCCGTCCCGCGGGCGGCCCGCAAGCGCAGATTTCCGGTTCCCGCGAATATACCAGCCGCGAGTCCGGTCTTTAAGAAATTACGTCGGGAGCACTGAGCCATATGCCGACCCTCCACTGGCCCATATCCTACCATGACTTATGGAGGGCAGAGGTTACGATTTTCACGTGTTGTTGCGCTGGGTATGAAGTTTTACGGTCATAGGGCCGATAAGTCATTGGAATGCGAGCAGTCGCGCGGTTTTGTCACCCTTTTCTACCGGCCCTGATGGCGCTCTGGTACGGGAGTCTCCTCCATGCCGGTCCGGCCGCGGCGCCGGATCTTGCCATTACGCCAGCGGCTTTGGACTTCAAGTACACGGCCGGCGCCCCTACCCTGCCCATCGCCCAAGCGCTCCAAATTAAAAGCACCGGCGCGGCTTTAAGCTTCACTGTTTCCATTACCGGCCCGCTGCCTTTCTCGGCCGAGTGGCTCAGCGTCTCGGCGGCTTCGGGCACAACTGGCGCGACGTTAAACGTCTACGTAAATCCTACGAGTTTACCGGGCGGAAGTTATACCGGCACGATCACGATCAACTGCGTGGCGGCCGCTACGCCGGTGCATACAGTGCCGGTGACGCTGGAGGTCGGCAATGCGCCCGCTACCCTGACCGCCAGCACCGCCGCATTGACATTCAGTTACATCACCGGAGCCGCGGCCCCAGCCTCGCAGCCAATTGAGTTATTAACCAGCGGCGGCGCGCTCGAAGTCTCGATCGCGATCACCGGCGGAACGTGGCTCAAAGCTTCGCCCAGCGGCAGTATTTCACTGGTCGGACTGCCAGGGACGGTGAACGTGACGGTTAGCCCCGCGGGCCTTGCGCCCGGCGCCTATTCCGGCCAGATCGCCTTTTCCGCCGCTAATGCATCCAACAAGACCGTAACGGTGACTGTCACGCTCAACGTTTCCGCCGCCGTCCCCACGATCGCCGTGAGCGGCGGAATCTGGCCTCCCGGCGTGCTCGCCGCGTCGCCAGCCACGATTGTCACTATTACAGGTACGAACTTCTTTTCGACCTCCGTCGTCGCTATCGGAGCTACCACGCTCACGCACACGCTGGTGGGTCCCAACACGATCTTGGCCACGATTCCGGCGTCGTTATTGAGCAGCCCAGCCAGTCTCTCCGTCGTAGTCAGCACGCCTACCGCGTCCGCAGCCTCGGCGCCGGCCACGTTTACCGTATATGGGCCGGGACCGCAGGTTTGGGCCGTAGCCAACGGCGCCAGCGCCAACACATCCACGGTTTCGCCAGGCGAGATCGTCACTATCTACGGAATCGGTCTCGGCCCCGCGGCCCTCACTCTGTTTCCCGGGACTAATCCCGTACCTGTGACACTGCCCGCTTCCGCGCCGTCCACTTCGGTTACTATCGATGGGCACGCCGCGCCTTTGCTCTACACCAGCGCGACGCAGGTGAGTTGTATCGTGCCCTACGCGGTTGCTGGCAAGAGCGGCACGGCCGTAAATCTGATCCTCACCTATAGCGGAACCGCCTCGGCCCCGTTCAGCGTAAACGTGGTGGACACCGACCCGGGCGTGTTTACTCTGGACGCTTCCGGAGTGGGTCCGGCAGCTATTCTAAATTTCAATTCGACAACTGGCGATTACACCGTCAACACTGCCGCTAATGCGGCCACGGCGGGCTCTACGGTGGTCATTTATGCCACCGGTTTTGGCGCAACCACTTGCGTCAGCGCCTTAGGCAGTGCATGTACTCTCATGCCGGATGAAACGCAATTGGTCACCGGAACTGTAACCCCCTCGGCCGCGGTAACGGTGAGCATCGGCGGGCAGACCGCTACCGTACAGGCGGCGGTGGCGCCTATCGGATCCGTTGCAGGGCTGCTGCAGATCAATGTCACCGTTCCGTCGGGAATAGCGGCCAGCCCATCGGTTCCAGTAGTAGTGTCCTTCGGAGCGTCCAATAGCCAGACGCGCGTCACCTTAGCGTTAAAATGAGTCAACCTTGCCGGCGAGACCTGCAACGCGCCGCCGGTCTCGAAAGGGCCATCTTCGCTGTCAGCTTCGCCGAACCAGGCGAGATCCAAGTCAATTGGAAACAGCAAATGGCGCCGAAGCCGAACTGCTCATCGAACTCGCTGAAAAACAGGGCAGAATCTTCAGCATCGAGCGAGACTTCACGCCAGCGACGACGAGTGTAAGTTTGCTATTTTCCTAAATCCCAGATCGCCAGTTTAGCCAGCCGCAAACCCCGCCGGGACAAGACCATGGACCTCCGAGCCAAGGCCGCGGCAACGACCACACATTTGTCTGTTCGCGCGCTGCGCGGATTATATGTGGGGCAGGTTGCCAACTATTGCCGACTTGGGGCGGATTAGCAATCCGCCTCCCGTGGCCTTCAGGAAAACTTCGGGCCATGTGGAAACTCTAGCCTGTTTGCACGTTGCAGCTTTGTGGTGCGAGTTGGCAACCGAGTTGTCGACCCGCGGCCGATTGTCAATCGGCCACTGCCGCACCGCAGAAATGCAGCCGCTGCCCGCTGTAGTACGATACCTCTTAGGAGCGTGTTCTGAAGGCTAAGCCCGTCCCCACCGCCGAAGCCGAAGTCGCCACCCCATCCTGGCTGTTAGCCGTCCGCGCAGCCGAATCCAAAAAAGCCACCGATATCCGGGTCCTCGATCTGACCGGCGTCACCACCTTTGCCGACTATTTCGTGATCTGCACGGGCGCCAATCAGCGGCAGGTGCAGGCCATCAGCGACGACATCGGGCTCCGGCTGAAACATCAGGCGGGCGAGTTGCCGATCAGCGTGGAGGGGTACAACCAGGCCGAATGGGTGCTGGCGGATTACGGCGACTTGTTGATCCATGTCTTCTCGCCCAAATCGCGCGAATATTACGGTCTGGAGCGCCTATGGCGCAACGCCAAAGCGGTCGAGATCCCGCCCGAGTGAAGGTCTACCTCTACTTTATCGGCAAACCGAAAGACCCTCATGCCAACGCCATCGCGGCGGATTTTCTGGGCCGCGCGGCGCGTTATTCGCCGTGCGAAATGCGCGAAATCCGGCCCGACCGGATGGATCTTTGGGCGAAACATCCCACGGCGCGCAAAATATTCTGCGACCCGGCCGGCAAGCCATGGATTCGGCGGCCTTCGCCGAACCTGATCGCGAAGGCTGAGATGGAAGCCCGCGACCTGGTGTTCCTGATCGGCGGGCACGATGGCTTGCCGCAAGGTTGGGCCGCGCGCGCCGATCGTGCTGCTCTCGCTTTCGGCGATGACATTTCCGCACGAGTTGGCGCGCGCCGTGCTAGCGGAGCAGATCTATCGCGCATGGGCAACCTTGCGGGGTCATCCCTACCCGCGATAACGTAAGGACATCGCATGGCTTGGTTCAAACGAGATAAAGTCGAAGGCGAAGGATTGCCGCGGCTCGAGAACGGTGAACGCCGCGTTCGCACCGAAGGGCTTTGGCAGAAGTGCGAAGGCTGCCGCCAGATCACATGGAAGAAAGAGCTGGCGGACAACTGGAATATCTGCCCGAAGTGCGGCTACCATTTCCGCATCGATGCCGCCACGCGGTTGAAGCTGCTCTTCGACGGCGCCTATCGAGACTTTCGACGATCAGCTCTTCTCCTCCGACCCACTGCGATTCGTCGATAAGCAGCCATATAGCGAAAGGCTGCGCGCCACGCGCGAGTCCACGCAACGCTCGGACGCGCTGGTGGCCGCCGCGGGAACGCTGGATGGACGGCCCATCGAGATCTGCGCCATGGAGTATGCGTTTATCGGCGGCAGCATGGGATCGGTAGTGGGCGAGAAGATCGCGCGCGCCATCGATCGATGTCTCGAAAAGCGGCATCCTCTGGTGATTGTTTCCGCGTCGGGCGGGGCGCGCATGCAGGAGGGCGCCGTCAGCCTGATGCAGATGGCCAAAATTTCCACCGGGCTGATGCGGTTGGACGAAGCCAAGCTGCCATACATCAGCGTGTTGACCGACCCCACCACCGGCGGCGTGACCGCCAGTTACGCCATGTTGGGCGATCTGAATATCGCCGAGCCGGGAGCGCTTATCGGCTTTGCGGGCCCGCGCGTGATTGAGCAGACCATCCGCAAATCGCTGCCCGAGGGATTCCAGCGCAGCGAGTTTCTGCTGAAGCACGGCATGCTCGATGCCGTAGTGCCGCGCCTCGAAATGAAAACCTATATCGCTACGGCGCTGAAATTCTTTTTGTAGCTGGACGGGTGTCGAGCGCTTTCTCCGGCGTTAGGCGACAATAGCTACCAGTGGAACTCCGGGTCGAATGTTACTCCGGCGGCAAGGCAGACGAGCGGCCGGTCCGTTTCCGGCTGGATGAGAGACTATTTTTCGTCGAGGAAATCGTGGATCAATGGTACGGTCCCGACGACGTATTCTTCAAAGTGCGGGCCGACGACGGCAACCTCTACATCTTGCGACGGAAAGGCGCGACTCCGGAGGGGCTCTGGACGCTGGAATCGTTCCGCCGCCTCGCCCGATAGTTGGCTTCGGGGCGACATTCCGGCATACAATACCATCTATGCATTTCCGCCGGACGTTCCCTCGCTTTTCCATGGCATTTGCGTGCCTGGCGCTCACCATATCCGTTTCCCTGGCGCAAACCGCCAAGCGGCCCATCAATCATCACGACTACGACGGCTGGCGCACCATTGCCGGCCAGCGCCTCACCAATGATGGCAAATTTCTTGCCTACAGCCTGTTCCCGGAATCCGGCGACGGCGAAGTGGTGATTCGCAATCTGGTAACCGGCCAGGAGACGCGTATCCCCGCGGGAACACGGCCCGCCGCGCCAATCGCAGCCACTGAAGAGGAAGCTCCGCCGCGGCGCCGCGCGGCGTCACCATCGAGTTCTCGGCGGACAGCAAGACGGTGGTCTTTTCCACCTTCCCTTCCAAGGCCGAAGTCAATCAGGCGAAGAAGGATAAGAAGACCGCCGACCAGATGCCCAAGGACGGCATGGTGATTGTCGACCTGGCATCGGGGCGCCAGACGCGTATCGAAAGGGTCAGGCGCTTCGCGATGCCGCAAAAGGCAACGGTTACCTGGCCTATTTGCGGGAAGCTCCCGAAGGCAGCGCTGCGGACGCGCCTAAAGCGCCGGACGGGGGCGATTCCGCCGGCGATCAGCAGGCTGGACGTGGCGGCCGCGGCGGGCGAGGCGGAGCGGGCGGCCGCGGCAGCGCACGCTTGCAATTCGGAACCGACCTGGTGCTGCGCAGCTTAGCCGATGCTACCGAGCGGACCTTCCCCGATACGGCGGAGTTTTCGATGACGGAGGACGGAAAGCAACTGGTATACGCGGTATCGGCGCACGATACAGCGAAGAACGGCGTGTTCGCGGTAGGGATAGGAAGCAACGACGCTCCGGTCGCGCTGCTGAGCGGCAAGGGCAAGTATCTCAAGCTGACCTGGGATGAAGACCAGACCGAGCTCGCATTCCTCAGCGACAAGGACGACGCGGCATCCAAGCCTTCGAAGTTCAAGCTGTACCGCTGGGACCGGCGCGCGCCCGCGGCGACGGAGTTGGTTTCCGAAGCGACCCCCGGTTTCCACAAAGATTTCGTAATCAGCGAAAACGGCGCTATCGGCTTTTCCAAGGACGGCAAGCACGTCTATTTCGGCGTGCGCCGCCGCCGCCGCCGGAAAAGAAGGACGATGCCGCCGCCGATCCCAGCGAAGAAAAAGCCGTGGTGGATCTTTGGTCTTACAAGGACGAGTACCTGCAGCCGGCGCAGAAACTGCGCGCCACGCGCGATCGCAACCGCACCTTCACTGCCGCGTACTCGATTCCCGATCACAAGCTGATTCAACTCGCCGACGATCAATTGGAAACGGTTACGCCTTCGGAAAACACGCAATGGGTGCTGGGCTCCGACGACCGCGAGTACCGCAGAGCCAACGACTACGATGAGCATTACTCAGACACGTATCTCATCGACACAGCCACAGGGGCGCGTAAGCTCCTGGCGAAGAAGCATACCGGGCAGGTATCGTTTTCGCCAAACGGCCGCTACATGCTGATGTTCGATGGCAAGGACTGGAGCACAGTATCGGTTCCCGACGGCAAGATCGTGAACCTGACTGCCAAGCTGCCGGTTAAGTTCTGGAACGAAGAACTCGATACGCCCAGCGTTCCCGGATCGTATGGCGCGGCCGGCTGGACTAAAGATGGCAAGTCGGTGCTGCTATACGACCATTACGATATCTGGCAGGTTTCGCCGGATGGCTCGGGCGCCAAAAATATCACCGCCGGTTACGGGCGGGCGCACGATTTGCAGTTCCGCTATGTGCGGCTCGACAACGACCCGCGCGAGCGCTGGATCGATCCCGCCAAGCCGCTGCTGCTGCGCGCGGAGAATGTCAAAACGCGCGAGACGGGCTTTTTCCGCGGCGGGTTCGATGGCGCCGAGCCCAAGCAACTCATCATGTCGGCCAAAGATTTCTCCATGCCGGTGAAGGCCAAGGATGCCGATGTGTACTCTGCTCACCGAGCAGACCTTCAACGAGTTTCCGGACCTAGTCACATCGGATGGCACATTCAAGGAATTGCGCAAAGTCAGCAACGCGAATCCGCAGAAGGCGCAGTTGCTGTGGGGAACCTCGGAGCTGATCCATTTCAAAAACGCGGATGGCGTGGCGCTCTCCGGATCTCTCTACAAGCCCGAGAACTTCGATCCGAATAAGAAGTACCCGATGATGGTCTATATCTACGAGAAGCTGACGCAAAACGTGAATCACTTCGTGAATCCAGCGCCGGGCACGAGTATCAACGTGAGTTACTATGTCAGCAACGGTTACTTAGTGCTGGAACCGGATATCGTTTATGTCACTGGATACCCGGGACAGAGCGCGCTAAAGTGCGTGCTGCCGGCGATTCAATCGGTGGTGGATCGGGGATTTGTGGATGAGAAGGCCATCGGCATTCAAGGCCACAGTTGGGGCGGATATCAAATCGCCTACATGGTGACGCAGACTAACCGCTTCCGCGCGGTGGCCGCCGGCGCGCCGGTGGTGGATATGATCAGCGCGTACGACGGCATCCGTTGGGGCACGGGCATTACGCGCCAGTTCCAATACGAGCGCACGCAGAGCCGGATTGGGGGGTCGATCTGGCAGTATCCGACGCGATTCATCGAGAACTCGCCCATCTTCTGGGCCGATCGCGTGCAGACGCCGGTGATGATCCTACAGAACGACGGCGATACCGCCGTGCCATGGTATCAAGGGCTGGAGTTCTTTCTGGCGCTGCGCCGCCTCGGCAAGGAAGTCTACCTGTTCAACTACAACGGCCAGCCGCACGGATTGAGCGACCGCGCGGACCAGAAGGATTACACCATTCGCCTGCAGCAGTATTTCGATCACTATTTGAAGGGCGCGCCGGCGCCGGATTGGATGGAAAAGGGCGTGCCGTATCTGGAGCGGGAGCATACGGCGTTATCGGGGCTGGGTGGCGGACAGTAGGTACTTCGCTCGACGGTGTTTCAGAGGCGCTCTTATGCCGTGGCCGGCTCTTCCCCGGGCCAGGGATCGGGCTCGGGATTCGGTTCGTCTGGATCGGGATCTGGCGCGGGGTCTGGAACCGGCGTGGAGGCGCTTTGGGCCCGCTGGCTGGCGACGGATCGAAACACCGCGCTGGCCGGCTCGTGCGCCGGCTGCGCGAGCGCCACTTCGCAATCGCAGCAATCGCTGCAGCGCCTGCACCGTTCGCATATATGATTGGAGCAGACGTCCAGGGTACAGCGGGCGCAGATGCGCGTCGACTCTTCTTCACAAATATTACAGGTAAATGGCATAGTTTACTGTTTCTTCTTTCCGGGTTGGCCGGCGGGCGCGGTCAACTCGGCGCGGCAACGCTGCGCTTCCTGGTCCATCACGCGCAATTCTTGTTCGCGTTCCGCGGCCAGGCTGACGATATAGCGCTGCAGGCGGTCGCGGTTGGCGCCCGCCTCGGCTTGCAAGCCGGCCAGCGCCTGCGCGCTTGCCGGGCTCTGGTATCTGCGCATTCCCTCTTCCAACGATCCCAGCATGGCATCGATGCCCTGCATGCGGAAATATAGCCCCAGGGCAACGGATAATCGCTCGGGATTCGCGGCCAGCGCCTTGGCGCCATCGGCTAGAGCCTGCGTCTGGTCCTTCGCGGATTGCAGTTGTTCGGCGTAGGTTTCGGATGCGCCCCGATCCACCCACGAACGGGCATCGATCCCGTTCAGCGCCGGGAGAAGGCGCGCCGCGTGCGCGCCGATCTCCTGCAGCGCGCTGCCGATATCCCAATCGGTTTCCAGGCTCGCCGGCCGCTGGGAAGGCGGCGTTTGCGCGAATAGCACAAACGCGCAAGCAATCGGCGTGAATTGGCGCAAGCCAAGAGACATAGGGCTTTTCCCAATCTATCACGCGTGTAAACGCAGGCGTAGGTTCGTTTATTCACGTTCATTTATTCACCTGGCCATCAGCTCCGCCACCGCGCGGTGCAGCCGCGCGGTAAGTTCTTCACGATCGTGAAGCGTCATTCCCTTGGTCGGAATGGGATCGCCTATCCGCACCCACACAGCGCCGCTGCGCAAGTGGATCGACCCCATCGGCAACAGCTCCCGCATGCCCACGATCGCCATCGGTACCACCGGCACGCCGGCTTTTATAGCGATATATGCCGCGCCTTCCTTGAATCCCCGCAGCCCTTCGGCGGTGCGGCCGCCTTCGGGAAACAGCAGCATGGAGATGCCGCGAGCCGCTATAACGCGCGCGCCCTCGGTCATGCTCTTTAGAGAATTGCGCGCATTCGAGCGATCCACCGGCAGATGTCCGGCGCGATTCAAATGCGAGCCTAGAAACGGAATTTTGTAGAGGCCTTTTTTGGCGAAGAAGCGGAACTGCTGCGGAAGCGCGGCCAGCGCCGCCGGAATATCCATGAAGCTGCCATGATTGGACACGAAGACGTAGCTGCCTTTTGGATCGAGTTTCTCCAGGCCTTCGATGCGCAGGCGGACAAAACTTACCGCCAATAGGATCTTCGCCCAGAGCTGCGCCAGCCGGTGCTGGATGTCGCCGTTCTTGTCGAAGAGCGAGGCGATCAGGGTTATGGTCCCCAGCACGATGGTGGAAAGCGCGATCAACGGAGTGGAGAAGACGAGCGAGCGGACGAAACTCATCCCTTGGCCCCGATCAGAGCGCGAGCTTCAGCTACCAGGAACAACGAGCCGGTGATAAAGATAGCATCGGCGTCCGCGGCATCCTCCACCATTGCCAGTGCGTCTTCAATGGCGGGGGCCACGCGCAGATCGGCATGGCCGGCGATCTGGCGCAGCGTCTCCGGGTCCATGGCGCGGGCTTGGCGCGGCGCGGTCACAATCACCTCGCTGCGCGCAGGGAAACAGAATACCGCCGATCTCTTCGATCGCTTTATCGCGCATGGCGCCATAGATCAGCCGCACGCGCCGCCCGGAATAGAAGCGCCTGATGTACGCGGCCAGCGCGCGCGCGCCGGCCGGATTGTGCGCGCCATCGAGCACGATTTCAGGCCGCAGCGAAACGCGCTCCAACCTGCCCGGCCACTCGGCCGCCGCGATACCGCTTTCAATGGCGCGATCGGCGACGCCCAGCCGCAGCAGCGCTACCGCCGCGGTGGCGGCATTTTCCACCTGGTGCTCACCCGCCAATGGGCAGCAGATCCGCAGATCGCGCTCGCCCGAAAGCAGGAAGCGGCTGCCGCGGGAATCCAGCTCCGGATGGCCTATGCTCCAGGCTTCCATGCGCGTTACCGGCACGCCCAGTTCGGCCGCGCGCCGGTCGAGCACGCACGCGGCTTCCGGCCGTTGCCGGGAAAATACCGCCGGCACGCCGGCCTTCAAGATGCCGGCTTTCTCATACGCGATCGATTCCAGACTCTTACCGAGAAACGCTTCGTGATCGAAATCGATGGCCGTGATTGCGCACAGCTCGGGCCGCACCACATTGGTGGCGTCGAGGCGCCCGCCCAGTCCCACTTCGAGCGCCACCATATCCACGCGCTCGTCGAGGAAGATCAGGAACGCCATTGCGGTTACCGTCTCGAAGTACGTGGTGTGCCAGTCGATGGCGCCCTCGGCCAGCAGCCGCTCGACGCAGCGATGCACGCGCGCAAAGGCATCGGCGAATTGCGCGGCCGTGACGGGACGATCCGCCGATGCGGATGCGCTCGGTAGGCTCCGCCAGGTGCGGCGAAGTGAACAGGCCCGTGCGGCGGCCATCGGCGCGCAATCCGGCCTCGATCATGGCGCAGGTGGAACCCTTACCGTTGGTGCCCGCCACATGCACGAAGCGCAGCCGGTCCTGCGGGTTCCCCAGCGCGGCCAGCACGGTGCGAATGCGATCGAGACCTAGCTTGGCGGTCTTGATTTCGTTGCCGAGGGCGTAAAGGAACTGGACGGAATCGGGATAGTTCATGAAGAAGGGATCGCGTTAAATCCGCTGTTATTCATTATCGCTAGGGTTGCGATCCTATTACACTTGAAGCAAGAGCTAAAGTTAACCGCCAATGCATCCGAATCATTATTAGGCTTTTGTTTGTGTTAACTCGAATCGATTCGCGGCCAAAACTGCTATGCAGACCTTCGACCTGATCGTCATCGGCTCCGGCCCCGCGGGACAGCGCGCGGCCGTTCAAGGAGCGAAATCCGGCCGCCGCGTCGCTGTCATTGAGCAGCGTGAAATCGTCGGCGGCGCGTGCGTCAACACCGGCACTATCCCCAGCAAGACCATTCGCGAAGCGGTGCTGCATCTTTCCGGGTACCAGTATCAGGGCATCTACGGCGTCAATTATCACGTCAAAGACAGGATCACGATGAGCGATTTGACGTTTCGCGTCAATCAGGTGATCAAGACGGAAGTGGACGTCATGCAATCTCAACTGGCGCGCAATGGCGTGGAGGTATTTTACGCCCGTGCCAGCTTCCTCGATGCCACGCACGTGCGCGTGGAAAACTCGCGCGGCCGGACGGATTTCGAGGCGCCCCACATCATCATCGCCACCGGCACCAAGCCTGCCGTGTCGCCAACGGTCGCCATCAACGGGACCTCGATCATCAATAGCGATCAGATTCTGCAGATGCCGGAGATCCCCAAGACATTCATCGTTGTGGGCGGCGGCGTAATCGGCGTGGAATACGCCTGCATGTTCGCCATTCTGGGCTCGCGCGTGATCCTGGTGGAGAAGCGTCCTCGCCTGCTCGAATTCGCCGATAACGAAATCGTCGAGGCGCTCTCGTATCACCTGCGCGACCACCGGGTCACCATGCGGCTCAATGAAGAAGTCGCCAGCGTGGAACAGATCCCTTCCAATGGCGTGGTGGCTTACCTGAAGAGCAACAAGCGCATCTCGGGCGATGCCCTGCTCTACGCCGTGGGACGGCAGGGGAACGTGGACGAGCTGAACCTGGCTGCCGCGGGTCTGCAAGCCGACGACCGCGGACGCATCGCGGTGGATGCGGAATTCCGTACCGCGGTTCCGAACATTTATGCGGTCGGCGACGTCATCGGATTTCCGAGTCTGGCGTCGGTTTCGATGGAGCAGGGCCGCATCGCCGCGGCCAATGCGTTTGGGATCAAGATCCACTCCAACCCGGCGACCTATCCCTACGGCATCTATACCATTCCCGAAATCTCTTTCATCGGCAAGACGGAAGAGCAATTGACCGACGAGGACGTTCCGTATGAAGTTGGGCGTGGCCTATTACCGCGAGACCGCGCGCGGCCAGATTCGCGGAGACACCACGGGACGCTTGAAGCTCATCTTCCATCGCGAAACGCGCGCCATGCTGGGCGTGCATATTATCGGCGAAGGCGCCTCGGAGCTGTTGCACATCGGCCAAGCCGTTCTCAGCCTGAATGCCACTATCGATTATTTCGTGGACACGGTGTTCAACTATCCTACACTGGCGGAATGCTATAAGATGGCGGCATTCAACGGCGTCAACAAATTGAGCCGGTTTGAGGTTGGAAAATAGTGTCGCCTTGGGCGCATGCGCGGGGCGCGCCT
>CAVRPF010000014.1:0-45454 GCA_963723015.1 Bryobacterales bacterium
CACTTGTGGCGCAGCGCGGCTTGCGGATCAATCCTGGACGCTTTTCTGGAAGGCCTACCAGACCGCCGCCAGCAACAACAGCAGAATTCCGGCGGCTACCGAACCGAAGGTCGCCAGGTCGTTAGACCGCATCAGATAGAGCGAGCTGGCCAGCCATTTTTGCGCATAGACCGCGGCGATAACATCCCAGCGTGAGGCCGAGCAGACCCGCGCGCAACGCGTCAAACGCGAACCGCGATACGATTTGCGCCGGGCCGCGCGCCCAGCGCCATGCGGATGCCAATCTCCCGCGTCCGCTCCGATACTACCTGCGCAACCACGCCATAAAGCCCAATTGTCGCGAGCAGCAGGCCGATTCCCCCGAAAATCGAGATCAACACGGCCAGGGTCCGGCGGATGCCGAGCGATTCGGCGATACGCTCGTCCATGGTTCGGATGTCGAAGACGGGAACGGAGGCGTTGGTCCGCCGCACAGTTTCGGAATCACGTTGCCGACAGGCAACGGGGACCGCACCACAACGGCCGCCTGCGCGAAAAAGGGAATCTGGACCAAAGATAATAGACCACCGGGCGCGATCCTTCCTCAAGCGTGGTCGCCCGTACCGCCGCCACTACTCCCACGATGCGCGCCCAACCGCGATACATTGCGATTTCGTGGCCGATGGTATCCTGGTTCGCAAAAAAGCGCTGCGCCAGCTTGGCGTCGATCAGGCAAACCGTCGCCGAACCGGCGGTGTCGGATGGCAGGATATTGCGCCCGCGCAGCAGAGGAATGCGCATGGTCCGCAGATATTCGGGCGAGACGAAATACGCTTCGCCGTGCCATTCCGGCTCTCCCGGTTGACGGTCGATTGCGGATCTCGAAGCCGCTGGTGAGCCCGCCTCCGTGAAACGGAACCGGATATGCCAGCGCGACCGACTCAACGCCGGGACTCGAGCGGAGCGCATCCTTCAGCCGCTCCTGAAGCCAGGGTCGTTGCGCGGCTTGGTGAAAAATGCAGTCGTGAGGTTTTGCGGGTCGAAGCCCGCCTCGATCCGACGCACTGCCCAGAGACTGCCAAGCAGGAGCGCGGTGGCGGCCACCAGCACGAACGCCGCCGCCACTTGCGCGGTGACGAAAGCATCCTGGAACCAGCGCCGGCGGCTGCGCGCCATCGCCGAGATCTGGCTCTCGCGGAGCAACTGCAGAGCCGGAATCAGGCCGAATAGCAGACCGCTGAGCATCGTCATAGCGATCCCATAGAGAAGCAGGCGGTCATTCAGGGCGAACAGCGCGAGAAGCTGTTTGCCCGGCAGCGAAACGCGCGTCAGCAGGGAAACGGCGAGCTTTGCCATTCCCAAGCCCACAATGCCGCCGGCCCGAGCAGGAGGCTTTCGAGGCTCAGCTGCCGCACGATTTGCCAATCGCGTGGCGCCCACAGATAGGCGGATGGCGATCTCTTTGCGGCGGCTGGCGCCCCGCGTCAGCAGCAGGCCCGCGACGTTAGCGCAGCCGGTGAGCAGGACCACCACGGCAGCGGCCCATAGCCGCCATAGAGGACCGCGCAGATCGCCCGCCACATACACGGCGAATGGATCGAGCTCGATAGCATAGCCTACCTTCGCCAATTCCGCGGTCGACGCCAGGAGACCGCCCACATACCGGTTAACCCGCTCAATGCCCTGCGCAGGCGATACTCCATCTCGCAAGCGGGCGAAGACGGTGAGGGTCATATTCATGCCGCGCCGCTGCAAGCGGTCCTGGGAAAGAATCACAGGCGACCAAGCCTGAGCTTCGGCGGGAAACGGAAATTGGGCCGGCGCCACGCCAATGATCTTGTAGGGCTGGCCATCCTTGAAGGATCTTGCGGCCGATCGCGGTTGGATCGCCGCCGAACTGCGACTGCCATATGGAATAGGACAGGACCACGGCCTGTCTATCTTCGAGCGCGAAGAAGCGTCCTAGCGCGGGATCTTCGCCGAAAACGCGGAAAAATCCAGCGTTACGGCCTGACCCAGCAGGCGCGTGGTTTGCCCGCCGGGTTCATAGCTCCAAGTGCGGCCCTCTGTGGCTGCGACGGCGGAGAAAGCGTCCGTCATTGATTGGATTTCACGGAACTCCACTCCCGAATCGGTGGAGTGGCGCATGTGGAGCTTATCGACTCGCGCCACCATGACGCGGCCGGTGTGGCGCATGCCCGACGGATTCAGCAGCACCGTTTCCAGCACGCTCAAGATGGCGGTATTCGCGCCCACCCCGAAGGCCACGGTGAGTATTGCCGCGGCCGTCAGCAGGGGGTGGCGCAGCATCAGGCGGCAGGCGAAGCGCATTGAGGACTGCATCAGGGCGGGGGCCGACGGTTCCAAACGTCCATAGAATCTCCACGACGCTCTGTTTGGACGGTGGGGCGGGAGATAGTTAGGCGTGGCCACCAACTGCGGAAATGGCTCCGCACGATCAAAAAGGGCCGATTGACAATCGACCGTCAGGTTGACAACCGGGTTGACAACCTGCCGCACATCAGAACTAAAGGGCAGCTCGCAGCGCGCGGAGCAGCAGTACAAGCGACGTTAAAGAACATGCCTACCGGGTGACGATTCTTGCGCGGAGAAGGCGGTCAAGGAGCGGAAATTCGCGATCCAGATACGCGTTTCCTTGTTCGAAGAGTTTGTCTTGATGACCGGCCCGCATGCCGCCACCGGAGCGCTCGCCATAACCGCTATAGAGTCGGTCCACTACGTCCATGCCTTCCACAATTCTGCCGAAAGGCGCGAAACCGTCGCCATCCTGGCGCTTCATGCTGTCGCTGGTGCAGATATAAATCTGAGTGGTGCGGGCTCCAGGGCCGGTCATAGCGAACGCGAAGGCGCCGCGGGCGTTGCTGGCGCTCTCTTTGTCGTCGGGAAACGCAGCGTGACGCCAAAGCTGCGCGATGGCGGGATTACCGGCGATGCCAAACTGCGCGAAGCGGCCGGCCACTACGCGGAAAAAGCGCGAATTATCATAGAAGCCAGTCTCCACCAGATGATAAAAGCGGTCTGCGCCGCGGGGCGCGAGCGACCGTGTGATTTCCATGACGAAGGCGCCCTGGGTGGTCTCGACGCGCACGCTATATGAAGCGGGCGCCGGCCGGCTCCAGAGCGGCGCTTGCGGATTGCGCTGCGCAGCGGCGAGCTTCGCATGAGTGCAGCCCGCGGCCAGCGCGCAGGCGCCAACGGCGAAGATCAACCGGGCGTTAACGATGCTCCGACTCCTTCAGAAGCTCCGCCAGATAGTTACCCCAGATTGCCGGCAGGGAATGCGTACCGTGCCCGCGCGTCTGGTCGCTGATGGGAATCAGGATATAGCGGCCGCGTTTGACGCGCTTGATCTCACGCTCCAAAATGCCCAGTTCCGGCGGATTGACCTGATCGTCCGCTGAGTTCACGGCGTAAAGCGGCGCCTGAATCTGCTCCAAGTGCGGCTGGGGGTTGTAGTCGCGCGAGCACTCGTATTGGTAAAGCATATCATTGGGATCGGGCCAGCGGTCGCGCGCGGATCCATTGAAACGGCGCTCAAAGGCCGCGTCGGCCTGTTCGCGGGTGGGCGCCTGCTTTAATAGCTGGAGCGGGCTGGAGGTCATCACGAACAGCGCGAATTCGGCGCCAAACATTCCGCTCAAGGGTTTGGTGTATTCGCCGCCGCCGAAATCGGGGTCGTTGCGAATGGAATCGATCACCATTTTTCGCAGCATGCGATTGCGTCCGCCGATCTCCACCGGCGCCGACGCCAGCGGCATCAGCGCATCCATGAACCCGGGATACATGTAGCCCCACATCCAGGTATGCATCGCGCCCATGGACGTGCCCATTACCAGGCGCAAATGGTTTACGCCGAGTCCTTCGGCGACCAGTTTGTATTCGAGTCGCACCATATCCTCATAGGTGTACTTAGGAAATTTCTGGTGCAGTCCATCGCTCGGCTTGCTCGATTTTCCGTGGCCGACGTCGTCCGGCATGATGATGTAGTGGGTAGCGCCATCGAGCAAGCCGCCGGGCGCGAATAAGATGCCGCCAAACGTCGCCGAAAGAAAGCCGCGCCCGCTGCCCCCGGTCCCATGCATGACGATGACCGCGTTGCGTACGATCCCCGCGGCATCCTTCACGGGAGCGCCGACGGTGGTGTAGTGCAGGCGAAGCTCAGGGAGCGTTTCACCGGTGGTGAACTTGTAATCCTTGACGATGTAGTCCCCTTCCTTCGGCGTCGGATAGTTCGGCGGAGCGTTTGCGCCGCGGCCCTGAGGAAAGCAGGCGGCGCAGAAGGCCAGTGCGAGGAAGATAGTTCTCAACATAGTACGGATGCTATCGCAAACGACGCGCGCGATGCAGACAATTCAGGTGGTACCCAGAGGTGTTGCAAACCAGCGATTTGGGTGTGCGTAAGCCACATTACCGTCTTGCTTGCAGGACCGCTCTGCGCATTCGAGGATATCGCCGCCTCGCCGGTCGAATACGACACGCGCTCTACCTCCATCGCTAAGAAATGTTCGATCCCATCTTCTCGGGAAGGATTCGGATGCACAGCAGCGGCGGTTCCGTCAGCACGCCATTCCACATAATCGCACTCGGGCTGATACGAACGGGAGAGGTATTCCTCCACTGCAATTACCCGCGCGCTTTGCACCGGGATGTTTACTCCAGCTCCGCCATCAGTTCGGAAATTCGAATGGAAACCGGCGGCGCTTCCAGGAAATCCTCAGTCACCTTGCGGCGGCCGCTCTGGGTGCATTCAAAAATGCCGCCATCCTGCGGGTCGAATACCCAAATGCGCTCCACGCCCATCGCGAGGAAATCTTCAATCCGCGTTTCGACGCGCGACCATCGGTCTTCCGGGGAAAGGATTTCGATACAGACCAGCGGCGGCCTGGTGAGCACTTGTTCGACTTCCTGGTCGCGGAGGATAACGCAAATATCCGGGACCCTGTACCGTCTGGGACCGACGCGGATTCTTTGCTCCGGTAATACCAAAACGTTCCACTGGCGTTCGCGAATTCCAAGGTATCTCAACAGGACCAATTGCAGCCGGCTATGATCCCGCTCGCCCAAATTCCGCTCCTCTATAACGCCGTCCACATAATCGCAATCCACCTCATACGAACTGGAGAGGTATTGTTCGACCGGAATCGAAGCTGTGCTTTGGGCGGGCATATCCGGAAACTATTCCAGCTCCGCCATCAGTTCGGAAATTCGAATGGAAACCGGCGGCGCTTCCAGCAAATCCTCAGTCACCTTGCGACGGCCGCTCTGGGTGCATTCGAAAATGCCGCCATCCTGCGGGTCGAATACCCAAACGCGCTCCACGCCCATCGCGAGGAAATCTTCGATCCGCGCTTCGACGCGCGACCATCGGTCTTCCGGGGAAAGGATTTCGATACAGACCAGCGGCGGCCTGGAGGGTATCTGCTCGATGTTCTGCCCGCGTGGAAAGACGGAGATATCCGGAACACGGAACCGCGCTGGGACCGATGCGGATTCTTTGTTCCGGCAACAACCCAAACGTTCCACTGGCGTTCGCGGATCCCGAGATATACTCAACAGCACGAATTGCAGCCGGCTATGGTTCCACTCGCCCAAATTTCGCTCCTCCAGAACCCCATCCACATAATCGCAATCCGCCTCATACGAACTGGAGAGGTATTCTTCGACCGAAACTAGGGCCGCGCTTTGCACCGGCATATATTCATCCCATCACAGTTTGAACAGTTCGCGCAGCCGCCGCGTCTGCACCCGGCTTACCGGCACCTCGGTGTGTTTGCGGTCGTCCATGCGAAGCTGATAGCTCGATTTGAACCACGGCACCACTTCCTTGATCCGGTTGATGTTCACCAGGTAGGACCGGTGTACGCGCCAAAACATATCGCGGTCGAGGTTGGCCTGCAGTTCCTCAATGGTGCGGTAATTGGAATGGCCGTCAAAGGTGGTAGTTACCAGCGTGATCAGGCCATCGTCGATGGTGGCATAGATTACATCGTTGGCGTCCACGATAAAGTAGCGGCTGTTGGCGCGTACCATCAGCTTGTTACGAGGCGTAGGCCCGGGGGTCTTGGCGCGCGGGGGTTTCCGGCCTTTCTTGTCCTGAATGGTGCGCCGCGCGCGGTCGATGGTGGCCGCCAACCGGCCCTTGTCCACGGGCTTTAGCAGGTAGTCCATGGCCTCCAGGCGAAAGGCCTCCACCGCGTGCCGCTCGTACGCCGTAACAAAGATGAACTGCGGGCAGATCCTGGCCGGCATCGCGAAGCTGGCGCACCACCCCCATGCCGTCCAGGCCAGGCATGTGGACGTCCAGAAATACCAGTTCCGGCTCCAGTTTGTTTATTAAGCTCCACCGCCTGCAAGCCATTCGAAGCGGTTGCAATTACTTCGACTTCCGGGAAATCCTTGAGCAGGTAGGACAACTCGTCGCAGGCCAGCTGCTCGTCATCCACCACAACTGTCGTCAGGGTAACGGTCGCGCGATCGCGCATGGACTTGGTATTATAACATTTCGATCTTCAAGGAGAATGCCGTTGCCCAATCCCGAACAACGTCCAAATTGCGCCCGCGGAAGGCAAGCTGGGGGTCCTGGTTCCTGGCATGGGCGCGGTTACCACGACGTTTATTGCCGGCCTGGAGGCGATCAAGCGAGGATTTGGGCAAGCCCATCGGCTCGCTGACGCAACTCGGCGCCATCCGTCTCGGGTAAGCGCACCGAGGGCCGCAGCCCGGCTATTCAGGATTTCGTCCCCCTGGCGAAACTGGAAGACCTGGAGATCGCCACCTGGGATATTTTCGAGGATAACGGCTATGAAGCGGCGGTCAAGGCCGGCGTTCTGGATATGCCGCTGCTGGAACAGTTGAAAGAACCGCTCTCAGCCATTAAGCCTATGAAGGCGGTATTCGACCAGAACTTCGTTAAGCGACTGAATGGTCCCAACGTCAAGACCGGCGGGACCAAGATGGATCACGCCGAAGCCGTGATGGACGATATCCGCCAGTTCCAAAAAAGCAGCGGCGTTGCGACGGATGGTGATGATCTGGTGCGGGTCCACCGAGGTCTTCCACGAGGCGCAGCCAGTACATGCCACCCTGAAAGATTTCGAATGCGGACTGAAGCAGAACCATCCCGAGATCTCCCCCAGCCAGATTTACGCCTACGCCGCGCTGAAGCTCGGCATTCCTTACGCCAACGGCGCGCCTCACCTCACCACGGATATGCCTGCGCTGCTTGAATTGGCGCGCATCAATAACGTGCCGGTCGCGGGCAAGGATTACAAAAGCGGGCAGACGTTCATGAAAACTCTGATCGCGCCCGGTCTGAAATCGCGGCTACTGGGGTTAAACGGCTGGTTTTCCACGAATATTCTGGGCAATCGCGACGGGGAGGTTCTGGACGAGCCGGGCTCGTTCCGGTCCAAGGAAGTCAGCAAGTCTTCGGCGCTGGAGTACATTCTGCAAGGGGGGCTATATCCGGACTTTACAAGGATTTTTATCATAAGGTCCGTATCGAGTATTATCCTCCGCGCGGCGACGCCAAGGAGGGCTGGGACAATATCGACATCTTCGGGTGGCTGGGGTACCCGATGCAGATCAAAATTAATTTTCTGTGCCGCGATTCTATTCTGGCGGCGCCCTTGATGTTGGATATCGTTCTCTTTATGGATCTGGCGCAGCGGGCGGGAATGCGCGGTATTCAGGAATGGCTGTCGTTTTATTTCAAGGCTCCCATGCACGCCCCCGAGCTTTACCCCGAGCACGACATCTTCATCCAGCTCATGAAACTCAAGAATACGCTGCGGTGGATGCGGGGTGAGGATCTGATCACCCATTTGGGACTGGAATATTACGACTGAGCGCTGTATTGTGTAAGCAGCGGCGTGTTATCGGCGCGGCGTCCACCTCGGCGGAATGCTTTGGCAGGCCGGCGCGTCTCATCGTCTAGGAGAGTATGAAGGTATTGGTCATTGGTGGCACTCTCTTCATCGGCCGCCTTTTGGTGGAAGAACTGGTGAAGGGCGGCCATGAGGTCGCGATTCTGCACCGCAAGCCGAAGCACGACTACGGGCGCAGGGTCGAAAACATTATGGCGGACCGTAACGACGCGGATTCGCTGCGCGAAGCTCTATCCGGGCGCCGTTTCGAGGTGGTGTTCGACAACGCGTACGATTGGGAGCGCGGTACTACGGCCGCGCAGGTGGAAGCCACCGTAAAATTGGTGGGAGATCGCATCAGCCGCTATATTTTCCTTTCGAGCGTGGCCGCTTACGGCGACGGGCTCAACCATAAGGAAAGCGATCCGCTGGCGCCCGACTATCACGCCGATCCATACGTACGCCATAAGGCCACCACCGAGCGGCTGCTCTTCCGGATGCACTCTCATACCGGCCTTCCGGTAGTGACGTTCCGGCCGCCATTCGTCTACGGACCGAATAATCCCTTCTATCGCGAGGCGTTCTTCTGGGACCGGCTGCGCGCCGGCCGGCCGGTGGTGATCCCGGGCGATGGACACCGGCTGATGCAGTTCGCCTACGTGCATGATGTGGTACACGCCATGATCCGTTCCATGGAAGAGCCGCGTGCGGTGGGCGAGGCCTTCAATATTGCCGATACCAAACCGCTGACACAGGTAGAAGTGGTGGAAAAGCTCGCGAAAGTCGCTAACGCGGACGTCACTCTGGCCCGCGTTCCCCGAGACGTTATCGTGTCTATGGGAGGCAGCGTAATGGAAGAGCCGTATTATTTCGGCGAGTACTTCGACCTTCCTCCGATCACTATGAACATCGGCAAGGTCACGCGCATGCTGAAGATGAAGCTGACGCCGTTCGAGATTGGGCTGAAGGAAACCTATCGATGGTATCTGCGCAACCACAAGCCCCGCACGAGCGGGTTTGAATTCGACGACAAGCTGCTCGCTCTGGCGAAGACAGGCTCGCCCGCGAGCGTGTAGGCGGGCGCGCAGCCGGCCGGAGCAAGGATCGTAAGGAGTTTCCCGGTGCGGATCTCCACTCATTCACCGGCGACAGTCGTGCTTCGGCGCTGACAATAGCTGCGGAAATTTGAGCCGCACATAAATGGGCCGCACTCACAGTCCGAGGTCTAAATCAACCTAAGTCCAAGCTACGTTTCATTCAGCAAACGACTATGCCTACCAATGTTTGCGAGGAATAAGCAGTTATAAATCAGCCGGTTAGCGGGGCGTGTTAGAAAGCTTATCCGGTATATGCGAGAGGCCCGTCGGAAAGGCCGTTGACCAGTCACGGCTAAATTAAAAAACTTTTAAGCTTTGTTTTCAAACACTTAGGTCTAGTGGACTGAAAAATCCTTGTATTGGGCTTGTTACTATCAAAACGGGAAGAGAATCTGCGGCGGCTTCGCAAGTGGCGAGGCCGCTTTTTTTATGGAGCGAAACATCACACGACTAAAGAATGACGCAAACAAGGCTGGGGCATTGAGGCTCGTGAAAGACGTCAAAGCAGCGAACGGAGTGAGGCTTGGGAGTCGAAAAGCATTAATCTCCGGCGCGCTTCGGGAGTACGAAGAGGAATTGTTCAGCAAGGAGAGATTCAAACCGACCCTTGCGGAGTACTTAAAGCTTTTACAGACTGAGCGGGAGCTTGAGACGGAGGCTGAACCCGTAAGGGAGATAACGGTCACATGGATAGAGCCGGCCGTCGTATCCGAAGATTAATTGCGTACGATCGTCTGCCATCCCAACGCGCGTTTCATAAGTCTAAGGCAAGGTTCAAGGGGTTCTCCGGTCCGATCGGCAGTGGGAAGAGCCAGGCGTTATGTCATGAGGCTCTCCGGCTGAGTTATATGAATCCCGGCAGGATGGGCCTGCTGGGAGCGCCGACGCAGCCGATGTTGCGAGATGCGACTCAAGCGGCGCTGTTTGAGTTGATGGAAGCTAATGCGATTCCATACGAGCATAACAAGGCGGAGAACATAGTGACGATGCGGGATACGAGATCGAGGATCGTATTCCGCCCGGTGGATGAGTTCGAGAGGCTGCGCGGAACGAATCTGGCTTGGTTCGGACTGGATGAGCTGACTTATACACATGAAGGGGCGTGGCTCCGGCTGGAAGGGCGCCTACGGGATCCGAAAGCGAAACGGCTGTGCGGTTTTGCGGTTTGGACGCCCAAAGGTTATGACTGGGTTTACCGGAAGTTTGTTGGCGAAAAGGTGGACGGATACGAGGCGATTCTCGCCAAACCTTTTGAAAACCATCATTTGTTATCGCAGGTCCCCGATTTCTACGAACGCCTGAGGGGGAGCTATGACGAGAAGTTTTACCAACAAGAGGTTATGGGCTCGTACCTGAACCTAGCCGGAGGCAAGGTCTACGAAAGCTTCTCTCGGGAGGATCACATTACAGACTTGGAGAGGAATTTGCGTTTCCCAATCCTATGGGCGCTTGATTTCAACGTCGATCCGATGAGTTCGGTGGTGGCCCAGGTGATTGGCGGTAGAACGATAGTGTTGGACGAAATTGTGCTTCGCAGCGCGACGACCAAGGAAGCGGCGGCGGAATTCCTGAGGAGATATCCGCGTCATGACGCCGGCGTGGTCGTGTACGGCGACGCCTCTGGATACCAGCAGCAGACGACCGGAACGACAGATTACGAAATGGTTCGGGAATTTTTTCAGACACACACGAGCACGCGCGTTCAATATCGCGCGGCCCGCTGTAATCCGAGCGTTCGGGACCGCGTCAACCTGACGAATGCAAAATTGCGCTCGGCCGCCGGCGATATCAGGCTGCTGGTGGACCGAAAATGCAAAGAGTTAATAAAAGATTTCGAGCAGGTTTCGTACAAGCCGGAAAGCAACGCGATCGACAAAGATCGCGATAGAATGCGGACCCACTTATCCGACGCGCTCGGATACTTACTGTGGCAGGAATGCAGACCGCTTCCTCTGGTTGGGGAGCGTCAGGAGCGACTGTTTTGATAACGACAATTAACCGCGAGCATCCGGACTACGCATCCCGCAAAGGGATGTGGAAGAAGTACCGGGATCTCTATACCGGCGGCGAGCAAATGCGCGAACGGGCTTCGGAGTACCTGGCCCGCCGGAACAAGGAACCGAATGAGATCTTCGTAGAACGGTTGAGCCGGGTATTTTATGAAAATCATATCGGCTCCATCGTGGATTGGTATGCGGCGACGCTAGTGCACCGGGCGCCGAATATTACCTTCAACGGGGGAGGAGCGGCCGCAAGACAGTTTTACGCGGAGCTGTCGAATAACTGCGATCTCAAGGGCACGAGCTTGAGCGAGTTCTTCCGGCAGCGATTTGTGGAGACGCTGGTGTGCGGCAGCAGCTACATTGTCGCCGATTTCCCCCGATCCAAGGGCGTGGCGGCGACTCGCGCCGAGGAGGACGCATCCGGGCGGTCGCGGGCTTATTTGATGAGCTATGGTCCGGACGAAGTAATTAACTGGAACTACGACCAGACAGGCGAGCTGGAGTGGATCGTGATCCGTACATCCTGCATTCAGCAATCCAAAGTAACGGATGCGAAGTGGGAGCGCGATACGCGCTGGATCTATTACGATCGCGAGAACTTTCAGATATTTTCCAAGGGCGGCGATTCAAAGCAGGTCCAACTGATCGATGAGGGACAGCACGGATTCGCCGCTCTGCACCGGGTTCCTGTATTCCAGATGAAAGTGACTGACGGATTGTGGCTGCTGAATAAGTCGGCGCTGCTGCAGTTGGAGCATTTTAATAAGTCGAACGCGCTCTCATGGGCCTTGACGATGGGGCTGTTTGCGACGCCGGTGATTTACTCGGACCGGGAGTGGAATCAAATTGTCGGTGAATCCTACTATATCCAACTCGGTCCGCAGGACCGGTTTGGATGGACCGAACCCGAAGGCAAGGTATACCAGATCGCGGCCGACAATCTGGTGAACCTTAAGAACGAAATCTACCGTGTGTGCTATCTGCTGAACCAGGCGGGGGCGGGCGGGGACGCGCGCCAATCTGCGCTTAGCAAGCAGTTGGATTTCAGCACGACGGAGGAGGTGCTGCGCGCATACGGCGACACAGTCAAGGACTCCATGAAGCAGGTGCTATGGGCAATTGCCGCCGCGCGGCAGGATGGCGTTTCGATCGACGTATCGGGGATGGACGAATTCGATATCGACGAGTTCAGCGGCGAACTGGACGACGCTAAAAAGCTATTGGATCTGGGAATCCAGTCGCCGACTTTGGTGAAACAGGTATTTAAGAAACTGGCGCTGAAGTACCTGAGCGATGCGCGGCAAGAGATTAAGAATCAGGTGTCGGAGGAAATCGATCGGATGCACGATCCGGCGCAACCTTAAGGCAGATTTGGGAGGGATATGGAAGGAATCGACATACAATCAATCGTCAAGCAGGCTATTCAGGAATACGCGACGAACGAACAAGCCAAGACTGAGCCCGCTTATAAAGTGGAGTTACAGGAAGAGCGTAAGCGGCGCGAACAATTGGAGCGCCGGCTTAACGAAGTAGTGGAAGAAAGCAAACGCGCCCGAAAAACGGCCGATGAAGCGGAGCGCAGCTCGGCGGTACGCGCCGAGTTACAAAGACTCGGCGTGGCCAAGATCGATATTGCATTCAAAGCGGTGCAAGATGGGATCGTGCGCACAGGAGACGGCCGGCTGGTAGCTCGGGGCGAAAGCGGAGAGGTTCCCATGAAGGATTACCTCTCATCGTTCGTGAGCGACAATCCGGAGTTTCTACCAGCCAGGATTGCCGGAGGGAGCGGAATGACAGCGACTCTCAAGGCGCCGCCGTCCGGCGGCGAAGCTATTACGCTCGAACGGATCAGACCGGGAATGAGCGCGGAAGAGATGCAGCGGGTACGAGAAGAGATCGTGCGCGTGGCGTCACAGACCCTGCGGGGACTGTAAAGAAGTAACCGGCCCACGGCCGGCAAACGAAAAGGAGAATGAATGGGAGCTATTACCTCAACAAACGTCGCAAGCGCGATTGTGAAACTGGTAGCGGTCGACGCTTTGCCGGTGCTGATCGGGAATCTCATAATGGGAAACCTGGTCAATCGCGATTATGAACCGGTGCTGGCGAATGCCGGCGATACAGTGAACATCCCGATTCCGCCAACTATGGTGGCGAATAACATCGCTGAAGGCGGAACGGTACAGCCACAGAACCCGAATCTGGGAAATGCGCAGATCGTGCTCAATACGCACGTGGAGTCGACATTTCAGATTCCGGATGTAACCAAGGTGCTGGCGGTGCCGGACCTGCTGAAGATCTACATGCAGCCGGCGGTGGCCGCTATCGCACAGCGGATCGAGAGCGATCTGCTGAACTTGTATGCCGGCTTTACGGCCAACGCCGCGGTGGGAACGCCGGGCGTGGCGATTACCGAAGCCGTGGTGGACGAGGCGGAAACGGCATTATTCCTGGCGAAAGCTCCGCCACTCGAGGAGAAGTACATGGTGGTGGACGCCAATACCTATTCGGCATGGCGGCAAATCCCGCGCTTCAGCGAATTCCAGAATTCGGGCGAAGCCGGTCTGCGCGCCATCATCGACGGCACCATCGGAAAGGTCAAGGATTTCTTCGTATTCCGTTCCCAGTTTGTGCCCAAGACCGGCAGCACTCCGGTTAACACGCACAACTTGGCGTTCACGAGGAATGCGCTGGGTCTGGTGATCCGCCGTTTGCCTCAGCCGTTGCCTGGCACGGGCGCGATTGCGGAGTACGCCGAGCTGGGTAATTTCGGTATGCGGGTAGTGATGAGCTATCAGCCAAATACCTTGGCGCAGCAGTTCACGGTGGACGTGTTATATGGCGCCGGCGTTCTGCGGAATACGATGGGCGTTCAAGTCAACACCTAGTTACTCGTTAAGGTAGCTGGAGGGGCGGGCCGATCCAAGTGGCGGCCCGCCCCAAACTATTACAGGGCGTTAGTTAAAGGAGAACGGGATGGATCTGAAGCTCTACTACCAGAAGATTCGAGATACGGAATCTAAGATTGCGGATGCGTTTCCAGTGATTGTCAGTCAGGAAACAGACGACGGCGGCAAGGCGGGAAGCTGTATCGAGGTCACGCGCGCGGTCGCCGCGAAGATGATTACCGAAGGGACGGCGCGATTGGCGGATGCGGCGGTGGCGAAGGCCTATCGTGAAGCGCGGGCCGAGGCCAAGCGCCTGGCCGAGGAGGAGGCCGAGGTGGCCAAAGTGCATGTAACGGTGGTCCCCAACGCGGAGCTGGCGAGATTGGCCGGATCTAAGAAGGAAAAGGCGTAAGCGCGATGGCACTGTTCACAGACGGTCCAATTTCCTGCATAGAGGATCTGGCGGCGCAGGACTCACAACTTCTCAACATGGCCAGCGTAGAAGGGATCGATGTGACGCAGAAGATCGCCATCGCATATGAAGAACTGGCGATGGAGTTGTACACCGCGCTCAATCGGTTCGGTTACCTAAACCAGCTTTTTTGGCTGGCTCCGCAGCCGAAACTGGACCGGGTGGTGGTGACGCCGCCTTTGCAAGTTGTGGCATACGGCGCGCTCGCTGGAACTGGTTTACAGCGATGCATACAACAGTCAATTGAACGACCGGTATGCGGGGAAGCGGGACCAGTTTCATGCGCTGGCGCAATCGGCATATAACAAGTTGATCGAAATCGGCGCGGGGATCGCGGCGCAACCGGTGGCCCGGGCAGTGACGCCGGCCCTGGTTGCGTTTCCAGGAGATCTAGCCGATGGTGTGTACTACGTGACCATGGCCTGGGTCAACTCAGCCGGCGAAGAAGGCGCGGCGGCAGTCGCGACGACGATCGGCACAACGGCAAGCACATTTTTGGCGGGGCCCGGTCCGTGCGCCGCAGAACGCGGTCGGGTGGAACGTATATGCCGGCGCCGCGCCGGAGACAATGTTTCGCCAGAACGCTTCCCCTTTGGCAGTGGATCAAACATGGGAGCAACCGGGCACATTGGTCGTGGCGGGCGCGGTGCCAGGGCAAGGTCAGAAGCCGACGTATCTGCAACCTATTCCACGTGCGCTTCAGAGAGGATAACTAATGCCACAGATTGGCAGCGCTATAACAAGCAAGCTTATTCAGCGTCTAACGGCGCCGATTACAGGAGTGAATGCTAACCTCGAAGAACTCACTCAGGGCGCTTTAGCGATTCCAGGGCCTCTCGACCCGGCCCAGATAAGGTCGGGAAATTTCACATCCGATCTGGCGGAGCGGAGCGACGCAATCCAGTATCCGGCGGCGAACATTTACTGCGAGAAGATCGTGAACAGCCAGATCGAAAAATTCCGGACGTTCTCGGGAAAGTTGCAGATGGCGATCGATTTACGTCATTCCGAAGATCGATTGGAGCAGCTTCAATCGAATCTCGAAACCTATGCCGACGCGATTATAGGGGTGTTGGGCGCGAGTTTGGGAGATTGGGGCGGCGGCATGTTTTACGCCGGGGGCTATCAGGTGGCATTCGGGCCGGTGAAACACGGCGGCAGGAATTTCATTCAGACGGCAAAGATAACATTCGAGATTGGAGTAAGCATTAGCTAATTTATGTCGTATATTTTGTCAAACTCAAACCGCCTCTATACGGCGATCGAGAGCTCTTACGGATCGGTAGGAGCTATAACTTCCGGCAGCAGGATACCGGCCGTAAAGCTGTCCGTTAAGCAGCAACTTGAAGTTAATAACCGGCGGGACAAAACCGGCAGCCGCACATTTCCGGGCGTGCCGGCAGGGGGCCGGCGGCAGACCAGCTTCGCATTGAACACACTGCTGACCAACTGGCAGAAGACAGCGCCCGGTCCGGCGTATGGACCGCTCTTCCAGGCAGCCTTGGGCGGAACCCCGGCTCAGTCCGCCGCGGGCACGGTGACCACGGCAACGGCTAGCGGCCAACTGGGTTTTTCCGGGGCGCATGGGCTTTCGGTAGGGCAGGCGGTGGCCACGTCGAGCGAGTTGCGATTTGTCAGCGCCATCGTGGATGCGAACAATGTCGTGTTGAACGCGCCGTTTACAATTCTGCCCGCGGCCGGTACTACGACTCAGCCGGCGGTTACTTACATGCCGTCAACGGTGCTGCCGAGTGTCACGATATTCGATTATTGGGATCCTTCGACGGCGGTGCAGAGGGTAATACACGGGGCGGCAGTCGACGAGATGGCAATTGGAATCAATGGAGATTTTCATGAATTCCAGTTCACTGGCCTGGCTCAGGACGTACTGGACAGCGCCAGTTTTTCTGCCGGTGCGGCGTCGCTCGAAAGCTTTCCGGCCGAACCGGCGCTGGCCGGCATTCGATTATTCCATCGTGCCGGGAAATCTGGGCCAGGCGTGGCTGGGAACCGCGGCATCGGAGTTCTTAACGGTAACTAAGGCCTCGATAGTGTTGAAGAACAATCTGGAGACTCGGGCGCGCGAATTCGGATCGAGTCTACCGCTTGCTATATCGCCAGGAACGCGGGTTGTAGCGGTTTCGCTGGAGCTATACAGTCAGGATGATGCGGCAACCGCAGGGCTATATCAGGCGGCGCGTCAGCAATCGCCAATCAGTGTCATGTTGCAGCTAGGCAATGTCGTCCGGACAAATGATGGGTGTGAATCTGCAGAGTGTGATCCCGGTCGTACCGCAGTTCGACGACAGTACGAACCGTCTGCAATGGGAGTTCCGGCCATCGCGCGCGCAGGGAACGGTGGACAACGAAATTACGGTGGCATTCGGATAGCCATGACATACGAAAGCGTGGATCGGATCGATTCGAAAATTGCCCGGGGAGTGAGTTACACAATTGCAAAGATGTCGTTTTCGCGGCGAATGGAATTGATGCGTAGAGTCAGAGAATTGGCGCGGAAAGCGGAATTCCTTGAGGCTGGAGAGGATCCCGGCGAAAATATGGACGCCACATTGCTTCACGCGGAAATCGAACGGCTCTATGTCTTCTGGGGCCTCAAGGAAGTCGTTGGCCTGGATGTGGATGGTCGGCCGGCTACTCCGGAATCGCTGGCGGATTCCGGTCCGGAGGAGTTGTTCCGAGAGGCTTTGGCGGCCGTGCGGTCGGCAACGGGGCTCTCAGCGGCAGAACGAAAAAACTGTTAGTCGCCTTTCACTTTCAATTCTCTAACCAAGCCGGTTGGAAGTGCGACCTATGCCGAAAAGCCGGTTTGGAGAAAAAACGCAAGTGCGGATGGTTGACTCACCGCGAAGAAGTGAAAGGGCCGCCGGTGTGGGCCCGCAAAGATGTGGCGCTATTCACATGCCCTAAGTCATTTATCACTCCCGATAGCGAGACATTGGTTGAGGAGTTTTTCGTGCGCAGGCGAATGGGCGCGATCGAGTTTTCGGAACTGAGTGCCAGAGAGGTGGAGGCGTTCGCGATTTTAGAACATGCGCTGACGGCGGAGATCAGGGATGGCCAAAAACAACGATAAACAATGTGGTGACGGAGGTCCGATATGGCGACTTTTCCGGCGCTGAAGACGGGAGCCGTCGTTCAGTATCCAGCAACCAAGTCGCTGCTCTTCCGGAACCAGATTTTGCGTTTTGTGGACGGGACCGAGCAGCGATACCGCGATTCTGCGGGGCCTTTGCACCAGTGGGTCGTCCGGTTGGATCAACTGGATGAAACCGAGTCGGCGGCAATAGAGGATTTCTTCCTTGTCAATCAAGGTGATTTTGCGAGCTTTGCGTTTATCGATCCCTGGGACGGTACGTCTTATCCCAACTGCAGCATTGCAAGCGATCAATTGCAGTTGACCTCCATTGCTGAGTTACAGGGCAAAGCTTCCATTACAGTGACTGAGAATCGAGGTTGATAATGACCGTCTATCCGCAACTTACAACTGGCGCGCTGATTCAATTTCCTTTGGTTAAGCGGCGCCGGATGCGAACGGTAGTGAATACGGCCGCCGATGGAAGCTCAATCAAACTGGCGGACCCCGCCGGTGGGTTTACAGAGTGGCAACTGCGGTATCAAGGGTTGAGCGACGCCGATCTGAGCACTCTTCAACAGACCTTTACAGCAACTGAAGGATCGCTGAACGGGTTTACATTTGTCGATCCGGGCGGCAACCTTTTGGCCTGGAGCGAGGACCTGGCAAATGCGGTTTGGACCCCCGAACCGTTTCTGGCGATAGCCGGCGGCATAACAGACCCATATGGGGGGACCAGCGGCTTTAGCTTGACTAATTCGGGAGCGGCGGCGCAGAATGTGACGCAAACGCTCAACTCTCCCGCTGGGTATGTCTATTCATTTAGCATTTACACGCAAGCATCTCAACCCACGCCGGTCACACTGCTGATCGGCAGCAATCGAGAACAGGTAACTGTGGGGCCGGCGTGGACCAGGCTTGTCTTCACCGGGAGCGGCGATCCTACGGCAGCGTCCATATTGTTCGGAATCGAACTGCCGCCGGGGGGAATCGACGTGTTCGGGCCGCAGGTTGAAGCTCAGTCCACTCCATCGGCATACAAGAAGAGTACGACCGGAGGAATCTATGAAAACGCACGCTTTGCCGACGATACGTTTTCATTTACCACCACCGATGTCAACCGGCACTCCGCCATTGTGAATATCGTCTATGCAAACCATCTCTAGCCTGAAAGAGCAGGCTGTAACCGATACGCCGCTTATTGTATTCGATTGCGCCCTATCGAATGGCAATACAGAACACTGGAGCACGCACGCAATCACGATTAATGGAACTGCGTACGCCGCGCGTGTGCTTCAGCAAAGCTCGTTTGAGATTCAGACGGCATCCGATCAAGGCGTGGATGGAAGCCCCACTATATCCGTTACTCTGGCTAACGCGGATTCGCACTTTTCGGAAATTCAACAAGCGACCGGTTGGAAGGGATCCCAACTCACCGTGAGCTTTCTGTTCTACGATCTGCGGAATGATGTGCCGCTTACCGATACGACGGTGGTGTTCCAGGGCATTTGCAATCCTCCCGATCAGATTAAGGAAGCGACATTCAGGATTACGGCGACGAATCGGATGAATCTGCAGAGGCTCTTGCTGCCGGAGGTGCGGGTCCAAAGCCGGTGTCCGTGGCAGTTTCCGTCAACTCCTGCGCAACAGGCGGAAGCTGTAAGCGGCGGAACCGATGGGCAGTATTCCATCTATTATCGTTGCGGCTACTCGGCGGGATTGCCGGGCGGGATCGGCAGTTTGAATAATGGCGCGCCATTTACATCCTGCGGGTATGTACGCTCCGATTGCCAGGCACGAGGCATGTTCAACAGATTTGGCGGCCTGGAGTTCATCCCGCCTGTGATCTCAGTGCGCGGCTATGGCAAGGATTGGACGAGCTCGAATCTTTCGGTAAATCAGGCGCGCTATAACGACTTCGTCCCGATGATCTACGGAACCGCATGGTACGAGCCACTGGTAGCATTTGCGCGCAATGACGGCAATCTGACCCGCATGGAAGTATTATTGGGCGTCGGCCTCATGCAAGGAGTGGTTACGGTCCTGGTGAATGACGTTCAAATCCCGATCGGCGTTTCCGGTACAAACATGACTGGGACGGGCTGGTACAACGTGATTACACTGGGATCGCGGGACGGCGCGTTCGATATGAATTTTACCAATGGGAGCGGGCAGCCGGCGGGCGATCCCTATGGCAGCATGGCATACCTTTCGGTAGTAGTTCCGAACCAGTTAAGTGATGGAAATTCTATTCCGGATATTAAGGTACTGGCGCAGGGTCTGATCGTGCCCACCTATGCGGCGGACGGTACTGCTTTAGGAAGCGAGTTCTCCAGTAATCCCGCGTGGATACTTCTCGATGTACTGCGGCGCAGCGGGTGGACGGCGGCGGAGCTCGATTTAACCAGTTTCGCCGTAGCCGCGGCATATTGCGATCAGCAAATCAACTCTACGGATTTAAATGGCAACGCGATTACGCTTCCTAGGTTCCAATGTAATCTCGTATTACAAAAGAGACGAAGCGCCGGGGACTTAGTCCGGGGTATCCGCAATGCCGCAAGGCTCTTCCTCACTTACGGACCGGGAGGGGTACTTCAACTGCAAGTGGAGAACACCATAGCGCTTCAGCAACCCACCCAGCCAGCATGGTCGAACAGCACGGAGACTCTAAATGGAGGCTGGCCGAGCTACGAGTTCGGGGATGGCACTAACGGATTCTCAGGCCTAATGCGGCGCCAAAATGGCGATCCCAGCGTCACCGTGACTACCCGCCCGATTGCGGACACGCCCAACTCTTACAATGTGGAGTTCCAAGATAGCCTCAACGGTTACCAACAAGATAGCTTTTCTGTAGTAAACGCGGACGACATTGCTCTGACCGGCCAGGAGGTTACCGCGGCATTAATGGCTGTTGGGATTCCGAATTATGATCAAGCCGGCCGGATCTTGCAATTCAACCTTGATAAGTCCGTTTTTGGGAACACGTACATTCAGTTTGAAACCAGCGTTAAGGCCGTTGGCATTCGGCCGGGCGATATCATCACCTTCACTTACCTGAAAGAGGGCTTCAACCGGCAGCCATTCCGGGTTCTGAAGATTTCACCTGCAACCAATTACAGAACCTCTACCATCACGGCTCAGATCCATGACGACGCCTGGTATGTGGATACGAACGGACAGTCGACTTCCCCCTCGGGGACGGGGCCGAACGGAAGCGGCGGGATCGGATCGCCGCGGCCGCTAATCGGGACGACCATCGATAGCAACGGAAATATCGAATTTGGCGTGCAAGAGACGGATACGACGGCGAGCGATGGCTCCGTCGATGTGGGAGTGTCGGTGAGCTTTGTGGCGCCGGCTACTGCCGCCGCTACCGGGCCGGGAATTCCTCTGCTAAGCTTTGCCGCGCAGGTTACTACGGGCGGAAGCTTGAGTTCAGGACAGATCTTGTACTATGCGATCTCGGGCGTAGATAGCGTCGGTGGGGAAGGTGCGCTTTCATTTATCGTTACGGCGAACATCGCGGCTGATGGGAGCAGTGTCACGCTCTCCGGTTTGAGTTTCGCCTCTGGGACCACGAGCTTCAATGTATACCGCGGACCGACTCCATCCGAACTGCTTCGGATCGCGACCGGACAATCGATTGTGGCCCAGTTTACCGATACTGGGCTGACCGATCAGCTAGTCGCTCCTCCCGACCCTAATTTCGATCACGCCAATTTCTACTGGCGGATGGAGGCGCAACCGGAAATAGCGGCTACGATTCATTCCGCGAACACGGTGGGCAATAGCACGCTGCACATGGGCGTGAATTCATACCGTGGTATGACCGCGCGGATCACCAGGGGGACCGCGGCGGGTCAAGAGGCGACCATTGCCTCCAATGACGCCACGATACTGACTTTGACCTCAGCGTGGGTGGCAGAGCCGGACGCGACAAGTTTCTTTGTAGTGGCGGAGTCGGCCTGGCATTTCGGCGGGGTGGCGAGCGCCAGCCCCCTTCAGTTCGCGATCCCAAACCTCTCCGGCGAAGTAGTCCATCTCACGGGCCGCTCCGCTAACGCGAACGATGTCGAGTGCGCGCCGCAACTCGCCATTGTCACGCGCTGGCAGATCGGCGGATCGGGGACGGCCGATACCGATCCGCCCCCCGCGCCGGCTTTCGGCCTGGTCCCGGGGACGAGCGGCGGCACGGTACTATTGAGCGGCGTTGCTTTCACGGACCTGACGAACACTCAAACAGTTTCCGCGGGCACTCTGTCGCTATTTTATTGGAATGAGCTTCAAGGTACTCCGATTACCTTGGTTTCAGCCGCGATGGCGGTCTCCGACACGACCTTGACACTTACTTCGGCCGGAGCGGCGCAAGCCGGCAACATTATTCAGATCGATGCTGAAGTGTTGCAGGTGACGGCCGTAGCGAACGCCGGGTTGCAATACACAGTGATTCGCGGACTTCACGGCAGCACACCGGCGGCGCATTCCACACAGGCCGTCGTCTATCAACTTTCCGATCTTACGGTGATTACGCCATTCCCTCCCGAATTTTTCGGCAGTGGATATAGCGGTAATTGGACCTATCCCATTCTGCTGCCCGACGTTCGGGTGGCCAGCGCACAAATGTTTGTCACTAACGCAAGGGGCAATGGGCCAAGTTCGAGCGTTTTTCTCACTCATAATGTCGACAATGGCCTGCGCACGTTGTCCGGCGGGCAGTATTCGATTCAGATTGATGGCTTCCTTTCCGTGGATCAATCCGCAGTCCCCGCCGCGATCGCCGATGCCGCCCATTCCGTACGAGATATTTTTGCGATTTTGGGAACCTCGGCGGACCAACCAGTACAACTGCAACTGAATGTCAATGGCGCCTCTTACTGCCAGTTGACGATACCAATCGGTCAACTGGTCTCAAACAGCATTGATGGGGCAACATTGCCGCCCCTGGCTTCCGGCGCACAGATTACGCTTTCGGTGCTGGCGGTCGGCCAGACACTTCCGGGGGCTGACCTTACAGTATTGATTCGACTCTAATGCCTGATACGCTTACCAAGCTACGGCCGGATCGCGACCTGCAATGTTATTTCCTGGAGCCTTCGTCTGTAGCTGCCCTTAGTCAGACTAGCGAGACGGGCTTCACTGTATCGGGATCGTGGCGGCAGCAATTCGATTGGGCAGTGGTGGAATGGAATCGCGACAACGTGTTCGAACACCCGGTGCTGCGCAACCTGCCGGATGGGGATCTTAGCGGCATCAGCCTTTCTTATTTGGAGACACGCACGAATTGCATTCCTCTCGACTCGATCTGGTATCCCACTGTAGATTGGCCATACTTGAGAGTTTGGTCTGAAGCGAATGGCTCAGAGACCATATATCAGGTTCCGCTAAAGAACTACGCAACGGCCGTGGGAGTTTACGTTTCCGCAACCGTACAATTTGAGTTGCAAGGCACGCCTACGACCGGAGACCTTATAGAGCTGGCGTGGCTCGATCAGCACTTCAATCACCTGATGGCTGCTGGCGATACGTTAGCTACTGCCATCAGCAGTTTGGCATCCGCGATTACCACAAACCAGAGTACGGGTATGGTAACAGCCACCGCGAATGCGAGCCAGATTACTCTGACATACCTCGGGGCTCCCGGGACAAACGGCAATCGGATCGGCGTTTATGGAACCGTCCATGGGGCAGGGACGGAATCCTGGTCGCCTGGCTTCGCTCTATTTAGCGGAGGTCAATCGCCTCAGGCATGGCAAATCGACCTCAATTTCAGCAACTTGGTGGATATCAACGGAATAAAGGTTCCGGTTACCGAAGTCCGTAAGTTACGTTGGACCTGGGCGGCGGATATACAGCCGGCTACATTTGCGCGTTCGGAATTTGCAGTGGTAGTTTCCGGCTGGACCGTCAGTGGAAGTGGCCTGCAATACAACATAGCCGGCCCCGGTAGCCGCAGAGCGGAAGACTCAGCGGGCGAGGAAATAACGTATCAGGGCAATTGGAGCAGCGCCATTGGCAATTTCTCGGGTGGTTCGATCCATTGGACAACCACTCCGGGAGATCTACTGAGCTTCGGCTATACGGCGCGCTACAGGCCATTCGCTGTATCTGGGGACCAGGTGCGCCGCGATTGGCGGCCAGGTTTCCGTGCAGGTAGATGGTGGAACGCCCTTTACGATAGGGCTGGTAATTCCCGGCGAAGATGTACTGACGCGGAAGTTGGTAGGCCAATTTGCCGCGGGCGGGAGCCATCAGGTCATAGTCACCCACACCGGCGCGGCGGGTTCGTATTTCTATTTTGATTTCTTCGAAATCGCTCTACCGAGCCCTAATCTCCCGAATTTTCCGGCGCTCCCTTCCACGACGCTGGCTACCGATTGGGATACGCTCCACTCGCAGGCAATAGCGCCCGAGAGGACCGCCTGGCTGATCCAAAAGTTGGGGTTCCTTGGGCGCGCGAATCACTATGCCGGCGCATTGTGGTTCTATGAATTATACCGGCCCGCACAGCAGTATGCTTCCGCGACGGTGACGTTCAGCGGCTCACCGGAGTTCGGAAGTATTACCGAGATCTCGCTTGGGCCGACGATAATTTCGCACGTGAACCTGACCGGCGATACCGCGCAGAGCGTCGCTACATGCTTCGCGCTACTGCTCAACGCTGGTTCGACGGGCGTGTGGGCGCAAGCCACTGGCGCCGTTCTGACGATTACGGCTCGCGCGATGGGTACGGAGGGTGAAAGCATCAGTATCTCCCCAAGTACGACTAGCGCGCAATTTACAGCGCAGGCCAGTAGCGCCTCCCTCGCGGGCGGTCAGGACGGAACATGGCTGACAGACTTGACCGCGATGCCGCGGATCAACCGGGCGGCCCGCGACTGGAGTACGAGCTTCTTCCAAGCCCTGAAAGGCTACGGAATATCCGTTGCCACTTCATTCAGTATGGAAATCGGCAATGGCGATGATACCCTCGCCTACCGGCGTCGCCCAGCGTTATCCGGATGGCAAAGCAGTGTGGGTCAACACTCCAGCCCTACAGACCAACTTTTCCCCGGCAAGCACGGCATTTTGGCAGCAGGTCTATTCCGACATGGCGGGCCTGATGGCAAGCGTTGGGATTACGCCCTATTTGCAATTTGGAGAAGTGCAGTGGTGGTACTTTCCAGACGACGGCTCAGGTATGACGTTTTATGATGCATACACAACCAGTTCGTTTCAGGCTCAGTACGGACGGCCTATGTCGATTATTCTGAATCAGAATGCGGACCCTTCCGGCCTGACACAGGAGTGTGCATTCCTTCCGGGACTGATTGGCCAATTCACCAGCGCAATTCGTCAGTTCGTAAGACTCACCTATCCCACCGCCAAGTTCGAGGTCTTGTATCCGCACGATGTGAATAACACCCCACTCAATAGAATCGTCAATTATCCGCTGAGTGACTGGACTTCCGCTAATCTCGCCTGTCTCAAGACCGAGAACTTTACATATACGGGCAGCCGTAATTTGGATCAAGCCCGCCAATCGATTCAGTTTCCGATGCAGAATGGGTTTTTGCCTTCCCAGTCGAGCCACCTGATCGGCATCGGCGACTACACCACTCCATGGTTGAGAGAGCGCGCGCTGGCGATTGCGGCCGGAGACGAATCGATCGTATTGTTTGCGCTTGACCAGTTCTGCTTGATCGGGTATGGCCTTCCGCTGAGCCAGAGTTCGCGAAGGGCGCGGTTCATGGGCGCGTAAATCTTACGCGCCCCAAGGGACGATCGCCGCCGCAACCGGCGTCTCTCCCACGGCAATCATAGTGAAAAGGGAAGTCGGCTTCTTTAAGGGTTCTTTGAAAGGCCCGCTTTGATTCAGCGAATACGAGCGAATTACTGCGACGTCTCCCGATTTCCGGTTGACAACCAGCGCGTAACGGTTATCCGGTTGGTCGCCTGGCGTGGTCACAATGCAGCACGGCTCCTGCCCCACCTCCACCGCGGCAATCAAGCTCTTGCCCATCGTATTCACATCTAACGCTGTGATGCGGTCGTTGTCTGGGTTAGCGACCAATAATAGTGGCGATGCTCCCTGAGTGACAGCCATGGCGCCCGGCGCGTGACCTGCCAGAATCGTCTGGCCGATCTCGGTTTCATAAGGATAGATGATCACCACAGAATCCATTCCCTCGCCCGTGACGTAGAGTTGGCCCCCAGTGCTGTCGGGGCAAAAGTGGCGTGGCGCGATACCTAGCGGCAGGCGGACGACGGTTCTTCCGGACGCGGTGTTGAATATGGTAATGGCGCGGCCCGGATGACTGCCGGCAATAATCTGCTCGCCATCCTTCCGGAAGTGGAGCAGTGAAGGCTCGTCGCGCGCATTGATGACGCGGTCGATCACGGCGCGGTCGAGCGACGCTATCGTGATCGAGCGGTCCCGATAGGTCGCGATAGCGGCGAAGTTCGTGGCGCTAAGATCGAAAGCATCTGGCGGTAACGCGAGGCGGATGCGGCGGCGCGGACGAAGCGAATCGAGCGGCATTTCCACGAGGGCGCTAGGCTCCCCGTAGAGGACCCAAAGCGCATCTCTGTTGGGCGCGACCGCCATGCCAATGGCCCGTTCTCCGGCGCGGGCGCGGCGGCTTACCGCGAGCCGCCCGCAGTCGATCTCATATACCGTGCCCGCGTCCGGGGCAAGCACATAAGCCTTCGGCTGTAACGGATGGGCAACGATAACGGCCGGCGCGGCTTCGACCGGGATTTCCTTAATCAGACGAAATCGGCTGAGATCGATAGCCGCGACCGATCGGCTTCCCCGATTGGCGACCAAACAGTAGCCGCGATATCCCTGAGCTTTAGGGGGACCGCAGGCTGCCGCGGCGGCGGCGAGCAGGAGCGATCTTCGGGACAGATTCGGAGGCGCGACGAGGCGAACCACATGAATCATTTTACAGCGGCTTTGCATGCTATCCTTTGTAGAGTCCCGCGGTTCTGTGCCGCGGCTTCTCAGACCGGAGAGATGGCCGAGTGGTTGAAGGCGCACGCTTGGAAAGCGTGTATAGGGGAAACTCTATCCAGGGTTCGAATCCCTGTCTCTCCGCCATACGAAATCTACAACCTAAAAGGAACCAGCCATCCTGATTTCAATGGCTTAGCCGATGAAAATAAGTTGAGGTACAAACGACGCCGGATGTCTAGCGGCATGGGGAGAAGGCGATAGAATCGGACAGGACACACCCATGAATCTTTTAAAAGTCGGCGCTCCAGTTCTATTTGGGCTGGCTTGCGCTATGGCCGCGCCCAAAATCGATAAAGTCGAGCCGCCAAACTGGTGGACACCTCACACTCTCAACCCGATTCAGGTATTACTTACCGGCAGCGATTTGAGCGGGGCGGTGGTAACCACGGCCGCGAAGGGATTCAAGATCGAGGTGCGGAGAGTCTCGGAAAACGGGCACTACTTGTTCGCATACCTCAATATCGGCAAGGATGCCAAGCCAGGCACACATCGCTTTCAGGTTAAGAATGCAACCGGGACCACGGATTTCGATTTTGTCCTCGACCGTCCGCTCGACCCGAAAGGCCGCTTTCAGGGGTTCAGTTCCGGCGATGTGATCTATCTGATAATGCCCGACCGGTTTGCGGATGGCGATCCGTCGAACGACGATCTGCGTGGATTTGGCCGTCCGGCCGACCGAAAATCTCCGGGCGCATATCATGGGGGCGATCTAAAGGGTATCCGCGATCACCTGGGATATCTCAAAGATCTCGGCGTGACAGGCGTCTGGGTAACTCCCATCACCAGGAATTCAGCGGCCGGGGCGAATCCAGGCGGAGCGTACCATGGCTACTCAGCTTCGGATTTCTACGATGTGGAACCGCATTATGGAACCATGAAAGAGTTCAAGGATTTGGTAGATGCGGCCCATGCGGCGGGCCTGAAATTCGTCCTCGACCAAGTGGCGAATCATAGCGGAAACCGAATTCCCTGGGTCGCCGATTGGCCCACTAAGACCTGGGTCCACTATGAGGGGCAGAGCTCCAGACCGCGCAATAATTTCGACATTGCCGGGTTAGCCGACCCTTATTCCCGGCCAAAACGGCGCGATCTACCCTTAAAAGGATGGTTCAGTCCTGCAATGCCGGATCTGAATCAGGAAGATCCACTGGTCTCGGATTACCTGATCCAAAACGCGCTATGGTGGATCGGCATGTCCGGCGTCGACGCCTTCCGGCAGGACACATTCCCCTACGTGGACCGGCCGTTCTGGGAAAAATACCATACCGCCATTTACCGGCAGTATCCGGATTTCGTCGTCACCGGGGAAATTACCGCGTCGAACCCCGTCGCGCTTTCCTTCTTCGAAGGCGGCGTAACGCGCAGAGGAGTGGACACGAAGTTACGCTCGATTTTGGATTTTCCACTGGAAGGCGCGGTACGTCAAGTCTTCGGGGATGGGCAGCCGATGACGAAGTTGGTGGATCTGCTGACTCAGGATTCCCTCTACCTTCACCCCGAGATGTTAGTTGTCTTTCCCGGCAACCACGATCAGCCACGATTCCTTACGCTTGCCAAGGGTGATATTTCGAAATTGATGATGGCCGAGGCCTTCCTGCTGACCACGCGGCGCGTTGTGCATTTGTACTACGGGGACGAAGTTGCGATGCAGGGCGGCCGCGACCCAGACAACCGCCGCGATTTCCCCGGCGGCTGGCCGGACGATCCGGTCAACGATTTTACAGCCCAAGGGCGCACTGGCGACGCCGCCAAGGTTTACAACTGGACGCGCGACCTGCTGCACTTCCGCCAGGAACATCCAGCCGTAAGAAAAGGCGATCTCATTCAACTGCTTACAAATCAGGACCAATACGCTTATCTCCGAACGTCGCCTGAGGAGGATGTGTTGGTGGTCTTGAACCGTGCGGGCCACGAAAAGCCGATTCGGATCGATGTTGACGATCTGCCCTTAAAAGATGGGCTCCGGTTGAGTCCGCTTGCCGCCGGGACGCCGGAGGCGTTAGTCTCTAACGGTAAGATTGTTATCGACCAGCCTGCCGAAGTTCAGATTTATTCGGCTAAGCGCTTATATTAGGAGTGACTATCATGAGATGCCTGATTTTCTTGGCCGCCCTGACTCTGCTGCGCGCCCAAGAGCCGCCGGCTTCGGCTGGCGACGACGTTCGCGGATATAACGATACTCCACTCATCACGGGACAGAAATGGAAAGTGCATGATATGGAGCGTCCACGCCCGGTCAAAGTGTCGCCAGGCGCTCCCATGACCGGAGCGCCGCCATCGGATGCCATCATTCTGTTCGACGGCAAGGATCTGTCTCAGTGGGTAACGCGAGGGCGCGGCGGCGCCGCGCAGGAACCTAAGTGGAAGGTGGAACAAGGGTACATAGAAATCGTCCCCCGGACAGGGAAGCTCGTCACCAAACAGAGTTTTGGGGATTGCCAACTCCACGTCGAATGGATGATTCCCGAGAGCGACACCGGGAAGGGGCAGGGCTTGGGCAACAGCGGTATCGAATTCATGACGCGGTACGAGATCCAAGTGCTCGAATCAAACGAGAACCTGACATATGCGGACGGCGGCGCGGGAGCGATTTACGGCGTCTGGCCTCCCCTGGTGAATCCCGCGCGGCCAAAGGGCGAGTGGAACGTTTACGATATTGCTTTTGAAGCGCCGCGCTTCGAAGGCGATAAGGTCATTAAGCCCGCATACGCCACCGTGTTCTTTAACGGAGTTCTGGTTCAGAATCACAGAGCGTTTTTAGGTTCCACTGTCTGGAGGAAGAACGGCGTGTACACCGCGCATCCGCCCGAGCAGCCGCTGAGCCTTCAGGACCATTCTCAGCCGGTGCGCTTTCGAAATATCTGGATTCGGAGAGTCGCCGAGCCTCCCGTGGAGGGTTTACTCCCTGGCCGCGCAAACCTGCGGGAGTGATTCGGTGCTGCGCGCGCATCACTCGTATCGCAGGGCCTCCACCGGGTCCAGTTGCGCCGCTTTGACGGCCGGCCATACGCCAAAAAAAACGCCCACGGCGACGGATACGGAAAAGCCGGCGATCAGAGCCCAAGCCGGAACCTTCGAAGATATCGAGGGGACCAGCGCTCCCACCAGCATCGTAATCATCATGGCGACGAATAGGCCCAAAACTCCACCCGCGCCGGTGAGCGTCATAGCCTCCACCAGGAACTGACCGATGATATCGCGCCGCCGCGCCCCCAGCGCCTTACGGACGCCGATCTCGCGAGTCCGCTCGGTAACGCTCACCAGCATGATATTCATCACGCCGATACCGCCCACCAATAGACCCAGCGCCGAGATGGCGATCGCGACCAGTCCGATAAGGCCGGTGATTTTGTCGAACTGCTGGATGATTTGATCGGGTGTGGAGATGGAGAAATCGTCTTCCACGGCGGTTCCCAGACGACGCAGCCGTCGTATGGCGCCTTCGGTTTCGTCATACGCGTTTTGCCGCTGGCCGGGGCGCGCTTTCGCGATGATCATGAAGCGGTCGATCTGCGGATAGCGCGACTCGGCGGTGTGCAGGGGGATATCGATTTCGTTGTCCTGGCTGTTTTCGCCAAAGAATCCACCTTTGGCCTTGGCGTAGACGCCGATCACGGTATATTCGGCGCCATCCATCATGAAGGCGCGGTCAAGCGCATGGCCATCGGGGAAGAGTTGCTCGTAAACGTTGTGCCCCAGCATGGCGACGTGCGCCCCGCGCTGATCTTCCTCCGGCGTAAAATAGCGGCCGGACTCGAAATCGCGCGGCGAGATGTCGTACATATTGGCGGAAAGCCCATTGACGTTGATGGTGTCCGATTCATAGCCGGGCACGCGCGCAATTAGCGGATTGCCGTCCACTACAGCCGGTATGTAGAGAACCAGACCCGTCTCGGCGACCGAAGAGCACCAGCGCTTGATGTAATCCGCGTATTCGGGTTTAAGCGGGCGGCGCTTCTTCTCTTTGGGAATTTGCGCATCCTGGCTGGGATCGCCGGAGGTGCGGTAGACGAAGATGTTATCGGGGCCGAGCTCCTGGAAGAACACCACCACGCCCTGCCGCAAGCCGGTCAGCAGCGCGGACACCGTCACTACGGTCGTAATCCCGATGACGATGCCAAGAATAGTGAGCAGCGAGCGGAACTTGTGGTTCCACACCGCATAGACCGCCATCTGAATATTTTCGCCGGGGCTGATATTCACGATTTACTCCGCACGCAGCGCCACCACCGGATCGAGCTTGGCCGCGCGCGATGCCGGATACCACCCCGAAACCACGCCGACGATGCTGGAAACGGCAATCGAGAGACCCACGTAAAAGAACGTGATGTGCATCGATATATCGAAGACGCGGCCCAGCAGCAGCGTGACCAGGGCGCCCACCGCCACGCCCATGCCGCCGCCCACCATTGCCAGCACCGTGGCTTCGATCAGAATCTGCCACATGATATCGGCATGGCGCGCGCCCAGCGATTTGCGCACGCCAATTTCGCGCGTGCGCTCGGTGACGCTCACCAGCATGATGTTCATGATCACGATGCCGCCCACCACCAGCGAAATGAACGTCACCGGCACCACCACGGCCGCCACCATTCCCAACAGCTGGTCGATGAATCCGCGGATGGCATCCGGGCGTAAGCGTATCGAAATTATCGTCCTGCCCCGGCTGCGCATGAAAATGCGAGCGGAGCGCCACGCGCGTCAGATCGAGCGCATCGGCAAGAGTCAACCCGAGGCCCGGCCGCGGACGGCCGAAGAGCGCGAACCCGGTTCCCGGGCCGTACATGCGGTCGAACGCGGAGACCGGGATATAGACGTTCTTATCCTGGTCGCGACCGAAAGCCGAGCCGAGCTTTTCTTCCACGCCGACGACGGTGAATTCAATTCCCTCGATGCGACAATGTGCGCCCGAGCGGCGAGCTCTCGCCTGGAAACAGCGTAGTCTTGACGGTATCGCCGATCACCGCCACGAACGATGCGCGAGTGGTCCTCTTGCGCCGTGAAAAAGCGTCCGTCCACAATGCCGATGTCGCGGATGTCGGCCATATCGGCGGATGTCCCGATCATGCTGGTGTCCTCGCAGATCAAGTCCTTCGCGTTTCAGGTCGGAAACGTGATTGCGGTAAGGACTGTAGAGCACGCGATCGCCATTCACCGATTCGAGGTAGCGCGCGTCGCCATGCGAATGGGCTTATTGCGTTTGACTTTATCGAAGTATTCGCGGCGGCTGAGGCGTCCGGTAGCGGCAATCTGCGCCACCATAAACGATTCCGATCCGAAAGCTTTGGCGGTGCTCTGCTCGGCGTAAACGCCGAGTCCGTCGATTGCCGCGCCCACCATGATGACGCTGGCGACCCCGATGATTACCCCCAGTAAGCGTGAGGAAGCTGCGCAGCTTGTGCGCTCGAATGGACTCTGTGGCCAGCCCAAAAGCATTGAAAAATTGACGCCAGAAGCGGAAGCGCTCCGGCTCGGATTGGGACATCTATCTCCAGGATAACGTAAGATAGGCCGTGTTATCCGACGCAGGGCTTGGGCGTGTGCGCTGGCGCTGCGTTCGCGGCAGTGAAGGCCATCGCCGCAACACGTTTATACAAGGCGTGATACTCTGACAGTTCATGCGCAAGCCGGCCCTGTTTGCCATATTGTGCGGGAGTATTCCGGCGCTCGGCTGGGGGCCCGAAGGACATGAGCTGATCGCGCGTATCGCGGAGACGCAGCTCACGCCGGCGGTACATGCGAAGGTAGCCGCGATCCTCGGTCCGAACGTTACCATGGCATCGGTGGCCAGTTGGGCCGATGAAATCCGCCGCTCGCGCGCGGAGACCGGCGCGTGGCATTACATCGATATTCCAATCGACAAGCTGCGCCTGGATCTGGCGCGCGATTGCCCCAAGGGCGATTGCGTAATCCAGAAAATCGAGGACTTCGAGACGGCGCTACGCAACCCGAACACGCCCCCCGTGCAGCGCCGGGAGGCGCTGCTGTTTGTGATTCACTTTGTGGGCGACATGCACCAGCCCCTGCACGATTCTGACAACAAAGATAAAGGCGGCAACGATGTCCGCGTGGTCTACAAAGGGCGCAACATGAACCTGCACTCATTGTGGGACAGCGGTCTGTTGGGAAGCATGGGAAAAGAGAACGATCTTTTCCCGGTGTACGCGGCGCAATCGGCGCGTCACGCGAAGAAGTGGGACAGGGGAAGCGTGGAGGATTGGTCCGAGCAGGCGCACAGAGTGGCCGTGAAAGTGGTATATGGGAAACTGCCAACGACGGAGAAGGGCACGCCGGTAACGATCACCGCCGCCTATGAGGCGAAAGCCGACCCGGTGGTGAGGCAACAGATTGAGAAGGCTGGAGCGCGATTGGCAAAAGTGCTGAATGAAGTGCTGCGGTAGCTTTTCTTCCCATTCAGGTCCCCACCACGCCCGCGAGCGGGCTGCTGGCGGCGGCATACAATTTCTTCGGCATTCGACCCGCTTCATAAGCCAGGCGGCCGGCCTCCACCGCCAGTTTCATAGCGCGCGCCATCTTGGCGGCATCTTCGGCGGCGGCGATCGCCGTGTTCATCAAAATGGCGTCGGAACCTAATTCCATCGCGATCGCCGCATCCGATGCGGTCCCCACGCCGGCATCCACGATCAGCGGCACTTCCGTGATCTGCTCACGCAGAATTCGCAAGTTGGTGGAGTTCTGTATCCCCAATCCGGAGCCGATGGGCGCAGCCAGCGGCATTACCGCGGACGCGCCCGCCTCGATCAGCTTACGCGCGGCGACCACATCGTCATTGGTGTAAGGCAGCACCACAAAGCCTTCCTTGACCAGTATGCGGGTAGCTTCGAGCAATCCGAAGTTGTCCGGGAATAGCGTGGCTTGGTCGCCGATCACTTCCAGCTTCACCCAATTGGAAAGCCCGACCTCGCGCGCGAGCATGGCCGTGCGCACGGCGTCATCGGCGGTATAACAGCCGGCGGTATTGGGCAGAATGAATAGCTTCGACCGGTCGATGTAATCGAGCAGCGACTCTTTGGACCGGTCAGTCAGATTGACGCGCCGCACCGCCACGGTAACCATTTCCGCGCCCGAAGCCTCATGGCAGCGCTGCATTTCCTGAAAACTGCGATACTTTCCAGTGCCGACGATCAATCGCGAGCGGAACTCCCGCCCCGCGATGGTAAATGTTCCCATAGTTTTATTGTAAATTAGGGCTTGCGCTAACCAGCAATGCGCCCCCGTGCCTCGGCCTCTCAACCTGTCTCGATTCCGCGCCTGATCTCCAGCCTAGATACGCCCTGCCCCTGATTCTGGCGCTGGCGGCGTTCCTACGGCTTTTCGACCTCACCACGATTCCACCCCCGCTGCATTTCGACGAAGCCATGAACGGCAACGACGCCATGGAGAACCTGGAGCGCGGCCGCATCGCTGTGTTCTATCCGCAAAATGGGGGCCGCGAAGGACTTTATATCAACATCGAAACCGCGCTGATCTATCTCTTCGGGCCCGAGCCCTGGCTGCTGCGGCTGCCCGCCGCCGTCTTCGGCATCCTGACGGTGTGGGGCGTGTATCTGCTGGCCGCAGAACTATTTTCCGCGCCCATCGGGCTGCTCGCTTGCTTCTTCATCGCCACCAGCTTTTGGCACGTGCTCTTTTCGCGATTAGGATTGCGCGCCATCGGCGCGCCGCTCTTCGCGGTCTGGACACTCTATTTGCTGCTCGATGCGATGCGGCGCTCAGCGCGTCGGCCGCCCTGCCAATGCGTGCGCGGTTCTGGCGGGTTTGGTGTGCGGGCTGGGATTCTACACTTACATCGCTTACCGGATCACTCCCGCGCTGGTGGCCATGGTCTTCGTCTACTGGGCTATGAAATCGCGGCGCAAGGCGCTCCGGCCATTGGCGCTGTTCACTCTCGCGGCTGTGGTTACAGTTGCGCCCCTGGCGTTCTATTTCATCGGGCATCCGGATGCGCTGTTGCACCGCAGCGCGGAGATTTCCATTTTCAATCGGCCTCATCCCTTCGGCGAATTGCTGTTGAATATCCGGAAAACCGTCCAAATGATATTCACCCGAGGCGATTTCGACTGGCGGTATAACGTCTCTTTCAGACCGGTGGTGTTCTGGCCGGTGGCGATCTTCTTCGCGCTGGGACTGATTGCCGCCCTGATTCGATCTGGGCCGCGATCCGCCGCCGCGATCGCTGTTTTCCCTACTGCTTGACGATCGCCTGGCTGATTTTGGGCGCCGTGCCGGCGGTCCTTTCGAGCGAGAACATGCCCAGCGCCATCCGGTCGATCATGATGGTTCCGGCGATCTTCTGCTCTGGCCGCGGTTGGCGCTTATCGCGTTTACGAATGGCTCATGATACGCGCGCCTCGCGAGGCGATAGCCGCCGCATCCGCGCTGTTGTTCGTACTGCTGAGCTTCGAGTGTTATCACAGCTATTTCTATGTATGGGCAAGAAACCCGAATGTGCCACTCACATTCGACGCCGCCAGCGTGGAGATTGTAAACCGCATCGAGGCGCTGCCGAAAACCGCCCCCAAGTACGTGGTGCCGGTCTCGCCGGGCGCGCCGATCGGCATGCCGCCGCCCGCGCAGACGATCATGTTTCTTACGCAGAGCTACACTGCCAGCCAGCGAGAGGAGACTAACATTCACTACATCGTCCGGCAAGCCGGAGACGCCGAGGATGGGGTAGCGTTTTGCCGAAAGGTGGCCCTGGAGGTGAAGGAAAACGTTTTCTGTCTGCAAGTGAACCGCAAGACGCCGCCCAAGTTCTGAACTACTCCGGAAAGATCCCGTAAGTCGTTGCCCGATAAAACCCTCACCATCCAGGCTAAACAGGGCCACAACCCTGTAACGCTTTGCCCGCGGCGCGCATCTCTTGATCCAAAGTGGAACGGATATGAACATTACCAGGCGTAGTCTGCTTACTGCTCTGTCTTTGCTGCCCGCCTCTCGCCTGCTGTTGGCCCAGCAGGATCAAGGAGCGCAAAAGCCGGCGCAACCCGAAACGCCGGGCAGCCACAGACCCGCAAGCCAACTTCTCCACCGATGTGAAAGTGGTCAATGTACTGGCTACGGTGCGCGACAAGAAGGGCCAAATCGTCAAAAATCTTACTAAGGACGATTTCTTCCTGGCAGAGGACGGACGCCCCGAATACATCAAGTACTTCTCGCAAGAGAGCAACCTCCCGCTCACGCTGGGCCTGCTGGTGGATACCAGCGGCAGCCAGCGCAACGTTCTCGACAGGGAACGCAGCGCCAGCCGTCAGTTTCTCGAACAGGTGTTGCGCGTGGATCGCGATCTGGCGTTCGTTATCCGCTTCGATTTCGATATCGAACTGCTGCAGGATTTGACCGCCGACCGGATTAAGCTGGAACGCTCTATCGATCTCTGCGAGCCCGGCAACGCCCCGCAACTCCAGCAGCAGGGGGGCGGGTATCCGAACGGCGGCGGTTATCCCAATGGCGGCGGCTACCCCAATGGCGGCGGGTATCCGCGCGGCGGCCAACGCGGCGGCACTTCGCTCTATGACGCCATCTACCTGGCTTCCAATGACGTGATCAAGAAACAGACCGGGCGCAAGGCGCTGATTTTGTTGACAGATGGCGTGGACCAGGGAAGCAAATACACGCTTTCCATGGCTATTGAAGCCGCGGAACGCGCCGATACCTTGGTGTACTCGGTCCTGTTCGCCGACGCCAACGCCTACCGAAGCACCGTACCCATGATGGGCGGCCCGGGAATGGGGCGCCGGCGCGGCATGGGCTATCCCGGCGGCGGGTACCCGGGCGGCGGCTATCCCGGGGGCGGCTATCCGGGAGGCGGCTACCCGAACGGCGTCAACGGCAAAAAGGTACTGCAACAGATTGCACAGGAGACCGGCGGACGGTTCTTTGAGGTGTCTCGCACCAAGCCTATCGACAAGGTCTACGCCGAAATCGAAGAGGAACTGCGCAACCAATACAGTATCGGGTACACCTCGGATCGGCCCGCGGAAGCCGGCGGACTGTATCGCAAAGTCCAGCTCACCACGAAGAAGAAAGACCTGATTGTTCAGGCTCGCGACGGCTATTACATTGGGTAGAATTCAGGCCCGAGACGGCTCGGCGGCGCGCACTTAAGCGAGAGACAGCGGTAGGCGGCCATGCCGGCAGCACGCGCATTATCGGCGCCGGTCCGACGGGTCCGTTCAGTTGAGCGGGTTACGCTCCCGTGGGGTCCGTAAACGGGGGAAAAGGCAAAAACCCCGCTACGCCAATGCAAGTCTGCCGTTCGCCGGCCGCCAGTTTGTTCACAACTATTCGCCAGCTTTACGGCCTTTCTCACCGGCTGGCGATTCGCGGGTCACAACGGACAAAACACCCGCTATAGCGCAATTCAAGTTGCAACGGGCGTGCCATTGTTCTCTTGCTACCATCGAACTATGAGGCTGTTTGCGCGAGGCGCTACGCGCAGATCGTTCCTGTCTTCTCTCTGCGCAGCGCTCCCGCTGATGGCGCAGGAGACGAAGGGCGAAACGTTCCCCGCCAGTTTCCATCGCTATTCCGATCCCACCACGGAATTGGACGTCATCCGGCTCACCGATCCCGCTTACTCGAGCGAACTGCCCGCCTGGTATAACCGCGTTATCGCGCGCAACAGCGGCTCGCTGCTATTCAGCTGCGACCGCGGGGGATCCCCGCAGGCATTCCGGATGGACCTCAAGACCGCGCAGACGCGGCAGCTCACCAGCGCACGCGATCTCGATGGCAGCTCGCTAACGATGATGCCGGACAATCGATCTTCTGCTACTTCGCGGGCCGATCGCTTTACATTTGCAATCTCGCAACGCTGCACGAGCGCGAGATATACCAAGTTCCCGCCGGTTGGGAGCGGCGCCCGGGATTGAGCGTCGGCCCCGATGGCACGCACGCTACCTTCGCAGAAAAGCGGGGGGATGGATCGCGTCTGCGCATGGCTCCGCTGACAGTTCCGCAGGGCAGGGCGCCGCGCGCACGGTGCTGGAGGTTCCGTTTGCGATGGCCGATCCTCTGCCCCGTCCCTTGCGCGCGCAGATCCTCTATCGGCAAGGCGACGACGCGCTGTGGCTGGTGAATCTCGATGGCCAACAGAACCGAAAACTGAAAATCGCCGCGGGCCGCGCCGCCTGCGCGAACTGGACGGCGGATGGGAAGACGCTGCTCTATCTGAATCTGCCCGAGGATACGCATCAGTTGAACGCAATTCGTGAATTGAGCCCCGATACCAATACCGACAAGCTGGTGGCCAAGACGAGCCAGTTCGCGAGCTTCGGCTTCAATCGCGATAGCTCGGTCTTCGTGGGCGCCAGCGCGAACGCCTCGTCTCCAACCGTACTGATCCTGCTGCGTCTGACGCGGCGGGAATTGACCTTTTGCGAGCATAAAGCCAGCCAGCCGGCGCTCGCCGCGCCGCGCTTCTCACCCGACAGCCAGCGAATTTTCTTCCAAAGCGACCGCGACGGAAAGCCAGCCATCTATTGCATGCACGTAGAGAAACTGGTGGAGAAGACCGACGCCGAGACGCGATGATGTCCGGCCGCGCTCACACGAGTGCCACATGGGTGTTAAGCTTGCCCGGCGCGGAAGGACGCAAATTGCGTTTAGAAAATCTGCGCGCCACTACACTGTGCGCCGAAGTGTTTTCGTGCTCCGCGGAGGCCGGGCCCAGAGGGCACCCCCAATCGGCCGCGGGTTAAACAACCCGCCCCACATAAAATCGTGGCGGCGCGTGATGAAAGGAATGGGTAGTAGAACATAGTCAGAACCCGATGCGCAGGTTGAACTGAATCTGTCGAGGGCCGTTGGCCTGCGATGTCACTTGTCCGAATTGCGACGACGTTGGGCTGACGTTGGGAGCGGCGTATTGCACGCGGTTGGCTGCGTTCAGCAGATCTACGGCGAAACTCGCGTTGAGCCGCTCATAGAGCACGAACTTGCGCTGTATTCGGATGTCCCAATTATTGATGGAATCCGCGCGCAAGGCATCGATATATTCGGGCATCAGGCGCGCCTGATAGGTGCCCGGTTGAAATGCGGAGCGGCCTTCAAATCCGACAAAGCCCGAAGGGACCGCGCCAGTCGCCGAAGCGTTGCTGTTGATCAGGTTGTTGTAATCCGCGGCCGGATCGAACCAATAGTGAATATACTTATCGTGAATCTGACTGTGATTCAGAGCCGACACGATCTGGTCCAGGCTGCCGTAGTAGAACACGTTGCCAAAGCCGATCAGCGGGCCGGTTTGATACTGATAGATCCAACTCAATTGCCATCCGCCGAGGACGTGCTGCATCGGGCCCTGCCGCAGCCACTGCCCGCCCTTGCCGAACGGCAGCTCCCAGACGGCGGTCCAGACAAACCGGCTGGGGCGCGAATTGGGATTCGGCTGCCATTCCAGCGACTGATCGAATTGATTCTCCTGCCACTGGTTTCGCGACCAGGTGCGAGTGTATTGCACCGAGGATTGGATGCCCTTTGAAAAGCGCTTGGAGTACAGAATTTCGATGTCGTTATACATGGTTTTGGCGCGGAAGCCGTCGTATTCCGAGAGACCGGCGCCGGCGTTGGGATTGGCCCGCAGCAACTGTTGTACCTGGAGCGTCTTGCTGGTGAACCAACTCAACGAACTTAGGTAGTTATATAGCGATGGGTCGGAGGTGGCGAGGCCGGAGAAATTCGTATACAGGAATGGATTCGGGACGGTGGCCTTCATGGCATTATCGGTCGCGGCACTCAGGCTGTCGGTGAAATTCCAATACTGCGCGGGCAGATAGCTTAGGCTTTTGGTGGCCGGCGAGGAGGCGTAAGAACCGTTATAGGAAACATCGATTACCTGGTTGGGCGCGATCTCCCGCTGGATACTGACTCTCCAACGCTGGTTCCACGTAGGAGAGAAGTCACGTGGATAGTAAGTGAAGCCTTGCCCATCCAGGATGTCGGGGCCGAGCGCGCTCCCGACCGGCTGGAGGAATCGAGACCCGCTGGGGAGCACGGGGAAAGGGTTCGCCATGACGTTGGTGGTTCCGACATTGGCAGCCGGTCCGATGCCGCAGCAGAAGGTGAGGCCATTGTCTGTGGTTATGGTGGTGTTGGTGGCCTGACTGTAGCCGTTCTGCAATTCGCGATTTCCGGTGCCGCCCAAGGCGTTGAACGTGTCGCCGAAAAGTCCCGTGCCGAAGCGAATCACAGTCTTGGGATTCACAGCATAGACGGCGCTGAAATTCGGCAGAAATCGATTCGTGCCGGCGGTGAGGTTATCGTAGGGATGGCCAAGATAGGTTGGTCCGCCGGACACCGTGATACTCGAAGGTAAGAGCGGATTACCGGCGGGCGTATAGGCGGCCTGTACCGCCTGCGCGTAGGCGGGCACATAGCCGAAATCGTAAGCGCCGGATAGGCCGCGATCGAAGCGCTCGCTGGTTCCGCCTTCCCGCTCGAAGCGCAGTCCGAAACCTAATCGCAGGCGGCTGGTAATGCGAAAATCGTCCTGAATGTACAATGCGTGGTAGGGAGTGCTGTAATAACCGGTGTCATTCGTATCGAGCCTGGCGCCTGTGGCCATGCCAGTCATAAATGAAGCCCAAGACAGGCCGAGTTGCCCAGCGGTGGTGGTGTTATCGGCTTGCGTGAAAAAGTTATTACCAAACGTGTAACATCCGGTGGTGCAGGCGCCGGAAAGGAACGTGGCATAGTGATAGCGCCGGTCCTCCCATCCGTACTTAAGGCTATGCTTGCCCAAAATTGTGGCCATCTTTACGGCTAACTGCTCCGTAGTGCCGCGCTGGTTCACTCCCGGGCCCGAATACCCCTCATAACTGGTAGAGGCGATGTTGGCGTAGTTGCCAGCGGCCAGGTCGGTGCCTAATATGAATCCCGGAAGCCCGTCCGCGCCGCCAGCCTGCGTATCCACATAGGTAGGCAACCCGGCATCGGAGGCTTTGTATGCATTCTTGATCGGCTGCTTGTCGCCTTCGGCGTACTGCGTGATGCTGAATACGACATCGAGTACATTGGTGGCGTTGAAGGTTTTCAAATAATCGAGACTGCCGCCACGCGTGGGGCGCCACAACCCATTCGACTCATAGCCTTTCAGAGGAGTGTTGTGGGCCCAGTCGTAGTTATCGGAGAAGCGATGGTTGTAATACCACTTGCCACTTAGATGCTGAGTGCTGGTGATGTTATAGTCATAGCGGTTGACCAGCGAGGGTAAGTAATCGTTGTACGGTTGGGTAGGGTCGAAATAATTGAAACCATCGGGAGTGGCGGGAGTAATATTGGGCAGTGGATAGAGCTGCTGGAAGAACTTATAAAACGGATTATTGGCGAACATCGAAGCGGGAATGGTGTTGTTGGGGAAAGGCGTGCGAGTCACGTGGCCGTTGGAGGCCAGGAACGCGGAGCGCGGATCGTAAATGGTGTAGGCGGTGGCATTGTACGCCGACAGGTCCGAGAAGTTGCCCTGCCGCTGGGCCGCGGTGGGCACGTTATAGTACACGCTGTTGGGATTGGGCTGGATGCTGGTGATGTGGTCGTATTCAATATAGAAGAATAACTTGTTCTTTCCGTTGATTACCTTGGGAATATAGACCGGACCGCCGAAGCTAAAACCCGGTTGAAAGAAGCGGCCGCCGGGATTCTCGGGCGTTCCCGGCGCGAGCGTGCCGGCCGCCTGTTGCGATAGAAAGTTCGCGCGGGTGAACTCATTGGTCGCATTGATGCGGTACCACATGTACTGCGCGAAGGCCGAGCCGTGGATGGCGTTAGCGCCGGATTTAGTCGTACCGCTGATGTAGGCGCCTACGCTATGTCCCATGGCGGCATCGAATGCATTGGTTTCGATCCGCACTTCATCCACCGCCTCCTCGGAAGGGACAAATCCGGCGCGTCCGCCGTTTGTTCCCGTCACCGGGTTGCCGTCCAGCAGAAATTCATTGGTTCCCGTGGCTAACCCCATAGTGTCGTAACTCGCGGTACCCGCATGATCCATCACGCGATTAATGCCGGGCGCGCCGGTAAACACCATGCCCGGAGACATGGCCTGCAGCGCCCACGGGTTCATGGTAGTGACGGGCAGGTCGGCGATGTCGCGCGTGTTCAGCACGCGGCCGCCGACGGCGTTGGTGGTCTCGATGAGCGGTGCATCACTGGTGACTTCGACCGATGTGGCCGTATCTCCGACTTGAAGTTGTAGATCGACGGCCAAACGATCTCCCGTGTTCAAAGTGATTCCCGATCGCACTATTGTTCTTGAAACCCTTGGTTTCCGCCGAGACGGAATATGGCCCAGGGACCAGGAAGTTGACTTCGTAGTAGCCGGTTTCATTGGTGGCGGCGCGGCTCGCGACATTAGTTGCAGTATTAGTTACGACCACAGCGGCGCCGGGAACCACGGCGCCGGAAGGATCCGTGACTTTGCCCGTGATACTGCCACGCGTCTCCTGCGCGGGACAGACGATGCAAGCTAACAACAGGGCGCCGGCGCAGAACAGGGCGCGGCTAGAATTTGAAATTGAGAACGGCATCTACCCTCCATCTACCTCAAACAACGTGTTGAAGCAATCTACGCGAGTCGCGGAGGCGGATTAACAATCCTCCGCAGATTAACAATCTGCCCCACACAAAATCATCGGGCATATTAAGGCTTGGAAGATTATTGCGTCGCGCTTCGAGTGGGAGCAAGGTCCTTGCGTAAAGCGCTCGGAGTTTTGAAATACAAAACGGCAGCTCATCTGAATTAGGGGTGAAACCGTTTTGATTGAGTAGCATTTATCGAGATCCGCCCGGCATGGAGGCGGCTCGCGGCGGCCGCGAGCGAGTTTCGCGGCGCGAATCCACCGGCCCGGGCGCTATAATAAAAGTATCCATACCAGCCTTGTGCAAGACTACATCCGCATTCGCGGTGCGCGCGTCCACAACCTCAAGAACATTTCGCTTTCGATTCCGCACAACCAGCTCACGGTGGTCACCGGCGTTTCCGGGTCCGGCAAATCGTCGCTGGCCTTCGACACGATCTATGCCGAGGGCCAGCGGCGCTACGTGGAATCGCTCTCCGCTTATGCGCGCCAGTTTCTGGAGCGCATGGAGAAGCCGGACGTCGAGGATATCGACGGCATCGCGCCGGCGGTCGCCATCCGGCAGAAAAACACCAGCCGCAATCCGCGCTCCACGGTCGCCACTTCCACCGAGATGCTACGATTTTCTGCGCCTGCTCTATGCGCGCGTGGGCCAGACCTTCTGCCCAACGTGCGGCGGCCGCGTGCGGCGCGATTCGGTGGATGAGGTCGCCGCGCGTCTGCTGGCGCTGCCGGCGGGATCGCGCTGGTACGCGCTGTTCGCCGTGGGCGAGCATGCCGGCGCGCAAGCGCTGCGCGACCATCTTTTCGAGCTGCGCAAGAAGGGCTTCAACCGCCTCTATCAAGGCGGCGCGCCTGTTCGAATTCTCCACGCCGGAATCGCTGCTGGATATCGATTTCGCGAAGCCCGTCTTCATCCTGGTGGATCGCATCGCGATTGGCCCGGATCTGCACCAGCGCCTGGTGGACACCATCGAGATCTGTTATCGCGAGGCCGGCGAAGTCGATCTTCGAAAGCGCCGCCGGCGGACGAGCAGCATCCGCTTCAACGAGAAGATTCCAGTGCAAGACCTGCGGCACTGGAATTCACTCCGCCGGAGCCGATCCTGTTCAGCTTCAATTCGCCCTTCGGCGCCTGCCCGCGCTGCCAGGGCTTCGGCAACACCATCGATTTCGACATGGATCGCGTGATCCCCGATAAATCGCTCTCGCTCGACGAAGGCGCGGTGGACCCGTGGACCAAGCCGAAGTACCGCTCGTGGCTGGGCAATTTCAAGAAATCCGTCAAAGCGGTGCGCTTTCGACGTTCCGTTTTGCGAGTTGACCGAACGGCGAGCGCGAGACCGACTTACGAATTCATCCGCCGCTTCTTCGACCATCTGGAGACCAAGAAATACAAGATGCACGTGCGCGTGTTTCTCAGCCGGTATCGCGGCTACGCGCTGTGTCCCGAGTGCAAGGGCGCGCGGCTGCGCAAGGAAGCGCTCTACGTGCGCGTGGGCGGAAAGAACCTGGCGGAAGTGGTCCGCATGAACATCGCCGAGGCGCAGCGATTCTTTCTGAGCCTGGAGCTTTCGCCGGAAGAGACGCGCCATCGCCGACAAGATCCTGGTCGAGATCCGGCAGCGGCTGAAGTTCCTGAACGACGTCGGCCTGGACTATCTCACGCTCGATCGGCTGTCCTCGACGCTTTCGGGCGGCGAAGCGCAGCGCATCCAACTCGCCACGTGCCTGGGCTCGCGCCTGGTGGGCGCATGCTACGTGCTCGACGAGCCGTCGATCGGCCTGCACAGCCGCGACACCGGCCGCCTGATCCGCATTCTCGAAGAGCTGCGCGAGCTGGGCAACACGATCGTGGTGGTGGAGCACGATCCCGACGTGATGCGCGCGGCCGACCACATCGTCGACCTGGGTCCCGGCGCGGGCGAGCACGGCGGCAACATCGTTTTCGAAGGCGCGTATCGCGCAGCTGATGGCGAACGGCAACGGATCGCTCACCGCGCAATATCTGCGCGGCGAACTGCAGGTTTCGGCGCCGCGCGAGCGCCGCGAGGTGAATCCCCGGCGCATGCTGCGATTCACCGGCGCGCGCATGCACAACCTGAAGAACATCGACGTGGAGATTCCGCTGGGCATGATGGTGGTGGTCACCGGCGTTTCGGGCTCGGGCAAATCGACGCTGGTGCACGACGTGATTTTTCGGTCGCTCGAAGCGCTGCATAAAGCCGGAGAAGGCGGCGAGGAACGCCGTTCGACGACGATCGGCTCGGAGGACGAGCTCGAAGCCGCCGCGCCTGGCCTGCACGAAAGGTGGAAGGCGCCGACCGCATCACGAGCACCGTGATGATCGATCAATCGCCCATCGGCCGCACGCCGCGCTCGAATCCGGTGACTTACATCAAAGCTTTCGACCTGATCCGCGGCGCTGTTCGCCTCCACGCGCGAGGCCGAAAAGCGCGGCTACACGGCCGGCCATTTCTCGTTCAACATTCCCGGCGGCCGCTGCGAAACGTGCCAGGGCGACGGAACGGTCACCGTGGAGATGCAGTTCCTGGCCGACGTGGAACTGGTCTGCGAGGAGTGCAAGGGCACGCGCTACAAGAGCGGCATTCTCGAAATCCGCTACAACGGCCTCAATATTCACGAGGTGCTGCAGCTGACGGTGCGCGAAGCGATGGCGTTCTTCGCCGCCACGCCGCGGCTCGTGCAGCGGCTGAAGGTGCTGGACGATGTCGGGCTGGGATACCTGCGGCTGGGGCAATCGGCCACCACGCTCTCCGGCGGCGAAGCGCAGCGCGTGAAACTGGCGTCGCATCTGGCAGCGTCCAGCTGCGCGGGCACGCTGTTCATCTTCGACGAGCCCACCACCGGGCTGCATTTCGACGACATCGCCAAGCTGCTGGCGTCCTTCCAGCGGCTGATCGAGAACGGCGGCAGCCTGCTGATCATCGAGCACAATCTGGACGTGATCCGCGCCGCCGATTGGGTGATCGACCTTGGTCCGGAAGGCGGCGACGCGGGGCGGGGAAGTGGTGGCGGTGGGTCCGCCGGAGGCGATTGAGAGCGGCGAGAGGTCTTATACCGGGCAGTATTTGCGGGACCGGAGCGCGTTCACACGGAGCTCAAGCAGTGTGAACGCAGCACGCATGAGTGCGTGCGCCACGCTTGGGCGAACTACGCACAACACGGAGCGGTCAGGCGAGCGCTACGCGGCCTTTTTTTGTGGGGCGAACCGCTGTTTGGCTTGCGCCAGGCGGCGGTCGCGGGTTAGGCGACGGGCGATCTGGGATGCTGAAAAAACAAACCTGGACTGGGCTATGCGTTCAGAGCCGGGTTCCGGGCCGCATGTCCTGCCGCCCGTGGGAATTCAAGTCAATTCTTAGAAAAAACGGGAGCACGGTGCAAACGACCAACAGCGATTTTTGAACGATGGTACCGGCATGA
>CAVRPF010000015.1:0-100132 GCA_963723015.1 Bryobacterales bacterium
TCCCCCAGCGGCTCCCCCAAGTACATTTGCCGCATTAGCCGCCGCACAATCTTGCCGCTTTGCGTTTTGGGCAGCTCCCGCACAACGATCACCTCGCGTGGCCGGAACACTTGTCCCAGCACCTCGGCCACTGTCGCGCTCACTGCCGTGGGGTCGAGAGTTACTCCGGGCTTCGCCACTGCGAGCCCACGATTGCTTCTCCTTTGATCTCATCCGGCGCGCCGATCACCGCCGCTTCCGCCACCCCCGGATGCTGCATCATGGCGTCCTCCACTTCCGCCGGGCCCACCTTGCGGCCCGCCACGTTCATCGATTCATCGGCGCGGCCGTACAAGAACCAATGTCCGTCTTCGTCGACGCTGGCCCAATCGCCGTGATACCACATGCCGGGAAAGCGCGACCAGTAGGTCTCGATGTATCTCTCGGATCCTTCCAGATGCCGCGCGTCATAGAGGGCGCGGGCTTGGTGCAGACCAGATAACCCGTGCGGCCGCGGATTGGCCGGCCACTCTCGTCGACTACTTCCGTGGCCATGCCCGGCGCGGGTCCACCCAAACTGCACGGCTTGAGCGGCTGGATGGGCAGGGGAAACAGGAAACAGCCCACAATCTCGGTACCACCGGAGATGTTGATGATGGGGCAGCGCGCGCGCCCCACGCGTTCGAAGAACCACATCCACGAAGCCTCGTCCCAAGGCTCGCCCGTCGAGCCGAGTAGCCGCAGCGATTTCATGCCCGGCAGGTCGTCGCGCGGGGCGGATTTGCTCAGTACGCGGATAGCCGTCGGTGAAACGCCGAACGTGGTAATCCGATGGCGCTCAATCGTCTCCCAAAGACGCATCGGTCCGGGAAAATCCGGCGCGCCGTCGTAAAGAAAGATTGTGCCGCCGAAGAGATGATTGCCGAAATGCTCCATGGGCCCATCATCCATCCGATATCTGAAAGCCAGAAGAAGCGATCGTCCGCGCGATGATCGAATCCCAGCCAGATCTCTTTGCCCATCTGGGCCAGACATCCGGCGTGCGTGTGGACCGTGCCTTTCGGCTTACCGGTGGTGCCCGAGGTATACAAGATGAACGCGCGCGCTTCAGAATCGAGTGATGCAGTCGCCGCCGTGGGCGGCTGCGCAGACAGAAATTCTTCCCACGTGCGATGCCTCGCTGTATCGCCGCCGCGATATGGCAACACGATAGTGTGCTCCACCGTTTTAGGCATTTTTTCAAGAACGGCAGCGCCTTGCCGCGCCGCTCCAGATGCGTGGCCGTGAATAATACGCGCGCGCTGGAATCCTCCAGACGGGTGGCGATCGCGCCCGCGCCAAAGCCCGCGAAGATGGGCACAACCGTGAGGCCCGCCTTGAAACAGCCGTAAAGGATGGCGAGAATCTCGGGAACCATGGGCATCGCCAGAGCCACGCGATCGCCGGCTTCCAAGCCGAACGCAACAGACCATTGGCCACGCGATTCGCATCGGCCTGGACATCGGCGAACGTCAACGCTCGGGTAGCGCCGTTTTCGCCTTCCCATACACACGCAAGGCGGCCGGAATCGGCCCAACGGTCCAGGCAGTTGTGCGCGATATTAAGCTTGCCGCCGACGAACCATTGCGTCCATTCGGGTCCGCGGCTGTCATCCATTACCTGCCCGTAGGGCTGGAACCATTCGACGCCCATGTCGCGCATGGTTTCGTCCCAGAAACGTTCCGGTTCGTCGCGTGAGAATTGCAAGAAAGCTTCGCGATCGTTGAACCCCAGGCGCTGCATGAACCGCCAGACATTGGTTTGTTCGATGAATTCACGCGAGGGTTCCCAGATCATCCGAAACTCAGTGTAACCCGCCAGCGGATGCGCTACTCTATTCTTAATCGGACAGTGCTTCGGGTCGATCTCAAACTCCACCCAGCCCTCGCCCCACTCGGTGCGGAGTAGATGTTTCCCAATGTCATGGAACTCCATTCGATGTCCTCATACGGCGCTATAGTGACGTGCGCATTGTCGAATGAACTCCTCCACATCGCTGCGCGCGAATCGGACCGTCTTCCCCAACTACACTCGGTAACACCGGTGCCATTGAGCCTAGCCGCGTGAGCTAGAACCCACCAATCGACTGCTGGTAGGATGCGTCCGAATGAACTCCCGCAGAAAGGCAAGCTGCTCGCTATCGATCTGTTGTCCGCAGTAGCCACACCTCCGCATAACCGCAGCATGCCAGAGATGCGATCAGAACGTAAGTGTTTTGCTGAGACTTCTTTTATTTATCTTTCCGCCACACCGGCGCAGCAGCGGTCTCCGGGTCGGTGTGGCGCAAAGTAAGTTGAATAACTCTACAACAAAAGCTTACGTTCTGCTTTTATTTCCGGCATGCTGGCAGTTATGCCGGAAGCGGAAGCGAAAATGGAAACGTGCCGCTACCCAGGGCAAACCATCGACCGGGAGCACTTGGAAAGACTGCCTGACCGGGAGTGCCATATCTAACCTAAACGTGATGGTGAAAACACCTGTTAGACATGGCCTAAGGATGGCCTAAGGAGGGGCTACAACTCAAGCCCTAAAGAATATTGCGCATCTGCCGATGGATCACATGGCTGACAGATAGCGCCCATGAGAATCAAATCCTATTACTCCCGCTCGGTGGAAAGCGCGCTTGCCGCGGCGCGCGAAGAGCTCGGTCCCGAGGCGATGCTTGGTGGAAAGCCGCAAGGCGGCCCCCGAAGCGCGATGTTTTGGCGAATACGAAGTTGTGGTCGCGTTGACATCGTCCACGCCGGAGGAGACGCCCACGGCCACGCGCGGTGACCGGCTCTCCCAAGACGTCGCGGAGCTGAAAAAAGAGCTTGAGGGCATGCGTCGCGCCATCACCCGTACCGCCTTCGCGTCGCCGCAGTGGTTGAGCGGCGCGCCCGATCTGTCCGACGCGTATGCGGTGCTCACCGCCAATGAAGTCGCTCCGGATTTGGCGCGCGAAATTGTGCAAGCCGCGGAGTCCCGCCTGGGCGGCGACTCGCGAAATCGCCCAGGCCAACTCAAACCCCCACACGATACGCAGGCCTACCAAAGCGCATTGATCCAGGAACTGCACTCGCGCTTCACACTGCAACCTTGGCTTGGCAGAACCGAATCGGGCGCTCGGATTACCGCGCTGGTGGGGCCTCCGGGCGCGGGCAAAACTACCACGCTGGTCAAGCTCGCCGTCAATTATGGACTCGCTTGCCGCCGCCCGGTATTGCTGATTTCGATGGACAACTTTCGCATCGCGGCAGCCGAACAATTGCGGTCGTACGCGGGCATTCTCGGCGTCGGCATCCAAATATTGGACACCGTAACCGCGCTGGCCCAAGTCATTGAGGAAAACCGGAGCAAAGATCTAATCCTGATCGATACACCCGGTCTTGGCTTTGTAGAGCTTGGCGAATCGACGGCCTTGGCGCGTTTTCTCTCCACGCGGGCCGATATTTCTACGCAATTAGCGTTGGCCGCATCGGTCAAGGCGCCCGACCTCACGCGAATGGTCGACGCCTATCGGGTATTCAATCCGCAGCGGCTGATGTTCACCAAACTGGACGAGACCGCATCCGTGGGGCCAATTCTGAACGAAGCCGTCCGAACGGGCCTGCCGCTCTCGTTTTTTGCCACCGGACAACGCATTCCGGAAGACCTGGAAGAAGTCACCGCCGCGCGGCTGACCGGGCTGATTCTCTCAGGCCATGCGGCCAGAAGCCAGTCGGCGGCTTGACCGCGCTATCGAGGAAAGTTCATGTATTCGCTAGCAGTTTCAGAAGCCATCGGTGAAAACGAACGGGAGCGGCTCATTCTTGAGCACCTGCCGCAGGTGCGCCTGATCGCGCGCCGCATCCAGGAACGCTTGCCCGAGAATGTTTCCCTGGACGATCTGGTTTCCACGGGAGTAATCGGCCTGATCTCCGCCATCGATAATTTCGATCCCTCTCAAAACGTAAAACTGCAGGACCTACGCCGAGTACAAGATTCGCGGCGCGATTCTCGACAGCCTTCGCGGGCTCGACTGGGCGCCACGGCAAAAGCGCCGCAGGTCCAAACAAATAGAAAAGGCCATCTGTGCGGCCGAACAGCGGCTCAAGCGCGCGCCGGGCGAAGATGAAATTGCCGCCCAACTGGAGATCTCGCTCGATGAATATCACGAGTGGCTGGTCGATATTCGCGGACTCAACATTGCCAGTCTCGAGGGCGCCGGCAGCGAACAAGGCAGGGATCTGATCAATTATTTGCCGGACACCGGCGAAAATCTGCCCTCGACCTTGCTGGAGCGATCCGAACTCGAACGCCTCCTGGCCGAGAGTATCGGCGATATCCCCGCCATTGAGCGCACCGTACTCAGCCTGTACTACAAGGAAGAATTGACCCTCCGGGAGATCGCCCAAATCGTCGATTTGCACGAGTCGCGCATTTCGCAATTGAAATCTCAAGCCATCTTGCGGCTGCGCGGCAAACTGGCCTCTCAGTGGCCCGCTTCCCACGGTCTGGTGACGGCATGAGCGTAAAGCTAGCTGGAATCGAGCCCGCGCGCGCGCTGCTGGACCGGTTCGCGGACAGTCTCGCGCAGGTACTCGAATCCATGGCCGAGCGGCGGCCCGAAGCGCATTGGCAGGCCATCAGCGGGGCGCTCCCCGAGGTGTGCGCCGAAGTTTGCGCCGATCCACAAGACGAAATGTTTTGGTGGGAACAGCCGCTTCAATTCGGGCCGGAAATGAAGATCTGGGTAGGGGCGCCGCGGACCACCTGGGAACAGACCGGCACGCGGACGCTCAAAGCCGCTGGCCTTGAAACCGTGGAAACCGGCGAGGCCAAAAACACATGGATCGAAATTCTCGGCCAGTCTCTCTCGGCTGTCGCTCGGGCGGCCGGAGCGATATTGAGCCGCGAGGTGACCTGCGAAGGCGGGGTGGAGCACGCACCCGATTCCGGGATCAAGAGTGGGCGTCAATTGCGCTCTCTTTCGATGAAAGCCCGCTTCCGCCATTACTCGCCGCTTTCAGTCCCGCGCTGCTGGAAGCCCTGACCGCACCGCTTCGCGTCGAGGAGGCGGTTACCGAACTCGCAACGGCGGATATACCGCTCTCGTGAAGGCATGCCTTCGCCAGTTCGATCGCGCACTATGAATCTGTTGCTGGACGTAGATCTCCCGGTGAGCATCTCCTTCGGAAAGACGCAGCTTCCTATGAAAGATGTCATCAAATTAACCACCGGCTCCATCGTCGAGCTGAATCGCGGCGTAAACGAGCCGGTGGAAGTGCTGGTTAATCAGTGCCTGATCGCGCGCGGCGAGGTGGTTGTGGTGGATGGCAACTATGGCGTGCGTATTCTCGAAATCGCTACCCGCCATGAGCGGCTGAGGACGCTCCGATGATCGTCTTACTGGCAGCCCTGGTCATCGCGCTAGCGCTAGCGTCGCTGGCCGTCAGCCTTTACGCGCTGTATCGAGCGCACCGGCTATTCCACTCGGCCCAAATCGCCAACGGGGCCGCTCGCGAGGAATGCGCCGCCGCAATCGCGGCCGCGCAATCGCAATGTAACGCCATCGGGATGGAGTTGCAGGCCGTGAAATCGCAGCCGCTGCCTGAAATTCTGCCGGGATTGCCGAAACCGGGAATGAACCTCACCCGGCGCTCGCATGCCCTGCGGCTTCACCGCAAAGGCGATTCGGCCGAGCAAATCGCCGTCGCTCTCGAACTCCCTCGCCAGGAAGTGGACCTGCTAGTTAAAGTTCACCAAATCGTTTTGAACAACTTATAATTAGAATTCACGGCGGAATCGCGGCCGGTACGTCGTGAGAGGGATACCCGTCCCGCTTGAATCTAATGACAGTTGAAATCGAAGGCGTCACCCTGCATCTCGCGCACCCCGACGAACTGACCGTCCAGTGGGTGGGTCAGGACGAATTGATGCGGCAGCTCCTGGCCGCGTGGATGGTGGTCAACGACCAGGACCTGCCCATGAATCCGCGTTTACTGGGCAAACCGGGCGTAGGAAAAACCACCCTGGCATATGCCGGCGGCCGGCGCATGGGCCGCGATGTCTACATACTGCAGGCGACGCTGGACACGCGGCCGGAAGATTTGCTGGTGACGCCCGTCATCGAAGGCGGCGGCAGTTTGCGGTATGTCGCTTCCCCGTTGGTTACCGCCATGATTCGCGGCGGCATCGCCATCCTCGACGAGGGTAACCGCATGAGCGAAAAAAGCTGGGCCAGCCTGGCGCCGCTGCTCGATAACCGCCGCTACGTCGAATCCATCGTGGCAGGCATCAAGATCAAGGCGCATCCGAATTTTCGCCTGGTCGCTACCATGAACGACGATGCGTCCACCTTCGAGTTGCCCGAGTACATCCACTCGCGCCTGCAGCCGCAAATCTTTATCGATTTTCCCGAGCGCGACGAGGAATATCAAATCCTCAAGGAGAACCTGCCGTTCGCGGAAGAACGCATTCTCACGTACGTCACCGGTTTTCTGCAATTGGCGCACGCGGCCGACGAGCGTTACACGGTGCGCGACGGTATCAATGTGGCGCGCTTCGCCATCAAGTTGAAGAGCTTGGCCACCGAGCGCGCGCATGAGACCGGCTCGCTCGAGCTTTCCGTGGCGCAGGTATTGGGAGAAGAGGCGCTCCGCTATGTCCGCCGGGACCGTAACTCCGCCTCCTGACGCCGGCAGTTTGCGGCGTGGCCGATTCACCTATTTCCCGGTGGCGCCTGGACGCATGGAATTCGCCCTGGAAGTGCGTCAGGCGATTCTGCGCGAGCGTCCGCAAATTATCGCGCTCGAATTACCGGCCACCCTGCAGCCGGCCTGGATGCGCGCCATCGAGCGCCTGCCGGCAATGTCGCTGATCTTCTATCCGGACGATTCCCCCAACGACGACTCCGATGCCATCTATATTCTGGTGGAACCGGCCGACGCATTTACCGAAGCCATTCGCACGGGTCTTGAAATCGGCGCCGAAATCGTCTTTGCCGATCCCGAAGCCGCCGAACGGCCTCACGTTAAGGACCTTTACCCGGACGCGTACGCCATCCGTCACATCGGGCTGCGGCGTTATGTCGAGGCGTACCGCGTTTACCCGCAACCCCGCTCGCCAGAGATCGCGCGGCACGCGGCCGGAATCGCCTGGAAGCTGCAAGGCGCCGATCCCTTGGCGAATGTCTTGGTGGTTGTCTCCCTGAATCTGCTCGATCCGCTGCTCGATGCCATGGAGGAACCCCAAGCTCAGCCGCTCGCGCGTACCCATCGCGAGGGCATCGAGCTGCTGAATCCGCATCCAGAATCGTTGGCCGAGATTGCCAGCGAATATCCGCAGCTTCAGTGGCGGTACGAGCAGTTCCGCGAACAATGCAGAACGCCAATATGATTGATCGCCGCCATGTACAACTGGCCATGTTCCGCGCCGCCGAGAAGGATCACGAGGCCAATTCCGGCGAACGCATCGTACACTGGCAGCGTCGCGTATTATCGCGTTACGCCCGCAATCTGGCGCTGGCCGGCAACGATCTTTCGGCAAATCTGTTCGATATGACTGTGGCCGCGCGCGGCATCGCCGGCGACAACTATGCGTGGGAAGTGTGGGAAACGGCCGGCCGCTATCCGCCCCAGCCGATGGAAGGCGATCTACCCACTGTGCGCATCTCCGGCGAGGCCATGTGGCGGGACACGCGCAAAATTCGCCTGCGCCGCCGGCTGCCCAGCAGTAAGCGCCGGCTGCGGCCGTACGGGCTGAAGCCTCGCAAAAAGGAGCAAATTCCGGGCGAGTGGGCCAGCCAGCTCAATGGAACCAGCATCTGTTCCTATCCGCCGGAAGATCTGGTGATTGAGGACTATGGCCGATTCCTGAAAAAGAAGGGCAAGAGCCTCCTTTCGGAAGAGCGCGTGCGCGTCGAGCCGTTCACCACGTCCATTCTCGATGGCATCGATATGCGCGAGACCATTCGCAAATGGTACGAGGGCCGCATCTACGTGCGCCAGTTTCAGAAAATTCACGGCGAAGTGGGATCCGTGGTGGTAATCTTCGACGAAGATCGCGACAACCGCTATCCGTATATGACCACCTGGCTGGGCGAGAATCGGAATGAATCGGACATGGCATACTACTCCACGTTTCCGTTCGATCGCCTGGTGGGCCCGGGAATCGGCCGCGCGGAGTATGGCGGCTTCTTAATGAGCATGCCGCCGCGGCGCATGTACGACGTCTGGCAGGATTCCGATTACGAGTTCGCCGAGTCGAAATCCGAGCGCCTGCTGCTGGCCGGGATCGACTATTCCATTTACCAATACGTGGTTTATGTAGCCGCTAAGCCGCCGCGCTCCATCTTTAAGACCATCGCCGCACGCAGCGGACGGACGATTATCTATATTCCGATCGGCCAACTTTCGCCGGTTTCCGTCAAGAAAATTCGCGTTGTCCACGTGTTAGACGGCTACGACAAACGCGAAATCGCTAAAGATTATCTCTGGTAGCGCGGCTCATCGCGGCCCTTCCCTCCGATTCCAATTTTCCACGGCCACATGCAGCGCTCGCACCCGGCAGAGTGATGCAGCTCGATCCGCCGCGGTGCGAAAGATTAGCCACTACAATTCTGGAAAAGCTCGGCGAGGGCGGGATGGCGCCGCCTGGAAAGCCCGCGACACGCGGCTTGATCGTCTGGTCGCCATCAAGTTCCTGCCGCCCAAAATACCGCCGATCCCTTCCCCAAGGCGCATCGTTACCATCTACGATATCGATCACGCCGACGGCTCCAACTTCATCGTCATGGAGTTCGTACCGGGTAAAACGCTGGAGGGTTAATTCCCGCTAAAAAATGAAGGTCACAGAGGCCGTGCGCTACGCCATGCAAATTGCGGACGCCCTTGCGGCCGCCCACGCGGCCGGCATCGACCATGGCGACTTGAATTCGGCCAACGTGATGGTCACCGAGGGTGGACAGGTCAAGGACACGATTTCGGTTTGGCCAAATTCCGGGAGGAAACCGCATTCGCCGCAACCGACAATACGCGAACCATCGCGCGCCGGGCGAATACCGAAGGCGCCATTCTCGTCCGGTATGCCCACAGGTGGCCGCAGCACTTCTTGAACTTTTTACCGCTACGGCAGGGGCAGTAATCGTTGCCGCTTCTTGTTTCCATGATTGAATCTGCGGGGGCGCCTCTCTTCAGTCCGGCCGCCGAAAATCATCATTCAATCACGGAGCTTCGCGGCGCGCAAGCTGTTTTTCAACAAGCTGTTTTCAACAAAGGTCACGCGGGTACGATTATTTCGCGTCCCATTATAATTGGGTATGCGTTTCACAACCGCTTTCGTGCTGGCCGCGCTGCCACTGGCCGCTCAGAGCTTCAATCCCAGGATGCCGGATGGCGTGCCCGCGGTGACTGGAAGCGTCACCGAAGCCGCCACCCTGCGCTATATCGACGTGCAGATTGGCGACGGAGCGCCCGCTCTGGCCGGGCAACAGTACACCGTTCATTACACCGGCTGGCTCCGGGATGGAACCAAATTCGATTCCTCCATTGGCAAGGAACCCATCGAGTTCGTGCAGGGCCGGCGACAGGTGATCTCCGGCTGGGAAATGGGTTTCGAAGGGATGAAGGTCGGCGGCAAGCGGCGTCTCTTCATCCCTTACCAAATGGCCTATGGCGAGTTGGGCCGAGGGTCGATTCCGCCAAAAGCCGAGCTGGTCTTCGACGTGGAGTTACTCAAAGTGGAACCGGCGCCGGATTTGCCGCCTGCCGCGGCCGACGTGCTGTTCTCTTTGAACAGCGTTGAACGCGAAGTGATGCAGCTTGCCAAGGCGATACCCGAGGAGAAATACGGATGGCGGCCGGCTCCGGGAGTGCGCACCATCCAGCAGGTCTTTTTGCACATCGCATACGCGAATCATCTGATTCTCAGCATTGCCGATGGCGCCGACGAAAGCGAAGTGAAGAAGACGATCGAAGACAACGACAAGGGCGAGCAGCAGCCGGTCAACAAGGAAAAGACGCTGGCCGCGCTCACCGGCTCCTTCGCGGAAGCGCACACGTACCTGGACGAAGTGCGCGCGCAAGCGCTGACGCGCGACGCCGAACTCTTCGGCCAAAAAACCACGCGCCGCGGGATACTCATCTTCCTCGACACGCATATGGGCGAGCATCTGGGTCAGGCGATCGCGTATGCGCGCATGAATGGGATCGTGCCGCCGTGGTCGGCGGGACAGAAGTAGCGGCACTGTCCGATCGCGGTTGCAGGTCATCCCTGCGAAGTACGCCGGCGGCCAATAGCATGGGCCGTATGCGCGACCAGGGCGCCCGCCGCGCCGCTTAGCGGTATGACGGCTATATGCCAAACCATCACATGCGGCGCCTCGAAATTGGCACAGTGGAGTTCCAGCATGGTTGAGCCGGCCAAACCGGCCAAGGTCCCTGTCGCAAATCCGGCTGCAACCGGCTTTACGGCGAACCCACGGCGCAGCAGCAACCACGCCGCAAGAGATGCGGGCAGCGCGTGAACTAAGCCCGCCGATAAACACGTCAGGCCCTGAGACACGAAATGTTCCGTCCGATAATCGTGGAAGACCAGGCCAAACACAACCGTAAGCCCGGCGCAGCAGAACATAGCCAACAACCACGGGGCCATGGGTCGCCGGCTTCCGGGGATGAATTCCGCGACGCACAGAATAGACGCAAGCCAGATCAGTATGCTAAGAACGGGAAAAATCAGTCCGATTTCCACAACGCTCATTTTTTGAACGCCATTAGGACCCAGGATCATGGCCCCCACAGTCGCCACTGCGCCACCGATCAGGACCAGACAAGCTGCTAGAATCCACGCGGGCCACAGCGTGCGGACAGGGTATATCGAAGCGCCAATTGAGTTGGAGACGCGATTGAGAAGGGCCGGATCGACGTCTTGTGTGGCGTCAGCCGCTCGCTTGAGAATATCGTCGATGTCTCGATCTCTCACGAAATACCTCCGCTCCGGAGGTTCGCCACTCCCATGCCGGCAAGGCCTTTTCTCAATTTGTCATAAGCTCGATGCGCTTTCTGCTTGACGGACCCGACGCTGGATGAAGTGGCGCGCGCTACCTCCTCTATCGTCATCCCGGAGACCTTTAACATCGCGATCACTTCACGCTGGCTGGCCGGCAGGCCGGCAAGGAGCGCCTGAAGATCCGGCGTTTGGGGCGAGCGATTGGTGGGCGCCGCCAGGATATCGGCGCTCACGTCCAATTGCTCTTCACGGCCTTCGGCGCGATTGGCTTTTCGGTAGTGGTCCACACGAATATTCCGGGCAATCGCATAAAACCATGGTAAGACTGGCTGGCCGGGACGATAAGTGTGCCTCACCTTGTGAATCCGTAACCAGGTTTCCTGCAGCAGATCGTCGGCATGTCTGCGGCTCACAAACTGCGCCAAGAAAAATCGATATAGCTGCGGACTCAGGCGATGAACAAGATCGGTAGCTGCGTCGTGGTGGCCTTCTTGATAGCGAGCCATCAGGAGTTGCAGATCGATATCCGGACAATCCATGCGAGAAGCGCTCACCCAATTATGGCCGGAAATGCCCCCGGCGAGCATACCTTGTACACCGTACGCGGCCGGGCCACACACGGTTAAGGAACGATTGCGGCCCCATTGATGCGGCTCGGAATCTTAGCTGTAAAGCGCAAGGTAAGTTCGCCCTCGGAATCGATGTCGAAGAATGAGATATCGGAGTAGTTCACGCCGTCGCCGCCATCGATCACTCCCAGAAGACTGCCTTGAATAGCCAGATCCGTCGGCGGCCCGGCAAGAACCGCCGCGCCCGCCTTATCGAAGAAGACGTGATTATCGCTCACCAGATAGCGTAAGAGTTGCTTGCCTGGGCTATCGGACGCGAATAGAAACTGTCCGGTGAGAGCGTTCCAGCAGGGCGCGTGAAGCAGATTGCCGGCCTGATCTTTGAACGGCGTGGGGCCGGCGGCGGTGGAGACAATTTGATGGTTAACCACCAGCGCCTCGAGATCGGAGTGTGCGATGGTCACGTAAACGTTGGCGCCCCGTCCAATAAGCCCCAATGGGGTATCGTTGTTGGGAGCGGCTGGCAGCGTCACCGCCACGCTCGGCCCGGAAAGGCCCGCCATTCCGTCGGTAGACAAGTTCAATTCGCTGATGTTCCCGCTCGTTTCCGTATACACGGCGCCGCCGTCATAAGTCACGATCTGTGCGGCGGTTTTATCGCTCTTGAGAAGCTGAACAATGCCATCGTTACTTTGTCCGACTGTCTCTCCGTATACGGCGAAAGATTCCGCCGTAGTGAGGCCCAAAACCACGAGATGACCATGTCCAAACGCCACCGAAACCGGCTGGGAGGAGGTTTTGATCGTTTGAGTTGGCTGCATCGCATTGCCTCGGCGAACGAAAATAGTGACATTAGTAGAGCCGAAGTTGACCGCGGCGGCGAGTTGTCCCTCAACCGCTACGCCGCCGGCATTGCCGCTGGCGCCGCCCGCGCCGCCTGTAGGCACAAAATCCATCTCGTTGGTTCGGGTGTTGACTACGGCCAGATAATTCGTGGCTGAATTAGTAGCAGTCAGGAACAGCGGGTCGTGGCCATTGTCCTGCTGGGCTTGTGCCTGATACTCGCTGGCTCCAAAGACGGCCGATGCGGCGACGGCGTACGTGAGGGACAACATCGCGAGCGTCTTGCCCGCGCGATTCTGTTTCCGTAACATGTATTTCTCCTTGTCAATTTGGGGCGCCCTGGAGCGCTTTTGAAGCAACAGACCGCTTGGTGTGGGGCGTCTGAACTCCACATACGTATTCGCTCTCCGGCTGTCGCAAGTTACGGTCCTCGCGCAAATTCTCAGCATCTTTCCGCACCATATGCTGCCGCACCTGAGCCAGGGCGGTCGCGTAGGCGCGCATGAATGGGATCGCGCCGCCGTGGTCGAAGTGACTTGGCGCGCCAGCGTTACGCGGGCCCGCGCGCCAATTCAGACTACGCGCAGGCCCAGGTGCTCCTCAAAAGGGGATCGAAATCCCGGTCGCAATGCAGCAAGGCATACCCGCTCTCGATGGACCAGGTAGCAATCACTGTATCGATGGTCTTGCGAACGATGATGCCGCGACTGCGCAGCGTTCGGAAATTCCTCGCCGCTTATCGCTCGCTGGAGAAGCCTAGCAAACTGGCGTTGCCGCCCGGGAGCACCACGCGGGAACTTCGTAGGCGCCTTAGCGACAACACGTGCGCGCTCTGCATCCTGATGAACCTGCCCGTGCGATCATCGGCGGGCGCCGGCTTAATAGCGGCTACTTCAAATGCATAAAATGCAGGGCGAGCCGCCGGGGACTGCGCGAACATACCGCTAACTAGAATCACAGGCGCGAGGACGGCGCTTAAGGCTACTCTTCTCATTAGCCTGTTCACGCCAGCATCTTACTAACCACATTCCCCGCCACATCCGTCAGCCGGAAATCTCTGCCCATGTGGTGATACGTCAGCCGCGTGTGTTCCAGGCCCAGGCAGTGAAGAATAGTCGCCTGCAGGTCGTGGACGTGAACCTTGTCTTCGACTATGTTCATGCAAAGATCGTCGGTCTTCCCTACCACTTGTCCGCCTTTGATTCCGCCACCCGCCAGGAAAAGGCTATAAGCCAAGGGGTGGTGATCGCGGCCCGCGTTGTTGACATCGCGCGGATCGCGGATTTCCACCATCGGAGTTCGCCCGAATTCTCCGCCCCATACCACCAGCGTGCTATCGAGCAGTCCGCGCTGTTTGAGGTCGCGGATGAGCGCGGCCGTGGGTTGGTCGGCGATGTCGCAATTCTTTTTCAGTTTGCGATTCAGATCGGTGTGATCGTCCCAAGTGGCGTGGGTGAGCATCACGAAGCGAACGCCGCGCTCCACCATGCGGCGAGCCAGCAGGCAGTTAGTTGCGAATTGGCGGGTTGGCTCCTGATTCACGCCGTACATCGCCAGCGTCTCGGGCGACTCCTTGGAAAAATCCAGCAGCTCTGGGGCGGCGGACTGCATACGGAACGCTAATTCGTAGGACGAAATGCGTGAGGCGATCTCCAGATCGCCGGTGTCGTCGTAGTGCTCCTGGTTCAGGTCCTTGAGCGTATCGAGACTCGCGCGCTGCATCTCCGCGGTGACTCCGGGCGGGTTCGAAAGGTACAGCACCGGGTCGCCGGAGCTACGGAAAACTACGCCCTGATATATGGACGGCAGAAATCCGCTGGACCAGTTGGAGGTTCCACCGCTGGTACCGACGCCCGACCCGAGGACGACAAATCCCGGCAGGTTCTCCGATTCGCTGCCAAGCCCGTACAGAGTCCAGGCGCCCATCGTTGGACGGCCAACTTGAATGCTGCCGCCGAAGAGCAGCAACTGGCCGGGGTGGTGGTTGAATGCGTCCGTAAACATGGAGCGCACCAGGCAGAGATCGTCGGCGCAGGAGCCGATGTTAGGGATGTAGTCGGAAAACTCGATGCCGCTTTGACCGTATTTTTGGAATGTGCGAGGGCTCGCCAGCACGGCGGCATTCGGCTTAGTGAAAGCGAGTCGCAGGTCCTTAGTCATTTCCGGCGGCAGCGGTTTGCCGCTCCATTTCTGCAAGCCCGGCTTGGGATCGAAGAGGTCGATCTGGCTGGGGCCGCCTTCCATGAACATGAAAATGACATTCTTCGCTTTGGGCGCAAAGTGAGGCGGCCGGGGCGCGAGCGGGTTGGTATTCGGCAGGTTTGCGTCGGACGCGCGGCCTTCTTTTTCCATTAATTGCGCCAGCGCGGCAATGCCGATTCCTCCAGCGCATTGCTCAAAGAAGCTGCGGCGGGTCTGAATTCTGCGGAACTCTTCGCGGTCCATAGTCATTCCCTCGTGATGAATTCGTCCAGGTTGAGCAGCACGCGGCTCAACTCCACCCAAGCCGCGGCCTGCGTCTGCGGCACGCCTTCAATGCGGTTCGGAAAGAGCGCCGCGATGGTTTCCGGCTTCTGCTCCAGACCGTGCAGCGTCTCGTCGAAATACTTCCCCATGCGCTCCGCTTCGCGCGCATCCGGCAGACGGCCAAGCGTGATGCTATACGCGTAATTCAGACGATCGTGAAACGCGCCAGCCGATTCCCGCATCACGCGGAAGGCCAGCCCCTGAGCGGCTTCGAAAAATACCGGATCGTTCATCAGGTTCAGCGCCTGCAGCGGCGTGTCGGTACGTTCGCGGCGCGTACACGACAGACTGGCGCTGGGCGCGTCGAAGTTCTCCAGCTGCGGATACGGCGTAGTGCGCTGGAAATGGATGTAGAGGCCGCGGCGATAGCGGTCGGGCCCGGTGCTTTCCACCCATTTCACCGAACTTTGATACGACAATTCCGCCACGCCTTTGGGCTGCGGCGGCTTCACGCTGGGACCGCCAATGCGAAGGTCGATCAGTCCGGCGGCGGATAGCGCCTCATCGCGGATGAGTTCCGCCGGAAGGCGCAGGCGCGACTGACGCGCGAGCAGCGCGTTCTCGGGATCGCGCGCCGCGATTTCGGGACGCGCGTTGGAAGACTGACGGTAAGTAGAAGAAGTGACAATCAGCCGCACTATCTGCTTCATGCTCCAGCCGCGATTTTGAAATTCGCTCGCCAGCCAATCCAGCAGTTCCGGCTGCGTGGGCCGGTCGCCCTGAGTGCCGAAATCCTCCGAGGTGCGCACAATACCGCGCCCGAAAAGCTCCTGCCATATTCGGTTCACGGCCACGCGCGCGGTCAACGGATTATCGGGCGCGAACAGCCATCGCGCCATCGTCAGGCGCGTGGGCTTTTCACCGGTGGGCAGCGGCGGCAAAATCGCGGGCGTATTGGGGCTGACTTCCGGTCCGTGCTCGCGCCAATCGCCTTTGACGTGGACGTACGTTTTAGGCGGCGTATCGTTTTCCAGCAGCACCGGCGCGTAAGCGATCTGCGGCGTCTTCGAATTCAGTTCGGCAAGTTTCGTACGCAGCTCGGCGAGCTTGAGACCGGTGCAATAGTCCTTCGGGAAGGTATTGCCGCAGCTATTGATAACGGTGTCGGTCATGATAGCCCGCTGCAGCTCGCTGCGCTTCGCGGCGTCGAGGAAGAGAACCTTCTTGGCGTTGTCTACCGTATGCGTGAATTCGCCATAACCGAAATCCCAATCCTGGTGCTCGCCGGGATGCTCGCTGGCGTAGCGGAGCTTCGATTCCCAATCGGCTTGCAGCGCCGGGATGCCGTATTCATCGAGCAGCGCCTGCCTTTGCCGCTCATAGGCGGGACGCGCCGCCAGGTACGGGCCGAGTTCGCCCGGCAGCGGCGCGCCGGAATGTTGATTTCCTCCTGAGTGTTGAAAAACGCGGAAAGCTGATAAAACTCCTTCTGGCTGATGGGGTCGAACTTATGATCGTGGCATTGCGCGCAGCCGACGGTGAGTCCGAGCCAGACTGTGCCCAGCGTGGCGGCGCGGTCGAGCACCTGCTCGTCGCGGAACTGCTCGGGATCGGTGCCGCCTTCGCGATTGGTGAGCGTATTGCGATTGAAGCCGGTGGCGATCAGGGTATCGACAGTGCGCTTGGCGAGCAGATCGCCCGCAAGTTGCTCGATGGTGAATTCGTCGTACGGCATATCGCGATTGAGAGCTTCGATCACCCACTGGCGGTAGCGCCACGCCCAGGGACGCGAGCGGTCTTTCTCGTAACCGTCGCTATCGGCGTAGCGCGCGAGGTCTAGCCAGTATCGCGCCCACTTCTCGCCATAGTGCGGCGAATCGAGCAGCCGGTCGACCAGCCGCTCGTAGGCATCCGGACGGTTATCGTGGAGGAACTCTTCCACCTCTTGCGGCGTAGGCGGAAGACCCGTGAGATCCAGGCTGAGGCGGCGGATCAGCGTGGTTTTAGGCGCTTCCGGCGAGGGTCCGATATTTTCTTTTTCCAGCCGCGCCAGGACGAAGTTGTCAATTGGATTGCGCGGCCAGGCGCGGTCGCTAACGGCAGCTAAATCCGGTCTGGCGATTTTACGGAACGACCAATGCGTGGGTTGCGCCGTATGCGCGCCGGGAGCGGCGTTCCATTCCACGCCTTGATCGATCCAGGCCCGCAGCAAGCCGATTTCGGCGGCCGTGAGATGCGGGCCCACGGGCGGCATCACTCTCTTAGCCTTGTCAATGCCCGCGACCATTTGGATCAGGCGGCTCGCGGCGCTATTTCCCGGCAGGATCACTTTGAGCGCGGCGTCTTTTGTGTCCAGGCGCAGCCCGCTCATCTGCTGCTGGGGCCCATGGCAGAGATAGCAGCGCTTCGCCATGAGCGGCTCGATATCGCGAGCGTACTCGATTCTGATTTTGGCGGCAGGTGGAAGATTGTCGGCCGCGAACGCGGAAAGGGACAGAAGGCGGGATACACCATCCCAGCCACGCTCTGAACATAGTCTTTATTATATTCCCCGGATTACCGCACGACCTTCCCATCGAGATCGTAAACGGTGACCTTGCCGTACTTCTCCAGGATGGGCTGAATCTTGGTCATATCGCCGACAGCGACGATCTGAATATTGTCCAAGGTCAGGTATTTGCGCGCGACGCGCTGCACATCGTCGGCGGTGACCGCAGAAATCTTCGCCGGGTAGGTATCCCAATAATCGGCCGGCAGATTGTAATACTTCCGCTGGATGGCGTAGTTCAGCAGGGTCGCGGGGCTCTCCAGCGACAGCGCAAACCCCGCCACCACCGTGCGCTTCTTCTCTTCGAGCTCGCTGGCGGGAACCTTTTCATCGCGGATGCGCTTCAGCTCGTTGAAGAATTCGCGCATCGCGCCTTCGGTCACATCGGTCCGTACTTCCGAAGTCGCCTGCCAGGGTCCGGGCAGTACGCCGGCCGTAAAGCCGCTGTAAGCGCCGTAGGTGTAACCCTTGTCCTCGCGCAGATTGTTGAACAGCCGCGCCGACGAACCTGCGCCCAGCACCTGGTTCATCACGGTCATGGCGGGGTAATCCGGGCTGCGCCGGTCGATGCCGACGTTCCCCATCATAATGTTGGTCTGCACCGAGCCGGGCCGATTCACGATGGCCACATGCAGCTCGGGATTCGGAGGCGCCTCGGGCGGCGGCGCGGGTTGATAGGCGGTCTTCTTCCAAGTTGCGAACGCGGCCTTCAATTTGGGCGCGGCCTCGGCCGGCGTAATATCGCCAACGATGCCCAAGATCGTGTTCTGAGGCGTCAAACGGTCATCGTGCCACTGCTTCATAGCTGCGGGAGTGATGGCTTCTATGGTGGCCGGCGTGGGCGATATCGTGGCCAGCGGGTGATCGCCGAATACCAATTTGCCAAACCGTTCCGACGCCAGAAACGCCGGATTGGTGCGCTGCTGGCGTAACTGAAGAATCGTCCGCTGCTTCTGTTTGGCCCATTCATCGGCCGGAAACGAGGGATGCAGGAACACATCCACGCCCAATGCGAACCACTTGTCGAAATTGTCGCTAAGCCCCGACATACTGTAGGCGGCCGACATGGTTGTGTTCGATGCGCTGGCGTTGATGGTGGTGGCTAGCAGGTCCACCTGCTCCGCAATCTGTTTGCTGGACATGGTGGCAGTGCCTTCGCGCATTAACTGGGCCGCCTGGGTGGACAGCCCTTTCATCTCCGGCGGGTCCAGCAAACCGCCGCCGCCGCGAATATCCATCGAAACGGAAATCTGCGGCAAGCGATGATCCTCAAGAATAAGGACCGTCATGCCGTTGTCCAACTGCAATTCCTGAGCCTTGGGCAGCTTGACCTTCAGGACCTCCTTCGAAACCGGCGCCAGATTCTTAAACGCCTCCTTCCTGGCCGCGGGTGATGGGCCCGCCGAAGGAGCTTGCGGGGACTGCGCCCACGCGATCCACAGACCAACCGGCAACAGGAATATCAGAGCTTTTCGCATGTTTATCGCCTCTTCTTATTCACCAGGTCCCGCCGGCTTCGCTTTTGGCATGGTGACAATCACGGACCGATTGGTTTCCACCAGGTACTTCTTGGCCACCCGCATGATATCCGCTTTGGTCACGCTTTGCAGTTTCTGGTATTCCGTGTTGACCAGATTGGCGTCGCCGAATTCCACGTAGGTCACTGCCAGGTTCGCCGCCCGATTTAAGGTGCTTTGCGCTCCGGCGACCTGGCTTCGCCGCAGGACCATGTGGACCTTATCCATTTCCCAATCTTCCACCGGCTGCGTCTGCAATCTCGCGATCTCGTCATAGACCATCTTCTCGACTGCCGCTACATCCTTGCCGGGGCGCACGGTCACGCTGATCTGCTCGAGCGATGGCCCGGGCCGCTGATTGGCGAAGGCGCTGGCGCTGGTCGCCACTTCCGAATCCCTCACCAGCTTTTGGTACAACCGCGACGATTGGCCCGCCGAAAGAACGCGGCTCAGCACGCTCAACGGCCAGTAGTCCGCGTTGTCGCCGGCCGGAATTCGATACACGATGTCGATGCGTGGAAACTGCGCGAATGGATCTTCCAGCGTCTTGCGCCTCTCGGCCTTTTGTTCCGGCTGCGAAATATCCGGCCGCGGCGGCGCGGGCTGCGATGGAATGGCCTCGAAGTACTTCTTGACCTTAGCAAGGGCCTCGTCCGTCTTAAAGTCGCCCACAATCGCGATGGTGGCGTTGTTGGGCGCATAGTAGCGTTTGAAGAACTCCTGCACGTCCTGCAGACTGGCGGCATTCAGATCGTCCATGGAGCCGATCACGGAATGCTTGTAGGAGAAAGTGTCGAACGCCAGATCGTCCACCGCTTCGAAGGTCTTTCCGTACGGTTGGTTGTCTACCCGCAGGCGGCGTTCCTCCTGGACCGCGTTGCGCTGATTATCCAGGTTCGACTGATTGATGGCCAGCTTGCCCATGCGGTCGGCTTCGAGGAACAGGCCGAGGTCCAACTGGTTCGCCGGCAGGCTTTCGAAATAGAGCGTGCGATCATTGTCCGTGGTGCCGTTCAACGAGCCGCCATTCTGCGAGATCAAGGCCATATGCTCGCCCTTCACCGCGTTCTCCGAGCCCTGGAACATCATGTGCTCGAAGAGGTGGGCGAACCCGGTGCGGCCGGCCTTTTCATCGCGCGAGCCCACGTTATAGACCACCGCAATCGAGTATGTTGGCGCGGTATGATCTTCCGACAGGATCAGCGTCAGTCCGTTCTGCAGCTTGAACAGCTTGAACGGAATGGCGACCTCTTTGGGCGCTGCAAATGCCAGGGCGGTCAAGGTCAGGCCCAGCAACCACGCGAGGGGTTTCTTCATAGTTAACCTCGAAAACTCCAGTAGACAGTTTATATGACTGGCGGCTTCAATTTTCGGTAGGCGTCTTCTCGATATGATCGATGACGATCAACTCTACCGGTCCCTTTTTCGGCTCCAGCTTGAGCCCAAGCTGCGCTTGGACGGCGCCGAAGAGATCGAGCAGAGGCTCCGGTTCGTTCAGACTTGCAGATGGCGCCGCGCCACCCGCAGGCGGCGCCGCGCCGGCGAGTATCGGCCCCGGCCCCATGGGCCCGTTCATTTGCTCGGGCGCATAGGTCAAGGTGAAATCGTATTTCGCTTTGAGGCCGGTGGCATCGGTCACCGGCCGGCTCAATTGATCCGTCAATCGGGTCGCCAGATCCTGCGTAGTCTGCTGCTGAGCGATCATGCGGGCGCGGCCGTTCATCATGATGCCGAAAATCCCGGCGCGGCCCGCCAGTTGCGGCAGGAGCGGAAAACCGTCCGGGCCCATCTTGGGCTGCATCGGCAACGGCGGCGGAGGCGGCGCCGAATCGCCACCGTCCTTTGGAGCGGGGACCTCCGCCGACTCTTTCATCTTTAGCCCGCTCTTGGCTATCACCAGCGAGTACATCGGGAGATCTTTGGTTTCATGATGGATGGTCGCCTTGAAGCGTTCCGCGATCAAATTCTGCAGCATTACCCGGAACTGCTCTTTCGTAGTATCCGGCGGCATTGTGGCGGTAATATCGAACCGCGCTGTATCCAGCCAGTCCGGGCCCACGATCTGATATCTCTTTACGTCATAGGCGCTCATCAAGAGATTCCTCAGGCTCATGTTGGGATAGTGAATTCGTCCCGGATCGTTGGTCCCGGGACCGCCGCTCGACCTCGCAAACATTATCGTGCCCCGGCCGTCATTCGTTGGCGGCGCGGCCGCCCTTACAGATGCCACGTCGAAGGTGAGCGACTTGTCGATGGTTTGGGCGGACGCCAGGCAGCAGGTGAACAGTGTGAGGATGGTTAAGGAACGTGAGCGCATACTAATTCATTAGTATTTTTAACGGCCGATGTCAAGGATCAAGGCTTCCGGTCTTCCAGCATGGCGCGCAGGTTGGCGATTTCGCGTCTTCAGTTTGCGCTGGCGCGCCACCATCATCAGCACGTAGATCACGAGAATGACCCAGGCGGCCACCAGGCCGTAGCTGAGGAACTGGTAGTTGCGCTGCAGGCGCTGGATTTCGGCCGTGATGTCGTCGGGCGAGACCTGCGCGAGAAGTAACGGCATGGATGCGAGCATTGAGATCCTTAGAAAGAGTGGGCCATGCGGCGCATGGATTCGATTTCGCGCTGCGATTCCTCGTCGCGCAGACGGACGAGTGGTCAACATGGCGCCCAGCAGCACCATGGCGAGCAGTTGCGAAAGGAAGATCGGCCACCAATCGGGCGGAAAACTGCCGCCGCCCCAAAATACCGGCTGCGGGTGCTGCGTACGCCACCACTTGATGGAGAAGATCACGATGGGTACGTCGATGAAGCAGAAGATGGAAAACACCGCGCTGAAAGTGGCGCGCTGCGTGGGATCGTCGACGGCGTGGCGCAGCATCAGGTAGGACGCATAAAGTATCCAGCACACCAGCGCGGAGGTAAGCCGCGCGTCCCAAGCCCACCAGATGCCCCACTGGTTGCGGCCCCAGATGGAGCCGGTGACCAGGTTAGCGGCCAGAAAGGCAAGGCCGACTTCAGTTACGGACACAGCCAGTGAATCGAAGAAGAAATTCTTAGTGACCAGGAACAGAACACTCGCGATCAGCGCTACGCCACAGGCGGTCATCGCCGTCAGCGCTACTGGAACGTGGAAAAAATATGATCTTGAAAATCGCGCCTTGTATTCTCTCGGGAGGCAGGCCGACCATTACGAGGATATCGCGTGTAAGTAACGCCACTACAGCAATGCCCAGTATCCACAGAATCTTGTCACGCATAAGTCACCCTACTAAGACGAAGTCCACCAGCATCAATGCGGCGGCCGTATACATTATGTCGAAACCAATCAATAGCTTCAACCATAAGAACGTATCCTTGTCGATGGCCGTACCCAGAACTAACCCGGTAGTCAATCGCATGGCGCCCATCAGCGCGGGCGAGAGTATCGGATAAGTCAGCACGGGCAGCATTACTTCGCGCAGCCGGATATTGACTGTCAGGGCGCTGAACATAGTGCCGATGACAGTGAGCGCCCAGGCGCCCAACGCCAGTACCAGCAGCAGCTCCGGCAACTGCGCGCCCAGATGGACATTGTAGAAGATACTGAACACAGGCAGCGAGATCAGCTCGACTGATAATACCAGCGCGTAACTTGCGAGCGCCTTGCCCAGGAACAGCGCCGCGCCGGAGATAGGGGCGGCGATCAATCCGTCCAGACAATCGTTGGGCAGCTCGCGCGCGAAACTGCGGTTGAGCACCAGCGCGCCCGCGAACGCAAAGACGATCCACAGGAGGCCGCCGGAGATTTCGCGCGTGGTTTCGCTTTCCGGGTCGAAGGCGAAGCTGAAAAGCAGCAGCACCACCAGCGCGAAGGAAAGCGATGCGTTGACGGCTTCCTTGGTTCGCAGCTCGGCGCGCACGTCCTTGTGGGCGACCACCAAGACCTGCCGAAGAAATTCCATCAACCCTCGCCATAACGCGCATACACATAACCGGGATCGGCCACCATTTCATCGGTACAGGCGCCCGCAAACGCCACTTGCCCGCGCACCAGCAGCGCCACATGCGATGCCAGCTCCAGCGCTTCGCGCAGTTGATGGGTAGACATGACCACGGTCTTCCCCGCCCCGAGAGCGTCGCGCAATAGAGCTTGCAGCACCGCTATAGCGCGGTCGTCGAGCGCGGTGAACGGCTCATCGAGCAGCAGCACCGAAGGATCGTGGATGAAGGCGCGGGCGACAGCCAGGCGCTGTCTCATGCCGCGCGAGAATTCGCGCACCAGGCCATCGCGCACACGCTCGAGGCCGGTGCGTTGCAGCCACTCCAGGGCGGAACCGCGCGGGTCGGGGAGCCGATAGAGACGCGCGTAGAGGATGAGATTCTCCAGCGCGGAAAGCTCTTCATAAACTGAGATGCCATGGCCAATCACGCCGATGCGCCGGCGCGCGGCGGCGGCGCGCGGCTCATTGCCGAGGATCAGCACCTGGCCGCGCATGGGCCGGGAGAAGCCGGCGATAATGCGCAGTAGCGTGGTCTTGCCGGCGCCGTTGCGGCCGATCAAGGCGAGGCACGATCCGGGCGCGGCATCAAGGCGGACGTCACGCAGCGCAGGGTAGTCGCCATAAAATTTCCACACGCCTTCAACGGCTACCGCGCTCATTGGCCTCCTTGCGGTAGAGCAATGCGAAGCCGAGGCCCAGGATACCGAGGACGATGGCGAGGATCGGCTTGACGGCGTTGAACACGCGCGGCATCATAGACTGGATTTCCGGACCGGCGGCGGCGTCCGGATTGGCGGCGCTATCGGCGACGGGAACTTCCGCGCCCGTAAGTTGGATGTTATAGGTCTTACCGGGGAGCCCGTAGATATGGGCTTTGGTGCGCGGCTCCTGGCCAAGGTCCGTCACATGTTCGGCGGCGAGAGTGACTCCGTCGGGAACGATTAGATAGGTGTTGTCGTCTTGAGTGACAATCTTGCCTTCGTATTGCGATCCCGGCGTGTAAGGGACATTGTAAGTGAGATCGAGACGCGTCTCACCGGGCTTGATAGCGAAGTTGATTTTGTAGACGCCGGATGTTGGAGATTTGATGGCAGTAGCGGGGACATTCACGCCGCCAGGCGCGGTGGCCTGGATCTGAAGCTTGCTAACATCGGCGGGCACGAAGAAAGGAAGCGTGCCGTCCTTGGGATCGTTCCAGGTAGTCTGGGCGTCGTTCTTGACAAGAAAGGTTTCGTTGACCACCATCTGCCCACCGCCCGGCTCGAAGAGGAGCATGTGCTTCTCGACTTTGGCGGCGCCCGGGTTCTTCGAAGCGTTGTAGACATCGACGGTGAGGCCGCTCGAGGGAGTGCCCGGCGGCAGCATAGTGCTATACGTAACGCCATCCCAGGTGGCGCGGAGGAGCGTGGGACCATCGACCGATGCGGTGAAGGCAAACTTGCCTTGCGGGTCGCTCAGTGGCGCTGCCGGCGCTGTTGTTGAGCATCCCGCTAGCGGCGTTCATTTTACTGATGGTGACGCTGGCGCCGGGTTGGGGCCGGCCGGTGGTGCGATTGACGACCACGCCATCGATAGCGGCGTAGGCGGGAAGGACGAGCAGGAGAGCGAACGGGATCTTCAGCGCGGAGACGCGGAGGGGCGGCGCGGAGAGTTTCAAGAGATTCATGGGGTGGTGACCTTCATGGGTTTGCCGCACTCGCCGCAGAATTTCAGTTCCTTTTCGAATTTGGCGCCGCAGGCTGGGCAGGAGAAAAGCACCGCTCCCTCACGGTAGAGCCTCCGATCGGAGCCGCGCGCGTCAGCAAGCGGTTTCGGCGGCGCGGGTAGCGCCTGATCGGAGCCGCGCGCGTCAGCAAGCGGTTTGGGCGATCGCGGCGCAACCCTGCCGTTGAGTTGGGTTTTCAATTTGTCTACCTCGGCAAGAACGGCGGCTAGCTCCTTTTGTAAGTCCTGCTTGGTGCTTTGGTAATCGGCATCGGAAAGCTTGCCGACGCGAAATTCGAACTGTAAGTCGCGCAGATTTTCGTAGATGGCGGCCTTGCGCTCGTCGAGATGCGCGAAGGGCGACGGCGGCTCGGCTTGCGGCAGATCTTGCGGACGCACCAGCAGCACGAAAGCGATCACGGCAATCGCCAATATACAGGTTAGAGCGATGATCACCGGAAGTTACTCAAAATTGGCGAGATCCTTTTCGATCTGATCTTTGTACTTCTCAAGCGCGGGGTCGTCTAACTGCATCGGCCCGAGATCGGGCAGAGGCTGCGGCTTGCGGAGCCGCGTGAGAAACCACCAGATGGCCATTAAGCCCAAGCCCGACGGCGGCATAGGGGACGATCCATCCGAACGCGCTGGGCCTGGAGAGATACACGCCGGCGCCGTAATCGCGCAGGAAAGAATCGATGATTTGCTGGTCGCTCATGCCCAGCGCCTGCATGCGCGCGATGCGCTCTTTGGCGGGTTTGGAGAAGCTGCATTCGAGCATGGCGCAGGTGGCCACGGAATCCTTGCACCCGCATTGGCAGGCCAGGCGCTGGCCCACGCGGCGGGTATCGACGCTGGGTTTTTCGGCGGCGGTCTGGGCGCAGGCGCGGCCGCGGCAGCCATTACGAGCGATGCCAGATAGGCTAGTTTTGAACCGGGACATGTTTCGTCGGTGACGCCAATCACTTCGGTGCGGGCGTATTGCATTTTGATTTTGCTGGGCGTCAGGCAGATGAACGTGCCGCCGATCAGCACCAGGCCGCCGATCCAGATCCATGAGACCAGCGGGAATACATAAGCCTGAATCACGGCGCGCTGGTTGTCGTCGGACATGCCGCCGAAGTTCAGGTAGAGATCTTCATTGGGCCGCTGGCGGATGCCGACTTCGGAAGTCCCCTGGCGGCTGGCTTTGTAGAATCGCTTTTCGGGTTGGAGCAGTGCCCAACAGCTCGCCGCTTTTTGAAACACTTGCATGGTGGCGCGATGCCACGAGTAGTTTTCGTTGTCGCCCTGCTGCAGGTCGATCATTTTCAGGTCGTAGGCGCCAATCGCCATGCGATCGCCGACGTTCAATTCCTTGACTTCGGCCTGGTTGAAAGCGTGGCCGGTGAAGCCGATGAACATCAGCACGATGCCCATGTGGACCAGATAACCGCCGTAGCGGCGCGTATTGCGATGCGTCAGCTCGATGGTGGCGCGCAGCAGGTTCATGGAGTTTTTGGCGGCGATGGCGCGCGCGCCTTTGTAAAACTCGGCGAGCACGGTCAGCATCACGAACAGGCAGAAGCCGAAGGAGATGATCGCGTAGAAATTGCGCATGCCCGCGGCGACCAGGGCGATGGCCAACACCAGCGCGGCCAAGCCGGGATATTGAAAATTGCGGCGCAGGCTATCGATGGAAGTGCGCCGCCACGCAAACAGCGGGCCGACGCCGGTGAGCAGCAGCAGGAACAGACCGATGGGCACCATCAGGCGGTTGTACCAATCGGCGTCGAGCGAGATCTTATCGCCCGAAACGGCTTCGGAGATCACCGGGAACAGCGTGCCCCAAAGCACCGCGAAGCAGCTTGCGAGCAGGATCAGGTTATTGAACAGGAAGCTGGATTCGCGCGAGATCACGCTCTCCAGTTGCGATTCGCTCTTGAGGTAATCCAGGCGGTCGAGAATCAGCCAAACGGTGGCCGCGATGCCGATGGCGATGAAGGTGACGAAGTACTTTCCGATATCGGAGCGCGCGAACGCATGCACCGATTGCACGATGCCGGAGCGCGTCAGGAACGTGCCCAGAATGCAGAGGAAGAACGTCGCCGAGACCAGCACGATGTTCCAGACCTTCATCATGCCCTTCTTTTCCTGCATCATCACCGAGTGCAGAAACGCGGTGCCGCTGAGCCAGGGCAGCAGGGAAGCGTTTTCCACCGGGTCCCAACCCCAGTAGCCGCCCCATCCGAGGACGTGATAGGCCCAGGCGGCGCCGAGCATCACGCCGCAGCTTTGGAAGAGCCACGTGACCAGCGTCCAGCGGCGGGTGGTGTGAATCCAGGCATCGCCCTTCTGTTTGGTGATCAGCGAGGCGATGGCGAAGGCGAACGGAATCGTGAAGCCCACATAGCCCAGGTAGAGCATCGGCGGGTGGATGGCCATGGCGGGATATTGCAGCAGCGGGCTGAGGCCGTTGCCATCGGGGACGGAGGTGATCAGCTTATCCACCGAGAGCATCTGAAACGCGTTGGCGACGAAGTTATTGAGGATCAGGAAAAACGTCTGCACCGTGGCGATCACGGCGACCACGTAGGGCATGATGTCGCGATGCTTGCGGCGGTTGGTTACGACCACGACCACGGCATAGGTGGAAGCAGCCAGCTCCACAGCAGCAGCGAGCCTTCCTGCCCGCCCCACCACGAGGCGAACTTATACAGCATGGGCATGGCGCGGTTGCTGTGCTCGGCGACGTAGGCGAAGCGGAAATCGCTGGTCATGAGCCGCGAGACCAGGATGCCGGCGGCCAGCGTGACGAGCGCCCACACGGCAAAAACGGCGCGCTGTCCGCTGGCGATCAGAAAGGGCTTGTTGCGGAGACGGCCTACAGCCGACGCCAGCGCGGCATAGACTGCCACGCAGAAGGCCATCAGAATGGCCAGCGAACCTACGTTTTCCATGCGTACCCTCTTAGATGGCGGCTCTTGCCGGCGTTGATATTGGGAGCGGCTTGTCCGGGCTTCAATTGTCCCGGTTTGGCTTCGTACTTGGAGGCGCATTTGGCCTGAATTTTGGCGGCGCGGAAAACACCGTCCGGGTCGAGTTTGCCATCCGCCAGCGCCTGCGCGCCGTCGCGGAAGGTGTCGGGCAGCGGTTCGGAGCCGGTGTAGGCAACCTTGAGCTTCGAGTTTGTCCTGGATGAGGACGAATTGGACCTCTTTGCCGACGCGCTGGATGGAACCGGCGGCCACATCGCCGCCTACGCGCAGCCGCTTGCCGAGGGCGTGGCTGCCCATCTGGTCCATTTCGGAGATGGATTTGTAATACGTCTGGCTGCCGCTCATACCGGAGGCCGCAAGCCATGCCAGCGTGCCGACTACGATGGCGATTAACGCCGCAAATTTGCCGTATTTTTTCATATGGAACTGAAATAACCAGTATAGCGCTGTCCGGACTCCGTGCGCTTCCTGGGATTTAGACGCACGAGTAGGGGCTGGGCTTCCGGATTTTTATCACGAATGTCTGAAGCCATGCGCCGCGGAGGGGTGGATGCGCTGGGCGTAGAGGCGAGATTACTAAAATGATTCGGAAGCGATATCGATTCCCGCGCCGCTTAAGGCATGCGCGCCGCCGTCGCTTATTGAGGCTCAGTCCGAACGTCTCGTGGGCAAAATTGTTTGCGAAGGTTCTCACTTCGAGAGGCTTCCTCCTCTTCAGCGCGCGCTAAGACCGCCGCAATCCCGGTCAGATTCCAACCTCCCGTCCGCCGCGAAAATGCGATCCTGATCCGCCGCCAAACTAATCAATTTTTATTCGTGTCCATTATTCGTGTCCATTTGTGTTCATTCGTGGCCCATTTTTTTCTCCCATTCCAGGTCGAGCACCCACCTCAGCGCCTCAGCGTCCAAAACCCATTCCCCACTATTTTCAATCTCTTTCTCCCATCTTTCCCGTTACTTATGTCGCATGGTACACCGGAACCCTCGCACCCCCAGTGTAAATTCAAATCGGCGGCACACTCCCCGCCCCGAAAGGCATCATCATGTTCGTAAATAACACCGCTCCCAAAGAGCCGACCCTCAAAAACCTCGATCCGCGCGCGCTCAACGCCTATCGCCACGGCCTGACAGGCCAGATCCACGTCCTCACCGGCCCCGACCTCCAGGCCTACAAAAAGCACTGCCTGGGTGTCCACGAGTCGCTCGCGCCCGAAGGTCCGCTCGAAACCGATCTCGCTCAATCCATCGCCGAAGACCGCTGGCGTCTCAAACGCGCCGCCGGCCTTGAAAGCTCCATCTTCGCCCTCGGGTATGCCGATCCCGGCGAAGTCCAGGTCAATGGGACCAACCCCGAAATCGACACCGCGTTCGCTCAAGCCCGCACATGGCTCTCTCAAGGCAAGAACATCCAACTCCTCAGCCTGTACGAGCACCGCATCAATCGCCACGTGGAAAAGAACCTGGAGCTGCTTCGCCGTCTCCAAGCCGAGCGCACAGCCGCCATCCAAAAAGCCGTCGAAGAGGCCGAGCTACTCACCGAACTCGCGGAAAGCGAAGGCAAAGTATATGACATCGAGCGCGAGTTCATGCCCGAGATGGACCTCTCTCGATTTGTTATTTCAACTTCTCAGATCGCCCGGCTGGTAACCCGCAACCGCCGCCTCGTGCAAGCCAAAAAGCAGTTCGCGCCACAAAAAAAGGCTGCGTAGCGCTCGCCCCATCGTCATCGCCGGCCCGGATCGATGGCATTTGAACATGTCATGGCCCTAGGTAAGCCCATGCTCCGTCTTTCTCGATAGATGGCGGATTGCCTCGGTCGGTTATGACATTTCAACCCTACCCTAAAGCCTATTTGACTTCGCTTCCGGCATTCAATACCATCGTCCTAATCACCATGAGACCTGTAATCCGAGCCGCTCTGCTGCTCATTCCCGCATCACTGCTATTCTTTGGGGCCGAGACTTATCAAAAGCCGCCCAAAGAGGTAATGGATATCCTCAACTCGCCCACCACCCCTACGCTTTCGCTGAGCCCGTCGCGAGCTTACGCAATGCAGGGTAGTCCGGTCCGTTACCCGCCGATCGCGGAGCTTGCCGAGCCTATGCTGCGACTCGCGGGTGTTCGCATTAACCCGAAGACGAATGGGCTGCACAATGCCACCTTCAATACCAATTTGATATTGCGCAAGATTCCCGAAGGCACGGAGATCAAGGTCATGACGCCGCCGAATTCGCGGCTGAGCATGCCTCGCTGGAGTCCCGATGGCAGCCATTTCGCGTTCACCAACTCGACTGCCGCCGGTATCGAGTTGTGGATCGGCGATTCCGCCACCGGCCACACGCACAGGCTGCCCAACCTGCGCATTAATGAAGTTATGGGCGCGGCCGGCGGCGGGCGCGGCGGAGGCGGCGCGGGCGGAGCGGTGCAGTGGATGCCCGATGGCAAGTCGCTGCTGGTACATATGGTGCGCCCGAATCGCGGCGCGCCGCCGCCGGAGCCGTTGGCGCCCACCGGCCCTCACGTACAGGAGAGCCTGGGCGGTGGCCGCGGCGCGCGCACGTTTGAAGATATGCTGCAGAACCCGCACGATGAAGACCTGTTCGAGTTCTATGCCACCTCGCAGCTCGCGGTCGTCGATAGCGTTAGTGGACAGGTTTCGCCCATCGGCAAGCCTGCGATTATCACCACCGCTCGCATGTCTCCCGATGGTAAGGACTTCATTGTGACCACGATTCATCGGCCGTTCTCCTATTCGTATCCGGCGCGGCAGTTCCCGACGGAAATCGAAGTCTGGGATCGCACCGGCAAGGCTCTGCGCAAGCTGGCCAGCATCCCGCTCGGCGGCGGCGGCCGCGGCGGCGCGGGGGCCGCTCCCACAGACGACAACCCGGCGCCAGCGCCTCAAGGTGGCCAGCGCACGGCGACATGGCTGCCCAGCGACCCAGCTACGTTGATGTGGGTCGAAGGCACTGGTGGCGCAGGTCGCGGACGGGGACGCGGCGGCAATGGAGGCAATGGCGCGAACGCAGCTAGCGCCGACAGCACGCCAGTCCACGACAAGGTGATGACAGTCAAGGCGCCGTTTACCGTTGAGCCAAAACCCATCTTCGAAGCCGACCGGCGGCTGAACAGCATCCAATTCACCGACAACCTGCACACCGCGCTCCTCGATGCGGGCGGTGGAGGTGGACGCGGCGGAGGTGGTGGAGGTGGCGGACGGGGCGCCGGCCGCGCCGCAACCACGGTCTACCTGATCGATTTCGCCAATCCCAAGGAAGCGCCCAAGCCGCTTTGGTCTCGCGGGGGAACCGACCGCTACAACCAGCCCGGCGCGCCCATGGAAAAAAGTCTTCCCAACGGCGACCGCGCGATCATTCTGGATGGCGACAACGTCTTCCTGACAGGCAATGGCCCTTCGCCCACAGGCGATCATCCCTTCCTGAGCAAATACAATCTGGACACTAAAGAGACTAAGCAGCTCTTTAAGTGCGACGACGATCATTACGAAGTCGCGGATGCGCTGCTCGATCCTCACGGCGATAAATTCCTCACGCGCCGCGAGAGTCCTACCGAGCCGCCGAACTATTATGTTCGCGAGGCTGGAGGCGCGATGACTGCGATCACCAGGTTCCCGGATCCGGAGCCTATTATGCGCAAAGTGCATAAAGAGCTGGTGACCTACAAACGGCCCGATGGCGTGGAGATGTCGTTCACGCTATATCTGCCGCCCGATTATCAGCCCGGTACGCGGCTGCCCACCGTGATCTGGGCCTATCCGCGCGAATACGAAGACGCCGATGCCGCGAGCGCGGTCTCGACCAACGGTTCCACCAAGCGCTTCACCGAAATCGGCGGCTATTCCGAAGTCTTCTTCGCTTTGGAAGGCTACGCGGTGCTCGATAACGCTTCCATGCCGATCGTCGGCCCGGCGCGAACCGTGAACGATACATTCATCGACCAGTTAGTAACGGATGCCAAGGCGGCTATCGATAAGGCCGTGGAGATGGGCGTCACCGACCGCTCCCGCGTGGGCGTTGGCGGCCACAGCTACGGCGCGTTCATGACCGATAATCTGCTGGCCCAATGCGATCTTTTCAAGGCCGGTATTGCGGAGAGCGGCGCGCCCAATCGCACTCTGACGCCATTCGGTTTCCAAAACGAGCGCCGCACCATTTGGGAAGCGCCCGAAACTTACTTAAAGATGTCGCCCTTCATGTACGCCAATAAGATCAAGGCCCCGCTGCTGTTGATCCACGGCGAGGCGGACGACAACGATGGAACGTTCCCCATTCAATCGGAGCGCATGTACGAAGCGGTCCGCGGCAATGGCGGCACGGTGCGCCTGGTTTTCCTGCCGGTTGAAGCGCACGGCTATCGCGGCAAGGAGACCATCGAGCACGTGAACTGGGAAAAGCTGACGTGGTTCGATAAGTATGTCAAGAACGCCACTCCAGTGAGCACTAAGGAGTGAGTCATTAGCGCGGCCGGGATCTCGCGGCGGCTGGCCGATTTTCTGGCCGCCGCGCGTTACCCGGATTTACCGTCCATCGTCGTCGAAGATGCCAAGCGCGCCGTGCTGGACTGGCTCGGATCGGCGCTAGCCGGCTCGTTAGAGGCGCCGGCGCGAATGATCCAGCGGTACGTGACTTCGCTGGGTATTTCGGACGAAGCCACAGTTTTTTCCGGCGGATGCTCTTCTGCCTCCGGCGCAGCGCTGGCTAATGGCGTGGCGTCCCATATTCTCGAATTCGACGATATTCACAAGACGTCTACCGTACACGCCGGTTCGCCGGTAATGTCAGCGGCTCTGGCGGTAGCGGAGCGCGAGCATGCCTGCGGCCGCGCGTTTCTGTTGGCGGTAGCGCTGGGCTATGAAGCGGCGTTACGCGTCGGAGAGGCCGTCAATCCGAGTCACTACCGCTACTGGCATCCCACCGGAACCGCGGCCGCGTTCGGCGCGGCGGCCGCCGCCGGCTCACTCACGCATCTGACCGGCACGCAAATGCTGGACGCGCTGGGAAGCGCCGGAACCCAGGCCGCCGGTCTCTGGGAGTTCAATGCCGATGGCGCTATGAGCAAGCATCTGCATCCGGGCAAGGCCGCTTTCAATGGAGTGCTTTCCGCCGATCTCGCGCGCCTCGGGTTCACGGGCGCCACGCGCATCCTCGAAGGCGAGCGCGGATTCTTCCGCGCGATGAGCGAGTCATATGATGAGAGTCGCATTACCGAGGGATTGGGCGAGCGATGGAAGATCTCCGAGAACTGCTATAAATTGCATGCGTGTTGCGGTCACACCCATACCGCCATCGATGTCGCACTCGCATTCGGCGTTCCGGTGGATTCCATCACTCACATTTCGATCGAGACTTACGGGCTCGGCTACGAGATTGTGAAGCAGGCCGCGCCGCGCACGCCGTATCAGGCCAAGTTCAGCATCGCGTACTGCGTGGCCGTCGCCCTGGTCGATGGCCGCGCGGGACTCGATCAGTTCTCTACTGAGCGCCTCCGCGATCCAGTCATCGCGGCCTTACTGGAACGTACTCAGGTGGCCGTTGCCGAAGACCTCAGCGCGAAGTATCCGGCCGCCTGGCCTGCCCGCGTGACACTCACTCTGTCGAACGGCCAGATACTCACAGCCGCCCGCGACTACCCGCGCGGCAATCCCGAAAACCCGGTCTCCACCTTGCAACTCGAAGACAAATTCCGCTCGCTGGCGGAGCCCCGCTTCGGCCAGGATCTGACAGCCCGAAGTATCCGCTCAGTGCGTTCCTTACAAACCCGTGAGGATATGGCGGAGGCCTTCTCCGCGCACTGAGATACCTTGAGTCAGTCTACGCTCTCCTGTTGCTCGATTCCCGCAGCACCAATTTCGGCGGAATAAGGACCCGCTCTATCGGCAGCGCCTTTTTCGATTCCATCCGCTCCGATAGCAGCTCCGCCGCCTTTTCTCCAATTATCGAGCTGCTCTGATCTACCGTCGAAAGCGGGACGCGCAGCAGATCGGAATAATGCACGTTGCCTGCGCCGATGATGGCGATATCCTCGGGTACCCGCATGCCCAGCTCCAACGCCGCCTTGATAGCGCCCGCGGCGACCGGATCGTTGTAGCAGAATACTCCATCCGGCCGCGGACTCGCTTTCAGAAGTTGCAGCATTGCGTCGTATCCGGTGCTGTCGCCGTACTGCCCGCTTACGATGTATTCGCTTCGGACCGGCATCTTCCGCTTCGTGAGCGCCTGCCGGTAGCCGCGCAGCCGTCCCACTCCTGTGGAAACGTTCGGCCCGCGAATGTGCGCGATCCGCTTGCATCCCAAGCCGATCAAATGCCCAGTCGCTAGTTCGCCCAGGTCCTCGTCCTTCACACCCACGTAATTCGCTTCCACGCCGGGAATGGCGCGGTCGATCAGCACATACGGAATCCCGCTCTTATCCAATAGCCGGAATGGCTCACTCTCGCCGCTACGCTGCGCCGAGGCGATAATGAATCCATCCACCTTGCGGTTGATCAGGTTCTCCACGTGGCTGCGTTCGGTCTCGGCATTCTCCTCGGTATTTGAAATCACCACCTGATACCCGAGCGGCTGCAGCTTGCGCGTGACGCCACCCGCCACTTCCGCGAAGAACGAGTGCATCAAGTCGGGCAGTACCAATCCCACCAGGTAGGTGCGCTTGGTAACCATGCTGCGCGCGATCCAATCCGGTTGATAGTTCAGCTCGCGCATCCGCTTCAATACCCGCTCGCGCGTCTTTTCGCTAATGTCGCTGTGGTTTCGCAGAGCTTTAGAGACGGTCATCTGCGATACGCCCAGCTCGCGGGCGATATCCTTCATTCGAACAGGCAAGGTTCTTCTATTATTGACCGGCAGGGCGCAAATCACCACACCGCGGATGGGCCCGGAGGTGAACACGGCATCATACGGGCAACCCGAACCGGTCGCTTATTTCTGGCCGTCCTTCTCCATCCAGCTTGCCCAATAATCCTTCCACTCCACCTGTTCGCCCGCGGGCAGCACATGGATCGGATTCAATCCATCGAGCATCACCGCGTACTCGTCGGTGTGCGTCTTTTTCGATTGGTTCGCCAGCGCTTTCGGGTGTGGTCCGTGGTGAATGCCGCGCGGATGCAGCGTCGCGTATCCGGGCTTGATATTGTCTTTGCTGAAGAAATCGCCGTCGTGATAGAAGATGAACTCGTCGAAATCGGTGTTGCGGTGGAAGAAAGGCACGCGCATCGCTTGCGGGTCCTGCTCCAGCGGGCGCGGCAGAAAACTGCACACCACCGCGCCTTCCGTAACAAACGTGGAATGCGCGCTGGGCGGCAGGTGGGCACGGTGGCTCATGATCGGCCGAATATCGCGCATATTGAGCTTCCATACCGTCAGGTCGCCCTTCCAGCCCACGACATCGAGCGGGTTGAACGGATAAACCACCTTCGAAATTTCGTCCTCGGACTTGATCCGCACCTCCCACTCGCGGCTATCGTCCAGGATCGGCGCCGCTTCGGGCGTAATCACGACCCCGGGATCGTAGAGCGCATGGTGGCCGAGCATGCCCTTGTCGGGTGGATTGAATTCGGTGCGCGATTGGACAATCAGGAAAAAGTTATCCGTGGCCTCTGGGATCATGCGGTACGTGACGGCGCGCGGGACCACCAGGTAGTCGCCCGGCTCGAAATCGAGCGGTCCGAAATCGGTTTCGATGCGCCCGCGGCCGCGATGAACGAAGATCAATTCGTCGCCATCGGCGTTGCGGTAATAGAACGGCATCGGCTGCGAGCGGCGGGAGACGTACAGCGTCAGGTCGCGATTGCCGAGAAACGCCACCGGCATGCCTTGCGGATCGTGACAGTCGGATGGAGCGAGCTGATTCAGATCGAACAAGTGCGGCCGCAGCTTGCCCTCGAAGCGAATCCAGCCGGTGGGCGGATGAGCGTGATAGAGATGCGCGCTCTTGCCATAAAAGCCTTTGCGCCCGTGTTCCTCTTCGTATGTGCCAGGGGGAACGCCTACGTGCGCTTGCGGTGCGAATTTGCCCTTTTTGAGTGGATACATAGCGGCCTCTTCTTCCAGCATAGCGGAGGCAAAGCGGGTGAGGTATCATCGCAAAATGACACCTGAAAACGCCCAACAAGTTCTTCAATTCCTTCTGCCGCAAGTACGGCAGGAATCCACCACGACTCGCAAATTGCTGGCGGCGGTACCCGCCGACGCTTGCGAGTACAAACCGAGCGAGCTATGCATGAGCGGTCTCGCGCTGGCGGGCCATATCGCGCTATCCGAAGCGTTTTTCCTGCGCGGCGTTCTGAATGGCGTGTTTGAGTGGAAGACCATCGAGTTTAAAACTCCGGCCGAAGCGCTCGCCTATTACGACAGCAATGTTCCCGGCCTGATCGAGCAGGTTGCGCAGATGAGCGGAGAACAACTGGCGCAGCCGATCACCTTCGCGATGGGGACTGAGCCAGTCATTAACTTCGTTCAGATGGGCCTGAAGCATACGATCCACCACCGCGGTCAGCTCTCGGCATATTTGCGTCCCATGGGCACAAAGGTTCCGTCGATTTACGGACCGAGCGCGGACGAGCCGCGGCAGGCGGCCTCGGGAAGTTAGCGGCCTACTTTCGCGCCACCAGAATGCGCGAGGGATAGCAGACCTGCCGGACAGTGCGATCATGGACGATCTCGAATTGCGCCGCTTCGATCAACTCCGGCACGCGCTGCTCAATCTGCCGTCCCCAGAATGCGGGAACCAGGCTCCCGGCCAATCGATAAACGGCGTTGAAAGCGGGCGTGTCCTGGCCGATGAGCACCAGGGTCAGACGCCCGCGGCGCCGCAGGATGCGCCGGAATTCGCCGATTGCGCGTCCGATATCCTCGGCCGCCAGCAGCTCCAATAAATAACAGCAGAATACCGCGTCGAAGGATTCGCTGCGGAACGGCATTTGGCGCGCGTCCACGGCCTGGCAATCGGTTCGCGCCGTCGGGAAGCGGCGGCGCGCCGCGCGCTGCGTGCGCGCCGCCATATTGGGCGAAAGATCTACTCCCACGGTGGCGCCGCTCGAGTTCCGGCGCACCAGCCGCCGGAACATCTCGCCGGTGCCGGTCGCCACTTCCAAAATCTTCATGCCATCGCGCAGGCCGGAAGCTTCCACTGCCATGCGATGCGCGCGTGAATGAAACAAGTGGGCAGATGCCGCATATACCGGCGACAACCGATCGTAAATGCGTTTGGTACGGTCGGCCAAAGTGGCGGGTAACGGTTCGGTTCCGGCCAGGCCAAGGTTCTCTTCGAGCTCCGGCAAATTTTCTCCTCGATGGGCGCTACTCAGATCCCCGCCGCTCACGATACCGCCGCGAGCCCCGGTTCCAGTTCCGGCACTTCGATCTGAATCCGCGTGCCGTGCCCGGGCTGACTGTCGATCCACATCCGGTATTCGCTTCCGAACAGCACTTTCAATCGTTCATTCACGTTCGTGACGCCGATGCCGCGGTCCAGCAGCGTAGCGAGCTTCGCTTCGGGAATGCCGATGCCGTCGTCTTCCACCCGCATGTGGAGCCTGGATTCGCCGCGATGGGCATGGATGCGGATGGCGCCGCCTTCCACCTTACCGCTTAAACCGTGCTTGATCGAATTTTCCACCAGCGGCTGTAATAGCATGCTCGGTACCAATATATCCAGGGTATCGTCGGCAACATCTTTTTCAAAGCGCAGCTTATCGCCAAACCGTACTACTTCTATCGATAGGTAGTCGTCGATAAAGCTGAGCTCGTCGCGCAATGTGCTGAAATTCTCATGCTTCTGCAGGAGGCGCCGCAGCACTTTGGAAAGACGCATCACCATCACGCGCGCTTGGTGCGGATCGGTACGAATCAGCGACGATACCGAGTTGAGCGTGTTGAACAGAAAGTGCGGATTGATCTGGCTGGTGAGGGCGGCTAACCGTGCCTCAGCCAGAAGGCGATCCTGCTCTTCCAGCTTGCGCTCATTCCGCGTGTTATTCCATATCTTGAGCGGAATTGTGACGGCGAACAGCGTCGCGGCGTAAAGCGCAACCGACACCCAGGAACTGGCGCCCGGTGAATCCTGGGCAATGTAAAATACCTGACGGGGAAAGGTGTGTCCAAGGCTCTGCCGGATAAACTCGGCGAACAGGATGGCCGCGCAGAACAGCAGATGAAAGCCTGAGATGCGAGGATTGCGGCTCCTAAAGAAACGGATGATATTGAGGTCCCACAGAGGCGTGAATCGCCAGATCTCATCCGGTCCGGGAGCGATATCGCGCAGCAGGCCGCCCAGCACGCCGATGCCGGCGAACAGCGGCATGGTGGCGTACCCGCCGGCGAACAAGAACGCCGGCAGTGAGATGATAATACCCGAGATCAGGCCGGTGACATAACCGCCGAGTATCCCGGCGATCAGGCTGCCTTCCAGTCCGAGATCCGCCCCCTGGTACGCGGTCTTGCCCAAAATCCGGGTGGCCACGCTGGCGGCGAAGAAAATCGAAAGCCACAAAGCCAGCTCCAGGCGCTGCATCATGGTCCGGTTTTCCCGCAGCAGGATCGACTTAAAACGGTTGGATCGCGCCAATATACTCGCGATGGAGGCCATGACGGCCAACTTCACCAGCAGCGAAACCAGCCAGGTATCGTGAGTCATGCGCCTCGGATGCCATTATAATGGAGGCTCTAAGGTTCACCTAACCGCTCATGAACGATTCCCACGCGCTCCAGCTTCAAAAAGTCGCTGAAGCGGATTTTCCGACGTTGTTTGGCGCGTTCCGCATCTACGGCTTCGCTGGCCGCGCCGGCGCGCGTTCCGAAGAAGCGCTGGCGCTGAAGATGGGCGATCTGCAAGCGGGCGGCCCGCCGCTGGTGCGCATTCACTCCGAGTGTTTAACCGGCGACGTGTTTCACAGTCTGCGCTGCGATTGCCGCGCGCAGCTTGAGATCGCGTTGCGCGGCATCGCGCAGGAAGGGCGCGGGCTGCTGATCTACGAGCATCAGGAGGGGCGCGGCATCGGATTGCTGAACAAGCTGCGCGCGTACGAATTGCAGGATCAAGGCGCCGACACAGTGGAGGCCAACCAGCAACTGGGGTTCGAATCGGACCTGCGCAGCTACGATTTGCCGGGCGCCATTCTGCGTTACTTCAAATTACCCGCGGTGAGATTGCTCTCCAATAATCCGGAAAAGGTGGATGCCGTGGAACGCGCGGGAATCGAAGTTGCCGAGCGCATCCCCTGCATCGCCGGCGCGGCGGATTCGCGCGAAGCCTACTTACGCACAAAGAAAGAGAAGATGGGGCATCTGCTCGGGTTTTGAGCGGGCCATTCGCTGCGCTAGCAAGCGGATTCCGAACCAACAGGGCTTCCGCTCGGCTGCAGCAAAGCGCCGGCAGCAATCCGATTGAGGTCTCCAGCCGCTGCCGTCTTCGAACCGCGGGCAACCAGTTGCCTTATTCGAAAGTGAACCGGATCATCTGATCGGTCCCCCCGCTCACGGACGTAGAGTTTTGCGGCCGCACTGGTATGTCCCGGATCGAACGTGAGCGCGGAACAGAACCACAACTCGTGATCCCCAAGGCAACCGTTTTGTGCGACGGATACTGATGCAAGCCGTCCAAGCGGCGGTGCGCAAGAAAGGGCGCTACTTCCAATCCATTTTCCGCCGTCGGCACGGTAGCGAATACGGGTCTGTGGATGGTGGGCAGAATGCGTTCCGAACGCCGATCCTGGAAACGTAATGCAACCCGTGTCGCAGCCGAGCGGGAATGCATGGACCAAGATACCGGGCGCAAAAAACATGAAGCTCGCGGCTCCGAATCGGGGCTCGCCTTCCGCTCGCCGCCCTTGACGGCTCACTGGGCGCAGGCGGCGGAAGGGCCAAGCCTCGGGGCTATAATGTTCCGTGTGCCCGATACGTATGGCCAGCGGCCATGTTAGGAACCGGCGCCCGTTGGATGAAGCCGCGCTGGCGCGAGATTCTGCTTCTTGTGGCGTGCGCGGGAATCTGCTGCGTTCAGATCCTGCTTCCGCCCTACATCGGTCTGGCAAATAACGGCGACTTCGAAAAGGTTTCCAAGCGCTTCGGCTGCGCTCCCGCAGACGGGACAGCCCAAAATTTCGAATACTTCGTCCCCGATTGCGAATTCAAGCCGCAGAATTTTTGGGAAAGCGAGGTGGAATCGTCGGAAAACGTTCTCGCCGGAATCCCAATGCTTCTCGTCAAAGCCACTGGCGCGCCCGTCTTTAATATCCGTTTACTGGGCGCGCTACACCTGCTGCTGTTTCTGTGCGGCTACTACGCGCTGCTGATTTACCTTCGACGCTTTGCGCCCGGTTTTCAACTGGCCATGGGCGGCTTTGCTTTGTGGATCTTTACGGATGTCGCCTACGTGTCTTACTTCAACTCCTTCTTCAACGATACGGCGGCAATGCTCGGACTTCTATTGATGGTTACGCTAGGGCTGCATTTAACGGCACAGCAGCCGCCACGCCGATGGACCGTTTGGCTTTTCACCGCAGCCTCAGTTCTGTTTATCGCTTCGAAGACACAACATGCGCTGTTTGGCGTCTTTCCGGCGGCATTCCTGATATGGCGAAGGCGTAAGCTGCCGGCGGCGATACTGCTGGCGGCGGAAGCCTACATGCTGATGACAACCGCGCCCGGCTATTCGGCCCGTTCGCTCTACAGCGTGATCTTCTTCAAACTCACGGCGCACGCAGCCGCGCCACACGCGGCGCTGCGGGATCTGGGCCTCGGCGAAGCCGAATCCCGGTATATCGGAACCCATCCCTATATGGCGAACAGCCCCGATGACGATACCTGGTTCGCAGCGTTTTACAGCCGCACCGGATTCGGGAAGGTGATGCGCTATTGGCTGCATCACCCCGGCGAGGCAGTGAACGCTCTGCATGCCGACCTGGTTTACCACGCGCACGATCTGCGGCAGCCGAATGTCGGGAATTTCCGCCGCGAGGACGGACACCCGCCCTTTGCGCGCACCAACGCGTTCGCTTCCTGGAGCAACTTCCGCAGCGCTCTCTACAAACGCTGGCCCACGCACATCGTGGTCTGGTACGCGCTCATGATCGCGGGATCGCTTGCCATTGCTATTCGGCAGCCGCGTTCTCGCGGGCCGGCCATAATCTGTCTGGGCGTTTGCGGCATGGCGGTTTCGGAGTTCCTGCTGGCGTCGTTGGCTGACGCCATCGAAACAGAGCGCCACCTGTTCCTCTTCCAGGTGATGACAGAAATCGGTATTTGCTTCGCGGCGGCCTGGGCGCTTCACGCGGTGGCGCGCATCTGGAATCGTTCCCGCCAATTGGACCACGCGGGCAGTTCGGGCGTCGCTTCGGTTCGAGCTTAGATGAGCCGTCAGCGGCCCTGGCCATGTCTGGGGGCCATCGCCCGCACTGCGACGGTGGCGGTGGTGGTACTGCTTTGCGGTCCAACGGTGAGGACGAGTTTGTCCGCATCTCCAATCGGGGCGCTGGCCGGCACCGTCACATTCACCTGAAGCACGCCAGCGTTAACTACCCCGGCGAAGGAAACTTCCGCGTTCACTCCGCCGATCGTGACGGTGACAGGCAACTGGGGCGCCGGGTAGGGACTGGCGGAATCCACCATGCCTTGCCCGGTGGCCCAAAACTCAAGCGTACTTCCCTGCGGCGCGGCGTTCGAGGGCGAATTGAATGCACCGTTGTCGTTGGCGGCTAAGGCCTGCGTGCCCCCACCCGGCTGAACGAAGATCGCCGGGGCCACGGACGTTACGCCAAGCGGGAACGGATAACTCTGCGCGCCCCCATACTGAATACTCACGTCCGCCGCGCCGGAAACGTTATATGGAACGACCGCGTTGATCTGGGTATCGGAAATATAAGATACAGAGCCCGCGACGCCATTGAAGGTGACGCCGATGCCGGACGCGCCGGCGTCAGCGCCAGCCGGAATCAATCCGGAGCCGATGATGGATACGGACTCGCCGGGAGCTACCGGACCGGGTCCCCCGCCGGCCGCATTTAGGACCGCCGTAATGCCGCTGGCAGGGCCGTCCGGGTAATTCAGGCGACCATCGATCGCCCATAGGCCGAAGATCCCGTTCAGAGTGGTGGTAGAAACGGCGGTGACGGTCACGGCATTCTTCAGGAATAGCGAATTCCATAACCCACTCGCGTACGAAGGGATGGGAAAAGGCTCCGATGGATTCGCGAAATTCTGGGCCTGGGGATCGCCGAAATATACCACCATCTGGCTATAGTCCTGAGTAGTTGGGCTTAGGCGTCCGTTGGCGTTTTGCACGGAAAGAAGGGTTTCACCGGATGGGAACTGCATCAGAAACGGGGCGCCCACGTAAACCGAGGAGGCGGGAGTGTTCATGAGCGCGAGCCAGCCCAGGCCGTTTTCGGGGCCCGGCACAATGACGGGCTTGAAATTTCCGTCAACGGCATTATCCTCAACCGAAATTGCCATGGATCCGTCATTGAGCAGCAACGGCCCGGCCATGCCGTCGCGCGCTTCCGGTCTGTAGATGGCGCACTCAGGCGCTGTCCAGGTAGCTCCGTTATCGTAAGAGCGTACCAGCGTGATCTGCTGCCACCAATTGCCGTACGGCTTTCCGTTTGAAAAGTACAACTGGATCTCGCCCGACGGAAGCTGGATCTCGGCCGGTTCCCAACACGCGGTTAGAACAGTGGCGCCGGCCTGGTATATAAGCTGGTTGTCGACCCACGTCCTGCCGTTATCGCGGCTGAAACAGATCCGGATTGTGTATGGGTGGACCCCGTCAAACGGGCGTTCGTTATACGAAAGCATGATCGACCCGTTCTGAAGAACCAGGACGCCAGGAGTGGTGGCGCTCCCGAAGGGCGAGCTTGCGGCCAGCACCGGGCTGCTCCAGGTGCGCCCCTCGTCCGAACTCGATTTGGTATAAATATCGTTGCCCCATTCGTAGGCGCAGAGAATCTCACGATCGGCAAGGCGCACCATCCGCCCGAAGCTCCCACTATCTTGTACCAGTGTCATGGTCGTGGGATCCCAGGCGATGCTGGCGTTAGTGTAATCTCTGGTGGACTGCGGCGGCGACGAAACCTGCGCTCAGCAAGGCGCTGAGCAAGACCCTGATTTTCACAGACATACTTCGTATCCGTAGCAGCGATTATCCAAATCGTATCACGTGCGGTAGGTCTCTTGGCCATGTCTCCGGTGTGCCGAAAGAGGACGATCTCAAGCCGGTCGGCGTACGCTGCACGTTATCTTACGAAACGCAATCCCGAAGCTTCGCTCACGGAACCACGCGAGATGCCGGCGTGAGGACCGGCAAAAGAGGGCGTCGCGGGCCTACAAAGGGCTAAAACGCCCAAATATGTGAACGCAATAAACGCATTGTACACTCACACACTGATACAGTTCCAATGCGCCTGCTACGCTCAAAGACACTACCTTGTAGGAGGTTTCTTGAATTTTCGTCAGTCTCTTAGCGCTTCAACGATTTGCAACACCAACGTGCTGATCATGGGAGCCGGGCCGGCAGGTCTGACCGCCGCATACGAGTTGTCCAACAAGCAGATCCCCAGCGTGGTGCTGGAGGCCGACCCAGTCGTCGGCGGCATCGCCCGAACTGCCAATTATAAGGGCTATCTCTTCGATATGGGCGGTCACCGCTTCTTCACGAAAGTGACATTGGTAGAGCAGATGTGGAAAGAGGTACTGGGAGCGGATTTCATCACGCGACCGCGTGTTTCGCGGATTTATTATCGACGAAAGTTCTTTCAATATCCGCTGGAGCCGATGAACGCTCTGTTCGGCTTGGGCATCGTGGAATCGATTCGCTGTGGATTGAGCTACGTTAAGGCGCAGTGCATCAAATCCAGACCCGAAGAGGATTTTGAAACCTGGGTCTCGAATCGCTTTGGGAAACGGCTCTTCCAAATCTTCTTCAAGACCTATACCGAAAAGGTTTGGGGAATGCCTTGCCGGGATATCAAGGCGGAGTGGGCGGCGCAGAGAATCAAGGATTTGTCGCTTTTTACACTCGTGTGGAGCGCTATCAGGCCCCGAAAAAAACATCCGCGCGACAAAGTAATCAAGACGCTAATTCACGAGTTTCAATACCCGCGAAGAGGTCCTGGAATGATGTGGGAACGGACGCGCGACATCGTCGAAGAACGTGGTTCGAAGGTTCTACTGAATACGCGGGTCGAAAAGATTCACTGGCGTCCGGGCGCCGTGACCGCGGTTACGGCGGGAGGGAGGAAATTTGCCGCGGAGCACTTTATCAGCAGCCTTCCGATTCGTGAACTGATTCAAAGTTTGGATCCTCCTCCGCCGCCCCACATACTGCGCGCCGCGGAGGATTTCCATTACCGCGATTTTCTGACTGTCGCTCTGATCGTTCGCGGCAAGGATCTGTTTCCGGATAACTGGATTTATGTACACGAATCCAAAGTAAAGGTTGGACGCATCCAGAACTATAAAAATTGGAGCCCTGAAATGGTCCCCGATTCGGAAACGACCTGTTTGGGGCTGGAGTATTTCTGCAACGAAGGCGATGATATTTGGTCGATGAACGACGAGGCGCTTGTCGATCTTGGACGGCAGGAATTGGGGGCATTGGGATTAGTAAATCCCGAGGCGGTGATGGATGGGACAGTAGTTCGCGTGAAAAAAGCGTATCCCGTGTACGACGAATTCTATCGCAAGGGTCTGGCAGCCATTCAGGAGTTCCTTAGCGTCGGTTCCGAATTTACAACTTGTTGGGCGGAATGGCATGCATCGCTACAATAACCAGGATCATTCCATGCTGACCGCTGTGCTCGCCGTCCGCAACATCATGGGCGCGAACTACGATCTCTGGAAGATCAACGTCGATGCCGACTATCATGAGTCCGGCGCAGCTGTTACTGAAAGCGAATTACGCGCCATGGAGAGCACGCAGCCCTTAACGCCATCGCGTCTCAGGGCGTAGACCTCTGCTGCGCCAGCTATTGACCTCCAGTGTCGTATACGGGTTGCCCAATGGTCAGGAGCGCTGGATCGAGCCCGGATCCTATATTTCGCGACTGAAGATTGGTTAGATTGTTCAAGGTGAAGTTAGTGATTGCTTGTACCGATTCGAGGGCCCAGTTCGTGGCATCCATAATTGTGTTATCGAAAACGTTGTTTTGAGCAGAGCCGGCGTCGAAGAAAATGCCGGAATAATGCGTACCGCGAATCGCGTTAGAGAACACGATGTTTCCCTCGCTCGGAGTGTAGTCCAGCTCTGAGGTATCAGTTCCGCCGGTAGCGCCCAGGCCGATCCCAAAAAAATGATAAGACGGGCTCGCGCCCTCGTTATCGCTGAATACCGTGTTCAACCCGATCACGTTGAAAAAGCCGGTGCGTACAATTTTGATACCGCCGCCGTAATTATGCGAGACGCCGTTTTCGAAAACAATGTTATAGATTGCATTATCGAGCGAGATGCCAGGCGCTTTTTCAGCCGCGGTTCCATCCGCCAGCCGCCCGCCGGCCAGGATCTGATCCTCGGCCAGAATCCAATCGGGTTCGCCCCAACGGCCGCCGTTCTGCTCCACGATGTTCGAGGCGACCACGTTAGCCGTCGCGCCGTTATCGAGACAAAGACCTTCTTTGACATTGCTCCGCATGGTATTGCCGAGAATGGCGTTCCTGACAGCGCCGTCCAAATAGATTCCCGAGGACGCGTTTTGGAACAGATAGTTGTAAGCGATGGCATTATCGTGCGGAGGATTCAAACGCGATGTGATCGGCTGGGAGATAACCCAGTATCCATCGGGGCCGAAAATGGCGAGCGGGTTGGAAGCGAGGTCCACTTCGCGATCGCTCAGCACAATGCCCGCGGTCATATTCGACGGCCCAAGATTATTGGCAATGTGATTCTGTTGGACGACTGAAAAAGCGGTCCCGCGATGGAGCAGTATCGGGCGCCCGAGACACCATGGATCCGGTTGCGGATGAGCGCCACGTGCAGCGAAGCCGTAACCACGATTCCGTCGCTCGAAAAATCGTGCAACTCCATATCCTCGATCCGTATCGTGTCCGATTGGTTGACCAGAATTCCCGCTTCGCCAAAGGCAAGTTCGCCTCCCCTTAAGGTGACGTGAGTCGCTCCCTCAATTCGTAACAAGTACGGCGCGGTGGTTCCGGAGGTGACGAATGTGTGGCCCAGGTTCAGCGTTACGCCGCTTGGCAGCCTGATCGGCTGATCGACGCTCAGCGACGGCGCCGTCAGCAGAATGGAAGTTACTCCGGTAGCAAGCAGCTGATTCAATGCCGAAGCTTGGCGCCCGGGAACGAGGTAGGGGATTGGGCCGGGGTGGACGAGCTTTCCACCATATTCTGGAGCAGTGTTGCAGCGGAAGTCCAGCCGGCAAGCGGCGACTGGCTATCGAGTCCGAGCACGGCAGCCCTTGCATGAACCTGCGTTGCGGAGACAGCCGGTCCAATTGGGCTATCTGGCGCATCCATCAACGGCGGCAGATGGAACGCGGTGTAAATGTCTGTTACGGCGATCGCGGACGAGGGCGGGCTGCCGTAGTTCTGCGCGCGCAGTTCAGCGGCCTGAAAGAAGGCGAGCAGCCCAAAAGCCATTCCCAAATGTAGAAACATGCGCTTTGGACAGCAATGCGGGGACCACTTTGAGCGTGATTTACGCGGATCTAAGTTGTGTATTGGAATAAGGTTGTACGTTAGGGACAAGTTGCGGGTTTGCCGGTGTGCCCGCGAACCCTATGTGATTGTCGGAACCCGGCTTTTTCGCGACAATAAGGTGCGCTCGGGCCTTTCCCCCAGATGACGTATTCAATATTGTTCAGCTCGCATAGATTATTGAAGATCCTATACGTGGTTGGAATCATCAGCTTGGTTGGCGCGGCGCTCTATCCGCGGCTGGCGGCGAACTGGTTTGGGGGGATAGAACGCTATCTGCGGAGCCTTGCTCGCAATAAGCGGCGGGCGGTATTAGTAGCCGCACTGTTTCCCATGCTGGTACGAGTTTTGATGCTGCCGTGGTACCCTCCGCCGCCGCCGCAGATACACGATGAGTTCAGTTATCTACTTCAAGGCGATACATTTGCCCACGGACGAGTCACAAACCCCACCCCGCCCTATTGGGAGCACTTTGAGACGGAATATACGCTTTTTGAGCCGACTTATGCCTCGCAATATGAGCCTGGACAGGGGCTGGTATTAGCATTCGGCGAGGTCGTGTTCCGCAATCCCTGGTGGGGGGTGTGGCTCTCTATGGGAATCATGTGCGGAGCGCTGTGTTGGGCTCTGGCTGAGATCGTCCCACTGATTTGGGCCTTCGCCGGCGCCCTAGGGGCGGCTTTGCAATTCGGGATTTTCGGGATTTGGATGAACAGCTATTTCGGAGGAGCGGTGGCGGCCACCGCGGGTGCGCTGATCCTGGCGTCGCTCGCGCGCCTTCGACGCGGCCGGCGATTAGCGTCGTCGTCCGCGCTTTGTGCCTTTGGGATTATCCTCACTTTTGCCACAAGGCCGTTCGAAGCTTTGCTGTGGTGCGGCATTGCGGCTATTTACTTGATTTTCTTTGTCTATGCCGCTAAAAAAAGCCGGACTCCTCGGATCTCTTTTCGGCCGGTATTGGCGCCGTTTTTCGGGGTGTTCCTTTGCGGAGCCCTGCTATTGGCCTGGTACAACGTGCGTGTAACCGGCAACGCGGCGGAGCCGCCTTACCTGACGTATCAGCGCATCTATGGGACTCCTCAGCCGTATTGGTGGCAGAGGCCGGTCATTCCCGCCGCGAGCTTCCGCTATCCCGAAATACGGGATAACTACTTGAACCAAGCTCGTCTGTACGAGCAGCGCTATTCGTTGTCAGCCATGTTGGGGGCCGAGCGCACACGCCTGGCGAATTTTTGGCGTTTTTTTGTCGGGCCCTTTCTGACTCCCGCGCTCCTGTTTCTCCCCTGGATACTACGAGACCGGCGAATTCGCCCGTGGCTGATCGCATGCCTGCCCTTCGTCATCGCGAAGGCGACTTATCACGCCTGGTATCCCGCACATAGCGCGCCCGAGACGATCCTGATCGTGTTGGTTCTATTGCAGTGCTGGCGTCACATGCGCGTGGGCTGGCGACGCAGAGGCGTGGGAGTGGCCTTTTCGCGCGCCATGGTGGCGGCATTGTGCCTCACAGTGGTACTCGGGAACGCCGGGCACGCAGCGGAGCCATTGCTGCGGCAGTACGGCTTCGACCATTTGCCTCCTATTTGGGAATCGCTCTATCCGGCCCGGCGCTTGCGCGACGATGTCACGAGCATGCTGGAGGAGGCACCCGGGAAGCATCTATTATTCGTGAAGTACGAGCCCGGACATTGTTTTTGCGAGGAATGGGTTTTCAATACCGCGGAGCTTTCCGAGCAGCGCATCATTTATGCGCGCCTCTATACCCCCGAAAGCGACCAGGCTCTGGCGCGCAGTTTTCCCGGCTTCGATGTCTGGATGGCCGAACCCGATAGCCACCCGTTTGTCTTGACCCAACTTGGGACAAATTCTCAATCGGTGGAAGTGACAAGCAATTTCTGGTGAGAGTGTTGCGCTCGCGTGTTACTTGCCCGTTCGGGATGGAGGCCCGAGCTATTGCGGCCCCGGAGCGTGCATGCCCCCGGTCACTCCCAGCTCAAGACCACTTTTCCGGAATTGCCCGACAACATCGCCTCGAAGCCCTTCTCGAATTCCGTGTAGTGGAAGCGATGCGTGATCACCGGGCCGATATCCAGGCCCGATTGCAGCATGACGCTCATCTTGTACCAGGTCTCGTACATCTCGCGGCCATAGATGCCTTTGATGGTGAGCATGTTGAACATCGACCGTGCGCCAATCGATGCCATCTCTTCGCCGGGAATGCCGAGCATGGCGATCTTGGCGCCGTGGCTCATATTGGCGAGCATGTCGCGGAAGGCGGGAGCGTTGCCGGACATCTCCAGGCCGACATCGAAGCCCTCTGTCATGCCGAGCTGCTTCTGCACCTCCGCGAGCTTGGTTTCGCGCACATCCACGGCCAGCGTCACGCCCATTTTGCGCGCCAGATCCAGCCGGTAGGGATTCACATCGGTGATCACCGTGAAGCGCGCGCCGGCGTGCCGCGACCACGCGGCCGCCATGATGCCGATGGGACCGGCGCCGGTGATCAGCACGTCCTCGCCCAGCACGGGAAACGAAAGCGCCGTATGGACGGCGTTGCCGAAGGGATCGAAGATGGCGGCGATATCCAGATCGATGCCTTCGTGGTGGCGCCAGATGTTGGTCATCGGCAGGGCGATGTATTCGGCGAAGGCGCCGGGGCGGTTCACGCCCACGCCCTGAGTGTGCGCGCAGAGATGGCGGCGGCCGGCCAGGCAATTGCGGCAGCGTCCGCAGACCACGTGGCCTTCGCCGCTGACGATATCGCCGGGGAAGAAGTCGTTGACGTTCGATCCGACTTCGACGATTCGCCCACGAATTCGTGGCCGATGGCCATGGGCACGGGGATGGTGCGCTGCGCCCACTCGTCCCATTTGTAGATATGAACGTCGGTGCCGCAGATGCCGGTGCGCAGGACTTTGATCAGCACGTCGTTGATGCCGATCTTGGGGACTTCGATATCTTCGAGCCACAATCCGGGCTTCGCGCTTGCTCTTCACCAATGCTTTCACACCAACCAACATAAAAGCAAGCGAGAGCTCACCCTGCGAGAATAAGATCGGTGAAGAAACGGCTCCTTCTGTTTGCGGCGACCACGGGATATCAGATCCGCGTGTTTGCCGATGCGGCGCGGCGTATTGGCGCCGATTTAACACTGGCGACGGATCGCTGTGACATCATAGAAGATCCCTGGGGCGACCGGGCCATAGCCGTGAGATTCGACCGCATTGAGGAATCGCTGGCAGGCGTTGCGCGGGATGCGATTCGATGGCGTGGCGGCGGTCGGCGATAATCCGGCTGTCCTGGCGGCCGCGGCGGCGGAGATGCTCGGCGTTCCATTCCATCCACTCGTGGCCGCGGAAGCCTGTCGCGACAAGTATCTCGCGCGGCAGCTTTATCAAGCGGCGGGGATGCGCGTACCGCAATTTTTCCGGGCGGAGTTTGCCCAGGATCCGCGCGCGCTGGCGGAGCGCGCGCCGTATCCGTGCGTCTTGAAGCCGCTCGGGCTGTCCGCGAGCCGGGGCGTGATTCGGGCCAACAATGCGGAGGAGTTCGCGGCGGCATACAAGCGTATCCGCAAGATCGGCGAACGCTATTTGCAGGTGGAGAGCTACATTCCGGGGCGGGAGTTTGCGATGGAAGGGCTAGTGACCCGCGGCGAGTTGCAGCCCATTGCGATCTTCGACAAGCCCGATCCGCTGGAAGGGCCGTTCTTTGAAGAGACGATCTACGTGACTCCGTCGCGCGAACCAGAAGAGGTGCAGCGAGGGTTGCTGCAGACAGTCGCGCAAGCGGTGCGCGCGCTGGGGTTGTGGCACGGCCCAATACATGCCGAGCTGCGCTACAACGCGGAGGGCGCATGGATGCTGGAGGCGCACGCGCGCCCCATAGGGGGATTGTGCGCGAAGTCTTTGCGGATGGTCCATGGCGCAGCTTGCCTTTTGCCGCTGGAGGAAGTGATTCTTTGCCATGCGCTAGGGGATGATGTGTCGAGTTCCGGCGGGAAGACGGCGCATCGGGCGTGATGATGATTCCGATTCCGAAAGGCGGCGTCTATCGGGCGTGGAAGGGATTGAAGAGGCATCGGCCGGCGTGGAAGAAATCCTGATCTCGGCGAGACCGGGACAGCGTCTGGTCCCATTGCCGGAGGGAGCGAGCTATCTGGGATTCATTTTCGCGCGCGGCGATTCGCCCCAGGAAGTGGACGCGGCGCTGCGACTGGCACACCGCGGGCTACGTTTCGATATTGCTACCGCGCTCGAAACCGTGAATCATTCCGATCAACCCGATGAACTGGGTTGTGCGCGAAGTGCGGCGGCCCAGAGCGTAAATCAGCGACGGCTCCGATGCTCCTCGGGACGGTCAATCAATGCGTCGCTCTCGAGCCGGTGAAAGCGGCGCCGGGAAGAACTCCATCACACGGGGGGCGGACGTAAGCCGATGGAACGGAGCGCGGTCGGAATCGCGCCAGTCGCGAAGATGCAGGCGCAACGTCTTGATCCCTGAGGCATCAACCATAAGGGTTGGTACCCTATTATTTATCTTATTGTTCGTGATTCGAGCATGAATCTTCGCGATATCGCCGCCAGGCTGGGTTGCCGCCTCGAAGGAGGCGATCCGGAATTCGAAATCTCCGGCGTGGCCGGTATGGAACGCGCCGGTCCCGGCGAGCTACCTTTCTCGCCAATCCCAAGTATGCCCCCAAGGTGAAGAGCACGCAGGCCAGCGCCATTCTGGTTTCGCAGCCCGTGCCGGGCATCGCCTGCTCTGGTCTCGGAAAATCCATATCTGGATTTCGCGCGCGCGCTGGCGCTGTTTTATCAGCCGCCGCGGCCCGCGCCGGGAATTCATCCGCTGGCTTGCGTCGCGCGCTTCGGCCGTGGTCGGCGAAGGCTGCTCCATCGGGCCATTCGCCGCCATCGGCGAAAGCGTGCGCGCATCGGACGCAACGCCGTGATTCATCCGCACGTGGTGATTTACGAAGGCGCGCGAAATCGGCGACGATTTCCTGGCGCACTCGCACGCCGCGGTGCGCGAGTTTTGCCGCATCGGCAACCGCGTGACTCTGCAAAACGGCGTAGTGGTGGGCGGCGATGGCTTCGGCTTCGCCAAGCGCGCCGATGGCTCGCATTACAAGATCGTTCAATCCGGCATGACGGTGATCGAAGACGATGTCGAGATCCAGAGCCTCACCTCCGTCGACCGCGCCACCGTGGGCGAGACGCGCGTCAAGCGCGGCGCCAAGATCGATAGCCTGGTGCAGATCGGCCATGCCTGCGTGGTGGGCGAAGACAACATCATCTGCGCGCAAACGGGTCTGGCGGGCAGCACCATGCTGGAGCGCAACGTGCTGCTGGCGGGACAGGTGGCGTCGTCCGGCCATCTCACCGTGCACGAAGGCGCGATCGTTTACGCGCAGAGCGGCATCGGCGGCGATGTGGCCGCGGGCGCGCGCATTTCCGGTTCGCCCGCATTCGCGCGCCAGCGAATGGCTGCGCGCCATCACCGCGTTTCCGAAGCTGCCCGAATTGTTGAAGACCGTTCGCGCGAATTGAAAAGAAAGTCGAAGAACTCGAAAAACATGCCCAAGCAACCGCCCCGAATGACGGCCGGCGCCCGGTCGCCTACATGAACGAAGAATTCCTGAACAGTCCGGACGCGCGCGCGCTGCGGATCTTGGCCGAATACCTGGAGCCGCTGGCGCATTTCCGCCGCGAGAAGATCCGCGACACCGTGGTGTTCTTCGGCTCGGCGCGCATTCAGCGAAGAGGCCCGCTGGGCCAGTATTATCACGACGCGCGCGACGCTGGCCGAAGCTGCTCACGAGTGGGCCGAGCAATTCACGAACGGCACCTACCGCTTCGTGGTCTGCTCCGGCGGCGGGCCCGGCATCATGGAAGCCGCCAACCGCGGCGCGGCCGAAGCCGGCGGCAAGACCATCGGCCTCAACATCGGTCTGCCGTTCGAGCAGTTCCCAAATCCCTACATCACGCCCGAGCTCAGCTTCGAGTTCCACTATTTCTTCATGCGCAAGTTCTGGTTCGCGTATCTGGCTAAAGCGCTGGTGGTTTTTCCCGGCGGCTTCGGCACCATGGACGAAATGTTCGAAATCCTGACGCTCGCGCAGACGCAAAAGCTGCGCAAGAAGATGACGATCGTTCTCTACGGGTCGGAATATTGGAAAGAGGTCGTCAACTTCGACGCGCTGGTGAAGTATGGAACCATCTCCGGCGCAGATCTGGAGCTCTTCCAATATGCCGACGATCCGGCGTCCGCCTTTGAATTGTTGAAGGAAGGGCTCTGCGCGTACGCCATCTGCAGCCGGACACGCCGGAGCTCCCGGCGATCGCGAAATCGCGCAATCCGCAGCAGCCGCAGGGAATGTAGCGGAGCGCCATGCAATCCACACTGTGCCTCCTCCGCCACAGCCGCAGAGGGCATTGATCCAGCGCGCCCGCCTCTGTTTTGGCACAATAGAGGATCGGCATGCCGTAGGCGGTTTGGACTGACAGATGCATGAGCCTTCGTCATTCTAATAGCGCCACGACCTATCTATGAGGCATCATTCGTGAAGATCGATTTAACCGGCTTTCTGTGTCTGTACCTGTTATTCAGTTTCAGCGGCCCAGCTGCTAGCGCGCAGCAGAACCCTACGATACAGAATCCCACTACCCAGAGTCCGCCGGCCACTCAAACCCCGCCGCCCCGGACTCCGCCGCAGCAGAACCCGACGACCCAGAATCCACCCGCAACTCCGGCCACTCCAACTCCGGCCACTCCAACTCCGGCCACCCCGGCGCCACCCGCTCAGAACCCCACGACCCAGGCTCCGCCCGCGCAGACGCCCGATCAACCGCCGGCTACGGCGCCTATCGTGGTGGCGCCGGCCGGAGCTCCCAAAATATCCCGGACGTTCGTCTGCCCGGCGAGTACGGCTTTTACTTCGGCATCGATGGCTGGACCCCTAAAGAGCAGCCGATTTTCAACAAGGGCCGCAATTCCGGCATCACCAATAATTCCTATGTCACCATGCAGGGGCAATCCAAGCTGGGCAAAGGCGCCAGTTCGGCGTCGCCCTCGGGTTGCACAACATGCTTCGTTTCTCTTACCTGGAGACGCGCGCCGCGGGGGATTTCACCACGCCCGTGACGCTATCGATGCCAGCCAGACCTACACCGCCGGCACTCTGGTTTCCACCGACTACAACGTTCAGGCCCTGAAGCTCTCGTTCGATAACCTGACGTGGCCTTATCCGTTGGAAAGCCGTAAATTCCGTTTCAAGACGCTATACCAGGTCCAGTATGTGGCTGCCAAAATCGGCTTTGATGCGCCGCTTTTCCGCTGGTCGATGCTAACGGAAACCTCATTATCGATGTCAATGGCAACCCTATCAGTTATGCCGCCGGGAAACCAAATGGTTCGTTCTGCCCACATTCGGCGCCAGCGCCACCGAATACCTGACGCGCAATATCCGCTTCGAGGCCAGCGCCGATGGTTTCGCGATTCCACACCACTCCACCCTCTATGAAGGCGAATCCACCCTGAATTTACGCGTCAGTCATTTCGAGCTGCGCGGGGCGACACAGGTTGTTCCACTTCAAAACTTCGACCTCTCAGGATTTTTACGTGAAAGGCACTTTGGCTTCGGTCTTTTTCGGAATCCGCTGGTATTCCCGGTAATTATCTGCGCGCGCGGCTTCGCTGTTGCTCGCGAAGCTGTTTGCCAAGTTGATCCACCGATCGTTTCAAGGTCGAATCGCGCTCGATCATCGCATTGAGATCCGCCTGTATGCGGGCCATCTGTTTCACCAGATTGTCGAGCTGCTCCGGCGCGCCTTGATCGGCCCCTGGTTTCTGTTCCGGAAGTTTGCCGATGAATGTCGTCGCCTCGGTAACCGCTGCGGCCATCCGGTTGGGTCACGCCGAGGTTCACGTCTACGCGCTCGGTCTGCCGCGCGAGGGTGAACACGCCGGAAAGCAAATGCGCTTTGTCGAGCGGAATCTCGCTCGGCGCGGACGTGCCGGAATTGATCTTGATAACTCCGGCAGAAGCGCGCTGCACCGCGGCGGAATCGCGGCTCCAGTAGATCTGCAATTGACCTTCGCTATCGATCGTATACAGCCCTAGAGGCGGAGGGGCGGCGGCCGGGCGCGGCGCCATTGCCAAAATTGGAGGCAGCCAAGTATCGCGCAACAAATAGGCGCCCGCGCCCAAAGCAGCCCCCGCCAACAATGCTATCGCTATTTTGAGCCACCGCTGAGAGCGAGGCCGCCCGAGTTCGAGAAACCTGGGCAGCGGGAGCGGAGCGTGTGCCCGGGGTTTGGATTCTGTAGCCCCACGCGGCAGCTCCGCGCGGGGCTCGGTTGGCGCCGGCGCTCGCCCGTTCGCGGCGTGCGGCTCCGCCGATGTGTGCGCCTCGGCCTGCCCCGCGGTCACCGCCGGAGGCGCTAATACAAATTCGTGGTAACTCGCTTTCCCATGAACTTCGCCGTCCGTGCTTCGAAAGAAAAATCCGGCTCTGGTCGGCTGGGACGTATGCGGCTTCAGTACGAGGGCCACCTGCCAAGGTTCGGGGAAAAAGGTCCGATGGATTTCCTGGTCCGCATCGGAAAGAAAGATCTCGCTGCGGGTATGCGAATGGTACCAGCCCACCGGAGGCAGCCCGTACGGGCCGGGCGCGCCGAGCATTTCGGCCAGCCGCTCCCGGTCGTGCGGCGAGAGCGCGAATGAAGGGCCAAAGGCATGCTCGCATTGCAGGGCCGCGAAGTCCTCGATGGCCAGCCGCTCGCCGTCCCAATGGCCATAGAGAACGCCGCCCGTCTCGGCGCCGCCGCGAGGCACCGAAAAAAACGCCTCCACCACCCCCAGCCGGATATCATCGAGCGTGCGCGGCGAGTATTCGATGGTGAAGGGACACTCCGGCGCGCTCCAGGTGGGAAGCCCCGCTTCTTTTTCGCTTTGAATCATAAAAGCTTCGCTTCCGATTGTAATCGGTACCGCGCCAAAATCGTAGCCGCCGGCGCAAGTGCCCGAAAGATCGTTGAAATCGAAATCGGCGACAATTGTTAGCATGTGGATGCGTTTGCGCTGGTGCGCGCTGTTGGCGCCGGTCGCTCTCCTGTTGAGCCAGACTGCGCCGTCCGACGGCCCCTTTCTGGAAAAGCCTTACCTGCAATTGGGGAATGCGCCGAAGCTTTCCGATCCGGAAAGTCTCATGCTGATGTGGCACGCCCCGCCCGACGCAGCCAACTGGGAAGTGGAAGTGCGCACCTCAAAGGATTCCTCGTGGCGCGCCATGGACAAACCGGCGTTCTCCACTGTCAACGCTCCCGGCATTCCCGAGCATCTGGTGTATCGCGCCCGCATGATGGGATTGGTTCCCGGCCAGGAGTTCCAGTATCGGGTGCTGAAATCGGGCGCCCCGGTGTTCGATTCCATCGCCCGCGCGCGCAGGTCCGCGGCGCAGCCGTTTCGCCTGGCGCTCTTCGGCGATTGCGCCCAAGGCTCGCCAGCTTCGAAAGCCATCGCCTATCAGGCGTCGCTGGCGAAGCCGGACTTTGTGTTTATTACGGGCGACATCGTCTACTCCGCCGGACGCATTTCCGACTATCGCCGGAATTTTTTTCCCGTTTATAATGCCGATGTGCCTTCGGCCTCGCAAGGCGCGCCGTTACTGCGGTCCATTCCCTTCCTCGCCGCGCCCGGCAACCACGATATGGCGCTGACGAACTTCGCGCGTTTCGGCGATGCCTTGGCATACTTCCTGTACTGGGACCAGCCGCTCAACGGATTCGTGCCTTCGCCCTCCTCTCATGCCGCGGTCCACAGACTCGACGGTAATCAGGAGGCGCAGCCGGCATTTCTAGCCGCGGCTTCGCCGCGCTATCCACTGATGGAAAACTTCTCTTTCGATTACGGTAATTCGCATTGGACTGTAATCGATTCCAATCCCTACCTGGATTGGACCAATACGGAGTTGCGCGACTGGGTAGCGAAGGATCTGGCTGGCGCACGCAGCGCCACTTGGCGCTTCGTGGCATTTCATCATCCCGGGTTCAATTCATCCAAGGAACACTTTACCGATCAATGGATGCGCTCGCTGTCACCGGTGTTTGAAGCGGGAAATGTGGATATCGTTTTTCAGGGCCATGTCCACAACTATCAGCGGACTTATCCGCTCACATTCCGTCCGATCGCTCAGGCAAGCGGCGCCATGGTAGGTCCCAGAGGCGAAGTCGCGGGCGAATGGAAACTCGACCATGCATTCCAGGACGGCGCCGGCGGCGCAACCGCACCGCACGGGATCATTTACATTACCGATGGCGCCGGCGGCGCGGAATTGTACGGCGTAGAGCAGCAGAGCAACCCGGCGGGTTGGCAGCCGTTCACCTTTAAGTTCATTTCCGAAGAGCACTCCCTGAGCGTCATCGACATCGATGGCAGGACGTTCCGGCTGCGCCAGATTTCTGATCGAGGCCAGGAAGTGGATTCATTCCGGATTGAAAAATAAATCACCGGACCTTTCGCCGGGCTTACAGAGCGCTAGCTATATAGTGTCCTACTGGCCGCCTTGCGCCGGCATCGATGGCTGCGGCGGAGCCGGTAACCGGTTCCAGTCCGGCGGCTCAACTCCCAGTAAGATTATGGACGAAGTAATCATCGCGGTAGTGCTCATTCGCGAGAATGCCCACGCCATGGTTTTGCCCCGGGATGTAGAGCATATCGAAATGCTTGTGAGCCTTGACTAATGCGTTCACAACCTGCAAGCGAAGATGACGGATCTACGTTACTATCCATTTCGCCGACGATAATCAGCGCCTTGCCTTCCAACCGGTAGGCGTTATCCACATTGGACGACGCCGCATATTGCGGACCCAGCGGCCAGCCCATCCATTGCTCGTTCCACCACATCTTATCCATGCGGTTATCGTGGCAGCCGCTGTTAGTCACTACCACCTTGTAAAACTCCGGATGGAATAGCACGCCGCCCAGCGAATTCTGTCCGCCGGCGGATGTTCCGAAGATACCTACGCGGCTGATGTCATAGGAAGGGTACTTCGCCGCCACTGCTTTATGCCACAGGATGCGGTCCGGGAAACCGGCATCGCCCAAATTCTTGAAGGCGACATCATGGAATGCCTTGGAGCGATTGCTGGTCCCCATGCCATCGATGTGGACAACGATGAATCCGAGCTCGGCCATGGCCTGGTCGGGGTCCAAAGCGCTGAACGTCTTGCGCACGAACGATCCCTGCGGACCGGCATAGATATTCTCAATCACCGGATACTTCTTGTTGGGATCGAAGTTCATCGGCCGAGTGATGGTTCCCCAGATATCGGTCTTCCCATCGCGGCCCTTGGCCACAAACACTTCAGGATACTTAAATCCCGCCGCCAGCCATGCCGAAGCATCGCCCTTCTCCAGATCCATGACTACCTTCTGATCTTCAGTGCGGCGCAGTTGCGCTACCGGAGGCAGATCCACGCGCTGCCAGAATCCACATAATACTTATGGTCTTCGGAGAAAGTTACCGTGTGAGTGCCATCGGCTTCGGTGAACTTAGTAAGTCCCGTGCCGTCGAAGTTGATCCGGCAGTATTGAGTGAAGTAAGGGTCTTGACCGGGAATCATACCGCCCGCTTCAAAATAGATCTGCCGCTTGTCGTCATCTACGCGGTCTACATTGCGCACCAGCCAATCGCCCTTGGTGATCTGGTTTTTGACTTTGCCGGTGACTCCATCATAGAGATACAGATGCTCCCAACCGTCACGCTCCGAGGCCCAGATGATTTCCTTACCATCGTTTACGTCGTGACGGTATCTTCTGCCTGCGGAGAGGCCCGGTCCTAGCGGGTTGTAATAAATAAAAGTCTTGCTTTCTTCATCGATCAGCGGGCGCGCTTTGCCGGTTTGCGCATCCACTTCGATCACGCGGTATGCCTGATGTCCGCGCTGATTGTATTCGAAAGTAAAAGCGCGGCTATCTTTCCACCAGACCGGCGGCGTGATGTCATAAGCATTTGGAAAGAGCGCGTTGTCGATTTCGATTTCCTTCTTAGTCGCTACGTCGAAGAGCGCCGGATAGGCAATGGCTACGGCGTCGCCGGGCTTGGCGTAGAAAATCGAGGAATGTTTCGGCTGAATCTGATCGGCGGGCGACGATTCAATATAGTAAACCTGATGGTCGAAGCCGGGCCGGGTGTGATATGCCGCAAGCTTTTTGGAATCGGGCGACCACGCGACGGAGCGCAAGGTATAGGCATTCCCCTCGGAGCCATCGAAGCTCAACGGCTTGGCCGGCTGGGTACGTGCCCGCCGGGCGGAGGAATACGTTGAAATTCTCGATCACGGCATCCCATTTGCCATCGAAAGACGTACACACCGGACGTTTCCGCGGGGGCGTGGCCGGCGCGGCGCGCTGCGCGCCCGTCCGCGGCCGCCGCGCCCCTGCCCCGCCTGGCGCCTGCGCGCGCGGAGCGCATCCGGTCTGGCTTCGTCCGAAACTGCCCGCGCCGGCGCCATCCTGCGGAGGCGGCGGCTGGTATTCCATGCCATCCACCGGGTATGCCCCAGCTTCGGTTGCCTCCGGCGACTCGCTTCGGTCGCTATCATCTTCCGGCGCGCCGCCGCGCGCGCCCCGGCCGGCGGCGTGTTGGCGGAACCGCGCCGCCCTTGGCGCAGGTGTAGTCATGTCAGGCTGCATTTATACATCGAGCCGCCCAGTGCCGAATTCAATGGCGGTTTCACCGTTGGTGAAAGTCGAGTGGCGCGGAGATGCGCCGGGCCGGCCGCGCCGCGCCCGCCAGCCGCCGCGTCCTCCCACGAGCGGCGCAAACGGCAGCGTCAGCGCGGTGTACTTGTGGCCGGTGGCGGTGGAAATCGCGGCGGCGAGTTTCTCCTGATCGAACGCGGGCTTTTTCGTGCCCGCCGACGGCATCCGCCATCACGAACTCGGTGCCGCCGCTGACGGTTTTCGTATACCAGAAATGTTCGGTATCGCCGATCCAGTTCGGGTTTACCGGGAATATTGACAACCAGACCCTGCGATTTTACGCGCAGGCCTTCGCCGCGCTGATAGTCGGCCAGCGTGCCTTGCGCCGACAGGATACAAGGTAACAGAACGAGAGAGGAACAGACTACGATTTTCATATTTTCTCCTACTTAGTTAAAATGGTCGATCGATAGCATTCTCGGGCACCGTCGAGCGTCGACTGTGTGCCGACGCGGCACGCAAGAGTGCGTACGCCACATGAGAGTCATATGGCTTTCCGCGCGGGATTCACGATGGCATACACCACCGCGCCCAGAATCACAATAGCCAAGCCCGGCCACGTGGTCGCCGGCCGATAGGCGAACAGCATCACCAGCACCGTCGCCGCGCCGACGATATAGAAGAGCGGAACTACCGGATAACCCGGCACTTTATAGGGCCGCTCCAGATCGGGCCGCGTGCTTGCCGCAGCCGGATCACCCCGGCAATAGTCAGGATGTAAAAGATCAAGGCCGCCGAAATTACATAATCGAGTAAGTTGCTATATAAGTTGCCGTACTTCTTAGTTACCGGGTCATAAGTGCGCGGCAGCACCAGAATCGACGCCCAGATCCCTGCACCAGCAGCGACCAGCCGGGCACGCGCGCTTTATTCAACACTCCAGCCGGCGCAAAAAACAGCTTGTCTTTAGCCATGGCGTAATAGGCGCGCGGGCCTGCCAATACCAGGCTATTCACGCACCCGAAGGTGGAAATCATAATCGCAATCGCCATCAGCAGCGCGCCATATCCCGGGAAGATCTGTTCCAGGGTCGCGGTGGCTACGCGGTCGGCGGGCGCGTTCTGAATCGCAGGCAGCGGCAACACCACCATGTAAGCCACATTCGCCAGACAATAGAGCACCAGCACGATGCCTGTTCCCAGCGCCAGCGCTTTGGGCAGCGTCCGCTTCGGATCGCGCACTTCGCCCGCGATAAATGTGATGTCGTGCCAGGAATCGGCCGAGAACATCGACCCCGATTGGGCCACGCACAGCGCCACCATCAGTCCAAACGCGCTGCCCGCCGCCACGCCCAGCGAAGGATCGAAGGCGCCCAGGCGAAACATGTTGCGTGAAGTTAACGTGTACGGCGGTGGCGTTCCATCCCAGAAATAGTCCCGCCAATATCAGCGCCGCCAGCGCGGCGGTCTTGGCGGAGGTAAAAATATTCTGCACGATCTTGCCATATTCCAGGCCGCGGCTATTGGTCCAGGTGAGCAGCACGATGACGGCGATCGCCACCAGTTGCGCCGTGGAGAGCGAGAGCGCATATCCCGATGAAATATGCACCGGCGGAATCAAATAATCGCTCTCCGAGATACCCGGCGCGAGAACCGAAAGGAATCGCGCAAAAGCCACCGACACCGCCGCGATGGTACCGGTCTGAATCACCGTGAACAGCGTCCATCCGTAAAGGAACCCCCACAGCGGCGAGTACGCCTCGCGCAGGTATACGTACATGCCGCCCGCTTGCGGCAGCATCGACGCCAATTCGCCATAGGAGAGCGCCGCCGCCATGGTCAGCACGCTGGTGATCACCCAGGCCATGAGCATCCATCCGGGGCTGCCAATCATGCGCGACATGTCGGCGGAAACGATAAAGATGCCCGACCCGATCATCACTCCGATAGTGATCATTACGGAATCGAACAGGTTCAGACCGCGGACAAATCCCTGGTCCGGCTTGGAAATCGCGGAGGGCTGGCTCATGGAGTTGATCTTAAACGTTTAAGCGGTTGCTGGCAGCTTATAACAGTGGATGGGGCGGCGTCAACCGAGTGGGGCAGAACGTCAACGCCAAGTAGAAATGTCCTAATCTCCGCGAGGTAGAAATGTCCGCTTTGCCATCCACCTGACCTTCAATCGCTTCGGCAGCATCCCTTTATCTATCGACCCGCACACCCGCTGCATTGATCCCCAATTTGGTTTCGAGATAATCGCGCCTCGCGCGGCCCCGCTATGGCCAACTTTAGAAAAATAGCCTGCTCGGTTATCAATTGCCCGCGACCATCCGCTTGCGGCGGCCCAAAGCCGCGATCACTGACACCAGGCAAAGTGCAACCGGAATCCCCGATTCTGGTTCTGGCGTAGTAATTAACGGGATTACCTCTCCACCGGCTGCCGTTACGGTTTCGTTGGAGATCAACTGATTCGCTGAATTGAATACCTCGAGTCCTATTGTGGCCGTGTGGCTGTAATCGGCGCTTCCGGTGAGAAACGGAGGGCCCAGGAAAATATCGGCGCCGAAACCCCAAGATAAAAAGAACGGCGTTCCGTAGTGGAAGGACATCGGGAGCGTAACGAGAGTGGCATTTCCCGTGACGTAGCAAGTCGCCAACGTAGCCGGGCAGCCGTCTGTGCCGGTGCTAGCGCCGGCCGGATCGGCCAAAGTCGCGGTTATTTGCCCCCGTCCGTTCGCGCTCGCAGTTCCTGTGAGAACAAAAACGATTTCCAGATAGCCAACAGTCCCCGCGAGCCCCGGCGCGTTGATTGTAAATGTATCATCGAGCCATGCCCCGCTATCGAACTGAGTATAAAATGTTTCCATCGATGGTTCAGTATAGCTGTCGGAAGTCTTTAAGGCTCCCGTAGAGAGGTTCTCATCGGCAAAAGCGGTGAGGGAGATGGAATTTGCGCCGTCCGTCACGGTGCTGCTGTAGTTTACCGTTGTGGACTGGTTAGCCAGAACTGAGCAGCCCGGAGCGCCCGAGCTGCACAAAAGGACAGTGTTGGTAACGAAGGGGGCGGAGAGAGCTGGGAACGCGAAGAAGGCGGTCATATAGACGAACTGGCGCATGAGGTTGCTCCTGGGCTGTATTTTTAGCTTATTAAGAGTGGCACGTCAAGGGTCATTTTTGGTACTTTCCATATAGCGGCGGCGGTCTTATACGCCAACGAAATGCGCTTCAGCGAAGTCATTCTTTGCCGCCCGCGCCAACTGGCAACACTGGAGACCGCGGGCTTCGCCGAGCCTCCCTCCACGCTATACTTGAATACAGCTTCCCTTTTGCCGCATCATGGCTGAAATAGGCGTTTTCTGGCTGCGCGTCGCCGCCGCCCTCTACTCCCTGGGCCTGCTCCACGCTATTCTTACCCTGGTCCGCCGCCGCGACAGCCTCTTTCGCGTAGCTCTCGCCGCCTTCAGTCTGGGCGCGGTTTTCCATCTGGTCTCCATCGTGGACGACGGCATCGCCTCCAACCATTGCCCGATTACCAACTTCTACGAAACGCTCTCCATGTGCGCGTTTCTCATCGTGCTGCTATACCTTTTCGTGCAGTGGCGCTACAAGCTTACCAGTCTCAGCGTGTTCGTTTTCCCGCTGGTGTTCGTCATGTCTCTGGTGGCCACCTTCGGTAATCCCGTGGCCGCGTGGTCCAGCCCCGCGCTGCGCAACGCGTGGCTCACGCTGCATATTGTCTTAGTGCTGCTGGGCTATGCTGCGCTCGTGCTAATGGCGCTGGCCTCGGTGCTCTATCTCTTTCAGGAACGCGAATTGAAGCGCAAAAAGTCTCATAGCTCGCGTTCCTGGCTACCCGCGTTGGGAACTCTCGACGAAGTGATTTCCAAATCCATGGGCGCCGGTTTCACTCTCATCACATTGGCCGTCATCGCCGCCAGCACGTGGGCCTTTATCGAACACAAAACGGCGTGGATGCGCCAGCCTTCGATCGCGCTTTCGTTTTTCACTTGGGGCGCGTTTCTGGTGTTGGTTTTTCTGCGCACCACGGCCGGGTGGCGCGGGCGTAAAGCGGCCTTCGTGACCATCGTCGTGCTCGGCTGCTCCGCGCTCACCTGGGCGGCGCACGCGCGTTTGGGCGCCATACTGATGAAGCAATGAAGCTACAGGTCGCTGGTGTCAGCCACAAGACGGCGCCCCTTGCGGTGCGCGAGTCGCTCGGCTTCCGCGAGGAATCGCTGCCGGAATCCCTGGCCGATCTAAAAGCCCGCAGCGGCGTGGCGGAGGCCATGATCCTCTCCACCTGTAACCGCGTCGAAATCACTCTCACTACCGACGATGCCTGCGATCCCGCCGCGCTCGTCGAAAGCTTCCTCGCCTCCCACAAGGGTATTGACCCGGCATCTCTGCGGCCGCACCTCTACCATCACGAGGGCCGCGGCGCTATTCATCACATCTTTCGCGTGGCCGCCAGTCTCGATTCCATGATCGTCGGCGAGCCCCAGATTCTCGGCCAGCTCAAGAGCGCTTACAGCGCGGCGAAAGATTGTGGGGCCGTGTGCGGATGGCTCGATGCCTTGATGTCGCCGCGCCTTCAGCGTGGCCAAGCGCGTCCGCTCGCAAACCGGCATCGGCCAGATGGCCGTCTCCGTCAGTTACGCGGCCGTGGAACTGGCGCGCAAGATTTTCGGATCGCTGGAGAATCGCACGATCATGATCGTGGGCGCGGGCAAAATGTCCGAGCTTGCCGCGCGCCATTTGCGGCGTTCCGGCGCTTCGCACGTCTTCGTCGCCAACCGCACGCATGCGCGTTGCCTCGAAATGGCGAAGCTCTTCCAAGGCACGCCCGTCGAATACGCGCGCTTTGTCGACATGCTGCCGGAAATGGATATCGTGATCGCCTCGTCCGCCGCGCCGCATTTCATTTTGACCCGCGAAGACATGCAGCGCGTCATTGCCGCGCGCCGCAACAAACCCATGTTCCTGATCGATATCGCGGTGCCCCGCAATATCGACCCGGCGGTGAACGAAATCGACAACGTATTCCTCTACGATATCGACGACTTGCAGGAAGTGGTCGACTCAAATCTGCGCGAGCGCAACAAGGAAGCCGAGCGCGCCGAGATTCTGGTGGCGGAGGAAGTGGATCGCATGATGGCGCGCCTCAAGGTGGCCGAAGTGACCCCTGCCATCCTCCAGATCCAGGAGCAACTCGAGCGCATCCGCCTCGCGGAGATCGACAAAGTGCGCCGCAAATTCGGGCCATTTTCGGCGCGGCAGGAAGAGGCTATGGAAGCCCTGACCCGCGGTATTGTCAATAAAGTAGCGCACGGGCCCATCTCCGAATTGCGGCAGCAAGCCGCTCAGCCGGAAGGTGAGCGCGTAGTCGCTGCCATCCGCAAGGCCTTCCATCTTCAAGACTGATGCCCATCGTCATCGCTTCCCGCGGCTCGCAGCTCGCACTCTGGCAGGCCCGATGGGTCTCCGATCGCCTCACCGCGATGGGACATGAGTGCCGCATCGAGATCGTTAAGACCACCGGCGATACCGTTGGCGATATTCCACTGCCGCAAGTGGGCGCCAAGGGTTTGTTCACTAAAGAAATCGAAGACGCGTTGCTCGACGGCCGCGCCCATGTGGCCGTCCACAGTTTGAAAGATCTCCCCACCGAATTGCCTGCCGGCCTGGCGCTCGCCGCCATACCGGAGCGCGAACTTCCGCACGATGCGATGGTGGGCTGCAAGCTGACCGATCTGCCTGCCGGCGCCAAAGTCGGGACAAGCTCGCTTCGCCGTGCCGCCCAGTTGCATCTGCTGCGTCCGGATCTGATTGTCGAATCCATTCGCGGCAATCTCGACACACGCTTGCGCAAGCTCGACCAGGGCCAATATGATGCGATCGTGCTCGCCGCCGCCGGATTGAAACGCCTCGGTTGGGCCAACCGCATCGCCGAGATCCTGCCCGCCGAAACCATGTGCCCCGCCGTGGGGCAAGGCGCATTAGCCATCGAAACTCTTGCGGGTGGCGCGGCGCGCGCCGCCTGCGCCGCGCTCGATCACTCCGCCCACACATTGCGCCGTCGCCGCCGAGCGCGCATTCCTGCGCGCGCTTGGGCGGCGGCTGCCAGACCCCGATTGCCGCCTTCGCCACCGCCGAGGCCGCGAGCCTCCATCTGCTAGGCCTCGTGATCGCTCCCGACGGATCGAGAGTGATCCGCGCCACCCGCGAGGGCCCCCTCGCGGAGCCCGAGAGCATCGGAGCCTCCCTCGCCGCAGAGTTGCTGGAACAAGGCGCCCGGACCCTCCTCAATGCCTAATCCCTGCATTGTTTTCCTGGTTCCGCGTGCTTCGGCTTACATCCTCCAATTTTGGGGCAGCTTCTCAGCGGTACCCTCTGGGTACGGCCGATTGTCAATCGGCCTCCGCGGGCCGCAGAGATGACCCCCTCTAAGGTCTACCTCATCGGCGCCGGCCCCGGCGACCCCGAGCTAATCACCGCCAAGGGCCGCCGCCTCTTGCAACGCGCCGATGCCGTTCTCTACGACCATCTTGCCAACGACGCCCTGCTCGACCTCGCGCCCGCCAACGCCGAGCGCGTCTACGTCGGCAAGAAAAAGTCCGCCCACGCCTTTACGCAAGAGGAAATCTGCGCCATGCTGATCGACCGCGCCCGCCGCGGCCTGAACGTGGTCCGGCTCAAGGGCGGCGACCCGTTCATCTTCGGACGCGGCGGCGAAGAGGCCGAGGCGCTGGCCGATGCCGGCATCCCCTTCGAGATCGTACCGGGCGTCACTACGCCGCTCGGCATTGCCGCTTACACCGGCGTACCGCTCACTCATCGCGAGCACACCTCCGCGGTAACTTTTGTCACCGGCCATGCCGTCGAAGCCATCGATTGGGATCGCGTCGGCATGTCGGAGACGCTGGTGATTTTCATGGGACTCACCACCTTTTCGCAAATCGCGGCCGAGCTCATCCAACGCGGACGCGCGCCCGATACGCCCGCAATGGCCGTCCGCTGGGCCACGCGACCCGATCAGGAAACGCTCGCCGGCAATCTCTCCACGTTGCCCGGGCTCATCGAGCGGCATAAGATGAAGCCGCCCGCCACCATCGTCGTGGGCGAAGTGGTCCGCCTTCGCGAGAAGCTGAATTGGTATGAGCGTTTGCCGCTTTTTGGCCGCCGTATCGTAATTACCCGCTCCAAAGAGCAGGCCGACGCGCTCTCGTCCCAGCTCACCGCCCTCGGCGCCGAAGTAATTGCCATGCCCACCATTGAGATTCGTCCCGCCGCCGATTACGCTCCTCTCGACCGCGCCATCGAGCGCCTGTCGACCTATGACTGGATCGTCTTCACCAGCGTCAACGGCGTCCGTTTCTTTCTCCAACGCCTCGACCGCTCCACCACCGACCTGCGCGCTCTCCGTGCCCGGATCTGCGCCATCGGGCCGGCCACCCGCGCTGCCATCGAAGCGTTGCACTTGAAGGTCGATCTGATGGGCCGCGAATATACGGCCGAAGGCCTCGTCGAAGCATTTCGCGAGTTCGATCTCGCCGGCCGGCGCATCCTGCTGCCGCGCGCCGCCGTGGCGCGCGACCTGCTCCCCGGTGAACTGACGCGCCGCGGCGCCGTCGTGGATGTAGTCGAAGCCTATCGGACGGTCATGCCCGATTCGGCTGCGGATCGCGCGCGTGACATCTTTCAGCCGGCGCGCACGCCTCGATTGCATGGTGTTCACCAGCGCCTCTACCGTACAAAATTTCGTCGCCGCGGCCGGCGTGGAAGTTCTTCGTGGGGTGCGAGTTGCCTCCATCGGACCCATTACCTCGCAGGCCGCGCGCCACTTAGGAATTGAAGTCGCTGTGGAAGCTTCCGAATACACCCTCGATGGGCTGGTCACAGCAATTACAGATTTTTTTTCAGCTAAGTCTTCAATCATTTAGACAATTCAGTCGCCTGATTCGCTTGACCGCGTCGCTATTCTCAAATCGGCAACACGTGTTTTACCGGCGCCGATCCCCGAGTCTCAGCGGCTCTGCGTCAAGCCTGTATTCCCTCGCTACAATGAGATTTGGAAAATCGGGAAATCGCGCGCATCCTGTGGGAGACCGCGGATCTGATGGAAATCGCGAGCGAAGATTCCTTCCGCATTCGCAGCTACCGCAATGGCGCCACGGCGGTGGAAGGCCATCCCGAGCGGATTGCCGATATTTTGCGCGACCCGGCGCGCAAAGTGACGGAGATTTCCGGAATCGGCAAAGGGTTGGCGCACGTGCTGATGGAGATTATCGAGCGGCAGTCGTGCGAGCGGCGCGATGCGTTGCTGCAAAAGTTTCCGCCGGGCGCGCTGGAGTTCCTGAAGATCCAAGGGCTCGGCCCAAAGAGCATCGCGCTCATCTTTGAACACTTTCACGCGCAGACAATCGACGACCTGGAGCGGCTCTGTCATCAGCAGAAACTCCGCGATCTTCCGCGAATGGGCGCCAAGCTGGAAGAGAAAGTTCTGCGCTCGATCGCCCAATACCGGCTGCGCACCGGACGGTATCTATTGAGCTACGTGGATGGAGTGGCGGCGGAGTTGATCGAGGCGCTGCGGCAGGTTCCTGGAGTGGAGGCGATCACGCCCGCGGGGAGCTTGCGCCGCGGACGCGAAACGGCGGGAGACCTGGATCTGCTGGTGACCGGCCCCGAGCCGGTCAATGCGCTGGAGCGGTTCATCGCCTGGCCGCGCGTGGACGAAGTGCTGGGCCGGGGCGAGAACAAGGCCAGTGCCAAAGTGGGCCGGGAGGGTTTACAAGTGGATGTGCGCGCCTTGAAACCCGAGAGTTTCGGCGCCGCGATGCAATACTTCACCGGTAGCAAGGATCACAACGTGGCGATTCGCACGCGCGCGGTGAAGATGGGATTAAAGCTCAGCGAATATGGCCTGTTTCGCGTGGAAGACGACGCCAAAGTCGCCGGCGAAACAGAGGAGGGCGTGTATGAGGCGCTGGGTCTGACCTGGATTCCTCCGGAGCTGCGCGAGAACTGCGGTGAAATCGAAGCGGCCGCCGAACGGCGTTTGCCGGAACTGCTGGAACTGCGGCACATTCGCGGCGATATTCACATGCACACCACGGAAACCGACGGCCGCGCGACGCTCGAAGAAATGGCCGCCGCCGCGCGCGGACATGGCTACGAATACATCGCGATTACCGATCATTCCAAGGCGCTCGCCATGGCCAATGGACTCGATGAACGCCGCGCCGTGGCCTTTGCCCAACAGGTGCGCGAGATTAATCGCAATGGGCTCGGCATTCGCGTGTTTTCGGGCCTGGAGTGCGACATTATGAAGGATGGATCGCTCGATCTGGCCGACGATGCGTTGGCCGAGCTGGATATGGTGATCGGGAGCGTGCATAGCTACATGAACCTGGAAGCGGCCGAGATGACCGACAGGCTGCTGCGGGCCCTTGAAAATCCGCATCTGCGGATTCTGGGCCATCCCACCGGGCGCATTCTGATGCATCGCGATCCGTTTCCATTCGACTTTGAGCGCGTGGTGGCGGAGGCTGTCCGCCGCGGCGTGTGGCTGGAGGTAAACGCCAGCCCCGAGCGTCTCGATTTAAGCGGCGCCATGGTGCGCACCGCCAAAGCCAAGGGCGCCAGATTTACTATCGCCACCGATGCGCATCGTCCCAGTCATCTGGCCAACATGCGTTACGGCGTGCTCACGGCGCGGCGCGGATGGCTGGGGCCCGGCGATGTGATGAATACCTTATCCGCAAACGATTTCGCAGCGGCTTTACCAAAACGACCATGAAAATCAAATCGTCACGCGAAGTTTATAACTGCAGTCTCTTTAAAGTTACTGAAGACGAAGCCGTCGACAAGAAGACCGGCTTCCATATCAAGCGCTCCGTGGTACGGCACCGCGGCTCCGCGGTGATGATGGCGGTGGACGGCCAGCGACGAATTTTATTGGTGCGCCAATACCGGCTCCCGGCCAACAAGTATCTCTGGGAGTTACCGGCGGGCAAACTGGATGACGGTGAAAAGCCCCTGCAAGCCGCTAAGCGCGAGTTAGTGGAGGAGACCGGGTACCGGGCCAGGAAGTGGACTGAGTTAGCGTCTTACTTTGTCAGTCCTGGGTATGTACAGGAGCGCATGACTATCTATCTGGCAACCGGCCTGACCGCCGGTGAAGCTACGCCAATGGAAGATGAGCGCATCGAGATCAAGTGGTTCAAGCGCAAAGAAGTGGCGAAGATGATCGATAAGGGCGAGATTGAGGATGGTAAAACGATCATCGGCTATCATCGCTGGCGGGCGCTGAAGTAGATTGCCATAATGAACAACGTGGCTCAGTTCCGGGAACGGGCGGTATTCTTGAGAGAATCCAGCGGCTCCAGCAATATCGAAAAGACGCTCCTGAAAGCGCTGAAGGTCGGCTCTTCAACATCGCCACGAGGGCGCCGAGGAAGGTCATAAGTGGATCTCCGGCCCGGTGGTCGGAAGAAGTGACTCTGGAGTAGATCCGGGGCCGCTTGCGCTGCCGCTGCCCACCCAGGTTTCCGATACGCCGCAGATTCTGACGCTCGAAAAGCTGATCTCTTCCAAGCTCTCCACTTACATCGGCCGCGGCATAGATCGGACTCAGGACTATGCCGACGTCGTGAAGCTTGTTCAAGCCAATGGTCCGCCAAGGCACTTCGGCGTCGATCTGAAAGTTCAGGAGCTATACCACGCGATATGGGACGGACTGAATGCGAAAGGGCAAGAGCAACTCTAACGCAGCCGTGCCGACTCGAATATTCGGCGCCTAACCTTGCGACGGATAAGCCCAAGCGCCGCCATCCCGCACGCCAGCAATGCGAACGTTCCTGGTTCAGGAGCCCCCGTGGCCGCTGTCCCGATTGTCAACGCTGAGAATGTACCCGTGGGATCGGGACTGAGGATGCACGCCGACAGGGTCCCGCCATTCATGCAGTTGGTCACCTGCAGCACCGCGAATAGAGAGGCTGAGGTGTTGGATGTGCCGGAGAAAGTGATGCCGGCCCCTTGCAGGAGGGTCTTGAAAGCCGCGCTGTCGGTTGCATTTCCGCCGAGCGTGACGGCCCCGGCCGCGACGTTCACGAATCCGTTTATAAACATCCCGTTTGCCTGCCCATCCTGCGCGAGATTGGTGAAGTTGAATGTCGCGGTAGCGCTGTCTCCTCCGCCATCGGCAGCGTCGTTCACCGTTAGGGACGCGGCGCCGGTAGCGGTCGGGCTGGCGACATTCCCAGTCCCGGCATTACCCGGCTCCGGTGTGAAGGTGTACGTGAAGAGCTGCCCCGTACTCGTCGCGTTGATCGGGTTTAGGGTTTGTATTTGCCAGGATAGGAGAAAACCCGACACCGATGCGGTACCCAAGAGAGTACAGTTGGTCGAGCAGCTATCGCTCCCAATCGTCATCACATTCAGGGGACTCGTACCGATGCTCAGAATCGTTTCCGTGGCGAAACTTAGCATTCCGGTGCTGTTGTTCAGCGTAATAGTTCCGGCTGACGCGGCGACCGATGCCGCCATAAAGCACGCGGCAGGCAGGTATTTTCTCATGGTTGTAACTCCTCTCCGATCTTTCCGGCAGGCGCTTTTCGGGGGCGTCCTATAGGGAAAGGCGGGAACTGGCGGAAGAAACTGTCATCGGCGGTGAATTATTCGGGTGCGCCGATTGGAAAAGCTGATACACTTTGGATCTCCGTATCACAATACGAAGAGCCAGGATCATGCAGCCGACCGAAGTTACCCAAATGCTGCTGGCTTGGAGCAACGGCGACGAAGAAGCCTTGCGCGAGCTGGTTCCGGTAGTGTATGAGGAGCTACGGCGGCTGGCTCATTGTCATATGAGCCGCGAACGCGCCGGGCACACGCTTCAAACCACCGCGCTGGTGCATGAGGCATACGCGCGGCTGATCGGGACTCCGCACGTTCAGTGGATGGACCGGACTCACTTTTTCGCGGTTTGCGCACAATTGATGCGGCGCGTGCTGGTAGATTGCTCGCGCTCGCGCGGATACCTCAAGCGGGGCGGCGACCGCCATCGAGTACCTATCGAGGACGCGCATACGGTACTCGGCGGCCGGCGCGAGGACTTAGTCGCGATCGACGAAGCGCTTACCGCGCTGGCGTCGATCGATCTGCGAAAAAGCCAGGTCGTGGAGCTGCGATTCTTCGGCGGCTTGAGCGTACACGAAACCGCCGGGGCGCTTGGTGTCTCGCCCGAGACGGTACATCGGGACTGGAAGCTGGCCAAGGCCTGGCTACTGCGCGAACTAGGCGGAGCGCGGCGGGGGACCAGGCATGGAGCCTGAGCGCTGGCGCGAGGTCGAGCGGCTCTACCATGCGGCGCTCGATCATAATCCCGAAGGGCGCCCCGCATATCTGGAAGGGGCTTGCGCGACCGACGAAGCGCTACGCCGGGAAGTTGAGGAATTGCTGGCGTTCGAGGAGCAGTCGGCGGACTTCATCGAAGCGTCCGCGCTGGAGATTGCGGCGCGGCAAGAGGGAGGTTCGGACCCGTTGGGCCGCGTGCGCCGCGTATTTCAAGCCGCGCTCGATCAGCCATGCGCCCCACGCGAACACTTCCGTCTTACGACCGGAGCCAGGCTAGGCCCTTACGAGATCCTGAATCCTCTTGGATCGGGTGGCATGGGGGAAGTCTATCGCGCCCGCGATAGCCGTCTTGGCCGCATCGTCGCGGTGAAGATCCTGGCGGCGCGGGCGATGGGTCCGCAACGGGAGCGAAGCGGCTTTGAGGACGAAGCGCGAGCAATCTCCAACTTGAACCATCCCAACATCTGCATTCTCCATGATGTGGGACGGGACGAAGCTATCGACTACCTCGTCATGGAGTACGTCGAGGGGCAGACTCTGGCAGATCGGCTGAAGACCGGGCCGCTGGATATCCCGGAGCTGATCCAAATCGCAATCGAAATTGCGGAGGCCTTGGATTACGCCCACAAATCCGGGGTGATCCACCGGGACCTGAAGCCTCGGAACATCATGGTGACCGCGCGCGGAGCCAAGCTGGTTGATTTCGGCTTGGCACGGTGGAGTCAGGAAAGCGAAGAACTCCGCTCGGCTGTACCTGCAGGCGCGGATTCTTCTCTTACGCAGGAATCTTCTCCAACAATGATGAGTCCGCTGATGGGGACGCCTCACTATATGGCTCCCGAGCAACTCGCGCAGCGGGAAGGCGATGCCCGAACCGATATCTTCGCCTTGGGTGTTGTGATCTTCGAAATGGCCACCGCCAGGAAGCCATTTGAAGGCCCGACAGCCGGCGAGATCATGTTCGCTATCCAGTCCTTTGAACCACCCGGCCTCGCAAGCCTTCGTCCGGAGGTTCCGGCCGCCCTTCGAGAGGTGGTCCATCGCTGTCTTAAGAAATCGCCGGAAGAGAGGTGGCAATCCGCGGGCGATGTGGATCGGGAGCTTAAGCGAATCGCGCAACCCGCTGCGTCCGGCGCATTCGTCCAGCCCAACGCAAAATTCCGGCGCTGGATGGCGGCAGTCGCAATCCCGGCGCTGTTAGCTGCGGGAGTCGCACTCAGCAGGATGTATCGCGGTGTGCCGGCGGCGAACACGGATCGGGTGCTACACAGCTTCACTGGCCGGAGTGGCGATGGCGCGAGTCCTGCTGCGAGTGTGGTGGCGGGGAAGAGCGGGATTTTCTATGGCGTCACCCATGGTGGCGGCGCGTCCGGAAAAGGCACAATTTTCGAATTGAGGGCGCCTGCGAGATCGGGCTCCCCGTGGGCCGAAACCGTGCTTTACAGCGGCAGCGGAGACCTCGATCTATCCCATGCGTGGGCAGCGCTGGCGGTGGGCGGGACAGGCGTACTTTACGGCGCCACCGGCGAAGATGGCGCATTCGGAAACGGCACTGTATTCGAGTTCATGCCGCCGTCGACGCCATGGGGCAGTTGGGCGGGACGGGTATTACATAACTTCTCGCGCCAGAATGGCGACGGAACATCACCCCGGCCCGACTTGGCGATCGGAAAAACTGGAGAGCTCTACGGTACCACCATTTACGGCGGCGTTTCAGTCGAGGAAGGCCGTGGAACCGTGTTCGAGCTCAGACCACCCGCTGTTTCCGGCGGCGCCTGGATCGAGAGGATACTCCACCGGTTCACCGGCGAAAACGGCGACGGAGCATTTCCCTACGGGGGCGTCGCGATCGCGGGTGACGGGGCGCTCTATGGCACCACCTTTGGAAGGGCAGCCCGGCACAGGCACGGTATTCAAGTTATCGCGGCCCGCAACGAAGGATGGAGATTGGACGGAAACCGTGCTGCACAGGTTTGTGGGGCGGAATGAGAATGGCGATGGGTCATCGCCCGTCGCGGGTCTGGCAATTGGCAAGGGTGGAGCGCTCTACGGGACCACGCAGTGGGGCGGGATTTCAGGAAACGGCACGGTCTTCGAGTTGAAGCCGCCCGAAACTGCCGGTGGAACGTGGGTTTATAGCGTGCTGCATAGGTTCGCCAGCCACATAGGCGATGGCGCGGAGCCTACCACGGGCTTGGTGGCGGGCGCGGATGGCGCGCTCTACGGCGCTACCCTTAAAGGCGGGACGTGGGGACAGGGCGCGATATTCAAGCTGGAGGCTATTCGAGGCGCATGGACTGAGACTGTGCTCTATAGCTTTACGGGCCAAAACGGAGACGGCGCCAGGCCCGAGTGTATAGGCCGTCTTATATATTCGACGGGTCGGCGCTCTATGGAACCACCGAATCCGGCGGCTCCTCGAATGCGGGAACTGTGTTCAAGCTACCCCTTTGAGACCGTTGTTCTAAGGCTCAATCCTATGTTTTCTGCTGCGCGGCCTTACGAGCCTCGGCGGCATCAAAGCTTTCGCCATAGATCGAGGGCACCTTGGCTCCCATCGGCCGCAGATACATCGATAACTGTCCGCGATGGTGAATCGAGTGATGTATCAGGAAATTCAGGTACATCACCGCTGGTAATTGGAACAGGCCGCGGAAGTCTACGATCTTGAGTAATTGTTCATTCGATAACCTCGTCAGCGATTCAAAACGCGGCTCAAAGCTTTCCGTGTACCAGGCCGACAGATCCTTCGATGTTCGAATGGAATCCGGGAGTGGACGAGGAGTGAAATCGAATTCACCTGCCGCCACCGCCTCCATAAACCGCACTTCCGTGGCCACGATGTGCCACGCCAGATCCAAGGCGCTTTTCGATATCCCATCGGGACGATAGTCGCTCTTATCCGCGGGAATGGCTTCGATAACGCTCCTGGTAACGCGGTGCTCGTTCTTAAGGTCCGCAAGATAAGTATGGAGAAGAAAATTTGCTTGATCGGGTTGAATTTGTTGCATGCGTACAGAATAGCTCAGGACGACGCAGCCATTGGCAAATACGGCCGAACATGACGGTCAGTTCGCCACAGGAACGGTATCGGCATGATCCACGACCAGGATCTTAATCGGGTCCTTGCCTGGAACCAGTTTGAGGCCGAGCTGTTCTTCAATAGCTTTGGGCAGAAGCGGGAGAGCCGGACCGCTATCCTCGGCAGGGTTGAGGTCGTCGGCGGCGAAGGTCAGGTCGATGGTGAAATAGCCTTCAAGGTTGGTTGCGTCCACCACCGGCTTTCCGGCAAAAGGAATCAAGCGGACGGACAGTTGGCGCATCGACATGGGGCCGGTAAGTTTGATCGAGTTTCGCTCCCGCATGGGCGAATTCCCGGCCACAAATCCGTGGTCGGCCACATTCATTCTTGGGCCGCCGGGCAGAACCACCAGACGATACATCGCTTCGGTCCGCTCTTTCGATTTCGAGCCGATTGGGCAGGACGGTAAAATGTTGAGGGCCGTAGCAGGTCTGCGACGGCTTGACCGAAGCCGCTTCGAATGAGAGAGCGGGCTCGGCTTGCTGAGCCTGGCTGGCTCGGAGCAGCATCCCGGTTGCGAATGGAAAAACCATAGCTGCGACCGCGCTCGCCGCCAGCAGTGATCTGCGCCCCGCTTCAGGCCGCGCGCGAACAGCGTCGCTTCTATTTGGTCTTGCCGACTTCGTAGACGTAGATGGTATGCTCCATGGATCCGGCCTTCACGTGTACAATCTGGGCCGGCCTCCATCCCTTGACCGGAAACTGGTTCGACACCACGCGCGCGCCGGGCTTCAACCAATGCTCCAGATTGGGCCGCAGTCTCTCGTTGGAGCTGGTCAGGAAGTACATCGTGACCACGTCGGCGGCGCTCAAATCTACGTGCAAGGCGTTGGCTTCCATAATCGAGACCTTATCTTCGAGGCCTAACGACTTCACGCGCTGGCGGGCCTTTTCGCAGAGATCGGGACGCAACTCCACGCCCACTGCTTTGGCGCCGAACACTTGCGCGGCGGCGATTACGATGCGGCCATCGCCGCTGCCCAGGTCGTAAACCGTGTCGCCGGGCTTGACGCGTCCGGCCTCAAGCATGCGCTCCACCACGGATTGGGGCGTCGGGATATCCGGCCCCAGATTCTCTAGCGGACTGAGCTTTTGCGCAAACGCAGGCAGGCCGGCTGCCAGAAGTACGGCGAAAATGAAGGATCGCATCGACTATTGCGAGGAGCCGCTGGCGCTTCCCGTTCTCCCGAATTTTGATTTTACAATCCGGCCCATGATGTCGCTCCATGAGAAAAACAGGTCGCGCGGTCGGGCGATGGTGAATTCGACGCCTTTCAGGGCCTTCACCGCCGTGCCAATCGCGTCCCGCCATGGATTGAGCTGCGGGTTCAGATTGTAATTCATATAGAACACAGGGAATTTGACGTCCGCCAACTGCTTTATGGTTTCAGGCGGCAGCCCATCATCCAGCATTATTTTCGGTCCGGCGAAGATTAGGGCATCGGGCTGCGGAGCCTTCTCGCCTGTTGGGTTCCTTAACTTCGGTCGCCAGGAGCTTACCCAGGAACTCGGAATCGCCATGCTTCTGGCTCAAACGCTTCAGATCCACTGTGCCCAGATTGAGCGCGGCGAGCGCCCGCCCGAGCGCTGGAAAATCGATATATCGGGCGCAGTCCTCGCGAAACAGGACCTTTTGTTCCTGCATGTTGAATGCAACCAGGGAGAACGTCCCAATTCGCGGATCGCGGGCGATGTTGCGCAGAATGGAGAGCAGCGCGGCCGTATCCATGGGCTGCAAAGTGGAAGCGCCTTCAGATTGCGGCGCGAAATTCACCATCACTTTGACGTTGAGAGGCTGTCCGGCACTGTCGCGCTCCACCGGGGCCTCTTCCTTGAATGGCTCGGCGTCGGCCTCCTGAACGGCGCCGGCTGGAACGTCCAGCGCCATTGTCTTATCTTTCGACGATAGATTAGCGTCGGTATCCCAGTGGGATGAGCATATCCGCTCAGAACGGTCGCGCATCAGCCAGTCGACATGATACTTACCCTCGCCGACATTAAATGCGCCTTGCAGGTATGCGGGGCCGCCGGCATTTTCGTCGATAGCGGGGACCGAGTAGTGCTGCTTGAAATAAAGGGGAGAATCCGCGTGACCATCGGGTATCACCCGAAATACGAGAGTGAGCTGGTTCTCCTGGCCGGCCAACTCCTTCAGCGGTACCTGCACGTCATAACCGGCGTGGAACTTCATGTCGAAGCCCACGGTCGGCTTTGTCACGGGCGTCACCGTGCATGGAAGGTCCTTGCGGGTGTCCTGGGCTTCCAGGATCGCCATGTCCGAGCCGAATAAACGAACCTCGCCGCCGGGCTCGGCTGGCTGCATCAGGTCTTGCGCGTGCGCGGCCGGCAAAACGGCCGCGAGCATTGCCAGGCAGGAAACCAGCGGGGAGATCTTAAAGCAACTGCACCCGGACGACGAAGTGGGCATCGCCATGGAATCAGCATACGCCGTTCCAGATGGAATCGGCATAAGTGCGTTGAATGTATTATGGCGTAATTTCACCAAAGCGCAAGAGGAAAGGTTGGAAATGATCCGTGAAATAAAAAACCCCGGGGCGGGAAGCTCCAGGGCCAAGTCTTGTTCAGACCAATGCTCGTATTCAGAATAGCACGAATACCTCGCAAGTAGTAAGATAGGGCCATGACGAAGCCACTTGCGTTCGCAGCCGGCCTGTTCGCGGCGAGTCTTTTCGCCCAAAACGTGCAGCCGCCCCACACCACTCTGAAGGTGGGCGATATGGCGCCCGACTTCACTTTGCCTTCCACCCAGGGCGGAAAGGTCACGCTTTCCAGCTTCCGCGGAAAAAACAGCGTGGTGCTGGCATTTTTCCCGGCGGCCTTCACCGGTGGCTGAACGCGCGAAATCACCGCATACCAGGCTGGTATTGCAAAATTTGAAGACAACGAGACCAAGGTTTTTGGTATTAGCACCGACAACACGCCTTCGCAGAAGGAGTTCGCCACCAAGGTCGGCGCTTCGTTCCCATTGTTGAGCGATTTCGTAGATCGCAAAGTGGCCGCTGCTTATGGTGTTCTGATGCCCCAGAACGGTATGGCGAACCGCTCCACGTTTGTGGTGGATAAGGAAGGAAAGATCGTTTATATCGAGGAAGGCAACACCGCCATCGACCCCACGGGCGCGGATACCGCCTGCAGCCGAGCAGCGCATAAAAAGCAATAGAATATCCAATCGTTAAACATTCGCGACTTCTCGCTCGACCGCCTGGAACGGGTTGGACTGCTAGAATAAGCTTGCACAAGTAATGACAACCAGAATACGGTCCACGACAGTGCTCGGCGTGCGCCGCGAGGATAAAGTGGTAATGGCGGCCGATGGGCAGGTAACGCTGGGCCATGAAGTATTAAAGGGCAAGGCCCGCAAATTGCGCCGTCTTTACAATGACAAGATCCTGGCAGGCTTCGCGGGGTCGACGGCGGACGCTTTTGCGCTATTTTCGCGGTTCGAATCCAAGCTCGAACAGTTCAACGGAAACCTGCCCCGCTCGGTGGTGGAGCTCGCCAAGGAATGGCGCACCGATCGCGTGTTGCGGCACCTGGAAGCGCTGCTGCTGGTGGCCGACGTCAAGAACATCTACATCGTCAGCGGGAACGGAGATGTGATCGAGCCGGATGAGGACATTGCCGCCATCGGATCGGGCGGCCCCTTCGCCACCGCCGCGGCCCTGGCGCTCTTGCGCAATACCAAGCTTTCGGCCAAGCGCATCGCCGAAGAGTCCATGAATATCGCGGGCAAGATCTGTATTTACACCAATGAGAACGTGACGTACGAGGAGCTGTCCTAGCATGGTGATCTATCTTCCGGGTCAATCGGTGGATGAAGAGCCGCTGTTAGACGAACTGACTCCGCGGCAAATCGTGCGCGAGCTGGATAAGCACGTCGTGGGGCAGGCCGATGCCAAGCGCGCCGTGGCTATCGCCCTGCGCAACCGCATCCGCCGGCAAAAACTGTCGCCCGAAATGGCCGATGAAGTCATGCCCAAGAACATCCTCATGATCGGGCCGACGGGCGTGGGTAAGACCGAGCTGGCGCGGCGTTTGGCGCGGCTCTCGAATTCTCCCTTTCTCAAGGTTGAAGCCAGCAAGTTCACCGAAGTGGGTTATGTGGGCCGCGACGTGGAATCGATGATCCGCGACCTGGTGGATATCGCCATCGATATGGTGCGCGAAGAGCGGCTGGACGAAGTGGCCGACCGCGCCGAGCTGAATGCCGAGGACCGCCTGCTGGACCTACTGATGCCGCCTCAACCGGAACCGAGCGAGAGCGTCGAGCGCACGCGCGAAAAGCTGCGCGAGCGCCTGCGCGAAGGCAGGCTGGACGAGCGGCTGGTGGAGATTGAGGTCAAGGACCGTGCCCCTAATTTCGAAATCACCACCAACACCGGCATAGAGGAGATGGGCATCAATCTCAAGGACATGCTGCCCAATCTCTTCGGGCAAAAGACGCGCCGCCGTAAAATGCGCGTGGCCGAGGCACTCGATTACCTGGTGCAGGAAGAGGAGCAGAAGCTCATCGACATGGACCAGGTGACCCGCGTGGCGCTCGAACGCGTGGAATCGAACGGGATCATTTTTCTGGATGAGATCGACAAGATCGCGGGCCGCGAATCGGGCCACGGTCCGGATGTTAGCCGCGAAGGCGTGCAGCGCGACATCCTGCCGATTGTGGAAGGCACTACGGTCAACACGCGGCACGGCTTCGTGCGCACGGATCACATTCTGTTCATTGCCGCTGGCGCGTTCCACGTGTCCAAGCCCAGCGATATGATTCCCGAGTTGCAAGGGCGATTTCCGATCCGCGTGGAGCTGAAGTCGCTCACCGTGGAGGACTTCATCCGCATACTTAAGGAGCCGAAGAATGCGCTGGCCAAACAGTACACGGCGCTGCTCGAAACCGAAGGCATCAAGCTGACCCTAACCGACGACGCGCTGGCCGAGGTGGCGCGTTTCGCCGCCCAGGTGAACGAAAGTTCCGAGAATATCGGCGCCCGCCGCCTGCACACCATCATGGAGAAGCTGCTCGAAGAGGTCTCCTTTGAAGGGCCGGATTTAAAGAAGAAGACCGTGCGGGTGGATGCCGGGTATGTCCGCAAGCAACTTGCCGACATTGTGAAGGACCAGGACTTGAGCCGCTATATTCTATAGTTGGCGGGATGTTACGCAACCGCTAGCGTGAATCGAAAACGGGAGCCTTTTCCGGCAGCGGATTCAACCCAGATTCGGCCTCCCCATCCCTCCACCAAGGCGCGTGCGATCACCAGTCCCATGCCGGCGCCCGGGAATTGGTCGCCCCACAGCTTGACAAAGGGTTTGAAGATTCGTTCCGCCTGTTCGGGTTGAAATCCGATTCCATCATCCTCGACGGAAAGTACCAGGAATCGGCCGTCGATCTTGGAAGAAACGCAAACCTTGGGTACGCCGCGCGCATGAAATTTGCAAGCGTTTGCTCAACGTTAGAATTCAGGCAGAGGATTACGCCATTAGCGGGCGCGTGAAGCTTTGCGATGGTTTCCGCCCTTGCCGGCCGGCGGCGGCTTGGCCTCATGATGACGATCGCATCTGAACTGACCCTGCCCTTGGTAGTTGGAGGCTCACTTCCGCCACCTCCGGTCGATTCAACAAACGCCCGGAATCTCGGCGTGGGGACTGGATCGTCGCTCATCCATACCAACCGTGTTACTGGTCGAGGACAATGCCTCGGATGTTTACGTCATTGACCGCGCCTTGAAACAATGCGGCAGGCAAATCCACCTCCAGGTCGTGCAGGATGGCGAGCAGGCATTCTCGATACCCCGGCGATCGGAGACTGGCGGCGAACGCGACTTATCTTCTCTGATTCTGCTGGACTGGAACTTGCCGGGAGTTATTGGCGCCGAGGTCCTGGCGTATGCTCGCCCAAGCGCGCGTTTGCGGAATATTCCGGTCGTTTTCGTCACTTGTACGGATTCTCCGGCCGATGTAAGGGAAATCAGGAGATTTGGCGCCACGGCTCATTTTCGCAAGCCAACCGACCTGGATGCCTACATCAATCTGAAGGCAATCGTGCTTGAGATGCCGCCCAAGCCGCCGCAGGCGCCGTCTTAAGCCAAATCATGCCGCCCACAGGTCAGGCTCGGAACACGGGAATCTACCCGATGGCAGGGCAGCCTTTGGACGAGGTGGATATCCGTTGGTTAACGGCCTGAGTTGTGACGGCGATACGATCGCGATGACCGGCGCGTGCAACCAAGCATCAAGCATATCCTGCTCGGCGCAATTCCAGGCATCCCGAAAGTAACGCTGCGGAACCCGTTGCTCGCCTTGGAGTCCGGCGACGATTTTATGCGCCACTTTCATTTGGCGGCGGAGGGGACGTTCAGCCGACAACTTCATGGAAACGCTGCTTCACGTTTTCTGGCAGGCGGCGGGACGCGCTCCGCAGATTCCGCTGCACGACAAGCTCCGTCCCACCTGGCTCTTCGGCGCCACGGTTCATGAAGGCTGCGACCGCGGAGGATATTACGAACAGGGCGATTCGCGGGGACCTACGGGGATATACAATGCATCGTAAAGCTCGGGTGCTGGGGACCGGTGGTGAACTGGAATGTCGGTAAGCGCGGCTGGATAGGTGGAATTGGCCGGTGCCCCAATGTCGGCGGTATTTGTATCGGCTGCACCATGCGCCGTTTTCACGTTTTTTTTGGAAGATAATCAGCTCGATCTGCTGGTCTTCAAACGATCCATCGGAGAGGCCGGGGTGGCCTGTGAATTCACGGCTTTTGCGGACGGCGAGGATGCGCTGGCATACATCGGCGACTCGTCGGCGCAGATTCTAATCTGGTGCTCCTCGACCTCAACATTCCTGGCGTGGAGGGCGCATCGGCATTAAACAGCATCCGCGCCAACGCCCGGTGGGCGGACGTCGCGGTCGTGGTGCTCACTGCCTCGCAAGATCCGGCAGATGTCGCGAGAGTGAAAATACTTGGAGCCGACGATTACTTTCTGAAGCCCTTGGACGTGGCGGGATTCGCCAAGATCGGGGCGTAGTGAAAGAGTGGCTAATGGAAAAAGAGAGCGCGAAATCTTAGTCTAAGACCATTTGCTGCCTTACTCGCAATAACAAACTCACTCGGGTCCGATTACTTTGAAAATGCGGCATCCAATTGGTTCGGCAGATGCCCAAAATCGAAGTACTGTTCTTTGAGACCCGCGGCATCGGTCTTGCCATCTATTCTCACAACGCGCAATCCGGAGGCTCCGGTCCCCAACGGTTTGCCTACAGGGCCGGTACTGATCATGTGGACCGGGCCGTATTCGCCCGCGCTTGTGTGATGTAAGTGGCCCGCGAAAACGTACCGCACTCCGGAGTGTTCCAGCAGCTCCAGGTACCGGGATCGAACCGTCTTCGGAATGTTGAAATACCCATCGGGCTCATCGGCGTTCTGCACGAAGAACGGAATATGTTGGAAGACGACCACCCATCCGACACCGGATTGCCTGGCCTTCGCAAGTTCCGATCCCAACCATTTCTCCTGTGTGGCGGCCTCGTCGGGCGCGCCTTCGGGATGCTGGATCAGGCTGGAATCGAGCACGATACCCTCAAACCCCGGATAGGCAAACGTGTAGTAATCCTTCCCGAAGTTCTGCCGGAATACTCGAAGCGATCCGGGGGTCGGGGAATTGCCAACATCGTGATTGCCGGCGACTGTATAGAGCGCAATGCCGCTCTCCAGCTTATGGGCGATGCGCTTGAATTCGGCGATCTGGTCCGCGTCGCCGGCTTTGTTCACCAGATCGCCGCAGATAATGACGAACTTCGGCCGCAGCCGGTTCGCGGTAGCGATGGCAAATTCGAAATTGGCCGTTTCCTGCGCAAAATCTTTATTGGCGGTGTACATGCCGAATTGCGGATCGGACATCTGCAGGAAATAGAGAGGATCCTGACTGTGCGCCGGCGCCGGGTGGAATAACAGTGCAGCGGTCAGCAAGCAGAGGCGGCTATGGATCGCAACACTCAAAATCGCACCCTCAACGAGATTTGCACAATTCGAGGATCGGCGGCGGAAGTGATCTTACCGAATGTGGAGGTGCTTGCTACGCTTGAGCCGGGCGCGTTGAAGTGCGGAGTATTCAGTAAGTCGAAAAAATCGCCGCGCATTTGGGTACTGATGCGCTCGCTCACGCGGAAAGACTTCGCGAAGGACCAATCGAAATTAAAGATGCCGGGAGCGCGGAGCAGATTGCGCGGGCTGTCGCCGAAGCTACCCAGCGCGGCGAGCGCGAACGCAGAGGTGTTGAACCATTCGTTAAGCAGAGAGGCGGTGGGGCGGTCCGAGGAAAGGTACGGGTTCCCGATCAGGTCGGCGCGATCCAGATTAATTCCGGAAAGCGAGCGGTCCTGCCCGGAGGTCACGTTGATCGGGAAGCCGGAATGCCACGTCCAGATACCGGTGGTCTGCCAGCCGCCAAGTGCGCCGCGAACGAAACGCGGGGCTTTGGACAGCAACGGAAGGTTGTAGACCGTCCAGAAGGAAAAGTTTTGCGTGGTGTCAAGATCGGAAAGGCCGTAATTAAACCGTGGTACGAAGGGATCGGGGTTGGTCACGGTCAACTGGACGTCCGCGGATTCATTGTCCAGAGCCTTGGAGAAGGTGTAGTTGGCGACGAAGGAGAGCCCCTGTGAGAAGCGATGCTCGACAGTAACTTGGAACGCGTTGTAGTTAGAGATGCCGCCATTCATCATCTCGATCATGGAGGCGTAGGTGGGAGCCAGCGGCCGTCGGGCGTTGGTGTTGGACGATGTCGCGCCAGGTCCATAGATTGCTGGATCGATCTCCTGAAACGACCCTAGATCGCGTCCCTGAGTGCCGATATAGGAAGCGCGTGCGACCAGATTGCGCGCGAACTGGTGCTCAATGGTGACGTTGTAGGCGCGAGTATGACCGATATGCCAGTGGGGATCGAAGAACTGATATGCAACGGGGAGAATGAACGTACTGGCGGCGGTGGGATGCACCGGCGCGAAGGGCGGAAACGGATTCTGCGCGCCAGCGGAGCCGAAAGGATCGGCCAGACTGACGCCGGTCAATTGGACCGAGGGGCTGAACGGTGCGTTCTGCACAAAATTGTTATAAATCCGCGCGAAGGGCTGGATGTAGAACAGCCCCCAACCGCCGCGGATAGTGGTCGGATGCGCGCCGTTGTTCAGCGCATAGGCGGCGCCGAGGCGCGGAGCGAAGTTCGACAGATTCGGGTAGACGCCGCCATCGGGAAAACCCGGATCCCCGGCAAATAGCAGGCCCGTGGGGGCATTAGGGAAGCGCTGGGATTTGGCGCCGGGGATGTAACCGCCGATCTGTTGCGCCACCGGATCGGTCCAGGGCAGGAAAGGTTCCCAGCGGAGACCAAGATTTAGCGTAAGATGGCGCGTGAGGCGCCACTGGTCCTGGAAGAAAGCGTTGGCCTGACGGCCGCGGGTAAATTTCGCTTTACCCGCGGTCTGCGTGAAGGTCGCAACCTGCCCGGTGAGGAGGTCGGCGAGACCGTTGCCGGTGGCAGCGCCGGTAAACGTGAGCAGGGGCTCTTCCTGGTAACCGGTGCTGGAATCGAACCGGTTCCAGGGCACGAATGTGCCTCCGAAGTGCATGGAGTGGCCGCCGCGGATATAAGTGATGACGTCGGAGAGGTCCAGATTGTCGCGGATCCAGTCGCCCGGAGGCTGCGTGCCGCCAGATCCCCATCCGGAAAAGCTGGTAACGCTGATTCCCGTTTCCTGAAATTGCGGCGCGGGTTTGGTGGCTTTAATATCCCCGAAATCGAAAATGGAAAAAGGCGCGGTGCGCGTCTGCACGGAATTCAAGATCAGGCCGGAGAAGTTGAGAGAGTTGACCAGGTGCGGCGTAATGATCCAGGTATCGCCGGCCTTGAATGAATGCGTGGTCTGGTTCTGTCCGATCTTGTAGGCCAGCAGGGTATCGTTGGCATTCCAGCCCGGATCGGTGTAATGGATGCGGAAGACGCTGGCGTTGATCTGATGCGCGCCGGCGTTGTAGTCCACCTTGCCTAAAAATTGTTGGCCGTCATTGGACGAAGGTTGCGCAAAGATCAACTTGCCGGTCGGATCGGGCGTGGTGGGAATATCGGGCATCATGGCGAGAGCAATGGGCGAAAGCTGCGAGGCGGGGATGATGTTGCCCGGATAGGCGATGCCTGTCGCCGGGTCTTTGATCGCCTTTTGACCGGAGAAGTCGCCGGTGCGCTCCGGTCCGGTGGGGACGAACGCAGTGTTGCCGTAAGTGATGTTGCTGAGGATGGTGCGCTGCCAGGCGCCGAAGAAAAACAGCTTATTGCGGCGGATCGGGCCGCCAATACTGCCGCCGAACTGGTTGCGCTTAATCGCGTCCTGCTGCGGCGCAAAGAAGTTGCGCGCGTTAAGATCGCCATTGCGGAGGTAATCGAAAGCCGAGCCGTGAATCTGGTTGGTTCCCGATTTGGTGACAATGTTGACGATGGCGCCGCCGGCGCCGCCATATTGCGCGTCAAAGTTATTGGTTTCGACAGTGAATTGAGAAAGCGCGTCGGGATTGGGGAAACCGGCGTTAAGATTGTTCAGATTGTCGGTATGCGAGGAGCCATCGAGCTTGTAATTGACCTGATCTCCCATGGCGCCGTTGGCGGAGACGGCAATCGTGTCGCTATTCGTGGCATATGTGCCGCTGTCAATTCCTTTGCCGAGGACGGTGCCGGGCGCCATGTAGACCAGGGCGGCGGCGTTGCGGCCCTGCAGCGGCAGGTCCTCGATATACTGCTCACCCACCACTTGTCGGACCGTACCCGACTGGGCATCAACCATTGGCGCATCCGCTTTGATGGTGACCGTGGTCGCAGATGTGGCGACCGAAAGAGTGATATGGATCGTGGCGGGAACATCGGCATCGAGGCGAATGCCTTCCTGGCGGAGCGGCGCGAAGCCGGTCGCGGAGGCCTGCATGTTGTAGACGCCGGGCGGGACCAGCGTGAACAGGAATCGGCCCTCGGCATCGGAAGCAGTCTTATGAGACCAGTTGGTTCCGGCATTGGTGAGCGTTAGGGCGGCGTTTGGAACGACCGCGCCGGAGGGATCGCCCACCGTGCCGGAGAGGCTGGTGGTGGGCGCCGACTGCGCGAAAGCGCAGACCGCGAACAGAAGGGAGAGATATAACAAACGCATGCGGCACCTCATTCGGAAGGGTTTTCACGTGATCGGCCAGGAAGCTTGAGCTGTATTGGACTATCTTCCACCTCAATCAACTTACCACCGGTGTGATCGGCTCCGCACGGGCTCCGGGTTTTGTGCCGGTCCCCATAGCCGGCCTCGACAGGATCGAGAGCTTACCGATCGGGATCAGGGACTCAGTTAGCTAATGACGTCGATAACGAATCGTCGTCGTCTCCCGGACTCTTAATAAGACGATGAAGATAGGTTCGGGAGATGTTGAGGCTGCGGGCCGCCAGGGTTTTATTCCCGTTGCACTCTTGAATGGCCCGGTGCGCCAGCTTGATTTTGTAGTCCTGCATTTGCTCTTCGAAGGAACCTCCAGGCAGCGAGTCGCCTACTCCAAGCAGATCCGGGTGTTGCATCGTCATGGGCAGATCTTTCGGCTGGATGGTATCGTCGTCGCTGAGAATAATGGCGCCTTGGATCGCGTTTTCCAGTTCACGCACGTTCCCGGGCCATTCGTATTGCAGCAGGAGCGCCATCGCATTGGGCGTAATCCTGGTCATCGGCTTTTGGTAGAGCCGGGAATAGTGCTCCAGAAAGTGCTGCGCGATCTGGGGAATATCTTCGGAATGGTCCTGGAGGCGAGGGGCCTTGATTCCCATCACGTTGACGCGATAATACAGATCCTGGCGGAAGGTTCCCTCTTGCACCATCTCGATCAGGTTTCTGTGGGTGGCGAAAAGGAGGCGTGCCTGCAATGGGACTAACTGGCTGCTTCCCAAGCGGCTGAACTCCCGCTGCTGCAGCACGCGCAGCAGTTTTACCTGCGTGTGGGCGCTGAGCTCTCCAATCTCGTCGAAGAACAGCGTTCCGTTCGCGGCCTCTTCCAGATACCCTTTTCGCCGGATCGCGGCGCCGGTGAACGCGCCCTTTTCGGCGCCAAACAACTCGGCTTCGATCAGGGTTTCCGGAATGGCGCCGCACGATACCGCGACGAACGGACAATCTTTACGATGGCTGAGGTTGTGAATCGCGCGAGCGATTAACTCTTTACCGGCGCCACTCTCGCCCGTAATGAGCACGGATGCATCCAGATTGGCAACCCGCCGGATGAGATCGTAGACCAATTGGGAGCGTGCGCTGGAACCAATCAACCGATCGCAGCCGGAAGGCGGCAGGCGCTGGCGTACGGTTTCCAACTCGCGCTTCAGGACGGCGTATTCATGCGCGCGGCGGACGACGATCTTCAACTCCGGCAAGGCAGGCGGCTTACGGAAATAGTTGTAGACGCCGCGCTGCACCAGATCCATTGCCGTCGCTCTGCTGTCGTCATCGGTCATGACCACCACTGGGACGCCGAAACCGCGGATTTCGTCGAAAAATCCGAGCTGGCGCTGCATAGGGCAGGAGCTCGAATCGAGGTCCAGGATCAGAACATCGCATTGCCCTTGCGAAATGATTTCCCGGATGCGATCTACGCGGCGTTCCAGAAATAGAGAGAACTCACCGCCCAGCGTCGGCGCAAGCAAGGACTGCAAGTTCAGGTCTTGGGAATATAACAGGAGGCGGATCATCGGACTCAGATATCCTTTCGACGTTTATCATGCATCGGCTGCGCGGTCATTATAAAAATACCTAGTGATGGATAGGTATTTAGGTAATGATTCTGAAGCTACACAGTTATATATATCGGCCGTGATCGGTCTAACTTTACTGTGAACGCGAAGATACTATTCAGAAGCGAACTTGGCCGTAGTTGTATACAGAGCCGGGGATATCGCCACCGTAACTGCTTGATCCGTATCGCGCGCGGCTCCAGCCCCGCACGGAAATGAAATTGCAGTTCGGAACGTGCCGGTAAAAAAAGCGAGGCGCCGAGTAGCATCCAATGAACCGAAGAATATTGATTATCATTACTTCCGCGCTGGTGCTATCCTGCTGCGCCAGCTACCTGGTCTATCGCGCAGTTAACGTGCGCCTGACCGCAGCCAGGCCCCAGCAGACGGTGGAACTCGTGATTGCCAGCCACGATCTTGCCGTGGGAACGCTGATTCACGATACCGACTGGAAAATGGCCGCATGGTCCGGACCCGTTCCCAAGGGCGCGATCCTGAAACGCGAGGGCTTCCTGGACCGGAGCGTGGTTGCGTCGATTTACGAGGGCGAGCCGGTGACTGAAAGTCGTCTGGCGCCGAAAGGATCGGGAGGCGGCCTGGCTGCGACGATTCCGCCAGGAATGAGGGCGTGCGCCGTCAAAGTGAACGAGGTCGTCGGCGTCGCTGGATTTGTCGTCCCTGGAATGCGCGTGGATGTTCTGATCACCGGCCTTCCGCCCGGGGGCAGCCCTCTCAACGGACCTACGGTACGCACGCTCCTGCAAAATATTCAGGTACTTTCCGCCGGCACCAATTTTCAAAAGGATCAGGAAGGCAAGCCGGAACAGGCGCAGGTTGTCAATCTGCTGGTCACGCCTCCACAGGCCGAGGTCCTCAGTCTGGCCGGAAACGAAACACATATTCAATTGGTTTTGCGTAATCCCACGGATACGCAGATTTCCGGGTTAACAGGCACGATGATGGCGGATCTTTTCGGCGGCGCCCGCGCTCCCGCGCCGGTTCACCCGGACCGGGTAAAGCGAGTTCAACCGGCCCCGCAACCGGTGGCTCAGGTCATGCAACCGGCGCCAGCTTCCACAGTCAAAGCTGTCGCTCCCGCTCCATATGTTATTGAAGTGTCGAATGGTTCGGTGCATACTGAGGTTAAATTTAGCCAGCCCGCGCGGAATCAGTGAAGTTTTGGCGTCGATCTGCCGAATTCTTCAATCATGGCGAGTAATCGGCTCATTCGGGACTGGGTTCCACTTTGGAGGCAGGAGTGAGAACTCACACTATAAGAAAAGAGTTAGTTTTATTTCTGCTGCCCTGCGCTTTGTGGGGCGCGAATACAACAGTGATCCGCACCGTAATCGGTCGCGATGGGATGCCGGCGAATGGGACAGCCTATATTCGGCTGACAGAGCCTTGCGTTTCAGGGTCGATCCACGTCGCAGCCCAGACAAAGGCGGTGCATTTTGTCGCGGGCGACTTCTCGGTTAGCCTTGTTCCGAACGATACCTGCGTGCCGGCGGGAACCTCCTATACCGTGGGCTGGATCATTGGAGACTTGACCGCCACGGAGACTTGGGTAGTACCTACCAGCGCCACCCCGGTAACGGCGGCGAGCGTATTGACGAAAACGGCGCCCGTCCCAGCGCCCGAGCCTCCGATTCTCTTGACGCCAGATCTGCCGGCGCAAAGCCAGCCAGACATAGCGGCGCAAACCAATCTCCGAACGCCCGATCCGCCGGTCAATTTGACATTACCGGATCCCCCGTTGCCCGCCCCGCCGGATGGCGTGGTGCAATCGCAGCCGCAACCACTCGCCCCGCCACCCGACCCGCCGAAACCGGCCGCCCGGGTTGAGCCGGAGGATCGTCCACCGGCGGCAACCCCGCCGCCACAGGCGCATCCCAACCAGGATTCGCCTGGCAATCTCCTATTGACGGTTGGCAAGTCGATTATCGTGGATAATGCGCTTCCTATTGAGCGTATCGCGGTGGGCTTCGGCGATATCGCCGAGGTTACCGCGGTCAGCCCTCATGAGATACTGCTAAACGCCAAAGCGCCGGGCGTAAGCAGTCTCATTGTCTGGCAGCAAGGCGGCCCCAGACGGTCGTTCGACATTACGGTAACGCCGAGCCGTTTCCTAGCGGACAGCCGCGTGGAAGGCGTGAAGCATGAAATAGAACGGGAACTACCGGGACAGAATATCGATCTGAGCTTTGAGAACGAAACCGCTTTTCTGCGGGGGACGGTCAAGGATGTCACCAGCGCGGATCGCGCAGCTTCAATTGCCTCGACGTTGGGTAAGACTGTAAACCTTCTTTATGTGGAGACTCCACCCGCGGAAGCGCAGATTCTATTGAAGGTGAAGTTTGCGAGCGTAGACCGCAGCATCAGCACCCAATTGGGCATGAATATCTTCAGTACGGGTGCGGCTAATACCGTTGGCGGCGCAACCACCCAGCAATACTCCCCTCCCGGATTTCCTCCGCTTCAGGCCAATAGTCCCGTTGCGGCGACGCTTTCGGACGCTCTCAATCTCTTTTTCTTCCGCTCCGATCTGAATTTGGGGGCCAGCATTCAGGCGCTGCAGGTGAAGGGCGTCCTACAGGTTCTCGCCGAACCGAACATGCTCGCGGAGAACGGTAAGAAGGCCAGTTTTCTTGCCGGAGGAGAGTTTCCTTTTCCCAGCGTAAGCGCGGCCTCGGGAGGAGCGCCGGTGGTTTCCATTCAATTCCGCGAGTTTGGCGTAAGGTTAACCTTCACTCCTACCATCACGCCGCGCGGAACCATTCATCTGGAGGTGGCGCCGGAAGTGAGCGCGCTGGATTTTACCAATGGCCTTACCGTGAGCGGTTTCAATGTCCCAGCGCTGACCACGCGTAAACTGAGTACACAGGTGGAATTGAGCGAGGGGCAAAGTTTTGCGATCGGAGGTCTCCTCGATAACCGGACAACGGACACTCTCGAGAAAATTCCGTTTATCGGCGATATTCCAATACTGGGGAACCTTTTCCGATCCAAATCGGTTTCCAAGCAGAATACGGAACTGATCGTCATTGTGACACCGGAGCTGGTTCATCCGATTCCCGCCGGACAGCCTCTTCCGGAATTGCACTTTCCCAGGCCCTTTCTGCCGCCGAATACTGGCAAGGATCCGCAGACTGCGATCGGCAATGCTAATGAGATCGTATCGGTTAAGCCTGCCTATGAAGCGATTCCCATAGAGAAATTGATGCCGAGCTTGCCGCCAGCGCCCGGCGCAGCGGTCCCACTCGGCGGTGACCCGGCAAAAGCGTCTGGAGGACCGCCGCATTGAGCCGCACGAGCTATGGATCCGATTAGCGGGGGCGGAGCGATTTGAACGCCCGACTTGCGCGCACGGCGGATGGCATCTGTTTTGCCGCGGTCATAACACTGCTGCTGGTTCACTCCCACAAGAACACGAGCCAATGCAAGGCCGCGAGCCGCATCCGTCGCCGACATTAAACAATCGAAGTTCGCGCGCTGCACCGTGGAGCGCGCAGAGATTGCGCCGGCGCCTCCAACGCCGCATGCTGTCCCGCAACCCGTGCCATAGCTCGGCGTTATACCGACGTCTCGCGTGAGCACGCTCGGAGCCGGCGCCGCGGCCGTAGCGCGAGTTCGGGGCCCACTGCTTTTCGACTTGGCGCGCGCGCGCCGCACAGGGGCAGCTTCAGCGCTGCCGGCCATAGAACCTTCGCCGCTTGGCAACAAGAATCGCGGCTATTCCAATGGCGGCCAGACCGAACGACGCTGGCTCAGGGGTTGGGGCTGCGCCGGTAATGTCCAATGCATTCGGGTCATAATTCGTCACGAAAGTGGTGCTGCCATTCGCCACGTTCAACGACAGCACCGTATTGGCCGCCGTGAAACCATAGACAGTGCCGTTCACCTGCAGTGCAGCGTCGATCCCAAAAGCTGTCGGCCCAATTAGAGTCGCCGCTCCGGTCGTGGGATCGATCTGGTAGAGTTCCGGAGCATCCACCACGGCGTTGGTAATGGCATTAAAAGCATCGAAAGTTACATACAGCTTCCCGCCAGCCGCAAAAAGCGCCTCGTCACCGATATCGTCAGGGTCGGTGACGGACGGGCATTGCGGGAGACCGGTGGCGCCGATCAGTTTGACGCGAGTTCCGGTCGCCGTATTTATGGTGTAGAGGTTGTTGCTCCCATCGGTTTCATACACCGTTCCATTGAGTTCGCCGGTGGCAAAGGCCGCGGTGGCCAGCGCGGGCCCCAAGCCCGTGGCGCCGATCACAGAGATCGCCCCGGTTGCCGGATTGACCGAATCCAAATTCCCTCCATACGAAACACCCAGCAACGATCCATTCGGTCCAGCCACCAACCCGCCTAGTGGATCCGAGGTAGTGGGACCGATTTGGGTGAACGCCCCGGTAGTTGGGTCTACGAGCGCCGAATTGGCCCGCATAGGTAACTACATACACAAGTGGGCTGGCGCTGGCTGAAGCAGCGAACAGCGTTAGCGAAATGATCAGTTTCCGTTGAGAAAGCATTGTGAGGCCCCTCCAAGGCTGGTCTGGTTGCCGGTTCCAATCCGGCTCACCATGAATAAGGAATCGCGGGACTGAAGGTTACAGCGTCTGGGGCAAAAGGCATAAAATAGCTGCTGCGGCTCTGGTCCAGATGCCAAACTGCCCTCAGTGCGGAGAGGAATTGGGTTCCGAGCGATCCCGCGGGACTGTGCCCGAGTTGTCTGATCCAGGGCGCTTTCGATAGTTCGCTGGGCGCGGAGAGAATCCGGAACTCAGACCATCGATACAGCGAGCGCGGCGGCCGGCGATGACGATTTCGGCCGTTATCAGATCCTTCGACCCTTAGGGGAAGGGGGGATGGGCACCGTGTACCTGGCCGAGCAGCGCGAACCCATTCGCCGGCTATGTAGCGCTCAAAGTGGTCAAACTGGGGATGGACACGAGTCAGGTACTCGCACGCTTCGCCAACGAGCGGCAGGCGCTGGCGGTGATGGACCACCCGAATATCGCACGAATCTTCGACGCAGGCGCCACGCCCAAAGGCCGGCCTTATTTCGTAATGGAGTACATCGAGGGCGTACCGATAACTCAGTATTGCGATGGCAATCGGATGGCGATCGGCCAACGGCTGGAACTGTTCCTCGCGGCGTGCCGCGCCGTTCAACACGCGCACCAGAAAGGCGTGATCCACCGCGACCTCAAACCGTCGAATGTGCTGGTGATGGAACAGGAGGGCGCGCCGGTTCCAAAGGTAATCGATTTCGGCATCGCGAAGGCTACCGACCAGTGGGCGGTGGAGAACACTCTGCTCACGCAATTCGGCCAGATGGTGGGTACGCCGGAGTACGCCAGTCCTGAGCAGGCCGAGGTGATGACCGGAGACGTCGATGAGACTTCCGATGTGTATTCGCTCGGGGTCCTATTGTACGAGTTGCTGATCGGAACGGTCCCTTTCGACGCGGCCAGAATGCGCCAGGCAGGGATAGCCGAGATGCTCCGCATCATCCGTGAAGAAGAAGCCCCACCGCTTTCGCGAAAGCTGACGACACTGGGAGCGGCAGCGGCCGATATTGCCGCGCGCCGTCAGACGGACGCGGCGTCTCTGCGCCGCCTCGTGGATGGCGACCTGAACTGGATCGTGATGAAGGCTCTGGAAAAAGTGCGGGAACGGCGATACTCTTCGGTGACTGAGTTCGCAGCCGATATACAGAGATACATGGAGCACCGGCCAGTGCTCGCGTCTCCGCCGAGCCAGCCCTATCGAGCGCGGAAGTTTATTCGCAGGCACAGGCCGGCCGCTCTCGGCACAACCGCGGGTCTCGCCTTCATCGTTTTAGGCGGAGTGACGGTCTGGTCGTTCGTGCGCCGCGATTCTCCGCCGAGACCCAAGTTGACGGACAAGAATACGATCGTTCTGGCGGATTTCGCGAATGCCACTGGCGACCCCGCCTTCGATGGAACGCTTCGCCAGGTAATGGCGGTGGAACTTGGGAACTCGCCCTACCTCAGCGTGCTTTCCGATGCGCGCGTGAGCCAGACGCTCCGCCTGATGGTCCGGCCTGCGGATACGAAGCTTACCCCGGATGTTGCGGCCGAAATCTGCGAGCGGACCGGGAAGCGCCGCGGTCGTGGAGGGCTCCGTCACCAGCCTCGAAAGCGAGTACGTGTTGGGCTTGCGTGCAAGGAATTGCCGAACGGGAGATGTTCTGGACCAGGAGCAGGCGTCCGCAGCCAAAAAAGACGACGTCTTCAAGGCGCTGGGCCAAATGGTAAACCGGTTCCGCATCCGGGCCGCGAATCGCTTCCCACGCGTGGAAAAGGAGCCCAGTCTGCCGGACGAGGCAACTACGCCCTCCCTGGAGGCCTGGAGGTCCTACAGCGCTGCAATGAAGGCACAACAGAGTAGGGGGGCACAGACAGCGGAAGCCATTTCACTCCTGAAGCGGGCCATCGAGATCGACCCGAAATTTGCGATGGCTTATGCCTACCTGGGCCGGACCTATGCCGCCCTCGGGGAGTCCGAACTTGGAGCGCAGAATATAGCCAAAGCCTATGAACTACGGAATCGGGTTAGCGACCGGGAGAACTATTTCATCACTTTCAACTACCACCGGCAGGTAACCAGAAACCTGGAACTGGCGCGACAGACCCTCGAATCGTGGGCACAAAAGTACCCCGGGGATCTCGCGCCCCACGGATTTTTGGCGGCCTTCACGTCGCAGGGGTCGGGTCATTACGAGAAAGCCGCCGAAGAAGGTCAAAAGGCGATCGAACTCGATCCGGATTACTCCATCGGCTACGGAAATGTGGCTTTTGCCTACATCTACCTGAACCGCCTGCCGGAAGCCGAGGCAGTGCTTCGTAAGGCATCGGAACGTAAGATCGAAGTCGTTCAGTTCTCGATATGCCGGTACTTTATCGATTTTCTGAGGAGCGACCAGGCGGCAATGGAAAGGGAAATGACCCACCGTCAGGCAAAAATGGAAGCCCAGGGATGGTTTGAGCACCAGGAAGCTCTGACCTTGGCGTATCACGGGCGCCTGAAAGAAGCGGCCCGGCTATCGGATCGCGCGGTGATCTTATCTCGCCAGGCAGGTTTGCGCGAGCGGGCCGCCCAGTTTGAAGGCGCTCGCGCCGCGTGGAATGCGCTGTTCGGGATCCGCGCGGAGGCGCAAAGAAGCGCGGCGAGAGGCGTTGTCGCTTTACCGAAGCCGGGACGCCGATTACGGACCTGCCTTCGCGCTGGCGCTGCTGCACGAGTCCGCGCAAGCTCACAAGATCGAAGCGGACCTTGAAAAGCGCTACCCGGAGGATACGTCTGTCCAATTCAGCTACCTGCCTGCGCTGCGGGCGCTCGAAGCTCTCAACCAGGGAGACCCGGCGAAAGCGCTCGAAATGACACAAGTGGCAACTCCGTACGACCTCGCTGTTCCGGCTACGGCATTCTACGATGGCGCCTTCTTCGGAGCTCTTTACCCGGTCTACGTGCGTGGCCTCGCTTATTCCCGAATGGGCCGCCATCGCGAGGCAGCGGCTGAGTTTCAAAAAATTCTCGATCATCCGGGTATCATGCTGAACGATCCGATCGGACCAATGGCGCGTCTCCAACTGGCCAGAGCGTTGTCCGCTTCCGGAGATCGCGCGAAATCGGCCGCCGCCTACAAGGATCTCCTCGCTATCTGGAAGGATGCCGATCCCGACATTCCGGTTGTGCAGGAAGCGAAGGCTGAGTCCGCCAAACTATAATTGCCTGTAGCTTTACATTGCGTGTAACTTTGCGGCTCCGGCATTCCTTATCCTGTTTAGCGGAATGTCTCGTGAGGATAAGATCATGACGAACGGCCAGACCATGCACACGCTGCCCGGACCATCCCAGTTTCCGACGACGCGGTGGAACCTGGTGGTCGCTGCCGGCGATCCACATGGAAAGGAAGCCCGGTCCGCTCTGGTTTCTCTGTGTGAGAACTACTGGTATCCCTTGTATGCCTATCTGCGCCGGCGCGGTTATCCGGCCGATCAGGCGCAGGATCTCACGCAGGAGTTCTTCATGCGCGTGCTGGAAGGGCGATATCTCGATCGCGCCGACCCGGAAAAGGGCCGGTTCCGGTCCTTTCTCCTGACTTCCTTGAAATTCTTCGTGGCCGACGAAGAAGACCGCCATCGCGCGCGCAAACGCGGCGGCGGGGTGCTTGTGCCGCTTGAATTCTCGTCAGGCGAAGAGCGGTACCAACGCGAACCTGCGCACGATGAGACGCCGGAGCGGATCTTCGAACGGCGCTGGGCGCTTTCGATGCTCGACCGAGTCGTTGAGAGATTGCGGAACGAGTTCGTGCATCACGGCCGCCCGGAGCATTTCGAGCAATTGAAGGCGTTCCTTCTCGGGCAGTCCGACGCGCCGTATGCCGCGCTGGCACGCGAAATGAACACCTCGGAGGGAGCGCTCAAGGTAGCCATTCATAGGCTTCGCAAGCGCTATCGCGAACTCGTTCGCCAGGAAATCGCGGACACCGTCGCCGATCCCGCGGAAGTGGAGTCGGAACTCCGGTATCTGGCGGCCGTGCTCACGAGGAAGTAGCGGTCGGCAGCCTCACAAATCCCCATCTAAATGGTCGCAGGAGCGCGTGCGCCCCAAACGGATCCGGCACATCCGGCGCGGCTCAATCGCTCACCTCGACCCTATACTCTTCGATCACGGGATTCGCCAGCACTTCATGCGCGATGGCTTCCAAATCCTTCAGCGCCTGCTCGCGCGTGGCGCCGTTGGCAATGGTCAGCTCGAAGAGCTTGCCCTGTCGGACGTCCTCTACGGATGCGTAGCCGAGGCTGTGCAGCGCTGAGCGAATCGCCTGCCCTTGCGGATCGAGGACCGTGGTCTTGGGAGAAACAAAAACGCGAGCTTTCATGTGGGAGAAACGATTATCGCATGGCTATTCCAATGCCGCGATGGCTGCATATACCGGCTTCAGGGCCGGATACAGCTCCGCATACACGCGATGCGCCTTGGCGTAATACGCGGCATCGGCGCCCGGCGTCACGGATTCCGCTTCTCGAATCAGCGCGCGGCACGCTTCGGGAACGCCGCCGAACTCGCCGCCGCCTACCATCGCGAGCAGCGCGGCGCCATACGCCGACCCTTCCTGCGATTGCCAGCGTCGCCACGCGCTTATTCAAGATGCCGGCCAGCGGCGCCGCCAGAATGCGCTCCTCGCGCCGCCGCCGGAAGCGCGCACCGAATTTACTTCTACTGCCCAACGCCTCCACCAGGTCGAGACAATCGCGCTGGCTGTAGGAAACGCCTTCGATCACCGCGCGGATCAGATCGGCGCGCGTATGGCTGGCGGTCAATCCGATCCATCCGCCGCGCGCCAATGCGTCCAGATGCGGCGTGCGCTCGCCCATCAGGTACGGAAGCCAGAACAAGCCCTTGCGCTCCCGCCGGCGCCCGCGATGCTTCGGCGGTGAGCGCGTCGTAGTCCATGTCTGGCGCAAGTTGGTTGCGCAGCCACTGCAGGCTGAGGCCTGCGCCTTGCGTAACGCCCATCACGTGCCATTTGCCGCGGACGGCGTGGCAGAACGTGTGTACGCGGCCGCCCGGATCGTACGCCAGCTCTTCCATGTGGGCGAAGACCACGCCCGAGGTTCCGATGGTGCAGGACACGATGCCCGGCTCCACGATGCCATTGCCCACGGCGCTGGCCGCCTGATCGCCCGCCCCGCCCACTACCGGCGTGCCGGCGGCTAATCCGGTCAGTGCGGCAGCTTCCGCGGTGATGGCGCCGGTCACGTCGCTCGATTCGTAGCAGACCGGAAGAAGCGCGCGGTCGAGTCCCAATTGCATCCACCATCTCAAACGACCAGCGCCGGTTCACGACGTCGAACAGCGCCGTGCCCGAGGCGTCCGAAACTTCCGACGCATATTCGCCCGTGAGCCGGTAGCGAACGTAATCCTTCGGCAGCAGAACCTGGCGTACGCGTTCGAAATGGCGCGGCTCATGATCGCGTACCCAGAGCAGTTTCGGCAGCGTGAAGCCGGTGAGCACCGGGTTTGCGATATAGCCCAGCACGTTCTCGCGGCCCAGCTTGGCGTGGACCGCATCCACTTGCGCCTGCGAGCGCTGATCGCACCAGATCAGCGCGGGGCGGATCACGCGTCCCGCGGCATCCAGCATCACCAGCCCGTGCATCTGGCCCGAAAGGCCAATCGCTTTGACCCGATTGCCGGAGATGCCCGCCGCGGCGAGCGCGCCGCGCACAGCCGTTACCGATGCGTCCCACCAGTTGTCCGGGCGCTGCTCGGCCCATAGCGGACGCTCCATGCGCATCTCCTCGTGCGCGGCTGTATACCCGGCGCGCACGCGTCCTTGCGCGTCCACCAGCAGCGCGCGCGACCCTCCCGTTCCGACATCGATGCCAAGCCACATGTTTGTCTATTCTTGTCTCAAGCGGGGCCGAGGAGCAACTCAGTCAACTTTCAAGCCTTCAGTGCATACAAGGCAAGAGGCGTTCACACGAGTGTGAACGCCTCTTGCATGAGTGCGTGCGCCACGATGAGAAGCTCACGGATGGGGCTTCGTCATCTCTTCCGGCCGTACCCACTCGTCAAACTGCTCGGCCGTGACTAAGCCAAGCTTCAAGGCGGCTTCGCGAAGGCTTGTGCCTTGGTGGTGGGCCGCCAGTGAAATATGCGACGCCTTTTCATAGCCGATGTGCGGGGCCAGCGCGGTGGCGAGCATCAGGCTGCTATTCAAATGCTCGGCGATGCGCGCCTTGTTCGGTTCGATGCCGCGCGCGCAACGCTCGTCGAAGGATCGCGCGGCCGCGGCCAGGATCTCGATGGATTCGAGCACGTTGTGCAGGATAACCGGCTTAAAAACGTTGAGCTGAAAATTGCCCTGTGATCCGGCGAATGCCACTGCGTGGTCGTTGCCGAAAACCTGAACGGCCGCCTGCGTGAGCGCCTCGCACTGAGTCGGGTTAATCTTTCCGGGCATGATGGAAGAGCCCGGCTCGTTTTCCGGAATATTCAATTCGCCTATACCGCCGCGCGGCCCGCTCGCGTACCAGCGCACATCGTTAGCGATTTTCATAAGCGCGCCCGCCAGAGTCCGCAATGCGGCACTGGCATTCACCATCGCATCATGCGCGGATAGCGCCGCAAATTTATTGGACGCGCAGATAAACGGCTGCCCAGTTTCAGCCGCGATGCGCGCGGCGGCAGTTTCGCCGAATCGCGGGTGCGCATTGATGCCCGTTCCCACAGCGGTTCCACCAATCGCCAATTCATACAGGTCCGGCAAGGTGCGCCGGATGGCCGCCATGGCTTGATCCAGTTGAGCCATCCAGCCGGATATCACCTGGCCCAGCGTGACCGGCGTCGCATCCTGAAGATGCGTGCGCCCCAGCATCACCACATCCAGGAAGGCGCGCGACTTCGCCGCCAAAGTTTTGAGCAATGCCTCTAAGGCGGGAAGCAGCATCCTCTCGATCTGTTCCACGACGGCGATGTGCATTACAGTTGGAAACGCGTCGTTAGACGATTGACAGCGGTTGACATCGTCATTGGGATGGATGGGCCGCTTGGAACCTACGATGCCGCCCGCGAGCTGAATCGCGCGGTTGGCGATCACCTCGTTAGCGTTCATATTCGATTGCGTACCCGATCCGGTCTGAAAAACCACCAGGGGAAATTCGCTGTCCCACTTGCCGTCGATCACTTCCTGGGCGGCGGAGACGATCCAGTTCACCTTATCTTCCGGGCAGTTCTCCCAAATCGCCGTTGGCCAATGCGGCGCATTTCTTTACGATTCCGAAAGCCTTGATGACGGGCCGGTCCCATTGAAACCGCTGCCCACCTATGGGAAAGTTGATACGCGACCGCTCGGTTTGCGCGCCCCACAGGTGGTGGACGGGAATAGCGATCTCGCCGAAGGAATCGGACTCGATACGCTGCTCCGAATCGTGGGTCTGCGCAGCCCCCTGCCAATCCATGTCGGCCGCTAAAGCGCGATCGAGATCCATTTACTTGCGCGAAGCGCTAATTTCAGCTTCAGTCCGATGTTCTTGTTGTACCGTTTCAGTAATCTCCGCTTCCGCCCGCAGCCAGTCGTCCAGATCCGACCCATCCTGGCTATCACGCTGTAAATAGAGCTCGTACGCGCGGAGCCGGATACGATCTTCCAGGGAAGCGGATTTTGGCTCAGACTCCTTTGGCTTTATGCTTGCTCGTGCGGCCATAAATATCTCCTGCACTATGTATCGCAGATTTGAAAAATGGACGGGAACAGGAGTGAGGCAACGCTGTGCGATTGCGCGCAAGTGCAGTTGTCCCATGAGGCGTGCAGCTTGCGGGCGACTGAGGAGCAACCGCGAAGGTTGGCTAGGTTCACCATTTCAGCGATATTATAAGCCGTCTTGCGGCTTGCTATGCTTAGACATTGCGCAGGCCGAAGGCATCCGATGGTTTCGTCCGAAGATTTTTTTCCGATCTAGGTCCCGGTCTTATTTCAGGAGCGGCCGATGACGATCCGTCGGGAATCGCTACTTATTCGGTAACGGGAGCCAGCTTCGGCTACGGTCCGCCTGGACCGCGCTTTTTTCATTTCCCTTGCTGGTCGCGGTGCAATTGATGTGCGCGCGCCTGGGGACGGTGACCGGCCGGGGACTGGCCGCGGTGATCCGCGGCCGCTATCCGCGTTGGGTGCTTTGGTTCGCTTGTTCGCTGCTGATCGTCGCCAACACCATCAATATCGGCGCCGATCTGGCGGCATGGGGTCGGTCACGCAAATGGTGACTGGCGTCAGCGCGTTTTGGTGGACGCCGGCATTCGCCGCGATTATCGTGCTGCTGCTCTTCGTCAGCAGGTATCGAACGATCGCGCGCATTTCAAGTGGCTCACGCTGGTGCTGTTCGCGTATGTGATC
>CAVRPF010000016.1:0-39603 GCA_963723015.1 Bryobacterales bacterium
GAAATTGTTGTCATGCCAACTGCCACAAAAGCCAGCGTCGAAGCTACCCAATCCCAACACGCGACGAATCCGGAGCTTTCCGGGGTTCGGGGTCACGATGCCGAGAAACGTTTGCACGAATCCCATGAGCGGCAATCGGCGCACCCGATTCAGCGTTCGGCCGATGGACAACCCGATCCGCGGATCGCGGCTCTCGCGTATGCCTATTGGGAGGAGCGCGGACGTCCGGATGGCTCCCCGGAGGAAGACTGGTTCCGCGCCGAAGAGACCTTCCGTATGGGCCGCCATCAATAGGAGACGCCAGACGCCCACTCGAATCCGGGCAGGGGCCGGGCGCGAAGCGTCCCGGCGTCCACTGAACGCGCGCTTGCTGTGCTAGATTTATCGCGAGGTGTACGATACCGGCAACGTGACGCGGATCGGGACGCTATGAGAATCGATCCGAGCACAACGATACGCGATCTGATCGCCGCCATACCCAGTTCGGAAGCCGTGCTGAAACGGTTGGGTGTCTCCAAGGGGCCGCCCGACGGGCGAACTCTGGAGCAAGCCTGCACAGAAGCGCGAATTCCAATCGAGAACTTTCTGAACACTCTGGAGGGGATCGATTGGAACGCCGAGGCGCCGCCGCGAAATTCGTCGCGTCCGCGTTAGAGCGGCGCCTGCTTGGGCTATTTGGCCGGTTTTACCAAGCCGGCTATTAAGGCGGATCGGTGCGATGGCCCCGGCTCGAAACGCTCCTCTAATACCTGCCTGTTCTGTGTCAGGCGTACTTGAGGAGCGCCTTGAACCCATAGTCCATATGGTGCTGGATATGGCAATGAAATAGCGTCAGCCCTGGTTGATCGGCGGTGAAGTCGACGCTCACCCGGCCATACGAGGGCGCCACCACCGTATCTTTGACGATACCCGCCGTTGCTTTCCCGTAGATCTCCGCGAGCTCGAACTGATGCCGGTGCAGGTGCAGCGGATGCGAGTCGTCGGTCCGGTTGCGAAACGTCAGCCGGTAGCGGGCGCCCTGTTTCAACACGAACTCCCGGTCGTGCGGATAAGGCGTGCCGTTCACAGTGAAGAGGTTGAACTTCCCTGCCCCGCGCGGCACCTTCTCGAAAACCATTTCCAGCCGCTCCGCCGGCGGTGGTCCCGATGGCGCCTTCCCGAATATCGTGTAATCCCATGCCGATTGGGGCGGCGGCATCCATTGCGGGCTGCGCCGCTGGTTGGCGTACTCGATCACCACGCCGAGCCCGCCATCGCGCACCATATCTTCCGGCGCTCCCATCACCCACACGCCCGGCTGATTCATCGCCACCCAGGCGTCGATGCGCTCGCCCGGGCCAATCATCAACACGTCCACGGCCGCGCTTCGCGGCGCCGGGTTGCCATCGAGCGCCACGATGTTGAACTTATGCCCAGGCAGCGCCAGATGCCGGTTCTCGATCGCGCTCGCGTTTAAAAAATGGAACATGACGCGCTCACCCGCCCTCACCCGGATCGGTTCGCCAGCGCCCAGCACTTTGTCGTTGATCGAATACAGATCGGCCGACACCTCAAGCCCCGGCGGCCGAGTATCCAGCACTGCAGGCTTCTCCGGTTTGGGCCCCGAGGGGTCGAGATCGTCGGTGTCCATGTACTGCGATGTGAAGTACGGCTCCCAGTCGCGCAGCGCCAGATAATGCTCCTGATCGTAGTTGCCCGGGTTGGTCCCCCCTTCCACGATCAGAAACCCGAACTGTCCGGTGTATGACCCCCGGTGCAGATCGTCCATCGACATCGCGTGCGTGTGATACCAGCGCGTACCAGCGGGCGCAGGCGTGAAGTTATAGCTGACGCTGCCATGCGGGGGCGCCGGCGGCGTGCCTTCCTCTTCGGAACCATCTACGTCGGCCGGAATCAGCAGCCCGTGGAAATGTACATACTCGGGCGTATCGGTCTTGTTGACCACGTTGACCGTGACCGGGGCGCCTTCCTTCATCCGCAGCAGCGGTCCCGGCGACATGCCGTTGTACCCGATGGTGCTCACGATCCGGTTGGGCGCAAGTTCCACTGCGACGGGCGCGATCTCGAGGTTGAATACCGTTCCCGAAATCTCTTTGGCGCCTGAGGCCGCGGGCGCCATAGCCCCTGGCATCGGTCCTGGCATCTGCTTCTGCTGCCCCGCCAGTGGTCCGGAGGCAGCCGCCGCTCCGGCCAGTTTCAAGAAATCGCGGCGGTCGATGACGGTTGTGCTCGGCATTGAAGAGGATTCGCTGGGATGTCCATCCCGCGGGTCAATCGTGGTACCCTTCAGGATAACAAAGGCCGCTACGGACTATGAAAATGGCGCGTCTCCTGCTTGCGGTCGGTCTGCTGTCGATGGCCGCCGTCGGACTGTCGGGCTGGCAACGGTTCGGCGGAGCGCCCTCCGCCGGTCTTCAGCCCTACGACGCGTCCGACCAAAACATCCCTCCGGAATTCTTCTTCAGCCGGCTCCATTACAACAGCGGCTATGGCGGCGGCCTCGGCGGCGGTTACGGATATCGCCGATTCGGCAGAGGATGGTCGGAGGATTTCCCGCGCGCCGACCACGATTGCCTGGTCGCCCTCCGCCGTCTTACGCGGATCTATTCGCCCGCGCCGCTCAACGTCGTGGAGATCGATGACGACCACATGTGGGACTATCCGTGGATTTACGCAGTCGGCGTCTCCAACTGGGCCTTCACCGACGCCGAAGCCCTCCGCCTCCGCAATTTCATTGCGCGCGGCGGATTTCTCATGGTGGATCACTTCCACGGCCAGGACGATTGGAACCGCTTCATGAGCGGCATGAATATGGTGCTGCCCGGCGCTGTCGTAGAAGACATCCCGGACGACGACGTCATCTTCCATGACCTCTACGACATCCGCGAGAAGTTTCAGATCCCGGGCGAGCAGTACGTGGCCACCGGTCGAACCTATGAAAAAGACGGCTATATCCCCCACTGGCGCTGCATTCGCGACAAGGACGGACGCATCGTCGTCGCGATCTGTTTCAACATGCACTTGGGCGACGCTTGGGAGCATGCCAACGATGGCGAGTATCCGGAGAAGTTCTCAGGCCTCGCCTTTCGCATCGTGCTCAACTACATCACTTACGCGATGACGCACTGAGCCCCTGCCCAACATCGTAATAGCGCGTCCAGCGATTTCGGCCTCTTGCCACCTATTGGCCGCAGCGGAAGGGGACCCCAGAGTTCGTTTTTCGATGAGCATCCTCACGTAGCGATTCCCCGTGGGCGCTCAACGCGGCCGGCGATATAGCCGGAGCGTGTATGCACCGCGAGTTTGCCGTCCGTCTTATTGCCGGCGGTGACGTGAATCGATCGCCACGCGCCCGGCGGGGCCGCACTAGTGGGAATATATCCGATGGCGTATTGATGTCGGATGTCGCGCGCAATGCGGGCGCAAATCGCGACCACGTCGGCAAGTTTTCCCGGGAAGTAGGCTTCGCCGCCGGTGACGCGGGCGAGTTTACGAAGGACGCCGGGATTGCGGTCGGACTTGCCTACATCGAAGATTCCGATGGCGTACACGAGCGCGCTGGATTGAACGGCGAGGGTCAAGACCTCGGCCAAACTGTGCGTGCTTGCATTGTCGTCGCCATCGCTGATTATCACCAGCACTTTCTTGTCCTGGCCGGCGGTCTCGTATTTTTGCAGCGCCGCGGCCAAGGCGTCGTACAGGGCGGTCATCCCTCTGGCGGGGCTGTTCGAGATTGCGTATTCCAGGTCTTCAGCGCGACTGCTCCAGGGTAGACCGCCGGGCAGGCCCAGCGTCACTTTCTCATTAAAATTAAGTACGAACATTCGATCTTGCGGGTTGCTGGTGTGGGCAAAGGTTCGGGCCGCGGCGGTCACCTCTGCAAGTTTCGAACCCATGCTGGCGCTATGGTCCACCACCAAACCTACAGTGACGGGGGTATTTTCGTGACGGAAGAGCCGGATGGACTGGCGGACCCCGTCTTCATAAACCGCAAAGTCCTTTTCCTTGAGATCGGAGACGGGTTGACCTGTGCGGTCGCGAGCGGTAACCGTGAGCATGACGAGATCGACGTTAGTCGAGATTTTGAATGGGTCGTGGCCTAGAGGTTTAGCGCCGGGCGCGAACACGATGAAAAGAAGCCTTACAAAGGAAGCGCTTTTTGATGTGGTCGTCGTCATGCTGTCTTCAGGCGGCGCGGATGGGCCGGTACTCCGGCTGCCACATCGCATCGCGCACCTGTTGCACGATGTCGTCGAACTTGACGCGGGCCAGGCCCTCTAGGACGGCGGCCTCGGCAACGGCGACCGCAACCGTTGCCGAAACGCTGCGCAAGTCGTCGATATGGGGAAGCAAGGAAGCGCCGGGCTGGCGGACGGCTACCAAACTGGATACGGCGCTGGCGGCGGCCGCGAACATGCCATCGCTGATGCGACTAGCCCGCGAGACAATGGCGCCCAGGCAGAGACCGGGATACAGCATGGCGTTGTTGATCTGACCGATGACGTAGGTGACGCCCCGGTAGGTGACCGGACTGAAGGCGCTGCCGGTGGCAATGAGCGCGCGCCCATCGGTCCAGGCGATCAGGTCTGCCGGGTTGGCCGCGGACTGGGTCGGCGGATGGCAGAGCGCGAAGATGATTGGCCGCTGCGTGTGCGCCGCCATTTCGCGCACGATGGGTTCGGTGAAGCTGCCGCCAACCTTGGAGGCGCCCACGAGCATGGTGGGCTTGACGCGATGCACCACCTCCGCGAGGCTTACGCCGGCGCCGTCGCCCACGCGCCTCCAATTTTTACTTTCCGCGGCCGGACGGGCGTAGGCCGATTGATGATCGTGCATTTGGGGAGCCATATCGTCAGTGAGCAGGCCTTGGCGGTCTACGCACCAGAAGCGGCTGGTCGCAGCCGCCATGGAGAGCCCTTCGCGAACCATGGCGCAGCGAATCTGATCGGCGATTCCGATGCCTGCCGTGCCGGCCCCGAAGACGACTATCCGCTGGTTGCGTAGAGCGGCGCCACACACACGGACGGCCGAAATGGCTGCCGCTAAGACGATAGCTCCGGTTCCCTGCATATCGTCGTTGAAAACGCCGATTTGACCGCGATACCGTTCGAGAATGCGCCGTCCGTTTCCGGGAGCAAAATCCTCCCACTGCAATACCGCGTGGGGAAATAGCTTGTTGGCGGCCTTTGCATACGCGTCGATAAAGGCGTCGTATCGCTCCCCGCGGATCCGGGCGTGCCGGTTGCCGATGTACATGGGATCGCTCAGAAGGCTCTCGCGATTGGTGCCGACGTCGAGCATCACGGGTATGACGCGCCTGGGATCTATACCGCCGGCCGCGGTGTAGATGGCGAGTTTGCCGATGGACACCTCGATTCCGCCAACACCCCAGTCGCCGACGCCCAGCACCTGCTCGGCGTCCGTGGCGACGATCAGGTCTATGTCGTCCGGCCCGGCGCAGAAATTGGCGAAGGATTCTTCCACCGCTTCGGGGTGGTCGATGGAAAGATACACGCCGCGCGGGCGGCGGCACTCGTGATGATAGTGTTCCATGGCCATGCCGACGGTAATGTCGTTGACTATGGGAATCATTTCGCGAAGGTGTTCGGAGAAGAGGCGGTAGAAGAGGACCTCATTGCGGTCGTGGAGCGCGGTCAGATAGATGTTCTTGCCTAGCGCATCCGGAAGGCGCTCGTATTGGATGTAAGCGCGCTTGACCTGAACGTCCAGAGTGCTGATATCGGGAGGCAGCAGACCGGTGAGGCCCAGGGCTTTTCGCTCCTCCGCGCTGAAGGCGGCGCCTTTGTTCAACATGGGTGAATTCAGCACGGCCAGCCCTCGAGCTTTGGTGTCGTCCCAGGCGTCGCAGCGCCGGGCCTTGGCGGCCGGCGCTAATATCGGAATTACTATTTGTCGCATACTGTGGTCTTTGCGATGGATTCCGCGGCGCGACGGCGCGCGCCTCGCAATCAAAAACAACGCTCTACTGAACACGTCTTTCAGCTTTACGGAACGCGAAAGCGCCGCCGAGCGCGATCAGTCCCAGCAATCCAACCAGCGGCAGCGCGCTGGCCGTTGCCGGAAGCGCGGCGGCGACCTGCACTTCCTCACCGGAGGGCTGAATAGCCATAATGGGCCCAGCTTTCAGCGAGAGTACTACGGGTGCGTCGGCCGACTTGATGGGCTCGGCAACTTCAACCGGCATCTCCGCCGGGGTGAAGAGGAAGGGCGTGTAAGTTTCCCGGGCAATCGCGATCGCTCGCGCTTTGGGGCAGACGAATTCTTCGCCCCAATTTCTGCCGGGATAGAACCCGACGCGCAACGCTTCGGACTCGCCGGCGGGACGCTCGCGGGATGTGAGGACGGTCTTGTCGATGTGACCGTCGGAGGAGGAATTGAGAAACTCAAATACGTAGGTTCCGACGGTCAGGACAGCGCATCCAGTGAGATGCACTCCTGGAATCTCCACCGGGCCGCTCAGAGTGACCAGGGGCTTCCTGTTAAGGTCGCCTGCGTCGGCGCGGGGCGCGAGAATAGCGCTCATCAGAGCTATGCAACACGCTGTCGTTGCAGTTTCGAATAGCTGCATCGGTAGGTTTTCCTTTGTTAAGAAAGTCTGCGGTTCGCTTCACTTGGGGCGTGGTGCAGATCTTAGCGGTCATTAACCGCAATGGAATAAAGGCAGGCTGAGGGCCGTGGGCTCGGAATCGCTCGGAAGAGTGTTGGGCTAGTAACTCCCGACAGTTACGGGCTGGCGGGTTGATGGAAGAAATGACCAGCGGCGGTCACTCGATCATATGCGGTCAGGGTGTTCAGAACGAGTTGCTGGCCAGGTTTTCATCGTTTGAGGCATGGCACAGAAGGCCGGAACAGGTTGTTGTTCCCGTTCCGGCAGTAAAGGGGTTGCAGCTATTGATGGTCGTGCTTGTAGTCGCGGTCGCGGGCGCGATCGCTGTGGTGGTCGTGGGCTACGTGGCCTTTGTCGCCATCCCAGTAACCTTCAAAGAAGCGCTCGCCATCATGATGCGGCTCTACCCAGTGTGCGCCTTCATAAGCGGGTCGCGTCCAATATCCCTCGTGCCACTTATAGTGGCCGCCGACAGGGTACCAGTAGCCGGTAATCCAGGCATAGCCGGGACCGGGACTTTGCGGCTGCACGCGAACCACGCGGGGTGGCGGCGGCGCGCCAATGCGAACTCCGATGGAAAGCTGCGCGAAGACAGCTCCCAGCGCCAACAAGATCAATATTATTAGTTTTGTTTTCACGAGTCGATTCCTTTTCTATTGACTGGGTCAGGCACGTGGTTAGCCACTGCAGGCGAAGACGAAAATTAATCTCCGCCAATTGGCCTATGCTCGTCCTGCAGGTCGAGCATGGATGTCGAGTGACCGTATTTTGTCAGCATCCCAATTTTTGCTCGCTCAGGGATTTACCTGATACGAAAACCTATGTCACCGTTCGACAGTTCTATCGGGCGCTGGGCAATCTCGTTGGAAGTCTATAAGAATAGCCAATTGCGGCTTTCTTGCAGTGTTGCTCCACGAACACCCTTGGCGTGTCAGATGACGCCTTCGGTGTCCCCGCACTATTGGACCCGCGAGTGCTCTGTTACAAAACATACCTCCGCCTCGACCATAGGACGTCAAAGGCATACGCGCACCCAGCCAGGTAAAGATGATGGCCGCACTCACACTCAAAGGAACGCTCGAGACCATTCTCGTCGTGGATGACAGCGATTCAGTTCGCAGGTTTGTCGTGGCGATCCTCGAACGGGCAGGCTTCCGGGTTCTCTCAGCGAAGAGCGGCCCCGAGGCTCTTAAGCTAGCGGAGGAAACAGATACAACATTGGACCTGCTTCTGTCCGACGTGGACATGCCACACATGTCCGGCCCGGATCTCGGCGAGGCGCTGAAGAAGGCCAGGCCGGACTTGCACGTGATGTTGATGTCGGGAGGGGAAAACGGCAATCTATTGGTTTTGAATTACGGCTGGGCATATATTCAAAAGCCGTTTGTACCGGTGAAACTGGTTCAAATGGTCACGGAGGTGCTGCATTCGGAAAATCGGTCGCAACTTGGCGGCCAGGAATTCGACAGCCGTAAGGACCGTGCCGATCAGAAGGGATAGTACAGACAGGCCATTTTGCAACAAAGCCAGACTCAAGGTACTCACCTTTGGCTTGGAATCACACGTTCTGCTAGCCTCGCGGCGTGATAGGATGAGGTAGCGTTGTTCCGGTTTCCTACCGTTTGCCTGCACCTGCATTGGTGTTTCCCAAGCCACGGACTTGCCTGAATGACGGCAGGTAAGCGGAATAGCCAGGAAAGTGGAATAGCTACGTCGTCTCAGCCTAAATCTGCCGGTTGGCTTGCGGAAAACGGCCCCAAGGAACTGGAGTTGCTCTTCCGGGCCATTATCTACAACCCGTCCGCGCCCATCCTGATCGCCGACGACGACCGCAAGTCACGTGACGCAAGCTCCGGCGCCGGCAGATTTTTAGGGCTGCCGCGGGAAAAGATCATAGGACGTCAGATCGACGAGTTTGCGGCGCCCGGCACCAAACCGCAGGTATCGCAACTTTGGCGGGCTTTTCTGAAGAGCGGCGAGCAGGAGGGCGTACTCCGGCTTGTAGGTGCGGACGGAACCCCGCGGGAAGTGGAATACACAGCCAGGAAGAACATCTTGCCCGTACGCCATGCGCTGGCGCTGCACGACAAGGATACAGCGGCGGAAACTGAGGGTTACTCGTCCGGCCGCATTCCTTCCTGGGTGCAGGACTATGCCCTCTACTTACTGGATAGCGGCGGGCATGTGGCCGCGTGGTATGCCGGCGCCGCGCGCATTTATCGATATCCGGTGGATGAGGCCATCGACCAGCACGTTTCTCGTTTCTATCCCGGGGATGATACCGTTCGGGTCAAGCTGGCGGAAGAGCTGAAACGGGCGTCGACCGAAGGCCACGCGGGCGCCGAAGGATGGCAGACCAGAAAGGACGGGTCGAGATTCTGGGCGAACGCGATCACCATGGCTCTCAGGGACGGAAGCGGAAAGCTGCAGGGCTTTGCCAGAGCGGTGCGCGATTTCACCGGCCGTCACGAACGAGATGAGAAGCTGCGGCGCAGCCGCGCGCGCCTCCGGCCGGCCCCTTGCGACGACCATAGCGGGGATCGTCTCCGGCGAGTTTGACCGCACTCCCGAGGTGAACGACGCCTTCCTCGAAATAGTCGGCTACACGCGCGAAGATGTCGAGGCCGGCCGCATGCGCTGGCCCGATCTCACGCCTCCCGAATATGCCGCCTTGGACGAAGTGGCGCACGAGGAAGGCCTGCGCTTCGGCGCCTGCACGCCGTTTGAGAAAGAGCTGATTCGCAAAGATGGCACGCCGGGTGCCCGTCCTGATTACGACCGCGGTCCTGAAGATTGTCTCCTTTTCGCTGGATCAGTTTCGTTCACGGACCTGCGCGAACGCGACCGCGTGGAGAAGGTCGATGAGACAGGGCGACGAACGCCCGCGAAGACTTCGGCGAGATGGTGGGCAACAGCGACCGCTGCAGCGAGTGCAGCGGCTGATCGAAGTGGTGGCGCCAACTGATGCGACAGTGCTGATTCTGGGAGAAACCGGAACGGGCAAGGAACTCGTGGCGCGCGCGGTTCATCGCATGAGCCCGCGGAAAAATCTTCCCTTTATCACTCTGAACTGCGCCGCGATCCCACCGGGCTTGCTGGAGAGCGAGTTGTTCGGGTACGAGCGAGGCGCGTTCACCGGCGCGCTGTCCGCAGAAGATCGGACGCTTCGAAATGGCGCATCGGGGGACGCTGTTTCTGGACGAAGTGGGCGACATTCCGCTCGACCTGCAGCCGAAGCTACTCCGCGCATTGCAGGAGAAATCGTTTGAGCGGCTGGGCGGGACGAAAACGATCCCCATCGATGTCCGGCTGGTGGCGGCGACCAATCGCGATCTCACGCAGATGATGGGCGATAAACTTTTCCGCAGCGATCTCTATTACCGGCTGAAAGTTTTCCCGATCACCACGCCTCCGCTACGCGATCGTCCCGGAAGACATACCTTTGCTCGCCCGGCACTTCACACGAAGTATTCCGCGCAGGATGGGCCGGAAGATCGATAAAATCCCCGCCGAAACGATGCGCGCTTTGGTGAGCTGGCCATGGCCGGGAAATGTCAGGGAGCTGGAGAATTTCATCGAGCGGTCCGTCATTCTTTCTACCGGCTCCAGCCTGCGCGCCCCGCTGGGTGAACTCGAGCTGGATGCATCCGGGCCGTCAGCGACGTCACTCTGGAGCAAGTGGAGCGGGAGCACATCATGAAGGTGCTTCGGGAGTGCGGCGGAGTGGTCACCCTAGCGGCGGCGCGTCTGGGGCTGCACCGGACTACTCTGAACGCCATGATGCGCAAGTTCGGCATTTTCCGCAAGGATTGCTAGAGAACCGGCGGCCGGCGCCTTGCGAAGCCGGTTTGCAAGTATGACCGCGCCTCGTCACTTGACCACTCGCGGTCACTTGCCAAGAGCCGATTACCTTCGGCGCTGCGCCTAACAGCCTTCCCGGTCGAATCGGCGACGCAAAGCAAGAGTGGCGCGGCTCATGCACTACTCACCATGTCGCCCAGAGCCCCGGTGGGGTTTACCGGGCTGACCGAAAAGGCTCAAACATGCGAATGATATTGGCAGCTACTCTGGCGATTGCGCCGTTGATAGCCAAGGACAGCGATTCCGTTAAGCGCTTGAGCGAAGCCACCGCAGTTTTCTCCGAAATTATGGCAACGCCCGATAAGGGTATTCCGCAAGACCTGATCGACAGTTCCCATTGCATCGTAATCGTTCCAGCGATGAAAACCGCGGCCTTTCTGGTCGGCGCCAAGTACGGCAAAGGATATGTGTCGTGCCGTAACAAGGGTGGAACCGGATGGTCGGCGCCAGGCACGGTCCGCATCGAAGGCGGGAGCGTCGGCTTCCAGATCGGCGGATCGGAGACGGATCTAATCATGCTGGTAATGAACCAGGGCGGCATGGATAAACTACTCTCCAGTAAGTTCACGCTGGGCGCGGAGGGGTCGGTAGCGGCCGGACCGGTGGGTAGAACGGCGACAGCGCAGACCGACCTGCAAATGCATGCCGAGATTCTTTCGTGGTCGCGATCGCAGGGGCTGTTTGCCGGAGTCGCGTTGGAAGGCGCCACCCTGCGGCAGGATCTGGACGACAACGCCGAGATCTACGGCAGAAAAATCGAGAACCGGGAGATTGTGACTTCGGGAATCCGTGTGCCCAGAATGGCCGCGAAGCTGATCGACATGCTGAACAAGCAGTCATCGCGAGATCGCATGAATAAGTCGAATCGCCGGCAATCGATAACGAGATAACGAGGAGAAAGCTAATGACTAAAACGAACCTTATCGGCATCGGCGCTGTTCTGATGGTATGCGCAGCGCTGGCGGCCCAATCGCCGCCAAGTCCACCTGTTTTTCGAGTTACGGTAACCTCGCGGACCGCGAAGGCCATCAGCTACCAAAACCGCAGCGGCGCGACCAATGTGGATTTCCAGGGAACTGCTCTGCTCCCTACCGCTCGCGGCGAAGCCCGAGTCGAGAGCAAGCAGGGCCGCATTTCGATTGAAGCCGATTTCAGCGGTCTGCAGCCGGCGGGTAAGAACGGCGCCGAGTATCTCACTTATGTTCTATGGGCGATCACTCCCGAAGGCCGGACGGCCAACCTGGGTGAGATCCTGCTGGATGGCGCTAAGAGTAAGCTGAACGTAACCACGGAACTCCAGGTGTTCGGGTTGATAGTGACCGCCGAACCTTACTACGCCGTTTCGCGTCCCAGCGACTTGATCGTAATGGAAAACGTAGTGCGAGCGGACACCATGGGCAAGGTGGAAGAGATCGACGCCAAGTACGAGCTGTTGCAGCGCGGCCAGTACGAGCGCATGGCGAATCCGCTAATGCTGAAGGCCGACCGCAAACTGCCTATCGAGCTGTATGAAGCGCGCAATGCGGTCCAAATCGCGCGCGCCGAAGGCGCGGAGCGTTTCGCGGCGGAGACTTTTGACAAGGCTGTGAAGAACTTGGCGCAGGCTGAAGCCTACCAGTCGCGTAATGCGGGCAAGAAACCGGTAACCATGACTGCGAGGGAAGCCGTACAGATGGCGGAGGACTCGCGGGTGATCGCGGTAAAACGTCAGGAAGAAGACGCCTTGAACGCGGAGCGGGCACAGGCGATGGAGCGCGAGGGGCGCGCTGAGACCGGCCGCGCCGCCGCGCAATCCGAGACGGATCGCGTCACGCGGCAAGCCGAAGCGGCGCGGGTAGCGGCGCTAGCCGATTCGGAACGGTTGACGCGGGAGAAAACCGCGCAAGCAGCGGCGTCTCTGGCGGAAGCCGATCGTGTCAAACGCGAGAACGACGCCCGCATGGCTGCCGCGGAAATCGAGGCGAACCGCTTGAAAGTGGATAGCGACGCCAAGATCGCTGCGACGGTTGCCGAGGCGAGCCGACTGAAAGTGGAGAGCGACGCCAAGATCGCTGCCGCGGCAGCGGAGACGGATCGGCTGCGGCAGGAGAATGAGGCACAACGACTGGCCAGCCAGGCCGATCTCGATGCCGCGGCCAAGCAGACAGCGCGGTTGCAGGCGGAGAAGGTGGAATTGCGAACCCAGTTGCTGGGTCAGTTCAATGCGATTCTTCAGACACGCGATACGGCCCGTGGCTTGATTGTCAACATGTCCGATGTCCTGTTTGACACCGGCAAGTCTACACTGCGGCCGGCGGCGCGCGAGAAACTGGCCAAGGTGGCCGGTATTGTCTCGGGGCATCCGGGACTCAGGCTGGACGTGGAAGGCCACACCGACAGCGTTGGCGGGGACGACTACAATCAGGAGCTTTCCGAGCGGCGCGGGCAATCGGTGCAAGCGTACCTGACCGGCCAGGGAATGGCGGGAAGCTCGGTTTCCTCGAAGGGCTTCGGCAAAACGCAGCCGGTAGCTTCCAACGACACGGCTGCCGGCCGGCAGCAGAATCGGCGTGTGGAACTAGTGATCTCCGGCGAAGTAATCGGCACGGCGATTACAGCCAGGTAAATCGGACGACGGGGCCGGAGACTGGTTCCGGCCCCTGCAATCACGGCGATGAGGATTGCAATTGGACGCTTCCGGAGATCGGGGAGATCGGGGAGATCCAAGCTCGCGCTACCATCAATAATGACGAGGCCACTCGGGCACGCGCAGCGGACCGCCCGAGCGGCGGGAGGCTCATGGGCGATCACGTGGAGTTCGAAATCGTATGTCCGAACAATCACAACCAGACAGCGGCATTCAGCCGGGAAGAATTCGAGGAAGCGTTGAAATCCGGCGCATTAGTGTTCCACTGTAATACATGCGATACAGACTGGCCTCCATCCAGTGAAGAAATTGCGAAGTTTCGAAAGCAGTTCTCGACGGATTCAAGCTAGCACGGAGACGCGAAAGCGCGGGCTCGAGCGGCTTTTTCCATAGCCCGAAACTCGATGCTAACTTTCGCCCCAGCCTGACGAAACGGACGCCTGCTACAAGGCGGTCGTCGAGTGCTATCGCAGAGCACTACCTATCCGACAGATTTTTGAGCGCCAGCCGAGCGTAAACCTGCGCATTCGCGTCTTCACTGTCCGGAGTGACTGCCCTCGACAAGAACCGGCGCAGAGCGGTCTCCGCTGGTTTGGCGGCGGCTCCCATTTCCGACAGGGCCATCGCAGCCCTCTGGTGGCGCTCCGTCGATTCGTCAAGAATTGCCGCAAGACTTTGCGCAAATTCGGGGGCATAGACTTTATTAGGATAAGAGCGCGGCGATGATTTCGTCCTTCACGACCCAATTATCCGGGTCCCCATCGGCGCGCTTCAACCTGGCTAGCAAGGCCGCAAGAATGTCTTTAGATAATGGCTTCATCCGCGCCAGAGGTTGAGCGGTGAATGCTGCCAAAGTCCTGTCTCCTTCAGCCAAAACTGAAAGCATTTTTGAAACGAGCTGGGAGTTGGGGTAGCGCGGATTATCGATGCCAAACCCAAAACGTCCATCTTCCACGCGTACCCCTCATCGTAATGGGCCAACATTGCTGGAATGGCGGTTGCAATCGTTTGCCTGATTGTGTCGCCGGCGCTCATGTTCCTGAGTGCCATCACGACAAGGTGCGATGAAGCATCGGCCGCCAGATCCGGTTCGCCGCTATTTAACATTTCGATGAGAAAGGCGCATCAGCCGGGACCATCATTCGTATGAATCGCCTACTGACATCCTGATCAAGCAGTTTTTGCCGTTCTTCAGGTTTGGCCGTTCTCAACATCTCGAAATACGGCCGAACGCGCATCGATTCGGGGTTGGAAAGCTCCGCCGAACCGTTCGCTCTAGTTGATTTATCGAGTTCGGCGACTGAAGGGTGCTCTTGCCGGTTACCGGCCTCGATCATTTTCAAGCAACCTCGGCAGTAAAGCGGTCTTGTTGCGGAATGCGCCCTTCCTCCAGAGCCCTTCTCAGCACAGGCGCCACGACCTTAGCGGGAGGACCGAGCGTTGCAGCAACCGCCGCAGCGGCACCCAATAACTCGCGGTTTGAGCCGGCAAGAGCGTCCATTATCGCCTGAATGAAAAGGGGATCAACCACTCCGTTCTGGCCGAGCCTCCTAATCACGCTCCCTTTTGCCGCAGAATCGATGGGATCATCCATCTTTTCCAAAAGTGCATGGAGAACGGGCGGCGGCATGGGTTTCAATTTTGCCAACTCCCGAATTGCAAGCTCACTCGAATCCGGATCGTAAAGTGCAGATTCTAACCGGCCGGATCATATCCAGCGGAACTGGCAAATATATTCGATCGAGATTTCCAGCACAGCCTTGCGCCACTTGCCCCCGGTAAAGGCGAGGCCTTTCGGCAACTCGGGATTTGCATCGTCGAAATGCGCGGCCAGCGCGGGCAAGGCGGCCTGTAGTTGGTCCCGAACGTTAATAGGGTGCCGATACGCCAACTTCGAAAGATACTGCCCGGCCAGAAAACTGACCAGCGGATCGGTGTCTCCAAGAGATTCCAGGATGGCGGGCAATTCCTCGGAGGAGATCATGCCTTGTGGGTCAAGCCACTGGGTCTTAAGATATGCGCTACGTTCGTCCGGGCTCTGGATAACCTTTAACCCGTCGAAGAACGGCGCAAGCTGGCTTGCCGCCGAACTGGCAAATGGAAGAGCAACGGGTTAAAATTGCGCAAACCAGACGCTCTCTACTATACCTTTGCAACCGGATCATGGCCTGGGTGTCCTCGTCAAAGAGAATAGCGCGGTGCTCCTCAGGACGCTACTTTTTGGACTTCATGCTTTGAAGCGATTGCTCGCGCGCCAGCAGCCGAATGGGCTTTGGCGGCAATCGGGACGCGGCTGCGGGCGTAAGCGCAGACGGGTCCTGGAACTCCCCTTGAGTAGACCTCCCAAAATGCCTTTGATCGATCAAACTGCGACACGCTTTCGGGGGATGACAGTCTCAGCCACGGCCATTAGCCCATGGCCGCCGATTTCATGAAAGAATCTTATCCGTGAAGTTAATCTGGCTAGCTCTCATTTTCTCCGGCGGCACAGTCCTGCTCGCCGCGGGTCCCGCCATCGACTGTGGAGCACTCGCAGCTAAACATTTCGGCGATGAGATAACAGTTACCTCCGCCACGCTCGTATCGGCGAAAGGCAACCTGCCCGAACATTGCGACGTCCGCGGCGTCATCTGGCCTGAAGCCGGCTTCGCCATCAAACTCCCCACAGCATGGAATGACAGGTTTGAGATGGTAGGCAACGGAGGCACCGCCGGAACCATCAGCATAGGCGCGGTCGACAACGCGCTACGCAAGGGTTTCGCCATCGGCCTCCACCGACACGGGCCACGATGCGGCTAAAGAAGCTCTCGCGACCTTCGCTTACGTAACGCCCGAAAATCCCAACGGCCATCGTAAGTTTCTCGACTTCGCGTACCTCGCGGTACACGAGACGGCAGCCCTGTCCAAGCAGGTGATCCGAGCCTATTACGGCACTGGCCCCCGTTATTCTTATTGGGTCGGCTGCTCCACCGGCGGACGCCAGGGCATGCAGGAAGCGCAACGTTACCCGGACGATTTCGACGGCCTCGTGGTCGGCGCTCCCGGACTCTACAACACGGGCAATTCGTTGCGCCGAATGTGGATCGGGCAATCGCAGGCGGGCGACGGCGCGATTCCAGCGGAAAAACTTCCGCTGCTGACGACAGGCGATCTATGAAAAATGCGACGCACTGGACGGGTTGAAAGATGGCCTGATCGACGATCCGCGCCGCTGCAACTTCGACCCTTCGCGCGATGTGCCGAAGTGCGCCGGCGCCGACTCCGCGGACTGCTTCACCGCGCCTCAAATCGAGGCTCTCGGCAAGATCTATGGTGGCCCGCACGACTCCAAAGGCAAGCGCCTTTTCCCCGGTGAAGCCGTGGGCAGCGAGCCGATGTGGCCGGACAACTTCATAGCCCCAAATAAGAGCGTGCTGCCGCGTTCGGAGAGTCAGATGAAGTTCGCCATGCTCGAATCCGCCACCCGGCTCGTCCTGGAGCTACGCCATGTTCAACTTCGATACCGATCCAGCGCGGCTCGCCAGAGTCCGCCGCGGAATTGAACGCGCGTAACCCGGATCTCGCCCCTTTGAAGAAGCGCGGCGGCAAAATCGTGCAATATTCCGGATGGGCCGACCAGCAAGTGAATCCGTTTCCCGGAATCGAGTATTACGAAACGGTAAGCAAGCGCATGGGCGACGCGCCACGCGCGACTTCTACCGCCTCTTCATGGTCCCAGGCATGTTCCACTGCAACGGCGGTCCGGGCTGCAATACCGTCGACTGGCTGGCCGCCGTGATGGATTGGGTGGAGAAAGGGAAAGCCCCCGCGCAACTCGATCGGCGCACACGTGGAGCATGGAAGCACCACCCGCACCCGGCCACTGTGTCCCTATCCGCAGGTTGCCCGCTACAAAGGAACAGGCAGCACTGATGATGCCGCGAATTTCGCCTGTGTCAGCTCCGTAAACCAGGAAGAAAATAGCCGATTCCGCCGTCGGCTGAATACGTGCTTAAATGGCGCGTGGAGTGGACACCTGGGGGCGACCGTTCGGATGTAGAAGACCGCCGGGAGAAAGCGGCGGCCGCTTCAACCTGGGTGGCTTCGGCGGCATACACCTCGGGAATAGAGGCACGCTGCTTCTGATCGTACTCAGTTTCTTGTTCAAGACCAATCTCTTCGATCCTGGGCGGCGGCGGTGGCGTGCCGGTTCCGACGGAGAATTCGAGACCTCTCTCGAGTCGGACGAAAGCCCCGCGGCAAAGCAACAAGATGAGTTCGTGGTATTCGTCCTCGACGACGTGCAGCACACTTGGGAGTGGATCCTGCCTGCGGCGGGAACTCCTTACCGTCACAAGACGCTGGTACTCTTCACGTATCTGACTCAGTCCGTGCGCGGTACAGCGCAATCCTGCCACCGAAAAAAAAAAGCTTGTCGAGGCGCAGATATTTCCGAAAGGGACGCGCGGGGGGCACCACCGGAGACGACCGGCGACGAAGCGGGCGGCGGGAACCCGAAAGGTTCACGGACGGCGCCTCCGCCCAGCGAAGCGGAGTCGTCCGCCGGGGCCTGGATTCCGGTGATCTTTCCAGATGTAATACCTTCGGCAACCAATAGAAAGCGCTGATGCTCCCACCCAAAGGGCTGGCACAGTCGCAGGATCATGGCCAGGACCCCGCTGGGCGAGGGACTCATCTGAGAGTTGCGGAAGGAGGCGGCTATGGGATCGTAAAGGTTCCACGGCATTCGGCTGATATGGGTTAAGAGGCTCACCTCAGGAGCACCAGGTCCTCAAAGTCCCTCATCGTATTACTGCCATGGGCGTGGGCGGTCTTCGGTCAGGAGGCGCCTAAGAAGAGAATGCTTCCAATATCAAATACTGCTGTTATTTTCAATATCCCCCCTGAGTACCTGTCTCTCGGGAGGCAGCTTAACAATCGAGGGCAGAGTCGAATTGGAAGCCGTCGTTTTAGAGAATGGTACGGTGGGAAAAAATCAATATCTCGTGAGCGGGAACCGGTGTGAACCCGGCCCGCCGCCGATGCCGTAAAAGAATGGAAGTTCACTCCCTTTCAAGCACCTTCGGCGGCAAGCCCTGCAAGGCGCTGGCCCCTTACCCATCTCATTCAAATTGTAGGCGGGGGCGAGGAGACGAGCCAGGATCAGCTCGACTCGGAAACTACTGGGCGGCTTCGGGGTCATGTTGTCGAGGATCCTAAAATGGGGGCGGCACGCTCATGGTAACCCGGGATTTGAATCTCGATTTGGACCGTGCGGTGAAATGCCACTGTGCGCAACAAGTACCTGGCCGTAAAAAGGCGAATGCGGCGGCGTCCTCAATGGCGAGCTTTGAACGCGCGAGCGCGCTGTTGGCTGTGGGAGGAGAAAAGGGCAGGTCCGACCGAATATCCGGATTTGTTTCAGAGGTGAAGGGCTATAAATACAATGCGAGGACTGCATCAGCTTGCGAAAGCAGAGACAGCTGCCCTGTTTCAGAGACTTTGGACCAACAGGCGGCGTCGGTGATGGATGCGCATGCAGAGTTCCGGGAGAGCGATGGGCAATCAGCAGATGGATGCCGCGCTCGGGATATTTGCGCAGAAACTGCAACCACAATCGGAGGAGATCGGCCGCCAGGCGCTTGACTGGTGGACCGCAGCAAGAGCCGCGATCTGGCTGCCGCTTCGGCTGCTTCAGCCGGAACGTCCGTGTGCGCTATACGCAGGGCAGGGGGGCTAATATTAATTGCGTTGGCAGTCGGTTGTGGAGTGTTCCTGCTGGTGCGCCAGGCGACTCCGTTCAGGCGGTTGGCTGCCCGTATGTCTGAAAATGCCGAGGAGGTGGCGAATGCGGCATCGCAAAGATCGGGCGCCGGACACCCCTCAGCGCAAGGCGCGTCCGAACAGGCGCCAAGGATCATCTCGGTTTCCACCGATGAGATCGCTTCCATAACGCGAAAAAATGCGGTACAATGCCCTGAAGGTTGCGGGCTTAACGCAGCAAAATCCGAGAGGCGTGGCGAGGTCAACCAGACGCTGGCATCGCATGGTGAAAAAGATGAAAGAGATAAAGTGTGTCCACAATAATATTGTGCCTATTATTAAGGTCATCGACTGAATTAGGTTCCAAACCAATATTCTGGCGCTGAACGCGGCGGTGGAGGCGGCGCAGGCGTGGGAAGTGCGGTTGGGGTTCGCCGGGGTGGCCGATGAGGTCTGGAACCTGGCGCAGCGCCGCGCGCAGGCAACAATCGATTGAGGAATCGATCGAAACATCGCGTGATGGGGACACGCGGCTCGATCAGATGGCGGGCGCTGTGCGTGCCATACCGGAACCCGTGCCAAAATATCGTTAGTTGACGAGGTGCTAATGAGGCAGCCAGGAGCAGGCGCGGGGCATGGATCAGATTGCGCGAGCCGTCCTGCAGATGCAGCAACGTCACGCAGAAGAACGCAGCGGCCGCGCAGCAGAGCGTGTCGGCGGGCACGGAACTAAATGCCCATGCGGACGCTCTGCGTGCCCTGGTTGTGGGAATGCGGGACACGGTGGGGGCCGCGTAAGCAATCGCCGAAAGCCGCTGAGCGTGGGGGTGGCGGAGCGGGTAATCAGGAGCAGAGTGGAAGGCGGCCGAGCGACTCCGAATCGAAGTATGTCCCTAACAAATCCAACTGTTCTGTCGATTTGGCCCCGTTCGAGGGCGGGCCAAGACAGCAAGCAGCCCGCGCTTACGTGTCCGGCGGGCGTGGTCAGATCCAGTGCCTCGGTCAAGGAAACGAACCCGACGCCCAGATGCTCGAGTTCCTGTGGGGTGGCCATTTAATCAGTTACCGACGACGAGCCGGTCCAGCCGCCACACCTAGCGCCGACATCGATCTTTCGGCGGCCGGGCGGCTCGATCATTATCTCACGAGCCGTCGCTCGCCCGCGCCCGAGCCAACTTCACTGATTGCAGAGCGCATTGTCCAGCCGCGCCCAGCGGCATACTCCCAGGGCGCGACTCTGCAAGGGCAGCCACTTGTGGTTGTCGTGGAAACGCGGGCGTACCCAAAACGCGGCAAAGTTTCGTGTAGATTTCCCCCTTGCCTGGCCAAAAACGTTATCGGATTTTGGCTTGGGAAAAGCCTGTTTGGCGGGCATGTCGCGTTCCAAGAATCTAGATTACTGGCAGGCCATCGAGCATGCGACGGGAGTTTGCCCGGCTGGTCTGGACTCACTGATCCGCTGTTACAGCGAGAACGCCGATCGCATGCGCTACGACGAATATCTGCGGCTGGGATATGGAATCGGCAGTGGGGCCGTGGAAGCTCGCATAAGCAAGTGGTGCATGCCCGGTTTCGGCAGGCCGGAATAAGTACGCGATGCTCGAAAAGCAATGCCTCGCCCAGTATGGCGGGCCTTCCAAAGGCGTCGGAGCATCGAAATTGGAGTCATGCGTAACGGCGCCGTTACCGTAAATACCCATTAAACCGCCGAATTCTCTTCTGAATCGGCTGGATAATAAAGGCATCCATGGATAATTGGCGAACTGCAATCACGGATTCCGACGATACGCACATTTGGATTCATGGCTACGACGTCACCGCTTTAATGACCCGAGCCGATTTCACCGATACGATTTTTCTGTTACATCGCGGACGCCTGCCAAACGTTGGCGAGAGGCGGATACTCAATGCCATATTGATTGCCGTTGCCGATCATGGCGCGGGCGCTCCTTCCTGTGCGGCCGCACGTTTGGCTGCTTCCGGAAACCGGCAATCCGTCGGCCGCCATCGCGGCCGGCATCCTCGCCATCGGCGATGAACATGGCGGCGCGGGTTCGGCCTGCATGGAAATGATCGGCGCCGGCACCGGACTGGCGCGGAACAATCGATTTCGATCGCTGAAGCGGCGCGCCGGATTGTCGCGGAAGCAGTGTTAACAAGGGCGACTTCCCGGACTAGGCCACCGCGTCCATACCACCGATCCGCGCACGGGCGTGCTTTTCACCATGGCCCGGCAGAAGGCATCGCGGGAAAGGGAGTAGCCTTCATGGAGGCCCTCGAACAGGCGGCGCAGAAAAAGATCAAACCTCTTCCCGTTAACGTTGATGGCGCTTGGCGGCCGTACTTTACGATCTGGGCTTTTCTCCGCTCTTTGGCAAACTGGTTTTCATTATGGGGCGGGTCGCGGGACTAACAGCTGAAGTAGCGGAGGAATATGCCCGCGAGAAAGCATGCGCATCCGTATTCCCGTGACCTATGACGGATTCCCCCGCGAGAAATCGATTGACCGGGCACAATAACTCGGGACCGACAATGGCAAGATCAATTACCGAAGACAGAAGCGCTATGCGCAAGAGTTACTCGACCGCGCCCGAGTGGCTATGTGCGCCATCAAGGATACGATCAGCAGCGCGTCGACAGATTGTGCCAGGCCGTAGGATGGGCCACCGCCAATGAGCGGACGTTCACCCGTCTTGCCTATATGAGCGTGGACGAAAGCGGTTTAGGCGATAGTGAAGGCCGGCCTAACAAGCGCTTCAAAATTATAGGAATTCTCAGGGATGCGCTCCGGCAAAAAAGCATGGGCGTCATTGAGGAGATCCCCCAAAGGCATCGTAAAGTACGCCAAGCCCGCAGGTGTAATCGCCTCTTTGATTCCGGTCACGAATGCCGCCCTCACGGAAGCCGGAAATGGGATATACGCTTTAAAGTGCAAGGACGCGATTGTCTTCTCTCCCCATCCGGCAAGCAAAAAGACGACGATGGAAACGGTTCGCCTGATGCGCGCCGCTCTCAAAAGGCAGGGCGCGCCGGAAGATATCTTTCAATGCGTGGAGAAGCCCAGCATTCCCCTGGCGCAGGAACTGATGTCGATCTGCGACCTGACCATCGCCACCGGAGGGCCGGCTATGGTACGGCGGCCTGCAGTTCGGGGAAGCCGGCATTCCCAGCGCCCACTCCATACGCCGGCTTGCCCGAACTGTATGCCGCCCGTACCATGGCCGGCCCTCCAGTCGCGATGGTCAGATCACAGATCGACATCAGTTCCTGCGCCAGCGGGATGCTGGGCTTCTCCACGCATTGAAAGATATCTTCCGGCGCGCCCTGCCTTTTGAGAGCGGCGCGCATCAGGCGAACCGTTTCGATAGTGGTCTTTTTGCTTGCCGGATGGGGAGAGAAGACGATCGCATCCTTGCACTTCAAAGCGTATATTCCGTTTCCGGCTTCCGTAAGCGCGGCATTGGTGACGGGAATCAAAGACGCAATCACGCCTGCGGGCTTGGCATACTTCACGATTCCCTTTTCGGGAATCTCCTCGATAACGCCCATGCTTTTTTGCCGCAGCGCATCCCTGAGAATGCCTATGATTTTGAAGCGCTTGTTGGGCCGGCCTTCCCTATCGCCCAAGCCGCTTTCATCCACGCTCATGTAGGCCAGGCGGGTGAACGTCCGCTCATTGGCGGTGGCCCATGCTACGGCCTGGCACAATCTGTCGACGCGCTGCTGATCGTAGTCCTTGATGGCGCACATGGCCGCTCGGGCGCGGTCGAGTAACTCTTGCGCATAGCGCTTCTCGTCTTCGGTAATTGCTCTTGCCATGTCGAATTCCTGAAGTTATTAGTACTCGTTCAATCGATCTCTCGCGGGGGCACGCCGTCGTAAGTCACTGGAATACGGATACGCATTGCCTTCTCGCGGGCGTACTCCTCCGCTACTTCGGCTGTCAGTCCGGCAACGCGCCCGATGATAAAAACCAGCTTGCCAAAGAGAGGAGAAAAGCCCAGGTCGTACAGCACCGCCGCCAAGGCGCCATCGACATTGACGGGCAGCGGTTTGATCTTTTCATGCGCCGCCTGCTCCAGCGCCTCCATGAAGGCCACTCCCTCTCCCGCGATGCCTTCGTGGCGGGCCACGGTGAAAAGCACGGCCGTGCGCGGGTCGGTGGTATGGACGCGGTGCCCCAATCCGGGAAGGCGCCGCTTATTCAACACTGCTTCGGCGGCAACCCGGCGCGCCGCTTCCTCGATGGAAATCGAATCTTTCCGCGCCAGTCCGGCGCCAGCCGCGATCATCTCCATACAAGCGGAACCGGCGCCGCCGTGCTCGTCGCCAATGGCGAGGATGCCCGCCGCTACCGCCGCCGATAAGGATTGCCGATTTCCGGAGGCCGCCAAACGTGCGGCCGCGCAGGAAGGCGCGCCGGCTCCATGGTCGGCAACGGCGATCAATATGGCATTGAGTATCCGCCTTTCGCCCAAATTCGGCAAGCGTCCGCGGTGTAACAGAAAAATAGTATCGGTGAAATCGGCTCGCGTCATCAAAGCGGTAACGTCATAGCCATGAATCCAAATGTGGGTCTCGTCGGAAGCCGCGATCGCCGTTCGCCAAGTATCCATGAATGTCTTTATTATCCAGCCAATTCCGAAGAGAATGCGGCGGTTTAATGGATATTTACGGTAACGGCGCCGTTACGCATGACTCCAATTTCGATGCTCCGACGCCTCTGGAAGGCCCGCCATACTGGGCGAGGCATTGCTTTTCGAGCATCGCGTACTCATTCCGGCATGCCGAAAGCGGGCATGCACCACTTGCTTATGCGAGCTTCCACGGCCCCACTGCCGATTCCATATCCCAGCCGCAGATATTCGTCGTAGCGCATGCGATCGGCGTTCTCGCTGTAACAGCGGATCAGTGAGTCCAGACCAGCCGGGCAAACTCCCGTCGCATGCTCGATGGCCTGCCAGTAATCTAGATTCTTGGAACGCGACATGCCCGCCAAACAGGCTTTTCCCAAGCCAAAATCCGATAACGTTTTTGGCCAGGCAAGGAAGTCGGCGAAAATGTTCCGCGCTGGCCTTTACGCCCGCGTTTCCACGAACGACCGCAGACTCTGCCCTTGCAGAGTCGCGCCCTGGGAGTATGCCGCTGGGCGCGGCTGGACAATCACTGTGCAAATCCGTGAAGTTGGCTCGGGCGCGGCAAAGCGACAGGCTCGTGAGGAACTGCTGGAGCCGCCCGCCGCCGAAAGATCGATGTCGCGCTGGTGTGGCGGCTGGACCGCTGGGGTCGGTAACGGATCTACTGGCCACCCTCCAGGAACTCGAGCATCTGGGCGTCGGGTTCGTTTCCTTGACCGAGGCACTGGATCTGACCACGCCCGCCGGACGCGTCGGCGGGGCTGCTTGCTGTCTTCGCCGCATTCGAACGGGGCCAACTCGACAGAACCGTTGGATTTGTTAGGAATGCTTCAGGCGGAGTCGCTGGCCGCCTTCACTCTGCTCCTCATTACCCGCTCCGCCACCCCCACGCGCGCGGCTTTCGGCGATTCTACGCGGCGCCGACCATGTCCCGCATTTCCAGAACCAGGGCACGCAGAGCGTCCGCATGGGCATTTAGTTCCGTGCCCGCCGACGCGCTCTGCTGCGCGGCCGCTGCGTTCTTCTGCGTGACGGTCTGCATCTGCAGGACGGCTCGCGCAATCTGATCCATGCCCCGCGCCTGCTCCTGGCTGCCTAGATTGACCTCGTCAACTAACGATTTCACGAGCACGGAGTTCCCGGTCATGGCACGCACAGCGCCCGCCATCTGATCGAGCCGCGTGTTGCCGTCACGCGATGTTTCGATCGATTCCTCAATCAATCCCGCCGTGTCCCGCGCCGCCTGCGCGCAGCGCTGCGCCAGGTTCCGGACCTCATCGGCCACCACCGCGAACCCCAACCCGGCTTCACCCGCCCTCGCCGCCTCCACCGCCGCGTTCAGCGCCAGAATATTGGTTTGGAACGCAATTTCGTCGATGACCTTAATGATGCGCGCAATCTTGTTGCTGGACGCGCCTATCTCTTTCATCTTTTCCACCATGCGATCCAGCGTCTGGTTGACCTCGCCGGCGCCCTGCTCGGATTGCTGCGTTAAGCCCGCAACCTGCAGGGCATTGTCCGCATTTTTTCGCGTTATGGAAGCGATCTCATCGGTGGAAGCCGAGGTTTCCTCGAGCGACGCCGCCTGTTCGGACGCGCCTTGCGCTAAGGAGTGTCCAGCGCCCGATACTTGCGATGCCGCATTCGCCACCTCCTCGGCATTTTCAGACATACGGGCGGCCAACCGCCTGAGCGAAGAGCTCGCCTGGCGCACCAGCAGGAACACTCCACAACCGACTGCCAACGCAATTAATATTAGCCCTCCTGCCGTCCATATAGCGCGCACGGACTTTTCGGCTGAAGCAGCCGAAGCGGCAGCCAGATCGCGGTTCTGCTGGTCCACCAGTGACGACGCCTGGCGGCCGATCTCCTCCAATTGTGGTTGCAGTTTCTGCGCGAATATCCCGAGCGCCGCATCCATCTGCTGATTTCCCATCGCTCGCCGGAACTCTCCATGCGCGTCCATCACCGCCGCCGCCTGTTGGTCCAAACGCTCTAACAGGGCGGCTGTCTCCTGCGATTCCGCAAGCTGATGCAGTCCTCGCATTCCCTTCTGAAGTTCGGCCGCGCACGCCTGAAACTTATCCGGATATTCGTCGGACCTGCCCTTTTCTCCTAGCACCGCCGACAGCACGGTCGCGCGTTCGAAGCTCGCCATTGAGGACGCCGCCGCATTCACCTTTCCGGCCAGATACTGTTTGCGGGCAGTCACATTCGCCGCACGGTCCAAATCGAGATTCAAATCCCGGGTTACCATGAGCGTGCCGCCGATCAACAAGAGGAGCAGCGCCAGCATGACCCCGAAGCCGCCCAGTAGTTTCCCCGTCAAACTCATCCTGCGTTTTCTCCTCGCCCCCGCCTACAATTTGAATGAGATGGTTACTGGGGCCAGCGCCTTGCAGGGCTTGCCGCCATCTTGAAAGGGAGTGAACTTCCATTTCTTTACGGCATCGGCGGCGGGCCGGGTTAAGACCGGATTCCCGCTCACGATATTGACTTTTTCCACCGTGCCATTCTCTAAAACGACGGCTTCCAATTCGACTCTGCCCTCGATCTTAAGCTGCCTCCCGAGAGACGGGTACTCCGGGGGGACCTTGGAAGCGACGGCCGCGGTTGCTTCCGGAAGCGTTACCCTCTTAGGCGCCTCCTGACCGAAGACCGCCCACGCCAGTGGCAGTAATACGATGAACTTGGACCTGGTGCTCATTAAATCAGCCTCTTAACCCATATCGGCCGAATGCCGCGGAACCTTTACGATCCTTTAGCCGCCTCCTTCCGCAACTCTCAGATGAGTCCCTCGCTAAGCGGGGTCCTGGCCATCATCCTGCGACTGTGCCAGCCTTAGGGTAGAAGCGTCGGCGTTTCTATTGGTTGCCGAAGGTATTACATCTGGAAAGATCACCGGAATCCAGGCCCCGGCGGAACGACTCGCTGCGCTGGGCGGAGGCGGCGTGCGTGAATGTTTCCGGGTTCACGTGGCCCGTTGCATGCGCTGTAGCCGGTCGTCTCCGGTGGATGCCACGGCGCGCAACCCTTCGGAAATATCTGCGCCTCGACAAGCTTGCGCTGCTCGGTGGCGGATTGCGCTGTACCGCACGCGGACTGAGTCAGATACGTGAAGAGTACCAGCGTCTTGTGACGGTAAGGAGTTCCCGCCGCGGGCAGGATCCACTCCCAAGTGTGCTGCACGTCGTCGAGGACGAATACGACGAACTCATCTTGTTGTTAGCCGCGGGGCTTTCGTCCGGACTCGAGAGCGGTCTCGAAGTCTCCGTCGGAACCGGCACGCCACCGCCGCCCCCCAGGATCGAGAGAGATTGGTCTTGAACAAGAAGCTGAGTACGATCAGAAGCAGCGTGCCTCCAATCCCGAGGTGTATGCCGCCGAAGCCGCCCAGGTTGAAGCGGCCGCCGCTTTCTCCCCGGCGGGTCTTCTACATCCGAACGGTCGCCCCCCGGTGTCCACTCCACTCGCCGTTTAAGCAGGTATTCCGCCAACGTGCGGAATCGGCTATCTTTCTTCCTGGTTTACGGAGCTACACAGGAAAAGTTAGCGGCCTCATCTATGCTCCCCGAGCCTCTGTAGCGGGCCACTTCTGGATAGGGGCAGAGCGGCCGGGTGCGGGTAATAGCGCCGCTCTCCACATGTGCGCCGACGATTTGCGCCGGGGCTTTCCCTTTCTCCACCCAGTCAATGACCACCGAAAGCCAGTCGGCGGAGCCACAGCCGGGGCCGCCGCTGCAGTGGAACATGCCCGGAACCATGAACAGGCGGTAAAAATCGCGCGTTTGGGTTGCGCCAAGGCGCTTGCTTACGGCGCTGTAGTAATCGATTCCAGGTTGCGGGTTCACCTGTTGATCGGCCCAGCCGGCATATTGCACAATTTTTCCGCCACGCTTCTTCAGAGGCGCGAGGTCCGGATTTTGGGGGTTGAGTATAGCCGCGGCATCGGCAACCTTCGGCGGATCGGTATCGAAGTTGAACATCGTATAGTCCCAGGACGGCCCGGGAGGCGGGTTCAGCATGGCTAGCTTCATCTGACTCTCGGAGCGCGGCAGAACCGTCCTGCTCGGGGGGATGAAGTTGTCGGGCCACACGGGCTCGCTGCCCACAAGCTCTCCGGGAAAAATCTGGTTGCCCTTGGAATCGCGCGGGCCTTCGTAGATCTTTTTAAGAGCGTCGATTTGCGCCCCGGTGAAACACTCGGGGCCATCGGCTCCGGTGCATTTCGCGACATCGCGAGCTGGGTCGAATGGGCAGGCGCGGGGATCGTCGATGATACCGTCTTTCAGGCCGTCGAGCGCGTCGCACTTTTGATAGATGGCTTTCGTGAGCAGAGGAAGTTTTTCGGCCGGGATCGCGCCGGCTCCCATCTGGGACTGCCCTATCCAGAGGCGGCGCGTCACGTTGCCGGTAAGCGACACCCCCGGGGCGCCGATGACCAGGCCGTCAAAATCGTCCGGGTAGCGCTGAGCTTCTTGAAGGCCTTGGCGGCCGCCGGTGGAGCACCCCACCCAGTAGGAGTATTTCGGCGCGGCGCCATAGTAAGCTTCTATCACGCGTTTGGAGAGCACAGCCGTTTCGTGGACCGAGAGGTAGCCGAAGTCGATGAGTTTGCGGCGCCCGTTGGGATTCTCGGGGGTGACGTAAGCAAAGGTGGCGAGGGGCTCTTTGGCGGCGTCGTGGCCGGTGTTGGTGGAGGAGGCGGCAAAACCCTTGCGCACGGCATTGTCTATTGCGGCGAGACTAATCGTGCCAGCGGTGCCGCCGTTGCCGAGCATCTGAAAGCGGCCGTTCCATTCCGTGGGCAGCTTGATGGCGAAGCCGGCTTCGGGCCATATGGAGCCGCGCACGTCGCAATATTCCGGCAGATTGCCTTTGGCCGATACGAGCGTGGCGGAGGTAACTGTTATCTCATCGCCGAAACGTTTAGCTGCGAGTGCTCCACAGTCGATGGCGGGACCCGCGGCGAGCAGGGCTGTGCCGCCGGAGAAAATGAGAGCTAGCCAGATTAACTTCACGGATAAGATTCTTTCATGAAATCGGCGGCCGTGGGCTAATGGCCGTGGCTGAGGCTGTCATCCCCGAAAGGGTGTCGCAGTTTGATCAATCAAAGGCATCTTGGGAGGGGCAGCTTGGGTCGCCCCCGTTCGGGAGGCCCATGATCGCCTGCGCGCTGGCTAGCTCGAGTTCGTCGAGAACTGCTTTCGAAACTTCGCAATTTCTTCACTGGATGGAGGCCAGTCTGTATCGCATGTATTACAGTGGAACACTAATGCGCCGGATTTCAACGCTTCCTCGAATTCTTCCCGGCTGAATGCAGCTGTCTGGTTGTGATTGTTCGGACATACGATTTCGAACTCCACGTGGTCGCCCATGAGCCTCCTGCTGCTCGGGCGATCCGCTGCGCGTGCCCGAGTGGCCTTGTCATTCTTGATGGTATCGCGAGCTTGGATCTCCCCAATCTCCCGGAAGTGTCCAATTGCAATCTTTATAGCCGTGATTGCTGGGGCCGGAACCAGTCTCCGGCCCCGTTTTCCGATTTACCTGGCTGTAATCGCCGTGCCGATTACTTCGCCGGAGATCACTAGTTCCACACGCCGATTCTGCTGCCGGCCTGCAGCCGTGTCGTTGGAAGCTACCGGTTGCGTTTTGCCGAACCCCTTCGAGGAAACCGAGCTTCCCGCCATCCCCTGGCCGGTCAGGTACGCTTGCACCGATTGCCCGCGCCGCTCGGAAAGCTCCTGATTGTAGTCGTCCCCGCCAACGCTGTCGGTGTGGCCTTCCACGTCCAGCCTGAGTCCCGGATGCCCCGAGACGATACCGGCCACCTTGGCCAGTTTCTCGCGCGCCGCCGGCCGCAGTGTAGACTTTCCGGTGTCAAACAGGACATCGGACATGTTGACAATCAAGCCACGGGCCGTATCGCGTGTCTGAAGAATCGCATTGAACTGACCCAGCAACTGGATTCGCAATTCCACCTTCTCCGCCTGCAACCGCGCTGTCTGCTTGGCCGCGGCATCGAGATCGGCCTGGCTGGCCAGTCGTTGTGCCTCATTCTCCTGGCGCAGCCGATCCGTCTCCGCTCCCGCGGCAGCCATCTTGGCGTCGCTATCCGCTTTCAGTCGGCTCGCCTCGGCAACCGTCGCAGCCATCTTGGCGTCGCTATCCACTTTCAGTCGGCTCGCCTCGGCAACCGTCGCAGCCATCTTGGCGTCGCTATCCACTTTCAAGCGGTTCGCCTCGATCTCCGCGGCAGCCATGCGGGCGTCGTTCTCGCGTTTGACACGATCGGCTTCCGCCAGAGACGCCGCTGCTTGCGCGGTTTTCTCCTGCGTTAGCCGTTCCGAATCCGCCAGGGCCGCTACCCGCGCCGCTTCGGCTTGCCGCGTAACGCGATCCGTCTCGGATTGCGCGGCGGCGCGGCCGGTCTCAGCGCGCCCCTCGCGCTCCATCGCCTGTGCCCGCTCCGCGTTCAAGGCGTCTTCTTCCTGGCGTTTTACCGCGATCACCCGCGAGTCCTCCGCCATCTGTACGGCTTCCCTCGCAGTCATGGTTACCGGTTTCTTGCCCGCATTGCGCGACTGGTAGGCTTCAGCCTGCGCCAAGTTCTTCACAGCCTTGTCAAAAGTCTCCGCCGCGAAACGCTCCGCGCCTTCGGCGCGCGCGATTTGGACCGCATTGCGCGCTTCATACAGCTCGATAGGCAGTTTGCGGTCGGCCTTCAGCATTAGCGGATTCGCCATGCGCTCGTACTGGCCGCGCTGCAACAGCTCGTACTTGGCGTCGATCTCTTCCACCTTGCCCATGGTGTCCGCCCGCACTACGTTTTCCATTACGATCAAGTCGCTGGGACGCGAAACGGCGTAGTAAGGTTCGGCGGTCACTATCAACCCGAACACCTGGAGTTCCGTGGTTACGTTCAGCTTACTCTTAGCGCCATCCAGCAGAATCTCACCCAGGTTGGCCGTCCGGCCTTCGGGAGTGATCGCCCACAGAACATAAGTGAGATACTCGGCGCCGTTCTTACTCGCCGGCTGCAGACCGCTGAAATCCGCTTCAATCGAAATGCGGCCCTGCTTGCTCTCGACTCGGGCTTCGCCGCGAGCGGTAGGGAGCAGAGCAGTTCCCTGGAAATCCACATTGGTCGCGCCGCTGCGGTTTTGGTAACTGATGGCCTTCGCGGTCCGCGAGGTTACCGTAACTCGAAAAATAGGTGGACTTGGCGGCGCTTGGGCCGCCAGCGCTGCGCATAGTATCAGAACAGCGCCGATGCCGATAAGGTTCGTTTTAGTCATTAGCTTTCTCCTCGTTATCTCGTTATTGATTGCCGGCGATCGACTTATTCATGTGATCTCGCAACGACTGCTTGTTCAGCATGTCGATCAGCTTCGCTGCCATTCCGGGCACACGGATTCCCGAAGTCACAATCTCCCGGTTCTCGATTTTTCTGCCGTAGATTTCGGCGTTGTCGTCCAGATCCTGCCGCAGGGTGGCGCCTTCCAACGCGACTCCGGCAAACAGCCCCTGCGATCGCGACCACGAAAGAATCTCGGCATGCATTTGCAGGTCGGTCTGCGCTGTCGCCGTTCTACCCACCGGTCCGGCCGCTACCGATCCTTCCGCGCCCAGCGTGAACTTACTGGAGAGTAGTTTGTCCATGCCGCCCTGGTTCATTACCAGCATGATCAGATCCGTTTCCGATCCGCCGATCTGGAAGCCGACGCTCCCGCCTTCGATGCGGACTGTGCCTGGCGCCGACCATCCGGTTCCACCCTTGTTACGGCACGACACATATCCTTTGCCGTACTTGGCGCCGACCAGAAAGGCCGCGGTTTTCATCGCTGGAACGATTACGATGCAATGGGAACTGTCGATCAGGTCTTGCGGAATACCCTTATCGGGCGTCGCCATGATTTCGGAGAAAACTGCGGTGGCTTCGCTCAAGCGCTTAACGGAATCGCTGTCCTTGGCTACCAGCGGCGCAATCGCCAGAGTAGCTGCCAATATCATTCGCATATTTGAGCCTTTTCGGTCGGCCCGGTAAACCCCACCGGGGCTCTGGGCGACATGGTGAGTAGTGCATGAGCCGCGCCACTCTTGCTTTGCGTCGCCGGTTCGACTGGGAAGGCTCTTCGGCGCAGCGCCGAAGGTAATCGGCTCTTGGCAGGTGACCGCGAGTGGTCAAGTGACGAGGCGCGGTCACACTTGCAACCGGCTTCTCAAGGCGCCGGCCGCCGGTTCTCTAGCAATCCTTGCGGAAAATGCCCAACTTGCGCATCATGGCATTCAGAGTAGTCCGGTGCAGCCCCAAACGCCTCGCGGCTAGGGTGACCACTCCGCCGCTCTCCCGCAGCACCTTAATGATGTGCTCCCGCTCCACTTGCTCCAGAGTGGCGTCGCTCGACGGCCCGGATGCATCCAGCTCGAGTTCACCCAGCGGGGCGCGCAGGCTGGAGCCGCTAGAAAGAATTACGGCGCGCTCAATGAAGTTTTCCAGCTCCCGGACATTGCCCGGCCAACTCCACCTCGCCAACGCTTTCATCATTTCGGGGGGGATTTTATCGATCTTCCGGCCCATCTGCGCGGAATACTTCTTCGTGAAGTGGCGGGCCAGCAAGGGTATATCTTCCGGGCGGTCGCGCAGCGCCGGCGTGGTGATCGGGAAAACCTTCAGCCGGTAATAGAGATCCATACGGAAAAGCTTATCGCCCATCATCTGCGTGAGATTGCGGTTGGTTGCCGCCACCAGCCGCACATCGATGGGAATCGTTCTCGTCCCGCCCAGCCGCTCAAACGACTTCTCCTGCAACGCGCGCAATAGCTTTGGCTGCAGGTCTAGCGGAATGTCTCCCACCTCATCCAGAAACAGAGTCCCCCGATGCGCCATTTCGAAGCGTCCGATTTTCTGGGACAGAGCTCCGGTAAACGCCCCTCTTTCGTAGCCGAATAACTCGCTCTCCAGCAGTCCGGTGGGAATCGCGGCGCAGTTCAATGTAATGAAGGGAAGATTTTTGCGCGGGCTCAATCGATGCACCGCGCGCGCCACCAGTTCCTTTCCCGTGCCGGTTTCACCCAGAATCAAAACTGTCGCATCGGTTGGCGCCACTACTTCCGCCAGACGGAGAGTGCGTTTCAGCGCGACGCTCGATCCCACTATTTCCCCGAAGTCATCGCCGGGCGCGGCTTTATCTTCCTCGACGTTCTCCAGCAGTCCTTGCCCGCGCAGGTCCTGAACGAAACTGATCCATCGAAAAGGGGCCAGCTTTAAAACCGCCGTAGCAATCAGCACCGGCACACGGCTTCCATCCTTGCGAATCAGCTCTTTCTCAAACGGCGTGCAAGCTCCGAACCGCAGCCCCTCCTCATGCGCCAATTCATCCAAGGCGGCGTATTCGGGCGGGGTGAGATCGGGCCAGTGCATGCGGCCGGCTTCGAGATCTTCGCGGCTGTAACCCAATAATGCGAGAAAGGCGTCGTTCACCTCGGGAGTGCGGTCAAACTCACCGGAGACGATCCCCGCTATGGTTGATCGCAAGGGGCCGGTCCGGAGGCGCGCCCGGCTGCGCTGCAGCTTCTCATCTCTCTCGTGACGGCCGGTAAAATCGCGCACCACTCTGGCAAAGCCCTGTAGCTTTCCGCTTCCGTCCTTGAGAGCCATGGTGATTGCATTCGCCCAGAATCTCGACCCGTCCCTTCTGGTCTGCCATCCTTCGGCGCCCGCGTGGCCTTCGGTCGACGCCCGTTTCAGCTCTTCCGCCAGCTTGACCCGAACGGTATCATCCCCGGGATAGAAACGAGAAACGTGCTGGTCGATGGCCTCATCCACCGGATATCGATAAATGCGCGCGGCGCCGGCATACCACGCGGCCACATGGCCGCCGCTATCCAGTAAGTAGAGGGCATAGTCCTGCACCCAGGAAGGAATGCGGCCGGACGAGTAACCCTCAGTTTCCGCCGCTGTATCCTTGTCGTGCAGCGCCAGCGCATGGCGTACGGGCAAGATGTTCTTCCTGGCTGTGTATTCCACTTCCCGCGGGGTTCCGTCCGCACCTACAAGCCGGAGTACGCCCTCCTGCTCGCCGCTCTTCAGAAAAGCCCGCCAAAGTTGCGATACCTGCGGTTTGGAGCCGGGCGCCGCAAACTCGTCGATCTGACGTCCTATGATCTTTTCCCGCGGCAGCCCTAAAAATCTGCCGGCGCCGGAGCTTGCGTCACGTGACTTGCGGTCGTCGTCGGCGATCAGGATGGGCGCGGACGGGTTGTAGATAATGGCCCGGAAGAGCAACTCCAGTTCCTTGGGGCCGTTTTCCGCAAGCCAACCGGCAGATTTAGGCTGAGACGACGTAGCTATTCCACTTTCCTGGCTATTCCGCTTACCTGCCGTCATTCAGGCAGGTCCGTGGCTTGGGAAACACCAATGCAGGTGCAGGCAAACGGTAGGAAATCGGAACAACGCTACCTCATCCTATCACGCCGCGAGGCTAGCAGAACGTTTGATTCCAAGCCAAAGGTGAGTACCTTGAGTCTGGCTTTGTTGCAAAATGGCCTGCCTGGACTATCCCTTCTGATCGGCACGGTCCTTACGGCTGTCGAATTCGTGGCCGCCAAGTTGCGACCGATTTTCCGAATGCAGCACCTCCGTGACCATTTGAACCAGTTTCACCGGTAAAAAGGGCTTCTGAATATATGCCCAGCCGTAATTCAGAACCAATAGATTGCCGTTTTCCCCTCCCGACATCAACATCACGTGCAAGTCCGGTCTGGCCTTCTTCAGCGCCTCGCCGAGATCCGGGCCGGACATGTGTGGCATGTCCGCGTCGGACAGAAGCAGGTCCAATGTTGTATCTGTTTCCTCCGCTAGCTTAAGAGCCTCGGGGCCGCTCTTCGCTGAGAGAACCCGGAAGCCTGCCCGTTCGAGGATCGCCACGACAAACCTGCGAACTGAATCGCTGTCATCCACGACGAGAATGGTCTCGAGCGTTCCTTTGAGTGTGAGTGCGGCCATCATCTTTACCTGGCTGGGTGCGCGTATGCCTTTGACGTCCTATGGTCGAGGCGGAGGTATGTTTTGTAACAGAGCACTCGCGGGTCCAATAGTGCGGGGACACCGAAGGCGTCATCTGACACGCCAAGGGTGTTCGTGGAGCAACACTGCAAGAAAGCCGCAATTGGCTATTCTTATAGACTTCCAACGAGATTGCCCAGCGCCCGATAGAACTGTCGAACGGTGACATAGGTTTCGTATCAGGTAAAACCCTGAGCGAGCAAAAATTGGGATGCGAGGGTGTAAAAAAGTTTGTGTAAACGCGGTTCTCCAATAAATCCGAAGATAGGAGAACCGAAATGACCATTAAAAAAGAATTAATCGACGAATTGATCGCCACCAGCGGAGGCAGTCTGATCGGCCCGGATGGGCTGGTCAAGGAACTGACGAAAGCGCTGGTGGAGCGAATGCTTTCCGGTGAGATGAACCATCACCTGGGCTATCAGAAACACGAGGTGGCCGGACGCGGCAGCGGCAACTCGCGGAACGGCAAGAGCCAGAAAACGCTGAAGGGCGAAGCCGGCGAGATGACCATCGATGTGCCGCGAGACCGGAACGCAAGCTTCGAGCCGCAACTAATCGAAAAACACCAGACCCGCTTTGAAGGCTTCGATACGAAGATTCTGTCGATGTATGCGTTGGGAATGACGGTGCGCGATATCCAGGGGCACCTGCACGACCTGTATGGAGTGAACGTCAGCCCAGGGCTGATCTCGGAGGTCACCGACAGCATCCAGGAAGAGGTGAAGGCATGGCAGGATCGGCCGCTGGAAGCGCTCTACCCCATTGTGTATCTGGACGCCTTGATGGTGAAAATGCGGCAGGACGGCAAGGTGGAAAACCGCGCGGTATATACCGCGATCGGCATTAACATCGAAGGCCAAAAATCCGTGCTGGGTTTGTGGGTAAGCGCAAATGAAGGGGCCAAGCAGTGGATGTCGGTGCTGGTGAACCTGAAGAACCGGGGGATGAAAGATGCGTTTATTGTTTGTACGGATGGTCTGAAGGGCTTTCCGGAAGCTATCGAAGCGGTGTTTCCGAGCACGCTGGTACAGACGTGTATTGTGCATCTGATTCGCGCCAGCCTCAGCTTCGTGAGCTGGAAGGAGCGTAAGGCCATGGCCGCCGACCTGAAGCTGATCTACCGGGCGGCGACGGCCGAAATGGCGGAACAGGCCCTGGCCGATTTCCGCGTCAAATATCCAAAACACCAGGTGGTGGCCGACGTGTGGGCGAGGAACTGGCAGCGGGTGATTCCATTTTTCGAATTCCCCGAAGAGATCCGAAAAATCATCTACACGACCAACGCGGTGGAGTCACTTCATATGACGCTGCGGAAAGTGACCAGAAATCGGGGATCATTTCCGACCCAGGATGCTGCGATCAAACTGCTCTATCTGGCGCTTCAGAATGTATCGAAAAAGTGGCACACCATACAAGGCTGGCGCGAAGCGCTGCGCCAATTCACCATCCGCTGGCCCGAGAGGATTGAGCAGGCGCGGGGGGCTTGAAAATCAAAATCCAAACCTTCCTAAGAATGAAAATAAAAGTCAAAGTCAAAACCAAAGAACGGGGAATCCGCGTTTACACAAAACTCTTGACAATACCAAGCCGGCCGCGATTCCCACAATAGTCAACGCGAAACTGCGCCGCATCACCATCCGCACTACGTCCCTCGCTTCCGCGCCCAGAGCCATGCGGACGCCGATCTCGGGCGTACGCTGGTTCACGGCTTCGGAGACTACGCCGTAAACACCAATGGCCCGCGAGGCACAGCGCGAGCAGAGCAAAGGCCGTGAGCAGAAGGGTCTCGACGCGCCGGAGCATGCCCCCTTCGGAGATCCTCGATTCCATGGTCTTCATGTCATAGACCGGCTCCTCCTTATCTAGCGACCAGACGCCAGAGCGCACTGCGGTTGCGAGGACCCCGGGATCGTTACGCGTGTGGATCGCCAGGTTGAGGTTCGGGTTAGGCTGTTGCGATTCGGGCACGAAAATTTGGGCTTCCGCCGCCGCTTCCCGGCCCTTGTGCCGCACATTCTCGACAACTCCCGCGATGAGGATGAACCGCTGTGCGCCGCCCACCCCCATTTGAACGCGTTTGCCTACGGGCCTTGCCGCCGGGGTAGAAGCGCCGCACAAATGCCTCATTCACCACAGCGGCAAGGGGCGCTTGCACTGTGTCGCGGGGGTCGAAACCGCGGCCGGTCAGAAGCCTGACGCCGATTGCGTGGAAGTAATCGGTCGTCACCGCGATCACCGTAATGAAGGGCCGCTGCGGCATCGGCGGCGCGGGTTGTCCTTCGAACAATATCGCCGAGGCATTGCCGTATCCGGCGAGAGCGAAGCCCGCTAGTGATGCCCGCGGATTCCACGCCCGGCAGCGCGCCCACCCGCTCCAGCAGCGCTTCCATAAACTGCCGCACCAGCAGCACCAAAGCCAGCGCCACCTGCGCGATTACCAGAACGGAGCGGAGCTGCGATCCGCGGCCGCCGGCTACTGCCTGCGCGCCGCTCTTCAGCGCCTGATTCAACGCGAGGCGCGGCGCCAGGAAGCGGGCGCCAAACCGGAGAAGATACCGGCCAAAACGGAAAACAGAGCGACCGCGCACCACAAAGGCCAGCCCCGCTGCGCCAACGCCCGGCCGTGGACGCTCAATGACGGTCATCATAGCGACCGAGCCCGACTGCGGAGTAGCGCGCTGGCAGACCAACGCATGGGGCGCCAGATCCGAAGGGAAACAGAACCCGGACGCAAGCACGCCGGTAATCGTGGGATACGGGCGCCCCACTACGGTTGGATCGGAGCCGAAATGCCGCTTCCAGAAATCGTGCGAGAGGAGCACGGCGCCGGGCGCCCAGGCGTTCATCGGCGGCTGCAAAATCGCGGCCTAGTGCCGGCGAGACAGCGAGTACGGAAAGTAAGTCCGGAGTGACCAATGCGCCCTGGATGCGCTCCGGCGTTCCGCCGCCGGTCAAATGGCAACGAGCCATCGGTCCAGCCGGGGAGGCCCTTCAAGACATGATTGGAGGCTCGCCAGATATCGAGTTCGGGGCCTGTTACGAAGCTGGAACCGTTAGCTGTGCGCCCCATCGCGTATAGGCCGGAGGCGTACTTGTACGGCAACGGTTGCAGCAGCACGCTAAAGTAAACCGAGAAGATCGCGGCATTAGCGCCAATCCCCAGAGCGAGCGAAAGCGCGGCCACCGCCGTGAATCCGCGATGCGCCATGCCGGCGCGCCAGACGATCGCGCTTGCCTGAAAGCCCGTGTATTTTTGTAAGATCGCATCCTCTGGGGCGACTCTACAAGGGAACAACGTATTTGGAAGAACCGGGACTGTCTCCGGCATGATGAAGTTGGAACAGATCATTCACGCCCATGCCGGGATGGTGCGGCGCATTGCGAGCGTCTATGAACGGCATCCGGACGCCATCGACGACCTCGTGCAAGATGTCTGGATTGCCGTGTGGAAGGCCCTGCCTCGTTTGAACGACCCGGCCGACCTGAAGCCATACATCGCACGGATCACGCAGAATATCTGCGTCAGCCATGTCCGGCGGGTTGTCCGGCAGCGAACCCAGGAACTTAGCGACGACCTGCCCGACGCCGCTCCGCTTCCCGATCTGACAACGGGACAATCCGTCAAATTAGCCCGGCTGATTGAGGCCGTGCGCAACCTCCCGGAAAACCTGCAGTGCGTAGTTAGTCTCTTCCTGGAAGACATGCCGATCAAGGATATCGCCCAGATACTCGGGATTACCGAAAGCAATGCGTCAGTGCGTTTGCACCGGGCTAAAGCCGCCCTCTTGGAATGCCTCAGAGATACGTTATGAATTCCACACCTTCGACCGACCCCTTGGTAGCACTTTGGCAGACTGCGCCAAAACCAGATCCGGACCGGCTGGTGCGCGATTTGCAGCGGTTCCGGCGAATGCATCGCCGGCTGATAGGCGTCATCGCCGGCCTGCTCTCAGGTGTAACCCTCCTGCTGATGCTGGCGGAGACGACAGGGCGCCCTGCGACGCACGGTATCCTGAGCGCGATCTGGATCCTTGGGCTAACGATCGGCACGGTCTGGCGATGGCGCGCCCGCTGCGGCCGCATCGACGCGGTGACCCTCGATACGGTCAGGGCGTTGAAATGGATGCTCGGCCGCGCCAAGAAGGATTTATGGCTGGCCCGATGCCTCTATGCCGGAGTCCCATGCGGTGCTTTGAGCGGCGCCTTCGTATCGAACCTCCTCCATCGGGGCGCGTCTCCCGAAGCGGCGCTCCGCCCGGCGGTTTCAATCCTGAGCGTCTCCGGGGCGGCGGTCCTGCTCTTCATGATGGCGGCGGGGTTTGTTCTCGCGCGGTCCCGGCGCTTTGAGGTGAAGAGGCTGGCTGAAAAATTGCGATCGGCCGAAGCCGAATTGTAAGATTGGCTGCGGTAAAAGCGACTCATTGGGCGCCGCCCATTTGGCCGCATAGTCCGGAGTTTCAGGAGGAATGATGTTCGATAAACGACGTATACAACTCATCATTGCGGTGTGCACAAGCTGTGCCCTCATCGCTTTTTCCGTCTACCGCAAGCATCACTCGGTACCTATACCAGGGATCGCATTCTACATTACGGCGGCTCTCATCTGCGTGGCCGGAGAGGTTTACGGCCGGTTACGGCACAACGCTTGCCGAACCAAATGGCTACGGTAAACGCTCAAACCCGCTTGGACGTTCCAGGGCCGCGGGCTCCCTCCTTTAGCACTCTCGCCGCCCGACCAGAAGCATTCTTGGATCTACACAGTCCTGTCGCTCGTAGCCGCTACCGTTTGACATCCGGCACAGGGAAGGCGACGCTCCCTCCTTGCGCACGGTCCATGAGTCCGACACAGCAATCACCAGCTAATTGCCCTTCCTGGACTTCTGAATGCGCCGGACATGCGCCCGGTCGGGGGCGCGGCCGGTCAGCTTTTTGGACAGAAGCAGATCTTCGCGGCCCAAAACGAAAGCCTCTTCGCCATCGAAGTCCACGGCTTGTCTATGTTCCCAGGCCTCTGCAAATATAAGCCCCGGCAGGGATG
>CAVRPF010000017.1:0-350876 GCA_963723015.1 Bryobacterales bacterium
AGCAGATACCCGGGCGGCCGAGGTTTCGGATCTTGCGCGCCATGGCCACCCATGCGGCCTGCGGACACATCGCGCACTGCTGCAGCACGACCGGCTTTAGTGTTGACTCGATCAACTGAGCCGTTGCGATATCCGCATAGCTGTATCCGACGCCGGTGATACCTGCGGCCTGAAGCTGGACAATTACGATAGTGGTGGAATTCCAATCCAGGGTCCCATCGGCTTCCGGTGATGAAGTCGGCACAGTGAATGCCGAAACCTCAAGATTTGAGATAGAAGAATCACAGTTCCGGGCCATGGGACTTTGATCTCGCAGGAGGGTGGGTGCAATTGGATGACCGGAACGAGGGCAAGAACCAATCAGGCGGTTAGATCATGCACTCACGCGCAGCCTCTCAGGAACCCGTGACCGCGAATTGAATCTTGAGCCGCTTGTGGGGCAGGTTTGGCAACCTGCGGCCTATTGTCGATCGGCCTGTCGCGATCCGCCACGCCGCCGGCTTTTAGTCGGTGCTGTTCGCGCCGCGCGAACCTGGTTTCCCGCCAAGAGGCGCCCCGGCAGTCTTTCTCTTGTGGGCGCTTGCGCCGCGAATCCTATGCACGCAATTCCGCTTCCACCGTAGGAACCCATCCCACATTCATTGGAACTGGATTTGCGCAATTACCAGTTGCGGCATCACCTGGTTCCAGCTCTCGGGAATATTGTCGAAGGGCAGGCGGAATTGCTTGGTTTCGCCGGGCGCCAGGCCGCCCATCTTCCGGCTGATCACGGGAACGCGCTCGCGCAGCACCAACTGGCCGTAGGCATCGTAAAACACGCAGTTGATTTCAGCCACCGCGATTTTGCGTTCGCCCCCATTGGTGACGCTGCCGGTAATGTCAACCACCTGCTGGCCCAGATAACTGGTATGCGCGTTCATCTGCACGTTGTTCAGTTTCAAATTACGCACATAAGCGCGCGCCTCCGGTGTGAGCGGCGGAGGCGGCGGCGGCGGCTGGCTGGCCTTGTTGTTCAGAAACAGGAATCCCGCTACGCCGAGAACGATAAGCACGGCGAACAACGATGAGCAGCGGCGGTATACTCGCCGTTTTCTCCGGCGCGCGGGCGGTCCTATTTACCGGCAACGGTCATTTCTCCGATCTTTATTGTAGGCGCCGCCAGCGATCCGCGAAATTCCAGGTCCGACCCGGCCGCTTCGATGCCCATCAACATTTCCTTCAAATTTCCGGCGATGGTCACTTCCGAAACCGCAAACGCCAGCTCGCCATTGCGTATCCACAGCCCGCTGGCGCCGCGGGAATAATCGCCGGTCACAATATTCACGCCGAAGCCCATCAATTGCGTGACGTAGAACCCATCCGCCACACCGGCAACGATCTGCTCCGGCGTTTGGACGCCCGCTCCAGATAAAAGTTCCCGTGGCCGATTCCCGCGTTGCCGGTCAAGCCCCGCGATGCGTTGCCGGTGGTCTTCATCCCCAGCTTGCGCGCCGCATAGGTATTCAGCAGAGTAGCTTTTCAGAATGCCGCGCTCGATGACCGCGGTCCGCCGGCTGCGCACGCCCTCATCGTCGAAGGGCGAGGTTCCAAAGAGGCCGGGGATTGTGCCGTCGTCCACGATAGTGATGTTTCGCTCGCGACTCTTTCGCCCAACTTGCCCGCTAAAAACGATTCGTGCCGGTAGATCGACATGCCATGTACGCCTTCATAGACGCTTTCGAGCAGCGAGCCGCGCGGTGCGCGGTTCGAAAACCACGGGAACTTTCTGCGTCTCCACCTTTACCGGATTCAATCGCCGCAACGCCCGTTCGGCGGCGGTGCGGCCCACATACTCCGGCGATTCCAGATCCGCGAAGCGGCGCGCCGAGTGCGCCCAATGGTCGCGCTCCATCGACTCCCCTTCGCGCGCTACCGGACTCGCGCCGATAGAACAGTAGCTCGAACGATATTCGCCGGCGAAGCCCAGGGAATTGGCAAAAACATGCCGGCCGGTATATGTATCGAACGAGCCACCCTCGGAGTTGAAAATCCGCAGGTCCGTCGCCAGCGCGGCCTCTTCGGCCCGCTTGGCGGCGCCAATCTTGACGGTGGGCTCGAGCGCGGCGATATCCGGCGAAAAAAGGCGCAAATCGCCTTCGATTGCGCCCAGTTCGTCCGCGTCCGGCAAGCCCGCGTGAGGATCTTCGGTGGTGATATCCGCCAGCTCAATGGCCGATTTCACCAGCAAATCGATGCCTTCCGGCGAAAGGTCCGAGCTATACGAGGCGCCGGTTTTCCTGCCGATCAAGATTCGCAAACCGGCGCCGCGCGAACCGGCTTCGATCAATTGCTCCAGCTCGCGCATGCGCACATTCGCGCCGAACTCCTCGCCCTCCGAGATGGTGCATTCGGCGCCGGTCGCGCCGCCGCGCCAGCGCGCGATTCACTACGTCGCGCGCCAATTCGCCCAGATGATTCTCGCTCAAGCCGTGCCCCCCACGGTCATACGGTCGATCTTAATAGTGGGGATTCCGAGACCCACCGGCACGCTTTGCCCGGCCTTGCCGCAGATACCGATGCCTTCGTCGAGTTTGAGATTGTGCCCCACCATGCTGACGTATTTCAGCGCTTCCGGCCCGTTCCCGATGAGGGTGGCGTTGCGCACGGGCCGCGTGATTTTTCCGTCTTCGATCAGATAACTTTCCGAGGTCGAAAACACGAAATTACCATTAGTGATATCCACCTGCCCGCCGCCAAAGTTGACGCAATAGATGCCCTTGGATACGGACCGGACGATCTCATCGGGATCGCTGTTCCCGGCCAGCATGTAGGTGTTGGTCATGCGCGGCATCGGAATGTGGGCATAGCTCTCGCGCCGGCCACTGCCGGTGGATTCGGCTCCCATCAAGCGGCTGGAAAGTTTGTCCTGGAGGTATCCGCGCAAAATGCCGTTCTCGATCAGCACATTGCGTTGCGTGGCGTGCCCTTCATCGTCGACGTTCAGCGATCCGCGGCGGCTGGCGATGGTTCCATCGTCCACAACCGTGCATAGTTCGCTCGCGACCTTCTGTCCAATACGCCCGGTGAACGCGGAGACGCCCTTGCGGTTAAAATCCGCTTCAAGCCCGTGGCCGACAGCTTCGTGCAGCAGGATGCCCGGCCACCCCGGACCCAGCACCACCGTGGTTTCGCCGGCCGGCGCTTCCACCGCGTCGAGCATGGCGATAGCCTCGCGCGCGGCTTCGCGGGCGAAATGCTCAGGCGTTTTTTGCGTCTGGAAAAAATCCAACTCGACGCGTCCGCCCCCTCCCGCGTGGCCCTGCTGGGGGTTGCCGCCATTCCGCCGGGCGGTGGCGAAGACGCTCAGCCGGGCCAATGGCTGCCGGTCGAACGAGAGCGCTCCATCGCTGGTGGCCACCATTACCTGACGCAGGTTGTCGACATATGCGGCCTGCACCTGAAATATGCGCGGATCGTAGGCGCGCGCGGCGCGGTCGGCGCGCTTCACTAAATCGACGCGCTCGGCGAAGGCGGTTTCGGTGGGCGCGGTGACCACCGGATACAGATTATGTTTCGCGCCTTCGTTGAGATCGAACGATTCGACTTTGCTCGGTCCCGATGCAATGCATGCCGCCACGCGCGCGGCCTTCCGGATTTTCTCGGGCGAGAGGTCGTCGCTGTAGGCGTAGCCCGTGCGTTCACCGGATATGACGCGCACGCCCACGCCCATAGAGACGCCTTGCGTGGCGGATTTCACCATCGATTCGTCAATGCCGATTGAGCTGGTGGCCAGGTATTCGAAATAGAGGTCGGCATAGTCGCCGCCTTGCGCGAGCGCCTCGGCCAGGTACTTTTCCAGGTCACTGCGGGTAATCTGGAACCGCCGGGCAAAGAATGAGTCGGAAAACTGCATATGCATTCAGGCTAGCAACCTTTTACCGGGGTTGGACGAAACACTTCAGACCACAATTCAGCCTCGCGCTTGCTATCATACGTGAAACCTGCTATACCGGAACAAACTATCGGAATCGTTACACTTGCGAACGGAGTTCCGTCAAGAGGGTCTTATCCTTATGAAAGTTATAGAACGTAGTAGGCTCCGCATTGTTGCGGTAGCCTGCCTTTTCGCCGCGCTGCTGATGTTGTGGGCGCCGGCCGCATTTACTCAAACCATGACGACGGGGGATATCGTCGGCACGGTAACCGATGCCTCAGGCGCGGTGGTGCCCGGCGCGAAGGTCACCATCCATTTCGCGGACACGAACGAGAGCCATTCGGTGGTTACCAATTCGACTGGCCAATATCGCTTTTCGCTGTTACAGCCGGGCGATTACACGGTGACCGGCGAAGCTCCCGGCTTAAAATCCAACACGGAAAAGTTCACGCTGCTGGTGGGCCAGGAAAGCGCCATCAACCTCAGATTGGAAGTGCAAGGCGCGCAGCAAGTGGTTGAGGTACAGGCCACGGCCGCCATCCTCCAGACCGAAAATGCCAATCAGGCGTCGGGATTCGATACCAGGCAAGTAGTCCAATTGCCGGCTAACGGCGGCGATATCACCACGCTAGCTTTTACCGTTCCCGGAGTACTGGTACTTCCGGGCGGAGGCGCGGCCGGCAATTTCAATGTTAACGGAATCCCGGGCGCGAGCACTCTATTCACCCTGAACGGCGCCGATGACATGGATCCGTACCTCAACATTAACAACTCCGGCGCCAGCAACAACCTTCTGGGCGCCAATGAGGTAGCGGAGGCATCGGTCGTCCTTAACGCTTTCAGCGCGGACTATGGCCGCATGGCCGGGGCGCAGGTGAATTACGTAGGGCGGAGTGGATCGAACAGTTTTCACGGCAACCTGTTTCACAACTATAACGACCGGATCTTCAACGCCAACAGTTTTTTCAATAATCAGGTCGGTCTTCAGGAACCGCGCAGCGATTCCCATAACTTCGGCGGCTCCGTGGGCGGTCCGATCAAAAAGAACAAGCTATTCTTCTTCTTCAACTATGAAAGCCTGCAGTACGCCTGCCCGGCTCCGGCACGGTGACTATCCCATCTCCCCAGTTACAGGCTTACACCCTGGCGCACATCCCCGCCGCATCGACAACGCTATACCAGGATGCGTTCAAATTGTGGAACGGCGCTCCGGGGCGCCCAATGCCGTCCCTGTAACGAACGGCAACGGCCCGTTGCAGGATGGCAATCATCATCTCGGCTGCGGCACCGGCACTTTCTGGAACGCCAACATCCAAGCCCCGGGCGGTGGAATCTTCGGCCAGAACGTGTCCTGCAGCTACGCCTTCGCCGAAAATGCCAGCGAGACAAATAAAGAGAGCCTGATTACTATTCGCGGCGGACTATAACATCAGCGACAAACAGAAGATCAGCGCGCGCTATAACTACGATTGGGGCCTCCAGGCCACCGGCCCGAGCTTTATTAATCCCGCTTTCAACGAGCAAAGCAATCAACCCGCCCACAATGGCCAGTTGACCTACACGTACACCATCTCACCGACCCTGATCAACAATTTTGTCGGTTCCGGTTCGTGGTACACGGCGATTTTCGGCTACCCCAGCGAATCGGCCGCCCTGGCGCTGATGCCCGAAACGATGAGCCCGGGAGACGGTTGCTGCTCGTCGGTGGGCACGGCAACCAATTTTCCCCAGGGCCGCAACGTGGGTCAAGCTCAATTCGCGGACGATCTTACCTGGATTCACGGCAAGCATACCATCAAGGGCGGCGTAAATTACCGCTACAATAAAATTACCGATTTCACCAACAACGAATCCGCTTACAACGGATTTTACAGCTTCGCCGATTTGACCGATTTCACCACCGCCCAGATTAACGCCACCGGTTTGGGCGATTCCTTCACCCAGAGCTTCCCGAATTTATTACAGGTCCATCTCCGCATGAGCTCGCTGGGCGCGTATGTGCAGGACGAATGGAAGGTGGGGCCCAAACTTACGCTGACGCTGGGCTTCCGCATTGAGCACGATGGCAACCCACTCTGCGTGGATGACTGCTTCGCCCGTATGAACACCCAGTTCGGCATGCCGGGCTATGTGGGCGGCGCTAATGTGCCTTACAACCAGACCATCACCACCGGCTTGCCCAATCTGTACCAGAGCCTGGAGGCGGTGATTCCGGAACCGCGTTTCGGTTTCGCCTACAAATTGGATTCGAAGACCGTGATTCGCGGCGGCGTCGGCTCGTTCGCTTCCCTGTTCGCGGGCAGCGTCGCGTCGAGTATGTTCCGCAACGCCCCTAGCGTGTTTAGCGCCAATGTCAAATTCGGTGAAGTCGGACTGCCGAGCGATCCCGCCAGCTCCGCGTACGCGGCTGCGGCCGCCGCCGGCGTCTTCCGCACCGGATTCTCGGCGGGAGATACGCTGACTCAGCTCCAAACCGCGCTGGGAAAGATTCCCTTCAGCGCACCCAGCTACTACTCGCCGCCCAACAATTTCGTAGCTCCCAAGGTCACCGAGTGGAGTTTCGAAGCGGAGCGCTCGCTGACTGGCCACGATGTCCTGGCCGTCACCTACACCGGCAACCATGGCTACGATCAGCCGTTGAGCAATACCTGGGCTAATTCCTTCCTACTACTGACTAACGGAACCAACAAGTATTACGGCACGAACTTCGGCGGCCTGCCCACAGCGGCGCCCGATCCGCGGTTCCTGACTGTGACTCAGGTCCTGACCCAGGGTTACTCCAATTACGACGCGATGAGCGTCCAGCTCCGCCACTCGATGAGGTGGGGTTTCCAGGGTCAGGTCGGCTGGACATGGTCACATGCTCTCGGCCTTAGTACGGTATACAATCCCTACAATCTGGCCTTCGGCTATGGAAATCAGGGCATCGACGTGCGCCACGCCATCGTGAGCGATTTGGTATGGCAGGAGCCGCACGTGTTCGCGAACCCCTTCCTCAAGGCAGCCCTCGGCGGCTGGAACTTTGGCTGGAAGATCTATATATACACCGGCCGTCCCTTCTCGTCCTCCGATAGCAAGATCGCAGCGCAGATCAATTCCGGAGGGGGAACCGGTACAACGCCTCTGGCAACCGTGATCGACCCCAATATCCAGTCGACCTGTACTGCCGTCCACGGTACTAGCACGCCGCCGTGCTTCACTACAAGCCAGTTCGAGACCTACAACTCGACCTCGGGCGTTCCGACTCCCGTACAAACGAATTTCGGCGAAACCGGCCCAGGCGTTTTCCGGGGGCCCGGCTACTTCGATATCGATACGCAGCTCAGTAAGAAATTCTTCGTCAAGGAGAAGTATGCTTTCGAAATCGGAGGTCAGTTCTACAACACCTTGAACCATCCGAACTTCTCCAATCCGACGGCGTCGATCACGTCGGGTTCGCTCGGCACAACCTCAGGCGAGCTCGGGCCGCCCACCAGCCCCTACGGGTCGGGCCAGGGCGCCTCGCTAGTTGCCGGACGTATTATCGTGGTCACGGCCAAATTCACCTTCTAACTGTCATTCGCGCGCCGCGCCTCCCGAAGGAGGCGCGGCGCTCTTCCCAGTAGCCGTGGGCCGCCCCGTAGCGGATTTCTTAGCCTCGTGTCGCTTGCTTTCTTCGTCCCAGTCTGATATACCATGACAAATCTAACGGAGCGCGGAAATTCCCAGATGGGCAATTTCCGTTCTTAGAGGGTCCAAACTATGAGGGATACAAAACGTAGTGGGCTGCGATATTTCGCGACTGCCTGCCTTTTCGCCGCGCTAACCCTGTTGTTGGCGCCGGCCGCATTCACTCAGACCATCACCACCGGCGATGTCGTTGGCGTGGTGAGCGACAGTTCCGGCGCCGTTGTTCCCGGCGCCATAGTCACCATCAAGTCTTTGGAATCGGGCGAATCGAGAACGGAAACGACGAACGCCCAAGGCCAGTATCGCTTTCCGCTGCTGAAGCCCGGCGATTACCAGATTTCAGCCGACGCCAAAGGGCTGAAGTCGAACATCGTGAAGGTCACGCTGCTGGTAGGCCAGGCGCAGGAAGCAAACATCACCATGAATCCGGCGGGCACATCCACCACTGTGGAAGTGAACGCCACCGCGGCGGTCCTGCAGACGGAAAACGCTAATCTCGAGACCAACTTCAACAAGACTCAGGTTGACAATCTTCCCATGCCGGGCGGCGATCTTACAACCCTGGCCATGACCGATCCCGGCATTCGTGTGAATGTAACCGGCGGCTCCGGCAACATGAACGCCAACGGCATCCCAGGCTCCACCATCCTTTATACTCTCGACGGCATGGACCAGAACGACCCCGCCAACAATCTCAACAACTCGGGCGCCAGCAACAACCTGCTGGGCGCCAACTGCAGTTGGTGAAGTGGCGGTGGTGATTGAACGCCTATAGCCCTCAGTATGGGCGCATGGCCGGCGCGCAGGTAAACATGGTCGGCATGTCCGGCACTAACCAGTTTCACGGAAATCTGTTCTACAACTACAACTGGGAAATGCTCAACGCGAACTCCTTCTTCGCCAACTCCTCAGGCACCCCCAGAGGCAGGTCGGATGCCCACCAGTTCGGCGGCCGCATTGGCGGACCGGTCTGGAAGAACAAGATATTTTTCTTCTTCGACGACGAAAACCTGCGCTATGTTCTTCCGGCGGCCGGCGTGATCTCACTTCCGTCGCCCCAGCTGGAGACCTATACCTTGGCGCATGTCGGCGCCGCCGAACTTCCTCTGTATCAGGACTATTTCAAGCTGATTGCCGGCTCGCCCGGAATCAACCGCGCCGTCCCGGTGACCAACGGCGGAGGCCTGTTGCAGGATAGCAACGGCCACCTGGGATGCGGCATCAACACCTTCAACAAAACTCCCACCGGAACGGGCGGGATCTTTGGCGTGGACACCCCCTGCGCGGAGGCCTTCGGCGTCAACGATACCGAAATCAACACGGAACAGCTGATTACCGCCCGGGCTGACTTCAACATCTCCAACAGCCAGAAAGTTTCGGGCTTCGTTATTTGCTACGATGCGGGCGTTCAGGCCACCGGCACCAGCCCGATCAATCCGTTATACAACTCGGTCAGCCATCAGCCGTCCGACCAGTGCAGCCTCTCGGATACCTGGGTCATCAGCCCCGACGGTCGTCAACACGTTTACTGCCTCGCATCCTCTGGTACACCGCTCTGTTCGGCGTGCAGGAGTTCAGCAAAACGCAGGCGCTCATGCCCGATTCGATCGCTATCGGCGACGGCGGCGCCAACGGCGGCGGCTTTGCCACGGTGGGCGCTGGCGCGTTTCCCAACGGCAGAAACGTCGGCCATTTCCAGCTCAACGACGACTTTTCCTGGAACAAGGGCACGCACACAATCAAGGCCGGCGTGAACGCCCGCTACGATCAGTACACTTATACCAGCATCGCCTCTGGCGCGTTTCTGGGCGCCTACAGCCTGGGCGATTTGTCGGACTTCGCCAATGGCAAGCTCAACTTCAATGGAAACGCTCTCAGCAGCTTCACCCAGTCTTTCCCGCTTTATGGGGCGCTGCATTTCCGCTTCCCTTCGGCCGATTTCTACCTCTCGGACGAATGGGCCGTCACCAAGAATCTGAAGCTGACCTACGGATTGCGCGTCGAAGAGGATTTCAACCCCACCTGCATCGAAAAATGCTTCGTGCTCACCAACGTGCCGTTCGATTCTCCCAGCTATCAGGGCGGCGTCAACGGTCCCTACAACACCACTCTCACGAAGAGCTCGAACCTCTTCTATAACGCGGAAGGTCCCATCGTGCAGCCTCGCATAGGGTTTGCCTACAAGCCGTCGTTCGGGAACAACAAGACCGTGATCCGCGGCGGTATCGGACTGTTTTCCACCAATTACACCGATGGCATAGGCGGCACCCTGGCCAATCAGGTGCCGAACAAGTTCGCTCCCTCCGGGTTGACCTTCGGAACGGTCGGAGTGATTACCGATTCCACCAGTTCCGCCTATACTGCACAGGTATCGGCAAATGCATTTGAGAGCGGGTTCAACTCCGGCGCTACTCTGGCGCAGATCCAGACCGCGGTAAAGCCGGCCACGTTCAGCACGCCTAGCATCACCTCCTTCCCGTCCACTTATTTGGCCCCCCATACCACCGAGTGGAGCTTCGAGATCCAGCAGGAGTTAACGGCTCACAATATGTTCACAGTCTCCTATGTAGGTAACCACGCCTACGATCTGGTTGAGACTGTCAACGCCAATATGTACGCCAGCGCCACCAGCACCAAGAATTACGGGGGCCCGTACGGGGGACTGCCCTCCGCGCCGCGCCCGACGCACGTTTCGTCACGGTGACGCAGTACTACAACAACGGCATCAGCAATTACAACTCCCTCACCTTTCAAATACCGCCACACGTTCAGCTACGGGTTATCGGCCCAGTTCCACTACACCTGGAGCCACGCCTTGGGTACCATCGCCTACGAAAATCCGTTCAACCTCAGCAATAGCTATGGCAGTCTTGGCTTCGACAACCGACATCAGGCGGCGGCCGACCTGCTGTGGATGCAGCCCTTCAAGGCTTCAAACAAGGTTCTGAACGCGATTGATCAAAGGCTGGACAGTTGGGATGAAGGCGTACATCTACAGCGGCGCTCCCTTCAGCGTGACCGACAGCAAGATCGCGACCGACGTCAACGCTATCGGGAGTACTCACCCCGCTGGCGGATCTAGTGGTTCCGAGCGCCTTCGGCATGCACTGCAACTCAAGCAATTCGATCGGCACGCCTTGCCTGCCTAAGACCGACTTTGCCACTTACCCCGGCTCGGGCATTTCGAGCCCCGATCCAGACCGACTGGGGCAATATCGCACCCAACAGTTTCCGCGGCCCCGGTTACTTCGATATCGACGCGACGCTGCAGCGAAGCTTCGCCATCAAGGAGAAGTACAAGTTCACTTTCGGCATGCAGGCTTATAACGTGCTGAACCACCCGAACTTCGCCAACCCCTCCGGAAGCCTTACCTCGGGCTCGTTCGGAGAAATCACCAGCACGCTGGGACCCCCTACCAGCATTTACGGTACGTGCCAGGGCGCTTCGGTTTCGGGACGCGTAATGGTTTTTACCGGGACGTTTACGTTCTGATATGGGGCGGCCGGTCAAGCCTGAGGGCTGTCTCGTCGGCAGCGCCGATAGCGCGTGCTACAGCCCCAGGCAGTGTGAGACCTACAATTCGACCTCGGGCGTGAACACTCCAGTCCGCGCTCCGCGCCTCTCAATTTTGCGTGGAACGAGAGTGTATGGTGCTGCTGCACGGGTTCATGAAAAAGACCTGTAACACACCCAAGCAGGACATCAATCTGGCAATCGCGAGAAAAAAAGGAACGGGGACATTAAGCACGCTGCAGAAGGCCGCCGTGGTCGTGGGCCGCGAGATTCGTCTGGAACTGGTGTAGATCCGTTCCGGGCGCCGGTTTGCCTACCGGATGCGGCGATCGTTCCGTCCCTCCCGCCGCTGTATCATAGTGCAATGCGAATTCACGCTTTTCACATTCGTCAATTCCTGCCCTTGGCTCTTCCCATCGGGTTTGCGCTGCTCGCGCAGAGCGCTCCGCCGCTGCTGGAGAACGACCAGGTCCGGGTAGTCAAAGCTAACGATCAGCCCCACAAAAAAGGGAGCTTGCACGAGCACAAACTGAATCGCGTCATGATCTACCTGCAGCCGGGCCGCCAGGAGATTACGCCGCAGGGCGGCAAGACGGTTACGCTCGAGTTTAAAGCGGGCGATGTGAAATGGAGTCCCGCCAGCGGGATGCACACTTCGGAAATCGTGAGCGATCGGCCCGTCGGCATAATTGAAGTGGAAGTCAAAAAGCCCGGCGATCCCAGCAAGACCGTGAACACCCCGCTCGATCCGCTCAAAGTGGATCCCAAAGATTACAAACTCGAGTTTGAGAATAGTCAGGTGCGCGTACTCCGCGTGAGGATGGCGGCGGGGAAAAAGGTCCCCCTGCACGAGCACGTTCTCAATCGCGTCGTGGTCTATCTAACCGATCAAAACGGCAGCATGACCACGCCCGATGGGCAGACTACGACTTCGCAGCATCAACCTGGGGAGGTCAGTTGGGGCGGCCCGGTCAAGCACATGGAACAGAATAATCTGGATCATGCATTCGAAGCCATCGTAGTGGAATTGAAAAGCTGACCACGCCGCCACAGACCAATGCCGACCGATCGGGCGATCTCCGCATTGCGGTCGCGGTTTCCGATTCTGCGCGTGCAGCATCCCGTCTATCGGGCGCGGCCAGCGCTCGATCTTTCGATTAGCACGGGGATGGGAAATATCGCCTGCCAAATGGAGCGCCTGGCGCGCGCATGAAGATCCCCAACGGCATCGAGCATCGCGAACAGCTCTCGCGCCAGCTCACCTCGCGCCAGGTGGGCATGATCGCCATCGGCGGCGCTATCGGCACGGGGCTCTTTTTGGGCAGCTCCCTGGCCGTACGCACCGCCGGACCGGGCGTCATCTTGAGTTACGCGATGGGCGCGGCAATCGCGCTGCTGTTGATGGGCGCGCTGTCGGAGATGGCGGTGGCTCATCCTACGGCGGGATCGTTCGGGGTCTACGCCGAGATTTATCTGAATCCGTGGGCGGGCTTCACGGTGCGCTACACGTATTGGGCGGCGCAGTGTATCGCGATTGGCGGCGAGGCCACCGCGATTGCGATCTATTGCCAGTGGTGGTTTCCGCAGACGCCCAAATGGCTTTGGATCTTAGCTTTCGCGTGCGCGCTGGTCTATATTAACGCGCGCAGCGTGGGCAGCTTTGGCAGCTTTGAGTACTGGTTCGCGGCGATCAAGGCCGCGGCTATCGTGTTGTTTATCGTCTTCGGCGCGTCGCTGCTGGCCGGCTTCGGTCCAAGGCCCGCCATTGGATTTTCGAACCTCACCGCGCATGGCGGGTTTCTCCCCACAGGCTGGCGCGGAGTCTGGATGGCGATGGTGTTCGTGATCTTCAGTTATCTTGGCACGGAAATCGTCGCGGTGACCGCGGGTGAAGCCAAACAGCCGGAAACCGAATTGCCGCGGGCGATGCGCACCGTGGTGGCGCGGCTGATTGTGTTTTACCTGAGGGTCCATATTCGTTTTAATGTGTATCGTTCCCTGGAATCGGATTCAGCCCGGCACGAGCGTTGCGGCCAGTCCTTTTGTCTTCGTGTTCCAATGGGCCGGCGTTCCGGCTGCGGCCCATATTGTCAATTTCGTGGTGATTACCGCCGCCGCATCGGGCATGAACTGCAATTTCTATCTGGTCAGCCGCATGATGTTTTCGCTGGCGCGCGGCGGATACGCCCCGGCGGCCTTCGGGGGCGTTTCCGCGCGCGGAACGCCCGTGCCGGCGCTGCTGGTTTCCACGGCCGGGCTGGCATTGGCCATCATAGTTGCGCTGGCCAATCCCGAGGGCGCTTTTGTCTATCTGTTCGGAGTCTCGCTTTTCGGAGGCCTCTATACCTGGCTCGTGATCTTTGTCACGCATCTGTACTTCCGCTCAAAGTGGGAAGCCGCCGGCCGGCCGCGCTTGCCCGTGCGCATGATAGGTTACCCGTACACTTCCGCACTGGGAGCGGCCGCCATGACTGCTATCATGGCGACCACGTGGTGGGTGGAGGGTATGCGGGTGACGTTGATCGCGGGACTGCCGTGGCTCGGCCTGCTCACAGCCGCATACTTCCTGAGGAGCGTCAAGTGGTCGCGCCCATCCGCATCGTAGTCCTAGTTGGGCTCCCAGGGTCTGGAAAATCCACCTACCTGGAACGCCTCGGAATCACCGGCCTCTCTTCGGACGCCATGCGGCGGCTGTTGGCTGACGATGAGACCGATCAGACTATCAACGACCGAGTCTTCCAAACCCTGCGCTACCTTCTCTGGCAGCGGCTTTCGCTCGCTCGCCCTGTCACCTACATCGACGCGACCAATCTTACTCGCGATGACCGCCGGGCCTATATTGTAATCGGGAAATTCTTCGGATGCGAGATCGAAGCGCTGTTCTTCGACGTACCCCTGGATATCTGCTTGGCTCGCAATGCACAACGGCGCAGGGTAGTACCGGAGAGCGCCATGCTGAACTTAGCGGGAAAACTGCAGGGGCCATCTTATGACGAGGGTTTCGCCCGTATCGGTATAATTCGCTGATGTTCTAGTACTGTTTTTAGTACTACTTTAGGTATATTGAGAGCCCTTCTTATTACTAGTACTGCTATAATACGAGAGCCTTTCGATTGTACGCTCCGGCCTATAGCGCTGTGGCGTATCTGGCATAAAGTGTAAGAGTTGTGAGAGAATTCGATGCGTAAATTTCGTGCTATCGCGTTTGTGTTGGCGGCTATGGTTGGCATGGTGTCGTGCAAGACCGATCCCAATGTCGCCAAAAAGAAATACCTCGATCTGGGTAATAAATATTTCGATCGAGGCAAATACCCCGAAGCCGATATTATGTACCGCCGCGCCTTGGACAAGGACAAGCGTTATGGCCCGGCTTATTACAAACTCGGGTTGACATACCTGAAGCAAAAGCAGCTTAACCTGGCCGTGAATAATCTCAGGCGTGCGGTGGAGCTGGTACCCAAGGATTCGCCCGATCATTGGGATGCCCTTGTCAAATGGACGGACATTTATCTGTCGTTCGCGCACGACAAGCAGCCATTAGACGAAGCCGAAGCGAACATTAAGGAACTGCTGGCCCACGATCCCAACTCTTTCGATGCGCACCGCATGGCCGGCGATCTGAATTATGTGCGGTCCGTCGGCGCTTTGCAACGGAAGGCGCAGGACGAGGGAAAACAATACATGGATGCCGCCATGGTCGAATACCGCAAGGCGGATTCCATCCGGCCCGGCGAGCCCGGCGTCATGATCATGTTGGCTCGCGGTTCGGAAATGGAAGGCGACGCACCCAAAGCCGAGCAGTTTTACCGGAAGGTAATCGAAAAGAATAAGACCGAAGGATCGGCCTACTCGGAGCTGTACAGACTATATATGTTCCAGGGCCGCAAGGACGATGCCGAAGCTCTCTTGAAACTGGGCTTTCAGAATAATCCGAAGAATTATGCGTTTCTATCTTCACTGGCGCTGCATTATTCGTATGAAAAGCGGCGCCCGGATATGTTGAACGTCCTGCAGCAGATCAAATCGCATGCCAAGGATTTCCCGCAGGCATATCAGTTGGTCGGCGATTTCTATGTGAGGCTGGGGGAACCGGATTCCGCGATTCGCGAATACAAAGAAGGCATCGCCAAGGACGCGCCTCGCAAAATAGTCTATGAAAAAGCGAAATGCAGGTCCTGCTTACTCAGGGCAAGCGCGCCGAAGCCGCCGCGGTGAACCAGCAGATCCTGAAAGACGATCCCAACGATAGCGATGCGCGCAGCCTCGAAGCCAGTTTCCTTCTCGATAAGGGCGAGGTCAATAAGGCTATGGCGGAATTGCAGTCGGTGGTCACGCGCTCGCCCGAAAATTGGGTCGCGCGTTACGATCTGGCTCGCGCTCAAGTGGCCAAAGGAGAGTGGGAGCAGGCGCGGCAGTCCTTTCAGAAATCCATCGAGCTCAAGCCCACCTATCTGCCCGCTCGTCTGGCATTAGGCCAGTTACTAGTGACTCGCGGCGATTTCGACGCCGGTCTAAAGGCGGCGCAGGAAGCTCTACAGCTCGATCCACAAAACAAGAGTGCGCTACTGGTCGCATCCTCCGCGCTTTTGGGACAGAAGAAGTACCCCGAAGCCAGAAAGCTTCTCGATCAGATGTCAACCAGATTCCCCAATTCGGCCGATGTGTTGTATCAATTGGGTAACGTGAGCTTAGCCGAAGGCAAGTACAAAGAGGCCAGTGATTTTTACAAGCGCACCTACGATTTGAATCCCGCAAATAGCCGCGGTCTGATGGGCATGGTGCAGACCGATCTGGCTCAAAATAAGCCCGAGGACGGCATCAAACTGCTGGAAGGCGAGCTGGCCAAGGCGCCGAACCGGCTGGATCTCCTGGCGGAACTGGGAAACACCGAGGTCCTTGCCGGCCATTTAGACTTGGCTATCGGCTATTTTCAGCGGGCGCTGAACGCGTTGGATAAGAGTTCCAAAGGCCGCGGCGAAATGTATATGAAAATCGGCGAGGTGTACCGCCGCAAGGGCGATTGGCAAAACGCGATCGACAACCTTCAGGAAGCGCGAAAAATTCTGCCCGACAATGTGATCCTCTTGAGCGATCTGGGGCTGATTTTCGAATCCGCCGGTAAATGGGCGGACGCCAAACAGGTGTATAGCGCAGTCCTCAAGATGGACCCGAATAATGCGATCTCCTTGAATAATCTTGCTATGATCATGGCCGATCATGGCAGCGGGAGCGAGCTGGATCGGGCCTTGACATATGCGCAAAAAGCCAAGCAGTTGCTGCCTAATGTGCCCGATGTCTCCGATACGTTAGGATGGGTTTATCTCAAAAAGAATTTGAATGACGATGCGCTCGATATATTTCGCGACATAGTAGCCAAAGTTCCCACTTCATCTACTTATCGCTATCATCTGGCTAAAGCCTACTTCCAGGAGGGAGACAAGATTCGCGCCAAAGCCGAATGTCAGAACGCGCTGCGGTACAGTCCCTCGCAAGATGAGAAAGGCAAGATTCAGGACTTACTGCAGCAGGCGCAAACTTAAACCACAAGTTTCCATGGCGCGCGATAGTTCGCCTTTAGGTACGGCCGGATCTCGCTTTGCTTCACGGTAAAGGCCCGGTCGTCCCAATCGAGCGCGGTGGAATGCCGGTACGCCAGATTGGCCAGCAGGCAGGTTGTGGTCGAGCGAACGCAAGTTTCTATATCCGATATAGGATTACGCCGGCTGCGGATGCATTCCAGAAAATTTGCCCAGTGGGGCATATTGGTATTCGCCAGCTCCTTAGTAGTGACTTCTACCGGCGCGGCGTTCTTCTGGTTCGGATATATCCAATAGCCGGAGCGGTTCACCATCAATGTGGCGTTTGTGCCGTGGAAGGCGATGCCGTTGTTACCGTTGTAGAGTAAATATGGATTAACGGTGCGGCTTTCGTAACTGCCGACGAAGCCAGGGTAGCGATAAGTCGCCAGCATGGTGTCGGGAGTCTCCAGATTGTCGGTTACATAGAACTTACCGCCCTGCGCGGAAACCGATAGCGGCATGGCCTCATCGAAGGCGAATTGCACGATATCGAGCAGATGTACGCCCCAATCGGTCATGGCGCCGCCCGCGTAGTCCCAGAAGTAGCGGAACGTGGACCAGCGGCCGGGCGCCACTCCCCAGCGATTGGCATTGAACGGGCGCTTGGGAGCGGGGCCGAGCCACATATCCCAATCGAGACCAGGCGGCGGATCGGAATCCGGCGGATTGCCGTAGCCTTCCTTCGGATCCGCGCCGGCTTGAAATGCGCGGCAGAACGTAATCTCGCCCAGGTCGCCGCTCTTCACGATCGCGCGCGCTTTTTGGAAGAAGCCGCCGGAGCGCTGCATGGTGCCGGCCTGCACGATGCGGCGGTACTTGCGTGCGGCCTCCACCATCTTGACTCCCTCTTCCACGTACACGCAGGCGGGTTTTTCCACCCACACGTCCTTACCGGCTTTGCACGCTTCAATAGCGATGTAGGCGTGCCAATGGTCGGGAGTTGCAATCGAGACGGCGTCGATGGATTTATCCGCGAGAACTTCGCGGAAATCGCCGACGGCTTTCGCGCCGGAGAAGCCAAGCTTCTTCGCTTGCGCCGCCGCGCTTTCGAGCGCCGGTCGATAGACGTCGCAGACGGCGGCCACCTGCACGCCGGGCGTCTTGCCGGCGAACCCGAGATTGCTCGAACCCATGCGGCCCAGGCCGATGAAACCGATATTCACTTTGTCGTTGGCGCCGCGAACATCGCGCGCGAAAATCGAGGTGGTGAATGCGGCCGCCCCGGCCGATTTCAGGAAGCTGCGCCGATGCTGTCGCATATTCTGTATGTTAGCTACAAATCTTGCCCTATATCACTTGCCAGCTACTTCCAGCCGCAGATAGTCGTAGATGATCCCATTTGTGAGTCCGCCGGCGGGGATGCTAAGTTTCAGTATATTGTCCCCGGCTTTCAGCAGCGATGCATCAAATGACACATCCTTCTCCACCCAAGATCCCTGGATGCCATCGCGATTAATAGTAGCGTTGTAAACTAATCCCTCCACCGCGCCGGCAGGCCGATCATTGACGGCTACATCGATCCGCCTGGCGCCCACGCCACAAATCGCCAGCCGTAGCCTGACTTGTCCCGCCAACGGCTGTTTCATTGTAAAAATAACGGTCCAAGTCGTAGCCCGTCCCGGCGCCCGACCGGTTTCGTCGTTGCTGGTCGCGTGCGGAACCTGTTCGAAGAACCAGTCCTTATGATAGTCGCTCTTACCGATAGTGAAAGTCACATCGTTAGGGAATAACTTCGGATACTCCAGATACCAGCCCCAGTGAAAGTAATCGTCACCCTTAAAGAATTCCGACCCATTGCGGTTGGCAATACCGATATCCCAAATCTGACGGCCATAGCGCACGGGCTTCCATTCCAGTTTGCCGAGGTCGAGCGGCTTGCCCGCCGAGACCGCGATATCCGCTTTGGCGAACTCACCCAGGACACCGTCGGCGATCGCGTGAAGTTGGTAAGTTCCGGGGCGGACATTATCGATACGAAAACGTCCATCCGCCGTGCCGCGCGTCCAGAACTGGTAGTGTTTCGCGTCGTTCTGCCAGGTTGCGCGACCATCGGGCGAATCGGGCCAGGTCAGCCCGACAAGCAGGTTTGCAAGAGTGGATTTGATCGCTTGAGGGTCGTTCAGAACCATTTGGCCCGCCACGGCGGCACGCTCCGCTTTTGGCGGGTAATCCGCGCTCTTTACCCAACTGTAAGGCCATTTGGCGGCTTCCTTTACCGACTGCGCCAGCGCATCCCCATACATCGTGTTCGGATCGGCGGCGGAATTGAGGTAGATGTAAATGGGTCCGACGACTTTCGACCATTGCTCACCCTCTTTCAGCGGAAGATTCGTGCCTCCATAGTGAGTCCCGCGCCAGTAATCGAGTAAAGTCGGATCGCCGCCCTCGTTATCGTCCAGGTGCCCGGTAAGCTCGACGTGCGTGGGGCCGCCGCTGAGATACTCCATGGATGGATTAATGAAATACAGCCCGACATGTTCTTTAGTGCTCGACCAGCCAAACGCCGGTATGTCGAATTGATCGGCGGAGTAATCGTACTTATGCTCTACTTGTCCCTTATATATGCCGGTAGTAAGACGGCGCGCTTCTTTCATATTGAGAGGCGAGCCGTGATCCCAGTCGGCCCCGGTGGGCATGAGTCTATTGCGCCGCGCGTCGATGGAGAGCCAATCGAAGACTTGTGCGTTCAGCTTCGCGCCGAACCGGCTTTCGCCGATCTGTGTGTTCGGATAATTCATGGGATGCGAAAAGATGGCATAGGCGTAGATGCCCGAATCCTCGCGTCCCAGAGAATAACGGATATCGAGATCGCATAGCATGCCCCCGCCCGGTCCGCCGCCACCCAGCGGCTTGCCGTTGGAAATTCCCTTAATAGAGACCTCGCCGCGCTCGCCGCCGTTAGTCGTGGGTTCGATGGAGATCGTGGGAATAATCTCGCCGGCATTAGCGGTATTCTGTTCCCAATATCCGGCCGGGTGGCCGGACGCATGGCCCATCAATTCGAGCCCGTGAAACTTGAGCGAAGTCAGATCGCCAGTAACTTTGCTAACTTCCGCCGTGACCTGTCCGTTAGCGATGGTGAAGATCTTGCCTCCGTCGGCAATCGTGACTGGCGGACCGGCGGCGCGGCTTACGGACCCGCCAATAGCGAGAAGGGCCATTAAGGCGAAAGGCCGCATGTGGTGCATAGGCCGATTTTAGCGCAGGGGGTCAATCGGCCCGGCGAGCCTTGAAGCGCCGGTCCGCGCGGTAACGTATCCTGAAACGGATGCCGCCCGTTGCTTTGACAATCGCCGGATCGGATCCCAGCGGCGGCGCGGGCATACAAGCCGATCTCAAAACCTTTCATCGATTCGGCGTCTATGGCGAGGCAGTGGTCACGCTGGTGACGGTGCAGAATAGCCTACGTCTCTCGCGCGTAGAGATCCTCCCGCCGGACCTGGTGCGCGAGCAAATAGCGGCCGTGCTGGAAGACATTCCTCCCGCGGCGGCTAAGACTGGGGCGTTGGGCTCGGCGGAGAACGTGACCATGCTAGCTGAAATGGCCACGGAGTTCGCCTTCCCGCTGGTGGTGGATCCGGTGACTACGGGCAAGCACGGCGGTGGCCTTTTCTCGCCCGAAGCGATGCGCGCGCTCAAGAAACAACTGCTGCCGTGTGCGGCGCTGGTGGCGCCCAATATTCCGGAGGCGGAGGAATTGAGCGGCATCGCTATACGGGACCTTGCCGCGATGCGCCTCGCTGCTCAGGTGATCCTAGATCTGGGCGCGCGCGCGGTGCTCATTAAGGGCGGGCATAGCGCGGGCGATCCGTTAGATCTGCTGTTAGACGATGCCGGCTGGCTTGAATTTCCGGCGCCGCGAATCGACACGCGGCATACGCACGGAACCGGCTGCACTTACTCGGCGGCCATTGTAGCTTCGCTTGCGCGCGGCTTGCCGCTACGCGAAGCCGTCGCCATTGCGAAGCGATTCATTCACGAAGCTATCCGTTCCAATCCTGGATTGGGCGCGGGTAGCGGTCCGGTGAACCACCACTGTTCGAAGTCGCCACGCTATTCTTAGATTCTATGAGCAAAGTGCAGATGCGCTTTCGTTTCCTGAGACCGCTCGACGACGCGCTGATGAAGAAGCTTTCCAATGAATCCACGCTGTACGGAATTCTGCAAGTGAAGCTGGAACCGGCGCTCGACGGCCTGATGGTGGAATACGACGCATCGCGCTTGCTCCCGGCTGAAGTGGAAGCGGCGCTACACGGCGCCGGCATTGCGGTGGAACCTCGACCGGCGTGAGTGGATGGTTTTCTACGGTGCGCGCCGCTATGTGTCCGAGCCCAATTCGAAGACGGCGTAACGGCAGCGCGCATCGCTGCCATTGTGGAGGCCATGCAGGTCGTTGGAGGCGGCGAAACCGGCCGAGCCGGGCCCGAGACGCGTGGTGGCGCCATTGACCATGAAATCCACCGCGCCCTCGAGTACCACGAACATCTCCTCGTGAAGGTGACGGTGCGGCGGATGCGGCTGGCTGCCCGGCGGCAGCTCGGTCTCGTGGACTTCCAACGCGAAGCCGCTGTGCAGCGCGCCTTTCAGAATCGAGCGTGTCTTATTAACGTTTTCCGCTCCGCTGGCGCGCACCGGAAGATCTTCAAACTTGTAGGCCATCGAGGGGAGCGCGGTGGACTGCGCTGCGGAATCGATCGCGGCAAGCGCGGGGAGTAATAGGGCAAGGTCTCTTCGCGTCGGCTGCATTTGGGCAGTATACACCCTGTCTCTCGCGCCCCATATGCCGCCCGGCCGCGCTCCGGACCGCGGCGCGGATCGAGATATAATCTGAGCCGAAGAATCGCAGGAGCCGTAAATGAAAACGCGAATATTAGCGACTCTGCTCGCTTTGGGAGCCAACGCTTTTCCGCAGACGCTCTCCGTACGATGGGAAGAATTGACCGCCGCCGATTTCCAGCAAGCCGTTCAGAAGGCCCGGACCACGTGCGTGCTGCCATTTGGAATCATCGAAAAACACGGTCCTCAACTGCCCTTAGGCACGGACCTGATCAACGTCAGGTACGTGGCGGAGCACGCCGCGCAGCAGGAGTACGCCGTGGTATTTCCCGCGTACTATTTCGGCCAGATTTTCGAGGCTAGGCATGAACCGGGCACGGTGGCGTACAGCGCCAGACTCCAAATGGAGTTATTACAGGAAACCACCGATGAAATGGCGCGCAACGGATGCAAGAAGATCGTGATCGTGAACGGTCATGGCGGCAACGACCACTTATTGCCTTACTTCGCTCAGACGCAGCTCGCCGCACCGCGGGATTACATCGTGTATGTCTTCTCTCATCCAACTTACCCGCCGGGCCGCCCGGCGTTGAAGAGTAAGGTGGATCAACACGCCGGCGAATCGGAGACCGCGCACACGTTGATATCGCGTCCGGACCTGGTGCATACGGACCGCGCTGGTCAGGAATCCGGCGCGGACCAGAACCGCCTCGATTTGCCGCGCGGCCTCTATACCGGTATCTGGTGGTATGCGAAATTTCCCGATCACTACGCCGGCGACGGATCGGCCGCCACCGCCGAACTGGGCGAATTTGACATGAAAGCCTGGACGGCCGGCGTTGCGGACGCCATTCGCGCCGTGAAAGCGGATGAGATCGGTCCGCGGCTTCAGCGCGAATTCTTCGATGCGTCGCGGCAGCCTCTAAATACGAAGCAGTGAGATGGCGGCGGGGTCGAGAGCATGAGCCTTGTGATATGCTGGCTGCCTGATAGACTGAGATTTTGAGCGGCTGGGTGGAGTTATTATGAAGCGACTTTTGAGCGTGGTCCTTGCGGGCGGCGCCCTCGTGATCCTGACAGACGCGCTGGCACAGACGGACAAGGGTCAGTCGAGCGGCCTGTCGAAGGAATGGCCCACCTATGGCCACGATCCCGGCGGCATGCGTTTCTCGCCGCTGACGGAAATCACGCCGGCGAATGTCGAGCGGCTCAAGGTGGCGTGGGTCTATCATATGAAGCCGGCCGGCGCGGTTACGCCAACAGGCCGGGGCGTTGATGGCGCCGCCGCGGCAGGCGGTCGGTCGGCCGGCGCTGCGGTGGGCGATACGCCCGAAGGCGCGCCGCCTGGCCGTGGCCGCGGGCGCGGCGGATCGGGATTCAGCCCCAGCGAGAATACGCCTCTCGTGGTCAATGGAACGATGTATATGTCCACGCCCTATTCCCGCGTCGTTGCGGTAGATCCCGCAACGGGACAAGAGATCTGGGCCTTTCAACTCCCCTCCAGCGGCCCGTCGACGCGCGGCATCGAATACTGGGCGGGCGATGCGCGAACGCCGGCGCAGATCGTCTTCGGGTCGAGCGACGGCAAACTGTATTCGCTCGATGCGAAGACCGGCAAACCCAACGATGCCTTTGGCGACAACGGCATCGTCAATCTGAATACTCCCGAGATCATGCAAGGGCTTGCCTGGCCGCAACGGACTGAGTTCGCCGCCCATCGTCTATAAGAATCTGGTCATCACGGGCGGCACCACGCAGGAAAATCCGCCACACGGGCCCGCGGGCGACGTGCGGGCGTGGGACATGCGCACGGGCAAGCTGGCATGGACCTTCCATTCCATTCCGCGCGCCGGCGAGAAATTCAACGATACCTGGGCCGGCGACAGTTGGAAGAACCGCTCGGGCGTCAACGTGTGGGGCTTCATCACTGTGGATGCGCAGCGCGGCATCGTTTACATGCCGTTCGGCGCGCCCTCGGTCGATCAGTATGGGGGCGACCGGGCCGGCGACAATCTTTTCGGCACAGTCTGGTGGCGGCGGACGCGAATACTGGGAAGTACCTGTGGCATTTCCAGGTGGTCCATCACGATATCTGGGATGCCGATATGACCGGCGCGCCGGCGCTGATCGACGTGAAGCAGGGCGGCAAGACCATTCCCGCCGTCGTTGCGATCAGTAAGGTCGGGCTGCTGTTTCTGCTTGATCGCGTTACCGGCAAACCGATCTATGGCGTGGAGGAGCGGCCGGTGCCGCAAAGCGAAGTGCCGCTGGAACACCTCGAAAACCCAGCCGTTCCCGCTCAAACCGCCGCCGCTGGTGCGCATGACGTTCAGCGCGGCGGACATCGCGACCGTCACGCCCGAGCTGGAAGCGGCCTGCAAGAAGCTGATCGAAGGCGTGCAGATGGGCGGCCCTTATCTTCCGCCCGCTTATAACCGGCTGCGCGTGCAGTTTCCCGGCAATCATGGCGGAGTCAATTGGGGCGGTACGTCGTTCAATCCGCAACTGGGTTATCTGTTCGTCAACACGAACGAATTGGGACAGCTCTCGGGACAGAAGGATCACGATCCGAAGGCCGGCCGGGCGATGGCGAAAGGGACCGGCAACCGCGTCGATCCGGAGCGGTCCTTATGAAGGCGTGCCGGGTGGCGGACGGTTCAGCATCCCCGGCCCCGACTTCGCAGCAACTGCCTTGTCAGCAGCCTCCCTGGGGAGAATTGACCGCGGTGAACGTGAATACAGGCGAATTCGCGTGGCGGGTGCCGCTCGGCGTCACCGATAGCCTGCCGCCCGGATAAGCAGAAGACCGGGCGGCCAGGAAACGGCGGCACGATCGCGACGGCCGGAGGGCTGGTATTCGTTGGGGCGACCGACGACGGCCGGTTCCGTGCGTTCGACGCGAAGACCGGTAAAGAGCTGTGGACGTTTAAGCTCGGCGGCGCGGCGGAAGCGACGCCGATGACTTATCAGGGCCGGGACGGCAGACAGTATGTGGTGATTACGTCCACCGGCGGCGGCTTCTTCAATAGCCCGGTGACCGACGACAGCATCATGGCCTTCGCGCTGGAGCGCACCCAATAGCCCCGTAACGACAACAACAAACCACAAGGCGGTGACTTATGACAAGCAGACGAAATTGCTTCAGCAAAAGCGGGGCGCTGCAACCGGTATTCTGGTCTTCCTTAATGTTGCTGGTGGGAGCGGCTGTGCAGCCCGGCGCTTGGGCGCAGGCGCGGCGGGGCGGCGTTCAGGCCGCTCCTCCGCCACAGCAGCAGAACGCCAATGGCATGCACATATACATCTGGGCGGGTCTGAAATCCCATGGCCCGGGTCAGCATGACTATCCCCAGTTTCTTGCGGATTGGAGCAAGATTCTGACGGAGCACGGGGCCGTGGTCGATGGCGCTCTGCATCCTCCAGCGGCGCCGACCTCGAGCGTACCGATGCCGTCGTGATCTACAAGGGCGACGCGGCCTTTCTAAGCGATAGCGAAAAAGGCATCCTCGAGACATTTGTCAAACGTGGCGGAGGCCTGATCAGTTTGCATGACTCGTTGTGCGGCCCGGACCCGGCCTATTTTGCGACGCTGGTGGGCGGCGCCAAAAAGCATGGCGAGGTGAACTATACCCTGGATGCGCCAGTTCCTTACACCGTCGTAGACAAATCCAACCCGATCATGAAGGACATGTCCGATATCACGCTATTCGATGAGGCCTTCTTCTAGATGACATGGGCGAGCAATCCCGCCATCCACGTGCTGGCAACGGCGGAGATCGCGCCGACGCGCAGCGCCGGCGATCACAAAGGCGAAGTCGTGCCACAGATCTGGACCTACGAGCACGCGCTTCCCGGCGGCCAGCCCGCTCGCGCGTTCGTATGGATGCAGGGCCATACCTATGCCGACTTCACCAATTACCAGATTCAGCGGACATTGCTGCGCGGCATTGCGTGGGCCGGGAAGAGGCCGGTAGATGAGCTGGTAAACTATGTTGCGCCTGCCCGTCCCGCCGGCAGAGGAGCGGTTCCGGCCGGCAGAGGGGGCAATGAACGTTAGTTGTTGGTCGCAGCAGCCGCTGTAGTGACGGAACCGGTGGTCGCAGCGACCGCAGGCGAGTGGTACCCCATCACGTAATGTTGCATAGCGATCTCCGTCCAGCTCATGCCAAAGCCTTTGGCCTCTTGAAGGGCTTTGCGGTTCTCCCAGCCATCGTGCGTGATCCGGTAGCAGGCGATCACCGTGCCGGTGCGGTCGGCGCCACGGCGGCAATGTACGAATACCGGCCCCGCTGAGGGATCGTCGAAGAGCGCCAGAATCTTGGATACATTGGCTGGTGAGGGAGCCGACATTCCCTTCAAAGGTACGCTAACGTACCGCATTCCAGCGGCTTCAACCATCGCCTGTTCTGCAACCGAGCGGTCGCCGGATTCGCGAAGGTCGATGACTGTTTTAACACCCAATTTCGCGAGGCTCTGAAAGCCTGCATTGGTCGGCTGAGCGCCGCGATAAACGTGGTCGTTGATTTGGTGGAAGTTGGAAACGCCGGCAACATTGGTTTCGGCCAAGGCCGGAAAAGACGCGATTCCAATCGTAATCGCGGCGACGAGAGCGAACCGTTGGGATATCATGAGAGCAATAATATAGATGCGAATCGGGCGCGTAACGTTGCGGATTTCGACGCCCTATAGCCCAGCTCCAGCGCCACCAGAACTCCATAAAGAACCGGCAGCCGGATGTCTGACTTTACAAGCCAGTAGTAATGCACCACGGCGGCAACGGCAGAGACATAGATCAGGCGGTGAAGGCGCTGCCATCGCTTGCCGCCAAGGCGGCGTATCCATTTGTTCGTGGATGTGAGCGCCAGCGGAATCATCAGCACGAACGCGGTGAAACCGGCGGTGATAAATGGGCGTTTGGCTACGTCCTTGAGCATCGCCGAGAGATCGAAATCGTGGTCCAGCCAAACGTAAGTCGCAAAGTGCAGACATGCATAGAAGAAGGCGAACAGGCCGATCAAACGGCGGAACCGGATCAGCTCAGGGAAGTGCAGCAGCTTGCGTAACGGCGTGATGGCGAGGGTCGCAATAAGGAACCGTATAGTCCAATCGCCCGTGAAGTGGGTGATGAACTCGACGGGATTAGGCGTGACGTCCTGATGCCAGATCCGCCAGGCGAGCCTGAAAAAGGGGGCAAGGCACACAGCCCAGACGAAGAGCTTCGCGACAACCCTGGACCGGGCGTCTTCAGCATCTACTCAGTAGTATTTCTTCAGATCCATGCCGGCGTAGAGACTCGCGACCTGATCGCCATATCCGTTGAACATCAGAGTGGGGCGGCGGGTGGGCACCACAATGCCGAGCTTTTTCGGGCCCTCGCCCAGCCGCTGCTCGGTGGCCTGGCTCCAGCGTGGATGATCGACGTGCGGGTTCACGTTGGAGTAGAAGCCATACTCGGCGGCATTGGCGATATTCCAAGTGGTGGGCGGCTGCTCTGGTTACCAACTTGATCTTGACAATGGATTTGATGCTCTTGAAGCCGTATTTCCAGGGGAGAACGATGCGCACCGGGGCGCCATCCTGCGGCGGCAGGGTTTCGCCGTACATGCCGACGCAAAGCAATGCCAGCGGGTGCATAGCTTCATCGAGCCGCAATCCCTCGACGTACGGCAACTGGATCCCCGCCATCTCCGGCGACCACATGACCTTGGAATCGTAGAGGCTTTCAAAAGCGACGAACTTGGCCTTGGAAGTGGGACTGGCCTTTTTGAGCAACTCGCTTAGAGAGTAGCCGGCCCACGGCACTACGATGGACCACGCTTCAACGCAGCGATGGCGGTAGATACGCTCCTCCAGGGGCGCGACTTTCATGATGTCGTCCATGGAAAGCTTCAACGGTTTTTCCACCTCGCCCTCGATCGAAACGGTCCATGGCGAGGTCTTCAGCTTCTGCGCCAGCACAGCCGGTTGGTTTTTGCGCGTGCCGAATTCGTAATAGTTGTTGTAGTGGGTGACGTCTTCCAGAGTGTTGACCGGCTCACCTGTGGTGCTCAACGGACTCTTTACGAGGTTGGGCAGCTTGGTTTCGGCGAACATTTTGCGCGCCGCCAGAAACGCCGCGGGAACCCCCGCCAGGAATTGGCGACGATTGAAATATATGGGCTTGGGCGTGATATCGGAATAGCGGAGATCGGCGGCTTTCTTGATCAACACAGAATTAATCCTCTATATACGGTTATACGACAAGGAGACAGGAAACGGATGAGGGTAGCGCCCGATGGCTCTCGGCGTCCCGCATGCGATAATCATGGCTGTATGCCGGCTGTCGCGGAGCAAAAGCTTTCGTTGGAGGAATTTCACGCGAATTACGGCGGCGAGAAGCCCTATTACGAATACTGGAACGGAGATGCCATCCGGAAATCGATGCCAACGTTATTGCATGGGCTGATTCAGGCGATACTACTGCGGCTGCTCAATGAACTCGGGTATGCTTCCGCGGCTGAAGTCACACTTAAGCTCGATCCAGCTTACGAGCCGATCCCCGACGTCATTGCCGCCGAAGGCGCTATCGGCGATCCGTATCCAACTTCTCCGTTCGATGTGGCAATTGAAATCCTATCGCCGGACGACTCTTTTTCCCGCATCTTGCGTAAGTGCAGGCTTTATGAGCAGTGGGGAATCCGGCAGATCGTCGTCGTCGATCCGAAGGAGCGCCTGGTCTGGCATTTTGAAAATGGCGCGCCGCAGGAGACGGATATCGTCGCGCGGCGGGGCGATGCGGCCATTTCCGCGCAAGCTCTTTGGGACGAAGTGGATCGTCAAATCAATCGGCTCGCGGCGCCATCGTCGGGTCCAACCCGGTAACCCGCCGCGTGGCTGCCGAGTTCGCGGCTAGGGCAGCTCAACGCCGCCCGCCCAAAACGATGCGCCCAGTGCGCCGCCCGCGCGGCGGACGATTAGGCGCGGCTTTAAACCGTAAGCGCCGCCTGCATCATGGCGCGCGCGTAGCCCACGTTGAACGCGAAGGCCGCATAGCCGCCGCCACCGGGATAGCCGCCGATGCGCCCGCGCTCGCGATCGTAATCGAGGGCGCGCGGATGCTCGGGATAGACCATGCGCGTGTACTTGTTCTTGATCAGCTCGCGCATGATGGAGAACATGTTGTTCTGGCCTTCATCGATGAAGACTTCGGTATAGCGCTCGTACGGTTTTACCACCTTCACATTGCGAAAATGCACGTGATTGATGCGGTCGCGCGAGGCGAAGTAGCGGCACACCTCCACCGGGTCCTGGCCCATTTCGCGGGTCACGCCGCAATCGAACGTGATGCCGTTCGAGGGACTCTTGACGATCTCGATGAGATGCTTCCAACCATCCACAGTGCCCATGATTTGCTGCGATTTGCGGCTGATTGGCGCGGGCGGGTCGTTAGGATGGAGCGCCAGACGAACTCCGGCTTTTTCCGCCGCCGGCACAACGGCCTTCAAAAAATACGTGATATTGGCCCACATTTCGTCCAACGTATGCGCGCCTTCAGTGGGCAGAGCGGGCAAATCCTTGAACTTCATGCCTTTCTCTTCGGGGTGCGTCTGGTACTGTTGCGCGGCGGTTTGCGTCAGCTCGTAATCGAAGCCGGTCATCCCCGCAGCCGGCGCGGCCGGTCTCCTCGAAGTAGCCTTCCATGGCGCGGTGCGCATACCAGTTGTACTCCACAACCGGAAGCCCCGCCTTGCCCGCCGCCTGGACGGATGCGATCACTTTTTCGATGTCCTGATCGCGGTTGGGGCGATTGTAGATGGCGTTGTCGAAGCCCGCGATCATCAAGTTTCCAAGATTCAAGCCATAGCCTTTGAGCCGATCGATCTGCTCCTTTAGACGGTCCGCCTCCCATGGAATGCGCCCGCCTCCCGAGAGCACCCATTCCACTCCGAGCTGGCGGATGCGGCGCGCCGACGCCTCTTCGCCAGTTGGCTGCGCGCCGCCGGGAGCGCCTGCGGCATTTGCGGGCGGCGTGGACGCGGGTGGCGTGGTTGCCGCGCCAGGCGCGCCCGCGGGGCGCCGCCTCGGCCGCGACCGGCTCCGCCACCGAAGCCGCCATCGCCAATGGCCAGCCCGATCTTGGGCGTGTCCTTTCCCTCAAACGGATTCGGCGGCATGGTTTCCGCTCCGGCCGCGGCCGGAACGAATGCCGCCGCGCCCGCGGTTTGCATCAATGTTCTGCGACTTAGCTTCATAATGATTCTCCTTAAACCCTATGCCTTGGCTTCCGCATTCGCTCGATTCATCAGCGCTTTCATATACGCGAATCCGTAAGCCGTCTGCGCATTGGCGCCGCCCTGCAGCGACGGCGTGTGATCCAGAATGACGATGCCATCGAAATTCACGTCACGCAGCGCTTTCATGATTTTGTACATGTCGTAGTAGCCGTTATCCATGAAGGTCTCGACAAAATGCGGCAGCGGCGCGCTGACATTGCGGAAATGAATCTTCCAGATTTTGCCCGCGCCAAAGTAGCGGATCATCTCCTCCGGATCTTTGCCGGTAAGCTGCTTGCCGCCCTCGAGCCACGTGCCGCAGCAGAGGCAGATGCCCACGTTGGGGCTATTGGCGATCTCCATCGCGTGGCGATAACCGTCGAAGCTGGCGAAGATGCATCGCGGCACGCCCGCCAGCACGGGGACTGGCGGATCGTCGGGATGAATGCCGATGCGCACCCCGGCCTCCTCGGCTACGGGCGCCACCTGCTTCACGAAGTGCGTGTAATTGTCCCAGATCTCTTCCTTGCTGAATTCGCGGCCGTGCGAGAGCGGCTCCTTGAAAACCGCTCCATCCCAAACGCCTTGTTTATTTGGGCTGGCGAGATCGAATTCGCGGGCCGACGCGCCGCGGATGGTGGCGCGTCCGCTGCTCCAAATTCCGTTGCCCATGTGGGCGTAGGTGGTGTAGTAAATGCCCGCCGCGCCCAGGTTGCGCAGGTACTGCTTGTATTCTTCGATCTTCTTGTCGCGCCCCGGCAGGTTTAGCGTGACCTCCGGCATATTGTGGACGCTGGTATTGCCGATGTTCCAGACCGTAATGCCGGCATCCGCATAGCGCTTCTTGATTTGCAGGAAGCCTTCGGTGGTGCGCAAATCGGGAGTGGACGCGACGCTCACGTAGCCTGCGCCAATCTGCTGTAGGAAGAGCAGATCGTTATCGGAGGGCTTCGCGGGCGCTTGCGCGCAAAGCTTGATGCCGGGCTGGGCCTCATGCACTAGGGGCTCCGCTAATGCCGCCGCAGCGACCGTTTGCATCAAACCCCGGCGAGTGAAGTGAGTCTGCACGCTATCCCCTTATCCCGATCGGCGGCACGGGCAAGCTCCGGCGCCGCTGGCGGATTCCGGCGAAGTCGAACTTCACATCCGCGATTGCGGGGCCGACGACCTCGATGCGCGAGAGATCGCGCGTGCCGATGCCCGCGTCTTCCGCCAGCCGCAGCGTGCTGTCGCACCGCTCGAACGGCGGCGTGCCACGATCCGCCATGGGATCGAATCCCATCAGCGCCATCGCAACCGCGTCCGTGTTCACCGGGTTCGTGCCCGCCACCAGCAGTCCGGGCGCGGCCGGTTGCAGGTCCTCGCGAATCCAGGGGCCTTCGCCGCCGGTCATGGTGTGGATGCCGTCGATAATCGCGAGATGCACGGGTCGCGCGGAAATCAGATCGGCGACGGTCCTGGGCACGCGATACGTGTCGTCGCGCGGCGATTTCGGATCGACTTCCTGCGGGGCGCTTTTCGATGGCCCGCGATTTCCCGCGTGAATGGGATTGCGTCCGCCTTTGGGAATCAGCGATGGCTCATCTACGCCCGCGCCGGTTCCGTAGATGGTGCACGGCGTCATGCCGAAGCAGTTCTTCATGGAGAGCGTCACGCCGGCGGTGGCGTGCTCTTTTAGCTTGGCGATGCTGACGAATACGTCGCAGTCCGCGTAGGAGTGGTTCAGATCGAACGCGGGAAACATATAGCCGCCATGCGGCACGGTCAGGCGGGAATACTGTTTGCCCTTGCCCAGGTAGTTGGTGTTTTCGAATTCGACATTGCGCGCGGCGTTCAGAATATCCGAGCGGCTCCCAATTGGCGCGCAGGATATATTCCTCCACCGGATCTGCCGTGGACCAGGGACTTTCCAGCACGCGGATGCGCGTCGCGCCGGCCGCGCCCATCAGATGCACCGCCGCCGCGATCACGCGTGGGATGCGTATAGTGCGTATCTTCCAGCGGGAGATGTCCCAGCCGATATGTCGGCGCGCCCGTCAAGTTGATTTTGATGGCGACGGTCTTGCCTTTGACCAGCCGCCCCAGGCCGCCCAGCTGGTCGAACATCTTCTGCATGGTGGGCAGCAGCTCGCCGGGTTCGTAGGTCCGGCAGCGCGCCACTGAAACGCGCGAAGCGGGAGCGGATGCGGCGCGCGCAAAAGCGCGGGCCGGCCAGATACGCGCCGGCCGTAAACCCGGCGGCGCTTTGCAACCATTCTTCTTCTGCTATACGCGCATGACATCGTTTTCTCCTCACGCTTCGAGCTCCAGCGCCACGTATTGCGGGATCTGCGGCAGGTGAGACTTCGATTCCGTCCTTCTGGTTTTCAGTTCCGATCTTCTCTACCGCGCCTTCCGGCGTCAAGGCCCTCGCCGCGCGATACTTGCCGGCGACTCTGCACACTCGCCGCATCCGGCCCGCGGTTGGCGTAAAACAATCGCGTGAACCACAGCCTTTTTGCGATCCGGCGAGAGCGCGTAGTAAGATCCCGTGGCGCCGCCATTCCAGATACGCACCATATCATAGCGATGGCTCACCAGCACGACGGAATCGTTGGCCCATTGATACGGATCGCGCGCCGGCGTTTTCGCGAGGGCGATTCTTCCCTTGCCCAGCGATCGCGCCGCAAACAGCGGCCCTTCATCATCGGCTTTGACGGGCGCCCCTTCCGCTGAGCCCGACGTGCGTCCCAACTCTGCGAAGCGATCAGCGCGCCGCCTCGCTTCCACAAATCCCAGAATTTGCCTTGCGCAGCGTTGGTGTCGGGTGGCTGCGCATCGGCATAGATCACGGCGCGCAGGCCTTCCAGATCGGGCGCGCGCGCCCTTGAGCAAAATCCGGTAATGCTGACCGGCGCGCGCCAGCAGATTGAGCAGCTCGCGGCTGAATGCTTCGTTGTCGCCGGCGAAATCGGAGATCACCCCCACGATCGCTGCGGGCGAATAGCCGGCCCACTCCCGGTGCGCCGCAAAGAAGCCTGTTGCCGCCGTCAAATTTTTCCAGATATCCAGCGCATCCGCGCGTTGCGCGGCAAATGCCTGCGGCAAGCTGGCTGTCCAGGATCACGATCCATCGGCCCCCGTAGGCGCCGCTATCGGCGACGGCTAGTAAATACGATCCAGCCGTCGCGCGGAAATTCTCCGGCGGCGGCGCGTCCACCCATATCGGCGATTCCGGATGCAGCGCAGCCGACAGGCGAATCCGCCAGCCATTCGAATCCACCCACGGATCGCCGGTTGGCCCCGCGGTCACGCGGCCCTCGCCGCCGCGCGACATTTTGACTCCGGGCCATAGACCTTTGACGATCGACACGCCGCGGGCGCGTCGCACGTGAAGGCCGCGCTGCGCTGCCCGCGCGCGGATTGGCATCACGCCGCAGGGTCGAGGATCAGGCAATCGATGGCCGTGCCCTCCAGCAGGTCCAGAAGCGATGGATCTTTCCATGCCGCCGGCCAGCGCATCGGAGTCCACGGCGCGGTCATCGGTCACCAAACCAACTTGATGGTCGCATTCATCATGGGCACCCCGCCATCGGCCACCGTGGTCGCCTCATTGCCCGAGGGTACTTTGCCGAATAGATTGGCGGAGGTCTCCGTGAATGTTCCGGGAACCACGTTCTTCAGATCGACAGTGGTATTCATGTTGCCCCAGTTGTACCACTTGAACGGGTTCTGGAAATCGAAGCGAAGCTGCAAGGCAAGCCGCTCTTTCAGCTTGAATTCCTTGCGCGCGGAGAAGCTGGCGCCGATGCCGCGCTGCGTATAAAAGGTGTTCTTGCCGGCGTTGCCGAACTGGTATTGCCCCGGATATGCGAAATCGGCCAGGCTGGTGATGGTCGGGTTCTGGTTGCCCTGATTGAAGCGATCGCCGCCCAGATCCTGCCAGTCGTCGCGCAGCGCCGGCGTCCCGAGCAGATTCGGCCGGCCTTGAATTCCGACAAAGGACGGCAGGTAAGTATACGGGCTGTTAGTGAATCCCCAGGTGATCGGATTGCCCGTATAGATATCGTAGGTCCATACCAGCGTGTAGCCGCCAAAGATCGCGTTGAGTACGCCGCCGCGATTCAGGAACGTGCGGTTCTTGCCGACCGGTATGTCGTAGCTGAAGTTTCCTACAAAGCGCTGCCGGCGGTCGAACGATGAGGGACCTTTGTACAGATCGCTGGCCACATCCACATTGCCTACGCCGCTGCCATCGAGACTCTTCGAGAAGGTATAGAACGCATCCATGGTCAGAGACTTGGAATATCTCTTGCTGATGCGGACCGTTCCGCCATGGTAAGTGGAGTGACTGATGTTACCGCGGTAGGTAATGGTTCCAAAGTTCGGATACGGGCGGTATACCTGCGAATTGCCCACAAATGCCGCCAGCGCGGTGAGTATTGCCGGCATCGTAATTCTCCGGCAGAGCGTTGTACTGAGGCGTTTCAAGGTTACCTACGCCCGCCGTGCCGTCGTAAGTGACCTGTAATAGATAGTCGGCCGCCAGCTGGTATTGCACGTTCATGTTCCAGGTCATCACGTAGGATGGATGCAGATTGGGGTCGGTCATGGTGGTGTTGCGACCCGAGCAGGTGGTGACAGGCTTCGCGAATCCGGCTACGGTTGCGGTGGTGCAACCCAGATAGGGTTGGGTGCCGTTCGATTGTAAGCCGGGATAAACAACCGGCAGCGGTCCATGGCTGATCTGATAGATTGGGGTCGGGTTTCCCGATACCTGCGATTGCGTGGTGGAAATGCTGTACTCGTCCAGTTGGCTCGGCGCAAGACCCAGATCGACGTGCATGAATGCGAATCCGCTACGTACTACCAGCTTATTGAGAGGATGCCAGGCCAGGCCAACGCGCGGCTCGAATTCCTTGTTATCGCGTTTGTTAATGTTTCCGCCCGGATGGGTGATTAACGCCCATGTCGCCGGGAACGACGTTATCCGGGAGGTTCGGATTGAACTGTGAAAACTGCCCGTACTTGGTATGCCACGGACTCTCATTGACATAGCGCAAGCCGAGATTCAGAGTCAGCCGGGAATTAACTCTCCAGTCGTCCTGAAAGTAGCCGCTATTGATGTTATCGCGGGGAAGCCAACTGGCGGTCGGAATGGAGAAGGTTGCCGAGGTTACCGACCCGAGCATGAAGGATGCCAGACTGATGCCGCCCGTATTAGGAATAGTCGCGGTTCCATTGCCGCTCAGACCGGCGGCCGAATCGAATGAGAAAGAGCCGCTGGGCGTACCCAGGTTGTAACTGTTCTGGCGCGAATGGAGAAGGTCATATCCGAACTTGAACGTATGCACGCCCTTGATCCACGTCATATCGTCTCTGACGGTGAAGTTCTCGATGATGTTAGTGGTGGGGCCGCCGACGGAAAGCGGCAGTCCGCCGGGCAGTAATGTCGCCGCCACATTGGGAATACCGAGCAATCCGGCGAGATCCTTATTCGTATCGGGCGCCGGCGATGCGCGGCTCAAAACGGTAATAGCCCACGCGGAATTCATCGATCAGGTTGGGATGAATGATCTTAGTTGCGCCTAGCGTAGCTGTATTTTGATAATCGTGCTCCGCTACGTAGCTCGAATCGAAGAGCGGATTCGAAAGTTGTGGGTTGGGGATGCGCTGATAGCGCGAATTGTATTGCCAGTTCGCGAAAATCTTGAAATTTGGATCGATCTGGTGGTCCAGACGGCCGGTGTAGTTTTCCCAGAAGACCTTCTTGAGATAGGTGCCCTGGAAGTTATTCTGCGGACCGGTGTTGCTGTAAGTGCCGGGGGCGTTCGGCGGCGCCCATGGCATCAACGCGATAAACTTGGCAGCCACGGGATCGATACGGTTGGCCGGAATGATATTGCCTGGAATCGGATTGCGCGTCCAGGTTCCATTTGCAAGTTGGGTGGTGCTCAGCGGGTCGTAGAGCTGGTTGGCTGTGATGCCGGTTCCCGCGAAAAGAAAAATTGCCGGCAAGCTCGTTCGCGTCGGGAACCGTGTAGGCCTGCTGCTTGGCCTGCTTCTCGATCAGGCGCTCCACGGCGAAAACGAAGAATGTGCGGTTCTTGCCATTGTAGAGTTTCGGGATATAAACCGGCCCGTACAGGGTCGCGTTGGGCTGCTGGAATAGCTCCGACGGCGTCGCCACCTGGCCGGGTTGGATTTGACCGAAATGGTAAAGATCGAAATATTTGCGGTGCTGCATGGCGCTGACCCGGCCGAACTCGGAAACTTCGCCATGCAGCGTGTTGGTGCCGGTCCTCTGCACCGCGGTCATGGCGCCGCCGCCCGAGTGTCCATATTCCGCCGGCAAGGTCGTGCTGAGGATCTTCACCTCTTCCACCGTGCTTTGGATCGGATCGGTGGTATAAATGGTGCCGTTATTGTTAGCCACCGCAAACGTGCCGTCCTGGAAATATCCGACCTTGCTATCCTGCAGCCCGCTGATGTGAAAGCCCTGCAGGTTGCCGGAATAACCGAAGCCCGCGATGTCCACATTGGGCGTGAGATAGAATGTCGCCTTGACGTTGCGCTGATAGAGAGGCAAGCCCTGCAGGTACGCGCCTTCCAGGGTCGCGCCTTCCGACGACGTCTCGGTTTGCAGTTGGCGGCGCTTCCCCCGTGACGCGAACCGATTCGGAAATGCCTCCGATCTGGAGCGTGGCGTCGACCGAAACATTGTCGCCCACGCTTAGTTCCAGACCCTCGCGGATATATTGTTTGAACCCCTGCGCCGTGACAGTCAGCCGGTACGGGCCGGGCCGCAGCGACGGGACGCTGAAAATACCCTCGGCATTCGACACTGAGAGGCTCTCGAAATTCGTGTGCCGTCTGGACGACTTTTATTTGGGCATTGGGAACGACGGCGCCGGTGCTATCGGTGACGCGTCCGGAAAGGGTTGCGGTGTCCACTTGACCGAAGGCGCTTGCGCAAAGCAGCGCCGCAAGAAAGAGAATCCACACGGTTCTCGCAGGCATGACTAACTCACTCCTCTCGATTCTTCGCCATCGCTCGGCGATGGCCGTTACGCTTTCAATTTCTTCCATGCGTCCAGGCAGCGCTGCGCCGTCTCCATCGCGGGAAAGCGGCTGCCTTCCTGTTCGATCAGATAATATTCGACGCCGCCCACCGATTCCGCCGCCTCAAAGATTGCTTTCCACGGAGAAACGCCTTCTCCGAACAGTACCCGGTATCCCTTGTCCGGTCCCGGCGCCCAATCCTTGCAGTGGACCGAGCGGATGCGCCCGGGATTCGCCTTGATCCACGCCACCGGGTCCGATCCTGCCTCAACGCAGGTGCCAACGTCGAGCTGCAGCATCACCTCCGCCGGCGTATTCGCAGCCAGCACCTCCATCGGACGCTTGCCGTCGATCGGCACAAATTCAGCTTTGTGGTTGTGATAACCGGTGCGCAATCCCGAAGTCTTGAGCTTCTCCGAGAAATCGGTGAGCTGATCCGCCACTTTTTTCCACCCGTCCAGGCCCGATACGCGCGGCGCCTGCGCCAGCACCAGATACCGGGATCCAAGAATCTGGTTTAGCTCGGCTGCTTTGGGAAGCGCTTCCGCAGTATAGTTCTGCGCGTTATTGTGCGTCGAATGGCAGCGGATGCCCAAATCGTCCATCAGCTTCCGCATTTCCTTGGCATGATCGGCTGTCCAATTGAAATACGGCGCGAAGAACTCCACCACCTGATAGCCCATCTTGGCGACCGCGCGCACGGTCCCCATGTCGTCCTTAGCTAACTCGTCGCGGACCGAGTAGAGTTCGAGCCCGACCGGAATATCCTTTCCCGCGGGAGCGGCCAGACCGCTGGCGGCGGCGCCGGCAACCGCGAGAAAACCCCGCCGGGAAATGGGACAGGCTACCATTTGAAAGACTATATCAGTACTGCGGGGTTAGAGGGGGTTTATTACGGTGTCTCACCTGTCCAAAAGGGGATTTCGGACGGCGGCCAGGCAACCTGTCGCCCATGGCCGCATGGTAGGACAGACGATCGGGCTTTGTCGTCTGTCGCGATTCACACTACTGCTTCCACTTATTCAACCGCTCGGCCGATTCCGTAAGCCGCTGCTGTGATTCGATGAGCAGCCGCTGCGATCGGGTAAGCATCTCCTGCCCCTCGGTAAGCCCTTGCTGCGCTTCGATCAGCAACTGCTGTCCTTCGGTGAGCCGCTCGTGCCCCTCGGTGAGGGCGCCGATCACGTCCGACAATTTGCCGACGACGCCTACCAACTTTTCCAGACTTTTTTCGAGACGGTCGACTCGAGTGTTTAGGTTTTCGGGCATCGCAGATCCTTTTTGGATATTGTACATGCTGCGATGCAATCGGAGCGCGCGCATGTCCGGCGCGCGCTCCCCCCGCATCACCGGCGCCAATATCCGCCGAAGTAGCGTCCGCCGGAATACCGTGGCGAAACCCAATAAGCGCGCGCGTAAGGCCGGGGCGCCCAATATCCGGCGTGCCATCTCCAGCCCGCGCCGACCGGTTGCCAGAAGCCCCCGATCCAGGCGTATCCCGGACCCGGCGCCACGGGTACATAAGACGTCACTACCGGCGCGGGCGGCGGCGCGTAGACCGCTATCGGCGCGGGCGCACCGAATCCGAATCCGACGAAAATCCGTGGACCGGCGAATGCCGTGCTGCCGGCCAGAAATAGTAGAGCGAGCAATTTGCTTTTCATAGGTCCTCCCCTATGAGCCGTTCTTTTCGAGCGGCTTCGTAACGTCTAATGCACGCCCCGTGCCACCGATAAGCCATTGAAAATACTGACACATGGGACCGCCACTGGTGGTGGAGAGCCGATATCTTGGTGGATTTGAGCCAGCACGTGCCATGGGGCGCAGTTCAACTGAGAACCTGGTCTGACGTCCACCAACGCTTAGCGGCCGCACGATGTCCGTGATCGGCCAACAGCACAGCCAGCCAGACATTGACATCAGGGAAACTCAATGAGGTCATAAATCTGTCGATTGGTAAGAGCAAAGGGACGGCCGGTGGAAGCAACAATAAGCCTCTCCAGACTTAGCCGCCTTTTGGGCCGTTGTGGCGCCGCCTCGCGAACCGCGCTCTCTATGCTGCGTAGAACGATCCGGCGGGCGGAACAGCCTCTCCGGGCAGCTAGCTCGTGGCGACGCCGGTGAGTGCAACAGGAATATCCAGGGAAGTGTGGATACTCTTTTCAGCCATACAACCACGGTATCGACCTGACTTAAATAAAGTCAACGCGCCTGTCCATTGTTAGACCAGCTCCGTGCTAAGCCGCGCCTTCCTCACCCGCAAATACAAAATTCGCACCAGGGCCAGGATTGGAACCGACAGAAACGCGCCCGCAACTCCAGCGATCTCAGCGCCGGCGAATACGCCGAACAGCACCAACAGCGGATGGATTTCCACCCCTTGTCCCATTAAATGGGGCGATAGAATATAGTCCTGGAATCCGCGGTAAATGAACAAGAAGATCAAAACGGTTAATGCGTGCGCGCCGGCGACGGCGGCCACCAGCACAATCAGCACGCCGGCCGTCAGCGGTCCCAGGATCGGAATGAACTCGAGGAGTCCCGCTAGAGCGGCCAGCAGAACGCTATACGGCACTCCCATAATTGTGAAAAAGATGCTGTAGGCGGTGAATGCGGCTATCGAAAGGCCAACCAGCGCTCGCATGTAGTGGGCCAGCAGCAGGTGTATATCGGCCATCACATCGTCCAGCAGTTCGCGGCGCGGCCCTCGCGCTACAAGAGCTAAAATGTGGTCGCGGATCGCGCGACCATCGTTTAAGAAATAGAACGCCAGAATGGGAATAATCACCACGAATATCAGATAGCTGGCAACCGTCAGGAATTTCACGCCGAATTGTGGCAGGGAAGAGATCAAATCGTTAGAGCGCTGCGCCACTTCGGCGCGTAGCTTGCCAACCAGTTCCTCTTTCAGTGAATTGACGGAGGGTGTGGCAGCCGGGGTGGGTCGCTGCCAGGCAGCCAGCATATCGGGGAATTTCTTCGCCAGCGCATTCGCCTCGGCGACGACACGCGAACCCACCTGAACCACAAACAGCACCACCAGCCCCACAAAAATCAGATAGGCCAAAGCCAACGCGGGCGTGCGCGTGCGGCCAGGTAGAAACCTGTCGAGAATATTCACCAGCGGCGAAAGCAGGTACGCGAAAAGGATCGCCACGATAAAGACGAACAGCGTCGAGCGAACTAGGTAGACCAGATACAGCGCCAGCAAAACCACGGCGGCGGTGAACGTGATACTGGCGACGCGGCGATTAAAACCCAGCATGTTCAGCCAATTCTAACCCGCTGGCGGCGCCGCATGCTCCGGAAGCTTTTCAATCCGTACGCACGCGATCCGGTTGCGCTCCATTTCGATCACGGTGTACCGCCGCCCATCGTGCTCCACCGATTCGCCCGCGTGGGGAATCTCGCCGAGCTTTGATAGGAGAAACCCGGCTAGGGTCTCAAATCCGCCGCCGGCCGGAATTTCAATTCCATATTCGCTCTCCAGATCGCGAATACGCGTGGCGCCGTCCAGTTCCACCCGGTCCGATTCCACGCGTGGCTGGGCCTTTTCGTCATGCTCGTCCTCGATGCGGCCCACCAGTTGCTCCAAGACGTCCTCCACCGTGAGCATGCCGGCGATGGTCCCGAACTCATCCACAACCATTGCCATATGCGAATGCCCGCGGCGGAACTCTTCGAGGAGTTGCGAAAGCACCTTGGTCTCCGGCACCACCAGGTGCGGCCGCAGCAGCCGCTCGATCCGGAAGGCGCGGCTGGGGCGGCCAGTGCGGACCGCATTACGGCGCTCTTGCCAGACGGGCAGCAAATCCTTGTAGTGCAGAATGCCGATGATCCTCTCGGGCGTTTCGTCGTAGACTGGCAGCCGCGAATGATGCGCTTCGATCATAGTGCGCAACACGTCGTCTAAGCTAGCTTTGGCGTCGATGGCGACAATGTCATTGCGCGGTACCATCACTTCCCGCGCCACTACCGTCTCCAAATCGAGCACGTGATGGATCATGTCCTCCTGCGCTTCCGGCAAATACCCCAACCCACGGCTGGAGCTCACGATGAGCTTCAGTTCCTCGGTGGAGTGTCCGCCCGCATGGGGGGCGCTTTTAGGCGCGGCCACGCGCGTGAGAGCCGCCGCGGAACGCTCAATCACCACCACGAACGGCAGCGAGATGCGATAGAAAACCAGCAGCGCCGGAGCTACCAGCGCGGCCACCCGGTCCGCCCTGGCGATGGATAGATTCTTTGGCACCACTTCGCCCAGCACCACGTGCAAATAGCTGATTGCCAGGAACGAAATCACCAGGCTCGCACCATGCAGCAGTGCCGAAGTTGCCGCCGTGATCACCGGATGTAAGAGTGCTATAAGAATGCGATAGAGCGTATCTTCCCCCGCCCATCCCAATCCGAGGCTTGCCAGTGTCACGCCCACCTGAGTCACGGACAATAAGCGTCCTGGATTGGAAAGGAGGTTCAGCGCGCTTTGCGCTCCCGCATGGCCCTCCTCGGCCATTTGACGCAGCCGCGAGTGACGCACGGAAAGCAGGGAGACTTCGGCCCCGGCGAAGAAACCGTTGATCCCAATCAGAAAGACGACCATCAACAGGCGAAACGGAGAATCGGTCACAGGTCCGGATTAATTTTACCGGAAACCTCATAACCAATTCCCCGTTGAATCGTCTTAACTGGTAACTAACTCCGTTACGTAGATGGGGCGTTCTCTTCCGTATCCCCAGAGGGCGCCCTTTTTCGTCCAAAGTCTATACCATTCCGCCCCATATGTAAACGGCATCTCCTTCCGCCGGGTTCTTGTTCGTACTCAGCTCAGATTTAGCGGTGTGTGGAACCGCGCTTCGCAAGCTGGTCAGTGACCGTTTTAACGTGAGCGTACCTACGGCGGCCGGTACATTATTGATTAGCCGAGAATACATGGCTATTCTCTTGCTGCCCTTTTGGGCTTGAGGCGGAGAGCCCGCCTCGCGGCCTTCCGTATATACGAATACACTATGCCTATTGAAGAAGAGCGTCCTGCGCGAGCCAAATCGGTCCGGCAGGAAAAGCGTACGATTCTCAGGGTGCTCGGGCTGGGGTTGATTACCGGCGCCGCGGATGACGATCCCTCGGCGATTGGCACCTATGCCGCCGCGGGCGCCCAACTCGGTCCTTCGTTTCTCTGGACGGCGCCGGTCACCTTCCCGATGATGTTTGCCGTCGTGTACCTGTCGTCCAAGCTCGGCCAGGTAACCGGGCAAGGCCTATTCCACGCGATCCGAAAACATTATTCGCGGTGGCTGCTTTATCCGACGCTGATCGGGGTTCTTATTGGAAATACGATTGAGGCCGGCGCCGATATCGGCGGCATGGCAGCGTCCGTAAATGTGCTTGCCCACATCCCTCAACCGGTGGTCGTAGTAGGCTCCACGCTGGCGATTCTTGCGCTTCAGATCTGGGGATCTTACACGCTGATTCGCAATCTATTCCGATGGCTTGCGCTCGCTCTTCTTGCATATATCGTTTCGGCTTTCCTTGCAAAGCCGGACCTTTTTGCCGTTCTGAAAGGGACGCTGCTGCCAACGTTTTCTTTTAACCGCGAATTCCTCTCGATGCTGGTGGCGGTGATCGGAACGACGCTGTCCGCGTATCTCTATACATGGCAGTCAAACGAAGAGGTCGAAGAGGAGATTGCACAAGGCCGAACAAGTTTGGCTCAGCGGCGGGGAGCGACCGGCGAGGAGCTGAAGCAGTCGCGATGGGATATCGCATTGGGAATGTTCTTTTCAAACGTCGTGATGTATTTCATCATCCTTTCGACGGCGGCTACTTTGTTCAAAGCCGGAAAAACGAATATCGACAGCGCCGCACAGGCGGCCGAAGCATTGCGGCCCCTGGCCGGGAATGCGGCAGGTTTATTATTTGCGATTGGAGTCGTTGCGGTGGGCTTTTTGGCCGTGCCCGTAATGACAACCGGAGCCGCGTACGATCTTTCCCAGACCATGGGATGGCGCTATAGTCTTCATGCCAAACCGGCCCAGGCTCCCAAATTCTACGGAGCGATCGTTGTTTTTTCCTTAATTGCCATGGCGATGAACTTCATCGGCCTCAATCCCATGAAAGCGCTCGTATGGGCTGGAATCGTGCAAGGCTTCTCGACGCCGCCGCTTATATTAATTATCCTGCTGATGACGAACAACCCCAGGATTATGGGCGATCGCGTCAACACGCGCCCGCTGAAGCTCCTTGGCTGGATTACTACCATCGCCACCTTTGCCGCTACGATTGCTTTGGTGATCACTTGGTTCATTTAGGATTGGAAGCATGGAGCAGACGCGCAGTCCACAGCGACTGGCCAATCGGATAGCTGCCGAGCTTGACGGATTACCCAGCCGCACCACGCCTGCGGTACGCTCTCTTCGGCGAGAGTATTCTCGATCATTGGCGGATGAGCCGCCGGATCTGGTGATCCGGGTTGCGCTTGACCTGGCGAATCGAGGTGATTTTAGTCGCCGGTTTCTAGCTTATGAACTCGTCCAACATCATCCGGCCGCCTTTACCAGCCTCACACACGACCAACTTCTCAAGCTGGGTGAAGGCATCGACAGTTGGCGCGCCGTGGACTGCTTCGCCTGCTACTTATCGGGACCTGCATGGCAGGATGGCCGCCTTTCTAAAAAGACCATCCGGGAATGGACCAAGAGCGCGGATCATTGGCGGCGCCGCGCCGCGCTCGTTAGCACCATTGCATTGAGCCGCCGCGGTAAAGCCGGAGATATCCGTAAGGTCCTCGAAATCTGCGCATTGGCTATTTCAGACCGGCACGACATGGTAGTCAAGGCGCTCTCCTGGGCGCTGCGCGAGCTTGCGAAAAACCATTCGGCCGAGGCGCAGGAGTTTCTGGAGCGGCACAGGAGCAGTTTGGCGCCGCGCGTAATCCGCGAGGTTCAAAACAAACTCACCACCGGTTTGAAGAATCCGCGCCGGCGGTTGGCATAACAATACTCCGGCGCGCGTGAACCAGTCATTCAGTGCCGAAAATGGCGCACGCCCGTGAAAACCATAGCGAGTCCCAGCCGGTCGGCAGCCGCGATCACTTCTTCGTCGCGCACCGAACCGCCCGGCTGAATGAACGCGGTTACGCCATGCTTCGCGGCCTCTTCCACTCCGTCGGCAAAGGGGAAAAAGGCGTCAGAGGCCACAACAGTGCCTGCCAGCGGCAGCACCGCCTTCATGGCGCCTAACTTGACCGAATCCACGCGGCTCATCTGCCCCGCGCCGATACCCACGGTCTGACCGCGCCGCGCGTATACGATGGCGTTGGACTTTACATGCTTGACCACCTTCCATGCGAATTCCAGCGCCTCCCATTCCTCTTCCGTCGGGGCGCGCTGGCTCTTCACCACCGTCGCGGCGCGATCGAGTTTCGCGGCGTCGGCAGTTTGCGCCAGAAAACCCCCGGCTAAAGATTTCACCACCAGCCGGTACCGATGTGGGCGACACGCGGATTAAGCGCAGGTTCTTTTTGGCCGAAAGAATCGCCAGTGCTTCGGGTGAATACTCCGGTGCGGCAATCGCTTCGATGAAGATCTTGGCGATCTCGCGCGCGGTCTCTTCGTCCATCGGGCGATTCAATCCAATCACGCCGCCGTAAGCCGATACCGGATCGCACTCCAGAGCTTTCCGATAGGCTTGCGCCAGTTCACCCCGCTCGGCGCAGCCGGCCGGATTAGTGTGTTTGATTATCGCCGCGGCGGGGTGCTCGAATTCGCCGACCAGCTGCCAAGCAGCGTCGAGATCCACCAGATTGTTATAGGAAAGCTCTTTACCGTGCAACTGCTCCGCGCCCACCACGCCGTCTCCCTGGCGGCCATAGAGCGCGGCCGTTTGGTGCGGATTCTCGCCGTACCGCAGATCCATCAGCTTCGGCGCGTGAATGCTCAACTCGGCTGGCGTTCCGTCTGTTTCCAGTCGCGAACTGATGGCGGCATCGTAGGCGGCGGTGGTGCGGAAGGCCTTCTTTGCCAAGCTCCAACGGGTGTCGCGTGCCAAGTCCCCACTGGCGCGTAGCTCTTCGAGAATGGGCGTGTAGTCGTTGGGAGAAACCACTACCGCGACATCCTGATAATTCTTGGCTGCCGCTCGGATCAGCGTAGGTCCGCCGATGTCGATATGCTCGATCAATTCTTCCAACGTGGCATCCGCTTTGGCGGCCACATCCTCGAAACGATAGAGATTTACCACCACCATGTCAATGGGTGCGATACCGTGATCGGCCAACGCCTGCATGTGCTCCGGACGCTCGCGCATGGCCAGTATGCCCGCGGCGATCGCGGGGTGAATGGTTTTCACGCGCCCGTCGAGCATCTCGGGGAAGCGCGTAACTTCGGCTACATCGATCGCTGGAATACCCGATTCGCGCAGCATCCGCGCGGTGCCTCCCGTGGAGATCAGTTCCACGCCCAGCGCCGTCAATCCGCGGGCGAAATCGCCAATTCCAGTCTTGTCGGTGACGCTGAGGAGGGCGCGGCGGATCTGGGGCATCTAGTCGAACGATACCAGATGAGCCGGCGTCTTACAGCGCGCTGGCAGAGCAGATGCCTTCGGATGCCAGCGTGGACTGCATCTTCTTCAGCGCCGTCTTATGGATCTGCGAGATGCGGCTTTCATTGACGCCCAGTAAGTCGCCGATCTGTTTCATCGTCATCTGATTGGTGTAGTAGAGGAAGACAACTTTTTGATACCGCTCCGGCAATTGACCGATGGCGCGGTCTAAGGTGATGCGCAGTTGGTGGCGCTCGCAGATGTTATCGGGCCTTACCTCAGAATCGGCGGCGAAATCCATGTCCTGGGGGCGGTCCAAATCTTCGCGGGCCGAGGTGGAGACCGGGCCGGCATTGCGCAGTTCCATCGCCATGCGCCGCCAACGCTCGGGGGTCACGCCCATCTGTTCGGCCACTTCGGCTTCCGTGGGCGTGCGGCCGAACTTCGCTGAAAACTCGCGCGTAACGGTGTCGGCCTGCTTCTGCCGCCGCCGCATGTCGCGCGACGCCCAGTCGAGCTGGCGGAGACTATCGAGAATCGCACCCTTGATGCGGTGCTTGGCATAGCTTTGAAACTCGACGTTCTTCGAGGCGTCGTACTTTTGGACTGCGTCGAAAAGGCCCAGCACGCCGGCATGGATCAGGTCGTCAAGCTCGATGTGTACGGGCAGATTCTCATGTACCCGAATAGCGATCGATTTCACCAGTGGCAGATGATCGAGCACGATTTGATCGCGAACTTCGAAGGAAACTTCCTTTTTGCGTTGTCCAGACACACGTCGAGCGGTCATTTTCTTGGTCCTCTTTTTCAGATTTCTTGGTTGTCGGCCTAGCTGGCCGGCAGCCTTAAGAGTGCAACCGGATGCCCATGTGTTTTGGAGAATAAATGCTTTATTTTCAGTAGGTAGTAAGCCTTAGAAGCGTTCCGGAATGAAACGCGTTTCAAAGCGAAACACCGCGATCCGATCCTCGGTGCGCCACGCCGCTCCCGGCCGCATGCGACCCGAAGACCCGATTGAATCGTGGCCGCCGGCCCGTCGCGCGCAAGGATGGCATCAGGCTTGCACAAGGTGAACTGGGGTTCGTGCGTGCGGATGCTAACGGTAGTCTTGGTAGTGGTCCTGAGCGCGACTGCCGACGACCCCGCGCCGCGATTGTACTCGGGAATCCCCTCCATCGCGCGCGGCCAAAGCGTGATCTGGCACGATCCCGGCTCTGTGGAGCAACTCGATTTCCGGTATGGAATCGGCGGCGCGGAGCTGGAGCCCAAGCCGCCGTTCTCGTTCGTCAAGGAAGACATGAGCGGCAGTAACCCGAAGATCTCAGTTCGCGACGCCAATGGGCGCACGTGGGTGATTAAGTTCGGAGCCGAGGCTAGTCCGGATACGTTCGCCACGCGCATTGTTTGGGCGGTGGGTTACTGGGTAGAACCGAATTATTTTGTTATGGACGGTGTCATCTCCGGGGTCCATCACTTGACGCGCGCGCGTCGGGAGGTGGATGAACAGGGCCACTTTCATAACGGAAGATTTCAATTGCGTTCGGCTAAACCCGAATACCTCGCGAACATCAATTGGAATTGGGATAACAACCCGTTCGTGGGTACCAAGGAATTGAATGGGCTCAAAATCATGATGATGCTGGTTTCCAATTGGGACGATAAGGATTTCCGCGATGCAGTATCGCGAGGCGCGAACACCGCAATCTATAGAGATGGGGAGCGTTACATCTATTTCATCGACGATTGGGGCGCGTCGATGGGGCGATGGGGCAAGATATTGACGCGCTCGAAATGGAATTGCACGGAGTACGACCGCCAGAGCAAGGAGCTCATCAAAGGCGTGGAGAATGGCGCGATTGATTGGGGCTATGCCGGGCAGCATACCCATTTGATGACTGACGGCATCCGCGTTAGCGACGTCAAATGGCTGATGCAATATCTGGGAAGAGTTACGGACCGGCAACTATACACCGGACTTATCTCCAGTGGAGCTTCCGAGGAAGATGCAGGATTCTGCGCCGAAGGCCTGCGCACACGCATTCAGGAATTGGAGACTGTGGCGAATTCAGGCGGCCTCGCCGCGGCACAGGCGAATTGAAGGCCTTTGCGGCGATATCATAACGCTATGGCCACGATTACGAAGACCCTCTACGATACCGATTTTGTGGAATGGACTGCCCAGACGGCAGACTTGCTGCGCCAGGGCAGGTTCGACGAAGTGGATCTGGAGCATGTGGTCGAGGAGATCGAGGACATGGGGAAGCGCGATTTCAGGTCGGCGCGATCTCAGTTGCGGCGCATGCTCTTGCACTTAATCAAGACAGAAGATTCAGCCGGAGCGCGATGGAACAAGCTGGCGCGGGACAATTATTAATGCAAGGCAGGAGATACTAGACGATATTCGCGATTCTCCAAGCTTGCGCCGCCGTCTCTCCGGCGAAATGAATGGCATTTTTCGAGAGGCGGTCGAGCATGCTTTGGAAGAGACCGGCTTGTCCGGGCCGCGCGGCGATTTGGGAATTCCGGATCGCTGTCCGTTCACTCTCGCTCAACTGCTTGAGAACCCAATCGACTCGCTGCGATTCTAAGCGGACCTCACGTTTGCATTTTCCCGGTGTAACTCCAATAATGGATCGATCTGTCTGAGGATAAGAATGATCGAGCGCCGCGTGAGAATGCCTGGAATCGCGTGCATAGCGTTGCTGTCGGCCGGAACGCTGCTTAGCGCACAATCGCCGGTGCGGATCCCTACGTCGGCGGGCAATAGCAGCGCTGCGCCGCCGCTCTCGATAACCATTGTGCCCGCGCCGCTGGTGATCGCTGTCGCGAATGCTTCGACGCTGGCGATCAAAACCGCGAGTCTACCCAATGGCGCGCTGACATCGGCCTATTCGGCGACTCTGAGCGCGACCGGTGGTGCGCCGCCTTATACATGGCTGGCCGGCGGCTTGCCTGGCGGAATCGTCCTATCGACGAATGGAGCGTTAAGTGGCACGCCCACCTCGCCGGGAATCTTTACAGTTACCGTGACTGTGAACGATTCCGCAGGCGTTTCCGTCTCGGCAAACCTAAGTCTCACGATCCTACCCTCGGCCCTAAAGATCACCACTACCGGAATCACGCCGCCGGCGCTGGGTACATCTTTCTCGGTAGGATTCGGGGCCACGGGCGGCGCGCCGCCCTATTTATGGAGCGCCACCGGATTGCCCGGGGGGATCACTATCACTTCCACGGGTACGTTGGCGGGCACGCCCACAGTGCTGGGTACATCGATGATTACGGTTAATGTAAGCGACAGCAATGGGCAGCAGGCGAGCGAGACCATTCCTTTGACTGTGATTCTGCCCGCGGCCCCTGCGGTGCTCTTCGGCGGTTTGCCGGTGACGGCGAATCCAGCCACTCAATCCTCTACGCCGGTAACATTCAATGCGGCGTATCCGGTGGACGTCACGCTGAATCTGACGCTTACCTTCGCGCCGTTGTCCGGCGCGGACGATCCCAACATTCAGTTTTCAACGGGCGGGCGGACAGCGGGTTTTACTATAAAAACGGGATCGACGATCGCCGCATCGAGCATCGGTGTGCAGACCGGAACCGTCGCCGGCACGATTACCATTACCTCTCAGCTCCTCGCTTCCGGGCAGGATATTACGCCCGTTCCGGCCCCAACCAAGACGATCATAATCGCGCCGGCGGCCCCGTCCATCACCAGTGTGACCGCGGTGCGCAATAGCGCGGGGTTCACGGTAGCTATCGTCGGTTTCGATACGACGCGCGCTGTTACTCAGATCATGTTCACATTCACGGCTGCGGCCGGTTCGAACTTGCAGACAACGTCTGCCGCTGTGCAGGCCGCATCCCAGTTCAGCAGTTGGTATCAGAGTTCGGCATCCACTGCATACGGAAGCCAGTTCAGCTTCACGATTCCATTCACGGTAGCCGGCAATGTCCAATCGATTGTGTCCGTGGCGGCGATGCTGGTGAATGCGGCGGGCAGTTCTCCACCCGTGGCCGCGAATTTGCGGTGATTACGCACGGATTTAAGGTTGCATATAGTGCCCCTCTACGCTACGATATACACATGAGACGCACAAATCTTGTGTTAGATGAGCACCTATTGGAAGACGCTACCCACGAATTGGGCGCCAAAACCTACTCCGCCGCAGTCAACACGGCTCTGGCTGAAGTCATCCGCCTGAAAAAAATTCAACAGATCCCCCATTTCTTCGGTTCGAAAATCTGGGAAGGGAATCTGGCTGAAATGCGTGACGATCGGCCGCGGCGCTCCGAATGATCCTGGCCGATACCTCCGTCTGGATTGAAATGCTGGCGGGCCGGCCGGGATTCGAAATGCGCGAAGAGGATATGCCGCTGCTGGTGACGTGCGCGCCAGTAGTGCAAGAGATTGTCCAGGGTCTAAAACCGGGCGCCGAAAGCGACCGGTTTCGTCGCGCGTTTCTCGCTATACCGGTGCTCGGTGACCCGATCCCGCTGGGCACATATCTATCCGCGGCAGATATCTATCGGCACGGCCGGCGAAAGGGCTTTACCATTCGCTCTTCGGTGGATTGTCTGATCGCCGCGATCGCCATGGAGCACAAAGTTCCCGTGTGGCATCGCGACCGCGATTTCGCAACCATCGCGCGCTTTACCGCCCTCGAGACGGTTTAAACTACCCCGCCGCTTTCCTAAAGAACGGCACGCCATCGCGCGATTCCGTTTCCAGAACTTCGTCGCCGATGACGACGCGATCACCCTCGATGCGGCAGGTCACGCGGCCATCGCCGTCCAACGAAACGATAGCCGTTTGATACGGCGCTTCCGCGGCAAAGGGTTCGGGCGCGGCGTAGATCACGGTTTCGGTGTAGACGGTTCCGGTTCTCATACGCTCCCCAGGATGCTAACGACGCAGGTCGCGCCCGACCCGCCGAGATTTTGCGCCAGGCCTAGCGAATGGCGCGGAATCTGGCGCTCGCCGGCCTCGCAGCGGATTTGCAGCGCCAGATCGCAGAGCTGCGCGACGCCGGTGGCGCCCACGGGATGCCCTTTCGATTTGAGACCACCGCTGGTATTCACCGGAAGCTTGCCAGTACGCGCCGTATTGCCGTCGAATGAAAACGGGCCGCCTTCGCCCTTTCTCACGAAGCCGAGGTCCTCGATCGCCACGATCTCCGCGATCGTAAAGCAGTCGTGAATTTCGGCGAACTCGATCGCCTCGGGCGTCACGCCGGCCATTCGATACGCTTTTTCCCCCGCACGGCGCACCGCCGGGAAGGTAGTGATGTCGTCCTTCTGATCGAGCGCCACATGATCGGACGCCTGCGAAATGCCCAATACGCGGACGGGCTTCGACGTGAATTCGTGCGCCCGCTCCAGCGGCGCCAGGATTACCGCGGCGGCTCCATCGCTAATCAGGGAGCAATCGTAAATGTTAAGCGGATCGGCAATCGGCTTGCCGTTCATGGCCTGCTCGAGCGTAATCGGTTTGCGCATGTGGGCATCGGGGTTGAGCGCGCCATTGGCATGGTTCTTTACGGCTACCGCGGCCAGGTGCTCCTTCTTGGTGCCGTATTCGTACATGTGGCGGCGGGCAATCATCGCGAAGAGGGAGGCGAATGTGGAACCGGCCTTCATTTCGCCCGAGCAATCGCCGGCTTCGGCCAGGATCTGGCTGACGCGCGCCGTGGGCTGCGAGGTCATCTTCTCCACCCCCACCACCATCACTATATCGTTGATACCGGCCGCCACTTCCGCCCACGCATGAAAGAACGCCGAGCCGCTAGAGGCGCACGCCGCTTCAATGCGCGTCGAAGGAACTCCCTCGATGCCGAGAGCGGTGGAAACGTAGGGCGCAAGGTGATTTTGGCCTACGAACGATGGGCCGGCGAAATTGCCTAGGTAAAACGATTCAATCTGGTCGGGCCGCGCGTTGCCATTATGCAGAGCTTTTTCGCCTGCGTCAACGGCCAGCGAGCGCAAGTCGCGGTTGGGGAACGCGCCGAACGGAGTTTTTCCTATGCCAACGATGGCCACGGATCTCATAACTTCAGGTTACCGCGCTAAAATGACGCTAGAGCGGTACAGCCGCTTTTGTTTCCACGTTTTGGCGGTTTTTGCGTCAACTTCAATAGGACCGTGAAAGCCTGTGGGGACTGCCCTATACGTCCGGATGAGCGAAGCGATCGAGCCCAGACTGGATCTTGCGGAACGCCGGGAGCGGTTTGTCCGCGAGCATTCGCGCCGCGTGTTCGCCCAGATTTATCACATCGTACGCAATGTGGCCGATGCCCAGGATCTGACGCAAGAGGCGTTTATCAAGGCGCTGCAACACCAGGAGCAGCTTAAGGACGAACAGAAAGCCGCGCATTGGCTTTCGCGCATCGCCACCAATACGGCCATCGATTTTTTACGCCGCAGCGGTCGGGCGCAGTTTTGCGAGATTGAAGACTCGCACGACGAAGGCGCCGAAAGCCCCGAACAATTGCTGCTGCGGAGCGAGCATCGCGAGTATCTGGAAGACGGGCTGCGGCTGCTGAGTCCGCGGGAACGGGCGGCGTTGATGCTGCGCGATGTCGAGGGTCTGCCGGCGGAAGAGGTGGCTCAGCAATTGAACTGCACCAAAGCGACGGTACGCTCGCACATTGCGAATGCGCGGACCAAGCTGCGGAAGTACATGGAAAGAAGGAAGCGGTAGCATGAGACATCCCAAACAGGCCACGCTGTCGTTGCACGCGGGCGGCGATCTGGGCGCATTCGCGCGCTGGCGGACGGAACGCCATCTGGCCATTTGCGAACGATGCCGCGACGAAGTTGCCGGCTTCGGCAATCTCCGGCGGAGCATGGCCGACCTGCTGGGAATGCCGGAACTTCCGTGGAACCGCATCGCCGAAGAGATGCGCGCGAATATCCGGCTGGGTCTGGCCGCGGGCGAGTGCGTGCGTCCGGTTGAGAAGGCCGGATGGATGCCGCGCCAGGCGGGTTGGCGTGTGGTGGTGGCGATGGCGAGTATTGCGGCGCTGGCGGTTACGGGTCTGGTGCTGGAGCGGCCGCGGCCCGCGCAGGAGCGGCGCGATGAAAACGCGGGCGTGCAGACCGCTCCGGATGGCATTGGCAATCAAGCCATGCGGCTGATGTATCGCGGCGCGGAGGGCGTACAGCTTTCGGCGGGCGCGGAGGGTTCGGTGCAAGCGCAGTATACTAACCCGGTGACAGGTTACATGACCGTGAGTCAAGTGGATGTTCAATAACGTAACAATTCGGTTAATACTGGCGGCTCTGGCCCTGCCTGCGGCGATGCGGGCGCAGGACGCCCCGCTCTCGAACAGTTCTATCAGCATCGACTTGGGGAAGGACTCTCCGGTGGTCCTGGTGGGCAGCACCACGGGGGAATCGCGAGCGACCGCGCGTGGCTCGGCGCTGCTGATCGATCTGCATATGTCGCTCTCGCTGCGCAATACCAGCGCCAAGCGTATTCATAGCTTGAAACTCGGAGTGGTGGCGCAGGAAGTGGCTGTGGGCGGCAAGGGCTCGGTGGCGCAGACCGGCATGAACGTAGGCCCCGGCGAGACATTCCCAGTGCGCATCGACACGCAATTGATGAAGCCGGCGCAGGCCGCAGGTCCGCTGGTTGAGGTCAAGCTCGATGGCGTGCTGTTCGACGACCTTTCCTTCTATGGACCGGACCTGAATGCGCAGCGCGCGCTGACCGCTTGGGAGATGGAAGCGCAGCGCGACCGCGAATATTTCCGGCGCGTGCTGGCGCAATCCGGGCCGGACGGCCTCAAGAAAGAGATTTTCGCCAGCATGGAGCGGCAGCGCTTGCGTCCGCAGCTCGAATGGCGCGTGCCGCGCGGCCCGGCAATGACTTCAGCCGCGTTGGGACCGGAGCGCAACGAGCAGTTCGCGTTTGTGCAGTTCCCGGATTCTCCTGTGACGGCGCTGGGCGGATGGGCGCGCGTGGCGGGCAACCAGATGCGGTCGCCGCGCATCGACGTGCAGAACCGCTCGGCCAAGCCGGTGAAATACGTAGAGCTAGGCTGGCTGGTGCGCGACGAGAGCGGGGAGCAGTATATGGCCGCCTCGCTGCCGGCATCCGGTCCCGATCTCTATTTACCCGCGCGCGGCACGGCGCGCGTGCTCCAGGATCAGGCGCTGGATCTTTCGCGCAATGGCCGCCCGCTGAAGATTGTGAGCATGACGGGCTTCGTCAGCCAGGTGCAGTTTTCCGACGGCAAAGTTTGGGCCCCCAGCCGCCAGGATCTCGATAATCCGGCCATACGGAATGCGCTGCCGCCATCGGCGGAAGAGCAGCGGCTGACCGATATTTATCGGACCAGGGGCCTGGACGCCCTGATGCAGGAGCTGAAAAAGTAGGCTTCGAGGCCCCGTTATCGCACCGCTGAAAGCACATTCTGCTCGAGTATCGCCTCGTCGAACTGGTGAGCTTTCGGCAGGTGTGCATAGATCAGAAGCAGTATCCCTGTGTCACCCAGTAGTGCCAGTCTTCGATCGCCTGGCGATCATCACACGAGACGACTTGTTGGATCGGACCGCCGATGAGACGCCAAGTTGCGTCCTCGTCCGAATGCCCACACCACCATCAACGGGAACTCTTCTCGCCAGAATGCGCCACCGTGCGACCCAGCTCGCTCATTCATGACGACATCCGCACCTGCATCGCTCAGTGCGCCCGCCCACCTCCTTGCGTTTTCGAGGAAGAACGGTTCCTGTGTGCCAGCGACAAGGTATGTGCGCGGAAGCGGACCAGGCATAATGCGAGGCGGCTTGTAACCGCCGCCCGGCGAGGCGCACAAGACCGCACCGTAGATATGTGGATGCCGAAGCCCAAGAGCGAGGGCCAGTTCTCCACCCGCCGAGACGCCGAACACTGCGGTACGTTCAGTGGGCAGCGCCACGCGAAACCGCGACTCCGCCCATCGGCGAACATCCTCCACGAAGAACTTCTCGTGCGCCGCGAACCGCTCCGGCTCAAAGCCCGGTGAGTACTCATGGAGCCGCAGCATCTCGTCGGTCAGCCCATGTACACCGACGATCATTGTGGGCGGTACGTCGGCCTTCTCGATCAACGGGCCCCACTTCGAGATTCCCTGACCATCACCAGCGAAGACGATTGCTTCGGGCCGGTCTGGTGGAACATACACCGTGACCGGCCTTCCACCGTCGTACTCGAAGATCTCGGTGACAAACTCTCCCGAGACTCCGCCGGTGGGCGCGGCGGGCGCTCCGTCGGACTCACTTAGCTTACGGTTGAGGTGATTGCGTGCTTGCTTCTTCATGCCTTGCCTTAATTTTAGAACTTTGGAAATCCAACATATTGATTGTGAATCGCTGGAAGTGATCTGTGCCCGGCTTAGGTAATCGGCCGTACGGCCCGTTGAGCAACAACGCGGAAACTGGTAGGAATAGCTTGGGCGCCTGAGACCTCAAGCACAATTTCCAACGGCGTTCAGCTAGATGACGGCATCAGCGCCGGGCGGAATTTTGGGGTGAAACTGCCCTTCACCGGGTGGGAATGGCAGAGACCGGCGACGTCCTCAAGCCTCCAAGGCAATCATGCCGCCGGGACTGCCTCAATTGCGAACGGCTGGCCTTTCCGCTACCTTTGAGAAACACGTGTAGCTATGAGCGGAGATACGCGCCGTCCGGCGTGGGGGAGATAGAGCCCGCCATAGCTGCCGTCTGGAAGTTGGCGGAAGAACACCGCGCGGCCTACCTCGCTCAGTTGTCGCCTCCGCTTCGGGCTGAGGTGGGACGTCTGATGGAGGCGGATCGCCGTGCCGCTTCCCCAAGATCTTCGGGCACATAGGCTACGTTCCCGACGCTATTACCTGTGATTGTGATCAACAGATCCCCAGGCTTTGTCCGGGTTCTTGCTCCCTCCGCCCCATTGGGTGACTTTGCTCGCTGGACGTCGGTCCAGTCAAGTATTTGGTCGCGGACGTTGTGAGAGCGAACGAACAGGGGTCCCTCGCTGGCTGTAGTCCTCTGCCCACCCTCTTGATCCAGTGGTGATGAATTCGGATATCTCTCCAACGGTGGTCATCCTGTTTCTCTGCATCAATCCGCCGAGCGTCTCAGCCAACCAAGCCGTCTCCATCCGCGAGATTTCTTCTCGCAATGTGATCAAGCGGATCTCAGCCGAATCGGCAGTCCAGAGGATTTCAGCGATGCGCGCCTGCTCATCGAGCGGTGGGAGATCGAATTCTTCCAAGTTTAAAGTCGTCCAGTTGATTGTTGGAGATAACGGGCCGACAGAAATCTCGACAGCGCGCGTCATGGAGCGGTCACTCATCATCATGAACGGCAAAAACTCGGGCAGAACGATTTCTGGCTTCGCGCCGACAACCATCGCGTGCGCCGAACAGATTCCATCTACTTCCGCAACCGCCAATTTGCGTTGGTAGGCGCGCCGTCGTCCAAAGATAATGTCTGCCTTTTGGAAACGAAGTTTCGTGCCAATCACGTCACTGGCTTTACCCCAGCGCCGAATGTGCAAGTCAGCCGGGTCGAGGTCGTCCAGCCCTACGTAGATTGCGTCCGCTGCCTCAGCGAGCTCGACCCGCTCGTTGACGATTTCGGCAAAGGCGCCAAACGGCAGACGCTTCCACGCAGCGCGCTTGAGCCATTCAGGATAGTACTTCCGGATTGCGTTAAGAGATCGCACCTCGGCGGGCAAGGCCATCGTAGGAAATATACAATTCGGAGCAGCCCGCGATTCCGACGCGGATTTGATCCATGCCGCCAAGGTGTGGGCGCCGGAGCTTCCATTACTCTCGCCATTCGTGGCAGCCGGGGCCACACCCACGTATAGCGGGATGTTAAGGGCGCCGCCCTGACGGCGCACTTCGTCCAACCGGACGACCCTCGCGAAACCCGCTTCATCTTGGAAGGCGCGATACGCGCTGACGATGTGTGCGATGTGGTCGTCCGTCAGGAAGCTCTGCGCGCGTTCGCGGATCACCTCATTCACCGCGTTGACGAACAGAATCTTGCCTTTTGCAGGCTCTTGGCTTGCTGGTCCGACAGATAACGATGCAAGCCTCCATCGGCGAGTTATAGAAGAGATTCGGCCCGAGGCCCAGAACGCACTCAATCAGGTCGGCCTCGATCAGCTTACGCCCCATATCGGACTCTTCCTGCCTGAACAACACGCCGTGCGGGAAGAGAATCGTGCAAAGCCCTGTGTTCGCCGCGAGGCTGCACAGGATGTGCTGCCAGAACGCATAGTCCGCGCGGCCCCTGCGGCGGCGTGCCGTAGAATTCCGGCCCCAGGGATCGGAGGCGAACGCATCACGATCCCACTGCTTGATGGAGTACGGCGGGTTCGCAAGAACAGGTCGAACTCTTCAGATGGTCGCCTTCCACGAACTTCGGATCGGAGAGGGTGTCACCGCGAACGATCTGGAAATCCTCGATGCCGTGCAGGAACCAGTTCATGCGCACAATCGAGGAGGTAATCAGGTTGCGCTCCTGACCATATAGCCGCACGTTGCGCCACTCCATCCCGAGGCGGCGAAGGTGAGTAATGCACGACAGCAGCATGCGGCCCGAACCGCAAGTCGGGCCATAGATAGATTCACCTGGCTTCGGCTCCAGCATTTCGGTCATCAGATGCACCACGGTGCGGTTCGTGTAGAATTCGGCGGCTGTGTGGCCGGAGTCATTCGCGAACTTCTTGAGCAGATACTCGTAATCTTGGCCGAGTTCGTGCTCCGGGAGGTTGGCGAGGCTGAGATCAAGCGTGCTGAAGTGCTCAATCAGGTCGCGCAGCATTGCCTCGGAGAGTCGGTCCTTGTTGGTCCACTGTGCATCACCGAAGATGCCGTAGAGCGTCTTCGGATTGGCGGTTTCAATGGCGCGCATAGCGGATTGGATGGCCATCCCGACGTTGCTGGTGGTTTGGCGCGCGCACATGAGATTGCCGGACAAATATTGTATTTGGCACAGATGCAGTGCTCCCTCCCGGAAGGCCTTTTACTTGACAAAGAGTTTCATCGCTAATGGCTCACCCCCGCGAAATAGCCGATCGCATAGAAGAACAGCATAAACGCCCAGAGTCCCGCGCCATACGGTGGGAGTTGAACGATTCCACTTTAACCTCGACGGATCGGCGCCGGCGCCCGCGATTGAACACATCGATATAGCGGGGGCGGGGAAGCGCGGCCGGCGCCTTCCGCCGCCGGTCCACGCGGAAGCGGAGCCTTCCACGGCAATGCCCAGTTTCGCGGTTCCGGGAGTTCGACTTCGGTAGTCTTGGGCGCGGCGTTCACGCCCGGCTCCTACCAATATGTGTAGCCGATGTGAGCCTGATCATCATGTGGTCCCACTTGCCGTTTCCTGCTGGATCGGAGTAATCATCGAACCTGGTACGCTTGCTGAGCTAGCGGGAACCCCACGCCAAAGATCAGCGGCTTCGGACCTGGGGTGGCTGGTCCAGTACCAGCCTATGTGGAACATGATCACCGCGCGGAGCCGGATCTGTTCGAATAAGCCATTCGGTCACCTTTTCCGTGCCCGAATGGTTACATCCAAATTTCCGTTGCGGATATTGGTAAACCGCATCGCCACTCGTCCTTGCGGGTCGAGAGTAATTACGGCGGGCGTATTTACCAGCGTCAGCATCCAGCCATCCGGCAAAGTGACGAAATTAATCGGCCGCCCGAGCGTTCGCGTCCAGACTAACTCGCCGCCATCCGTTTTGTAGCCCACCGGGTCGGTATATGTCTCTTGGACGCGGATGCGCACTGATTCGCCCTTCCCAATCGGCTTGGGTAAATCACCCTGGACTACGACGGATTTCGGGTCCGTAGGCGTAGGATAATAACCCAGCGCGTTCACCTCTTCGCCTTTTACCAAATGAGTTGGAAGCGGCGCGCCGGTATCCAGGTCGAACATCTTGGAATCCGGCGCCACCGTGCTACCAGCCCGCACAAAGCTATGCACCGATCTCTGTCCTTCGCGAGTCACGGTGAAATCGTGTGAGATGAGGAACTGGTGGGTCGATGGGTCCGCCAGCCAGTAGCGGATTTCCAGATCCTGCTCGGCGCGGTGAATCTGTTGCGCCCCCAGCAGCGCCGGAGCCAGCAATAGCATCCATCTCACGGCAATTTTCTCCCTAGGATGCGAACCGGCAGTTGGTCGTCGCGGTCGTTGAAGAAACTGATACGGATGCGCCCGTCGGCATCGGCGGAAACGATTCCCGGCGAACGCGAACCCACCAGCTCATATCCTTTCGGCAGCACGACCACATTGCGTTTGATGCCGAGCGGCCGGTCGAAAATGAAGCCAGTCTCCGTGGCGTGATACGAAGGCTCATCCGTATATGTCTTGAGAATGCGAATACGGGTTTCCGCCCCCCTGGGCACGGGTCTTAACAAAGTGACACGAAGAAATTCCGCATCGTCCGCCGTGTTGGCGCCGACGCCGCCAGCGGTCTTGGCGTCGCGACCCTTGACGGTGGCGAACTCGAGCGGCTTGCCCGTTGCCAAGTCGATGACGCTTTCTTTTGACGCGGTGGAACCCTGGCGGATAGGGTTGAAGAAATAAGGCGCGCCTTCGCGCGTAACAGTGACGTCGTAGATGATGTCGAAAGCGTGGGTGGATGGCGCGAGTAACTGGTAAACCGTCAGTTCGCTGGCCGCCCACGCAGGCGCGGCGATAGCGAATAGCGCCAGCATCTTGATCATGGGTATTGATTGTATCAGCGCGATTGCCAAAGCCGCCGGTCCGCTTAACTCGAATACACGCCGATCGTAGTTACAGTTTGGAAACCCATGCGACGGTATAAGCTGTAGCCCGCGGGCGTCGATTGCAACAACACTCGATCCACACCGCAGCGTTTTGCGGCATCCGCCACTGCGTACCGCATCACCGCCTCGCCATAACCGCGACGCCGATGGCCGGGGACTGTGGCCACATTATAAACGCCCAAGGCGCCGCCGCCCATAACAATCGCCGCCGTCGTTACCGGCTCTCCATCCACGTAGCCCACGTAGCTCGCGAAGCGGTCCCAGACCGGATCGCTATCGAATACTTCCGCGAACCACGCCGAGGGCACATTGAAACAGAGCGCGCCAATAGCGCAAAAGGCATCCCGCACCGGGCCTTGACGAACGCGGCGGACCTCGATTTCGGGCAGCGTATAGGCGGGCGGAGCGATGCGCTCGGCCACCATACCTGGAAGATCCACCGAATGCCGTAAACCCCGGCGCTCCAATAACTGGCGGGAGCGCTTCCGGCCGCCCCCAGGCAACCAGCCTTCGCAAACCCAATATGCCCACTCCTGCCCGCGCCTGTTGAAGTGCGCGCTGGCGAGCAGAATGCGCTGCATCAGATCGTTCTCAGTGAGTACGGGCGCGGAGAGAAAGGCGGAATTGAACATCTGAAACATCGTTCCAGCGGAAGCGATGCTGACGCCGCGCAGTTCCCGATTCTCGCCTTCGGCCCGGCTGGCTGCGATCACGCGGAAGGATTCGCGCAGGTTTTCGGCGACGTTTTCGAAGTTCATCTTAGGGCGGGAGACTAGGGCATGCTACCGAAAACGCGGTCCCAGATAGTAGTGGTAACGCCATAGTGGAAGCGATCGTTGGCGAAATGATGGAAGTAGTGGCGCTTGCGCAACTCGCGCAGCCGAGCGCCGCCGGCTTCGTTAGCGTGAATTTTCAGATGCAATGCCTCATAAGCCAAATAGCCGGAAATGATGCCGGCCAGCACCATGCCGCTGCGCGCCCAGGATCCAGCGGGGATGCGCAAAAGCACCCAGAGCAGAGCGGAAGTTCCGCAGGAAAGCCATAGCGGCGAGACGATAAATTTCGGATCCTTGGGATCGTCGTGGTGCTGGTAATGAGGCAAAAAACCGTGAAAAGCGAAGCGATGAATGCCGTATTCCAGCAGCGTCCAAACGAAGAGTCCGGCCGCGTAGCAGACTATCGATCCGGTCAGCGGCAGGCGTGCATTCGCCCACACGGCCGCGACGATCGCGGGACCGAAAATCATGAGCAAGCGGAACACTACTTTCAGTATGCTACAGAGGGTTGGGATCTGGAAGCTGCCGGTGGGGCCATTCCGTCACGCGGCTCGGGTGGGATACGTCGCGATCCAGCTATGATTGAGTTTCGCCCTTCTCCATGAATGTTAGCCGCTACGTCCTCACCATCGTTAATGTTGTGATCGCGGTCGCTTTGGCCGCCGCATTGGTAATTATCTATTGGTTCGGCTGGCGGCCCTTGCCACAGCGGTCGGGCTTTATTGAGGCTCCGGTCGCCGCGCCTGTTCAGGTGGCATTTGACGCCCGTGGAGTACCGCACATTCGGGCCGCCAGCGTTGAGGACGCACTCTTCACGCAAGGCTACGTCACATCGCAAGACCGGCTGTGGCAGATGGAGGCCCTGCGGCGCTTGTCGGCCGGCGACCTGGCAGACGTGATTGGGCCGGCCGCGCTCGAAGCCGATGAAGAGTCGCGGCGTCTGCGCATCCGCCGGATCGCGGAAGACGCTTACGTCACCTTGCCCGCCGGGGACCGCGCGGCCATTGCGGCCTATGCGCGCGGCGTGAATTACTTCATCGCCACCCACCTGGGTAATCTGCCGGTGGAATTCACCCTTCTAGGTTTTCAGCCGCGCCCGTGGAGCGTGGTGGATTCGTTGATAATCGCCCTGCACCTATTTCGCGATCTCACCACCACCTGGAAGACCGACTTGCTGAAAGGCGTCATGCTCGGCTCTGGAAATGCGCGGAAGGTAGATTTTCTGTTCCCCACGCGCACCGGTTTCGACTTGCGGCCCGGATCCAACGCATGGGCGATCTCCGGCAGCCGGACAGCTTCCGGCAAGCCGCTGCTCTCCAACGACATGCACCTGGAATATTCGTTACCGGGCATCTGGTATATGACCAGCCTGACAGCGCCTGGCCTGGATGTTTCCGGCGTAGCGCTCCCCGGCGCGCCAGGCATAATTGTCGGACATAACCGCCGCATTGCGTGGGGGATCACGAACCTGCACTTCGACGTTCAGGATCTGTATGTCGAGCAGTTGGACGAGCGCACGGGCCGCTATTTATATCGAGGTCAACTGGAACAAGCGCGGCAGGAGCGCGAGCTCATACGCGTGAAGGGCCGAAGCACCGTGGAAATGATCGTGTGGGTGACGCGCCATGGGCCTGTCGTTGCGCAAAATGGCGCCACACAAAATGGCGCTGCCCAAAACGGTGGCGCGCAAAAGGGGGGCCAACCCATGGCGCTCCGCTGGGTAGCCGCCGAACCCGGCGTGCTGCAATATCCCATGCTCGACATCGACCGTGCGCAGAGTTGGCCGGAGTTTACCAGGGTATTGTCGCGATTTACAGGACCCGGGTCGAACTTCGTCTATGCGGACGTGGATGGCAACATCGGTTATCACGCGGCAGGAATGCTGCCGCAGCGCCATGGATTCTCGGGCGATGTGCCGCTGGACGGATCTTCGGGCAAATTCGAGTGGGAGGGGTTCATTCCTTTCGACAAGTTGCCGTCGGCCTTCAATCCGCCGGGCGGAATCATCGCCTCATCGAATCAGAATCCTTTTCCGCCCGATTTTCCGTATCCGCGTAGACGGCGATTTTGACGCGCCCTATCGCGCGCGCCAGGTGCGCGACCTGCTTTCGGCCCGCGGCGGTTGGCGCGCGCAGGATCTCTTGACCGTACAGAAGGACGTATATTCCGCTTTCGACAAATTTCTTGCAGAGCAGGTGCTGGCCGCATACGACCAGCGCCACGCTCAAGATCCGGGGCTTAACGAGGCCGTTTCGCTGCTGCGGAAATGGAACGGCCAGATGGATAAAGATGAAGCCGCGCCCCTGCTCACGCAATTGATTTTTCATTACGTCCGTACAGCAGTTGCGGAGAACGCGTCCCCTGGAAATGGCGCTGCATACGCCCCCCGGATCGCCGTCGCAGTGGTGCAGAATCTGCTGCGCCAGCGGCCGGATGGTTGGTTCGGCGATTACGATGGAATGCTGCTGCGCGCCTTCGTGGACGCGATGGAAGAGGGCCGGCGGATGCAAGGCCCGGATGTGAAGCGGTGGCGTTGGGGAAGCTACTTGAACATTACCCTGTACGATCCGGTGGTACATGGCATTCCGTGGGCCGGAAAGTATTTCGATATCGCCGGTACGCCCATGAGCGGCGGCCCCACTACGGTGAAGCAGACCACCGCCAAACTGGCGCCTTCCATGCGCATGAACGCGGATTTGGGCGATTGGGACCGCTCGCTATTAAATGTGCAGACTGGCCAATCGGGCCAGATCCTTTCCAGCCATTTTAGAGATGAGTGGCTGGATTGGTATTACGCGCGCAGCTACCCGATGGAATTCGACAAGGTGACAGCGAAAAACAGGCTGGAGTTCCGTCCGGCGCGGTAGCGCGCCTGGCAGTCGCCCCGCGTGAGACAACGAAATACGTCGTGCTACAATAGCACACGTGGCCAAGGATACCCTGACATTCCGAATCGATCCCGATACTAAGACCGAGCTCGATGCACTAGCCGCCGCACTGGACCGCGATCGGAGCTACATCATCAATGCAGCGATGGCTGCATATCTGGATACACAGCGCTGGCAGATCGCTCACATCAAGCAAGGTATGAAAGAAGCCGATGAGGGCAAGTTCGTCTCGGATCGGCGGATGAAGACACTTCGGAATCGGCTGCTCCGCAAATGACCGTTCGGTGGACCCCGACGGCCGCTCGCGATTTGGAAGACCTTCACGATTACATTGTTCAAGATAGCGAGGATGCCGCGATCGCTACCGTGGAGCGCATCCTGGGCGGCCTCGAAGCTCTCGGCGCGCTATCCACAGTTGGGCCGGCAGGGTCGGGTCCCCGGAACCCGAGAGCTGGTAATGCCGCCGTATGTGGCTGTATACCGCGTGGGGAGGGGAACTGTGGAGATTCTTTCGATCCTTCATGGCGCGCGCCGTTGGCCGGATCGGTTTTAGTTCACCGCGAAACGCCGCTTACTTTGCGAAGGCGCTCCCGGCCTTCCACGCCGGCCGCCGATCCGTATTGGCCAACGTCTCCACCAGCTTGTTAAAAAAATCGTTAAACTTGGCCGCGGCTTGCGGGACCCAGGGCTGATTCAAATCGTCCAAGGGGCTGTGGTAACGCTTGGCGTACCACTCGCGATAGACGGCCTCGTCGGGCGACCCTTTCTCATACCCGAATATGAAGCCTACCGCGGGCACGCCGATCTGCATAAAGCTGTAATGGTCGCTGCGGCGCAACAGGTTCCGCTCCGGCTCGGGGTCGGGCTGGATGCGAATATCCATAGTCGCGGCGACGCCCTTCACGGTATCGCCCAACGTGGAATCGTCCAGCGCGAGAGTGGTGAGAGTGCGCAGCGGAAAGATGGGACGCAACTGGTCGAGGTTGATATCGGCGACCATCGCTTCCACCGGAACCGTGGGATGGGCGGTGAAGTATTTGGAGCCGAGCAGCCCTTTCTCTTCGCCGGTCACCACGCAGAACAGCAGCGATCGCTTGGGCTGGGCATGCGCGTCGTGCAGCCGCTCAGCCATATCGATCAGGGTGGCTACATACGCGGCATCGTCAAAGGCGCCGTTGTAAATCCTGTCGTCGCCCCATGGTTCGCCGATGCCATAGCCATCGAGATGCGCCGAGACTACAACGTACTCTTTTGCCAAGACGGGGTCCGACCCGGGCAATACGGCCAGAATGTTGTCCGACTGCAGATCCGCGCTCTCCACTTTCATACGCGCCTTAAGCTTGGCGGGCAAAGCCAACCACGGCAGAGGCTTTTGCGAATCGGCGAGCTCTTTGAGCTCCTTGTAGGTGTGGCCCGAGCCTTCAAAAAGCAATTCCGCATCGGCCGGGTTGAAGCGGAAGGCCACCGGAGCCGCAAGCGGAGCATTGCCGCCGTCCGCCGACCCGCGCCGCGGCTGAGCCTGCGACTGCGCATCGCGGATGGTCATCGCGACCGCATATTGCACCGGCCAGCGCGGCGGCTCGGGGCCGGCCAGATTATCCACCGAAATGGTACCGGCAATGCCCGCGCGTCCGGCGGTATTTCCGCGTCCGCGGCCCGCGGCGGCGCCCGTGGTTCCCGCGGTCGCGATGCGCGGCATGCTGAGCTGCACCAGAATTTTGCCTTGCAGATCCAAGCCTTCGGGCGCGGGGCCGGAACCGGCGAAAACCAGCGGAGCCTCCAGTGTTTCCGGAAGGCCCACGCGCGCCGGCGCGGAAATCTGCCGCAGCCAATGCAATTTGGTCGCGCCGTCCCGCCGTATCAGCTCGACATCCGATTGATCGGCGCGAAAGCGAACCACGTGCAGTGGAACGGTTTGATAAAAGCCATGCTCGCCTGCCGGCTTCAGCCCGGCGCGCTCGAACTGAGCCACCACATACTGGGCCGCTTTGCGATAGCCTTCACTGCCGGTATCGCGGCCTTCCATGCCGTCGTTGGCGAGCGCCTGAACGTGCGACCACCAGCGCCGCGTGGCCTCGTTAGGCTCGGTCGCAAAGAGAGCGGAACACAGGATGACCAGAAGGGAACGGCGTAGGAGCATGTAGGTAAATTATCACTTTTGAATGCGCCGGTCTGGTTTAACTACGCGCACGATACCCATCATGCCCCCGTCTTCATGTTCCAGTATGTGGCAGTGGTAGAGAAATGTTCCGACGATCTCGGGGCTGCGGAAATCCATGCGCAGCTTCACGCTGGGATAGGCGCTTTTGCCGTCCCAAAATGGCAAATCGATCGTGTCGCGAAGCGCCCGGTCGTCGACCGGTTTGCCGTCCCGCTCCATCACTTCAAAGTGAAGTTGATGTATATGGAACGCGTGCGCCTCCCCGGCCCGGTTTTCCACTATCCAATCCTCCACCGTGCCTTGCCTGACGGTGATGTCCGGATTTTTGAAGCTCATGTCGAACTCTTTGGGCGTGTGGCCGTCCAGGGTGATGTAATAAGCCGCGGGAGTGGCGGGGTTGTTCGGGTCCCGATGAGTCTCGGAAAAATATAATTTGCGCACGCGAACGGGCGCAATGCCGGCCAGTGGGGCAGCTGGTTGCAGCAGCGCTTTCTCCTGCCCACCGCCGCTAGATACTATTGGCAGTACCGCCGAAGCCTAAAGGACCGTCCTCTCGCGATTCGATATTAGCGATTATGCGGAACGGCATGGATTCGCCATCGGGGCCGCTATCGTACTTCCGGGTTACCAGTTGAGCGAATTCGGCCTGCGGCGGCATCGTTACCACGAATTCGGCGCGGCCCCCAGGCGGAATCAGGACATGGGTCACCGACGCAGAAGGCGCTGGAACGCCGTCCAATGCGGCCACTTCCAGGTTTAGCGGATGCGCAATGCTTTGGATATTCGGCCCGGCTCGTAGCTGTAAGTCGAAGTACGTGTCCGCCGCCGCGTTGAGGACTCTCCAGAATTCGCGCTGTCCTGAACGGGCCTGGATGGCTGCCGGCCGGTACATGGGATAGATTACGGGTACGAAATTGAGGGAAATATCCTTGCTCGGGCCGGAGTCCTCGACCGCTTCGTTCAGGCCCGGTACGACCTGATCGCGCAATATCAGTAAGCGCTCGGCCAGACCGGCCAAGCTGGGGTGGGCCCTCTCGATGCCCTCCACAATCAGCGCTCCCGAGGCGCCGCCGAGTACCTGAGCTTCGCTGAAACCGTGCGGATGCGGATGGTACCAATACAATCCCGGCGGCTGATCTTGCGGGATCTTGAAGCGATACTCGTACCAGCCGGCGGATGGCTCAACCAGGGTGGAGATGACGTCGTCCTGGTGACAGCCGGGGGAGATGTGCAAACCGTGGAAGTGCAGGTTGGTGGCGGATGCAAATAGACGGCCGCCTCCGCAGGGGCCCGCGATTTCCATGTCGTGCGCGTGAGGAAGGGGAGGCTCGCCGGGGGCTGGCAGATAGCCGGATTCGGGTAACTCGTTGCGCAGCCGCAGCACAAGCTGGTCGCCGCGATGGACGCGCAAGGTTGGCGCCTGCGCGCCATCGCCGTACACATAGCAGTAATGCCGTATACCGTCGGGGTCGATCGAGGTACGAAAAATGAAATCGGCGCTGAGTATGCCGTTCGAGGCGCTTATGGATACCGGATCGGTGACCACGGCGCCGGGCGTTTGCTCGGGACAGGCGGCTGCGGCAACGCCTGCCAGGGAGAGAGTTATAAGGATCTTACTGAGACAAACTAGGCTCAAAGGCCATCTTACCAACCGGACCCTGCGCCCACGCTTTCAGTTTCTCGAACTCGCGCGGAAGCACCAGGCGGAAGCGCAAGTCGAGCGCCGATGCGGCCGCCAATTCGCGCGCCATTTCTTCCGAAGGCGCCTCGGTGGTGGCTAGATGAAGCTGCCCCAAATCGACGCGATAGGGCACTACCTTCCAGCGTTTTGCCATATCCCCGGGAAGCATGCGTGCCGCCATACGGTTCACCTCGCGGTATTCGGGAGCGCCGAGAGGGATACCCGTCTGCGAACTCAGGGCCCGGTATAAGTTCTCTTCCGTGAGTTTGCGCAGGCGCACCAGGTGCTCGCCCAAACGCGCTCCCACGGGCAGAGTGCGCATGGCGCCTTCCACATCACCCATATTTACGCAATGCATCCGCACGAGTACCTCGCCCAAACGCGGCCGCCGGTCGGCACTGATGGGGTGTACCGGGAATGAGTGCTCGGTCTTCTGCCAGTGCAACGTTCGCCGTTGCAGGCGCGCGGCGGCGAATTGCGAGAGGGCCCGCGCGGTGGCGTGGAAATTCACCAGGTTTCCCCATAGCATTCTCAGCGGCGCCAGCGAGGCGAAACGCCAGCCATAGATCCGGGAGCTGGAATAGACCCGCATGGACATCTGGAACGCGGAGCAGGCAAGGGTTGCGGCGTACAACCAGGTTAACCATGGCATGGCTTCGGCAAGAGCCTGCCAGCGGATCGCGCCATAAAAGAAAGCAAGGTTGGCCGCGGGAGAGAGCAGGTTACCGACGAGGCCCTTGCGGTCGCGCCAAAACCAGTAGCGTTGCAGCCACGGCGCGCGCCACCCTTGCCGCTCCCAGCCCTGTAACGCGATACCCGCCACCCAGCGGCTGCGCTGGCGGACTGCGGCGCGGCGATGGCGCGGAAAATACTCGCGCGTCGCGATCGGTTCATTCCGGCGTTCGGCCAGGCGCTCACTGCGGCGTTCGCCCCCGCTGAAGCCGATGGGTACGAAGATTTGCCGGTATCCCAATTCGTGAAGGCGGAACCCGTTTTCGTAATCTTCGGTCAAGCTGGCGGGATCGAAGATTTTCCCCTGGCGCGATTCGGCGAGCCGCTCGAGCGCTTTACGCTCAAAGCCGCAGCCTACTCCATTCGAGGGCAGGAATCCGCCGAGAATCTGCCGCACGGGAATGTCTTTAAGCTGGAACTCGGCGAATTCGTCGCAATAGAGTCCATGCGTGAATTCGCGCGCTGGAGTGGGTAGCGCGAGCACCGGAACCTGTACCATGGCGTAATCGGCGGAGAACCAATTAATCAGCCGCAGGGATTCCGGATGGATTACGTCTTCGGCATCGTGCGTGACTATGGTTTCGAAGTAGACGTCCTGCTCGCGCTCATAGTCTTGCATGCGGCGATGGATCCAGTTCAGGTTGTCGCCCTTAGAAGTCGGTCCATTGTGGGGCAGCATGGCCACGTGAATGCGCGGGTGGCGCGCGGCGGCGTCGGAAACCGCGCGCACGGTCAGGAGATCGTTGGGATAGACGCCGACAAAGATATCGTAGTTGTGATAGTGAACGCTGGAAACGGTGCGCTCCAGCATTTGGCCGGTGACGTTATGCTCATGCCACAGCGCTATAAAGATGGCGATGCGGCGCTCGGGCGCGCGCTCTAAATCGGCCTGCGCCGGCCAGCCTACGCGGCGACGGAACGGGAGGCATGCGACCATCCCGATGAACAGATCGTCCAGTCCGCTGATGAGAATCCAAGCCGCCAGCACGGCCAGGCACGCCAGATTGAAGCTCACCTAGTCATAGTGCGTGCGGCGCGCAAAATCTCTCAAAAATTCGCCGGGTCGACGAAATTGCGATAATTGAGAGCAGGCGGCGGGCATGTCAACACAACCTGTTACGCATTTAACGGTGGAACAATACCTCGAGATCGAGCGCGCGGCGGAGTTCGGGAGCGAATATCTCAATGGCGAGATCTACGCGATGGCGGGCTGCGGCTTCAATCACGCGTTGATCGCAGCGGCCGCGATTTCCCGCCTCGGCGAGCAGTTGCGCGACAACCCGTGTGCGGTGGCCGGAAGCGATTTACGCATATTTTGCGGGCCCGCCAATGTGCTGACCTATCCGGATGTCGTCGTTTTTTGCGGAATCCCCAAGTCCCTGGATCGCGAAGAGGATACGCTGGTCGATGCCACCGTTATCATCGAGATTTTATCGCGATCGACCCAGAACTACGATCGGGGCGAGAAGTTCCGTTCGTATCGGGGACTGCCCTCCTTCTCCGAGTATGTGCTGCTGGCCCAGGATGAAATCCGCGCCGAACATCATGTGCGGCAGGCGGATGGATCGTGGCTCTTCCGCGAAATCGGCGGGCCGGAGGGCGTGATTGAGTTGAAGTCGATCGGTTGCCGGCTGGCATTGGGCTCGCTCTATGAGAAGGCGCGGTTCTAAGCGCCACGCCGCCCTGGAAATATAATAGATTCGAATGCGAACCGGGATGTCGAGCCGCGCGGTACTGTGGGCCGGCTTTGGCAGCCTGCTGGTATTGATGATCCTGGTTGCGGTGAACGCCAACCGCGCCCTGAACCGGATCGAAGCGTCCAGTGGCCAGATCCGCCGTGGATTTCTGCAGCGCGATGAGCTGTTAAATCGGCTGCGGGCGGATCTCTACCGTTCCAGCATCGATCTGCGCGATTTTCTGCTGCACGCCGATCCCGAGCTCGCCGAGCGCCGCCGCGGCGAGATTCAACGTACCGGCCAGGATATCGCGGCGGACCTTCGGGAGTATCGCGCGGACACGCCGTCCAGCGAGGCGGCCGCGGTCAATGAACTGCAGCGCGACGTAGATATTTACTTCGGTCTGGTGGCCCCGGTACTCGACTGGGACGCGGATACGCGCCGCGCGCAAGGTCCCGATTATCTTCGGACGCAGATTTTTCCGCGCCGTCAGCAACTGCTCGCAATCTCCGAGCGGATCCGCGAAATGGATACGCGGCAGCTCGCTTCGGGCGAGAGCACGGTGGCCGCGGTATTCACCAGTTTCCGCCGCGAAGTCGTCATCACCACGATTCTCACTACGGTGTTCGGCTTGGCGCTGGCTCTGTTTGCGATCGGCCGCGTACGGATGCTGGAGCGCGAATCGGACGCGCGTTACCGCGATGTGGTCCAGACGCGCGAAGAGTTGCACCGTCTCTCCGCGCGATTGGTTTCGGCGCAGGAGGAGGAGCGGCGCAAGCTCTCGCGCGAATTGCACGATGAGATTGGCCAGTCCATGTCGGCGCTGCTGGTGGAGCTGGGCAACCTGGGCTCGGTTCTGCCGCCGGATAACCCGGCGCTGCGGGAGCGTCTCCAGGCGGTCAAGCGGCTGGCGGAGAACAACGTGGTGGTGCTGCGGAACCTCTCGCTGCTCTTGCGGCCCTCCATGCTGGACGATCTGGGCCTGGCGCCCGCGCTCAAGTGGCAGGCGCGCGAAGTGGCCCGCCGCAGCGGCATTAAAGTCAGAGTGGATGCCGAGGATGTGCCCGATCAATTGCCGGACGAATATCGCACCTGCATCTATCGCGTGGTGCAGGAGGCGCTGCATAACGCCACGCGCCACTCCAAAGCCACGCACGTGCGCGTTACGGTGACGTCCGCGGACTCGCGGATCGGTGTCCGCATTCACGACGATGGCGTGGGATTCCAAGCGCCACAGGAAAAAGGCATGGGTATTTTAGGCATGGAGGAGCGCGTGCGCCATCTGGGCGGCAGTTTTCGTATCGATTCCCAGCCGGGAAAGGGGACGGAAATCAACATTCAGTTGCCACTGGCGCCGGAGCCGGTCGAAACCGTATGAGCCAGATTCGAATCGCGCTGGCCGACGATCACGCGGTGATGCGCACGGGCCTGCGGCTGGTGTTGGAGCGCCAATCCGATTTCAGCGTAATCGGCGAGGCGTCGGATGGGCGCGAAGCGGTAACTCTGGTACAGAAGGAATCGCCGGACGTGCTGGTGATGGACATCGGCATGCCCAATCTAAACGGCATCGAAGCCGCGCGGCAGGTGGCCACGCTTGCGCCGCACGTTTGCGTAGTCATCCTGAGCATGCACTCCGACGAGGCGTATGTGTTGCGCGCGCTTAAGGCGGGAGCGCGTGGATATCTGCTGAAGGAATCGGCCGAAGCGGACCTGATCGCAGCCATTCGCGCGGTGCATGCGGGCAAAGCATTCTTCAGCCCGGCGGTCAGCCGTATGCTTGCCGACGACTACGTGCGCCAGTTGCAGGACCGCGAAATCGAAGACAGCTACGAGTTGCTGACCACGCGCGAACGCGAGATTCTCCAGCTTATCGCGGAGGGAAAGAGCAATAAGGAAGTCGCCGCGATCCTGAACCTCAGCCTATACACGGTGGAAACCCATCGCGGCAACCTGATGGAGAAACTCGGGCTGCACACGGTCCCCGAGTTAATCCTCTACGCGGTGCGCAAGGGCGTGATCTCTTGAAGTATCCGCTCTAAAATGGCGGGGATCTCAAAGACGGCGCGATTATTGTGGCGTTTGGTCGCCGCGCGGTAGCGGGCATAAGCGGCCGGTTCGAGCAGTTTGTCGACAGCCGGCGCGATGTCGCGAAAATCCCGCAGCACGATGCCGATGCCCTGCTCCAGAACCCAATCGGCGTTGTAGCGCTCCTGCGGCAGCGTCCATGCGTTGCGCTCGACAATCACGGGCAGATGCATAGCTACAGCCTCGCTGAGGCTGCCAGGCCCTGGTTTGCCGATAAAGTAATCGGCCAGTTGCATGTATCGGGGCACGTCCTTGGTGAATCCCTCGACGAACATCGGCGCTTCGCGCCGTATGGCGCGCAGACGCCGCGCCAGTTTTTCATTGCCTGCCGCAAACGAACAGGAGCTGCCGTCGGGCAGCCGGCGCGCAATTGCTTCCATCACCGCGGCGCCTTGGCCGCCGAAGAGAACCAATCCGACCGGTTCGGGCGTAAAGCCCAAGCTGGCCCGCGCGGCCGCGCGCTCTTCGGGCGTAAGCGGCGCGATCTCATAGAACCGCGGGTTGAGAATCATGCCCGACGCGCGAAACACTTTCTCCCGCGGATGCCCCATGGAGAGAGCTTGCTCGACGGCTTTGTCCGATCCGCAGATGAAATACTGATCCTGACGCTCAATCCAAAAATGCGGGAGGTAATCGGCGATATCGGTGAGAATTGTCACCAGAGGCACTCCCGGCAGCGCGCGATGAAGGCTCTCGCCAATGGCGCGGTTGAAGTTGGGGATCACGGAAACCACCATATCCGGCCGGCTCTCGCGCCAGAGATCTTCGAGCAGGCGCACCGTCTGGCGATGAAAAAGCCGGATGACAAGATGCATTCCCTTGATCGCGTGCGCCGATCCCAGGGTCCAGCCCTTTTTCAACATGAGATTGTACAGATCCTGCAGGCGCAAGCCCGTCACCTTGCGGAACACGTCGATGGAATCGAGCAGCTCTTGTACGTTGACCAGCCGGATTTCGAACGGCAGACCCTGCGCCTCGATCACCTCAGTCAGCGCGGTGGCGGCTGCGCGATGACCGCCACCGGCATCGAAGAACAGCAAATCGAGGCGCTTCATCGATCCGATTGTGGCATGGACGCGGTTGGGAGTTGCGGTTGCCCACGGCATTCCTGGAAACTGGTAGAGAGCGGCGCAAAACCAGGATCACGCTCAGGGCGGATATGTTCGGATTCATAGCTCATCGCGACCATCGCTTAATGCGGCGCATTAATCGGTGGCCGGCGCCGCGTTGGGTCCGCATCTGGATGCTGTACGCCACGCGCGGCGGCGATGGATGGCTCTGGTACCTTCTCGGGCTGGCGCTGCTGCTGTTCGGCGGCACGCCAAGATTTAGGGCGCTAAGCGCGGCCGGGCTGGCGGCAGGTTCCGGGATTGCGCTATTACTCCGTATCAAGAAGGCCACGGGCCGCGCGCGCCCGTGTGCGACAGAGCCGCATTGCTGGGCCACGCTGCTGCCGCCGGACCAGTTTTCGTTCCCTTCCGGGCACACGATTACAGCCTTTGCGGTAACCGTCTCGCTGAGCGCGTTCTATCCGGACCTCGCGCCGGGGTTTTTATTCTGCGCCGTGAGCGTGGCGGCGTCAAGGGTCTTGCTCGGCATGCACTTCTTAAGCGACGTCGCGGTGGGAGCGGTTATCGGAACGCTGCTTGCTCTGGTCTCCGTCTGGACGGTCAGGCTGCTGTGAGCAATGCAGCTACTGGCCCCCCGCCTGAATCGCCGCCGCAAGCTGCTGCAGCATCTCATTCGATCCCGTAATCAGGTTCGCCGGGAATCGCCGATACGTCAGCATCTCACTGTAAATCGCGCCTTCCTGGCTGCGGTTCAATGCCAGGCCGGCCAGGTATTGCAAGCGTAGGTTCCAATCGCGATTGATCTCCGCGCCCTGCAGCCACGGCTTCAAGTCGGAATCCTGCCCTGAATAAACGCTCATCATGGAAACGGCCGATCCCAGCCCCACTTCGCGCAAAGATTGCACCACGCGCGCGTATTCCGGCCTGTCGAGCCGCGCCTGGATCTGGTCGATATTCACCGGCGCGGGGTCTTTCTGGCCCAGCAGGAAAACGTCATAGCCGCTGCCGCTCAGCTCATTGGCCCACACCGAGCCGCCCGGAAACACGTCGAAGAAAGTCGCAATCTCGCTCTTCACCGTCTCCGCGTCGCTCTCGTAAAGCGGTACCCACTGGGTCACCACGCCGCCCGGATTCAGATGCTCCTTTACCATCTCGAAATACTCTTTCGAGTACAGCGTGGCGCTGCCCTTCACCCAGGGATGGATCGGGTCGGAAGTGATGATATCGAACTTCTCCGGTGTAGTTAGCACAAAGTGGCGCGCATCGTCATAATAGATCTGCGTGCGCGGATCGGTCTTCACGAAGTAATTCTGCGGACCGAAGTACTCGGTCGCGATTGGCGGAATCAGCGGCTCCATTTCGCAAATCGCGATGCGCTGGATGGTCGGGTGTACCACAAACGACCCGGCCGTGACGCCCGCGCCGAACCCCACAATCAGCACCGATTTCGGATCGGGATGAAACAGCGCCGCCATGTGGCCCAGCAGCCGCTGCAGGCGCATGTCGTACGATTCGGTGGACGCCTCCACTTTTCCGCTCACGTGAAATTGAATCGCGCCATCGTCCCATCGTGAAATGGCGATGGACGAATTGATGCCTTCGCCCACATACAGAATCTTCGAGCGGCCGAGCATGGTCATCATGCGGCGCCCATATGCGATCAACTCCGGCGGCACGGGGGAAACCGTTGAAACGAGATACGCGGCCGCAACCATTGAACCTATGAGTGCAATACCGCCGATAGCCGTACGCCCGCGCCACACCAGCGGCACGAGAATGATCAGCGCGCTGAGAGCGGCGAGGGCGATCAACGTCTGTTCTGCCCCCTGGGTGCCGATCCACGGAATCAGTATCAGAGTGAAAACCAGCGCGCCCAGAATCGCGCCGCCGGTGTTGGCCGCGTAAATACGTCCGACCAATCCGGCCGAATCGTCCTCCGGACCAGCCGCGGCCGCCAACGCCAATGGGAAACTCGCGCCCCACAGCAGCGTGCCCGGCAGAATGGCCCAGATTACGCGCGCCATGTCGATCTGAAACGTGTACCACGCATCGGAAGAGATCAATGGATTGACCGGCCACCAAGGCACGGATTTGGCGATCATGAACGCCGTCCATGCGATCGCCGCCACCAGGAAAAGCTGGCACCAGCCCAGCGCCGCCGCGGGCTTCGATCCCCGCGCCGCGATCGCTCCCACCCAGCTTCCGATCCCCAGCCCAATCAGAAATACCGCCAGAATAATCGAGAACGTGTACACCGTCGCGCCCAGCATCAGGCCCAGCAGACGGGTCCAAACCACCTCCGCGCCCAAAGCCGTAGCGCCGGATAGCGCAATGGTCAGATAGACCGGCCATAGGTTCGCGGACGCCGATGCGCGGTTGGGGCGCGCTTCCGGATCGACCGCCTCCGCATGGTCGGGCGTGCGCTTAGATAACGACAGACTGAAGAGAGCCACGGCAACGTTGATGCCGGCCGCTACCAGGGTGGTGGCTGTCATGTTGGAAACGCGCAGCAGAACGAAGCCGGCCAGTAGGCATCCGAAAACCGCGCCGGCGATGTTACCGCCGTAGAGCAGCCCCATCCAGGAAACGCCGCGCGGCGTGCTCTTGATCCAGCGCGCGATCGCGGGCAGCGATGCGCCCATAAGGATGGTCGGCGGCAACAGGCAGACCGCGCAGATAAACGCGCGAAATAGAATCGACGGCATGCCGTGCGCCACGGCGGATGCGTAGATAGTATCCACCAGCGGCATCAGCGCCAGCTCCAGAATCCCGAACGCGCCAATTCCGAGCTCAATCAAGCCGTAGGTGCGCAGCGGGTGCATGGGCCGCCGCTTGGCCAGATATCGCGGCAGCCAAAGACTGCCAATGCACAGGCCCCCCATGAAGGTGGCTAGCAGGACGCCGAGTGAAATGGCCGTGGAGCCGATCACCAGCTGCAACAGTTGATACCAGACGATTTCGTAAATCAGTGCGGAACAGCCGCTGCCCGCGAACAGGATCAGCAGCCACGGAAGAACGCGGGAAGCGTCGAAACTTACTTTTGAATTCATGAAAGAGGGCTCTGCGCTACGCAGGATCATCGAATCATACCATCGGATTGCATGCCGGATTGGCGATGAGGCTCGCCTTCGAGATGAGGCTCATTTAACAATTGACGTAGTCCATGCACGTCGTGTTACTTGCCGCGCCGGCTTTCCTGCAAAGTCCTCCGCAGCACCGGCAACATGGCGGCATCTTTCTCCCCGCCAACTTCTTCCTTGATCGCAATTAGCGCTTCCAGGTTTAACACGCGAACGCGAATTCCGCTGCCCGCATCCAGTTCGTCAGTCAGCGGTAGCAGATCCGTGTATCTGCGCCCGTTCCCAATCGCGCCTAGAACGTCCAGGGGTCCGAAGCGCGTCATTAAAAGTTGATGTCCGGCCGATGCGAGATGGCTGGCGTCAGGCCGCAACTCCGGCCGGAACCGGTAGCGCGCATCCAGCTCGTGTAGCGCGGTCATCATCCGCTCCACGTTTTCGGGCGCGGTCGAGTGTACGATATCCACGTCGAACGTGCTTACTGGCGCGCCTCGCATTACTGCCGCGATCCCTCCAACGACGAGAAACTCCGCGTTATGCCGGATCAGAACTTCCAGGATCGGGAGTATCCAATTCTGCTCCATTATTCCTGCTTCGGACCTCGCGCACGAAATTGACGAAGCCCTGCAGTTTTTCCAACCGCTCTGCCGGCGTCAATGACAGCATCCACCGGATCAACGTCACATCCACTCCATCGCTTGCATAAGGCGCCATGTCGTCAGCTCCAATCCGCAGCATACCAGATGGCCCTCTTCCCATGCGCTACACTGCCCGCATGCCCTCTAAACCGCGCACCGCGCGCCGCTGGCTGATCCGCGGAAGCGTGCAGGGCGTCGGTTTTCGCTACTTTGCCCAGCGCGCCGCGTCCGCCTTTGGCGTCACCGGCTACGCTCGTAATCTGGATGATGGCAGCGTCGAGGTCTACGCCGCCGGGTCGCCCGAAAAACTATCGGATTTTTCCGCTCGCCTCCGGCAGGGTCCCCGGCTGGCCGATATCCGCGGAGTTGAAGAACAGGAAGCGCCCGTGCAACAATACGGGTCTTTCGAGATCGAACCGTAATGGATACTTTCAAACAGCTTATCCGCGAAGTACCCGGCTTTCCGAAACCCGGCATTCTCTTTTACGACATCACTACGCTGCTGAAGGATCCGGCCGGTTTCCGCGGCATTATCGACGGTTTCAAGGACCACTACGCTCACACGCAGGTGGATATCGTGGTGGGCATTGAAGCTCGCGGCTTCATCTTCGCCCCCGCGCTCGCTTACGCGCTCAACGCCGGGTTCGTGCCTGTCCGCAAACCCAAAAAGCTGCCCGCGGAATGCGCCAGCGTCACCTACGATCTGGAATACGGAACCGACACCCTCGAGATGCACAAAGACGCGCTCGACCACGGCAAGCGCGTCCTGATCGTCGACGACCTTTTGGCAACCGGCGGCACCGCCGCCGCCGCGGCGCGCATGGTCACAGAGCTCGGAGGGACGGTGACAGGCATAGGCGTCGTGATCGAGTTGACTTTTCTCAATGGACGTCAAAAGCTCTCCGGCTATGATGTCTTTTCCATCCTCCAGTACGATAAATGAGAGCGAAAATAGGGGCGAGCCGCTCAGCTCGCATCCGCGCGCTCGCCAAAGTCAACCTCGATCTGCGTGTGCTCGGCAAGCGCGCCGACGGATACCACGAGCTGCGGACCATTTTCCAAACCATTTCCCTCTCGGACACTATCGATCTTTCCTTCAGTCCTGCCCGGCGCACCGAAATCGAGCTTGCGGACGCGCTCGCCATTCCGGATAATCTGGCCGTGCGCGCGGCGCGGCTCGTCATGGAGGCTATGGACGCCACCGGCCGCGTTGGTATCCAACTCGCCAAGCGCATTCCCATGGGCGCGGGCCTGGGGGGCGGCTCGTCGGACGCCGCCGCCATTTTGCTGGCGCTGCCGGTTCTCGCTGGCCGCACCATCGCGCTCCCGCGGCTTCTTGAACTCGCGCGCCAGCTCGGCAGCGATGTTCCGTTCTTCCTGCTTGGCGGCCGCGCCGCCGCCATCGGCCGCGGGGCCGAGCTGTTTCCGCTGCCCGATGTGCCTTCGCGATATGGCGTGCTGATCGATCCCGGCGTCCACATCTCCACTGCCGAGGCCTACCGGCTCCTCGGGACCCGATTGACATCTGAGCGCCAACAAAATAAAATCGATAGTTTCCAGTCTCAAGTGTGGGGGCCGGGGTGTCTCGGTCGGGGCGCGAACGATTTTGAAGAGATTGTCTTTGAGCAACACCCGCGGCTCGCGTCAATTAAGAAAAAACTGATTCGGGCCGGTGCGGTCGCCGGCCATGATGACGGGCAGCGGTTCCGTCTTATTTGGTTTGTTTGAGAATCGCGGTCAGGCCGTCCAGGCGGTAAAGAACTTAGAGGGGCCGGGTCTCGCCCCGCGCGGATTCTCGCTGGTTAGTCGCGCACGTTACCAGTCGCTCTGGTGGCGGGCGCTGGAAAGGCATATCGCCGGAAGGACATGGCCGCCCCAAAGCCGCTACGCTCGATGAGCCACGACCGCCTCAAAATCTTCAGTGGCAACGCTCACCCCGCCCTTGCGCGGGAAATTAGCCACTGCCTCGACAAGCCTTTGGTGGATGCTGAAATCCGCCATTTTTCCGATGGCGAGATTCACCTGCAGATTCAGGAGAACGTGCGCGGCGAGGATGTCTTCGTCGTGCAGCCCACTTCCACCCCGGTGGATCGCAATTTGATGGAGCTGCTGCTGATTTTGGACGCGCTCAAGCGCGCTTCGGCCAAGCGCATCACTGCAGTGTTACCCTATTATGGATACGCCCGGCAAGACCGTAAGGACAAGCCGCGCGTGCCGATTTCCGCCCGGTTGGTGGCGGCGCTGCTGGAAACGGCGGGAGCCGATCGCGTGCTCACGCTCGATCTGCATGCCGCTCAGATTCAGGGATTTTTCGATATCCCGGTGGATCATCTGTTTTCCGCCCCGGTGATGATCGAGTATTTCCGGACTTTGCAGTTGAGCGATGTCACGGTAGTATCGCCGGACGCGGGCGGCGTGGAACGGGCGCGTGCATTCGCCAAGCGGTTGAACAGTCCATTGGCGATTATCGATAAGCGGCGCGAGGAAGCTAACGTCGCCGAGGTAATGAATGTGGTCGGCGAGGTGAAAGGCCGGCACTGTCTGATCGTCGATGACATCATCGATACAGCGGGAACGCTCGTAAAGGGCGCGGAAGCTTTGTTGGACAAGGGAGCGGTCAGCATCACGGCCTGCGCCACGCACGCGGTGTTATCGGGCGGGGCGGTCGAACGGATCGAAGCGTCGCTCTTGAAGGAAGTGGTGGTAACGAATTCGATTCCGCTCTCTGCAGAGGCGGCGAAATCGAGCCGGATCAAATCGCTTTCGATCGCTAAGTTGCTGGCGGAAGCCATACGGTCGATACACGAGGAGACTTCGGTGAGCGGACTTTTTATTTAGGCCACGAATGAACGCAAATACACACGAATAAGCATGAATTTTCAATGTCGCCCTTTTTCATTCGTGTTCTTATTCGTGGCTATTAATTTAGCGGGACCAGCGAACCCACGGTAAGCGGAAATTAATCTCCGCCCAACGGACTTCGCTCCCGCCCGGGAGAAATGCAGTGAGAAAAGATATTACCGTCGCCGCCGAGGTGCGTACCTCGCGCGGCAAGAACGAAGCGCGCCGTACGCGTCGCGCGGGCCAGATTCCCGCCGTGGTTTACGGCGCATTCCAGGATCCGATTTCGGTCGCTGTCAACCCGCGCGAGATCCTTAAAATCGTCCGCAGTAATACCGGATATAACACCATCTTCACGCTGGCCGTTCAGGGCGGCGAAAACACGCCGGTCATGCTGGTGGATCAGCAGGTCGATCCGGTCAAAAACACGCTGCTGCATGCCGATCTGAAGCGCATCGATCTTACCAAGCGCATCCGCGTCAGCGTCCCCGTAATCACCGAAGGCGAGCCCGCCGGCGTCAAGGTACAAGGCGGACTGCTGGAAATCATTACCCGCTCGGTGGAGATCGAATGTCTGCCGGACGATATTCCGGAGCAATTCGTAGTGGATGTGCGCGAGCTCATGATCGGACAGAGCAAGCGCGCGAGCGATATTCCGGTTTCCGGCTCCATCAAACTGACCAGCTCTCCCGAAACGGTGATCGCGCACATCGTCACCCTTAAGGCGGAAGCCGAGCCGGCAGCCGCGGAAGCCGCCGCGCCCGCCGCCGGCGCGCCCGCTGCCGCCGAACCCGAAGTCATCAAGAAGGGCAAGAAGGAAGAGGAAGCCGCGGCCGCTGAGAAAGAGAAGGAAAAGGGCAAGAAAAAGTAGCCCTCCATGTTCCTGGTGGCCGGTCTGGGGAACCCGGGCGAAGAGTATGCGCATACGCCGCACAACCTGGGCTTTCTGACAATCGACCGGCTGGCCGAGCGGCATGGCATCCGCGTCACTCGCAAGGATTCCCGGGCGATCACCGGTTTGGGTGAGATCGACGGGCGCGCGGTGATGTTGGCCAAGCCGCAAACGTTCATGAATCTGAGTGGAACGGCGATCGCTCCGCTCATGGAGAAGCATGCGATCGGGCTGGCAGACCTGATCGTGGTGTACGACGAGCTGGATCTGCCGTGGATGGCTTTGCGGATCAAGCCAAAGGGGTCGGCCGCGGGTCACAATGGAATGAAGTCGTTGATTTCAAGTTTGCATTCGAGTGAGTTCGTGCGCGTGCGGTTGGGAGTTCATCCGGGCCATCCTATCGGGAGCGGCGTGGAGTATTTGCTGGCGCCGATGAAGCGCTCGCAGAGTAAGGAATTGGAGCAATTCACCGGCCTTGCCGCCGATGCGGTTCGTTCCATAATTGCCGAAGGCGTCGAAAAGGCCATGACGAAATTCAATCGTCGCGCCCCAGGCTTAATCAAAGAGGAAGAATGAGGATTTACGAAGAGCTGTTCGTCATTAAGCCGGATACCCCGGAAGAAGAGGCCGATCAATTCGTAGAGCAGTTGCAGACGCAATTGACCGCGGCCGGCGCAACTATAGACAAAGTGGAAAAGTGGGGCAAGCGCCGCCTCGCCTACCGCATCGATAAGTACCGCGAAGGTTCCTACGTGCTGCTGCAATTCACCGGCGAAGCCGATCTGGTGAAGGAGCTGGAGCGCCGCCTGCGCGTGGCCGACATGGTGCTGAAATTTATCACCGTGCGCATCGATGAGACGCTGAAGCGTCTGGAGAAGCGCAAGCAGGTGCGCGATAAGCGCGCCGCCAAGCGCGCTACCACTGCCCCGCCGCCCGGCGCGCCGGCGCAGCCATCGCTCGAAAAACAGATGACCGAAGCGCCGGCGGCTATGCCCGGCCTGCCGAAGGAGGCATAAGCCATGACGGAATCCAAGGGAAGACCAGGCAGCGCCGGGCAACGGCCCACCGGCGGCGATAAGGCGGTAATCGGCGGACGTAAGCAGTATTTCCGCCGCAAGAAGGTGTGCCGTTTCTGCGTCGAGAAGATCGACGATATCAATTACAAGGATATGAAGCTGCTCCATGGGTTTATCGCCGAGCGCGGCAAGATTGTTCCGCGCCGCATTTCGGGCGTCTGCGCGCCGCACCAGCGGCGGCTTACGGATGCAATCAAGAAGGCGCGCAACATCGCCCTGCTGCCGTTCGCATCGTCGTTTTAGGAGCGGAGAATACTGCCATGGAAATCATACTCAGAGAAGATGTCGAAAAGCTGGGCGACCGCGGCGAAGTAGTCAAGGTCGCCGCCGGGTATGCGCGTAATTTCCTGCTGCCCCGGCGGCTGGCCGTAGCCGCGACCGAATCCAATAAGAAAATTGTGGAGCAGGAGCGCCAGGCTCACCTGCGCAAAGAAGCCAAAGCCAAGGGCGAATCCGAAGATCTGGCCAAGCTGCTCAACGGAGTTAGCGTGACCATAGCGCAGAAAGCCGGCGAGAACGACCAGTTATTCGGCTCGGTAACGGCCAAGGACGTGGCCGATGCCTTGGCTGCGAAGAACTTCATTATCGATAGACGCAAAGTGCAGTTGGACGAGCCGATCAAGCAGTTGGGTGAATTCAAAGTGCCGGTCAGGCTGCATAAGGAAGTTACTGCGGAAGTTACTGTGAATGTAGTTAAGGAAGAGTAGATTTGAGTCGCACTCCACAGCCATTCGCGTGGCTGTGGGGTGGCGTTAAATACCACGTCCAATTTCGCGATAATGTGCGGTCTCTCGCCGATCCGCCCAGCGCGCGGAGATCCAGACTATTCCGTCTGGGTGTATCGGAGCGATATCATAATGTTATGGCCACGGTCACCAATACTCTTTACGATACCGATTTTGTCGAGTGGACTGCCCATACGGCCGAGTTACTGCGCCAGCGCCGATTCGGCGAGGTGGATCTGGAGCACGTGATTGAGGAGATCGAGGACATGGGCAAGCGCGATTTCAGGTCGGCGCAATCTGAGTTGCGGCGCATGCTGATGCATTTGATCAAGCATAAGATTCAGCCGGAGCGCGGCGGAACAAGTTGGCGCGGTTCGATTGTGAGTGCGAGGCGAGAGATACTGGATGAACTTCACGATTCTCCAAGCTTGCGCCGCCGCCTCTCCGATGTAATGGGAGACGTTTATCGGAATGCGGTGAGACGCTCTGAAAGAGACGCATCTGGCCGATCGGCAGGCCGATTTAGGCATTCCCTCCGAGTGTCCGTTCACCCTCGCTCAAGCTGCTCGAGGATCCCCTCGACTTGCCGGCGATTCTAAATCTCCGTGAATCCAAAAAACATTCTAGTCACGGGCGGCGCCGGCTACATCGGCTCGCATACTGTACAGTTGCTCCTGGAACGGGGCTACGATGTCGCGGTAGTCGACAATCTCTCGAAAGGCTATCGCCACAACGTACCGGCTGGCCGGCTGTTTGAGGTCAACGTCGCCGATACCAAGGCGCTGACCGAAGTGATGCGGCAAACGCATACCCAGGCCGTGATTCACTTCGCGGCATTTATCGCGGTCGGGGAATCGATGCGCGATCCGGAAAGGTACTTCGCCAACAACGTCTGCGGATCGCTTTCACTGTTCACAGCCATGCTGCGCGCGGGTGTGAAGCACGTGGTGTTTTCGTCTACGGCGGCGGTTTACGGCAATCCGCACGCGACGCCGATACTGGAAACATTTCCGATTCAGCCGGTGAATCCGTATGGCGAATCGAAAGTAATGGTAGAAACGCTGCTGCGCTGGTTTGGCGAAATTCACCAGCTCACCAGCATATGCCTGCGGTATTTTAATGCCTCCGGCGCCGATCCCGATGGCCGGCTCGGCGAAGAGCACACGCCGGAAACGCATTTGATTCCGCTGCTGCTGCGCGCCGTTATCACCGGCGAGCCCGCGACGGTGTTCGGCGGCGACTACGATACTCCGGACGGCACCTGCATCCGCGACTATATTCATGTGCTCGACCTCGCGCAGGCGCATATTCTGACCCTGGAATACCTGATGCAGGGCGGCGCGTCCGACCAGTTCAACGTAGGTACGGGAACGGGCCACAGCGTGATGGAGATCGTCCGCGCCGTGGAAGACGTAACGGGAAAGAAGGTCCCCTATGTGGTTGGCCCGCGGCGCGAGGGCGACCCGGCGGCCTTAGTGGCGAGTTCCGATAAGCTGCGGTCGAAGCTGGGCTGGGCGCCGCGTTATGCCGATCTGCGGACCATCGTAGAGCACGCCTGGAATTTCGCTCGATCGCGAAGATAGCGCGCTAAGCCAGGCGCATCCGCCCACATTGCCACGCTTATAATGAAAATTCCACGCTGATTCCTCTATTTGGGAGCATTCATGTCCACCAAGCGCATCGGCATCCTCACCGGCGGCGGCGACGTTCCCGGGCTTAATTCCGTAATCAAGACCGTGGTGTATCGCGGAAGCGAAGTAGGTTGCGAAGTGATTGGCATCCGCCGCGGTTGGGAAGGCTTGACGCATGTCAACCTGCAGGACCCGGCCAGCCGCGCGCGCTACATACAGCCTCTGAATCGCGAAAACACGCGCACCATCGACCGCACCGGCGGCACCTACCTGCATAGCTCGCGTACCAACCCGGCAAGGATGGCCGCTATCCCGCCGGTTCTGCAAGGCCAGACCTTTCCGAAGAAGGAATCCAACAAAAAGGGCGCCGTCGCCACCACCTACGACATCACTTCGGCCGTGCTCAAGAATATCGAGACCATCGGCCTCGACTACCTGATCGCTATCGGCGGCGATGACACGCTAAGCTATGCGGCCGAGCTCGATCGTCAGGGCGTGCGCGTCATGGCGGTTCCTAAGACCATGGATAACGATGTGCGGAATACCGAATACTGCATCGGGTTTTCCACTGCCATCTCACGCGCCATGGACGCCATCGAGCGGCAGCGCACCACTGTCGGCTCGCATGAGCGCATCGGCATTTTTCGCGTCTTCGGCCGCGATGCAGGTTATACCGCGCTTTACACCGCCTATGTCACCTCCGTCCGCTGTTGTATTCCGGAATACAAGGTCAACCTGAATAAGCTGATCGACCTCGTGATGACGGACAAGCGCAATAACCCCAGCAACTACGCGCTGGTGATTCTCTCCGAGGGCGCCGAATGGGAAGGCTACGAAGTAAAGGAATACGGCGAGCCGGATGCATATCGGGCATCGCAAGAAGTTCAGCGTGGCCGAGGATTTAAGCAGTGAAATCAAACGCGCCAACCCTGGCGAGGAAACTATCGTCAGCGACCTTACCTACGACCTGCGTTCCGGCAGCGCGGATTTTGTGGATCGCATGGTAGCCTCTACCTTCGCCGGTATCGCCATGGATGCGATTAAGGAGGGCCGGCACGGACTGATGACGGCCATCCAGAATGGATGCTACGCGCTGGCTGGCATTCCCGACCCGGCGCTGGGGCCGCGCAAAGTCGAGATCGACACTATGTACAACAAGGAGCGCTACCGGCCTACTTACGACCAGAAACTTGGGCTGCCGATTTTCCTCACGCACTCGGGCCTTTGAACTGGAAACGGCTATTCTCGAAACCGCCGGCCGCGCCGCTTGCATCCGCGCGGCTCACGCCGGAGTTGTGCGCGCGCATCCAGGCTGCGTTCGACGAATCGTCGCGCGACGAGGAGCATTTTCCCTCCACCATTGACGCGCGTATTTACCACGTGAAGGTCATCCGCGAGCATTTAGGCGATTTGCGCGGCAAGCGCGTGCTCGATGTGGGCTGCGGCAAAGGGCGCTTCGCGCGCGTGTTTCAGCAACAGGAGCCCGCCGCCGAGTTGTGGGGCATGGACATTTCGCCCGAGATGCTGCGATTTGTACCGGAGGGTATTCGCACGCGCGCCGGTTCCATGACAGAGATGCCGTTTGAGGACGCTTTTTTCGATGCCGCGTACGCCACCGAATCGCTGGAGCACGCCGTGGAGATCGGCCGCGCTGTCAGCGAGATTTGCCGCGTAGTGAAGCCCGGCGGACGCATTGCCGTAATCGACAAGAACGTCGAGCACTGGGGCCGTTTGGAAACGCCGGATTGGGAGCGATGGTTTACGCGTAAGGAACTGGAGAGTCTCTTGGGCCGGCATTGCCGGAGCGTCTCCAGCCGCTATATCTCTTACTGGGAAGATGTCGAGCCCGATGGTCTTTTCCTGGCTTGGCTGGCTTGTAAATAACTCCAAGAGCCTGCCGTATATTCGGTATGCCGGAAATCTGGTGAGCACGGTGGGACTCGAACCCACAACCACCGCCTTAAAAGGGCGATGCTCTACCATTGAGCTACGTGCCCACTAAACGATGTCGCGTGGGGAAGAACGGCTTGTAGTTCAGTGTATCAGACGCTCGCCGATGAATGGCACTATGAATAGCTCTATAGTGAACTGAGTCTCGACCGGCGACGGGCCGGGCTTTGCCACGATGAGCCGACAGGCGCGCCGTTCACTCCTAATCCTTTTGGCGATCGCCTTCACGCTGGCGGTGGGCACCGTGGGCTTCACCCTCATCGATCATTACTCTCCATTCGATGCCTTCTATATGACGCTCACCACTATGACCACGGTGGGTTATGGCGAGTTACACCCACTATCGAGGGCGGGGCGCAGTTTCAATTCCTTCCTCATCCTGTTCGGGGTCACGACTTTGTTCATCGCGGTGGGGGCCATGACCCAGACCATGATTGAATGGGAATTCGGCGACGCGATTGGCAGGCGGCGGAACAAACGCATGATCGACAAACTAAAAGACCACTTCATCATCTGCGGCTACGGACGCGTGGGACGCGGCGCCGCGGCGGAATTAACTCACGAGGGCGCGCCCTTTGTGGTGGTAGATATCAACCCCGAACGCGCGGAGCGCGCCATCCGGGCCGGGCAGCTGGCGATGGCCGCCGATTCCACTCGCGACGATACTTTGCCCCAGGTCGGCATCGAGCGCGCGCGGTCTGCTGGCCGCGCTATCGAGCGATGCCGATAGTCTTTTCGTGCTACTTTCCGCGAAAGGTTTGAACCCACGTGTCTACCTCGCCGCGCGGGCCGCAGAAGAAGGCGCCGAAGAAAAGATGCGGCGGGCGGGCTGGCGCCGACGCCGTCTTTGCGCCATACTCCATCACGGGGCGCCGGCTGGCGCAATCGCTGCTCCGTCCGCACGTGATGCAGTTTCTCGACTTCACCACCACCACCAATCTCGGTGAAGAAAAGCCATCGAGCAGGTCGCCGTGGCGCCATCGAGCGGCATGGTCTCAAAGACAATCGTGAAATGCAGATTGGCGGCGAATTCGGCGGGATCGTCATGGCTATTCGCAATCGCGACGGCACAATGCACTTCAACCCCGCGGCGGATACGGCGGTCCGCGGCGGCGACTACCTGATTGTGATGGGGCGGCAGGAAAGCCTGCGCGCCCTGAATCCCTGCTGGCAGCAGTATAATAGAACCCTAGTCGCCGAATCGCGCTGCTCATGTGGAAGCGCATCCAGCAGTTTTTCGAATCCGTTGCCTTTGCGGGCCTGAGGCCGTCCGGGGGAAAACGGCTCGACCCTCTCTACCTGAGCAATCGCACACTCCTGCAGAAGGCGCGCATCTGGTTGCTGATCGGCGTACCGTCGTTTCTGCTCCTGGGCGGTTTGGGTCTGGTTCTGTCCGGCTATTTCAATCATGACGTCCCGATTACGCCCCCGCCGGCTTTGTCCAATGCGGAAATCGCGCAGAAGATGCTTCCCAATCTGAACCAGGATTTGGGCATCGATTCTCAGCGCGATCTTGAAATTCAGGATGTACACATCGTCCGCGGCGGTTCGGTCAGTCTGGCCGGATCGGCTCTGAATAACAGCGGCCATGTTATTCGCCAGGCCGACATAGTGTTCGACCTCGCGGATAAAAACGGCTCCCGCCAGGGCGCCGTGACCACTCACCTGGCCAATCTGGCCGCCAAATCCACCGTGCCGTTCCAATTCGCTATTGAACAGAAAGCAGCGGCGTTTGCGCTGGTCCGCGAGATTCATATCCGGTAATGGCGGCGGCTTGAGCCGGGCGTCGCATTCCCGCCACACGGTTATCGCGCTGGACTACCGGGGTTCTGCTTCTGGCGCGCCCATTCCTTGCGGAACGCCGCCTCGCGCTCCACGATGTAGGCTTGATAGCCGTCCGGATCGATGAATGGGTTGCCTTCGCCGGCCTTCATTCGGTCGTATTTCGCCTTCATCCCGAAGTAGCTGCCGTGCGCGCCCAGAAACAGATCGCATGGCAATTTTTTCAGGACCGAGAAGGTCTTAACGTAGTCGTCCGCGATCCCCGGATAATTCTTATTGCCCACCAGAATATATCCTGGATTCACATTGGGGCTTCCTACGATTACGGCGTTCAGCGTGCGCGCGCCGTCGCGCACCTGCATGGTCCAGGTGGTGCAACCCTTTGTATGGCCAGGCGTCAAATGCGCCACCAGTTTGGATCCCCCCAGTTCGACGGTATCGCCGTCGTGCAAGACGCGATCGACGTGCGCGCCCGGACGGCCGGGCGCCGCGCTCTCCTCTTCCGGTACGTCGGCGTCCATCACCATCAATTTCGCGCCGGTTCCTTTCGATACCTGCGCCGTCGCCTCATCATGATCGCCGTGCGCATGGCTGATCAGCAGAATCTTGGTATCCGTATACTTGAAGCCAAGCTGCTCGATGCTCTTCCTGATCGCCGGGACGTCCTGTTTGAAATCGGTGTTGATCAGGATGTTACCTTGCGGCGTGTGGACCAGATAGACGGCTAGATCGGCCGTACCGGCGTAGTATAAGTTGCCGGCAATTTTGAAAGCCGGGAATTCGCGATGCCATTCCGCGTTGCCTTGGGCGAAGAGCGCCGCGGAAGCGGCGAAGAAGGGCAAGAAGAATCTCATTAAGGCCTCGAGAGACGCCGAACCATCATATTCGATCTGTCTTGCGCGATCAATGCGCTTTTACTGCGCCTTTACTGAGGTTCCCGCGCCGCTCTTTGCCCTTCGATTCCGCGGACTGCTATAGCCGGGAGTTCCTAATGCGCCGATCGCGTCTTGGGTTTATGTGACGCCGTCTTGTGCCCAGCCGCTTTATGTGAAGTCGTCTTATGTGAACCCGAGCGCGGCGATTTCTCCTCCACTGAGTCGCGATCGACCAGCTTGTTGAAGTTACTGCGCTGACCGCCAGCCGTGGTTTCCTGAACGATCAACGCGAGATTATTCGCGTCGAACTTTTCGAACCAATCGTCCCAGGAAATCTCTTCCAGCGATTCTTCTCCGCTATAGCCGGGAAAGTTGAGACGGATCATGCCCGTATCTCCACGGCTGCCGGTGCCGCGCACGCTTGAAGGAACAGCCCCGCGCTCCTCGGCCCACTCCTGAATCTCATCATGGTCGGTCAACGGCCGCGCGGAGTGACCTCCCTCAGCGCTGCTTTGCCGGCTTGCGCCGCGGCTGTTTTTTTTTTCGCGAGATTCGTTTTTCATAGCCCCTCCCTCTTCTTCCTGTTCAGGCTGCGACGCGCCCGCCTGGCTCAGAATTCGCTTAGCGATCTGCGCCAGTTGCTTGTCAGTTTGGGCCTCTTCGTCATATGTCTGGCGCAGCAACTCGGCCGCATCGGTATAGCCCATCTGCTTAGTCATGGCGATCGCCCCATCGTAGGCCGCCATCTCGTAATGCTCCACGCGGCGCGCTCCTCCCGCGATGACGCAATCCATCGCGCTTTCCTCGTGGTCCTCCTGGATCGCTTCGTTCGCCTCCTCGACAATTCCTTTCATTCCTTTGCAGGGCTTGCTCTTCGCCCGTTGGCCCAAGGATTCGAAGACCTGCTCGAGCCGTTGTACATGGCCCTTGGTTACTTCCAGGTGCTCGCGTATCGCGTTGCTCAGTTCCTCATCGCTGGCCGCCTTGGCGACCTTGGGCAGCGCGCGCACCAACTGCTTTTCCGCATCGTAAAGGTCCTGCAGCTCTTGGATCAGGACCTGTTCCAAACCGCTCGATTGTTTAGGCATCGCTCTGTCTTCTCCCAGGTGGCAACCGCCACGTTATGAGTTTCGCAGTCCAGCGCCCACATGCATATGTGCCAGCGGCGGCCTTCGGTGAAGCCGCACACCGATCATGCGGCAACTCGTGAGCGCCCACACCTCCGCGCGGCCAGTGCGCCCTGGTCGGTTACCATCTAAAGAATAGCCCCGGAGGATGCATCCATCCACCCCAGCCAACCATGACCTACACCCAAATCGCTCTCCCATTTTTCGTTTGCCTTTGCGTGGCAAACCCTTTATCCGCGCAGGCGAACTACGATCTGCTGCTGAAGGGCGGACACGTAGTCGATGCCAGGAATGGAATCAGCGCCGTGCGGGACGTCGCTATCAAGGACGGCGCTATCGCGGCGGTCGGGGCGCGCCTGGACCCCGGCTCCGCGTTCAAGGTGGTGGATGTGTCCGGTCTGTATGTCACGCCGGGGCTGGTGGACATCCACGTTCACGTGTTCGCGGGCACTGGCGAACGGAACTCTTACGCCGGAGACAACAGCCTTTATCCGGACGGATACACGTTCCGCGTGGGCGTCACCACGGTAGCCGATGCGGGCTGCGCCGGGTGGCGCAATTTTGAGGATTTCAAAAGCCGCATTATCGACCGGGCGCAGACGCGCGTCCTCGCCTTCTTGAACATCGTCGGCCACGGGATGCGCGGACCAAAATACGAAAACGACCTGGCCGACATGCAAGCGGCGCCCGCGGCCGCGATGGCGCTCAAGCACAAGGGGCTGATCGTGGGCATCAAGACGGCGCATTACGCCGGGCCGGAATGGACTCCGGTGGAGCGCGCCGTGGAAGCCGGCGACGAAGGCGAACATTCCCGTCATGGTAGATTTTGGCACGGACCGGCCGCAGCGCCCGCTGGCAGAGTTATTAACCCGGAAACTGCGGCCGGGCGATATATACACGCACTGTTATTCCGGATCTGCGCCATGAGTTACTCGACGACGGAAAATTGAATCCGGGGATGATCGCCGGAAGGAAGCGCGGCATCATTTTCGACGTGGGTCATGGCGGCGGCAGTTTCGCCTGGAGGATCGCGGTCCCGGCAATCCGCCAAGGGTTTTTGCCGGACTCCATCTCGACCGATCTGCACATTGGCAGCATGAATTCCGGTATGAAGGATATGTTGAACGTGATGGATAAATTCCTGGCCATGGGCCTCTCACTGGACGATGTGATTCGCCGCTCCACCTGGAATCCGGCGCGCGAGATCCACCATGAGGAGCTGGGCAATCTATCGGTGGGCGCGCCCGCCGATATCGCCGTGCTGGGGCTGGAACGCGGCAAGTTCGGATTTACCGATATGTATGGGGCCAGGATGGACGGGAATCAGAAGCTAACGTGCGAACTCACCATCCACAATGGCAAAGTGGTATACGATCTGAACGGCATTACCCGGCCGGATTGGGAAAGCCTGCCTAAGGACTATAAAGAGACCGGCGACAAGCGTTGGGACGCGATTACACCGAAAAAACAGTAGCCGGGCCCATTCTGACGGTCTAGCGCGCCGCCATCAGCGCCCGCAGCCGCCGCGCCCGCTCAGGCGCGCGCAGTTGGCGCAAGGCCTTGGCTTCGATCTGGCGGATTCGCTCGCGGGTGACGTCGAACTCCTGCCCGATCTCCTCGAGCGTGTGCTCGCGCTCGCAGCCGATGCCGAAGCGCATCCGGATCACCTTTTCCTCTTTCGGGGAGAGCGTCTTCAGAATACCGGCGGTCTCGTCGCGAACGTTGGATTCGATCACCGCATCTACCGGAGAACCCACCCAGCGATCTTCGATCAGATCGCCCAGCGCCGATTCGCCGTCGCGGCCTACCGGCGTTTCCAGAGAGACCGGATCGCGCGAGATGGTCTTCAGCTTCTGGACCTTCTCGACGGGAATATCCATGCGGCGGCCGATTTCATCGTTGGTCGGCGTGCGGCCCAGCTCCTTTTCGAGCTCGCGCGTCGCGCGCAGGAACTTGTTCATGCTTTCGTTCATGTGAACCGGGATGCGAATGGTGCGAGACTGATCGGCGATCGCGCGCGTAATCGCCTGGCGGATCCACCATGTGGCGTAAGTCGAGAATTTATAGCCGCGGCGGTATTCGAATTTGTCCGCCGCGCGCATCAGGCCGATATTGCCTTCCTGGATCAGATCGAGCAGGTGCAGACCGCGATTGACATATTTCTTGGCGACCGAAACCACCAGCCGGAGGTTGGCTTCCACCAGATCTTTCTTGGCGCGCTCGGCTTCGGCTTCGCCGTGGCGGATTACCGTCAGGCTGTGCTTCAGCTCCGGCAGGGAGGCGCCGGCGATGGCTTCGCGCTTGCGGATTTCACGCTTGAGCTCGCGCAGCCGGACCTGGTTGACCGGCAGGTTGCGCGCCTCCAGGCGCTTGATTTCGCCATCCAGATGATTGATTTCGTCGACCGCGCGCTCGATCTCGCGCGAAAATTCCTTCCACTCTAAGCGCTCGGAACGGGCAGCGGCGAATCGCCAGCGAGACCTCAACTTTGGCGCGGTTTACCTTGTTGCAGAGCCTCTTCCGCGGCTTCTTATTGGCGACCGGGAACGGTTTCCAGCTTCTCTTCCAACTGCAGCAGCTTTTTGTGCAGGATGGCAACGTCCGCAAAGCACTTCGACAGCCGTCGGCGCGGACGTGCAGGTCTTGCGGGCTGCCTTCTTCGGTATCGCCCAGATCGGCGATGTTGTCGAGTTCAATAGCGCCCTTTTTCAATTGCTCGGCGATCTCGACCACCACCCGCTGCACCAGCGCCGACCGGCTGATGGCCTTCTGCATGCGCAGTTTTCCGCGCTCCATGCGGCGGGCCAGATCCACTTCGCCTTCGCGGGTCAGTAGCGGAACGGCGCCCATCTCGCGCAGATACACGCGGACCGGGTCATCCGTGTAGATGGATTCTTCCACCACCGGCGGGTGCAGAAAATCCGCCTCATGCGCCGCTTCAGCGATCGAAAAATTTGGTATCTTCTTCAAACGCAAGGCCCAAAGCTTTCCGGATTGTCCGCTAAAAATTGATCTTCAAATTGATCCACTAAGACTCACCTCCCCCAGGGCACGCAATCACTCGCTCGGATGTTGGAAAATGGGGTATTATGTGAAAAAGTCCGGCTGTCAGGCTCAACGTCAGTCCGCAAGATGTAGATTCGCTGCATTCGCGGTTTGACTTCCGAACTATGATACCACGCATTCCGCGGAATGTTAAGCCCTAATTTAAGAGATGCTTAAAACTGGTTTGGTTACAGGTCTTGCGCAATTTTGACCTAGGCACTCTAAGAGGATTTGTTCCGCATCAGCGTTTTCAGCTCGTTGAAGAACGCCTCTTCGTCCTGAAAATCCCGGTACACCGATGCAAATCGCACATACGCGATTTTGTCAAGATTCTTCAGGTGCTCCATCAGAAACTCTCCTACTTCCGTAGTGGAAATTTCCCGGTCCGGCGAATCGCTGACCTTCGATTCCACGCGATTGACCAGCTCTGAGAGCCTGCCCATGCTGACCGGGCGCTTCTCACAAGCCTTAAGCAGCCCGCCCAAGACCTTCTGCCGGTCGAACTTTTCGCGCCGGCCGTCCTTTTTGATAACCATATAAGGAACTTCGTCGATACGCTCATAGGTGGTGAACCGGCGCTCACAGGCCAGGCATTCCCGCCGGCGGCGGATGGCATCGCCCTCCTTGCTTTCGCGCGAATCCACCACTTTATCTTCCATGTGATTGCAAAATGGGCACTTCATGCCGAAGCCTCCCGTCCGATCCGCCGTAGGCTGCGCCAGTCCAAGCCTTCCTTAAGCGCCAGAACGAACCCAATCGGGACAATCGCTACAAAGTTAAGCAATCCACAACAAACATAGCGAACGATGTCGCCAGTTCAACCCGAATCCCAAACAACTCCGTCAGCACCAGTACCGCGACCACCTGCACGCCGCCGCCGATTCCGGGGATCTGGACCACCGCTCCGAACGAAACAAACCCCATGAACACCAATACATCTACAAATGTAAGAGTGAACACGCCGGAAAACGCCTGCACCAGGCACCAATAGCATGCGGCGATCACCGCCCACTCGACGATGGAATAGACGAAAATGGTTCCGAGCGCGGCATCGCTGCGCGCCGATTCCACCCCGCGCACTAGCGAACCGGTGAAATGGGTTAGTTTTTGCAGCCGCACCGCCGGCAGGAAGCGCAGCTTGGTGAGCACGAATTGTTCGAAGCGCTCCGCGAAGTGGCGCAGGAATACCAGTGAGACCAGAATAACCACCGCACAGATTCCCGCGGCCCGGCCCGCCGGTGGCGAAAACCCACGCCAGCTTGGATCCGCCATGGAATCCGCCGCCCGCCAGATGGCTCAGCGCGAAGCCAAACACCAGCAGCGCCATCAGCAAGTCGAAAATGCGCTCCAGTATCCAGGCGGCAATTTGCGAGGCCACCGGCACTCCTTCTTTCATTGCGATCAGATAGGGGCGGACAAATTCGCCCGGGACGGCCGAACACGGTTACCGCCGAAAATCCGATCACCGTGGCCGAAAGCACATTCGCGATGGAGGGTTTGGGCTTTAATGGCTTAAGGAATATCGCCCAGCGGAGCGCCCGTCCGTAATAGGTGGCCAGGATCAGGATGATGGAAAGCAACAGCCATCCCCAGTTGAGGTGCTTTAAGCTGGCGAAGGCCAACTTCCAATCGAAACCGCGAATAATATCGTGCCCCCTCTGGCGTACTGGAAAGATTGAACCTATCATGATAAAGCCTCGTTTCTTCTAATGAAAGAACGAGGCATATGGCAGCCGCGGCGCCCGCACTTGGAATTTTCGAGAATCACGCAGCCGGCATGACCCCGGTACGCGGCGGCGGCGACTGGATGGAAGGCAGCCTGGATCCCGACTTCAGCCTCGTTTCGCGATGCCTGCGCGGCGATGAACCCGCGTGGGAGGAACTCGTGCGGCTGCACACGCGTCGCGTCTACGGCCTGTGTTTCCGCTTTACCGGCAGCGCATCCGAGGCGCAGGATCTTACTCAGGAGGTCTTTCTGCGCGTGTTCCGGACGCTGAAGACGTTCCGGTCGACGGAAGGATCGTTCGCGACCTGGCTGGCGCGGGTAACGCGTAACCTTTTGATCGATAATTATCGCCGCACACGTCAGGAGCGGGTCACCGATTCCATCGAAGGCCAGCTTCCGGTTATCGAACAGGCGGGCGGCGCGGCGTCGCCGCGTCCGGACCAGGCGTTAGCGGGACGCGAGGCCAGCGAGATTTTGCAGGCGACGCTGCAAAAGCTGTCGCCGGATCTGCGCGAGGCGGTGATCTTGCGCGATTTGCAGGAAATGGAGTACCGGGAAATCGCCGGAGTCCTTCAGATTCCCGAAGGCACGGTGAAGTCGCGGATCAACCGCGGCCGCGCCGAATTGGCGCGGCACCTGCGGAAACAGAAGTTGACGGTATGAACTGCGCGGAATTGGAAATTGCTGATCTGCGACTACGTGGATGGGGCGCTCGACCCGGCGCAACGGGCCGAGGTGGAAGCTCATCTGGCGGAGTGCGCGTTGTGCGCCGAGCTGGCGCGCGACGGCGCCGCCGCGGTCCGGTTCATGGAGCGCGCAGCCGATGTGGAGCCGCCGCAGGAGCTGGTGACGCGCATTCTGTTTGACGCCCCGTGGCGTAAAGGCGCGAACCCCAGCGAGGCGCGCCGTTGGATCAACGCGATTTTTTCGCCATTCCATCAGCCGCGGTTTGTGATGGGGATGGCGATGTCTATCCTTTCGCTTTCGCTGATGTTCAACAGCGTGCGCCAATTGCGTCCGCAGGATCTGGAGCCGGCGAAGGTGTGGGCCGGAATTGAAGACCGGGCCGTCCGCACCTGGGCGCGCACGGTGAAGTTTTACGAAAACCTGAAAGTGGTCTATCAGGTGCAATCGCTGCTGCACGAGTGGCAGCAGCAGGACGAGGAGCAGCAGACGGCCGGCGGCGAGAACAGCGCCGGCGGCGGGGCAGCTCGATTCGCGGCAACTGCCGGTGAAATCCGGGCCGGAGAAGACACAGTAGAGGAAACCATATGAATTGTCAGAATCATCCGGAAATGCCGGCCAGCGCGTATTGCCGCACTTGCGGAATGCCGGTTTGCGAGGAATGCCGCCGCGACGCCTTCGGCACGGTTTATTGCGCGGAGCACGCGCCGGCCGCCGTATTGCCGCAAGCGGCGCCGCAAGCGGCGCCGCAGCCGGCTTCGCCGCAGACGCCTCCGCCTGATGCCGCCGCCGGCTCCGGACGCCGTACCGCCGCCGCCCGCCGCCGCGTTTGCCCCGCCGCCGTTCCGCGCGCCATCCACGGTTTCTCCGGCGTTGGCGTTTTTCCTGGGCTTGATTCCCGGCGTGGGCGCTATTTACAACGGTCAATATGCCAAAGGCCTGGTTCATGCCATCGTGTGGGGACTTGCTGATGAGCATCGCCAATTCGCGCGCGGCCAACGGTCTGGAACCGATCTTCGTCATGCTGGTGATCGCCTGGTGGGCATACATGGCCTTTGAGGCCCACCGCACAGCGCAGAAGCTGCAGGCAGGCGAGCCGGTGGACGAATACTCCAGCCTGGTCCCCATGCGCGGCCGCGGCGATCAGGCGCCGGTGGCCGGAATGGCCCTGGTGGTCTTGGGCATATCTGCTGTTGCTGCACACCCTCGACCTGTTGGATTTCGATAGGGTGGTGCGTTACTGGCCGGTGCTGCTGATTGCGCTGGGCGTTTACCTGCTGTGGGGGCGCGTCGCCGGTCACGGCGACGCCGCGCGAGAGGCGCGCCATGAGAGATAGAGACCGCTCGAGCATTCGCGCCATCCGCGGCCCGGTGATGGTGATCACGGTGGGCGTGTTGTTCGCGCTGCAAAACTTCACGCCGTACAGTTTCGCCGAGACCTGGCCGGTGCTCATCATCGTGGTCGGACTGGTCAGCCTGTTGGGGCGCGCCGTCGATCCGCCGCCAACCGTGCCGCCTCCGCGGCCTCCGTACGTTGCCTATCAGCCGCCGCCGCCGCCGCGCTCGCCCCGCGGAGGCTACCGGCAGACGCCGTATGCGCAGAGCAACGATCCGCGAGGCGATCCACGAACACCCGGGAGGCCAGGCATGAGACATCGTTCCATCACCGGACCCCTGATCCTGCTGCTGATCGGCGGTCTGTTTCTCTGGCGCAATATGCATCCCGAGCTGCCGGTGTTCGATCTCGATCGCGCAATACTGGCCGTTCCTGCTGATCGTCTGGGGTCTGATGCGTCTGGTGGAGGCCTTGATATGGCGCGATCAACCGGGCCGCGGCGGCGGCTTCAGCGGCGGCGAAGTGGTGTTGGTGATCTTTATCTGCATGATCGGCTTGGGCGCTTGGCAGGCTAAAGAGTTCGGCATCCATTTCAACCCGCGCGGCCTCGACATCTTCGGCGAGGAGTACGATTATCCGGTTTCGGCGACGGCTCCGGCGGCGGGCATGACGCGCCTGGTGTTTGAAAATCCGCGCGGCAACATCCACGTCATTGGCGGCGATGGGCAACAGGTGACGGTCGCCGGCCACAAATCCATCCGCGCCTACACGCGCACCGATGCCGACCGCACCGGCCAGAATACGCCGCTCGAGATCTTGCCGCAAGGCGACCGGCTGGTGATCCGGACCAACCAGGACCGCGCGCCCGATAACCAGCGAATCTCCGACGATCTGGAAGTGACTGTGCCGCGCGGCATGGCCGTGGAATCGCGCGGCAACGTGGGCGATGCCGACATCTCCGATGTGGCGGGCGACGTGGAACTGGCGAACAATCGCGGCGATGTGCGGCTGGCGCGAATCGGCGGCAACGCGCGCCTGGAGATCGGCCACAGCGATACCATCAACGCGGTAGACGTCAAGGGCAAAATCGATCTGCAAGGCCGCGGCGGCGATCTGGCGTTCGAGAATATCGCCGGCCCGGTGACCGTCAACGGCTCTTATAGCGGCACGCTGGAGTTTAAGAATCTGGCGAAGCCGCTGCAGTTTGAAGGCGAGCGCGGCACGGAGCTGCACGTGGAGGCGATACCCGGCCGCATCACCATGGATCTTTCGACGCTCACCGGCAACGGTCTGGTGGGTCCGATGCGGTTTGTGGCGCGGTCGCGGGACGTCCGCCTGGAGCAGTTTTCGCAAGCGGTGGATATCAATACCGAGCGCGGCGATATCGAACTGCAACCCGGCAAGGCGCCGCTGGGCGCGATCGAAGCGCGTTCCGGCGTAGGCGCTATCGAGCTCGTGCTGCCGGAGCGCGCCGCATTCCAATTGCAAGCCACCGCCGAGCGCGGCGACGCCATGAACGACTACGGCCCGCCGATCGAAAAAGAAGTCGACGGCCGCACGCGCCACGCTTGAGGGGCAAGGTGGGCGACGGCCCGTCGATTACGCTGACGGCGAATCACGGTACGGTTACCGTACGCAAGCAGGGCGCGGAAGCGACAGACCCGGCCAAAAGCCTTAAGGATTCCGAAGTTAAAATGTGATGAAGTCAAGATGTGATGACGCTGGTCGTCCTCTTCCTGATCAATGTTCTGAACTTCTATGACCGCCTGACCTTGGGCGCAATCACCGAGCCGCTGAACCGCGAGTTCCATCTGACGCGATACGCAGATCGGCTTGCTGAGCACCGGCTTCACGGTCATCTATGGGCTAGCGGGTTTGCCCCTCGGCAGGCTCGCCGATACAATGAAGCCGCAAGCGCCTGTTGGCGGGCGGCATCGCGGTCTGGGCGGGATTGACGGGACTGGGCGGCTTGGCCGCGAGTTACGCCATGTTGCTGGCAACGCGGCTTGGAGTCGGCATCGGCGAAGCGGTTTGCGCGCCCGCGGCCGTCAGTTGGATCGGCGATGCAGTCCCTCCGCAGCGGCGCACCCGCGCCCTGGCCATGTTCATGATGGCGGTGCCGGTGGGCGTGCTGCTTAGCTTTTCCATCGGCGGGGCGGCGGCGCAGGCGTATGGCTGGCGCGCGGCGCTGGCGTTAGCGGCGCTGCCCTCGGCGGCGTTGATTCCCGCTGTCTTGTGGCTGCGTGAGCCGAAGCGCGGCGCTCTGAACTACGCGACTGCCGATCCGGCGCGCGCCTTGATGCGGATGCCGGCGTTCTGGTGGATCGCGGCATCGGGCGCCGTGGTCAATTTCGCGCTGTACAGTTTCACCACTTTCTTCCCCGCATTCCTGACCAGATTCCATCATCTCTCCGTCGCGCGGGCAGGCGTTTGGTCCGGCGTTGGCTTGGGCGCGGCTGGGATTTTGGGCGCGCTTGCGGCCGGCGTGCTGGGCGACCGCGTGGGCGAAAATCGCGGCCGCGCGCGCATGATGCTGGCCTCGGCCGCGTCGCTGGCGGCCGCGCCCATAGCGTTAGTGGCGATCGCCGCGCCGGCGGAAGAGATTGCGGTCGCGCTAACGGCGATGATGGCGGCCTACGGCCTGCTGCAAATGTATTACGGCTGGTGTACGCGGCCATGCAGGATGTGGTCCCGGCCAATCTGCGCGGCGCGGCCATGGGCGGATACTTCGTGGTGCAGTATCTGGGCGGGGCCGCCTGGGGGCCATTGTTGACCGGGCGTTTGAGCGACCACTTCGCGCGCGCCGCGGCGCAATGCGGGAATGATGGCCGAGGCCGCGCGCGCCGCCGGCCTGCATCAGGCGATGTACGCGATTCCGGCGCTGGCGCTGGCGCTGGCGGCGGTGCTCTGGGCCGGAGGGCGGGCTGTGGCGGTATCATGAACGCGCCACTATGCCAGCCGGAGCGCATCGACTACGCCGCTGGTGTAGAGTCCCGGATGGATGTATCTCGGGATGTGCCTGCACGCGGGCTTGATTGGCGTGACTTCTCGACACTCCGGCATCTCAGGGAGTGGCGAAAAATAAAATAAAAATAATCGATATACGAATCGCTGCTGCCATGCACTATTACAAACAGCATAATGAGACAAGAATGGCAGAGAAACGGCCCTGTAGGGCAGGAATACTGTCCCGGCCGCCTCAATCGAGCAGTGCTCGTCACACGCGCGCCGGCCCGCATGCCAAACGACGCGCCGTGGAGAAGTCATGCACCAGTATGATGCGTTCGCGTGGGCGGAACGTTGTATTTTCGGGCTCGTATTCCTGATCTGGAGCATGCTGGAAGCCTGGAAATTTCTCGTAACAAAGATCGAGAGTTTTCGGACGGAGCGCCATCAGGCACGGAGATGGAGGCGGTGTTGTATCCGCCGAAGAGCACGTCGCCGACGGCGGTACATCGGCGAAAGCGACCGGTAAGGGATTGGGACCGAACTCGGCACTGCTGGCCGCGGTCACGATGGAGCGCCGGCAACAATGTGCGGGTGGTAACGGCGCTACGACCTGGACGCCGGTCAGCGGCGCGATTATCACACCCGGAGAGTTCAATGGAGTGAACGCGATGAACAGCAAGAGGTCTAAGAGTTTAAAATTGAAAACGACAGCGACGAAGCGGACTGGTGGGCCAGCCCTGCCGGTATAGCCTACGTGAAAACGGAAGGCCGCCGCTGCACAATGGCAGGGAAATAAAGCCCGCGGATCGGGCGTGGCCGCGGGGATGGATCGCAAGAGCAGCGTGCAGATCGCAATTCATCTGTCTCAGAGCCGATCTCGCCCGGACGCGGAGTTGGCGGAACGGAAGGGGCTCGGATACCAGACCCTGCTGAGGATGCCCGTACATGAGGGCTTGACGCGCGAAGCCCGCCGGAGCGGGTGGGAACTTTCAATGCGGCAAAATCGTTTTGGCTCTTCAGCGCCCCGCGCGTAACTGGGGTTGAGAAGCATTGTATGAACAGGCCTCGAAGACCTGCCCCGATGAGACCGTCCTCAATACAAAAGAGCGGCCGTTATTCGCGCCCACCGGCTCTGCGCCCCGCAAGGGCGCGATAGAATGATTTCACTTTTTCGGGCGTACGTCGGGACGCGAGGATGCCATCTTGAATCCGCCGAATCAACGAATCTGAGCAGCGCTCCTTTTGTGGCCAGTGGCCGTTGTCGATTCCAGCGACGATCAGCCGTACGTCCGCGATCATTGCGTCACCGAAGGCAACCGCCGATTGCTTATAGATGAATGGATGGTCGCCCGGGTTTAGCACAAGCGTCGCGTCGCTGTGAGTACGAAAGGCGGTGACGTTTACCAATATGGATTGGCCCGTCAGGGGTAGGGTTCAGTTGCAACAATCCATAGATGCGGGATACGCACCTGGACCTGAGGCATTAAAACCGTATCACCACAGTAAAGGGTGGTCACGCCAGCGTTGCCCCGGAGTACCAGGGTTCAAGGGACTCTATGACAGATCCCAAGGATTCTAACTCCGAGATGATTTCGTGAACTTCTGCTGGACTTTTGCCTCCCGCCCTGAGAATATCCGTATACTCGAGCGGGATCTTGGTTCCTTGCGGGTCGTGCCACTCCGGGAGCTTTTTTGAATATTCGATCAGCTCCCACTGGGTCTTTTCCCCAAACTGGGCAAAGATGGACTCGATCAGTTCAGTCTCCGTCGCCGATAGCTCTGCTTGTGGCGCCTCTTGCCGAAGCTCCACTTCAAGCCGCCCCTGGAGACCGGAAATGTACTGCGACCAAATGGATGGCGCAATCGAGCCCACTGTAATCAAGTCGTTAACTTGACTGAGCGCCGGGCCCATGTCCGTGAGCACGTAACGATCAGTTGTTACGGGCCGGCCAAACCGAAGGAGGGCTTCGCGGTCAACCAGGTAGAGTAGTTTGACGAGTTTGACATAGCTCATCGGGGCGCAACGCAGCTTTAGCAAGTGCGCCGCCGCTTCAGTGGCTTTCGCCTCATTAAATGGAAACTTCACTACTATCATTGTAATCCTAGCTTAGCTGTAGCTATCGGAGCGGGCGATGGGCGGCGATGGGGAAACAGGCCGTCATCGCAGCTGAACCGGCGGAGGGGGAACGCACCCCGTTCATAAGACGAGGACTGAGGCCCGGCCCTAACAGAATAGGCAGGGCCTGCGCACTCGGATTCCCATTTACGACCAAGGGAGAACTCGAAGCGGACTGGTGGGCCAGCCCTGCCGGGAGGCCCTACGTGAAACGGAAGGCCGCCGCTGCTCAATCGGCAGGAAACAAGGCGCGCGGTTCAAGCCTCATCGCGAAGATGAATCGCAAGAGCAGCGTACAAATTGCGATTCGCCTGCCTCAAGCCGATCTCGCGCAGGCGCGAAAGCTGGCGGAGCGCAAGGGACTTGGATACCAGACGCTACTGAAGATGCTTGTGCATGAAGGTTTGGCGCGCGAGGCCCGGCGAAGCTGATTTCAAGCCCAAACGGCTGCAAAGCGGAAAGTATTTTGAGGTCTCCTGAAGTTGGCTGTGGCGTGGCCGGTAGGTCCAGAGTCGCACTCCAGCGGCATCCACTTGGGCACCCGAAGCTTAATGAATAACTTCCTGCCCCACGTCCGTGCCCAATCCCGCGTAAGCTTCCTTCACCTTGATCACTTTGTCCCCGCTAAAAGTAACAAACGTGATCTTGCCCGGCGCGGTACCGTATACCCAGTCCTCGGTCTCCATCCCGTCCTTGACTTCGCGCGGCTTGTATTTCGGCCGGCCGAGCGCCAGCAGCACCTGATCGCGCGTCATCCCCACCATGGCGCGCTTTTCCTGGATGGCCTTCTTGGTCGCGGGGGGCAATGTGTCGGAGAACAGTTCCGTGGCCGTGTGCTGATCGAAATCCAGCACCGCCGCCAGCATCTTTTTCACTTCCGGCGCCTTGATAGGCTCGAGCGGCTTGTGGAATACCACCTCTATCGTCGTGCCTCCGGGCGCGTTCGCGTCGCCGTTACCCACGGGCACTTGCGCCGGGTTGTTGGTCGGACCCATCCCAATCTGCACGCCGTCGAACCAATGCCTTCCGCCCTTGAACCCGCCGTTCAACTGCAGTACGATCTTCTGGCTCTCGATATCGACTTTGGTGATCTGGACCTGGTCTCCAACGCGCGCCGCCGGTCCGCTCTCTCTGGCGATGCCCTGCCACTCCGCCTTGTTGTAGGTGCCGTCGGAATTAACTTCGAGGTTCTTCTTGGATCGTGGCACTAACACCTTGGCTTTGGCGTACTCCGCCATCAGTCCGCGCATCAGCTCCACCCGGTCTCCAAACGTCAGCTTATCGGCGGCGCATAACGGATAAAGCGCGCTCAGGACGGCAATGGCAGCGACGAATCGCATAAAGTACTCTCCGCGGGCGGGTCCGTAAGAGGCGAAGCTTGCCGCCGGACAGGCGCTTTCCACACAAAGAGGAACAGCAAAACCACTACCGCGGAAGTCAGCACGCTGGCCTCCGGGCCGTAGGCGCCGCCGCTCCACAGCGCGCCGGCGGTCCACGACATCTCGTAGCCCGTCACATCCATTCTAAGCCCACTCACGTTCACGCCGAACAGGGGCAGTGTAAGATTCCAACCGAAGTGGAGTCCGATGGGCAGCCACAGGTCGCGGCTGCGCACGCATCCATACCCGAAAACCGCCCCGAATCCGATGGTATTGACGATGCCCAACAATGTCGCCCCCGGATTCATCCAGTGCAGCAAGCCAAAGAGGAGCGCTCCCGGCACGATAGCCGCCCAAACGCCGAAGCTCGCCAGCAGCGTTTGGAAAGCGAACCCGCGGAACAGAATCTCCTCCGCGGCCGACCCGAACAGCAGGAAAACGCCCAGAAACACCGCCGCCCAGAGCGTCGGCCGCTCTTCCGGGATGCGCGCGAAATGCGCCGCTCCCGCCGCCAGCGGCGGTCCCAGGGCGACGCAGGCCGTGCCGATTCCTCCCAGCAATCCAATCGCGAAATTATCTGCCGATGCCCGGTTCCACCATAATCCGATCGCCGTCAGCGGCCGTGCGGCAAAGATCTTAAGCGCAATCCAATTGGCGAACAACGCGGCAGCCAGATTAGCCAGCGTCATCCCCGCCAAGGTCCCCAGCAGCGCTTGCATCAGAAAGCCGAACCCGAGCATCAGCGGCACAAGGTAGAAGGCCGCATAGGCCATCACATGCGAGAGTACACGCACGGGATCTTTGCGGGCGGGCATCGGCTTAACTTATCACGCTCGGCGGCGCTGAAGATGGCTCGCGATCCTGTGCGTCACGCCAGTGATGCCGATTCTTCGTCGCTCCGCATGTCGAGTCCCGATCTCTGCCCGGTGGCGCGCGGCTAGTGCGACCGCCGCGGCGCCTCAACACGGCGCCTCTGCAATGCAGGCGGGTTGAATCTGCCCGCGCAGTCTCTTGCTCCGGTCCCGAATTAGATACTACCGGCGCCCGCCGCGCTAACAAACATAGCGGGCCGATTGCCGGCCGCGCACAGAGTGCGCTTCTCTCATTCGCGTTTGGTTCTTCCTACGCGCCACTTTCCGCGTGGCTTCTCGGCGGGAAAAAACGGGGCACGAAGCGCCCTGATCGCCTCAGTGGTTTACCTGCAGATGCTATACGTTCTGATGTTGCTGGGTCGAAATTGATGACTCTAGAAGGCCTGCCTCGGGCACATAGCTCAACATCTCCCGTCTTTTAGGCATCCGGAGGCGTCTCTATGCTAGATTTGAGATTAGGAGCCGAATTGAGTTTCGAGACTCACGCAGCCCTCCTCCTTCAAACAGATAGTTTGGACACAGTCCTTCAGCACGTGCAGAATGAAGGGCCCGCCGGCATCCTGGTGCTGGCGGTTCTGATTGTGTTTTCGATCTATTCCTGGACCGTCATTTTCGCCAAATTCGGCGCGCTGCGCGGCGCCCGGAACACGAATGCCCGGTTTCTGCGCGCATTCCGCAAAGCCGCCAACCTGGAAGCCGTGGTGATAGCGTCCGAACAGTTCCGCCCTTCGCCGCTGGTTTCGGTTTTCGATTTCGGTTACGAAGAGGTTGAGCGGCAAGTGAAGGCGCGCGGAGCTATTACCAATCGCACGGCGGTGGAGCGCGCCCTGCAACTGGGGATTAGCGAAGAGCTCACGCGGCTTGAGAATCGCATGAGCGTACTCGCCACCACCGCATCGGTTACGCCGTTCATCGGTCTGCTGGGAACTGTGATGGGCATTATCCGCGCCTTCGACGCCCTCAGCACGCAAGGCACAACCAGCCTGCGCGCCGTAGGTCCAGGCATCGCGCAGGCGCTCTATGCCACCGCCATCGGGCTCTTCGCCGCCATCCCCGCCGCCGTGGCCTATAACGCGTTTGGCGGACGCATTCGCGATATCGGCACGCGCATGGACGATTTTGCGCTTGAGTTCCTGAACATGGCCGAGCGCAATTTCGGAGAATAGCATGGCCTTTTCCATGAATGGCCGAGGCTCCAGATCGCGCCGCGGCGGCGCGCCGCTTTGCGGAAATCAACGTCACCCCATTTGTGGATGTGGTGCTGGTGCTGCTGATCATATTCATGCTCACCGCGCACGTGATGGAGTACGGCCTGCAAGTGGATGTCCCGAAAACGCGTTACGTCCAGGACACGGCGAAGGATCTTCCGGTTGTGTCCATCCAAAAAGATGGAACCACATACCTGAATGAGCAGGCGACCAATATAAACAATCTGGGCGCCGCCATCCAACAAAGGTTTGGGAAGACAGCGGCCGTGTTCCTGAGCGCCGACAAGGACACTACTTACGACATCGTGGCGCAGGTGGCCGATGAGCTGGGCCACGTGGGCCTGCAGGTAAACCTGGTCACGCAGCCCATCGACGAAACGGGCAAAGGTCGTAGAAGGCGATGACCGCGCACATCGAAATCCTCGATCGCCAGGAACACATCGCGGGATCCTTTTGGGGATCGATGGCGCTGCACATTTCGGTAGCGGCGATCATGATAACGTATGGCGCATTCGAGTCCACGCGCCAGCCGACCATGGGCGATAAAGAGGGCGGGCGCATGGGCGCGGTGGCCGTGACGCCGGTCCACTCCATTCCGCTGCCTTCGCGCAGCTCCGTGCCCAATCCCGTCGCCAATCCTACCGAATCGCAAGCGCCCACGCCGCCACCCAAAGCCAAGCCCATACCCAAAGTGAAGGCGCCGGAGCCTAAGGCAATTCCGTTGAAGAGTAAGACCGCGCCTAAAAAGCCGCAACCGCTCGAAGCCTCGGCGCCTAACAAGTTCCGCGAGTTGCAGCCCGATATGCCCAATCAGGTTTACACCAAGAGCGGTCAGGCGCTCAGTTCGCAAATGGTGCAATTGCCGGGGGCGGGCGGCGTTGGCATCGGCAGCGAATCGCCGCTGGGAGCGCAGTTCGGCGCTTACGCCAAGCTCATTATCGATCGCGTAAGCCAACATTGGCAAACCACCGCGATTAACCAGCGCATCCAGACCGCGCCTACCGTGGTGATCACGTTTACAATCAATCGCGACGGATCGGTCCCGCAGAATACTATCCGGATCGCGCAATCGAGCGGCATTGTGCCCGTGGACATCTCCGCGCAACGCGCGGTCATGGACGCCGCTCCATTCCCGCAACTTCCAGCAGCCTATCCCCGTAGCGACGCGGAGATTGAGCTGCGATTCGAATTGAGGCGTTAGATGATAGTTCCTCGAACGGAAGATTCGGCGCGCCCCGGATACCGCTCCCTGACGGTCGCGGCTCCGAGGAGAATCGGGGGCGTTCGCAAGCGCAGAGCCGCGACCTTCAGGGAGCGGTTCGCGCCGGCATTCTTGCTGGCCGCTGCCTGCTTTGCGCTGGCCGGGCAGGATTTCAGCGGCACCATCTCCAAAGGCCAGCAGCCTCACATCGCAATACCCGATTTCCGCGGAACCGGCGATGCGCAAAAATTCATGGCGGTCTTCAACCAGACGCTTTGGAACGACGTCAATGGATCGGGCCTGCTGAAGATGGTCCCCAAAACTTCGTATCCGCTTGCGGTTCCTCAGCAGCCAACCGATTTTTCCGCCGCTTCCAGTCCCGGTCAAAACCTCGGCGGACGCGCCATGTCCGATTGGGCCGGCCCTCCCGCATCCGCCAACTATCTCGCCTTCGGCTACGCGGCCATTCAGAATGGAGTTTTTGTGCTGCGCGGCTGGTTATTCGATTTGAGCCAGCCCACGCCGGCCGCCGCGCAGGTTATCGGCAAGAACTATCTCGGCTCGCCGGATGAGGCTGGCGCGCGTAAGACGGCGCACGAATTCGCGGCCGATATCATCGCCCGGTTCGGCGGCAAGTCGCTCTTCGGCACGCATATTTACTTCGTGCATCAAGCCGCCGTTGGCGCGCCCAAGGAGATTTGGGCGATGGATTGGGATGGCGGCAACCAACACGCGTTGACGCACTTCAATTCGCTCTCCATCGAGCCCGCCGTTTCGCTGGACGGCTCGAAAATCGCGTTCACGAGTTACGTCAAGGGTAGCCCCGGCATCTTCGTATTTTCCGTGGACCCGGTGCGCGATCTTCACTTTTACAATCAGGCGGCGTCGGTGAATTCCGCGCCATCGTTCACTCCCGACGGCAAACAGATTCTGTATTCCTCTTCCGCGGGAGGTTGCTGCCGCATCTTCATCGCCAATCTGGATGGCAGCGGTTTCAAGCCCATCACCCACTCGACTTATATCGATACTGAACCGAAGGTCAATCCCAAAACCGGCAGCGAAGTGGTCTTTGTCTCCGGGCGATCCGGTCCGCAGCAGATCTACCATATGAGCATCGATGGCGGCAATATCGAGCGCCTGAGCGACGGTACCGGCGAAGCTTCCAACCCCGCTTGGCATCCCGACGGCGCGATCATCGCCTTTTCCTGGACGCGCGGTTTCGCCGCCGGGAAATTCAATGTTTTTACTATGGACGTGGCTTCGCGCCGATATGTCCAGTTGACCCATGATGAGGGAAAGAACGAAAATCCAAGTTGGGCCCCCGATGGCGTGCATTTAGCATTCGCTTCCACGCGCACCGGACGGACCCAGATTTATACCATGCTGGGCGACGGAACCCAGCCGCAACGGTTGACAACTCAGGGGCTGAATTACAGCCCTATTTGGGGAAAATAAAGTAGCCCCGAACCTATGTAACGGGAGGGATGTTCATGTTCCACACACGCAAAATCGCCGCCATCACGCTCGCCGCCACTCTGGCCCTCTTTGCCGCGGGATGCAAGAAGAAGACGCCGCCACCGCCGCCACCGCCACCACCGCAGCCGACCGCTGCCCCCACTCCAACGCCGGCGCCAACTCCGCCCGCGCCCGTCGTGGCGCAATTCTCCGCGGAGCCTACTTCCATCCAGCGCGGCCAATCGTCTACCTTGCGCTGGCAGGTCAACGGCAACGCCACCAGCGTGTCTATCGATCAGACTATCGGCACGGTGCAGAACACCGGCAACCGGCGCGTGTTTCCCAGCGAGTCGACAACCTATACGCTGACCGCGACCGGTCCCGGCGGGAACACCACCGCCAGCGCTACGGTGAGTGTAACCTCGCCTCCTCCGCCGCCCGAGCCGGTCCCGGCGGCCACCGGAGGCGGCGGTACGATTAATTCCCGCCTGGGCGCAGTGCAAGACGCGTATTTCGATTACGACCGCAGCGATATTCGCAGCGATGCGCAGGCCGCGCTGCAACAGGATGCCTCGGCGCTCAAGAGCATTCTCGCCGACTTCCCCAACGCCACGATTGTGGTGGAGGGTCATTGCGACGATCGCGGCTCGGCCGAATATAACCTTGGCCTGGGCGATCGCCGCGCCACCGCCGCCAAGGATTTTCTGGTGCAACTGGGCGTTCCCGCCGACCGTCTGAAGACCATCAGTTATGGCAAGGAACGGCCCCAGTGTACGGAGGAAAACGAATCGTGCTGGCAGAAAAACCGGCGCGCGCATTTTTCGTCCGGGCAGTAAAATTAAAGTAGCTTGCCCCGCGGGGGACCTGCCATGGTTTGCGCCCGCACTTAAGGAGAGTTGCACATGATTCAGCGGCTTTGCGTATTACTTCTAATCGTCTCGCCCAGTCTCGGCTTCGCTGCCAGCAAGGAGATCCAGGAACTGCAGCGCGATGTCGCCATCCTGCAGGACACTGTAAAGCAACTGCAGCAATCGCAGGAAAAACAGTTCGCCGCGTTGAGCACCTTGGTGCAGCAATCGCTGGACGCCGCCAACCGCGCGGATAAAGACGTGGCGGTGATCCAGAGCGGCTTTCAGCAAAATGGCAATCAGCTGAAGAACGAAGTGGTGGCGCCGGTCGTCGGTCTAAGCACGCGCATGGACCAGGTCACCAGCTCCGTCAGTACGCTGCAGCAGGCCGTCTCCGATCTCACGAGCGCGATCAATCGAATTCAGGCGCAGCTCACAGACGTCGGCAATGCCATCAAGGTGCTGCAAACGCCGCCTGCGCCGCCGCCCGGCACGACTACCGGGACAAGTACAACCGCCGGAGGTCAAGCATCGGACAACACATCGGGCGTTCCGCCGGTGAATGCGACCGATCTCTACAATGCCGCCACCGCCGATCGTCAATCCGGCAAGCTGGATTTCGCGCTGCAGGAATATCAGAATTACTTGAAGTATTTCGGCAACACCAATTATGCGCCCTACGCGCAATACTATATCGGCTCAATCCACTTTTCGCAAAAGAACTACGAAGCGGCCGCCACGGATTTCGATACGGTACTCGAGAAATATCCGGACACGGGGACATTGTCGGCCCAGGCGCACTTATATAAAGGAAAGAGCCTGGTATCGCTGGGCAGGCGCAGTCCCGCGGTGGTTGAGTTCAATGACGTGATTAAGAAATATCCCGGCACCGATACCGCCGCCCAGGCCTGCAACGACTTGAAAGAGCTCGGCATGCACTGCCCCGCACCCACCCACAGCGCGCCGGTCAGGAAGAAGGAGTAGCGAAGCTTCCCCTTCTCTACTTCTTTGACAGACTTTAGGATGATGGTACAATCAAAGCCTTAGATTCCCTTTAGTATTAGCGACATGCAGCTGCTGCATCTTCGCCGCATGCGTGGGAATCAAAAGATATAGCTGCATGGCGAATGTGCTTCCCATCCCCGTTCCGGTTCGGTCTGTCGCGGAATCGCTTCTTTCCACTATTGGCAATACTCCGCTGATCCGTCTGGAAAAGATTCCGGCTGAGTTTCCCGGCATCGAGATTCTAGGCAAGGCGGAATATTTCAATCCCGGCGGCTCCGTCAAAGACCGCGCCGCGCTCAATATGGTTCTGGATGGCGAGCGCTCGGGCAAGCTCAACCACAGCCGCATCATTCTCGATTCCACCAGCGGCAATACCGGCATTGCTTACGCCATGATCGGCGCATATCGTGGATACCGCGTGCGCCTGGTGCTGCCGGGCAACGCATCCGAGGAGCGGAAGCGCATCTTGAAAGCTTACGGGGCCGAAATGGTTTTTAGCGATCCCGGCGAGGGCTCCGATGGCGCCATCCGCATGGTCCGGCGAATCTATGAGGCCGATCCCGACGCTTACTTCTATCCCGATCAGTACAACAATCCCGCGAACTGGAAGGCGCACTTCGAGCAGACCGGACCCGAAATAATCCAGCAGACCGCCGGCGGGGTCACGCATTTCGTTGCCGCCATGGGGACCAGCGGCACTTTTATGGGAACGTCGCGACGCCTTAAGCGCGACCTACCGCACGTAAAGGTCTATTCGGCGCAGCCGTCGAGCGGGTTCCACGGGCTGGAGGGCCTTAAGCACATGCCGACGGCCATTGTGCCGGGCTTCTATGACGAGAAGCTCGCCGACGGAAATTTCTGGATCGAAACAGAAGATGCCTACCGCATGGTACGCCGCCTGGCGCGCGAAGAAGCGCTGCTGGTGGGGATCTCGTCGGGCTGCAATATCCACGCGTCCATGCTGCTGGCGCGCGAGCTGGCGGCGCGCGGCGAGACTGCTACGATTGTAACCATGCTCTGCGACAGCGCGGAGAAATATCTCAGCGAACACTTCTGGGACGAGGAATGATCCGCATTGAACCCGAGCCTTGGAGGGCGATGGTGGAGCATGCGCGCGCGACTTATCCGAATGAGTGCTGCGGCGCCATGCTAGGATCCATCGAAGATTCCGGGAAGATCGTGAAGGCGGCGGCGCCTCTCGATAACGCATTTGCGGGCGAGCAGGCGCGCTACTATCAGTTACGCAGCGAAGATCTTCTGGCCGCCGACAGGGCCGCGCGCGAGCGGGGCATGTCGTTGATCGGCATCTACCACTCGCACCCGGATTGCGGCGCGTATTTTTCCGAAACCGATTTGAAAAATTCCTGTCCGTGGTATTCGTTCGTGGTGCTATCTATACAGAAAGGCGAGTTCGACCATGCCAATTCGTGGCTGCCGGACGCCGAACAGACCAAAGCGGACCGGGAGGAGTTGATTTACTGAAATGGCTAAAATTCTGATTCCAACGCCCCTGCGCCAGTTCACCGGCAAGCAGGATGCGGTGAACGTCGCCGGCGAAACCGTAGGCGCCGCGCTCGCCGATCTGACGCAGCAATTTCCCGATCTTCGCAAGCAGATTTTCAACGATGAAGGCAAGCTGCGGAGCTTTGTGAACGTCTATTTGAACGACGAAGATATCCGCTACCTTTCGAAGACCGATACTCCGGTGAAAGATGCGGACGCCATCTCGCTCGTGCCGTCCATTGCCGGCGGCTCGGCGCTGGCGACGCCGCCGGAAGAGGCCACGCTCAGCAAAGACGAGATTTTGCGCTACAGCCGCCATTTGATTATTCCCGAAGTGGGCATCGATGGGCAACAGAAGCTGAAAGCCGCAAAAGTGCTGCTGATCGGCGCGGGCGGCTTGGGCGCGCCGCTGGGACTCTATCTCGCGGCGGCCGGAGTGGGCCGCATCGGATTGGTGGATTTCGACGTGGTCGATTTCACCAACCTGCAGCGCCAGGTGATCCACTCCACCGCCGACGTGGGCCGCAATAAGATCGATTCGGCTGCGGAGAAGATGCAGGGCATCAATCCGAATATCTCCATCGTCAAGCACGAAGTGGCGCTCAGCAGCGAAAACGCGCTGGACATTTTGAAGGACTACGACATCGTGGTGGATGGCACCGATAATTTCCCCACGCGCTATCTCGTCAACGATGCGTGCGTGCTCCTGGGAAAGCCTAACGTCTACGGCTCTATTTTCCGCTTCGAAGGGCAAGCTACCGTATTCGCGTATGAAGACGGCCCGTGCTATCGCTGTCTCTATCCCGAGCCGCCGCCCCCTGGACTGGTTCCGAGCTGCGCCGAAGGCGGAGTGCTGGGCATCCTGCCAGGGACCATTGGCCTGATTCAGGCGACCGAAACAGTGAAGCTCATCCTCGGGATCGGCCAACCACTGGTGGGACGCCTGCTGCTCTACGACGCGCTAGGTATGAAGTTCCGCGAGATGAGGCTGCGCAAGAATCCGGAGTGCCCGATTTGCGGCGAACATCCGACGATTACCAAGCTGATCGATTATCATCAATTCTGCGGCGTGCCTACGCCAAATCAGGGCCCGGCGCCAGCTCAGGAGACCAAGTTGAACGAAAACGAGATCGACGTTACCGAACTCAAGCAGAAGCTCGACCGCGGCGATAAATTTACGCTAATCGATGTGCGCGAGCCGCATGAATACAAAATTGCTAAGATTCCCGGCGCGAAGCTGATTCCGCTGGGCGAGTTCCCGCAACACTTGAGCGAGTTCAACCCCGAAGACGACATTGTTATCCATTGCCGCAGCGGCGTACGTAGCGGCAAGGCTTGCGACATACTGCGCGCGGCGGGTTTCCAGCACGTACGAAATGTAGTGGGCGGCATTTTGGCTTGGAGCGACAAGGTAGATCCAAGCGTGCCGAAGTATTAAGATTGAATCGGAGCGTGCTATGGCCAGCACCATCGGATTGATAACGGTGGAGCAGTATCGGCAACTGCCGGAAACCGGTCCGTTCTACTACGAGTTGCATCGCGGGGAGCTCGTCCAGGTGTCCAGACCGAAGTTGGGGCATATTCGCATTCAGGAACGGCTGCGAGAGGGACTTGGCGGCCCGCTCCGGTAGGTATGGCATTGTAGAGACTGAGCTGCCGTTTCGGGCGCTTCCAGAAAACGACCTCCGCGTTGCCGACGTCGCTTTCGTTACGCACGAGCGATGGCGAGAGGCTGGGGACGACGATCTCTTCGGCGCGCCCGATCTCACAATTGAAGTGCTGTCACCGTCCAATACCGCGAGCGAGATATACGAGAAGATCGCCCTGTGCATCGAGAACGGATGCCGCGAGTTCTGGGTGGTTGATCCGCGCCTTCGCCAGGTAAAGGTCTCCACGCCCGATGGTCTCACGCGCACCTATCGATCGGGCGAATCGATCCCTTTGGTTTTCGCTGAGAACGAATCGCTGAAGGTCGACTCGATCTTTGTAGACGCGTAGTATGGAATGCTAATCTATGAGCCTGACTGCCGTGCCGACAGATATCGAAGAGTATCTGGAGACCGAGTACTCCCCGGATCGGGAATTCGTAGACGGAACGGTCGTGGAGCGTCACGTGGGTGAGAAGTCGCACAGCCGGGCCCAATGTCAATATTATTGCGATATTCTGGGGCGCCAGCTATCCGAAGCTTTTCATTTGGCCGGAACAGCGGGTCAGGACCATCCGAAACCGCTGCCGGATCCCCGATGTCTGCGTTACGGAGCAAGAACCGCCAACCGAGGTCTTCGAATCGCCGCCGCTAATCTGCATCGAGATTCTCTCCCGCCGCGACGAGATGAGCACTGTGATCGAGAAACTGGAAGAATACGCCGCCGCCGGTGTGCGCTACATCTGGCTAATCGACCCTCGCCGCAAGAAAGCGTACCACTACTACGACGGCGCTCTGCGGGAGGTTGCTTCCGTCCTTGCAACTACCGAGGCGCCGATTGTCGAGCTTCCACTGACCGAAGTGTTTCTGGGCCTCTAACGATCTAAGTTGGCGCCCGAGTTGTCGGAATGCCGGCAAGCTTCGCGCCGCCGGTAAGCGAAACAAGGGGCTATCCCCTTGTTTCGCACGGATCGGCTAAGCGGCCATGGGCGGCCGGAAGGATTTGCGCTCCGGGACATACGCTCGCGCAATCGGTTTTCTGAGCACGACGGCTCCGAAATATTCATTGACCGGATAGAGTCCGTAGGGCTTTAGCTCGCAAAAGATCCGGCCCATCCTCTGTTCGATCCGGTAAAGGTTATGGAAAAAAAGACCGCGGTCCATATTTAAGCGGCGGCAGCACATCTTCCAATCGGCGCCCAACAGGATGTGATATTTGAATATAGTGTAGTCGCTTCGAGTAAGCGAACGCTTGGCGATGAGGCAGAAATCGGCCACATATTCCTCGCGCTTACGGCCATAGCTGCGCCGGCCTTCGAGGATGCGGGGAACTTCCAGCGAGATGGAACCGATGTGATCGGCGGAACAAGCGCAGTGACGGAAACGATTCAAACAGGCGCGAAAAATCGCGCGAAAGGTGCAATTGCAATAAACTTCCGTATCTTTGCGGATAACCCGCACACCGACGCCGTGGCACAACGTGCACGACGCCTTCGCAAGGCCGATAGCGTTCGATTGATTGAGCAGCATAAGAGAATGTCCTTCCGCGGCAATGCATTTAGAAGAAGCGATTGCCGGTGAATAGCCTGTACTCCACTCTACAGATTCAATTCAGTTCGTCAAACGATTAATTATCTAATAGCGCCCAAAATAGTGAGGAGGGTCGCGATTCGATCCCTGTAACCTAATTATTATCAGTAGGCTAGTACAATAAAATAGAATTTAAAATTAAGGTTTAAATATTATTAGATTTACGTTATTATATATTTGATTTGTGCCTATCTATATCCCACAGAAATATGAGGGACCTGCCGCGAGATGACATTTCACGACCTGCACGGCCGGTTGGTTCAGCACCTCAATGCACGCGTGCGAGAGGGCAGCTTTACCGAGCGCGGCCTGGCGCGGAGGGCAGGTCTTTCGCAGCCGCATATTCATAATGTGCTCAAAGGAAACCGCTCCCTTTCGTGGCAAAGCGCCGATGCGCTTCTGCGGGAACTGCGTCTCGACGTCTGCGACCTGGTGCGTTCGAGCCAATCAATGGAATAATATCTCCATGGCAGGCTATGCCGGGAAACGATGAGGCGAACCGCGCCGGCCGCAAGCGCCGCCGATGAGCGGCTCAAGAGGCTGGCGGCACATATTGAAGGGCTGGCCGAAAAAGACGAATTGGCGGTGGAACACGCGCGTGAGATCGCCGGCGCGCGGAATGCCGCCGCCGCCGAAATGTATGCCATCTGCCAGGAGTTTGTCATCGGACTGAACCGCCTATTGGCCCGGCCCGAAGTGATTCTAGATCCGGCGCAGCCGCCCACGCAGGATGTGGAGTCTTCACATTGCTTGATGCAAATCAACGTGCGCGGCCGGATAATGGAAATCGACTTCGACGCCACGCCGGAACTAATTTCCACGGAGGATTTCCGCGTCCCCTACACCCTGGCGGGTTCGGTACGCGCGTTCAACCAGGAACTATTGGACAAAGACCTGATCGAAGAGCAGTTGATATTCTTCACGATCGAAAAAGACCGGAGGATGTGGCGTTTTTTCGATCCGCGCACATACCGTTCGGGACCTCTCGATCGGGATTACCTGATCTCGCTCATGGAACAGTTGATTTGACCTGAATTGTTCAGATCGACGCCGCAGTGACAAAAGTGCCTTCACTCGCGACGCAGCGCCGTCACCGGATCGAGTGTGGATGCCTTTCGCGCCGGCGCTGGATCTCACCGTGTCGATCGGCAGAACCCGGGCTCGACCGCCGTCAGAACACTTTGCCGGTGGAACTCTTTACCGACACAGGCCCGTTGCCCGTGGACACCCGTACCGTATCAGCGCCGCTGTTGATTTGCATCGTGCGCCGTTCGCCGCCAGCGCTTGTTACGGCGTTGCGGCACATCTCCGCCTGGCAACTGAAAGGGGCTGCGCCGCTCGACTCCACTCGCACAGCCGAACGGAACGTGCTTGGGGCGGTCAGGCTCACCGGGCCGTTTTGGGTGCTCGCATCGAGCCGCGGTCCATTCCATACGTCGCTGGAAATCTTCAGCGCAAGCGGCCCGTTGACGGCGCTGAGCTTGATATCGCCGCCGCTGCCCGAAAACGAAATCGGGCCATTGGTAGTTTGGGCTTCGACCACGCCGCTGCAATTCTGAATGGAAAGTGGGCCGTTGGTCGCTTTCACAGTGACACTGCCGGCCAGGTCGCGCACGTCGATGGGCCCGTTCACGGTTGTCAACTCCACGCTGCCATTTCGCGGGGCATGCACGATCAGATAGACTTGCCAATCTCCGTCGCCGCTGGAAACCGCGGGCCCATGCGTCTCCACGCCCCAGGCACTACGATTTACGGAGATGCCCGCCACCAACTGCGCGGCTGTCCCGCTGTCGCCCGCCACCGCGATTTTGCACGCTTCCACCGCGTAATCGGCGCGGTCGGCGCCGCGCACGCGAATAGCCCCGCGCGCGCCGCCATCCACCTGGACCGGTTTGCCCTGCAGCGTAAAGCTCTCCGCCGCTTGAGACGCGACGCCATCGGTTTTCACTTTCAAATCGGCGCAGGAATCGGCATTATCGCCGAAGTTAACGCTCAGATTATAGTGCTTGGATTGTGCCTGCGCGGGCGCAATTGAAAACGCCGCGGCAAGCAGCGTGACGGACATCGGAACGGCATGGTATTTCAAGAGCGAGCCTCCGTACAGCGGATAGACGCGGGAGATCGGAATGGGTTAGGCTCAATACGGTTCACTTACCGAGCCTCGCACGATAGGTTATCCTATGTCGCAAAAGAAAATGTCTAGCGGTGTGGTACACGCAGTCCCCGCAGATTTGAGAAAGGCACTTGCATCCGATCCGCAAACGTTAACGGCATGGGAGGATATTACACCGCTCGCACGCAACGAATGGATATGCTGGATCGAGTCGGCTAAAAAAGCGGAAACCAGGAGCCGCCGGATCGAGTGGGGCTGTTCAAGCCTCAAAGATGGAAAACGGCGACCCTGTTGTTGGCCCGGATGCGCCCACCGCTAATTCCAAGACTGTCAAACGGGAGACTGCGACCGCGGACTGGAGTCGGCGAACTTCGGGATCTTTACGGCGGTCTCGCGATTCAGCATTTTCTGGGTGGCGCGCCAGCCTTCGCCGATGACTGCGTTAGGCCTAGACGACGCCGTCGGTTCCAGCCTCGCTTCCGGGCTGGTAGAGGCGTTCACCTACTCCGCTCGGCGCGGAACGCGCGCCGTTTACTCTCGGCGCTCCGCCGCGCCAAGCCTGTTTAGTTATACGGTGCGCCTGGTCGCTATGGTACGGGTCTACCGCATCGCGCCCGGCTCCGAGCCGGCCAATTCATATGGTAAGTAAACCGGCTCCCAGACAAGCCCGCCAATGCGCGCGCCGATAATGGCTTCGGGCTGCTCGGATAAGCCTTCCTGGCACGCCTGTTTCGCCACCGCCATGGCAACCGCTATCGACACCTTGCGGATTTCAGTCAAAGGCGGCAGCAGGCGCGCTTCAGGATCGTGGCGCGCCGGCGATAATTCCGCCAGAGCGCGGGCGGCGGCCATGAACATGGAATCGGTGACGCGCCCCGCCTGCACCGCCAATACGCCCAAGCCGACGCCGGGAAAGATATACGAATTGTTGCACTGGTCGATGGGTATCCGCTTTCCGTTGCGCTCCACCGGAGGGAATGGACTACCCGTGCCGATCAAGGCGCGCCCCTCGGTCCAGCGCATGATGTCTGCCGGGTCGGCCTCACTGCGCGAGGTGGGATTCGAGAGCGGAAAGATAATTGGACGCTGGGCTACTCGCGCCATGGCGCGAACCATCTCTTCGGTGAAGACGCCGGGCTGGCCGGTGACGCCGATCAGCGCGGTGGGCCGGGCGTTATCGATGACGTCGAGCATGTCAATCGCATTTGGATGGCGCAGCCTCCATCCGGCCACAACCGCGCGCGGCAGCGCCAGTGGGCGCTGCTCCTCGCGAAGATCGGGCATATCTTCCAGCAACAGCCCGTCTCGCCCGACGGCATAAAACCGGCCGCGCGCTTCGGCTTCGCTCAATCCGGCATCCATCATGGCCGCGACCAGCAGCGACACGATGCCGCCGCCCGCCGAACCCGCGCCCAAAACCGCGATCCGTTGTTCCGTCAGCGGAGCGCCAGTCACCGAAATAGCCGATAGCAGCGTACCCGCGGCCACCGCAGCGGTACCCTGAATATCGTCGTTGAAGGTGCAGAGGCGGCCGCGATAGCGCTGCAACAGGCGGCTGGCGTTGCTTCCGGCAAAGTCTTCCCATTGCAAGAGGACGAACGGCCATCGTTCGCGCACGGCCTCGACAAAGGCTTCGACGAACTCGTCGTAAGCGGCGCCGCGCACACGTTCGTGAGTCCAGCCGATATAGAGGGGGTTGGCGCGCCGCTCGGCATTATCGGTGCCCACGTCCAGCAGCACCGGCAAAGTGGATTCGGGGTGGATGCCGCCGCAGGCCGTGTAGAGCGCGAGTTTGCCGATCGGGATGCCCATGCCGCCAGCCCCCTGATCGCCCAATCCGAGGATGCGCTCGCCGTCGCTGACCACAAGCACCCGCACCTGGTCGTAGCGTGGATGGGCTAGAATTTCGCGGATGCGATGCCGATTCGGATAGCCGAGGAACAGGCCGCGCGGCTTGCGCCAGATCTCGCTAAAGCGCTGGCAGCCCTCGCCCACGGTAGGGGTGTAGACCAGCGGCATGATCTCTTCGATATGGCGCGTCAGCAAAGCGTAAAACAGGGTCTCGTTGGAATCCTGGAGGTCGCGCAAAAAAGAGTATTGCTGAAAGGGCGCCGGCTGCGCGCGCAATGCCTTGAGGCGGCGCGCCACCTGCTCATCCAGCGTGCCGATGTGCGGCGGCAGCAAGCCGTGGAGGGCGAACGCGGTGCGCTCGGCGTCGGTGAACGCCGTGCCTTTGTTGAGGAGCGGATTTCGGATCAGGTCCAGGCCGGAAAGATGCGTTCGAACCGCGGCCTGCATAGAAGCGACTATTTTTTAGACCGTCCGAAAATCGTTTTCACGTCCGGCCAGAATTCGCGCAGGAAATTGCCGCCGGCGCGCACCCCTACGTTGCCCGTTCCCCATTCGAAAATCGATGCCGGATTACGCAAGCTTCGCGGGCTCCATAGCGTAGCGATGGCCCAACTTCCGTAATCGTTGGCCAGCGTGGAATAGGCCGGCGTATAGCCGCCATCGGGCCGTCTGGCCGTCACCGTAAACACGATAGCGTGCTCCATTCGCGAGAAGAAATTGCCCTCGCCCCGGCGGAGGTAATGAGTATTCTCTTTGTGGACCGCTTTAACGCCGCGCTCGATCACATCGCCGATTACAAATTGGCCGTAGAGCGACGCCGCGCGTTTCTCGGCCGACACTCTCCCCTCACCCCACTCCTTTGGGAATTCATGGATCTGGTCGAGAAGAGTGCCCGGCGCAGTTGCAAGCAGCGCCCGCGGACTTACCAGGTCGTTCCAAAATCCGCGATCTGGCGGTTCGGCTGTGGAAACTGTCGCGATCGCGGGCGCGGTCGCTACTGGTTGCGCCGTTTCCTCCTGCGCCCGGCCTATACTGGCGAGCACACAGACACCAAGACATATAGCGGCGAGAGATTGTTTATGAAGCAACCCTTTAGTATACCTCGGTAGGCGGAGTCCCGTTATGCGCTTATAGGGCGCGAGACGCATGCCAAGAGCGCCAGCGCCCTGTTAATGTCCATAGGGTGTATCGGCCCTGCCGGCGGGTTCTGCCGGAATATCGAATGTGGCCAGCGGATCGGGATGCGCGGGATCGAACGGCGGCATATCGATCAGATACTTCGCGAGCGGCGACTTCGCTTGCCGGATCCCCTCCACTACGCACTTCGCCAACTCATAGCTGCCGTAATTATCGTGGTGAGTGGTATCGGCGCCGGCAAAAGCCTTGTGCGCCTCCACCGGTCCGAGCGCTTCGTAGAACGGCTTGCTCATGGCGTTAAGGTCGATCAACGCGACATTCTCTTCGCGGGCGGCCTGACGAACGGCTTCCGGATAATCGCCCAGGCTATTGGTGATTTTCCCGGCGGCATCAAACGTGAGGCGATTCATGGACGTAATCAGGATGGGCGTGGCCCCATGGTCGCGCGCCTCAGCTACAAAACGCTTCAAATCGGCTTTGTACGTGGTGAACGCTCCCACGCCTTCGCCTTTTTCCTTCTGATCGTTGTGCCCCATCTGTATCATCAGATAATCGCCCGGTTTGATGACGCTCATAAGCTTAGCCAGACGGCCCTCGCCGATAAAGCCCCGCAGAGATTCGCCCGATTCGCCGTGATTGGCCACGCCTATCTCAGGCTTGAAGAATGCGGTGATCATCTGTCCCCAACTGTTGAATGGTTCAAGCGCCTGATCGGTGGATGTCGAGTCGCCCGCGATGTAGAGAGTTGGGATGTCGTCCGCCTTTTCGATATCGATCGTGGAGACGCCCGGATGCGAGTTGGTGAATTCCAGCGTGATCTTGTCGTCCCATGCCCAGGCTTCGTTGCTATTCTCGCGATCTTTCAAGCGGACCTCGCCGCCGCCCGCGATTTGCGGCCGGCGCACATTGACGATGAACGTGCGGGTCTCGAATTCGCCCGGCGCGGTGTGGACTTTCTCGATCATCAGGCGGCGCAGCTCGGCTTTGATGGTGGTGATCGTTTCGGAATCCGCGGCGCCCAGTTTGACTCGAATGCGGTAGTTGCCTTCTTCGGGAACACGCACCGAAAAGTAGTATGGCGGGCTGCCGGTGGCGGCCTTCTCATAACCGAAACCGGTCTCGCTGGAATAGAGTTGCGTGGGTGCGATGGTGGTGAGATCGAAGTGGAATGCCGGCTTGGCAGGCTGGGCGGCCAATGCGGCGGCGAAGATCAGGAAGACAGGCGGAATGCGCGGGAGCATGAAACCTATTTTAGGGTGTTCTGGGGCAATGCGCGGCCCTGTTATACTTGCGACAAATAGAACATGCGGTTTTCCCGTCGATCCCTTTTGCCGCTGGCGTTGATGGCGGCAGCGCCCGTTTACGCGGGTACTTCCCTGCCGTTCGATGCCGGCTGGCGCTTTCTGAAGGGCGACGCAACCGGCGCCGAGCAGCCGCAGTTCGACGATGCCGCATGGCGCGCCGTAAATGTGCCGCACGATTGGGCGATTGAAGGGCCCTTCGACCAGAAGAATCCGGCAGGGGGCGCGGGTGCATTTCTGCCCGGCGGCGTGGGCTGGTATCGCAAGAGTTTCACGCTGGCAGACGCCGATGCCGGCCGGCGCTTCTTTATCGATTTCGACGGCGTCATGGCCAATAGCGACGTGTGGGTCAATGGTTTCCATTTGGGACAGCGGCCGTATGGTTATGTGAGCTTCCGCTACGAACTAACCGGTCGCCTGAACTTCGGCGGCAAGCCTAATGTACTTGCCGTGCGGGCGGACAATTCGCGCCAACCGGCGTCGCGCTGGTACGCCGGTGCGGGCATCTACCGGCATGTGTGGCTGGTTTCCACGGATCCGGTACACATCGGGCATTGGGCCACGTTCGTCACGACGCCGAAGGTGAGCGCCCAGGAAGCAACTGTCCATGTACGCACGGCAGTGGAAAATCAATCCGACACGGCGCGCAACGTCATGGTGGAGATCACGGTGCTTGGGCCCAACGGCAAAGCGGTCAAAACAGTTTCGACAGCGGCGCAATCCATCGCGGCGGGAAAGCCTTGCGATTTCGAGCAGGATATTGTGGTAGCTTCGCCCGACCGGTGGGACATGGACCACCCGGCGCTCTACCGCGCCGACGTGAAGGTGCGCGACGGCAGGACGACTCTCGACGAAGAGAGCGTGGCCTTCGGCATTCGCGAGTTTCACTTCGACGCCGATACCGGGTTTTGGCTCAACGGCCGCAATTTCAAGATCAAGGGCGTGGCTCTGCACGGCGATGCGGGCGGCCTGGGCGTAGCCGTGCCACTTAGCGCCTGGGAGCGGCGGCTGGAGGCGCTGCGCGAGCTGGGCGTGAACGCGATTCGAACCGCCCACAATCCAGTCGCCCCCGAATTTCTCGATCTCTGCGACCGCATGGGCTTTCTGGTGATGGATGAACTGTTCGATTGCTGGACAGTCGGCAAGACTCCCTACGATTATCATCTTTACTTCCGCGAATGGTCTCAGAGGGACTTGCGGGATACGGTGATGCGGGACCGCAATCACCCCAGCATCGTCCTGTACAGCGCGGGCAACGAGATTCACGATACGCCCAAGGCGGATCTGGCGAAAGAGATTCTCGCCGGTTTGGTAAGCGCGTTCCATGCGACCGACGCGACGCGACCGGTGACGCAAGCGCTGTTTCGCCCCAATGTGAGTCACGATTATGAAGATGGGCTCGCCGATATGCTCGACGTGGTGGGACAGAACTACCGCGAAAACGAGTTACTGGCCGCGCACGCGCAGAAGCCCACGCGCAAAATCATCGGCACGGAGAGCCAGCACGGGCGGGCGGTATGGCTGGCGATGCGCGATAACGCCGGCGTTTTCGGGACAATTTCTATGGGCGGGCATCGATTATTTAGGCGAAGCAGGCGCCTGGCCGGGGATCGGCTCCTCTTCGGGATTGCTCGACCGTACGGGCGCGATCAAGCCGATGGGCTACGAGCGCCAGAGTTGGTGGTCCGATAAGCAGGTGGTGCATATCGTTCGCCGCGTGGCGCCGGAGCGCCGCAGCCCCACTGATCCGGGATATGAGGCCGCTCCACGGCGTCCGCCGCAAACACTATTCGCGGATTGGACGCCGAGCTAACATGGCGCCGCATGAGGAGACTGTGGAGGTCTACAGTAACTGCCCCGATGTGGAGCTAACCCTGAACGGGAAGTCTCAGGGATCGAAGTCTCTGCCGGCCGACGCCAGCCCGCGCACCTGGCAAGTAGCGTTCGAGCCAGGGACAATTCAGGCGGCATGCAAGAATGGACCGCGCGATGAACTGCGGACGCCGGGTAAGGCTACGAAGATTGTGTTATCGGCGGACCGCGTCAGGTTGACCCCCGCTTGGGACGATGTTTCCTATGTCGCTGCGACCGTGACTGACAGTGATGGAGTCACTGTACCTGACGGCGAATCGGGAAGTGACCTTTCAAATTTCAGGACCCGGCGCTGTGGTTGCGGTGGACAATGCGGACAATGCAAGTCATGAGGGATTTCAGGGATTGGAGCGGCAGGCTTATCAGGGACGCTGCATAGCGGTCATTCGAGCTACTGCGGCGGGCAAGATTGTGGTGAAGGCGGCTTCGAGTGGGTTGGCGACGGGTGGAGTTACGATTGAGGCGGTGGGGAAATGAGAATGGGCCGCGCGCACCGAGCGTCGGCACGAGTGCCGACGCGGCACGCAGGAGTGCGTGCGCCACGAGAACGCGTGCTGGTTGGCTGCTTGGGTTTGTGGCTGCTGGCTGTGTCTGCGTCGGCGGCTGAGTTTCCGGTAACGAATTACGGCGCTAAGGGCGATGGACAGACTGTGGATACAGCCGCCATTCAGAAAGCCATTGACGCCGCGGCTCAATCGAATGGAACGGTAACATTCAGGCCCGGCGTCTACCTGAGCGGGGCGCTGTTTCTCAAGAGCGGCACGCAACTGCGCCTTGATGAGGGCGTCGAGATTCGCGGCGTGCGCGATCTTGCCGCGTATCCGATCATGCCCACGCGCGTGGCGGGAATCGAAATGAAGTGGCCGGCAGCGCTGATCAATGTATACGAGCAATTAAACGTGCAAATCTCGGGCAAAGGCGTCGTTGATGGCGACGGCAAAGTATGGTGGGACAAATATTGGAAGATGCGCCGCGAAGAGTATGAGCCCAAGGGACTACGCTGGGCGGTGGATTACGATTGCCAGCGGCCGAGGCTGATTCAAATCTATAAATCGTCCAACGTGCGTCTACAGGGCCTTACGCTGAAGCGATCGGGATTCTGGACCGTGCATATCTGCTATTCGCAGGATGTCAACGTCGAGGGAACTACCATCCGTAATAACATTCCCGGACCTGGCGGTAAGGGTCCTTCCACGGATGGCATCGATATCGACTCATCCGCGAATGTGATCGTGGAAGATGCCGATATCGAGTGCAACGACGACGCCATTTGCCTGAAAGCCGGCCGCGATGCCGATGGGCTGCGCGTCAATCGGCCATCGGAGAAGATTCGTATCCGCCACAATATAGTGCGCGCCGGCGCGGCCGGAGTCACCATTGGCAGCGAGACTTCCGGCGGCATACGCGACGTGGATGTGGACCGGCTACAGGTTATGGCCGGGGTTCCGGCCGGTATTCTATTTAAATCGGCCAACACTCGCGGCGGAACGATTCAAGACATTCACATACGCAATGTCGAAATGCAGGGAGTGGCCCGGCCTATCAGCATCACGATGAATTGGAACCCGAGTTATAGCTACGCCAAGCTGCCTGAAGGCGTAAAGGAGATTCCCGATTATTGGCGGGTCTTACTAGCTCCGGTCTCTCCCGAGCGGGGACTGCCGCACTTTCGGGATATCCACATCTCCGATATCCGGGCTGTGGGCGCGCAACAGGCATTCACGGTGAGCGCCTATCCCGAAGCGACGCTCAAGGATTTCGTATTCAAGAACATCAACATTGAGGCTAAGACCGCCGGCAGCATCCAGAACGCGCAGAATTGGAGCTTTGCCGGCGCCGCCATCAAGACGCTAGACGGCAGTCGCGTGACGGTGAAGGATAGCTCCGCGGTTACCGGCCTCGAAACTCATAAGTGAAAGGTATCTATGTCAGCCACCAGCACCGCACTCAAACATGTGAACTATCTTTGGGACGACGCTACAGTCGCGAAGCTCTCGCCGGCCGAACAACTCGTCTATCGCTCCAATCTATTGGGGTCGGACCAACGGATCACTAATACGGGCGGCGGCAACACGTCCGCCAAAATCGAGGAGCGCGATCCGCTTACCGGGAAGTCTGTGGAGGTCCTGTGGGTGAAGGGATCGGGCGGCGACCTGCGCACCAGCAACCTGGGTAATTTCGCTTCGCTCTATCAGGAGAAGCTGCTCAGTCTACAGTCTGTGTACAATGCCGCCGAGCCGCGCGGCCCGAAGACGGAAGCAGAAGACCGCATGGTCGGTCTTTATCCGCACTGCACGTTCAATTTGAATCCACGCGCTTCATCCATCGATACGCCGCTGCATTCGTTTCTTCCCGCCAGGCATGTGGATCATATGCATCCTAACTCGGTGATCGCGGTGGCGGCCTCGCGGCGCTCCGAGAGAGCTGACGCAGGAGATTTTCGGCGGTGAAGTCGGGTGGACGCCGTGGCTACGGCCTGGCTTCGAGCTGGGCCTGGAGTTAGAGCGAATCGCAAAGGCGAATCCTAAGTTAAAGGGAGTCGTGATGAGCCAGCATGGCCTGATCAACTGGGCCGACGGCAATAAGGAATGTTATGACGTAACGCTGCGTCTGATTGAGCAGGCGGCCACTTACATCGAACACCACGATAAAGGTAAGAAGACATTCGGCGGCGCCAAGTATCAGTCTCTGGACGCAAAAAAGCGGGGCGAGATTTTATTCGAGATTTTGCCGTGGCTTCGGGGGCACGTCTCTCGCGCCAAGCGTTTCATCGGCACGATGCAATCCGATCCGACGATTTTGCGCTTTGTCAACAGCCACGACGCGCCGCGCCTGGCGGAGCTAGGCACCTCCTGCCCCGATCACTTCCTGCGCACCAAGATCAAGCCTCTTTACGTTGCATGGAATCCCCAAGCCGAAGATATAGAAGCGCTCAAAGCCAAGCTGACCTCAGGCATGGAGCAATACCGCCGAGACTATGCGACTTATTACGAGGCATGTAAACATCCGAACTCCCCGGCCATGCGCGACCCGAATCCGACAGTGATCCTGATTCCTGGCATCGGCATGATCGCGTGGGGCAAGGATAAAAGCGAATCGCGAGTCACCGCGGAATTCTATAACTGCGCGGTGGAAGTGATGCGCGGCGCCGAGGCTATCGACGAGTACATCGCGCTGCCGCAGCAGGAGGCGTTCGATATCGAATACTGGCTGCTGGAAGAGGCCAAGCTGAAGCGGATGCCGGCGGAAAAAGAGATGGCGCGCAACGTAGCGCTGGTAGTGGGCGCGGGCAACGGCATAGGCAGAGCGGTAGCGCACCGGCTGGCCAAGGAAGGCGCGCACGTGGTTTGCGCCGATCTCAGCTTGGAAGCGGCTGAGGCCACTGCGAAGGAGTTGACCTCCATCTACGGCATGGGAATCGGCGTGGCCGGCACGGGTATCTCCGGTTGCGGACCGGCGGTGGCGCGCGCGGTGAATATCACGGATCGCGCCAGCGTGCAGTCCATGCTGCAGAAAACCGTGTTGGCGTATGGCGGCATTGATCACATCATTGTGACCGCGGGCGTCTTCATCGCGCCCGACCGCGAAGGCCATGTCACCGACGACCAATGGAAGACCACTTTCGACGTGAACGTCATGGGGCTTTACCTGGTCGGCGATGAATCGCGCGCGCTATGGGCGAGGCAGGGATTGCGCGGCAGCATGGTATTGACCACCAGCGTGAACGCGTTCGTTTCCAAAAAAGGCTCGCTGGCTTACGATGCATCGAAGGCGGCGGCAAACCATCTGACGCGCGGCTTAGCGCGTGGAGCTGGCCCCGCTGGTGCGGGTGAATGCGTTGGCGCCGGCGACCGTAGTCGCGGGATCGACCATGTTTCCCCGCGACCGCGTGATTGCCTCGCTGGCGAAATACGAAATCAAATTTGAAGAGCAGGAGAGCACCGACTCACTGCGCCAAAAACTCGCGGAATTTTACGCCAAGCGGACGCTGACCAAATCGGCGATTACGGCTGAAGATCAGGCGGAAGCGGTGTTCTATCTCGTTTCGGAGCGGTCTTCTAAGGTAACGGGCCAAGTGTTGCCTGTGGATGGCGGGTTGCAGGACGCGTTCGTGCGATAAGGCAGCGGCAAGCGCGTTCACACGAGTGTGAACGCGGCACGCATTGGCCTAGAGGGCGCCCGTGCGCCACGATTAGGGATTACCTGCCTGCTGCTTGATCACCAGATCGGCCGCAGCGATCTGAGTTGCCGTACCGCGCATAGTTACCGCTTTCAAGGTACTGTTCGGCATGCACGCGTAGCCTGCTTGAGGTCCCTCGAACCGCATTGACAATGCTTTGCAGGCTTTCGGCGCTGGTGGTGGGAGCTCAGATAAAAGACCTGCGTCACATCGTCGCTGCCATCCGGCATCTGGTATTGAGGCTGTCCGCCTGCGGGTTGATCGAGCTGGTTGAACAGCCAGCTAGCCAAGGCTACTGTTGCCGTCTGTCCGCGTAAGGCGATGGCCCCCACCGCGGTACACGGAAACACTTTCGTCAGCTCGGGAATCGTACGTATGCGTGTTGACGGTTTCTTGAAAGGCCTGCGGGCTCTGCGCGTGAGAGACGTAGTAGACTCGCACTGTGCTGCCGCCGCGTCCCGGCGCCTGATACTCGTAAGCCGCGGCGGTCCGGGCAGGCTGAATGCCGGCGGGAAGGTCTAACTGGCGCACCAGCCATTCGGCGAATGCCGCGCCGTTGTCCGTGGCACGAACCACGATTGCATTTCGCGTCATCTGCGGGAATACTTTCGTCAGCTCCGGAATCGTACGCACTGCGTTGACGATCTCCTGGAGTCCCCTGAGGCATCTTCGCCGTGAGTCAGATAGAGAATACGCACTACATCGTTAGTAGTCCCAGCCGGGCGGTATTCCTGCGTGACCGGATTCGGACTCACCGGCTGATCCATTTCGCTGAACAGCCATGTGGCTATGGCGATCTGGGTTGGCGTTCCACTGACTGTCAGTGCCTTATCGGCGGTGTTCTGCGTTGCTTGTACAATCTCTCCAACGGTACGAATGGCGTTTGTTATTTCCTGGAATCCTTGCGCGGTCTGAGTGGACGTGAAGTGAAATACTTGAGTTACAGTTTCACTGGGAGAACCTTGTCCCCACAATATACTGGCGAAAGATACCGCAATCGCAAAGCGAACCGACCGGGCGTGCATAGCGCCTCCTCGGTATATGTGACGTCGGGGTGCTGGAAAGCGTGCAGGTCGCATATAGCGGCAAGCCGCTAACAAGGTCTTCTGTGCTCCGCGAGAGGCGGATTGACAATCCGCCGCAGGCTACCAGCCTGCCCCACAAGGCGCAAGCCGCAACAGTAGTGTTACTGGTGCAGTACGACTTTCCCCGGTCCGGCCGTTTGCGTGCAGCCGTCGAAGCGGCCCTGCTTCAGCGGCGCCACGCTCCCAATATACATCCCCACAAAGCGGCCCGCGGTATCGCCCGGAAGAATATCAGGGTCGCCAAGGTTCGGCATTAGCAGGAATTGGCGGAAACCCAGCACCGTCATCGAAGTGGTTGTAGCCAACGAATCGACGATCGGAATCGTGATGATGCGGCGGCCATTGCCGGCGTAGTCCGTGTACACGGTGTAATCGTTGGCGTCGGTATCGGCGGGATAGATGGATGCCAGCGTATCGATACCCGTGATATTGGCGCAGGAGGAAGACGTCACCGTCTCAAAGCGCGCGTCCAGCCCGCAGAGCGCCGCTGTGATCACCGGCGCTACCGTCACACCGCAGCGATTGACCGCGGCATCCACCCATATGGTTTCCGTATTGGCCACGCGGAAACAAGCCTGGGCCGTGTTGGTGTTTCCCGGCATGCCGCCGGCGGCGTCGCGGAAAGCTTGCGAAGTTTCCTCCGGAAATACCGTATCGGTGGGGTCCAGGCGATTGATCAGCACGTAATAGAGGCGTTGCGAAGCTCCGCCCAACAAAGGCGGCGCCGGCGCAGGCGGCGTGCCCGGTGGAGGGGTCGTGACCACGATGCACGAATAGGTGAACGAATATTGCGTGCCCGCGGTAAAGCCGAAATCGGTTGTATCGGATTGATCGATCGCCGCCACCGCGAACGGTTCAATTCCGCAAGCGGTACACAGGGGCGCGCTCACGCCAGCCACCGCGGTGGCCAGCACCGGCAGCTTGCGGCTGCTGGCCAGCGGAAGCAGACCCCAAAATATCAGCGGCGTTTCACCAGTGATGGTCACGCGCACATATTTGGCTTGCGCGCTGGCGGCCTGACTGACGGATGCGCCATTGGTGGGATCGCCGCTGGCAAGCGCGTCGGCTGCCGTGGCGTAGTAAGCCGGATCGGAAATCGTACTGACCAGCGATCCCGTGGTGGAGCCGATCGGCAGACCTTGAAAATTATATCTGTTACCGGCTACCGCCCCGCCCTGGACAGTGAGTTGTCCCTGGGCAAACGCCGCCGCGGCGGCCGCATCCGTGCCGATCAATTGCTGCGCGGAGGCGAGCGCCATGGCGCTGGCCGCCGTCTTCAGCTCGCCCCTGGCCGAATACAGCATGCCCAGGTCCAACGCGAATCCCAACAGCCCCAGCAGCAGCGGCACAAGAATTACCAGCATCCAAATCGTTACCGCGCCGCGCCGGCTGCGGCTGCCGGAGGGACCTCGCGCGCTATTGCTTGGGCAGCACATATCCTTTCGGTCCCACGAACTCCGGCGTTTTCCCGTCCGGCGTTGTGCCCTGACCCTTGTCTTTCCCCTTCTTCTTTTCCGGAGTCGCGGGCGGCAGGAAAGGCACAACATTGGTGGGCAGGCGCAACTCCTCTCCGGGAGGAACGGGCTTGACGAAATGCGCTGTCACCACCACCAGCAGCTCGTCGGTCGTTTTCTGCGTGGAGTGACTGCGGAACAACTGGCCCAGAATCGGAATATCGCCGAGGCCTTTGACCTTGTTCAAAACCTGCGTCACGCGATTGTCGATCAGGCCGGCCATGGCGAAACTCTCTCCGTCTTTAAGAACGATCTCCGTTTCCGCGACCCGGGAAGAGATGGCGGGAATCAAAAAGCCCTCGATCGTTACGGCATTGTTGAAATCGAGCGCGCTGACCTCCGGTTTCACTTTTAAACGGATCGCGCCCGATGCCGTTATCACCGGCGTAAAATTCAACTGCACGCCAAACTTCTTGAACTGAACCGTGATCACCGGCGCGATGCCGCCGCCGGTGGGCGTGGCCGTAATTGTGGGAAATGGAAATTCTCCTCCGGCGAGGAAACTAGCTTCCGAGCCTTCCACCACGATCAGATTTGGCTCGGCGAGAATCTGCGCCAGATTCTGCTGTTGCAGCGCCTGGATGGTGGCGCCAATGTTGATATCGGGGCGGAAAATAAACAGGTTGAGCAGGTTGGTGAGATTGAGAGATGTGCTCGATGGATTGGTTTGGAGCTGCGGAAACAGCGGCCCGGGAAACTGCTGCGTAGATGTCTCGCCCAGCGTGGTCCCGTTGCGGCTGACCAGATTAAACCCGAACTGCGAAAGCGCCGTGCGATCCACGTCGGCGAATTTCACCGCCAGCAGGATCTGTTGCGGGTCGGCGACCTGGAGCATGTTGACGACCTTTTTGGCGTGCAGCGAAGCCAAAGCTTCGGCGCGTTTGGATTGCTCTGGGTTGGCCACTTTGCCGGTGAGAACGATCGAATCCGCATTGCCGCTGAACTCGATGCCCGCATTGGGAACCCCAGCTTTGAGCGATGCGCCCAGCGAGCTTCTCATCAAATCGAGCTCGGTGCTATCTTTCGCCACTTTGATGTCGTAGCGTACCGGCCCCAATCCGGTTTCCCAGACCACCAGCGTGGTTTGTCCCGGACCCTTGGCGTTCACCATCACGTCGCGCGCCGACACGACCACCGCATCGGCGATCTTAGGTTCGGCGATCACCACCCGATCCAGGTCGTGGTCGAACTGCAGCAATTCTCCGGTGCCCTCGGTCAGCGAAATAGCGTGGCTGACCGGCGGGTCGGCGGCGCGCAAGTGGAGGCCGGTACATATGACTGACAGAGCCGCGACCGTTAGAGAGCGGTATTTTACGCGGACGTTCATTTGAAGGCTTCCTGAACGTGCGTGGCGCCGTGAAACACTTCGACCAATCTCGGCTTGAGCGGCGCCTTCGGCTTGGCCTCGACGGGCGACTGCCTGACCACGGTGCGCACCGGCGGCGTGGGCGGAAAAAGTCCAAGATCCTGGGGCGTGGTGGCGACATCGTCGGAACCTTGTGTCTGGTCGAGCGGGTTACGCAGAGCGAGGCTGATCTTTCCCAGATTTTTCGCGAGCTCGAGCATGCGTGTCTGTTCCGGAGTTGCGAGTAATGTTGCCGATTGAGCGGCCGCGCGCGGGACCGCTTGCGCGCCCTCTTTAGTCGCGGCAGAGTTGGGAGCCTCGGTGGCGCGGCCGATCGCCAGCACGATCACGTCTTCCAGAATGGTGCTGGTGACGGCTTCCGAGGTAGATCCGGGTCGCGTAAATAGCACATCCACATGGGCGCGCGGCGGGATCATGCCGGCGACGCTATTGGCATCCGCGATCGGTACCGTGATGGCGCGCATGCCGATTTCGATGGTGGCCGCCAATCCTTCAATGCCGTTGGCGGCGGCGATCTTGGAAGAGGTCAGCGGCTCATTAGCGCTCACCGGGAATAGCAAAGGCCGGTTGATCGCCAACCGCTCCTCGCGGATCGCGGTCCTGGGAATTTCCCGCTCCAGCAGCGTAACGGTTTTCAAATCGCCCTTGCGCAGCAGTGTGCCCGCTGGCATATCGTGCGCGGCCGCTTCCACGGCGACGGTCTTCTCCACGTGCGGCGCCTTGGTGGAAGCGTACAGAAACCAGGTCAGCAATGCGGCCGAAATCCAGGCGGCGCCGAAGATGAGTAGAAGCTTTTTGCGATCCATTTAGCGCGCCTCCAATAGCGTTGCCACATCGTCGCGATAGAGAGTAGCCCAACCCGCCTGTTGCAGGGCGGCGTTCAAGGCGGAGTCGTTGGGCAGGAGCGCGTGCGTGAAGCCGTATGCGGACACAATTGCGCGCCAGCCAGGGAGCGCCGCAATCAGCACGAGATATTGTTTCAGGAAATCGGCGCCATAGAAATCGCTGCGCCCATCGAAGTACACTTTGCGTGCGCCATCGAAGCGATAAATCAGATAGCCGCCAAAACTGTCGGATGCCAGAATGCGCGCGCCGGCAGGTAGTTTCTCCACCGCCGCGCTCGCGGCAACCGGGAATGTTTGGGAGGGAAATCCGATGTGCCTCGAATACGCAGGCGTCTGCAGCAATAGCAGTGACGCGGCGATCGCGCCTGCCGAAAATGCCCAGCCGCCCAATCGCAAATCGATCCGCCGCAAGCGCGTCGAATATGCCAGCGCGGCCTCGAGTCTTCGCCGGATCGGCTGCCGGAGTCCGCTAGCGCTACGCAACGCCGCGGCGAACGCTCCGTTGGCCAGCGGGAGAATCAGCAGCGCCACCAGCGGCAGCACGCGCGCCGAACGCAATCCGGCCCACACGAACATCGCCGCCAACAGAAAGTGCGCCAGCTTTTTTTGGCTCAGCGCGACGATGCCGCCGGCCGTGGCCAAGCCCATGGTCAATGCCATTTGCGTGGCATCGGGATGGTGGAAATTGAACGACTGGAACTCGGCGATTTGCGAGGTCAGCCGGTCGTTGAAGAGGAACGTGAGCACGTGCTGGTGCAGACGCCAGCCATAGGGATTTAGAAAGCTGCCTGCCAGAGCGGCCAAGGCAACGTAGAAATACCACCTTGCATGGGTGCGCCCGGCAACGGCGTCGAGTGGCCAGAGCAAGGGCCGCGCGAGATGCGATATGGCATAGATGAGCGCGATTACCGGAAAAAGGAAGAAGCTGGCGTGCAGGTTGGCCCACAGCGCGGACGCGGCAGCTACCGCGATCAGCCACATCCAGGCCGGCGGCGGGCCGGATTGCCGTTCCCATTTTTCGGCACAAAGCAATACGCCTAGCAGAAAAATCCAACTGAAAATATGAGGGCGCGCCAGCCAATGCGCGCTGCTGGTGGTGATCATCAGAGGCGCGAATATGCCGGTCAGCAGAAAGTCTCCACCGGCTGCGAAGTTTAGCCGGGTCCATAGCCATGAGGCCGCGGAAATGGTCAAGCTAAATAGAGCCGTAACCGCGCGCAGGCCACCGGCGCGATGCGCCAGTCCCACTAGGACGTCGGAGCCCCATTCCCACGCGACCCAGGGCTGGCCGCTCTTGGAAAATGAATATGGATCGGTATGCGGCAAGGCGCGGCTCGTAAGTATGCGTTCGCCATTGCGGATGTGCCAACCCGAATCGGAGTCGCGAAACAGCTTCTCCCCGGCGCCATAAAGGAAGAGACAGTAGATGAGCGTTGCGGCGGCCAGCATCGCTGCGAGATTGGGCAGCAGGAATCGCGCCGCTGCCGGTTCAACGCTATGCGCCGCTGGTGCCAATGGTGGTCAGGCCCTGAGCGATGCTCGAATATAAGCTGACAATAGCGGCGGAAACCTGATTTACCGTGGCAATCAGAGCCAGACCGATGGCCGCAACGATCAGGGCGTATTCCACCAGATCCTGGCCTTGTTCGTCCCGAATGAATTCTACTAAAAACTTCTTCATAATCGCTCCTTATTCTACTGCTTGTTGCTTCCAAAAATTCTCGCCCACAATGACGCGCGCCGCTTGCGTAGCGGCGCGGTAGCGGGCTGTCCATCCAGATCCGACACCAGTTTGAGATTGTCCAGCGCCGCCGCCAGGCTGGGCTGCAACCCCAGCGCCGTCTCCAACTCGACGCGCGCTTCTTTATAGCGGCCCTGCTCAATTAGCGCCGCGGCCAGATTGTTATGCGCCTCCGCCACGCTAGAAGACCGGCGCCACTCAGCCAAAGCTTCCTGCGGCGTAGTCCCGGATCTTGCGAGCGCGGTAGCCAGGTTGTTGTGCGCGATTTCGGATTTCGGATCGAGCTCGATCGCTCGGCGAAACTCCTTCACGGCGGAATCCACCTGTCCCTGCGCCAGTAAATTGTAGCCCAGATTGTTATGCAACTCGCCTCGCTCCGGCTCCAACGCCAACGCCGCGCGATGCGCAGCTTCGGCTACCGGCAAGCGGCCCTGTTCGTCCTCTAAAATGCCCTCGAGCGACAGCGCTTCCCAGCTGCCCCGCGGCTGCCTTTCCGCATATTCGCGCAGCGTCCGCAACGCTTGGGATGGCTCTCCCATTTCGCGCAGCGTTTTGGCCAGCGCTATCGTCACTGCCGGCGAATCGGGGAATTGCGCTGCCGCCAGGCGATAATGTTCCAGCGCCAGATCCGGCAATCCGTGCGAGGAATAATAACGCGCCAGCAGTATCCGCGCGTCAAGATCTCTCGCATTCGCCGCGAGACGATGCCGCAGAGCGCGAAGATCCAAATCGCCATCGCCAGCGTCGGTCGCATTCTTCACCTCTCGCGACATGGCGGCATGGACCGCCGGAACCGGCGCTGGAAACGAGCCGGTTTGCACCTGGTGCGTACACGACGCGCCGACGAGCACGCACGCGCAGACCATTGCCGTGCGGGCATTACCGCTCAAAGCCAAGTTACTAACCATTCGGCGCCTAACATTCCTCACAACACCCGTTAAGAAAATCCTCGCGCCCCCGAGCCGCCGAATGTTCTTGACAGTGGATCGCCATACAGTATCATTGGTGGTGGCGTTAGCGCAAGTTATGCGGATCAGGTTTTTATTCTTATTTTTTGGAACTTTTGCTGTTTTGACGATTGGACTGCGCGCGCAAACTAGCGCTACCTTCGGACAAGTCATTGCTCTGGGTCAGACACCGAGCGATATCGTGCTGGACGAGAGTCGTCAGCGGTTGTACCTGGTGAATCCCACAGGCAACCGCGTCGATGTCTACGATTACGCCGGCCAATCCGTCATCGGTTCGATTACAGTCGGTCAACGACCCCTTGGCGCGGCCATATCCGCGGATAACGCTTTCCTTTACGTCGCTAACCACGACGATTCCACGCTAAGCGTAATTACTCTGAACGGAATGAGCTTCGGAAGCGTGACGGCAACTGTCTCGCTTCCCGCGGCTCCGCAAGGAGTAGAGACCGAACTTTCCGGCCGCGCCCTGATTTGCACGGACGGATCCGGAACCGGGAACGCCGCTAATACGCTGTTGATCTACGACTCCACGCAGCCGAGCTCATCGCAGGTGCAGGCAGTGGTCTTTCCGCCCGCCGCAGCCACTCCACCCTCTCTGGCGCCGGTAATCGGGAAGCCGAGCGTAGCTATTAATGGCAGGCTACGGCGTACTCCCGACGGGAACTACATCGTGGGCGTAAGTTCTATCAACAGCAACGCATCCACAGTCGTGTACGTCTACGAACCTGTTTCCAGCACGGTGTTGCAGACTCGCACCGTGATTGGCCAATCAAGCACGCTCTCCATGGCCTCCGATAGTCTCAGCTTCATGGCCGGCTTCACTCACTACGATCTGGCGACGCTCAACGTGCTAGGGCAGCAGAGTATGGCGAACGCTCCCTTTGCCACCACCAGCACTTTCGCCACGAACTTTAACGTTGGCGGCAGCGTGTTCTCGCCCGACGGCAAGACGCTCTACAGCGCCTTCAATACGGCCGTGCTCACCTCGCCTGCGCCCACGCCCCAAGCAGCGACTTTGTTAATCTCCAACCCAAATAACCTCGGGATTCAGTTGGGCATCAATCTTCCGGAAAGTATTATCGGTAAAATGGTGATCACCGCCAATGGCAATGACGCCTGGGGTCTCTCGCTTTCGGGCGTTACTCACCTTCCGCTATCGACTCTATACACTTATCCGATCCTGATGCCATCCACTACCAGTGTTTTCCTGACTCAAAATGACTGCCAGCTTGGGGTGGCGCAGGCACAAGTGCAGATTAGTAATCTTGGAGGCGGCACGCTCACCTTCGCCCCGCCCAGCACGATTCCCGATGGGGCCGCGGCACTGGAGATCGGAGCGGCGAGCGGCCTGGCTCCCGCGAGTCTGACATTCACCATGGATCCCGGACGTTCGGCCGTCTCCCGCATCGCCGGAACTAATCTCTATACCGGCGGCGGCGCATCTAACAGCGGCTCGGTAATTAACATACAGCTTGAGTCGCCGAACGCGATCAATGTTCCGCCTGCCATACAAGTGTTCATGAACTATAGGGATTCGACGATGCGAGGCTTGGTCTACCCGATTCCGACCGTTCCTAACACTACCGCGGCGGCTAATCAAGGTTTGCAAGACATCGTGCTCGATCCTGTGCGCAACTTAGTCTATATCACTAACGCCGGCTATAACCGCATCGAAGTCTTCAATGCGCAGACCATGCAGTTACAGACGCCGATTTCTGTGGGGCAGCTTCCGCACCAGATGGCTTTGGGATTGGACGGCAATACGTTATATGTCGCCGAGACCGGCGGTGAGACTATCGACATTGTCGACCTGAACGCCCAAGCCGTTATCGGCCGGATTACTCTTCCACCCATTCCTCGTATCGCCAACGCGGCCATAACATCGGTCGACGCAATGGCGATGGGATTGACCGGTCTCCAGTTCCTGATGAGCAACGGCAATCTGTGGGAAGTGATCGGCGGGCAGGCAGTGCCGCGCACCGGGACCTTTGTCACCGGGGTTTCCGCTACCACGGGCGCGCAGACCGCTATCGCCGGTCCGGCGCAATACCAGGCGATGGTGGGCGCGACCGACGGAACCTTCGCCCTGCTGATGGGCGGGACCGGTTTGACCTATCTTTACAACGGACTGACCGACACCTACACTACCTCCAACCAACTCTTCACCAACCCGATTACCGGATATTACGGTCCGCTGGGTGTGGCCCCAAATGGCGCTTTTTTACTTGCGAACGGTCTGGTGATGAACCAGTCGCTGACGGCCATTGGCGGCGCCGCCAGTCCTGGCCTGACTCCTATTACGCCTCCTTCCACTCCCGGTCAGCCTAACAATGGCGTAGCGGAGAGTCCGTTGCGCAATGTAGCCGCGGTAGCGCCGGTGAATCAGACTTCGTTTCTGCGCATGACCACGGCGGTTCGCGCATCCATCACGTCCACGATAACCGACGATGTCCACGCTACCCTTCAATTAGTAAATACGGCCACGGGCGCAACCTCCACGGTGGCTGAGATGCCGGACAATCCGGCCTATTCCCTTTTCGGATCGACCCGCACGCCTATGCCGGCGCGCCAGATGGTAGTGGACGCCAACGGCGTCGCCTATGCGATAACGCTTTCCGGGTTGAGCGTGATGCCGACCGCGTCGACGACTTCCGCCACAATTCCCGCGACCGGCGGGTCGAAAGCCGTTCTTAATGCCACTAACGGAAGCTCGAATTTCGCTCCCGGCGCGTTCATCCAGATTAATGGAACCAATCTGGCTGCCGCGGCCACCGCGACCACGCTTCCGCCGCCGACCGTACTGGGCGGATCGTGCGTGCTGGTCGATGACGTAGCGATTCCGCTGCTCTCCACTTCACCTACGCAGATTGTGGCGCAGCTTCCGGCCACCATCAGGGGAGGCTCCAATGTACTGCAGGTGCGATCGCTGAGCAATGCGCAGCGGAGTACGCCGGTGGTGGTATCAATTCAGAATAATCAGTAGGATAGGATGTCGACTCGGGCCTTACACATTCAGGTTGGCAGGCGAAAGTGCTTGGCCCACGTACTCTTCCTTCTTATAGGTTCAGTTTCCGCCCATGCCGCTAGCTTCGGCAAAGTTATCCCACTCTTGGGCGGTGGCACGGATATACTATTAGACGAAGCGCGTAACCAGATTTATCTCACCTCGAGTGTGCAGAATACACTCCAGGTCTACTCCATCGCCAAGCAAACCTTCCTAACTCCCATCTCCACCGACCAGACGCCTCTTTCGGTTGCGATTTCACGCAGCGGAACCAATCTCTATGTAACCTGCTACGACAGTCAGATACTTGATGTTATTAACCTGAATACGCTCACGGTGACCGCGCGGATCACTCTCCCTGCCAAACCGGAAGGCGTCGCTGTGGGTAGCGACGATCGCGTGCTCATCTCGACGACCGGCAGCGGCACGGCCGCCACAGCTAACTTGCTGCTGATCTACAATCCTGCGCCGGGCGCGGCGACGGCGCTTACCAGCATTGTGATAACACCCTCGGCCCCCACCGCTCCCACTTTTCCTCCACCCTCCGGGCGTCCGTACCTGGCTGTACACAGCCAGTTGCGGGCCACGCGCGACGGATCGCTGATCGCCGGCGTAAATATTCCCGCCGCCGGTTCGCCGTCGCTCTTCGTGTATCAAACGGCATCCGGCACAGTCCCGCTGGCGCGGATCGTCGCCGGTACGTCCACGAGTCTCTCCATCTCCGACGATGGTACGCGCATCATGTGCGGCGCGATTCTATTCGATGCGGCCACGCTGCAGGTACTGGCGCAACAAAACCTGGCTAACTCGCCCTACCCCATCGCTCCCGGGACCAGCTTCACTACTCAGGCCAATCAGGGCGGAGTTGCGTTTTCACCCGATGGGACGAACCTATATGCGGTGTTGAATATTGCGCCGGTTACGAATGCCACTACAACCACCGCCTCCACGATTAGCCAGTTGATGATTCACGATCCGGACAATCTGCTGATCCGCACCGGAATTCAATTGCCCGAGAATCTGTCCGGCAAAGTGGTGGTCAGCGCGGATGGAACTAACGCCTACGCCCTTTCGGATTCGGGTTTCACGGTCCTGCCGCTGGGCACGCTCGCGCAAAGCCCCATTGCCGTACCAGCGGCGCAATCGGTGCTGCTTACCAGTGACCCGTGCGGCGTTACCGCGGCGACTTCTTCCGCATCGGTGGCCGTAAACAACGCCGGGAAAGGCTCTTTGACCGCTACCGCTCAACTGTTGCGGTACGCCAACGTGAATACCGCATCTGAATCCAGCCCAACCACCGCGCCATCGGTTCGCACATCCGGTTCTCAGCTTATCTTCAACTTCAACTCAGCGGCCGCCAAGCAACGCGGTACTATTGCGCCGCCGCACGATTTCCTGATTACATCCGCGCAGGCCGTCAATATTCCCAATATCGTACGCGCGTATGAGAACGCGCGCGATTCGGACGCCCGCGGTACCATTGTTCCGCTTGCGGTGGGCCCTTCGGCGGCGACTCCGTTATCCGATCTGATTTTTGACCAGACCCGGCAGCGCGTCTACATCGCGAATACAGGCTTGAATCGCGTGGAAGTGTACGATATCAAGGGGCAGGCGTTTCTGACTCCTATCAAAGTGGGCCAGATGCCCAGCTCGATGGCGCTCACACCCGACGGCTTCACTCTCTATGTCGCCAATTCGGGGGGCGAGAATCTCAGTGTCGTCGATCCGGACAAGATGCAGGTTATCGCGCGCGTCGGCTATCCTCCGGTGGCGTTTAATGCCAGTACAGCGCTCTCGCTTCCGAGCGTAATCGCATTCGGCTTAAGCGGTCTGCAGATTATGAATTCCGACGGCTCACTTTGGAAGGTGGTGGGAAGTACGGCCGTTCCCCGTCCGTTGAGCAAACTGCTGGGCACGACTCTTCCCGTCAAGCTGCCCACCGCAAGTTCCACCATGGCAGCTACACCGGGAGGCGAATACATACTGTTCGCCACCAGTACCGGCGTCGCCTATCTGTACGATGCCAGCGCCGACGATTTTGTGTCCGAGCGGCAGATATTCACCGCTACGCAGGCAGGCTATCTGGGAGCGGTAGCCGCGGGTCCTGGCGGACAATACTATGTGGTGAGCGGCATTCTGCTGAATGCGGATCTTACGGTAGCTACCAGCGCTGCCGCTGGAACTTACTCGGCGATAGCCGCCGCCGGTACGTCGACTTATTCGGTATTTACTCCGGTTTCCGCCACCAGCGCTACTCCGCCGAGTGTGGCGATGCTGGATGCTAAATCCGGCAATCCGGTTAATACGGTGAGCGCGCTTGAGGGTCCAATGGCGCAGTTGACCAACACAGTCACCGGGCCGGGCGGCCCAGGCGGCTTCGGTGTCACCACACGCGCGATGGTTGGCGGGCGCACGATGGCGATTGACGCCGCCGGGACCACAGCTTATGCAATCACCGCCAGCGGTCTCAGCATCATTCCACTGACCGGCCCCACGCAGGCGCAGCGGCCGCAGCCGGCCAAAGGGGGCGCGGTGAATTTGGCTAGCTACACGCCCGGCGTAGCGCCAAACGGGCTGCTCGCCGTCTTCGGCCAAAATTTCGGAACGCTTGCCACGCCATCTTCAATGCCGCTGCCGTTGATTCTCGGGGGGACGTGCGTGACGCTGAACAATGTCGCGCTGCCGCTGCTGCTGACAAGTCCAGGCCAGATCAACGCTCAGGTTCCGCCGGGCACGGCCGGCGGCTCGTATCCACTCGTGGTGCGATCCATCGCTAACCAAGCCGCGTCCACATCGGAAACCGTAACCGTGAGCGCATACGCGCCCGCGGTATTCGTGGATAACGCCGGCCAAGTGGCGCTATTTCACGCCAACGGGCAATACGTGAACAAGAACAATCCGGCCACGCGCGACGAGCCACTAGTAATGTACGCCACGGGCTTGGGCGCGACCACGGGCGGCGCCGTTACAGCGGGGGCGCCATCGCCAACCAGCCCACTGGCGGTCACTAGCGAGGTACAGGTGTTCTTCGGAGATCCGGGCTACTCGCAAGCCGGCGTAATTGTGGATTGGAGCGGCCTGGCGCCGGGATTAGTCGGAGTCTATCAGCTTAATTTGCGCATACCGGGAACGCATCTGGATGGTAATGCGCTGGCGGTCACGCTGCGAATCGGGAATGTGAGCAGCCCGACGACTGGACCGGCCGTTCCATATGTGGCAGTGGATTGAGTAGGCGAAGAGAAGAAAGGCTTGCGCCGCCCGATTCGCGAGGGCGGCGCGTTCTCCAGCGAAAAACTATGCCGTTTTCCGCGTTCTTGCCCGCCGGATTAATCCCAGCGCGAAAAATGCCGCGCCGCCCATCAACATGGTCGAAGGTTCCGGAGCACCCCCAGAAGCTAATGATGTGTCGTTCGCGAACTGCCAACTGAGAATATTCTGAGCTTCAAATCCCGAACCGGTGCCGGCGGTAAACCCAACAAAGGCGCTGGTTGTACCCAGAAACGAGCTGATGTTGATTGGAAGATTCGTGTAGATGACGTCCGATCCACTCTCTTTCGGATCTGTCAGAGTCATACTGAGGTTGGATGGCTACATGATTGCTGCTATTGGCGTCCGCGGCGCCGTTATTATAAGTATCCAATTCGATCGCAACACTGTTATTGACGCCGCCATAACCAATGTCTCCGCCGCCCGTGCCCAAACCTGTCGGACTGGCAGCCAACACAAAGATAATTCCATCGGCCGGATCGATCCCGCTGCATCACCTTGTCAACAATAGTTGGTACTTCCTGCCTGCTTACATACCCTCGGCAGTACCACCGCGAAAGAAATGATATAGCCGTCCTCGATCTACAAATACTAGAACCTAGCTTATAAAACAAGTAGTTAGACGCTATTTTTTGCCAGCCGAGACCTACCCTAGATCCTGTGACAACCACGCCGGAACGCAAACCATCGCGGATGCGGATTAATAAACTGGTCCAATCGGATTGAGATCCAGGGCGGTATAGCGGTGAGGACTGTCACCGCCGGTTGAAAACCCCCGGGCGTGAAAGCGTTAGGCTTGACTAAGGACCGGGCACGGTCCGGATGGTAGGGCCGCGCGGCTCCGCGGCTAAGGAGCAGAAGCTAGCGGTTCAGGGGAAGCTCGGCGATGTTTCGTCCAAAGACGAAATCCAGCGCCCAATCGACTAGTATCCGGGAGCGCTGTGCCATGCCGGGCATCTTCGAGATGTAAACCGCCCGCCACATGGCCCAAGCCAGAAAACCCGAGAAACGATGGCCGTAAATCTTGGCAACTCCCGAATGCCTCCCAACGAGAGCCAGTTCGCCAATGGGGGTAAATTGGAATGGTTCCGGCCGCTGCCCGCGGAGCACGGCTACGATATTGCGGGCGACCAGGGCGCCCTCGCGGGTTGCGTTCTGGGCGGTAGGGGCATAAGTACCGTTAGCTTCAGATTTGGGAACTTCAGCGCAGTCGCCAAGCGCCCAGAATCCTGGACGATCCTCCACCGCACAATGTTCGTCTACAACGATGCCGCCGTGCTTTCCGCGTTTACAGTCGAGCTTTCCGATCAGCGGATTCGGAGTAATTCCGCCCGCCCATATAAGCATTCTCGTGTGAATGCGTTCACCCTGTTCGAGCTCTACGAAATTGGCGGTGGCGCGAGTGATTTTTGTTTTTAACCGAACCTGCACACCTCGCTCTTCAAGCTTCTTTTGAGCAAAGGCGGCGAGATCCGAGCTCAGTTCGGATAGAAGGCGATCTCCAGGCTCAATGAGTACGGTCCCGATTTCTTCGGGTGACACCTTGGGGTAATGCTTTACGCTGGTCCTTACGAGATCGTTGATGGCAGCCATGGTTTCGACGCCCGTATACCCTCCGCCGCCAACTACGAAAGTCAAGAGCTCTCTGCGAACAGTGGGATCCCGCTCCCAACTGCGTGTTCTAAGGACGCAAGAATTCGATTGCGGATTGCGGCGGCGTCAGCGATACTCTTGAGTCCGAGTGAATGCTCCTCGATACCAGGTATTCCATGGAAATTGGGAACCGAACCGAGAGCGATAACGACGTGGTCCGCTTTAAGAGTGCGCCTGGAGCCGCCGTCGTCGCCAACGTCTAAAACGACGGATTTGTTGCCGAGGTCGATGTCATGGACCTGGCCTTGTTCAAAGCCGATTCGCGGCGATAGCAGTCGAGGCGGCGCAAGTATATGGTGCGGATTGAGCTCCCCTCCCGCAACCTCGGTAAGCATGGGAGTGAACAGGAGGTAGTTGTTCCGGTCTACGAGCGTGATCTGTCCATCGTTTCGCGCGGGCAGCAGGCGCGACAGCTCCTGAGCGACGTTGAGACCGCCGAAGCCGGCGCCGAGGATTATAATCTTTTGATTGGAAGGTATGGAGCGGTTCTTTTGGCGCAGGCCGGCGCGCTTCCATACTTTCCATGCAAGCATGGCGCAGCCAGCGCCCGCTCCGGCCATCAAAGCCGTTCGTTTCATCGACTGTCCCACGGAATGCCTCCTTCTTCGAGTCACATCCTAAAGAGATCAACCGCACACCACTAAGGACATATGCCCAGGACGCTGCTCTCGGCCGGCAGCGTATTGCGCCATTGGCTAATCAGTTTCTTATAAGCATGCCCGACCGGATTGATGTTCCGATCCAAGTTACAAAGTCCAAGCGGGTTCACATTACCGTTGTTCTCTCGCAGTCCCGTGTCCCAATCCACCTGATCCTGGAGACTGTACCAGGTGAATCCCACGATAGGCACGCCGTCCTGTTTAAGGCGATGTACATTCGCCCACTCCTTGTTGAGCCACTTGACCGCGTCCAGGCCACCCAAGCCGTTCGTCTCGGTGTGCATCACAGGCATCGAGTACCGGGCGAAGTACTGATGAGTGATCGGATAGTAACCAAAAATTTCACCTGAAAGCGAGATGCTTCCGTCGGCGTGGACCAGGTTCTCATTGGTTTCGTAATAGTCGTTGCCCATAACGCAACGCGACCGCAAATGATGCTGGAGAAACCAGTGATATTCGTCGCGAGTCATGCCATTATCGAGCAGATATTCATATACGGTGGCGTTCAGGTGATGTCCGTAAGTGAGGTCGAACGACAGAAAGCGTTTCTCGTTAAACCGGCGAGCGGCATTCTCGCTAGCGGGGTCTTCGGGATGAAAGTACTGGGTGGATTCGCTTTGAATAAAGATCGCGTCAGGGCGTTCTTTCAATATGGCGTGCATAGCCATGACATTGGCCTGACAGAGATGCTTGAGCGCGTTGACGAAGGCGCGATCGCTTTTCAGCCGCTCATTCCACCAGCCAAACTGGGCTGAAAAAGTGGCCGCAATAAAGATCTCGTTTACGGGCGTGTAGAAACGGACCCATGGAAACCGGCGCGCAAAGGCTTGGGCGTATTCCACAAACAGCCCGGGCCAGTCGCTATTCTGAAAGTCTCCAATCCAGTCCGGCACGCCGAAGTGGCACAAATCGGCAATGGGGGTGACCTTTTGATCGCGCAGCGCGCGGAACGTTTCATCGGTGAAGCTCCAGTCGAATTTTGAGGGACCCGTGTGCGTGGAGAAGTAAGGGGGGCCGTAGCGGAGATATTCGATCCCGAGTTCCTTCAGGATCCGGAAGTCGTCGCGCCAACGATCGTAATGCTTGGTTTTGGCAAGCTCATCCTGCCGGATCGTTTTTCCTTTCCACTCTATGGTGGGATAGCTGTTTTCGATGCCGGTGGCAAACATGAATTGCGACATATTGTTACGCCTTATGGAAGAATATCCAGCCGGCCCCCATCCACCGTGAGGTTCGTTCCGGTGATGAAGCGCGCTTCGCCCGATGCCAGAAAGCATATAGCCGCCGCAATGTCCTCAGGCTTTCCGATCGCGCCCTGGACTTTCTCAACGCCGCTTTTGACGTTGGGATTGTTCCAGAGCATCGGCGTATCGACAGCGCCCGGCGCAACACAGTTGATGCGGATTTTGTTAGCCGCGAGTTCTTCGCTGAACCCTCGCGTAAACGCTTCCATGCCTCCTTTGGAAGTCGCATAAGGAACCACGTTCTTGGTCGTCTCATAGGCGTGGACTGAACTGATGTTCACAATCGCGCTTCCCTTCGGCATGTGAGGTACCGAGTATTTGCAGAACAGAAAGACCGAGCGCAAATTGACGTTAAGAACCTTATCGAAGTCCTCGTCGGGCAGATCGATAATCGGCTTAAAAGTCATCATCGCGGCGTCATTGACAACGACGTCTATTTTTTTCCATTTGTCCACGGCCGTTTTGATAGCCGCTTTGACGTTATCGGGGTCGCCCACATCGCACTTGGCGAACACCGCTTCTCCCTTAGCCTGACCGATCTCCTGCACGGTCTGGTTCCCGTGCGGCTCGTTCAGATCGACCACGAGTACCTTGCCACCCTCCCGCGCAAACTGCAAACATGCAGCCTTGCCGATACCCGAGCCTCCTCCAGTCACGATGCAAACCTTATCCGTAAAACGCATCCTAGCTCCTCCGCCGGATCAGATCCGGCAACTGCCGTTAACCGTTCAATGTCACTTCTGCGAGAGTCCAATGAAATGGCGTCAACACCTCCGCGCCATCTTGGGTGACAGCCACCATATCGGATTTACGAACACCTCCGTGCTGTCCAAGGTATGCCCCCGGCTCAAGCTTTAGAATCATTCCCGACTCGAGTACGTCATCCGATTTCGGGTGCAATCTGGGACGAGCTGTATGGTCAAGCGCTCCAAATCCCGCCCCATGACCGGTCGGATGCTTAAATGCCGCGCCCAGATCGTAAGACTCGAAAACGGCCCGTGCAATCCGATCCAGGGCGGCCGCTTTTACTCCCGGACGGATGGCCGCCAGTACCGCATCGCGCGCGGCAAAGACCGCCTCAAACATTTGCCGCTTTCTTCCTTCAAGCGGCCCTATATGGTAGGTGCGAGCGATATCGGCCCAGTATCCATCCGCATACGAATGACACCTGAGGATTACCAGGTCTCCTGGTTCAATTTTTCGGGTGCGTGAACGGGAATATGGTCCATAAGCGGTAGCCGAGTTCGGCCCGGACATGCAGTAAGTGAACCCGTCGCAGCGATTCACCCGTTCGTAATCCGCCAGACAGGAACTCAGCGGAACGCGAAATGCCGCCGCTATCTGAGCCTCAGTTAGACCGGTTCGCAGCTGACGCGAGCCGTGCAGAAAGGCCTGCTCGGCAACGACGCATGCGGCACGGATGTGCTCGATCTCCGCCACGGTTTTAATCGCCCGCATCTGGGCCAAAAGCTCGTCGGCGGGCGCTAAAGCCGCGGAGGGGAAAGCGCGACGCAAAAGCCTGACAGCACTGCCGCGGAAAAGATTGGGCGCATAACCGGCCGGCTCGAACGCTTCCGCCTGTTCGAATCCGATGCGATCGGCAGCAATTCCCAGATTGTTTTTGAGTTCCGCAAATACCTCAAACACGGGTTCCTCGGCCGTCATGACACGCTCAAGCGGAATAGGGCAATAGGTGGCAACCTCGTCCGCCCAACTGCGCTCGGCCAGATCGTCTTCATCTTGCGGAACAATCAGGATAATCTGTCCATCGCGGGTGGCAAGGGCGAGAGAATAGCCCGCAGCCGGCCAGTAACCCGATAGAAGAAGTACGTTCGATGGCATGGAGCACGCCAACAGATCCCAATTGGTTCGATCAAGGGCGCTTCGAATTACTTCATCTCTTACCATGGCGAATCGGGATCGGTCCCGTAGCAAGACAGACAAGGACGCGACGTATGGAGCCGAGTCATGACTCGTCAACCCATAGTCCGACTCTACCGGCCCGCGAGATCAAGATGGGGTCAAAAATCAAAGCGGCGGCGTCAAGAAAGTGTCAAGGCAGGCGATTTCGCTATTCCATTCGCAGCCTGATACCCGACGCCGGGCTCAGTCACCACGTGACGAGGACGGGTGGGATCGGACTCCAGTTTGCGCCGCAAATTGCTCATATTCACGCGCAAAAGGTGCATCTCGTCTTCATAGCAGGCGCCTCCCCACACTTCCCGAATCAGATGGCGATGCGTCAGAACCCGATCCGGATGACGGACCAGCGCTTTAAGAAGATCGTATTCCGTCGGCGTAAGCTGAACGTTTTGACGGCGCACCTGCACGATGCGCTTCGCCAAATCTACGTGCAGATCGCCGGCCTCAAACACAGCGGTGTTCTCCGGCTTATTGGCTCGCCGTAGCGCGGCCCGAATTCGCGCCAGCAACTCACCGACTCCAAACGGCTTTGTGAGATAGTCATCCGCGCCCGCATCCAGGGCGGCGACCTTCTCCGATTCCCGGTCGCGGACGGATAGGATCAGAATCGGGATTTCGGTCCACTCTCGTAGCGTGCGCGTAACATCGATTCCGTCGAGATCGGGAAGCCCAAGGTCCAGCACGATTACATCTGGCCGGTTGATAGGAACAGCCTGAAGAGCTTCCTGGCCGGTTGCCGCTTCAAACAGTTCGTATCCTTGAGTACTTAGAGAAGTTCGAAGAAATTTGCGAATGCCATGCTCGTCGTCTACAACAAGGACGCGTACACAGTTGCGTGCGCCGGGTTTTTCATCTCTCCTGTTGGATGGGCAAGGTGAACGTAACTGCGGTTCCTCGCGGGCGCCGGCGTTCCGCCCATATTTGTTCCATGATGCGCCTCGATCAACGCCTTTACAAATCGATAAACCAAGCCCGATTCCCCCTGTTTCGCCGCTTCGGCCTCCGCGGTTGAATTTTTCGAAAACATGGGCGAGATCGCTTCCGCGATACCGTCTCCACAATCCGAGACACGAGACTTCGAGACTGCTTAACAGCACGCGCGCCTCCACGGTAATCGATGGCCCGGCGGGAGAGTATTTGAGGGCGTTATCTAACAGATTGACGAGCACCTGGACGATTAACACAAAATCCATAGGTACAAAGGGCAGATCCGGAGCAATCGTCACTATCGATCGCGACGGTTCTCTACGGCGGACGCCGAGCTGTTCCAGCGCGGCGCCGATCAGGTCCTGAACGTCGCATGGATCTTTCCGAATCCGGAGAGCGCCGGCTTCGAGGCGGCTCAAGTCCAGCAGATTGCCGAAGAGGCGGTTCAGGCGTTCGGCTTCCTGGCGCGCCGTGTCAATCAGGTCGCGACGGACCGGCTGACGGATCAGGATCTCCTCTTCCTGCAAAGTGCTCAGCACGCCAATGATGGAGGCAAGTGGAGTCCTCACGTTATGCGAGATTGAATTCAACAAAGCTTTCTGCAGCGTATCGGCGTCGGCCAGGAACTCGGCATTCCGCGCTTTGTCTTCGAGTGTGGCGCGCAAGATGCGCCAATGAGGTCTGGTTCGCGAAGACCTCAACCAACGCCCATATTCGACGGCGCGAGTCCGCCCACGAGTTCCGCGCGCCCGGAATCCAAACGATCCCAAAGCGCCTCTCCAGGTAGTAAGGGGGAGAAAATACGAATAGAGATCGGGCGCGGAGGTGAGGTGCGCGACGCGACTGGCCGGATGAAATCGAAAGGGCGGCATTGGCGAGGTCAGTGGCATCGGGCTCGAATCGGGAACTGTGGTGCCGCACGGCCAATCGATCACCTTCTGCAATGAAAATGGCCAATGGGAACCCCAAAGTGGACGTAAACGAACGCTCGATGGCGGACAGCATGTCCGGCAGATCATCGCAATCGGTTAAGGTGCGGGTAAGTTCAGCGATAGGATCCGGCACCGCCGGAATCTGCGATCGCGTCCACTTACGCGTTAACATGACAGCGCCGGCCAACCCCGCACCGGCGGCCACTCCAAGACGCCAGAGGGCCTTCATCCGCCCAGTGTCTCAGAACTCCGCAGGAAAATGCACTACGGCTGGCGATCCAGTAAATTGAAGCGGCTTTTCTTGACAGTTTCTTGACGCTGGGACGCCGAATATTGACCCCTTCTTGAGATCATCCTTCCTATAGTCGATGTAGGGCGGCTCGCCTACGATTACCGCGTCATGCATGTGAGCGTTTTCAATCCCGCCTCGCCCCAGGCAACCCAGCTGCTATGGCTCTGGAACGTATGCATGTGGGTGTGCGGGTTCGTCCTTGCGACCGTCACGCTTTCCATCCTCTATATCGTCGTTCGCTATAGACGGCGGGACAACAACGAACCACCGCAGACCGCAGGTAACAAGAAGCTGGAGATCGTCTGGACACTAATCCCACTCGTTCTGGTAGGGCTCTTGTTCGTGTTAAGCATCACGACTGCCCGCGCGGTGGATCATCCCATCAGGCGGGAGCCGGACATCATCGTGACAGGGCATCAATGGTGGTGGGAGGTGCGATACCCGGCGGCGAATGCGATTACCGCGAATGAAATCCACGTTCCCGTGGATCGGGAAATGCTGATCGGCATGGAAGCCGCAGATGTAATTCACGATTTCTGGGTCCCGAGGCTCGGGCGAAAAATCGATGCGATTCCCGGCCGCCGCAACTTCGTTTGGATTCGCGCGGATCGAACCTGGCGAATACCAGGGCGCCTGTGCGGAATATTGCGGCGCACAACACGCATGGATGCGTTTTCGCGTGGTCGCGCAAGACGCGGCAGCATACGAAGCATGGCTGAACGCGCAAGCGGCGCCGGCAGTCGAGCCCGCGGCCGGCGATGCCAGACTCGGGCAAACGCGGTTCGGCGAGCTCACTTGCGCCAACTGCCACAACATCCGCGGTATTAACAAGCAAAAGCAGTACGGGCCGGACCTGACCCATGTTGCGAGCCGCAAGATGCTGGCGGCCGAACGGATCGAGAATACGCCCGGAAATCTGAAGGATTGGCTGCGCCAGCCGAACATTATCAAACCGGACTGCGAAATGCCCAACCTGAAGTTGTCGGACACACGACTTAACTGCGCTGACGGCATTTCTGGAGTCGCTGAAATGAGCGACATTCCGATCACCCCGGGTCTGCTGGACGCGGATTTTCCGGCGCAGAGCCAAAGCGCATGGCTGGAGTGGATCGCGACCGTCGATCACAAGCGCATCGGCATTCTTTACCTGCTTGCAACCTCGATTTTCTTCTGTCTCGGCGGTATCGAAGCGCTGCTGATCCGGATTCAGCTCGCCTGGCCCGGCAATACATTTCTAAGCCCGGAGATGTACAACCAGATCTTCACGATGCACGGCACGACGATGGTGTTTCTGGTCGTGGTTCCGCTTCTGCTTGGTCTCGCGAATTATCTGACGCCGTTGATGATCGGAGCGAGCGATATGGCGCTGCCGCGCTTGAACGCCTTCAGCTTTTGGGTGTTCCTGTTTGGCGGCGTTCTTCTTTACTTCAGCTTTGTTTCCGGACACGCGCCGAGCGCGGGCTGGTTCAGTTACGCTCCGCTCAGCGAAAAAGGATACTCGACGCGATATGGACTGGATTATTGGGCGCTGGCTTTGCTCGGCATCGGAGTGGGGACGATCGGCACCGCCATCAACCTGATCGTCACGATCGTCAATCTTCGAACCGAAGGACTTACCATCCGCAGGCTGCCGTTGTTTGTCTGGATGGTGTTCGTCAATTCGTTTCTGATTATCTTCGCGCTTCCGGCTCTGAACGCGTCGCTTGTGATGCTGCTGATTGACCGTCAGCTCAATGCGCACTTCTTTACGCAACTCGGGGGCGGCTCGCCGATTCTTTGGCAGCACTACTTCTGGTCTTTCGGGCACCCGGAGGTTTACATCATGGTGTTGCCGGCCTTCGGCATTATTTCCGAGGTGATCCCCGTGTTTTCCCGCAAGCCGATTTTTGGCTACGGCTTTGTGGCGGCATCGACGGTCGCCATCGCTCTCTTAAGTATCGGAGTCTGGGCGCATCATATGTTCGCCGTGGGGCTTGGGCCATGCATGGGAATACGCCTTCGGCGCCTCCAGCCTACTGATCGCCGTGCCCACAGGCGTCAAGGTTTTTAACTGGATTGCCACCATGTGGGGCGGTTCCATCCGGTTCACCACCTCCATGCTGTTCGCGATCGCGTTCCTGTTCACATTCACAATCGGCGGCCTGAGCGGCGTTACATTCGCGACGGTGCCGATCGACTGGCAGGTAACCGACTCATACTACGTAGTCGCGCACATGCATTATGTGCTGTTCGGCGGAACGCTGTTCGGCGTCATGGCCGGCATCTACTATTGGTTTCCCAAAATGAGCGGCCGGCTGCTTTCGGAGCGGTGGGGCGCGGTCCATTTCTGGCTGATGTTCATCGGCTTCCACATGACCTTCTTCATTCAACACTTTCTCGGTCTCGATGGAATGCCGCGCCGCGTATACACGTATCCGGACCATCCCGGCTGGGCCATCATGAACCTGATCTCGACAATCGGGGCGTTCGTGATCGGCATTTCCGTGCTGGTGCTCCTCGCCAATATTGTGGTCAGCCTGCGCACATGGCGAGCCCGCCGGAGACAATCCCTGGAATGCGTGGACACTGGAATGGGCCACGACATCGCCGCCTCCCGAGCACAATTTCGATGCCGTTCCGCCGGTACACGGGCCGACGGCCCCTGTGGGATCTCGCGCATCCGGAAGGAGAGCGGGCGTGAAGCGATTCGACACGGCAAAGCTGGCAATGTGCGGTTTTCATTGCGTCGGAAGCCGTATTCTTCGCCTTCCTCATCGCGGCCTACATTTACTACTACGGAGCCGTTGTTCATGGCCCGAGCGCAAGCAACAGCCTCAACCCGCCCCGGACACTGATCTTCACGCTTTGCCTGCTCGCCAGCAGCGGCACGCTATGGCTCGCGGAGCGCCGCCTCGCCGCAGCCCATAAGAGGAGCTTTCGCCTGTGGCTGGGAGCCACCATTTTACTGGGGGCCGTATTTATCTTCGGCCAGGCACTGGAGTACACAGGCCTGATCGCGAAGAGCATTACTCCCGAGCGAAACTTGTTCGGCGCCACGTTTTTCACGCTCACCGGTTTTCATGGCCTGCACGTGCTTTGCGGATTGATCTCGTCTGTCCGTGCTGTTAGTGCTCGCTTTTGTGCGCGGTTTCGGACAAAGGGAGATATCCGGACTCGGCGCAGTATCGATGTACTGGCACTTCGTCGATGCAGTGTGGATCGTGATCTTCAGTCTGGTGTATCTGACGGTGTGGGTATGAGTACTTCCGAATTCTTCATTTCGGCGTGGGATTGGAAGCCGTCCGTCGCTGATCGGGTGTGCCGCGTTGATCGCTGTGTACGCATGGGCCGTACGCTTTCGATTCTCTCGAAAGGCCGCGGCCTGGCTGACGGGCGTGCTTCTCATATTCCTGGCGCTGGTTTCGCCTCTGGATGAACTCGCGGACAAATACCTGTTCAGCGTTCACATGGCGAAGCATATTTTGTTTGTGCTGGTCGTGCCCGCGCTGCTGCTGATCGGATTGCCCGCCGCACCCGTCGAGCGCGCGCTGCGTTATCGTCCTGTGGCGCGTCGCCGAACGGTTTCTGCGCAAACCGGCAATCGCCTGGATCGCCGGTATTGGCGCAATGGCCTTCTGGCACATCCCGCTGCTGTTCAATGCCGCCTTATCGAATGAGGCGCTTCATATCGTCGAGCACCTCTCGCTGCTTGATTGGCGGAACCATCTTCTGGTGGCCGATTCTTGCGCCGCTGCCGGAGTGCCCGACTGAAACCGGTGCCGCAGGGCGCCGCTTATCTGTTCACAGCGTGTCTCGCCTGCACCAGCCTCGGCGTGCTGATTACCTTTGCGCCGAGATTGCTCTACCCCGCATACGCGCAGCCTGTCGACCCATATGGCATTCTGCCCGTGATTCGAGAGCGTTGGGGGATTTCGCCGGCGATGGATCAACAGATCGGCGGACTGTTGATGTGGGTGCCGGGCTGCCTTGTGTATCTGACGGCAATCATGGCGATGTTTGCGCGTTGGTACGGCGAAGAGGCGAAGCCCGCGATGGAAGCACCCGCGGAGCCGCAATGGACCTGAGCCGCAATCCCGGCGAACCGCCGCTGCGCGCGGGCTGGAAAAGGCCGCTGCCCGAACACTTACCGCGCCCTACTTACTGGCCGGCGATACTGGCGCTGGCGACAACGCTGGCGCTGCTGGGGCCGGTGACACTGATGCCAATCACGGCCGTCGGGCTGGCGCTGGGAGCGGTCGCACTGATTGGATGGATCGGAGAAATTCTACATGAGTGAATCACCGGAAGTCTCTCCGGAACGCCGCAAATTCCTGGCCCGTTTGAGCATCGGCCTGGGATGCATCGGGGCGGCTCTCATCGGCGTGCCTGTTGCGGGATTCCTGCTTGGGCCGCTGTTCGAGTCGGTCGCCCGGAAGTGGCGGGGCGTCGGCGCGGCCGATACATTTCCAGAACGGCGAAACCGTCGAAGTCAAATTTGAGGATGCCTCGTCTGTGGCCTGGGCGGGCGTTACGGGTCAGACCGGGGCATGGCTTCGCTGCGAAGCCGGATGGCCAGTTCGTCGCCTTCGCAATCAACTGCACACATCTCGGATGTCCGGTGCGGTGGCTTGCAGCGAGGCCGAGTTGTTCATGTGTCCCTGCCACGGCGGCGTGTATTACAAAGACGGCACGGTGGCGGCGGGGCCACCGCCGCGACCCCTGACCAGATATCCCGTCCGTGTCAATCAGGGGCAAGTGGAAATCCTGACCACTCCTACTCCTATCGCCTGACACGCTATGCAATTCCTCCGAAAAGCCTGGGAATGGTTCGATGCGCGGACAGACGCATCGAAGGTGATCGGACCCATTCTGAAGCATCCGGTGCCGCCGCGCACCGGATGGATGTATGTATTCGGCAGCGCAACGCTCATTCGCTTTTCTGATCCAGGTCTTCACTGGGATTGCCTTAGCGACCGCATACGTTTCGAGCGCCGGTCAGGCATATGAATCGCTGCAGTGGATCACTCATCAGGCATTCCTCGGGCATCTCCTTCGCGGTATGCATTACTTCGGCGCATCGGCCATGGTGCTGCTCGTCGGCATCCACATGATCCGCACGTTCCTGACGGGCTCTTACAAGTTTCCGCGTGAGCTGAACTGGGTTGTTGGCGTCGTGTTGCTCGGGCTTACCATTCTGATGGGCTTCACCGGCCAGTTGCTCCGATGGGATCAGAACGGAGTATGGTCGACGGTTGTAGCGGCCGAGCAGGCGGGCCGCGTGCCACGTGATCGGCCACTGGCTGGCTCGTTTGCTGATGGGCGGCCAGACAGTGGGTGGCGCAACGCTGAGCCGCTTTTTCGCTTATCACGTATTCTTCATTCCCGCGTTAATCTTCGCGATGGTCGGGCTCCACCTGGTTCTCGTCCTGCAGCATGGCATCTCGGAAAAGCCGAGCGCGTCCCGCCCGGTGGATCCGAAGACGTACCGAGCCTGGTACGAAGGCATGCTGAAACGCGAGGGAGTGCCGTTCTGGCCGGACGCGGCGTGGCGCGACGTGGTGTTCGGCGTTTTGGTGGTGGCCTGCGTTGTTTTCCTGGCCTGGCGCTTTGGTCCGCCGGAACTCACCACGCCGCCCGATCCGACGCATCGTTCAGGCCTATCCGCGGCCCGATTGGTATCTGCTCTGGTATTTCGCCGTCCTGGCGCAACTGCCGCATGGGACCGAAGCGTACGTGATCGTGGGCGCGCCGCTGCTGGCCGGTATTTGCCTGCTCATTCTGCCTCTCATCTTCAATCGCGGGCAGCGCGCGCCGTCGCGCCGGCCCTGGGCGGTTGTGAGCATCGTTGTCATTGTCATGAGCGTCGGAGTGCTGTGGTTGCAAGGCGAGCGTGCGCCATGGTCGCCGGATTTCGGCGCGAAACAATTGAGCCTCGGACGTTGTACATGCGGCAAGCGCCGACATTCTTCACGGGGCGGAACTGTTCCACGCCAAGGGATGCGAGTACTGCCACGCAATTGCCGGAAACGGCGGCCATCGCGGTCCGGACCTGACCACGGTCGCGGACCGGCTAACCGATCAACAGATTACGCTTCGCATTCTGAACGGAGCCTACAATATGCCGTCATTTGCAAGCAGCCTTAAGCCCGCCGAACTTACCGCGATCGTGGCATTCCTGAATTCGCGTAATCCGGCAGCCAGGCAAACAACACAAAGGAGTAGAGAGTATGGCGAAAACCGTAGCGGATTTATTGATTGAAAGACTGATCGATTGGGGAGTGGACACGATCTTCGGCTTTCCCGGAGACGGGGTAAACGGGATTTTTGAATCGCTTCGAACGCGCGAAGACAAGATCCGATTCATCCAGGTCCGCCACGAAGAAGCAGCAGCTTTTGCGGCGTGTGGATACGCCAAATACACGGGGCGCCTGGGCGTGTGTCTCGCGACCTCCGGTCCCGGCGGCGTGCATCTGCTGAACGGGCTTTACGACGCGAAATGCGATGGGCAGCCGGTGCTCGCCATCACGGGCCATACGTTTCACGACCTGATCGGCACGCATTACCAGCAGGACGTGGATCTGGACAAGCTGTTTATGGATGTCGCGGCGTACAACCAGCGCGTCATGGGGCCGGCCCACGTGGTCAATGTTCTGGACGAAGCGATCAAGACCGCGCTCGCCCGCCGCACGGTAGCGCATATCACGATCCCCAAGGACATTCAGGAATGGACATCGTCGAAAGAGGTTCGCTCATCGGCCAACATCCCCAAACACAGTTCGGATTTATACGCCGCCGCGTACCCGATGCCGCCTCACGCCTCTTTGCAGGCGGCCGCCGAAATCATCAATAAAGGTTCGAAAGTCGCCATCCTGGCCGGCCGCGGCTGCCTGAACGCTCGCGAGGAAGTGCTGGATCTCGCGAAGGCAGTTGCGGGACCGATCGTAAAGCCATTGCTCGGAAAGGCCGTTGTACCTGACAGGAGCCCCTACACTACCGGGCGGCATCGGCCTGCTCGGTACGGCTCCATCGCAGGATGCACTGCAGGAGTGCGACACGTTGATTATCGCCGGCTCCGGCTTTCCCTACATGGAGTTTTATCCGAAGCCCGGCAACGCGAAGACGGTGCAGATCGATATCGATCCGACGCGCATCGGGTTGCGGCACCCCGCGGATATCGGTTTGATCGGGGATTGCAGGACGGTGCTGAAAGCTCTGCTGCCGCTTATCGAGACTAAATCGGACCAGAGTTTTCTCGAAAAGGCGCAAAAGCGTATGGAGAGCTGGAACGAGCTTATGGAAGAGCGCGGCACGCGGACGGACATGCCGATGAAGCCGCAGGTGGTCACTCACACTCTGAACAAGCTTCTGAACAGCGATGCCATCGTTTCCTCCGACAGCGGCACGATCGCAACCTGGTCGGCGCGCTATATCGAGATGCGGGACACGATGCAGTTCTCTTTGTCGGGCTCGCTCGCGACCATGGCGAACGGGCTGCCCTACAGTATCGGCGCTGCCGCCGCGTATCCCGACAGGCAAGTGGTTTGCGTGGTCGGCGACGGCGGATTCACCATGCTGATGGGCGAGGTCGCCACGCTCGTGAAATACAACATGAACGTGAAGGTCGTCATCATCAAGAACAACGTCCTCGGCCAGATCAAGTGGGAGCAGATCGTCTTGGAGGGCAACCCGGAATTCGGCATCGATCTGCAGCCCATCGATTTCGCGGGCTACGCAATGAATTGCGGAGCGGCCGGCTTCACGATCAACCGCCCCGAAGAGGCGGAATCCGTGCTCCGCGAAGCCTTGGCGCATCGCGGGCCCGCCGTGATCCAGGCAGTCGTCGATGCCAACGAACCGCCTATGCCCGGCCAGGTCACCACCGAGCAGGCCATAAAATTCGCCGAAGCGCTGCTCAAAGGCCAAAAGGAAGGCGGCAAAATCCTGAAGACCCTTCTGGAGGACAAATTCCGTGAAGTCGTCTAGACCCGTGATGGCCTTGCCGCGCCGCGAGCCTGCCCGCGATGGCGAAGGTGCGCCAGAAACTGCCATCGGATCACATTGCCGATGTCCGCAACGACGTGCGGCAGAAGCTGCTGGATTCCGGACTGCGCGACAAGGTCAAACCCGGCAATCGGATCGCGATCACCGCCGGAAGCCGCGGCATCGGAGGCCTGATCGAGCTTCTGTCCGGAATCGCGGACGCCGTGAAGTCCTGCGGCGGTGAGCCGTTCATTATTCCCGCGATGGGAAGCCATGGCGGAGCCACAGCCGGAGGGTCAGGCCGAAATCCTCCGTCGGCTGGGCGTGAACGAGCAAAGCGCCGGAGCGCCGATTCGCGCCACCATGGAAACGCACGAGCTGGGTCCGGCGGAAAACGGAGCCGTGGCTCACGTGGATCGCTTCGCCGCCGAAGCGGATGGAATCATCGTTCTGGGCCGCACCAAGACCCATCCGGAATCGGTCGGCGAGCTTGCCTCCGGTTTGCTCAAGATGTGCACCATCGGGCTGGGCAAACAGATCGGCGCGCATCAGGCGCACAGCCACGTGCTTTGGGATTCGGTTCGGGCTGTGCCGAAGGTCCAGCTTGCAAAATCGCAAAATCCTTTTCGGCGTGGCGGTCGTGGAAAACGGGTATCGGCAGCCGTGCGCAATCGAAGTCGTGCCGCCGTCCTACGACGCTTTTCTCGAAGCCGACATGCGGCTGCTGCGGCTGGCCAAAACGCATCTCGCCCGAATCCCATTCGACGAACTGGACCTTCTGATCGTGGATGAGTTGGGGAAGACCATCTCAGGGGGTGGGATGGATCCCAACATCATCGGACTTCTGGCGGAATTCGGATGCGCCGCATCAGCCGAATTACAAGCGCATCGTCGTGCTCTCGCTTACTTACCCGTCGCTCGGAAACGGGCTTGGGATTGGCATGGCGGATTTCACCACGCGCCGTTTTGTCGATGCCTACGATCCTGCCGTCAGCTATATCAATCTGCTGACCGCATCGGAGCCGGGCGGCAATACTCGCGAGGGTCCGCTCCCGCTGGCTCTCGATTCCGATCGGGAAGCCATCGAGGTGGGCCTGTTTTCTTCGCTTGCCGGTGCGGCTCCGCGCGTTTGCCGCATCAAGAATACGGCGCTGCTGGATGAACTCTGGGTTTCGGAGGCGCTTCTCGATGAAGTGAAGGCAAATCCAAAGCTCGAGATTCTGCAGGCGCCGTCGCCGCTTGCATTTAACGGCGCGGGAAATCTGTTTTAGAGAGAGCCTCTATGCAAACTATCGAAACGCAAACTGTCCGATCAGTTCATCCGAATCACCACGAAGGTCCCGCCGACCCATTTCGACGACCGGATGCAAACCGGCACGACCTCCACGCTAACGCTGGACGTGCGGACGCTCGAAAGAGAGCTCCGCGCCGCGAATCAAGGGCGAGGTCCGGTTCGGCGACGGCGATCGGGGAATGTATGCGTCCGATGCAGGAAACTATCGCATGGTTCCGATCGGCGTCGTGCTTCCCATGGACGCGGACGACGTGCTGCACGCGCTCGCGGTGTGCCGCCGGCATGGCGCGCCTATCGTCGCGAGGGGCGGCGGGACGGGCATTCCCGGGCAAACGGTGAATGTTGCCGTCCTGCTCGATTTTTCCAAATACATGAACCGGATCGTGGAGATGAACCCGGATCGGAACTATGCCCGCGTGCAGCCCGGCATTGTGCTAGACGAACTGCGAAATGCGGCCGGGAAGCACGGTCTCACCTTCGGTCCCGATCCCGCGACGCACAGCCGCAACACGCTGGGCGGCATGATCGGCAACAACTCCTGCGGAATCCACTCCATGATGGCGGGCGAGACAGTCGACAACATCGACGAACTGGACATCGTGACGTACGACGGCATCCGTATGACGGTGGGCCCACCAGCGACGAGGATCTGGAGACGAATCATCCGCGAGGGCGGCCGCAAAGGCGAGATCTATAGCAGGCTCAAGGCGCTGCGCGACAAATATGCAGACCAGATCCGCAAGGAGTTCCCGATGATTCCGCGGCGGGTCTCCGGTTTCAACCTGCCGGCGTTGCTGCCGGAGCAGGGTTTCGATGTGGCGAAGGCGCTGGTGGGAACCGAGTGTACCTGCGTACTGGTCTTGGAAGCCAAGACGAAGCTGGTCTACAATCCCCCGCGTGCGCTCGCTTCTGGTATTCGGCTATCCCGACATCTTCGCCGCCGCGCGATAACGTGGTGGAGCCCGCGAAATTCGGCCCGGTGGGTCTCGAGGCGCTCGACGACACGTTCATCGATTACATGAAGAAAAAGGGCCTGCATCCGCCCAACATGAACTTCATGCCGGAGGGAAATGGCCTGGCTATTGATTGAGTTCGGCGGGAAGGACAAAGCGGAAGCCGACGCGAATGCCCGTAAGTGCATGGACGATTTCCGGCAGCGCGGAAACGCTCCGCCGATGAAGCTCTTCGACGATCCGGCTGAGGAAAAGCTGGTCTGGCATTTGCGCGAAGAGGGTCTGGGCGCTACGGCCAAAGTTCCCGGATATGCCCGAAAACCACGAAGGCTGGGAGGATTCCTCCGTGCCGCCGGACAAACTCGGCCCCTACCTGCGCGATCTGAAAAAGCTGATGGACAAGTACAACTACGTCGGCCCGCTCTATGGCCACTTCGGTCAGGGATGTGTCCACACGCGCCTGACCTTCGATCTGGAAACGGCGGACGGCATCCGGAAATGGCGCCGGTTCCTTGAGGAAGCCTCCGATCTGGTGGTCAGTTACGGCGGCTCTCTATCCGGCGAACACGGCGACGGCCAGGCGCGCGGCGAGTTGCTGTCGCGCATGTACAGCCCGGAAATCATCAACGCTTTTCGGGAGTTCAAGACCATCTGGGACCCGGACTGGAAAATGAATCCCGGCAAAGTGGTCGATCCATACCGGGTGGATGAAAATCTTCGCGAGGGCACGAATTATAACCTGCGCCAGGTAAGAACACATTTCCATTTTCCAGACGACCACCACAGCTTCGCGTCCGCCAGCGACCGCTGCGTAGGCGCGGGCGTGTGCCGCCGGCACGAAAGCGGCGACGAAACCATGTGTCCCAGTTACATGGTGACCCGTGAAGAGAAGCACTCTACGCGCGGCCGGGCGCGCCTGCTGAACGAAATGATCCGCGGCGATGTCGTGAAAGACGGCTGGCGGAACGAGGAGGTGCGAGAAGCGCTCGACCTGTGCCTTTCCTGCAAAGGCTGCAAACACGATTGCCCGGTGCAGGTGGACATGGCTACATACAAATCCGAGTTCCTGTCTCACTACTACGAACGGCGGCTGCGCCCGCGTTATGCCTACGCTTCCGGCCTGATCTACTGGTGGTCGCGCGCCGCCGCGCATATGCCCGCGACGGCAAATTTCTTCACGCAAACTCCGGGCTTGAGCAGTCTGACGAAACTGGCGGCCGGCTACTCGCAGAACCGCCATATCCCGCCGTTCGCCCCGGAGACATTCAAGGCGTGGTTCGCCAGGCGGCCTGTGCGGAACGCCGGCAAACCGCCCGTGATCCTGTGGGCCGATACGTTCAATAACCATTTCACGCCCGCGGTCGCCAAAGCGGCCGTCGAAGTTCTCGAGCACGCCGGATATCAGGTCCGCGTGCCACCGCAAAGTCTCTGCTGCGGCCGGCCCTTGTACGACTACGGAATGCTCGATACCGCCAAGGGTCTCCTTCGCCAGACTCTGGCCTCATTGCGCCAGCCCATTCGCGAGGGAATTCCCATCGTGGGCCTGGAGCCAAGCTGCATGACCGTCTTCCGGGACGAATTGACCAACTTGCTTTACGGCGACGAAGACGCCAAACGCCTGAGCCAGCAAAGCTTTATTCTGAGCGAGTTCCTGAAAGACAAAGTGAAAGACTACGAGCCGCCCAAGCTCAAGCGTAAAGCGATGGTGCACGGACATTGTCATCACAAATCCCAACTGCACTTCGAGACTGAAATCGATCTGCTTGAAGAAGGCGGGCATCGAATGCAATGTGCCGGATTCGGGATGCTGCGGAATGGCGGGTTCGTTCGGCTACGAGGCAGACCACTATCAGGTGGGCCTCGACTGCGGCGAACGCGTTCTGCTTCCTTCCGTGCGTAGCGCTCCCAAAGACGAGCTGATCGTAACCGACGGCTTCAGTTGCCGCGAAATGATCCGGCAGGAAACAGACAGGCGTGCGGTCCACTTTGCGCAGGTACTTCAAATGGCAATCAAGGATGGCCCCGATGGTCCCTCCGGTCCTCTACCGGAGACTCAATATACTACCCTGGAGCGAACGCCAGCGGTTCCAGCCGGCATTATCGCCGCCGGGGCGGTGCTGGCTGGCGCCGGCCTGTTATGGGCTTTCCGCCGGCGCGGGAACAGGGGACAGTGATTCATTTACGCACAGACTTGCGATTTGTCGCGGACGCGGCGATCTAGCGGGCGGCCTGAATGCGAGTCCTCACCGGGTCTCGATAAAGTCCGCAACCGTGTTGACCACGCCGGGCGCGAGCGGCAGGCTTGGATCGGCGTAGGTTGCGATGTTGGCCGCCATATCACCCGAGGTGACAGCTTTCAGGACGTGGTTGGTATCCGGCAGCAGAACAAGTTTCGTTTTCGGGTTCGCATCATGGAGACGCCGGGCATCCTGCTCGCTCACTTGAAGATCGCGCTGCCCTCGCAAGATGAGTACGGGTTTGGGGAACGCCGCCACCAGTTTGGCGGGATCGTACGAAAATTCATTGATGAGGAAGCCCTGCACCTGCGGCCGGAACAGAGGCATAAGCGCGGGATTCATGTTCTTGGTATCGACTCGCTTACCTGCCTCGAGCGAATCGACAGCCGCCACCGCCTGATCGAGTATGGGGGCATTCGCCGGGTTTGAGCGCAGTTGCTCGCGCAGAACCTCGCCCAGCGGCCGGCCGGGCGCGGAGACCAGCACCAGGCCGCAAATATCGCTAGGATTTTTTCCCGCAACCAGCGCCACCAGCGCGCCCTCGCTGTGACCTAGCAGCCAAACGCAGGGCGCACCCGTCTTTTGTCGAATCGTGCCGATCCACGCGCGCACATCGGTGGCGTAATCGTCGATAGTCACGGCGTTCGCATCCGGTACGGCCGCGCCGCTTGCATACATGCCGCGCTTGTCGATGCGAACCGATCCGATGCCGCGCCCCGCCAGCCCTTCGGCCAGCAGCTTGTAGGACGCTGCCTTCAGGCCCGCGCCGCTGTTGCCGTCGCGATCGATCGGACCGGAACCGGGGATGATGAGGACCATCGGCGCATGGCCGGAGCTGGGAGCGAGCATCGTTCCCTTTAACGGCCCGGCCGGGCCTGGAGCTTCCACGAACGTTTCCACCGCCGCAGCACTGCAAAGTGCAACCACTGCAAGAAATGTGGTGCACGTCGTCAACCTGCGGCGGTTTGTTGATCCGCCTCTGCGGACCACCCAAACCGCTTTGGCTTTGGACCTCATTCGCTCAATGGACCAGCGTGTCGTATAACGGCTGCGCCGGTTTTACCGCTGGATCGGTCTCCGCCACGGAAACCGCCATCACGCGGATCTTATCGTTGTTCGGCAAGGTCAGCGTGCGCGCATCGGCCGGAAGATCGATGGCATACGCGAACAGATACGAATATTCGTAGGGCTGGTTGAGCCCTTCCGGAGTGTGGTGGTGCGAGGCGTACCACGCCACATCGGCGCGCTTGATGAAGCCGGGCTCGATGCCCACGAAGTCCTCCGGATACCTCGGCGCCCAGTCGCGCTTGGCTTGCGAGGGGTCGTGCTGTTTGGCGGGGTCGGGGTCCCACGCGGCATGATTGGCGGAAACGGCCCAGTCTTTATCGGTGTGGGGATTGTTCTTCCAAATGCGTGTATCCCACTGGCCAATCTTGCCGCCCCAATTTTCGATATTCAGGTTCGCGGTCTGCGCGCCCACGCGGAACGCGGCGGATTGATCGCCATCGGCCGAGGCCGCCAGAATATAGACCCGATTGAACCGGCCGGCGGGCAGATTGATGGTCTGTCCCTTGGCAATTACGGCGTTGTTCGCGCCGGTTTGCGCGGGGCCCAGCTTGAATGCCACGCCGTTAAAGTTCAGCTCGGCGGGCAGCATCTCGGCCGGCAGCGCATCGCCTTTGCCGTCGAAGCCGGTGGTGGTCTTGGTATCGTCGTTGGTGGCCGCAGCGACATCGTATGGCAGCGTCACCGGCTGCGACTGCACGGGCGCCACTCTGGTCGCGCCGGGATTCATGCGCAGGGCGAAAGTGCGCGGCTGGTTCGGAGTGAACGACGTCATCAGCGCGCCATTCACTAGGGTGGCTTCGCCAACGGGCAATTCCTGGCCATTGACTTCGCGCGCCGCGGTCAGCGGTCCGGCGAATGAAACGCGCACATTGGGCTGCGCCTGTCCGCTCATTTCCACCAGCCGTAGGATTACTTCGTCGCTGTTCTCGGCCTTCTTCATGGCCATGATTTGAATTCGCGGGTTATCGATCTTGATCAGCGAAAACTCTTTGCCCAGCGCGCCCGGGTGCTTGGCGCTCTCGAACGCGATCAGCGGAGCGTTGAGGCGATAGCCCTGCCAATCGGTCTGCCCGGCGCGCCAATCGCCTTTGTGACCGGCGATGCCGAAAGCGATCTCGTGATGTCCCCAATCCTGATTGGCTTGATCGGTGTAGCTGGTATCTACTCCGGGCGATCGCACCAGCGTCAGGCGAATGGTGTGGTCGTCGCGCTTGTCCGAGCCGTTCTTGCAGTCGGTGAGAATGGTGGCGCCGTAACTGCCGCTTTGATCGGTGAGGTCGATCCACTGATGCGATCCCACTTCAAACTGGCGATCGAAGGCGTTGGGGCGCTGAATCGTGCCGATGCCGAGATTGTAAGTGGCCATCGGATTGGAGGCGCTCAGGGGGAACGCGGCCTTGAGATTCGCATACAAGCGTCGCCCAATCGATGGCGTTATTAAATTCTACGCGGTTGCCCGCATCCCCGGCCGAGAGGCTGACGGTCCGGACAAAATGCGATCCTTCAGTAGATCCCGTCACCTGCAGCGACACGCGCGCCGGGCCGTTCTCGACCATGCGAACGCCGCCGCGGCCGCCGCCACGGACGAACGCGCGCGGCGGCGCCTGTTCCTGATCGAAATCCATATTCCAGGCGGGCCATTGCTGCGGATGATCGTTGGAAATCTCCAGGCGGATGGGCGCGGAGAGCAGTTCCTTATCGATGGACTTATCGAAGATGCTGGAAACATCGCCGCCATTATCGAGCGTGACGCGATAGCGGGCGTTTTCGAGCGAGTTCTGGGCAATCTTTAGTTCTGAATTCGCAGGCGCGGCCGGCGCGGTAGACGCGGGCTGGACATCGTACACCGCGTAGCCCACCGAAGGCGCTTTGGCGAGGAATACGACTTTGTTGCCGGCTTCCAGTTGCGCGGGCACTTCGCGGCCGTCCGGACCGGTGACGCGCACCCCTTGAGGCGCGCCGCCCGCGAATTGCACGGTGGCCTCCACGACATCCTCGCGCTCGATGTTGAGCGGGTTATACACTACCACCGCGGTCCCCTGCGTTTGGGTGTTGAGGCCCGCCGCAACCGCTTCGGTAGCGTCGCTGAGCACGTCGGCGAATTGATTGAGCGCGATCACGTCGTCATTCCATGCGTACTCGTAAGCAGCGGGCGTGGCCGTGCCCGCGGCGGTATCGTGAAAATGTCCGCCCATGACCAGGGTCCATGCATCGTTGAGCCGCTGCTGCGGATAAGGACGCGCGCCCAACCACATCGCGGCGATGGACGCTTTTTCCGCGGCGTCCGCCAGTACTTCATTCTTGCGGTTCCAACGTTTGTGATACGCCTCGGAGGTGAGCGAGCCGGCGGAGTGATTGATCAGTTCCAGGTCGCCTTTGTAGCGCGGCATCTTGGCGGTCATATTGGGCTTGATGTCGCGAAACATCTGGTCGGCCGTGGCGGGAACGATGGTTAAAGGGCCGTCGCCCATGCGCACGGGCGCGCTGGGCGGTGGCGGAGGCTGCTGCGGTTCCGCCTGGCCGCCGCGTCCGCCGCGTCCACGTCCGCCAAAACCGCCGGCGGGCGGCAGGGTTGCCATTCCCTTTGTGGCCATGGCTTCCAGCAGGCGCACGGTTTCCTCATCGGTCGCTCCGCCGATGTCGCCCGTGCCCACATAATGGTAGTCCGCGTAAACGCCGGTCACTTTTCCATCCAGTTCGACCCGCTTGACCCAATCTTGCTCCCCGCCGCGCCCGCGGCCACCCTGCGCCTGCGGCGCCGGAGACTTGCTGAGGTCCGTCCTGATAGTGCTGCCGTAACCGCCGGGGTTCAACGCCGCGATGATGGTTTTGCCGTCGGTGCCTTCCCACACGCCTACGTTGAATGGGATGCCCTCGGGCGTTTGCTCCGGCGAATCGGGGCCGCCCACCTTCGGCGCGGGCTGCCAACCGGAGCTCAACTTCTGCGTGGAGAATCCGCGCACGCCCGCATGGGCGAGGATGCTGGGCAGATCGGCGGGAAAACCGAAGCAATCCGGCAGCATGAACTCTTCACTGGCCTTGCCGAAATCCTTGCGGAAGTAGGTATTGCCATAGAGCACCTGGCGGATGATGCCTTCGGCGCTGGGAAGGTTGACGTCGCCCTCTTCCATGGACGAGCCGGCGGGGAACCAGCGGCCGGCATCGACATACTGCTTGACTTTCTTGTAGTCCTGCGGAAAATACTCCTTCATCAAGCGGTAGCGGTTGGCGCCGGTCCAGTTGAAAACGTAATGCGGGTACTTGTCGATCAGGTAAAAATTCACCCGCATGGTCTTCAGCAGATATTCGCTGATGGTTTGCGGAAACTCCCACCGCCATTGGGTATCGAGGTGCGCATAAGGGACCACGTACAGGGTGGGATCCTTGGTGATGTCCGGGGCTTTAACGGTCTGCGCGCGCACGGCGGTTAACGTTACCAGGCAGGCGCAAACCAGGAGACCGAATCGATTGAGTACTCGTCGCATGATGCCTTTTAGCCTATCGCAGAGGGATCAAGCTGTCTAGCGTCTATTCACTCGCGCATTCAGCCCTTCCCGATTTTGAATTATCATTGGTAAATTCATCATGATCAAAACGTCTTCCTCCCCCGCCGAGGCTTTTAACGGCACGCGGGTTCTTTGGCTATTACTCATCCTCTTCGCCGGCAGCGGTTGCGCCGCGCTGATTTATGAAATCGTCTGGTTCCAGTTGCTGCAGTTGGCTATCGGATCCACGGCCGTTTCCATGGGCTTCCTGCTGGCTGCATTCATGGGCGGATTGTGCATCGGCAGCGTCGGTTTCTCCAAGTTGAAGCTCGGCGCCATCCACCCGCTGCGAGTCTATGCCGCGCTGGAGGTGGGCATCGCGCTCTGCGGGTTTCTGGTGCTCGTAGGGTTGCCGCTGCTCGACCGCGTGTATATCGCGGGATCGGAGAGCGGCCTGCCCGGCATTCTGATGCGCGGATTCCTTGCCGCCATTTGCCTGTTGCCGCCTACCATTTTGATGGGCGCATCCCTGCCGGCCATTGTCCGCTGGATTGAAACTACGCCCCGCGGCGTTGCCTGGTGGGGATTGCTCTACGGCGGCAACACCGCGGGCGCGGTCTTCGGATGTCTGCTGGCGGGCTTCTATCTGCTGCGAATTTACGACACGGTGGTCGCGACCTATGTAGCCATGGCCGTCAACCTGGCGGTGGCCGCGGCCAGTTATCTGCTCTCGGCCCGGGTTCCGGCCCACGACGGAGCGGCTGCGCGCGAGCCGCTGCCGGTCTCTACCGAGCCGCAGGCATCGCCATGGCCGGTCTACGTGACCATCGGCCTTTCCGGCGCCAGCGCGCTGGGCGCCGAGGTCGTCTGGACCCGCTTAATGGGCATGTTGATGGGCGCCACCGTCTACGTGTTCTCCATTATCCTCGCGGTATTCCTGATTGGCATGGCGCTGGGGAGCTGGATCGGATCCTACGTCTCGCGCATCATGCGGCCGCGCCTGGCGCTGGCGTGCTGTCAGTTGCTGCTGGGCTTGGGGACCGCTTGGAGCGCGTACATGATCGCGGCTTCCTTACCCTACTGGCCCATCGATCCGTTTCTGGCCCAAACTCCGTGGATGACGTTCCAGCTCGATATGGCGCGCTGCCTGTGGACCATCCTGCCGCCCGCGCTCTTGTGGGGCGCCAGCTTCCCGCTTGCCATGGCAGCCTTGGCCGCGCCCGGCGAGGACCCGGGCCGGGTCTCGGGCGAAGTCTATGCGGCCAATACGCTCGGATCTATCGTCGGAGCCTTATCGACCAGCCTGATTCTAATTCCGTGGATCGGCACCACTAACTGCGAGAAGCTGCTGGTGGTACTGCCCGCGGTGAGCGCCTGGGTATTGCTGGGCTACTTATCTGAAACAACGCCAGTCGCAGTTGACTACCGCCGGAGTGGTGGCGGCGACTGTGCTGGTCTTATGGCTTGCCAACGATATGCGCCCTATTCCGGGCGAAGTTATCGCCTATGGGCGGCGCATCGCGACTTATGTCAACAAGGCGCAGATCCTATACACAGTCGAAGGCCGTAACTCCTCCGTGGCCATTTCCAAGTGGGGCGACGGCGCGACCGAAGTAGATGTCAACGGTCATGTGGAAGCTACCACCGAGCCATACGACATGAAGCTCCAGCGCATGGTAGGCCATCTGCCCGCGCTGCTCCATCCCCATCCTCGCTCGGTATTGGGCATCGGATTCGGCGCCGGAGTTTCGGCGGGAACATTCACGCGTTACCCCACAATCGAAAAGATCACCGTGTGCGAGATTGAGCCGGTGATTCCGCCGACCTCCACCCGCTACTTCGCCCAACAGGATTACGATGTCTATCACAATCCGAAAACCCACGTCATCTTCGACGATGCGCGCCACTACTTACTAACCACTACCGAAAAATACGATATCATCGCGTCCGATCCCCTGGATGTATTCGTGAAAGGGACCGCCGCGATTTACTCCAAGGAGTATTTCGATTCCGTAAGGAGCCACTTGAATCCCGGCGGTAAGTTCACTCTATATGTGCCGCTTTATGAGAGCGACGAGCGCACCGTGCGCAGCGAGCTGGCGACCTTCCTCGAAGCGTTCCCCACCACCACCGTGTGGGCCAATACAATCGACGGACGCGGCTACGATCTGGTGTTCATGGGTCAGGTGGACCCATTAGCGATCGATCTGGATACGGTAGGTGAGCGGTTGCGCCGTCCCGATTACGCGCCAGTCGTGGAATCGCTGCGCGGCATCGGAGTAAATTCCGAGATCGAGTTATTCGGAACCTTCGCCGGGCAGCGGTCCGACTTGAGTAAGTGGACCGCTGGCGCCGAGATCAATCGCGACAAAGATTTGCGCTTACAGTATCTCGGCGGATGGGGCATTAATTCGCGCCTGGAGGATTATATTTACCGCCGCATGCTGAGTTACCGCGAGTCGCCGCGCAACATATTCACCGGCTCGCCGGAGCGGATGATGGCCTTGGCCCAAGCCATGCAGGAGGGTCGGTAAACATCGCCGATCAGAGCCCTGCGCGGCCTATGTGGGGCAGGATGGCATCCTGCGGCGGATTGTTAATCCGCCTCCCGCGAACCACACAAACCATTCGGCTCTCGCGCAAAGCGCCTGTGGAGTTTGCGCCTGCCGCTATGCGGGCAGGTTCTTAATCTGCGGCTGATTGTTAATCCGCCTCTTCTGGGATCGCAGGCTGCCGATGGCGTAGTTTCACGAATGTCCTTACCCAAGCTCGATTCACGCCTCCTTTTGCCGCGTATTGGCCGTTGCGAGCCGCCGCAAACCGGCGTTACTTTACATGTGACAAGAGGGTCCGTCGCCGGTCAACCCAGGTTCGCGCGCATCGAGATCTTCAAGACTATTGCCATTGTGCATCTGGAAGTCGGGGGCTGGTCGGGAAAATTGGCTGGCGCGAACACCTGCATCTCCGAGGTGTTTACTCTGCTCAAGCGAGACCGGGAATGAAGGATCACACAGAAGACTTTTCATTTGCATGAAACGCAGGGTCAAAGCTTCAGGGTTCCCACTAGCTCCCGCACGCTCCCAATCTTCTCCCGCTGCAAAAATCTCCCCAACTCTTCCGCGATTCGCAGCGGCGACCGCGGATCGCAAAAAGTCGCGGTGCCTACCTGTACCGCACTTGCGCCCGCGATCAGGAACTCGGCCGCGTCTTCGCCCGATGCAATCCCGCCCAATCCAATCACCGGAATTTTCACGGCGTGCGCCGCTTGCCACACCAGCCGCAAGGCAATGGGCTTGATCGCGGGGCCTGACAATCCGCCCAGCCCCGCGCCAATAGCGGGCGCCGCGTGCGCGCATCGATGGCCAGCGCCAGGAACGTGTTCACCAGTGAAATTGCGTCCGCGCCCGCCGCTTCGGCGGCCAGCGCCAGAGGCTCGATGGCTGCGACATTGGGCGAAAGTTTCACGATCACCGGCCGCCGCGCCGCGCGCTTCACGGCGGTGACCACTTCCGCCAGCAGCGCCGGGTCGCTCGGAAAAGTAAATGCCGCCGTGGCTCGTGTTGGGGCAGGAGACATTGATTTCATACGCGGCCAAGCCTTCATAGTCGTCCAGCACGCGCGCCACTTCCACATAGTCCTCTGTGCGATAGCCGAACACGTTGGCGAATACCGCGGTCTTGAGCTTCGCCAGAGCCGGCAGTTTTTCGCGCGCAAAGGCGCGCACGCCGATGTTTTGCAGCCCGATGGAATTGATCATGCCGCTGGCGGTTCGAACAGCGCGCGGCGCCGGATTGCCCTCCATTGGCTCGCGTGAAAGGCCCTTCACCACCAAGCCCGCCGAGCGAATTCAGATCCACCAGCTTTTCGAATTCAATCCGTAGGCGAAAGTCCCGGAAGCCGCGATCACCGGATTCCGCAGCGCGATTCCGCACATAGCACGTCGCCAGCGGCCGCATTATTCAATCAGCCCCTCGCCTAGCACTCGCCCTACGGCGGACGAAGGCGCCGCCACTCCCATCACGCGCGCCAAGGTAGGCGCCACATCTACCGATTCTACCGGCGATTCATAAACGCCCGCGCGGAACTGCGGCCCGTAGAAGCACAGCGGCACGCGCGCGTCGTAGTTATATAGCGAGCCGTACGAGACGCCGCGGTCTGAGCCAAATCCTCCACGTATTCGGCGCCGGTAGGAGAGCATACGCATCGCCCGAGCGCCGGCGGATGAAAGCTGTTGCGGAACCGGCGCAGCCATTCGTCTTGAGTGGAACAGGCGCCACCGGCGGTATAGTAATTCGCCACGGCCGCGTGGTCCAGCGCCGCGCGCCCTGCGGCCAGGCGTACCGGACTCCGGGTCGCGGTACCCGCTGGTGTCGAGATAGAGGAAGGGATAGACATACTTCCGCACGCCGCCAAAGTTGTTCGCCGTCAGCGAGCGCGCGACCGATTGAGCCACGGCTTCGCCATTCACCGCCATGCGCGCCGCGCGTTTGCGCCGCGGGTTGCGGCGGCGCGCCATGGCCGCCCGCAATCGCCAGGCTGAACCCGCTCTCGCCGCCGGCTTTCGCCAAATCGGGCAATAGTGCTTCCATGCGGCGGTCAAGCTGCAATACCATCTGTTCCATCAGCGGCGACTTTCCCCCGGTCTCATACCCCAGCAGCGCCGTGGCGCTGGAAAGGACGCACACAAAATCGAGCGCGTCCGTTTGTCCCAGCCGCTCCCGTTCCATGACATTCGCTGAGCAGGTCGAACACGGCCGATTGCGCGAATGGCGAGGATTTGTAGAGCGCGGTGAAAACGCCCGGATGGTTCGGATCGTAGCTCAGAACGCGCAGCGGCGGCGCTTCCGGCAAGGCTCCGGCCGCAAGCCACTTGGCATTGTGCAAAGCTCTCGGGCGAATTTCTGCTGTTGTACGCCGCCAGCCATTCGGGCACTTCGCCTCGGGTCGCAAACTGGCCGCCCGCATCCATCCAGAAGATGCGGGCCTCCGGAGTACCTGCGAACAGGCCGGCATGCGGCGCCGAATCTGAAATCACAAACACCCGCGTACCGCGGCGCGCGGCTACCTGAGCGGCAAGCGTGGTCGCCAGCAGCGCTTCTTCATTCGCCGGAATGGATTTCCTGGAGGCGGGGTCGTACCAGGAATCGGCGACAATGCCATGCTGGCTGGGCCACGCTCCGGTGGCCAAAGTGGCAACGGTAGTCGCGGAAAAGGTGCTCGCGGCATGGCGGCAATCCGGGAAATACGCGCCCTTCTCCAGGATTCTCCTTAGCCCATTAGCGCTAAGTAAGGGCCACGCCCGATCGAGATAATCGGCCCGGATTTGTTCTAAAACTACTAGTACCAATAATTTAGGGCGAATCGGCAGCGCCAGCGCCCTGGCCGCCAAGCCCCCCGAGCATGCACGTACCGAACGTTCTACGGTAAATATCCATAAAAAAAGACTTTAACAGACGGCGAAAGTGGTGTTATAGTGAATAACACAATAATCCGGTCCGCCCGACTGACGCGAAGAACAAAAGCTTTAGGCCTCTCGACAATTCGCCGAAATCGCGGCATTACATTAGAACAGATCGCCGCGACCACGAAAATCAGCGTGCGCCTGCTGACAGCCATCGAAGAAGGGGAATTCGGCAAGCTCCCCGGCGGAATTTACGACACCAGTTACATCCGCCAATACGCTCACGCTATCGATTACGATGCCTCGGCGATCCTGGCCGCCTATAGCTTGGAAAAGGCAGCGGAAGTTCCCGTTTCCAGTCCTCCCAGGGGAATTTTTCAGCGCGTTCCGCACCGCGTGAGCTCGTCCGCATTTAACGCAGCCGCTAAACCCGCCAGCACGCCCCGCATATAACTGAACGACCGCTGCACTCCCGGTTGCGGATCGTTATCGTGGATTTCATACTCCAGATTGACACAGCCCTGATAATTCATTTTCTTAAGCTGTTTGAAAATCGCGGGAAATGGCATCACGCCATCGCCCACATCGCACTGGCCAAACGTTCGGCAATTTATAACTCTCCTCGTTAAACGCCGATAAATCTTTCACGTGCATATCGAACAGACGCGAGCCCAGCCTCGGCGATAGTCTTGACCACGTCGGCGCCGGCGCGGACGGAATGCCCAATATCCATGCAAAGACCGCAGCGCGCGTCAAGTTTACGCACCACATCCAGTACCGACTGCGGAGTAGGAAAGTTATGGTCTTCCGGGCCATGATTGTGGATGGCGATGCGGATGTTGTACTCCTTTACCAATGCTTCCACAAACGGCATATTCTCGTGCGTGGGCGCGCACACCATCATGGGAAGGCCGGCGGCCTTCGCCCATTCGAACGTGGGGCGCAACTCCTCCACGGATTTGGCCCTGGTCATGCCCACATTCCCGGAACTCATGATCTTGAGGCCGGCCGCTTCATATTCGGCGCGCGCCGCGCGGATCTCCGGGATCGCATCGGGTGAGAGAGGCTTGCCTGGCGCGGGCAAGCCGGGCAGGTGCTGGTTGGCTCCGGCATTCGGCGGTTGATCCGCTTTGATGCTGATCCAGGGCGTCTTTACCGCCTTAATAAATTCGATGGCTTTGGCCCGCTCGAACTTCCGGTACGTGTAGGTGGCGATCCCTAGTTTGATTCCCCACGGCTCGGGCTCGATTTTCGCCGAAGCGGATTCCGTGAAGACAGCGCTCAAGTCCGGCCGCTCCGGTTGCATTCAGGAACGTTCGTCGCGTGGTTCGCATCAGGTTTTCCTCTTCAGATAGTCTAGTCCATAATCGTGGCGGTAGGCGGTCATGGTGGAAATATCACGCTTTTCCGCTGGCTGAGGCACCTGTGGCTATCCTCTTGCATAACGAAATTGCGCAAAGGAGATCGCTATCGTGGCAGGCAAAAACACAGCAGTATTCGGGATTTATCCCGACCGGTTCGCCGTCGAGGAGGCAGTGGAACATCTGCGGACGGCAGGATTCCGTAACACCGATATCTCGGTTTTATTCCCCGACAACAAGGGCACTAAGGATTTTGCCCACGAAAAAAACACCAAGGCGCCTGAAGGCGTTACCACCGGGGTTGTCGCGGGCGGCATAACGGGCGGCGTACTGGGATGGTTGACCGGTATCGGAGCGCTAGCGATTCCAGGCCTTGGGCCGTTCATAGCCGCCGGACCGATCGTAGCCGCGCTGGCCGGGGCGGGCGCCGTCGGTACTCTGGGTGGAATCGTAGGAGCGCTGGCCGGCATGGGTATTCCGGAGTATGAGGCCAAGCGATATGAGGGCCGCATTCGCGACGGCGGCGTCCTGCTCTCGTTGCATTGCGACAACAGTGACTGGGTGAAGCGCGGCAAAGAAATACTGGAACAAACGGGCGCGCAAGACATCGCTTCGGCAGGTGAAAAGGCCGGCGATTACGCCAATGCCGACCGGCCCGCTCCGCGCGTGAAGACAACCGGTAGCGTTGTTCCGCACGACGAAGCTCCGCGACTTCAGGACACGGGCAGGGTCATAACGGACGAGGAAGTCCCGCGCGTGCGCGGCGCCGGCGGCACGAGCGTCCCCGACGACGAGATTTAGGCGATTTCTCTATATGAACGCCTGACGTCTTCTAAGAGTATCTCCATATCTCGCGCGTCCGTGCGGTAGTTTAGAACGCAGCCGCGCAATGCGAATCGGCCGCGAATCTTTGCGTTCGAGAGATAGCTACTGCCGTCCCGCTGCATATGCAGCAGGACCTGTTCGTTCAGCGCGTTCAAATCGCCGCTGAAGCCCTGGGGCTTGTGCCGGAAGCAGAAGACCGATAGCTCCACCGGCGCAAGCATCTCGAAATCATCGCTTGCGTTGACCAGCTTTTCAAAGTGTTTCGCACAGGCGATGTTATTCTCAATCGCATCGGAGAGCGCGGTGGCGCCCACATATTTGATCAGCAGCCATAGGTCTAGCGCCCGGAACGGACGGCTGAGCTCCGGCCCATAATCCCAAAAGGCGAAGGCTTCCTCGCGTGCCAGGCCGATCCGGCGCGTGTACTCGGCGTCATGGGTGAAAGCCGCGCGCGCAGTCTCCGGATCTTTGTACAACACACACCCGCAACCAATAGGACCGTAAAGCCACTTGTGCGGATCGAGCGCAATCGAATCGGCTTCGGCCAGGCGCGTGAATAGATGTCGCGCCGATGGCGCCAGCGCGGCGAAGCCGCCGTAAGTGGCATCCACATGTAGCCAGAGATGGTGGCGGCGCGCGAAATCGGCCAGATCGCCTATAGTATCGAAAGCTCCCGTCGCGGTTGTTCCAGCGTTGGCGATTACGCAGAAGGGCAGATAGCCGGCGGCGCGGTCCTCTTGAACGCGGCGCTCCAGATCGGCGAGATCGATCCGGAATTGGTCGTCCGTCTTGATCTGGCGCACGTTCGCTTCGCCTATGCCGAGAAGGCCAGCCGCCTTGACGACCGAAAAATGCCCTTCTTCGGAGATGTACGCGCACATGCGCGGTGCGGCACCGGAGAAGCCATCGCGGATCGCATTTCCCGGCGCTTTGGCGCTGCGCGCCGCCGCCAGGGCGGCGAAGTTAGCCATGGAACCGCCGCTCACCAGCAGGCCCGCGCTATCGGCGGGGTAGCCGAGCATTTGCTTCAGCCAGTTCACAACCACGTGTTCCATTTCGGTCGCCGACGGCGCCGATCGCCAGCAGGTGACATTGATATTGATCGCCGCAGCGAGCATGTGGCCGATAGCGGCGATCGGCGTTCCCGGCGAAGAGACATACCCGAAAAAACGTGGATGTGCGCTGTGGCGGTTATAATGCGAAACCACATCGCGGATTACGTCGAGCAGATCGGGAAAAGCGGCGCCCGCTTGCGGCAGCGGCTCATCGATCTGCTTGCGGATGGCCGCCGACGTGGTGGGAATCAAAACCGGCCGGTCGGCTAACGAGCCCAGATATTCGGCCACGAAATCGGTGCCAAGCTGCGACAGACGGCGGAATTCCTCGGGCGGAATCGCAAGCTTATCCGAAAGGGCCAAGCAAAATGATATACACACTTTGACCGCCGCCGCAGTATGTATAGGTAGATGGCGGCGATTGCGGCAGCGGCGATGGACACACCGGAAGAATGCCGCGATACCATCGCTGCCGCGCGCACCGGCGACCTGCCGGCCTTCGAGCTGTTAATGCGGCAGCATGAGCGCCTGGTATTGGCGACAGCGCTGCGGCTGACCGGGAACCTGGAAGATGCGCAGGATATCTCGCAAGAAGTGTTTCTGCGGCTGTACAAAAATCTGGGTAAAGTGCAGGCCGCCGATGCACTGCCGGCGTGGCTTTACCGCGTGACGGTGAATGCCTGTCACGATTTCAGGCGGCGTAAACCGGCAGCGGCGCCAGTGGAAATGGCGGGCGAATTGGCCGCGGCCGGCATTGACCCGCAGGCAAGCCTGACCCAAGCTGAACGGCAGCGGGTATTGCAGATGAGCCTTCGCATTCTTCCCGAGAAGGAGCGCGCGGCGCTGGTACTGCGCGATCTCGAAGGCCTTTCCACACGGGAAGTGGCGCGGGCGCTGGGATCGAGCGAAGCTACCGTGCGCTCGCAAGTATTCAAGGCGCGGGCAAAGGTACACGATTTCGTGGAGCGGTATTTTTCGCCGCGCAAGCGGAGGCTGTAATGAGAATCGAAGAAACATTGGCGATGCTCAGAGAAGCGCATGAGGAACCGATTGCCGAGGCGCACTATGCGGCGGTGCGCGCGCGGGTGCTGGCCCAATTGGAGATGAAGCGGAGACCCTGGTGGCGGGGAGTTTGGGCGTATGGATTCGCGGGGATAGCGGTGGCTGCTGGACTGGTGGCCGGATTTTGGCCGACGCATGTATCTGTAATCGTCGGGCAGGCGCTTCCGCCTGCTAACCGCGCACTGACGCGCTGAACGCTTCAATCGCTGCCTGATTCGCGGCTCCCTGCCGCCTCGCATGCGTTGGCAGGCGAAAGCGCCTGCCCCACCGTGCGACTATCATCGGGCCCCCTGCGATCCCCAACGGAGCCGCGACCGTTCAGGGAGCGGTCGCTGGTGGTGAAGCTGCTAACCGACGACCCGAACGTAGTGATTTATTGGATTTCAGGAGAGTGAATATGAAACGGATCTGGATAGGATTGATATTCGCGGCCGGATTGGCGCTGGCTGCGCAGGATACCCAGAGGCAGAAGCAGGAAGCCGCGCTGATGAAGCTGGATAAGCCGCTCGTGCAGCGCCTTTTCATCCTGAAGTACGCCGACCCCAATCAGTTGACGAACCTCCTACAGGTATTCGGCGCCAACGTGCGCCAGAACACCGAAATGCACGCGCTGGCCATCGAAGCCTCGCCGGAAGCCATGACTGCGATTGAAGACGCCATTAAGAAGCTGGATGTGCCTTCGGCGCTGCCGAAGAACATCGAGATGACCATCTTCCTGCTGGTGGCGACGGACTCCACTACTCCACCCGGATCGGCTATCCCGAAAGACCTCGATTCAGTGGCCACCCAGCTTAAGAACACCTTCCCGTTCAAAAGCTACGGCCTGCTGGATGTCCTAACGTTCCGTACGCGAACCGGCCAGTCGGTCAGTACAACCAGCTCCGGCGGTTCCTTTCCGATCGGGAGCCGGCAGGTCTCGGTGACCAGTTCCGTGAGAATCGCTTCCATAAGCGTCGAGAGCGACGGCAGCACCGTGCGCATCGATAAGATGAATGATAATTTACGAGTGCCCGTGTCAACCGGCTCGGGCGGCCTTACGGACACGCAGTTCAACTATCAGGACCTCGGCATCCAAACCGATCTCGACATCAAGGAAGGCCAAAAGGTCGTCGTGGGCCGCCTAGGCATCGGCCACGACCAGGCGCTGTTTCTGGTGATGATGGCGAAAGTGTTGTAGACCTCAACTCAAACCGCAGCGATCTCTCCGGAATACCCGGCGGCCGAGTACCCGTCGCGGTGCCTACGACGATTGCGCGCGCCGCGTGCGGCAGAGCTATACTCATTGGCTATGCTGCTGATTCTCGTACTTCTTGCAGCTTTCGCGCATCCGCGCAAGGCTTGAACTGCGATTTGAGCGCATACCGCCCGCTCGCTGGCCTCAAAGCCGCCGTGGCCGGCAACCAACTCCAATTCACCTGGAAGGGCGAGCGCGGCGAGGAACTGCGCGCGCAGTTTGTGCTCCGCGATGGCCAGCCCATTATCCGCGAGCTTGCCGTCCACAAGCCGGGCGCGGCCTGATCTACGCTGGGCCGCGATCCTACCCCGGAATTCGACGTGGTGAGCGGACGCCGCCGGCTGTCCGAACAGCAGATGGCGCCGTTGCGCGCGCTCAGCATCCAACTCACGCCCGAAGTGGTTGAGCGCGAAAAGTGGAACGCCTTTTGGGATGCGCCGCTGCAAATCCCGGCGCCGCCGAACCAATCTCGACCTGCCGCGCTTGGCTAGCGAAATCCGCCGGGCCAGCGCCACGTATCGCGCGACAAGCTGCCGCGTGAAGACCGATGGTGCTCGCGGGGGGCGTCGCGGGCGCAGGCTTAGGTATCGCGGCAGCGCACTACCTTCAGACGCTGCTCTACCAGGCGAAGGCTACCGAGCTGGGAGTCTTGGCGCTGCCGCCCCTGGCAATCGTCATAACAGCCATGCTGGCCGCGACGCGCGCGGTGATCCGCGCTGTACGCATCGACCCCGCCACGATTCTGCGCTCTGAATAGAGATAGCAAATCGACTCTAATCGCGATGCATTTTCTCCTGCGCGGCGCTTACCTGCCGCAGCAGGATGAACTGCGAAAGATGCTCCGAGTTGAGCATCCCCACCAGACGGTCCTCGCCCATCCATTACCAAAACGCACGCGCCCGGGCCGGAGAGCAGAGGCAGCGCGTCGGCCAATGCCGTATCCGGCGATACGCGCGTGAATTCGCGCGACATGGCGCTGGAGACGTAAGCGTCGGGACCTTGCGTGAGCATCGCCTGCACCAGCGCGGATCGCGTGAGGATGCCGATCACGCTCTCGCCGTGCATCACGGGGAAATCGTGCTGCGAGGTGGAGAGCAACAGATTACCGGCGTCGCGAATGGTCTGGCCGTGGGTAAGGGTGTGGACGTCGGTGATCATGGCGGCGCGCACGGGGTAGCCGGAAGTGAAGATCCGGCCCTTGGCCGCGATGCCCTCCTGCAAGGCGCCGAGGTAGACGAAGAGCGCCACGAACATCAAGATGAAATTACCCCAGAGCAGACCTGCCAGGCCCATCAGAATCGCCAGGCCCTGCCCCGCGCCGGCGGCGATGCGGGTGGCCTCTTCGACCGGCCGGCGGAGAGCCAACACCGACCGCAGAATACGGCCGCCGTCCATCGGATACGCGGGCAACAGGTTGAACAGGAACAGAGCCAGGTTGCCGAACGCGATTCGCTCAGCCAGATTTGCGTCGGTGGGCTCGCGCAGCGTTTCCAGCGCAACCCATCCGTGCTGCATGGTCATCCAGGCGAGCAGGGCGGCGGCGATCAGCAGGTTCACCGCCGGGCCGGCGAGCGATATCCATAGCTCTTCGCCGGGCTTTGGCTGCCGTTCGGGGCGCGAGACGCCGCCGATGGGGAACATCACGATCTCAATCGTGCGGATGCCGTAACGACGCGCTACCAGCGTATGGCCTATTTCGTGAAGCAGCACGGACGCGAAGAGGGCGACGATATAGATCGCGGTCGAGGCGCCGGATTGACGCTCTCCCACACCGATGAACAGCAGGAAAATCAGCAGCAGAACGAACGTAAAGTGAAAGCGGACGGGAACGCCGAAATATGGAGATTGTTCCCACACTGCCGGGAATGCGCGCGGGATCGGATTGAGCCTGGTTCTTTAGTGGGCTGGGCTGCATCTGCGGAACACTGAAGCCAGTATACGCTGTGGGCTACAGGATTAACCGGCAACCAGCAGTCGAGACAATATGCCCGGAGATCTCACCGCCTCCATGAGCGGCTCGAATCCTATCAAATGCAGCGGCTTGCCGGATGCGAACTGACGCGCTTGGGGCGTGAAAGTCGCTGTCATCACCAAGCAGCCGAACTGAGCCCTTGCCGCGGTCATTGCGCCATATAGGTCCGCGCACCACCGGCTCTCTGACGGCCCCGCTCCGACCTCTTGCATTGGACTGCAACCAGGCAGCCTGAAACGGACGCCCATAGGTCGACGCGTGATCGCCACTGCCGGCGTAGTTTCAACATGGAAGCCGGCTCGTCTGAACAATTCCGCAACCCATCCTTCAAATTCTGCGCCCTCAATCGCTTGCAGTTGGTCTGCAAGTATCAGGGTATCGGGGTAGAGATTACCAGCCCCGAGGAACTCGTTAGCTTAACCAAGCTTCGAACGGTCCAGCGGGTTCGCTTGGTCAAATCTGAAATGGCCGGATACCTTCTGTAAGCGCAACTTCCCTGAGACGCAGTATGGATCCAGAAGCTCGCCTGAACGTGACCGATATGCCGTGCGATCGGGCGATACGTATTATGATCTGAGCGGCTCGGCTTGCGTGTAAGAACAGACGGATGAAGCCGCACACGCGGTGCAACGTCATCCCGAGACTGGCCGAGGAGTTCTGCTTGGGGCGCAGTAAGGGCGATACCTGGCATAGGAAGGAGTGCTGTTGCGGTTGGAGAACCCGCGGCGCATACATTCGACAGAAGCCTGTCAAATCAAGTGTTTTTTTGAGGTCCCTCGCTGAAATCGAGGTGAAGGACACCCCCAGCTCCTCGGCGACGGCGACCGCAAAGGTACTCTTGCCCGACTCCTTTTCGCCGCAAAGCAAGAGGTGCGGAAGCGCGATGCCGCTGGAGCGTGCAGGCTCAAGCTTGGGACGGATCAGCTCCTTGAGAGCGGATTGGCCGATAAAATCATCCAGCTTGTGCATACGCTGCGAATCTGTATTCTAGTCCCTTTCCAGAACGCTGTGCCCGCAGCAACCCAACCCTGTTCGAAGACGCCGATCAGCCGCCGGAAATGAACCGGCCGGAGAGGGCATCTCTCACTCGATACTCATCGTCAGGCGATCGATTCCGACGAATTCCGGCGCTCGCCAGTTTGTCCTTCCGTCTGGTAGCCAGCCTCTGTAAGGATTTCTTCTAGCGTACCGAGATCTTCACTCGCTGCAACAAATCCGCGAACAGCGTCGCGGATGTTGTGGCGTGCCTCCTCGTCAGTCGATCCGCAGCTTGATAGGTCGAGTGATGGCACGTATGCAACGTAGGTGTCACCTTCTTTGAAGATGTGTGTGTCAAAACAGAGATTGCGCATGACCAGTTGCTCTAGTCGTACGGGATCCAGCTACGCTGTCATGTTAGCATCGTAAATCCGCCGTTACGCGCCTACGGCTTGCAGGCCGGCAGCCGCACGGCAAATGCGGCAATCGAAATCCAGCGCTCGCCCTGCCGGTGCTCAATGCGATAGGATCGCGTGGCGGCCTCGGCGCGCACACGCCAGGACGGCGCTCCCGCGCCGGCCCGCTTTAACTGCAGAGGCTTCTTACTTTGTTCCTTTAATAGCCAGGTCTCGCCGCCGTCAAGGCTATCGTAGCGCGCATAGCGCTCCGAATCGCCGCCCGGTCCCTGATCGAGAATCACGCTGCCGGTGGTCTTGGAATCGAACCAAAACTGCTGAATGGACCCGAAGTGGCTCTCGTCGAAGATGGGCTTCGCGCGCCAGGTGGCGCCGCCATCCGTGGTGAGCAGAAAAAACGGGTCCTGAGGAATCGGAAACAACGTCTGCCCGCTGATCCAGCCGGTGAGAGGGTCCAGGAATTGGATATGGTCGAGCCCGGCGCCGCGAAAGGCATCGCCGGCTGCGCGCCATGTGTGTCCGGCGTCTTCGCTGCTCAGCAGCACCGAGTAGAGCGTCACCGTATCGGAATGAATGTTACCCGCGGCGAAAATGTGGTTACCCATGCCCTCGGCGGCGGAAAGCTCCAGATAAACCGGACAAGGCTCGTCTTCGGAACAGGCCAGGCCGGCCCAACGTACATCCTCGGCGGTGCATTGAAACGGCAGCAGGATGGGCTTTCCATCGTTTTGGAACACAGGCGGAGCGGCGGCCGGCGGCGCGACCTGTTGCGGCGGATCTTGCGCCAGAAGGGCGGCGCATCCCATGGCGAAAATACCGATCCTCAACATAGCTCAAAAGGGCTACTAAGAAATGACCCTATTGCTTGCACAAAATAATCGCGTCGGCCTGTAACATCGCCGGCAGGTCTCGCCGTCTTCAAATTAAATCCCCGTTACGACAGCGGGCGCACTCACCCCTATCACCCAAACCGCGCCCGCTACTTCTTATTCGTCCAAGACTCCTTCAAACAGACTGCTGGTAAAGTAGCGCTCGGCGGCGTCGGGAAAAACAGCCACAATAGTCTTGCCTTCAAATTCCGGCTGCCTGGCCAAACGCACCGCCACCGCCGCCGCGGCGCCGCTCGAGATACCCGCCAGAATCCCTTCCTCTTTCGACAAGCGCCGGGCCATTTCAATGGATTCCTCATTGCTCGTCGTTTCCAGACGATCCACCATGGCCAAGATCGAGCGTATCGGGAATAAAGCCCGCGCCGATCCCTTGGATCTTATGCGGACCCGGCCGCATCGGCGCGCCTGCGAGGTGTTGGGCGATCACGGCGCTGTTGGCCGGCTCCACTCCTACCGATAGAATCTTCTTCCCCTTCTCCTTCTTGATATAGCGCGAGACGCCGCTGATGGTGCCGCCGGTGCCGATGCCGCTCACCAGCACGTCGACCGATCCCTCGGTATCTCCCCAAATCTCCGGGCCGGTTGTCCGGAAATGGATCAGCGGATTCGCCGGATTCTTGAACTGCTGGAGCATGACGAAGCGCTTCGGGTCGGAAGCCACCAACTCCTCGGCGCGCGCAATGGAAGCGGCCATGCCTTCGGCGCCTTCGGTCAGGATCAATTTCGCTCCCAGCGCCTGCAGCACCTTGCGCCGCTCCACGGACATGGTCTCGGGCATGGTGAGCGTAACGCGATAGCCCCGGGCCGCGCCCACAAAGGCCAGTGCGATGCCCGTGTTGCCGCTGGTCGGTTCAATCAGTTCTTTGCCTGCGGTCAATACGCCGCTCTTCTCCGCGTCCCAAACCATAGCGGCGCCAATGCGGTCTTTCACCGAATATGCCGGATTGCGGCCCTCGATTTTGCCGAGAACCAGGGCTTTAGCGCCATCGGTCACGCGATTGAGACGAACCAGCGGAGTGCGCCCGATGCTCAACGAATTGTCTTCAAAGATCCGCAAGTCAAATCTCCCACGTATGTACGTGCCGATTCTGCCGCTCGGCCCAGGCCCGGGCCAGTTCCGCGAAGGTGGTCTTGTCGATCACCTGCGAAACGGCTGCATCCACTTGCTCCCACATATCGGCGAACGGCGTGCCGGCTTTGCGGCGGGGACGGCCTTTGGACGATTGCGGCCCCTCCACTGAGCGCAACACTTCGCCCACAGTCAAGGAATCGGCTGCGCGCGCCAGCAGGTATCCGCCTTCGGCGCCGCGCCGCGATTCCACGAAGCCGGCCTGCTTCAAACCCGCCAGGATCAGCTCCAGGAATTTTTGCGGAATCTTCTGGCGCCGCGCGATTTCGGCTATCTTGATAGGCTGGCCCTGGGGTTGTGAGGCGAGATCGAAGATAGCTTGCAAGGCATACTCGCCTTTAACGGAGACGTTCATCGAGAAAACAGGCGCCAGCCCTTTATTAAAGCAGAACGCGCCGGAGCCTGCGAGATAGAGATGGCGGCGCGTTTGGGATACAGCGAAGTTCACCGGGAGCGCAGGAACACCGTTCGCCGCCGCATGGAGCCAGTGGCGCGGCGTCGAGTTTCGGGATTAGTTTACTCCACCCCAATTCTTTTCTCCAAAGCGATGAAGCGCGGATCCGATCGGATCTCATCGAACGCCGGATCGCGCTCTATATAGAAGATCTGCCCCTCGCGCGCGGCCGCCGATTTTTCAAGATAATCGAGCGCGGCCTCTCGTTCATGCACGTACGAGTAACCCATGGCAAGTTGGTAGGGCGATGTGAAGGCCGAGCCTCCTCCGGCCGCGGCCTTCGCCAGCAATTGGCGCGCCTGTTCATTTTCGCCACGGCACACGGAAGCAAGGGCAAGACCGAAATCGGAGACGGGCGCGCTGAAATGCCGCGCCGCCCACTCAAAATTGGCTGTTGACTGGCTGCAATCGCGCTCGTAAGTGGCCACCAATCCCAAGAGGAAATGCGCGTCCAGAATGGTGGTATTGGATTCGAGCAATCGTTGCAGAAGCCGCCTTGCATCGCTAAATCGATGTTCCAGGATGAAGGCCATCACCTGATTGATACGCGGGCCGGCGCCCAGCGGGTCGAGGTCTTGCGCGATCCGGAAATGGCGGTGCGCCTCCGCAAAATCGCCCCGCGTGGCCAGACACCAGCCGTAATAGGAGTGCGTAGTCGCCTGGGCGCCGCGCTCGATTGCCAGACGAAATTCGCGCTGCGCGCGCGGCCAATCCCAATCGTACACATAATCGATATCGGCCAATTGGCCCAGCGACTCGGCGTCGTTAGGATTAACTTTCAGCGCGCTTTCCAGCGCCTCGCGCGCCCGCTCGAAAGCCGCCTGAGGCGCCGCCGCCGTAATGTGGATTAAACCTATCTCAGCCCTCGCGATGCCGCGATACGCGTTGACATAGGCCGGGTCTCGCGCCACGGCGGCTTGATACAGTTTGAGGCTGCGCGAAAGCGAATCTGGGGTCTGCCGCGAGAGCTGATAGCTGGCCTGCAAATATAGATCGTGCGCTTCCGGGCTGCCGGTGGAGACAGTCGCGGCCGGTACGGCGACGCTCCGCTTGAGCACGGCCGCCTCTACATCCAGGGTTACCCGATCCTGCGTGGCCATTACCTCGCGAAAGGGAACCTGATAGGTTTGCGACCACAAATGGTAGCCGTCGGCGGTGCGAATTAACTGCGCGGTGATGCGGACCAGATCGCCTTCCCTTGCAATGCTGCCCTCCAGTGCGGCGCCCACATTCAGTTTGCGGCCGATCTCGCGGATGTCCACACCTTTACCTTTGAATGCAAACGCCGATGTGCGCGCCACCACGCGAAGATCCCGCTGCTGGGCCAATTGATTGGTCAGCTCCTCAGTGACGCCGTCGGCCAGGTACTCGGCATCGGCATTCGGCGAAAAATTGCGGAAGGGCAACACGACCAGCGATGTGATAGGCGTGGCCGGCGACCGGCTCCACGTAAGGGCAACAACGGAAACTGTCATCAAGACCAGCACGGTCAAGGAGCCTAAGAGCAACCGCAGCTTCCCGCGGCCGGCAATTTTCAGCGGAGCCGGAACCGCCGGGGCAGGGGCCGGCGGCCGAAAGCCGATGGACGGCGCGTAGCTTCTTTGTGGGATCTCGATTAGAACGGTTTCGGTTTGGCCTTGGCTGGAGTAATACTCCTTCAGCTTTTGTCGCAAGCGACTGGTCTCGGTTCGCACAATGGAATCGAGGCGCGGATCAAACGAGGGCGGCCGATCAAATACGTCCAGCCCCATGCCGTATTCGGTGGTTTGTTCGCCCTGTCCGGAGATCGCCCGTTCCACCAGGTAGCGCAGTAAGCGCGTCCTTCGCGGAGACGAGGCAAAGCCGGATGAGGCCAGTATCCGCTCCAAACCGGCGCGGATTTCCGCCAATTCGGAAGGCGTAAGCGAAGACCAAACTACCCCAGCTTGCCTCTCCATCGCTGCTTAGCCATGCGGCTGTTTCAGTCTAACACATTGAAACCAATCGGCCGTAACGTTACGTGCCTATTGTGCTGGATAGGGTGAGCCTTTCCGCCGGAGAATGGCATGGTCAACACGAGCTGAGGCGCTTGATGGAGGATCGATGATTAGCAGACTTGTTAACTACGTTTTAAGAAGGCATGCGGTTCCGATCTGGCTGACGGCGGTCGTAACCGTACCCGTCTGGTGTCAGGCTCCTACCTACACGATGTCGACAATTGCGGGCAACGGCGTGGCCGGCTATTCGGGAGACGGAGGCGCCGCCACCAGCGCCGGGCTATTCAATCCCCGCGGCATCGTCTCCGACCCGGCGGGAAATGTGTACTTCTGCGACTTCAGCAACAATCGGGTGCGCAAGATCGCCACCAACGGAACTATCACGACCGTGGCGGGCACGGGCGTCGCCGGCTATAACGGCGATAACATCGCCGGAACCAAGGCGCAATTGAACCAGCCGTACCGCGTGGCTTTAGATCCGGCGGGCAATCTCTACATCGCCGATCCTGGTAACAATCGCATCCGCAAACTGGCGCCCAATGGAATCATCACCACGGTGGCGGGCAACGGCTCGTCGAACTACTCCGGCGACGGCGGCCCTGCGACCGGCGCGGCGCTCGCTTACGCCGAGGATGCGGTGATCGACGTTTTCGGGAACCTGTTCATAGCGGACAGCGCTAATAACGTCATCCGCAAAGTATCTACCAGCGGCATCATCACTACCGTCGCCGGTAATGGTTTTCTGGCCGGAACCGGAATCGGATCGTATAGCGGCGACGGGGGACCGGCCACGCGCGCCACGCTCGCAAATCCGGTAAGCCTGGCGGTGGACCCGGCCGGCAACATTTTCATATCGGATCAACAAAACAATGTGGTTCGTAAGGTGGATACCAGCGGCATCATCACCACTGTGGCGGGAACCGGCGCCTTCTCCTTCAGCGGCGATGGTGGTCCGGCCAGCAAAGCCACCTTCGGATATCCCGCGGGCGTGGCGCTGGATGCGGCGGGCAATCTCTATATCGTGGATGTCAACAACAACCGGCTGCGGGTTATGCTGACGAACGGGACTATTACTACGGTGGCCGGCAACGGAAGCGCCGCATACAGTGGCGACGGCGGCCCGGCTACCTCTGCCGCATTGAACGCGCCGCGGAGCGTCGCCGTGGGTACCTTTGGCGACGTCTATATTGCCGATTTCTCCAACAACCGCGTACGGCAACTGACTCCATCGTCGCCCACCCTGGGGCTGACAACCAACGGCGCGAGCAATATCGAGGTGGGTGCGGCGAATGCGTGGATCACCATCAAGGGAACGAATCTCGCTCCGGCAGGAGATACGCGCAGCTGGCAGGCGTCGGACTTCGTGGGCGGTCAAATGCCGACTTCGCTGGACGGTGTCAGCGTGACTATGAACGGACTGAACGCGTATGTGTATTACATCAGTCCGGGTCAGGTGAACGTACTCGCGCCGCCCAGTCTCCCGACGGGATTAGTCATTATTCAAGTGACTAACAACGGCGTAAAGAGCGCCGCGGCGAGCGTCGTGTTCCAAGCGTATTCACCAGCGTTCTTTGTCTTCAACGGCGGTCCGTACGTGGCGGCCGTGCATGCTAGCGGCGCCATTATCGGTCCAACGACGCTCTTTCCAGGAGTGAGTACGCCTGCCAAGCCGGGCGAGACCATCATGCTGTACGCAAATGGATTCGGGCCGACGTCGGCGCCTGTAGTTGCCGGGGCATCGTCGCAGTCGGGGAGCTTGCCCACGATACCGGTGATCACTATCGGCGGCGCGCCGGCCACCGTAACCTTTGCCGGACTGATATCTCCGGGGCTGTATCAGTTCAACGTCGTGGTTCCGGCGTCCGCGACCAGCGGAGACAATGCCATCGCGGCAACGTATAGCGGCTTTACCACCCAGGCAGGAGCTTTGCTTACGGTGCAGTGAGCGCTACTGCGCCGCCCTGACCACGCCCGCGGCATTCTCCCAACCCGATTCGGCGGAAGCCCGGGGCCGCGCACCATCCGCGCAGGATCACCTCGTCGCCGTCTTCCAGAAAGCGGCGAGTCGCACCGCCGGGCAACTGCAGGGGCTCGGCGCCGCGCCAGGTGAGTTCCAGCAGGCAGCCGCGGTTTTCTCTCTCGGGTCCCGAGACCGTCCCGCTGCCAATCAAATCGCCGGGGCGTAAAGGGCAGCCGTTGGATGCGTGATGCGCCACCATCTGCGCCAGCGTCCAATACATCGAGGCGAAATTGCCGCGGCTGATTTGTACGGGCTCGGCGCCCGCGGCGCGCAGCCAGACTTCAAGATGTATCCGCAGCGCGTCATTGCCGCCTGTTTGCAGATATGGCAGCGGCCGCGGGTCGCCTTCAGGCCGCGCGTTCGGCGCGCAACGGAACGGCTCAAGCGCCTCCATAGTGACCACCCAGGGCGAAATCGAGGTGGCGAAACTCTTCGCCAGAAATGGACCGAGCGGCTGATATTCCCAAGTCTGGATATCGCGCGCCGTCCAATCGTTGAGCAGGCACACGCCGAACAGATGGTCGAACGCCTCCGCCGCCGGAATGGCTTCGCCCATGGCGTTTCCCGGACCGAGGAACGCGCCCAGCTCTAATTCATAATCGAGCCGCCGGCTGGGTCCGAACGATGGCGGGCCGGAGGGATTTTCTACCGTCTGTCCATGCGGCCGCCGCACGGGCGTGCCGCTTACCACAACCGACGACGCGCGCCCGTGATACCCCACCGGCAGCCACTTGTAATTGGGCAGCAGCGGATTGTCAGGCCGGAACATGCTGCCCACATTGGTGGCGTGATGAATAGAAGCGTAGAAATCGGTGTAATCGCCGATCTCGCACGGCAGCAGCAGCCGCGCGCCGGCCATGGGCATCAGCAGCGATTCAGCGCCCGCCGTACGCGCGGCCAGCAGTGCGCTGATTGCGAGCGCGCAGCTCCACGCGCGCCGTGCGCGGCATCGCCATGACGTCTTTCATGGAGCCGATGCCCAAAGCTTCCGTCGCATCCAGAATGCGGTCGCCAATGCCAACGCCCAGCCGCGCGTTGCCATCGCGTTCAAACATGGCGAACGGCAGATTCTGAATAGGGAATTCCGTGGCCGGATCGTGGGCCGATTCCACCCAGCTTCGCAGCGCCGGATCGTGAGTGGCGTCGATCATAGAAAGCCCGTCATGGTAAAAGCCCCAATTCTCGCAGCTCCGTGATTGGCTCTTCGAACGAGCACGACCCGAACGAATGCGCAAAATTGCGGCGCGCTTCGGCGATTCGCTGCGTACCGATCTTGTGCCCGCGCCATTCCACGGCGCGCTCGCCGAACACGAATGCGCCCGCTTCGGTCTCGTTCAGAATTTCCAAAATCACGTCGCGCTCGGTTCCATGCCACGCGAATGCCGCGGCCAGGAAGACATTCAAAAATCCGTGCATCATGGCTTGCGGGCTATTCTGCTCGTATGTGAGCGGGCGCAGCGAGCGGAGCGGATGGTGCAGACCGGCGGTGGCCTTGAATGGCAAACGCCGCGCGGCCGCCTCGCACGAGAAAATCGGCGATCGCATCCGTGGAAGGAATGGCCTCGGGCTTCAATCCACCAGTGCGGACCTTGATATAAGCGTCGGCGACTTGACCGATGGGCGCTTCACAATATGTCGGCAGCGAGAGCTTGTGCGGCAATTTCACTTCGAGCGTTTCCACCTGCCGCGGCAATGGTCCGGGCTCGTCTTCCACCAGCAGCGTAATGCGCCAATTATTCTCGGTAGACGCCTCGCGAAGCTTCGCGAAGGGCAGCACCAGGCGATTCAAAATCCATGCGTCGGGCGAAGCCAGGAATCCGCGATATCGCTCCCGCACAATTGGCAGGGGCAGCGCGGCGGGCGGATATAGGCCCGCGTAGTCGATGAGGTTGGATAGCAGCGCTCGTAGGGGCGCGGCGATTGGATCTTCCATACTACTGCTTCAATTGTTCCACGCTCGCCGTAAGCTGTCCGGTGAGCCGTAGTACGTTCCAGCGCGCCTTTTCTAGCGCGTACTGCGCGTCGTAGAGCGCGATCCACTTGGCATTTTCCACTACCCGCGCTTCTTCCAGATCGCGCATCGCGAGGCGGCCTTCCTGCATCTGGGCGAGATCCACGGAGACCTGCTCGCGCGCCACATCGAGATCGAGCCGCGCCACCTCAGCCGCGCTCTGGGATTTGGCTGCGTCGCGAAACGATTGTTGCAAATCGGCAGCGATGCGATTGCGCGCGTTCGCCATTTCGATCTTCAAGTGATTGATATCGATTTCCGCCTGCGCCATTTGCGCGCCGATTCCCGAACCGGCAAAGAGCGGCAGTTGGAACGACATTCCAATCTGTCCGTTATTGCGCTGGAACTTGCTATAAAATTCGGCATAGTTATTGAATTTGGCCAGCATCGTGTATTGGGCCAGCAGATCCACGCGCGGCCAACGCGCGGCCTTGTCGCTGCGGATTTCAAGCTGCTTGGATGCCGATTGCGATTGCAATTGACGCAGCTCCTTGCTGGATTCGAGCGCGGTTTGAATAGCCGCCTCGGCGGATACGGGCAGCGGCGGGGCGGCGCGCTCTTCGAGCGCCGGCTGCACGCGGTCTTCGGCGGGGAAACCAAGCGCGATGGCGAGCGATGTTTCGGCGGCTTCGCGTTGATCGTCCAGGTCGAGCGTAGTCTGGCGGCTCTGGGCGATGGCGAGCTCCGCCTGTTTCTGCGCTAGCGGCAGCGCGCGGCCTTCCTGCACCTGCGCCTGGATAGCGCTGAGAACGCGCTGGCGGCTCTCGATATCCTTGCGCGCCAGCTCGCTTAGACGTGCGGCGCGCTCGGCATCCAGGTAAAGCGCGGCAACGCGATAGGCCGCTTCGTCGCGCTTATTGGCGGTGGCGAATGAAGCCCCGCGCGCGTCTTCTTTTGCCTGCGCCACCAGCAGAGATTGCTGCCGGTTGAATATATCCTGCGTCGCCACGGCCTGCACCACGCTGGGCGCCGAACCGGCGACGCTTACGGGAAATCCATCGCTGTAAGCGAGCCCGCTGCCGACTACCACGCGCGGCGTAAAAGGGCCATGCGCCACGCGGACGCCTTGCCGCAACTTCTCTTCATCGAGACGCGCCAGGAAGATGTCGGGATTCTGCTTGAGCGTCAGCTCCACGGCCTGACGGAGCGTCAGGGAATGCGTCTCGGCTCGCGCGCAAAAAGCGAATGCCAGTGCAAAGAAGGCTGCTTTGGACATGATTTTATGGTGGCATATGCGGGACGGGCGTTTACAGCGGCCGTGCCATCGCTCAGCGAATTGCCAATGGCGCGTGCGCTATATAGAGTGAAGTTATGACCGCTCTGGAGGCGTACGAATTGACAACACAAGGAGGCGCGACGGACTTTGCACGTCTGATTCAGGCTTGCGAATCGTTCGGGCCCTATTGCCTGATTGGCGGTTTAGCGGTCAATTGCTACGTCGAGCCGATCTATACTTTGGATGCCGACATCGTCGCGATCGCGGGAAAGCTACCCGATCTAATGATGCACCTCAAGGGGCAGGGCTTCGAAACCGAAGTGCATGCTCACTCGGTTAACGCGCTTGCGCCGGGAAGCGCACTCCGAATTCAGTTCACTACGGACGAACGATACCAGGCGTTCCCTTCCCGAAGCGTGGAGGCCGAGGTTTTGGGGGTCCGTGCGAAGATCGCGCGGGTGGAGGATGTCACGCAAGGAAAGCTATGGGCATACAGCGATCCAAGCCGGCGCCTTAGCAAGCGCAAGAAGGACGAACTCGATCTGATTCGCCTCGCGGAGGCTTATCCGCGGCTGAAGTCTATCTTTCCCGTCGAGCTACAAGAGCAAATTGACCGCGGTTGACCGGAAACGGCCATCGCCGGAACGAGGTGGGTGTCGTAGGATGCTGACGCGCCGAAGCCTTAAACTGGGTAGTTAATGGAGTTCAATCCATCGTCCATGTCGCGCGTCCTGGTGCGCGCCACCAATTGGTTGGGCGACGCGGTGATGTCGCTGCCCGCAATTCGCGCTATTCGCGGCGTGTTCCCGCAAGCCTATCTGGCTGTGGTGGCGAAACCTTCCGTGGCGGACCTGTACGCGCGGGAGCGGTGCATCGACCGCGTGATTCCATATGCCGCCAAAACTTTCGGCGAGAAGCGCGCGTTCGCCGCGCGGCTGCGGAGAGAGCGTTTCGATGGCGCGATCCTGCTCCAGAACGCGTTCGACGCCGCGCTGATGGCGTGGATGGCCGGTATTCCGGAGCGCATCGGCTATCGGCGCGACGGGCGCGGGTTTCTGCTGACGCGGGCGATCGCCGTTCCCGAAGCCGGCGATATTCCGCGGCATGAGCGCTTCTATTATCTGGAACTGCTGCGGCGCGCGGGAATGATCGAAAGGTTTCCCTCCACGCCGTCGATTCTACTGGACGGGGCGGATGTGGCGCGCGAGTGCGGAGTTCGCCGATTGCGGCAAATGGGAATTCACGCGCCGGCGATCGGGATCAGCCCGGGAGCGGCGTATGGGAACGCCAAGCGCTGGCTCCCCGACCGATTTGCGGAAGCGGCGATCCGCCTGGCGAATACGCACGGCGCGGTTGCTGTGATATTCGGATCGGCGGCGGAAAGGCAATTGTGCGAAGTAGTGACTGCCTCAATCCGAAAAGCCGGAATAGAAGCGCGGAACCTGGCGGGCGAAACCTCATTGAGCGAATTCATCGACCTGGCAGCGGCCTGCCGCGTTTTCCTGACCAACGATTCGGGCGCCATGCACGTGGCCGCGGCGCTGGGCGTGCCGCTAATAGCGATTTTTGGCGCTACCGACGACGCTACCACCGGTCCTTCGAACCCCCTGGCGCGGGTGGTTCGCGCGCACGCCGAATGCAGCCCATGCTTGCTGCGCGAGTGTCCCATCGACCACCGCTGCATGACCCGCGTGAGCGTGGATCGCGTGACTGACGCGGCGCGGGAGCTATGGGAGGAGTCCGCGCCGGCGTGGATACCCGAAGCAAGATACTAGATGCGGACGCCTTCCGCGGCATGGGGCGCAGCGCGGTAGTACTGGTTACTTCGACCCTTTGCTGGCGTGGCACGCGCGCGAACTGGAGCGCATTCATGAGCGCTCGGGCGCGCCAGGCGTGGTGTTACTGCCGCTTGCCGGTGAACTATTGCCGCAGCCTGCCCGCGCCGCTCTGGTGGCCGGATTGCGCGTGGTAAAATACGTTTTAATCGCCAACAATGAAGACTTGGAGAGGCTCCTTGCGGAACTCGATCCAGTCGAAATCGTGCATCTCGAAGGGGACGATCTCCGGCGCCGCGGCGATCTGATGCAGCATGTTCGAAGCCGGCAAATCCGGTAATCCCCACCCGTCCCACTCGTATCCTCATCGTGCGTCTGGGGGCGATGGGCGATATCGTTCACACGCTCCCCGCGGCCGCCGCGCTCAAAACGGGCCATCCGCATGCCCATATAACGTGGGTAGTGGAACCGCGGTGGGCGCCGCTGCTGGAGGCGAATCCTTTCATAGATCGCGTAGTGATGTTTCGCCGCGAGCGATTTCTCGAAAGCTTGCGGGAATTGCGCGCTGAGCGGTACGATGTCGCGGTGGATTTTCAAGGCTTGGTGAAATCGGCCCTGGTCGCGCGCCTCGCGCGTCCGCGCCGCGTTTTCGGCTTTGCAGCCGGCATCGCGCGCGAGCGCGCGGCGTCGCTATTCTATTCGGACCGGGTAGACACCACTGCCCTCCATATGGTGGATATGCGCCTCGATCTGGCGGCCGCCGCGGGCGCGCGAAGGTCCGCGCCGGTATTCCCGCTGCCGCCGGGCCGGGCGGAAGGCGATTTGCCGGAGGGCGAGTTTGTGCTGGCGTCGCCGTTGGCGGGCTGGCGATCGAAGCAGTGGCCGCTGGAACACTATAGCGAGCTGGCAATGCGTTTGCGCGAAATCGGCGTTAAGCTGGCGCTGAACGGGCCACCGGCGGCTCGGGCGGAGCTCACGCAAGTTCGCGGCGCCGTCGTACACTGCTCGGGAATCGCGGGGCTGATCGACGCCACACGACGCGCGGCTGCGGTAATTGGCGTGGATAGCGGTCCATTGCACCTGGCCGCGGCGCTGAATAAGCCCGGCGTGGCAATTTACGGCCCCACCGATCCCGCGCTCAACGGACCGTTCGGAGATTCGTTTCAGGTGCTGCGCGCACCCGACGCGGTAACCAGCTATAAGCGCGGCCGCGCGCCCGATCCAAGCATGTGGAAGATTCAACCTGGGTTGGTCTTCGAAGCATTGAAGGCCGGGTGCTTCGCCTGATGGCGGCGTTCCCCAAACGTTATGCCGACGCCGTAGCGCGCTTGCGCGTGCCGAGTGGGTTTCTGATAGCGCTGGTCTTTGCATGGTTTTCGCGGCCGACGCCAGCGTCGCTTGGCCTAGGACTGCCCGTCTCCGCGGCGGGACTGGCTCTCCGCGCCTGGGCGGCGGGATGCCTCGCCAAGGATCGGCGGCTGACCACCAGCGGACCATACGCCTACATCCGCAATCCTCTGTACGTGGGAACGCTGCTGGTAGCGGCGGGGCTCGCACTCGCCGCCAGAAGCTGGTGGCTGGGCGCGCTATTCGCAGCGGTATTCGTATTGATATATCTGCCCGCGATTCAACTCGAAGAGCAGCACTTACGGCGGCTGTTTCCGGATTACAGTGCGTTTGCCGATCGCGTGCCCGCGCTCTGGCCGCGGTTGGCGATCGGGCGAGACGATACCCGCAGTCAACGCTTTCGCTGGGCGCTCTATTGGAAAAATCGGGAATATCAAGCGGCAATGGGTTTGGCCGTTGGCGCGGCTTTCTTGTGGTGGAAACTCGGGCGCGGCTAGATAAACATCTCTTCGTCCTGGGTAGCTGAATCCACCGCGGATTTCTTGCGAGCCAGCGACGACATTGCGGCCGAAATTCCAGCCGCGACGCCATTTACTTCGCGCACCGGGCGCATGACCGCGCGCCGGACGGATTGTCCTACCTGCTCCACCTGCTGCACAGTCGTATCGACGGAGCGATCGATTTGATCGATCCGATGGCGGGCGCGGCCGGCGGTATCCTGAAGTAATTCGCCGATACGCTCCACCTGATTGCGCCCGGTCTTGGCGATTGCTACCGCCTCGGTGGAAATTTCGACGACTTTGGGACGTACGTCTTCGACAGCCTGATTGACGCTCGCGACCAGATTTACGGCTTTATCGGCAATCACTCCGATACGCTGCACTACCGGTACGGCCGCCTGCAATACAGGGCCGGCTTTTTCCAGCGCGACGCCCGCTTTATCCATCAGAGGCTCGACTTTACGGACTGCCGGAGTGACACTGCCGATCAGCGATTCCGCGTGGTCTTTAATCTTTCGAACCACGCCGTAGCACATCGACAGCGCTATCGCCTGGGCGATCACCGCCAGACAGGCCAGCCCTACGCCGACCGCCACCACCCATCGAAACGCTTCTTCTGTCATGCCCGCGGCCCAGGGCTTTACGACGCAGGCTCGTTGGCGTTCACGGTTTCGCGATACGCCTGTTTGCCGGCTTCCACCGCATCGTTCAAGTTGCTCTTTTGGCGGCCCAGCGCATCCTTACCTTTATCGACCCACTCGGAGGCGCTCTGCTTAAGTTCGGAGCTGCGCTGCTTCAAATAATCGGTGCCTTCACCGGTCTTATTTTTGATGATTTCGCGGGTCTCTTCACCCGATTTGGGCGCGACCAACATGCCGACCGCAACCCCGACGCCCAAACCCAGCAGAAAGCTCGAAAGCCCGTTTTTGTCCATGTTTTCCTCTCCGTGAATACAGCAACTCCAGTATACTCCGCATAAGCGGCCCAATGATGAAAGAAACCAAGCGCAAGCGTCTGGACGCCGACGGACTGTGGCAGTACGCACTGAAAACCCTCGGGGGACGCGCGCAATCGACCGGTGAGCTGCGCGAGCGCTTGCGCCAACGCGCCGAGCGCGTCGCCGATGTGGACGAGGTTTTGGCGCGCCTCAAGGATCTGGGATACCTGAGCGACAAGCGTTTCGCCGAAGGGTTCGCAGCCGGACGGCTTGCGAACCAGAAGATGGGGCGCACGCGCGTGATTCACGATCTGCGCCGCCGCCGCGTGGCTCCCTCGCTGGCCGCCAGCACCGTGAAAAGACCTACGAGGATGTCGACGAAATCGCCCTCATCGAAGATTGGATTCGCCGCAAGTACCGTATGACCCCGCGCGAAGGCCTGTTCAGCGAAGAAAAGGATCTGGCCGCGGCTTACCGGCGGCTGGCGCGCGCCGGGTTCCGCTCCGGTGAGATCATTCGCGTGTTGAAACGTTTTGCGAAAGATCCAGGGCTTCTGGATGGATTCGATCCACCGGAGGAGCCGATGGAAGAACGGAAGGGGTGGAATCGGTATCGCACAACGGGCTGCGCGCAAACATGAGATCTTCGACTATGCGCCCGCCGATCAGGTGCTCCTGAATAATCCGCTCCAGCGCTTCCGGGCCGGCGGAGTGGTACCACACGCCCTCCGGATAGACCAGCGCGATGGGTCCTTGATCGCAGATGCGCAGGCAGTTGGCGCGCGTGCGATACACCCGATCGTGCAATCCCAATTCCCCCATCCGGCGTTTCAGATAATCCCACGCCTCGATGCCCGCTTCGCGCGTACAGCACTTCGGTTTAGTCTGATCGGCGCAGAGGAAGATGTGGCGCCGCATGGCGCCGATGTTCAACTCGGCGGCGCGCTCGAAGATATTACGTTCACTCATGGTTCGCCGGGCCGGTCAGTTACGTCCGCCGCGGCCTCTTCCCGCAGCTTGGCTAAGGTCTACTCCCGCCGCTTTCAGCGCAGCCGCGGCGCTGACGTAATCCAGTTTGGGCGCCAGCTTGCGGATTCCGTCGAACACGAAGAAGCGCGCGCCGTCGTCGATTCCAATCCGTCCTGTGGCGATCCCGCGATCTTTGAGCGCCTGCACGATGCGCTCATACGGGCTTTCATCTTCCTGCCAGACGCGGATCTCGTCGCCCGGCCGGATCAATTCGCGCGCCCGCATCTCTTCAAATCCCGGAAGTATCCAGGCAGGCGCGCCTTTAGCGGGCAGCACCACGGCAAACGTACGCTCGCTCTTCCCCCAGTGGACGCCGGTCAGATAGACCATGGCCGGACCCGGCTCCAGCACGATGGCTTGCAGACCGAACTCTCGCATGGCGTCCTGGAGCTTCGTCAGCCGTAGCTGGTAAGTTTCGGGGGGAATGCCGGTGGCTTGTGGCATGGTTATCCAAACGGTTGCGCGTTCATCCAAATGGCTCATCGATGGCGGGACTCTGCTTCGTGAACATGCGGGCGCCGCTTTCGGTGATATGCATGCAGTCTTCCAGGCGCACGCCGAATTCGCCGTAGATGGCGATGGTCGGTTCGTCGCTGAAACACATGCCCGGCTGAAGGCGCGTGCGGTTGCCTTTCACCAGGTACGTCCACTCATGTCCATCCAGGCCGATGCCATGGCCGGTGCGGTGCGGCAGGCCGGGAACTTTGTAGCCTGGGCCGAAGCCGGCGCCGGTGATTACCTTGCGCGCGGCGGCGTCCACCGATTCGCATGTGGCGCCCGGGTTGGCCGCAGCCAGCGCGGCATCCTGTGCCTTGCGCTCCAGATTCCAGATCTCCGTCTGGCGGGCGGTGGGCTTGCCGAAAACTATGGTGCGCGTGATGTCCGATTGATAGCCTTCCAGGCTGCATCCATCGTCTACCAGTACCATGTCGCCTTCGCGCAGCCGCTGCGGCTGAATACTGCCGTGCGGAAACGCGGTGTACTTTCCAAAAATCGCCATGGCATTGCCCTGCACGCCCAGCGCGCGGTAGGCCGCCGCGATATTGGCGCTCAGATCGCCTTGCGTCATGCCTTCGCGAAGAGTTTGGAACGCGGCTTTGTACGCCGCGATGGTGATATCGTTGGCGCGCTGCAGGAGCGCAATCTCGGCGGGCGATTTGATGACGCGGCAGCCCACTGTCACCGCATCCGCGCTGACGAATTCCGCGGCCGGCATTTCTTTGCGCAGCCCATCGAACACCGCGAAGGGAGTACGTTCCTCAAGGCCCACGCGATTCGCGCGCGCCGCCTTGAGATATTGCGCGATGCGCGGGTAGGGTTCGCCGCCTTCCGGCTCGAACAAGGCCACTTCACCTTTGGCCGTAAGCATCCAGCTCGCCTGGCCGCCGCGCACGCCGGTGAAGTAATAGAGGCTCGATCCCGCCGGACAGAGAATTGCGTCGATTTTGTTTTCGGCCATCAAGCCGCGGGCCTTTTCGACGCGCGCGGCGCGTTCGGCGTCCGTAATAGGTTGAATACCGTGCAGCATCGGCTTGAGTTTACGAACCGCTTCCGGGGCGCCGGCAGCTGCATTCGCGGGCTCCCGCTGCGCCCGAGCCGTTTGTGCGGCGCCAGCCGCCGCCGTGACGATGAATAGCCTGCGGTTCATGCGCGCCTCAGACCGTCAACGTGGGGTTCTTTTTGTGCCATTCCGTGACCTGCTCGTACGCCATGGCTACGCGCAAAGGCGAACCCTCGTCGTAAATTTTGCCCAGGAAACCGATTGACCGCGGCAGACCGCCGGTGAAACCGCACTTCAGCACCACCTGCGGATTGCCGGTCAGGTTCGTCGTTGTGAGCAACTGGGTGCTCGGGATTACGACCACGTCCCAATCGGCCATGAAGCGCTCGAACTTCTCCACTATCAGGGTGCGCGCCCGTTGCGCGCGAATGTATTCCACCGCCGGAATCAGCCGCGCACTGCGAAAAGTATTCGGCCAATCCTGCGCCGACTGGCCCTTCAGCGTACGCACTTCGCCATTGCGCGTGATATCGTCGAACGCCTCGGCGCCTTCCGCTTCGAGAAGGAAGCGCATCGGCAACGCGCCCTCGTCGTATTCCACAGGCGTCATGGTCACGCCGGCTTTCTTGATATCTTCCAGCGCTTGCGCGTACACAGCTTTCAACTCGGCGGCGGCATTCGGATCGCCGCCGCGCCCGCCACCGCCTCCACCGCCGCGGCCGGCGCCCACGCGGTCGAATAGCGATTGCATTACGCCCACTCTAAGATTTCTGAGCGGCTTGCGCGGCTCCCATTGGAATGGATCGACGCCCACGCTGCGGTCGTGGCCATCCGGTCCGTAGATCGCGTTCAGCACGAGCGCGCAATCTTCCACACCGCGGCAGATCGGCCCGATCTTGTCCATGGTCCAACTCAATGCCATGGCGCCTTTGCGGCTGACGCGCCCATAAGTAGGGCGCAGGCCCACAGTGCCGCACTCAGTGCTGGGGGAAACAATCGAACCCAGCGTCTCGGTGCCGAGCGCGAACCCGACCAGGCCAGCGGCTGTCGCCGAAGCCGATCCCGCCGACGATCCGCTGGAGCCGCGCTCGGTGTTCCAGGGATTTTTGGTGCGGCCCTGGAACCACAAATCGCCTTGAGCCAGCGCGCCCATCGAGAGCTTCGCCATCAGCACGGCCCCGGCTTTGTTCAGACGATCGACGCAGGTGGCGTCTTCGCCGGGCACGCGATCCTCAAAGGGCTCGGCGCCCCAGGTGGTCTTGATGCCCTTGGTATCGAAGAGATCCTTAACGCCGAACGGGATGCCGTGCAGCGGGCCTTTATACTTGCCCTGGCGGATTTCCCGATCCGCTTCCGCCGCGCGCTCCAGCGCCAGATCTTCCGTCAGCGTGATCAGGCATAGCAGCTTGGGCGAATACAGCTTCATGCGGGCGATGTACATCTTGGCGAGGTCCGTAGAGGAAACCGCGCGCGAACGGACGAGCGGCGCCAGCTCCGTAACCGGCCAAAACGCGGCGTCTTCCAGGTTCGCGGGCGCTTTGGGCGCTCCCGATTTGGGAATGGTGGGCTCGAACCGCTGCGGTCCTTTGATGGGCGTGCGGCCAGGCAAGCCGGGCTGGAAATGGAACGCCGGCTCGACGCCATAGCCGATCTCCACTTTGCGCAATGCTTCGTAGCTGCCGAGGGCGGCGTTGACGCGCGGCAGCATCATATCGATTTCGGCGTCGGAAAATTCCAAGCCAATCAGCTTCAAGGCGCCGGCGATTTGCTCTTTGGTGACGCGCATAGGCTGCTGGCCGCGTCCGCCTTGCGCTCCCGCGCCGGCAGCGCCGCGTCCACCACGATCCTGCGAGACGGCGGGACGGGCAGCCGTCAATACGCCGATTAATTGAACCAACGTTCGTCTATCCATAAATTTAGCGATGATACACCACGCGAATATGCGCGAATGGGAGCTGCAGACCCGGTTTCAGTATAGCGCGGGCTGTTGAAGAGACCGGCGAGCCGGAAGGCGCAAAGGTTGGGCAGGCGACTGACGGCAAAGGCTGGTTTGGCGCGGTATGGAGAACACGAACAAACGAACCCAAATTCGCCGTAAGCCTCTCTATTGATGGCATTTATGGAGGTCCACGGGTCCTGGGCGATGGACTTGACTGGGGCGGCGCGGAGGCGGATCTGAGATGGGAATCGCGGGAGCGAATTTCTCGTAAAAAACCTGTGACTGGGATTTGACGAGGAAACTCCCGGGTAATTAGATCCACTGTAGTACTATCGGTTCTATTCAGCCGGAACGGGACGGTCTACACTTATGGCTGGATGAGGTGCGCAGGTATTTGGGTCGCTTGCTTCGCGATGGCCGCCGTGCTGCCGGCGGCGAGTATCGATGTCTCCTCGCAGAGTACCCAAGTTCTCCATTCAGGCGACTCGCTGACTTTTCTCTTCAGCGATAACAGCTATGCTCTCTATGCCCAGAATATGGGGATGGCGACCTCTCCATCGCAGATTTATTTTAGTTTCGCGTCGACTCCGGTGGGATCTCCAGGGCAGTTTGCGGCTGAAGTGGAATCGCTCGATGGCACGGTTAGCGTGGCATTCTTAGGACCAATTGCGTGGAGCAGCGGCGCAATGGGGATGTCGGGATACTCCGGGCCGGCCTCGGTCGCATCCGGAAGTTTTACGCTGTCCAACGCGCTATCGCAACAGATCTTCGCCGGACCGGAAGCGCAATTGACGCTGATCTATTCGGGCCCGGACATCACGGTCGGACTGCCCGGTTATTCGCTGAAGCACGACCTGACGATCACACTGGCGGGCGGACCGCTCAGCGTCGGCGCGCTCGATTACGGGGTGACGCTGGCAGAGGCAGCGAGTTCGGCGGTGACTGCTCCGGAACCCGCTTCGGGCGCGCTCCTGATTGCGAGCGGGATCTTGCTTTGCTTGATTTCCGCGGGGTTGAAGCTGTTACGGCGGGCACGTGTCACTCACTTGTGCGCCGCCGATCGGAGCTGCGATGTGAGTGAGCGGTTTCATGTGGTACTGCCGAGCCGCCACACGTAACAGCTACGCCTGTTGCTGAGCCATTGGGCCGACAATAGGCAAAACAGGCGTGCGGCCCTGGTACGTGGTGACGATCATGTACACCCAAAGCACCAAACAGGCCAGATTGAACAAGAGCCGCAGCGAATAGGCGAACCACCATCCAAAAACGCCGCCGACGATCGCAAGTAGTATATTGAGCGCGACGCCGGCAATGATCACGGCGACCGTCAGGAAGATGGATTGGAACGCGTGGAACCGGACGGTGCGGTTCTTGTTATAGGGCTCGATGACCAGGAAAAGGACGCCCGTAATCAGCCCGAGCACGTAGCATAGAGCCGAAGCGGCATTATCCGCCATTGCGGCAGTGCCGGGCGGCGGAACGGGCGCGGGATAAGCGCCCACCGCAGGCGGAGGATCGCGGCGCCGTTCCGACGGTAGCTCCGCATTTGGCACAGAACCGCCCCTCAACCGGGGCTCCACAACTTGCGCAAAATGGCATGCATCCTCCCTGTACAGCGTATCACTGCATTAGCTAAAGCGGCATACCTAAAGCGGCACGGAAAGCTACGGCCCATCCGCCGAGCCAGATGGCCACCACGCCAGCGGCATAGATCAGCGCGGCTTTCCGCAACCAAACCCCGGCCAGGGCTTCCTCCGCGGACCGGCCCGACCATTGTGCCCACGCCAGAGCCAGCATCGCAAACGCAAATGCAATCGCGCCGATCACCGCCGCCGGACCCACCGGCGCTATCCGCCACGCCCGCGCGAATTCGCCGTGGAGACTCATGACCACGCTGCGTGTAATGCCACAGGTGGGGCAAGGCAGCCCGAAGCGGGCGCGCAGAGCGCATACCCACGCGATGGGCCGGCCGAGTACGAACACGTGCTCCTCATCGGCCCGCAGTAACCAGCGCGCCGCCACAGCGTCCGCCAGGATCACGCCGCCGGCGATAAGAGCCGGAAAGCCTCGCCGCGCGCTCCGATGCATTGTCATATGCCCGCAGGGTTATTAACCACATAGCAGTTTACAGCCTTATCGTGTAGCGTTTGCCGCCGCAGGTCCCATAGCGGCCAGAGCATATCGAGAATCGGAAGAAAGGGCACAAAGGCCAAGCCCACGCGCACCAGCAGCCGCACGAACGCGGTTCCCTGAGTGAGCAGATTGCCGCTGCCGTCCACAACTTTGACCTTGACGACGCCCTGGCCGATGCTGAAACCGCGCTGCGCTACCAGGTATACGCTGTTATAGAACCCGACTAGCAGAGTTCCTAGCGGAAATAAGAGAATCATCAGACAGCAGAGACCGCTGGCGGCGCCACCTCCGCCGGCCAGATGAAGCATCGAGGCCAGGACACTGCCGATTACGAAATACAGCACGGCCATTCCCGCGCCCACCAAGAGCGCGTCCACAATGTAGCCGATGGCGCGCGTGCCCCAGGTGGCATAGTCCCAAACTGGATAAGCAGCCGCGGGTGCGGGATAGGCGGCCGCGACCGGTTGTTGGATCGGCGCGGCGGGTTGCAAACCGGCGCCGCAGGTGGGACAGAAAGCAATGCCTGCGGCTACAGCGCCGCCACATTTCGGACAGTACATGGATGCGTTCTCCTTGCGAAAACGTTTTCACGTTAGCACGGAGCGCGGACCACGCCGATAACCTGACTTCTGCGCTCCATCAGAACCACGTCCCGCCACCGACCGTCCATCCATCCCAGCCGGTCGCGGCTCCCCACCATCCGGAATCCGGCCTTGCGGAACAAGGCGATGCTGGCGGCGTTTTCTGGAAAAATGCCGGCCTGCAGCGTCCAGATGTTCTCACGCTCGGATGCCTCGATCAACGTGGATAGCAGCGCCAGGCCAACCCTTTGGCCCCGGGCCCGCGCCGCCGTATATATGCTCACTTCGGCCACGCCCGCGTAGACGCATCGGCTCGAAACCGGGCTCAGGGCTGCCCAGGCCACCAGATCGCCTTGCCTCGCCACCAACCGGCAGCGTGGCAGGTGCGCTCCGTCCCATTGCTCCCATTCCGGCGCGGATTTCTCGAAGGTCGCGTTGCCGGTGGCGATGCCCTCTTCGTAAATCGCACGTACCCCGTCCCAATCCGCGGGCGTCATGGGCACAATTTCCAGAGCCATAGCCAATTGTGGCATCCACCCGCTACGTGCGCCGCCGGCAGTACACTGTGGGGATGAGCCAAAGCACGCGCGCCATCTCGCGCCGGAAGTTCGGCAGCGCCGCCCTGGCCGCCGCTGCGCTACCTGCGGTTAGCGCTGTGCCGCAAGATCAGCCCGCCGCCGAAAGCGCCGAAGTGGAAGCGCGCTATAACAATGCGATCCGCCAATACGGAGACCGGCTTTCCGAAGAGCAGCGTCAGCGCATCCGCCGCATCCTGACCGCCAATGAACGCATGATGTCGCACATCCGCGAGTTCCCGCTCGATAACGGCGATACGCCCGCAACGGTTCTCAAGCTCGAAGGAGTCAAGTAACATGCTCGGCGAAGATATTCTCTATCTTCCCATCGACGAGTTAGGGCGGCACCTACGCAGGAAGTCGTTTTCGCCGGTCGAACTCGCGCAGAGTTATATCGACCGGAGTAATAAAATAGGTCCCAAGCTGAACGCCTATGTCACCATTACTTCGGAGCTGGCGCTGGAGCAGGCGCGCGCGGCGGAAAAGGAGATCGCCGCCGGCCACTATCGCGGGCCGCTGCACGGCATTCCTTACGCGCTCAAGGATCTAGTTGCCGTGAAGGGCTACCGCACTACTTGGGGCGCGCGGCCCTATGCGGAGCAGACGTTCGATTACAACGCGACCATCGTCGAGAAGCTGAACGCGGCCGGCGCGGTACTCATTGGCAAGGCGGCCATGATCGAACTCGCGGGCGGACTGGGATACTCGAATGGTTTCGCTTCACTCACCGGCCCGGCGCGCAATCCCTGGAATACCGAGTGCTGGACTTGCGGATCGTCGAGCGGCTCGGGCGCGATCGTGGCGGCGGCCCTTGCGCCATGGGCCATCGGCTCGGATACGCGCGGCTCCATCATTTGCCCCACTTCGTGGTGCGGCATCTCCGGGATGCGGCCCAGCTTCGGGCGCGTGAGCCGCCATGGCGCCATGGCGATCGCGTGGACCATGGATAAGCTCGGGCCCATGGCGCGCACCGCCGACGATTGTGGGCGCATTCTCTCGGTAATCGCCGGGCCCGATCCTAAGGATCACGATTCGCAATTCGCCGGGCCGTTTCGCTATCCCGCGCCGGAGCTGGAGCCGAAGCCGCTGCGCATCGGCAGGCTGACCAATGTTTGGGCGCGGCTGCCCGCGGAAATCGAGACATCCGTCAATGCCGCGCTGGCCGCGATGGAGAAGGCCGGCGCGAGAGTCGCCGATGCGGAAATGCCCGAAGGTCCGTTTGAAGATGCGGCGGAGCTGACGATCCTGATCGAGGCCGCATCGGCCTTTCAGAAGCTGATTCGCAGCGGCGATTGCGCCAAGCTGGACGATCCGCTGGGCCAGATCAATGGATATGCCAGCGAGCAATTTTCGGCGGCGGATTACATTCAGATACAGCGCGTACGCGTACGGTGCTGCAGCGGAAAGTGGACCGGCTCTTCGATTCGTTCGACGTGCTGGCGACGGCGGGACAGTCGTCCGTGGCGCAGCGCCTGACTCCCGCGCCGCGGCCGCAGCAGCAGCCGAAAGCTCCGGCCCCTCCGAGGCCGGCCCCGAACCGGAATGCGCAGACCAAACCGCCCGATGGCGTATCGAGTCTGTGCGGCCTGCCGGCGCTTGCAGTTCCTTGCGGCTTTAATGCGGAGGGACTGCCGATCGCGATTCAATTTATCGGGCGGGCGGGTAACGACCACGCCGTGATTGCGGCGGCCCGGACGTTTCAGGCATTAACCGAGTGGCACAAGAAACACCCCCAGGTTTCAGCATGACCGGCGGGGCGAGTGACTAAACGTCTGGCCGCCCGCGTGATCGGCATAGCGGCCATCGCGGCGGCATTTGCCGCCACCATCCGGCTTAACTATTTCACGATCTCCGAGATCTTCCGCGGCGCGACCCGCGTCCCGTGGACGGATGAGTGGGCGATGATCCAGGAGTTTATCCTCTTTAAGCATGGCAGTCCTCTTTTGCCGATTCTGTGGTCGTCCTATTGGGGGCACAGGCTCGTAATCCCTCGTCTGGTGTTCTTTGCCAATCTGCAATGGGCTTCGTGGGCATCGCTGATATGGCTTACGTTTACCTTGCAATGGATTCAGATTGCGATTCTTGGCTGCTCTATCTTGGGTGTTGATCGGCAAGCGGTCGCGCGCGCTATTTGCGCTATCAGTCACCGTGATACTCAGTCTGATGCTCTCTCCGCTTCAGATGCAGAATTTTGTTTGGAGCATGCAGTTCATGTTCCCACTGGTTTGTGCCGCGGCGAGTGTCTCGTTCTTGTGCCTGGCGATTCATCGCGACAATGATAACGCTATCTCTCTGGTGGCGAGTCTTGCCGCGGCGATAGTCGCCTCCTATACTATGCCCAATGGACTGATAGTCTGGCCGGTACTGACGGTGCAATCGATCTATCTCAGGCTTTCCCGCCGGGTGACGATTGTTATTGCGCTAACCGGCTTTGCCATGATCGCCTCGTATTGCTGGCGCTACCGGCCTCCCGCGCTCGGGTTGGGCATCTTGGGCATGTTGCGCCATCCGGTGGATGCGATACTGCTCGTCTGCCTGCTGCTGGCAGCGGCCCTAAAGTTTACCTCATTGCGTTTTGGAATTGCCGTCACCATCCTGGCGCTCGCGGGCGCACTCTATCTCAGGAGCACGAGCGATTCGCGGCCGGCAAGGCGGCGAATCCTGGCTCTCGGCGCTGGTATCGATAGTTACCTTTCTTTTCCTCAGTACGGCGAGCGTGGTCGCCGGCAGGGCGTCGCCTCAATGGCTCTCGAACAATACCGACCCGCCTAGCCGCTACTTCACGATGATTCAGCTCTTCTGGGCCGCGCTGGCGATTCTTATCTTATACGTAGTTTGCCAGATGCCCCGCTCCCCGTTATCGATGTTATTAGCGGGTTTCTATGTTGCCCTATACCTGTGTCTGATGTTTCTCAATCCGCAGCGGCAAATCAGCGCCGCCGAAGACTGGCCGGATTTCCTTCGCGGCATAGATGCGATGGGCGCAGCCTTCATTCTCGGCGTTCCCGATGAAAAATTGCTATCGATTCTTTGGCCGATTCACTCTCAACGCGACCAGATAGTCGAGTTTCTGCGGCAGCGGCGCATGGCCATGTTTGATGAGCCGCGCGCTTCCTGGCCAGGCCGGAATGTTTCGGAGTTATTCTCTCGGTCCGGCGTGGGCCGGTGTATCGGAGCTACAGAACGAGTCAGCGCGTTGCCTGATGAGCAGTCATGGCGCGTCGAAGGTTGGGCTTGGGACAATTCGAAAAACCGGGAGATCGATTATGTTCTGATCGCCGACCCCGCTGGACAAGTCGTAGGCATCGCGCGCGGTGGATTCCGGCATGGTTACTTCCCAGGTTTCTTTACCGAGTCTGCTGTCAGTCCGATCTATCATATGCGCTTCCGCGCCAGCGAATGGCTTGGGTACGCGCGTCAGCCGCGTGAAGACTCCTTGGACCATTTACGGCGCCACCGCGCGCTTGGATCGGGTATGTACCATCGAAGATACAGGCAAGTGAGTCCGGTCATGACGAACTACCTGGCAGTCGATATCGGGGCGGAAAGCGGCCGAGTGATGCATGGCAATCTGGCGGATGGCCAGCTTCGCCTGGAAGAGTTGCACCGGTTTGCCAACCAGCCTGTGCAGCTTCCGCCGGGTCTGTATTGGGACAGTTTCCGCTTGTTTTACGAGATGGTCGAAGGACTGACGGTAGCCGGCCGCGAGCGCAATCTGCGTGTGGATGGCATCGGAGTCGATACCTGGGGCGTGGATTTCGGGCTGCTGGGCGGGGATGGCGGGTTGATCGATTGTCCACGTCATTACCGCGATGCGCGCACCCATGGCGTGATGGAGCGTTTGTTCCGCGCGATTCCGCGTGAGGAGGTGTTCGAGCAGACTGGCATACAGTTCATGGCGATCAATTCGCTGAATCAGTTGTACGCGATGCGTCTGGAAAACGCGCGCGCGCTGGAGTGCGCCGAGCGGCTGCTATTTATACCCGACTTGCTGAACTATTGGCTGACGGGCGTCGCGCGCGCGGAAGTAACCATCGCCAGCACCTCGCAATTCTACAATCCGCGGACGCGCGCGTTCTGTGTAGATATGCTGGAGAGATTGGGAATTCCGGCGCGCATTCTGCCCGAGCTGATCGAGCCAGGAAGTTTGCTGGGACGTTTGCTGCCAAAGATCGCCGAGCGCACCGGACTGGGGGCGGCGCCGGTGTTCGCGTCGGCTGGTCACGATACCGCTTCGGCAGTGGCCGCCGTGCCGGCGGAGGGCGACGACTGGTGTTATATCAGCTCGGGAACGTGGAGTCTGATGGGAGTCGAGTTGCCGGCGCCGGTGATCGACGCGCGCTCGCTGGAGCTGAACTACACCAATGAAGCCGGCGTTGGCGGCCGAACGAGACTGCTCAAGAATATTGCCGGGCTCTGGATCTTGCAGGAGTGCCGGCGATCCTGGGCGGATGCAGGCGAGCTTTACACGTATGAAGAGCTGGCGCGGATGGCGGAGGCGAGCGGCCCAGCGAAGGCGCTAATCGATCCCGGCGATTTTCTGGAGCCGGGCGATATGCCGTCGCGCATCGCGGCTTGGCTGCGGTCGCGCGGCCTTCCCCAACCCGCGTCCGTTGGCGAGACGTGCCGCATCGTTCTGGAAAGCCTTGCGGAGAGATACCGGCAGGTATTGGAAGGATTGGAATCGCTCGCCGGCCGGAAGATTCGCGCGATTCACATCGTCGGCGGAGGCTCAAAGCACTCACTGCTGAATCGGCTGGTGGCGCGGGCGACGGGGCGAATTGTATACGCGGGTCCGGTGGAGGCGGCGGCGGCCGGCAACATACTCGTGCAGGCGATGGGCGCGGGCGCCGTGCGAAATTTGGAAGAGGCGCGGGAAGTGGTGCGGCGATCGTTTGAGATCGAGAAGTTCGAGCCGAACTCATAGCACTAATCCCGCATTGGTTGCACCGGGCAGCGCGCGCGTATCCTGAATCAACTTCCGCTACAGATCGACGCGAGTGGCAGCATTCCGATACTCGCCGGAATTTCACTCGTACCGCAATACTTCGGCGGGCGCAATGCGCGTAGCATTTCGCGCTGGGTACAGAGTGGCGAGGAAGCTCACCGCGATGGCCACGCCGGCAATCCAGATGCCGTCAGCCCAGCGCGATTCAAACGGCACAAAGCTCATCGAATAGACCGACTCATCGATCCGCAGCAAGCGATACTTCTCGGCGAAGTGGCACAGTGTGTATCCCGCCGCCAGGCCGATAGCGCTGCCCACGACGCCGATCAGCACTCCTTGCAGCATGAAGATGCGCCGGATCTGCTGTCTGCCGCGCGCCCATCGACATCAGAATGGCGATGTCGCGGTACTTCTCCATCACCATCATTACCAGCGTGATCAGAATGTTCAACGCGCCCACCAGCAGGATCAGGCCGATCAAATCATGGTGACAATCCGCTCCAGGCGTAGCGCGCTGAAGATCGACTGATTCTGCTCCGTCCATGGGGTCGCCGTATAGCGCGGCGCGACCAGCTTCTCGATCTCCTTGGCGATTTCTGGCGCGCGGTCGACATTATCCACATCCACTTCGATGGTGTTGACCACGTCCGGAAGGGATTCAGCGCCTTTTGCGCGGCCGCGAGCGAGGTGTACGCCCAGCCGTCATCGACATCAAAAAAGCCGGATTCAAAGATGCCGGCGACATAGAACGGTGGCTCACGGGAATCACGGCGAAGCCCTCGATTTCCGGGCTCACGGCGTTCACGCGGGAATTCACCACCATTCCCGTATCGCTCACCAGGCGCGAGCCCAGACAGAATTCCTGGAGGATTGGCGTTCGGGTCTCTGCAACCGGTCAAGCGAACCCGCCTTCAGTTGCCGCAGCGCCGGGCTGATGGCTTCTTCGTCATCGACGTCGATGCCCTTCAATTGCACGCCCTTCGACTGCACGGGCCCGGCCAGCAGCACATACTCATAAAGCGCGGGCGCCACGTACGTTACGTGCGGCACTTTGCGCAGACGCGCGGCCAGATCGCGCCAGTTCTCGATTCCATAGAGCGGCTGCCGCTCTTCCACATTGATGTGCGCCATCGCGCCTAGCAGATTGCGCTGCAGCGTGTTGTGGAAGCCATTGGTCACTGCGAGCGCGACCACCAGCGCCATCGCGCCCGCCGCCACCCCGAGCACGGAGATCGCCGTAATGACGGAGATCACCGCTTCTTTGCGGTGCGCGCGCAGATAACGGTTGGCGACGAAAGCTCGAACCGCTAGCGTCATCGGCTTTGCCGGGATCTAACTGCGCGCAGATGATCCACCAGCTCGATCGGACCTTCGGGCCGCAACAGCGGGAACAGGATCACGTCGCGAATGGTCTGCGAGCCGGTCAGAATCATAGTCAGGCGGTCGATGCCGATGCCTTCCCCGCCGGTGGGCGGCATGCCGTAGGCGAGCGCGCGCACGATAGTCTTCGTCCATCTGGTGCGCTTCCTCGTCGCCGCGCTCGCGCATCGCGATCTGCATTTCGAAGCGCCGGCGCTGTTCCTGCGGATCGTTCAGTTCGGTGTATGCGTTGCCCAGTTCCATGCCGCGCGGCATAGATCTCAAAGCGTTCGACCATGCCCGGATCTTCCGGCTTATTCTTCGAAAGCGGCGAGGTCTCGACCGGGTAATCGTAAATCAGCGTGGGCTGGATCAGCTTGGGCTCCACGCGGCTTTCGAAGAGATCGGTCGAGCGCTTCGCCGGCGGTCGGTTTGTCGGAGTGGCGCCGCAGCCAATCCGGGTCGGGGACATTGTCCATCGATGGCCGCCCATCGCCTTCCCAGAACTCGACCACGGCTTCGCGCATGGAGTAGCGCTGCGCACGACTGCCGAAATCGAACTTGTGGCCGTCACATTCGATTTCCGTGGTGCCCACCGCATCGCGCGCCGCTTGCGCGAGCAGCTCTTCGGACAGGTCCATCAGGCCGAGGTAGTCGGTGTAGGCCTGGTAAAACTCAAGCATCGTGAACTCGGGGTTGTGTTGCGTGGAAAGCCCTTCATTGCGGAAGTTGCGATTGATCTCATAGACGCGATCCAGGCCGCCCACTACCAGCCGCTTCAGGTACAGCTCGGGCGCGATGCGCAGATACAGATCGATATCGAGCGCGTTGTGGTGCGTGATGAAGGGCTGCGCCGCGGCGCCGCCGTAGAGCGGCTGCATCATCGGCGTTTCCACTTCGATGAACCCGCGCTCTTCCAGTTGCCGCCGCAGCGAACGATACGATTCGCGCGCGCGTCACGAAGATTTGGCGCACGTCCGGATTGGCGATCAGGTCGAGATAGCGCTGGCGGTAGCGCGTTTCCACATCTTCAAGGCCGTGCCACTTCTCGGGCAGTGAGCAGCAGCATCTTCGAAAGGAATTCGAGCTTTTCGGCGTGAATGCTCAGCTCGCCGGTGCTCGTGCGGAACAGGTATCCTTCCACGCCGACGATGTCGCCGAGATCGAGGAGCTTGAAAAGCTGGTAATCGCGCTCGCCCACGGCGTCTTTCTTGACGTAGATCTGCAGGCGCTCGCCGTTCTGCTGCAAGTGCGCGAATCCGGCTTTGCCCATGTGCCGCATAGTCATCACACGGCCGGTGACGCGCACGCGTATTTCCGGCGTCAGTTCTTCCGCGCTTTTCGCGCCATATACCGGCAAGGATCTCCGGGATCGCGTGGCTGAACTCGTAGCGGCGTCCGTAGGGATGGTAGCCCAGCGCCTCGATTTCGCGGATGCGCGCCGCGCGTTGTTTCAGCAAATCGTCTTCCAGGGACAATGACTCTCCTAAGGGGGAAGCAGCTATTATCGCCGATTCTGACCGTTTCCGCGAATCGGGTTATCATGGATCTCGTTTGCGCAGATCCATTTCGATCGTTATTCCCGCCTACAACGAAGAGAAACGATTACCCGCCACTCTGTCGCGCGTGCGCGAATATCTGGCCGCGTCGAACTGGGAATTCGCCGAGATTGTGGTGGTGGACGACGGCTCGCGCGATGGTACCGCGAAGACTGCCGAGGCCGCGGGCGCGCGCGTGTTGCGCAATCCCGGAAACCGCGGCAAAGGCTATTCGGTGCGGCATGGAATGCTCGAAGCGCAAGGCGAATGGGCGCTGTTCTCCGACGCCGATCTCTCGACGCCAATTGAAGAACTGGAACGCCTGTGGGGCGCGGCGGAGCGTGAACACGCGCCAGTGGTCATCGGCTCGCGGGCGGTCGACCGCTCGATGGTGGGCGTTCACCAGCCGTTTCTTCGCGAAATGATGGGCCGCTTTTTCAACCTGTCGATGCGCGCCGTGACGGGATTGCCGTTCCACGATACGCAGTGCGGCTTCAAGCTGTTCGAGACGCGCGGCGGCGCAGGAAATCTTTCGCAGGCAGACCTGGATGGGTTCGGGTTCGACGTGGAAGTGCTCTATATCGCCAGCCATCTGGGATATCGAACGCTCGAAGTGCCGGTGCGATGGAACGACGTGCCCGGCACCAAAGTCAGCATGTGGCTGGGGGCCCAAGGATTTTGGGATCTTGCGCGGGTGCGCTGGAACGGTATGCGCGGCAGATATCGGTAAAATTGCGGTCCGCGAAGCAAACTCACTACACAAAACGGCAGCTCCGGCGTCAAATCGGTATATGATTCGGGATCTCTCGTTCTCCTTGCGCTCGCTGCGGCGCAGCCCGGTTTTCGCGGCGGTGGCGATCTTGTCCCTGGCGCTCGGAATCGGCGCGAACACAGCGATTTTCTCGCTGGTGGATCAGGTGATTCTGCGGCTGTTGCCGGTGCGCGATCCGCGGCAGCTTGTGGTTCTGCACCGCAACTACAGCCTGAATGGATCGGACACCAGCGATAACTACGAATCGGTGTTCTCGTATTCGATGTACCGGGCGATTCGCGATCACGACCCGGCGTTCAGCGGAGTTATCGCGCGCTGCGGCGGATCGGTCACTGTGCTTTATCAAGGCAACGCGGAGTCGGCGGATGCCGAAGCTGTTTCCGGCAATTTCTTCCAGGTGCTCGGCGTGGGCGCGGCGTTTCGGCCGGGACGGTTGTTTGCGCCGGAGGACGATGCTCCCGCGGCTCAACCGGTTGCGGTGCTGGGCCATGCTTATTGGCGGAAGCGCTTTGCGAGCAGCCGCGCCGTCATAGGACAGAAGATTCAGATCAACGGTTATCCCGTGACGGTGATTGGGATCGCTGCGCCGACGTTTCGATGGCGTGTTTTCCGGCAACCAGCCGCAGGTCTATCTGCCGCTAATGCTACAGCGCGTCTTCAAGCCCACATGGAAGGCTCTGGACGATCCGCAGTTTCGCTGGTTGAACATCCTGGCGCGTCTCGCGCCCGGCACGAGCATGGCGCGCGCACAGGCGCTCACGGACGCGGCGCACCGCATTGGCGTTGAGATCGAACTGGCGAAGCAACATGCCAGCGGCGCTACGGCGAATCCGACACAGTATCGCGTGGAGCTTCGTCCCGCTCCGCAAGGTATTAACCAGTTTCGCAAAGACGAGCAGACTCCTTTGCTGGCGTTGATGGCGATGGCCGGGTTGACGCTGCTCATCGCGTGCGCCAACGTAGCCAGCCTGACGGTGGCGCGCGCCACCGCGCGGCGGCGCGAGATGAGCATCCGCCTGGCGATTGGCGCGACGCGTTGGGACCTGGTCCGGCAACTGCTTGCGGAAGGAGTGGTGCTGGCGCTAGCGGGCGGCGCGCTGGGCCTAATAGTGGCGGACTGGAGCACGAAGGCGCTGCTGAGCGTATTGCCGCAAGATTTCGCCGGCGATTGGCTCAAGCCTGGGATCAACTTGCGCTTGCTCGCGTTCACGGCGGGGCTGTCACTGATGAGCGGCGTGTTATTCGCGCTGGCGCCAGCGCTGCAATCCACGCGGCGCGATCTGGCGGATGCGCTGCGCGCCGGAGCGGCGTCGGCCGGGGCGGGATCTGCCGTTTGGTTTCGCAAGTGCGTGGTGGCCGCACAGGTTGCGCTCTCGTTGGTGTTGGTGGCGGGCGCGGGACTCTTTAGCGGAACGCTCTACAACCTGGCGAAAGTTAACCTGGGCTTCCGCACCGAGCGCCTGATGACCTTCAAGGTGGATGCCACGCGCAACCGCCCGCTGGTGGCCGATTCGGTGGCGTTCTACCGGTCCTTGGAACAGCGGCTGGCCGCCATTCCGGGAGTGACTGGCGTGGCTTCGTCCGGCAGCGGACCATTTTCGAATAGCACTAACGGCGGCAACATCACAGTGGAAGGTTATCAGCCCAGGAATAACGAATACGTCGGCTCGAACAGCAACGCTGTGAATCCGGGTTTCTTTGGGGCGCTGAGCATTCCGCTGTACGCCGGCCGCGAATTTACGGACCGGGATGGGACCGGTGCGCCGATGGTCGTGGTGGTTAACGAGGCGTTCGCGAAGCGCTATTGCGCGGGCCGCAATCCAGTCGGACTGCATCTGACATTCGGAGGCGGCAATCACCCGAAGTTCGATCGCGAGATCGTCGGGGTGGTGGCCGATGTCCGCAGCCAGGTTCGCGAGCCGGCGAAAGCGGCGCTTTACTATCCCTACGCTCAATGGAAGCAGCCCGAGCGCCTCATGTACTACGTGCGCGCCGCGGGCGTGGAGACGGCGTTGGGTCCGGCGATTCGCGCCGCTGTGCGCGCCGAAGATCCGAATGTTCCGGTGACCTCCTTACAGCCGATTACGGTTCGGATCGACAACGCGTTGTATTCGGAGCGGCTGCTGGCCATGCTTTCGGTTGCATTTGGCGGGCTAGCGACGCTGCTGGCGGCGATCGGACTTTACGGCGTGGTGGCATACGCGGCGACGCGCCGGACGGCCGAGATCGGAGTGCGCATGGCGCTAGGGCGCGCAGCCCGGCGACGTGCTGCGCATGGTGCTCGCGGAGGCGGGCAAGTTGGCCTTGGCGGGCATCCTCGTGGGCGTCGCGGCTGCGCTGGCGCTCGGCCGTTTAGTGCAGGCGCAATTGTTCGGCGTGCAAGCGGCCGACCCGCGAATCCTGATCGGCGCGGCCTTATTTCTGGCGGCGGTAGCGATGGGTGCGGCATTCCTGCCGGGCCGCAGGGCGTCGCGGATCAGCCCGGTGCAGGCGCTGAAATACGATTGAACTTGACGCCGATCTTCTCTTCGAGATACTTGCGGCTGATCGAAGCCGATTGTTCGGGCGTTCGCGATTTGTCCGGGACGCGATCCAGCTCCACCACCGCCCAACCGCGGTAGTTCACTTTCTCCAAGGCCGCGAAAACGGCGGGCAAATCCACCTTCCCCCGGCCCAACTCCACGAATTGGAACGGATACTTGGCGCCTGGAGTGTCCGCCGGAATATCGACCACATCCTTCAAGTGAACCAGCAGCAGCCGGTCGCGATATTTCACAATGGCCTCGGCGGGATTGCCGCCGCCGGCGAGAGAGTGCGCCGTATCGAGGAGTAGATTCACATACTTCGGATCGGAGGAGGCGAGCACCGCGTCGAGATTCGCAGGGTGCTCACTGATGGTATTCATGTGATTGTGATACACCAACGGCACTCCGAGATCGGCTGTGCGCTTGCCGATTTCGGTCAATAGCTTCCCCAACTGGCTGCACTCGGCGGCGGTCACGGTGCGCGGGTACGGCTTCAACTGATCGAGTACCTGGAGGTAAAGGCCACCCACGTCGCGGACAAACTTCGCGTTGGCGGTATGCTTGGCATTCGTCTCGCCGGCCGTCGCCGGATCAATGGAAACCTCGCCGCTCGATAGCGCGACGAAGGTCAGTTTCCGATGCTGCAGAAGCGCGCGCAGTTCCTCCGGCTGGAATTCGGTGGTGGCGTCGATGCGAAACTGTATGCCCTCGAATCCAGTCGCGGAAATGTCTTCGATCGCCTGCCGCTCCTCCTTGCCCCACGTCATGGCGGTGTATCCGAAGCGGATTCCCGTGGGACCGCCGTCGAACGCCAATGCGGCGCCGCGAGGAATCGCCGCCGAAAACGCTAGAGCGCCCGCGCCCGCCAGAAATCTCCGCCGTGAACTCCGCGATGGCATGGCTGCTCCTAGGTTCCATCATGTCACAGCGCGGGTACGAGAATGGAAGCATGACGGGCGTGCGCATTGACAAGTGGCTTTGGGCCGCGCGATTCTTTAAGACGCGATCGCTGGCCGCGCGGGCGTGCGATCTCGGAAGGATTGAATCGAACGGACAAGTCGCCAAGCCGGCTCGCGAGGTCCACGCCGGCGACTTATTGCGAGTGAGGAATGAAGGCGGCGACTTTCAGTTGGAGGTGCTGGCCCTGAGCGATGTGCGCGGGCCGGCGGCGGCAGCACAAACGCTCTACCGCGAAACCGAGCCGAGCCGGGAGGCGCGGCGGAAGTTGGCGGAAGAGCGCAAGGCGATGCCCCGGTTCGAGGCGCCATGGGAGGGCAGGCCATCGAAGCGAAATCGCCGGGAGATGGACCGGCTCCGCGGTAGAACGCATTGAGGCCCTTTCCGACCAAACCGGATGAGGCTTCGGCAGAACCCGGACAACTATGGGACTGGCCAACCCGGTCAGGCTCCGGATGTCATAAAATAGGCGCCGTGAATAGAAGATCGTTTCTTATATCCGCGGCCGGTTCGCTGGCCGCAAGCGCCTCGGCGCAAACGGCATCCACTCAAGTACAACAGCGCGATTGGAGCGGGCGCGAACCCCTTCGCTACACCGACCCGGCCTTTGTGGCGATCGACAAGCGCTTCGAGAAATACATCCTTGGCAACACTCCGCTACAGCGGCTGTGGACGGGCGCCCTCTGGGCGGAGGGTCCGGCGTGGTGCGGCGCTGGGAAATTTTTCTTATGGAGCGATATTCCCAATAACCGCCAGATGCGCTGGCTGGAGGAGGACGGTCACACCAGCGTATTCCGCTCGCCTTCCGAATACAGCAATGGTAACACCTTCGACTTTGAAGGCCGCCAGATTAGCTGCCAGCACGGGTTGCGGCGGGTGGTGCGCTACGAAACCAATGGTAAGACGACAGTCATAGCGGATAAGTGGCAAGGCAAGCCGCTGAATTCGCCCAATGACATCGTAGTGCATCCCGACGGCGGCATCTGGTTCTCCGATCCGCCATACGGCATTCTGGGCAACTATGAAGGGTTTCAAGCCAAACAGGAGGTTAAAGAAGCTGTCTATCGCGTCGATCCTAAGTCGGGCAAGATGGACAAGATAACCGACGAGTTAGACAAGCCGAACGGAATCTGCTTCTCGCCCGATTATAAGAAAGTCTATATCTGCGATACGGGGGACCCGAGAGACATCCAACTGTTCGATGTGGTTGACGGGAAGACCGTGCGCGGTAAGCGGCAGTTCGTTAATATGGCGATGCAGGGTTTTGGGCCTGGTATCGCGGACGGGATTCGCGCCGATGTCGATGGCAATATCTGGGCGGGCGCGGGCCGCGGCGGTCCTGGCTATGATGGAGTCCACGTGTTCACGCCGGCGGGGGAGCGCATCGGCATGATTGTGCTGCCTGAGATCTGCGCCAATATCTGCTTCGGCGGCACAAAAAGGAACCGGCTGTTCATGGCCGCGAGTCAGTCAATATATGCGATTTATGTAGGAACGAGCGGCGCGCACATCACGTAGGGCGAGAGACACTCTGGAATGGCTAGAAAGTGAGCTTGGCGCTCTGCGCGCTACTGCTTTCGCCTTGAATCCCAGCCCAACCCAAAATATGATATTTTAACGATCGGAGGTCGGTTCCATGCAACGTAGGCATTTCCTGGTTACTTCGGCGGGCGCTCTCACGGCCGCTTCGAGCGTGTTTGGCAGCAGCAGCCCCAACGACACCCTGCGTGTCGCCGTTATCGGCATGGGCGGCAAACGGGATTCGAAGGGTATGGGCCGCGGCCGGTCCCACCTTGAAGGATGGGTAGGCCCCAAAAAGGAAGTGCAAAACGCCGAACTGGCGGCCATTTGCGATATCGACGATGTCAACATTAACAAAGGGCTGGCGCTGTGCGACACTTTCGGCATCAAGAAGCCGGCGGTTTACAAGGATATTCGCAAGCTGCTCGAGAACAAGGATATCGACGTCATCTCCATCGCCACGCCCAACCACTGGCACACGCTGATGACGATCTGGGCTTGTCAAGCCGGCAAGGACGTCTACGTGGAGAAGCCCTGCTCCCACAATATCTTTGAAGCCAAACAGATTGTAGCGGCCGCGCGGAAGTACGATCGCATCGTGCAGCAGGGCAGCCAGATTCGCTCTTCCGAAGCGGTGCAGTCGGCCGTGAAGCAGATGCGCGAGGGACTCATCGGCGATATTTATCTCTCCCGCGGCTTGTGTTTCAAGTGGCGCGATACTATCGGCCACACTCCCACCCAGCCGGTCCCCGAGGGCGTGGATTACGATCTTTGGACCGGGCCCGGCGCCGAAGCGCGAATTCAGCCTGAACCGCTTCCACTATAACTGGCACTGGTTCTGGGATACCGGCAACGGCGACTTGGGAAATCAAGGCATTCACGAAGTGGATGTGGCGCGGTGGGGCTTGGGCGTAAAGTACCCGGTGAAGGTCAGCGCGATCGGCGGCCATTTCATGTTCGACGACGATCAGGAAACGCCCAACACCCTGAACTGCGCGTTCGAATTCGCCGATAATGGCCGGCGGCAGATGATGGAATTTGAAGTCCGCCATTGGATGACCAACGGTGAGGCCAGCGTTGCGCCTCCCAAACGTGGCGCCGCTCCTTCCGCTCCTCCGGAAGGCGGCGACGGAGCTCCGGCTGCGGCGGCTGGCGGCCGCGGCGGACAAAGACCCCGAACTCCGACAGCATCGGCAATCTGTTCTATGGGTCGAAAGGCTATCTGGCGGTGGACAGCTACTCGAGCTATAAGAGCTGGCTCGGCAGGGAACAGACGCCTGGCCCGGAGGGCCGCAAAGGCGGCGGCCATTTCGCCAACTTCGCGGAGGCGGTTCGCGCTCACAAGCGCGAAATTTTAAACGCGGAGATTGAAGAAGGCGCCGCATCGACGGTACTGGTTCACCTGGCCAACATTTCCTATCGCGTCGGCCGCACCGTGCACTTCGATCCGAAGACCATGACGATTACCGGCGATTCCGAAGCCAGCAAGTACACGACCCGGGAATACCGCAAACCATTCGTGGTGCCCGAGAAAGTTTAGCCGAAGTTAGCCGGGTCAGCGGAAGATCTCGCCCATACCGATTTGGATTTCGCCGGCGCTTATGCTGCTGTCATCGGAGACAAGCCGCAGCGGAGCGCCCCGGTGATATTCCCAAGCCGTCTTGCCTATGGGATCGAAAACGCAGCAGTATGGCACGCCCCAGGCGTGATAATAATCACATTTGGCAAATAGTACATTCAGGCGTTGACCTGGAGAAAGAATCTCAACACAGAGCAAAGGCGGATCTATAACAATCCCGCCTTCGAACCGCGCATCGGGCCGTAAAAACACCAGATCGGGAATGCGGACATCATCGCCATGTCGAATCGAGAGCTCATGCACTGCCCGGCCCAATCCAGCCTGTTCGTAGCGCTCCAGGAGCCGCAACAGGTGGCGTTCCATGTCCATGTGCTCCAGCGTGCCCATTGGTTTCGGGAGCAGCGCTCCTCCGGCTAATTCGCACTCCGGTTCATAATCGCTCTGCAGGTATTCCTGAAGGGACACTCGCGTGGCAATCGCCATAAGCTCGTATTTCCTTTGCTTATATATTACAGCCAAGGCGTGGCGCGCTCCCTACCGACGGTATATTAAGCTGAATCGAATGCCACGGAAACTAAGCCGCCGGCGGTTCGTCGCCGGAATATCCGCCGCGGCTTTTGCGCCGGCCGCATCGGCACAGGCGCGCGCCAGCCCCGCCGTACTCTGGTATAGGCAACCCGCGGAGAAGTGGAGCGATGCGCTGCCCATCGGCAACGGCCGCCTGGGCGCCATGGTGTTTGGCGGCATTGAATCCGAGCGGCTGCAGTTGAACGAGGACACGCTGTGGTCGGGCGCGCCGCGCGATTGGAATAATCCCAAAGCCAAGCCGCATCTCGCCGAGGTGCGGCGGCTGGTGCTCGACCGCGAAGACTACGCGGGCGCCGACCGCGAGTGCCGCCAGATGCAGGGTCCGTACACCGAATCGTACCTGGTATTGGCGAACCTCCACATTCGCATGGACCACGCGGCCGCGGCGCAAAATTACCGCCGCGAACTCGATCTCGATACCGCCGTCTCGCGCGTGACCTATCGCGCCGGCGCAGCCGAGTATCTGCGTGAAGCCTTCGCTTCCGCGCCTGATCATGCGATTGTGGTTCGGCTGACGACTAGCGATCCGGCCGGCCTAAAGCTCGCACTTTCACTCGATAGTCCTCTACAGTCTACGTGCGAAGCGCGCGCGGGTGGCACACTGCGGCTCACGGGGAAAGCGCCCGCGCATGTCGATCCGAATTATGTGCGCTCCGCGAAGCCCGTGATCTATGACGAGGCCGAGGGCAGGGGGATGCGCTTTGAAGCGGCGGTCCGGGTGATCGCCCCGAATGCGGACGGTGCGGCCGGAAGGCAGCGTTCTGCTCGTTGAAGGCGCGCGCGCGGTTACCCTGCTGATTGTCGCCGCCACGGGATATCGCGGGTTCGACCGCGCGCCGGACGGCTCCGTGGCGGCGATTGCCGCGGCATGCCAAAGCCGCCTGGAGGATGCGGAAGGGAAAGATTACCAGTCCCTGCGCACGGCCCACATTGCGGATCACCGCCGATTATTCCGCCGCGTCTCGCTCAAGCTTCCCAAGCTCGCGCTGGCCGACGCGCCCACCGATGAGCGGCTACGGGCCTTTGCCGACCGTGCCGACCCCGACCTGGTGGCTCTCTATTTTCAATACGGACGCTATCTGCTGATTGCGAGCTCGCGGCCGGGGTCTCAGCCGGCCAATCTGCAAGGCATCTGGAATGAGCTGGTGCGGCCGCCGTGGAGCTCCAACTGGACCGCGAATATCAACCTGCAGATGAATTACTGGCCCGCCGAAACCTGCAACCTCAGCGAGTGCCACGAGCCGCTGTTCCACTTGCTGGAAGGCCTCGCCGTGACCGGCACGCGCACCGCCCAGGTCAATTACGGATGCCGCGGCTGGGTTTCACATCACAATGTCGATCTCTGGCGGCAATCGGCGCCGGTGGGAGACTACGGTCAAGGCTCGCCCACGTGGGCCAATTGGAGCATGAGCGCGCCATGGCTCTGCGCTCACCTCTGGGAGCATTACGCCTTCACGGGCGACCTCACGTTCCTGCGCACGCGCGCGTATCCGCTGATGAAATCGGCCGCGGAGTTCTGCCTCGATTGGCTGATCGAGCGCCACGATAAAGACGGGCGCTTGACCACATGCCCATCGGAATCCACCGAAAATAACTTCATCGCGCCCGACGGCCGCACGGCGGAAACCAGCGACGGCTGCACCATGGACATGGCGCTGATCTCCGAGTTATTCGGCAATTGCATGGAGGCGGCGCGGCTGCTGCGGACGGATGCGGAATTCGCCGCGAAGCTCGAGGCCGCGCGGCGGCGCCTGGTCCCCTATCAGATTGGCAAGTACGGGCAGTTGCAGGAATGGTCCAAGGATTTCGAGGAGAAGACGCCGGGGCAGCGGCATATGTCGCACATGTATCCGCTGTTTCCCGGCAGTGAATTTACGTCGCGGAGGAATCGCGCATTCTGGAAGGCGTCGCGCGTTTCGCTCGAACGGCGCTTGGCGGCGGGCGGCGCATATACGGGTTGGAGCCGCGCGTGGGCCATTAATTTTTGGGCGCGCTTGCTCGATGGAGAGAAGGCGTATGAATCGGTAGCGATGCTACTTAAACACAGCACGGGGCCGAATCTTTTCGACACGCACCCTTCGGGCGATTCCTGGATCTTCCAGATCGATGGCAATTTCGGCGGTACGGCGGCCATTGCCGAAATGCTGTTGCAGAGTCACGATGGAGGCATCGATTTTTTGCCCGCTCTTCCGGCGGCGTGGCCGGACGGCAGAGTTACCGGCTTGCGCGCGCGCGGGGGCGTGATCGTGGATCTGCAGTGGGCCGGAGGGAAGGCGACCGATGCGCGCCTGCACGTGGGGCGGCCAGGCGATCTGGTCTTACGAACAGCCGCTGGAACGCGCATCAAGGAGGTTCGCGGCCCCGGGCGATGGAAATTCGGCACGCCGGACGAAGGCCGCCCCATCGCTTTGCGGCGTCAAGCCGATGGCTCGGTGCTCTTGCGGCTAAAATCGGGCGGAGTTTACGTCATGGCTCTGGGCTAGCCTTGGGGTAGCCCCACGGCAACCGGAATTTCCACTCCGCCTGCTACTCCACCGCCCGATTCACCACAAACGCGTACAAACTATCCCCCGCCGCAACCATGACGTACTGTTTGCCATCCAGCGTGTAGGTAATCGGTCCCGCGCTGGGCGCAGCCATCAGCCCGGAGTGCCACAGGATCTTCCCGTTGGCCGCATCGAACGCGATCAGGTTCGACCCGTTGCTGGTAAACAGTAGCTTCCCGGCCGTCGATAGGTTATTCACGATCCCGCCGCCGCTCGGCCAATCGTGCCGCCACACGGTGTTGCCGGTCCGGTAGTCGATCGCCAGCAGCGCGTTCCCCTCGCTGCCCGCGGCGCTATCCAGGCCGCCCCATCCTTCCGGATGATCTTCGGTATCGGTCAGGTAGTACATGCTGTACGACCTGCTGCTCCCCACATAAAAGAGTCCGGTGTCCGGATCGAAACTGGGCGACTGCCAGTTGGTAGCGCCATTCGACGAGGGCGACACCAGCACGCCGTCGGTAGTGGGAAACTTCGCCGGATTCCCGATGGGCTGGCCTTTGGCGTCGAATCCTTTGGCCCAGTTGACGGTTTCGATGAAGGGCTTGCCCAAGATCCGCTTGCCGGTTGCGCGGTCCAGCACAAAGAAGTACCCGTTGCGGCTGGCCTGCGCCACCAGTTTGCGCGGCTGCCCATCGATGGTTCCGTCGATCAGAACGGGCGTTTCCGCGGCGTCCCAATCGTGAACATCGTGCGGCGATACCTGGAAATACCAGACCATCTTGCCGGTGTCAGGGTTGAGCGCCACAATGGAGCACGTGTAGAGATTGTCGCCCTTGCGGCTTTTTTCGGCCATTACCGGATTGGGGTTGCCGGTCCCGAAGATGTACAGATTCAGCTCAGGGTCGTACGTGCCGGGCATCCACGGCTGTCCGGTCCCGTGCGCCGAGGCATATTCGTCCGGCCATGTCTCCATTCCCGGCTGGCCCTTGCGCGGGGTGGTGAACCATTTCCATTGCAGCGCGCCCGTTTCGGGATCGCGGGACTGGATGAAACCGGGATTGTCCAGATGATCGCCGCCGATGCCGGTGACGATGTGATTCCCGATCACCACCGGCGCCACGGTGGAAGTGTAGTCCAATTTAGGATCGGCGATCTCCACCTTCCAGCGCTCTCTGCCCGTTTTTGCGTCCAGGCTTACCAGGTGGCTGTCGGGCGTTTCGAAGTAGAGCCAGTTTCCATACATGCCCAGGCCGCGGTTGCCGATCGTGCTCCCGGTGTTGGGCGGATATTGATAGTGCCACAGATCGCGGCCGGTGCGCGCGTCCGCGGCCCAGACGTTGTTCGGCGAGGTGAAATACAGGATTCCGTTCACCATCAGTGGAGTCGATTTGATTTGCACGCCGCCGCCTCCGCCACCCGCGCCGGCCGTGAATCGCGTCGCCCAGGCCAGCGATAACGTGTGGACGTTGGACGAGTTGATCTGCGTCAGCGGGCTGAATCGCCGGCCGGAATAGTCGCCGTTATAAGTCGGCCATGCGTCGGCTGGAGGTTTGAGCAGGACGTCTTGCGTGAGCCCCTGCGCGAAGCCGCAGGCGGACAGCGTCAGGAATGCGGATAGGAGAAATCGCGGGATTTTCATTTGAGTGTCACCAGATAGGCAGTCACATTATGGATATCGGCATCGGTGTACTTGGCAAGCAGATCGGTATGCGCTTTGAGCGGATCGTTTATCTCCACTTGCGGGATCGCTCCGTCCCGCGTAAAGGAATGATAGTCGCCGGAGGCATCGCGCAGAGAGACGCTGAAGTCGTCGATGCGGTCGAGCGTTCCCGAAATCTTTCGGCCGTCGGCCAGCGTCACTGTCACCGTGATCGCGCCGCGGTTCGCTTCAGGCGCTCCACGCCCCCCTGCGCCGCCCCTTCCGCCGCGCCCGCCTCTGCCGCCGCGAGGCTGTAGCCAGCGCGCCTGCAGGGCCATGGGATCGTACCGCGCGCCGATGCCCTTCAAATCGCCGGTGGCGGAGTGGCAGCCGCCGCACGTCGCGTTGAAATAGACTTCGCCTTTTTTCGCATCCCCGGTGAGCACGTCGTGGAAAGCATACGTAGTGCGGTGGCCTGCGGCGTAAGTCTGTACGTGCAGCCATGCCACGATGTCGGCGATCTGCGGTTCCGTCAGGTTCGGCTTGGGCATCCCCTGATCGGGACGGCCGTTGCGCAATACCGGAGCGATGAGTATGCCTTTTTCGTCGTCCAGCACCAGCAACGAACGCAGCAGATCGGGCGCGCCTACGCCGCCTCGCGCGGAAGCGCCGTGGCATCCGGCGCAGTTTGCGAGATACAGCTTGGCCCCGCGATCCACAGCGGCGGGATCCTCCTTCGATCCCGCTATAGCCGCCGCGGATCCGCGCCCAGGCGCGCTGCCGGCTCCCGCCACCGCCGGTTCCTGAGCCATCAAACAACTGGCCGCCGCCATAAGTGCCAGAAGCGGCCAAGCGCTTCGTTCCCGTACATGCATGAATTGTCCCCTAAAGAACAATTTTACGCCGATTCGCGGGGCAGGCTTTAACGCGCGATCGTGGGCGTGGCTATTTGTTGCGCGGGCGCGGTTCCGTACAATAGTAAACGACGTATCTATGAAATCCGCTACCTTCCGATTTCTTGCCTTATTGCTCTTGGGCGCCTCCCCTGCTTTCTGCCAGTTGTTTTCGGCCGGCGCCAGGTTTGGAGTACCGTTAACCGATTTTTTCAGTACCGTCGAAAGCTCGAATTTTACCTTTAATGCCACCACCGACCGCTACATTGTAGGTCCCACGGCCGAGCTGCATCTCCCTCTGGGCTTCGGCATCGAAGTGGATGCGCTCTACCGGCACATGAGTTACAACGGAAGCGGTCTGATCGGCAGCATCACCTCGAGTAGCGTGAATAGCGGCGATTGGGAATTTCCACTCTTGGTGAAGTACCGTTTTCCCATGAAAATCGTGCGGCCGTACATCGATGGCGGCGTCGCCTGGGATAAGCTGTTCGGACTGACGCAGAGCGTTAAGCAATCCATTGCTAGCCAGAGCCCGACTGTGGTGAATAGCAACACCACGGCCGGTATTGTTCTGGGCGCCGGAATCGACGTCCATGTAAAAATCCATATCATGCCGGAGTTGCGCTATACGCGCTGGGGATCGCAGCAGTTCGTCGACCCGACCGGACTGTTGCGCAGCACTCAAAATCAGGCGGAATTCCTGCTCGGTATTACATTCTAGTGATCGCCGGACTCTGCGCCAAGTGTAAATATGTGCGCATGATCGAGTCGGGCCGCGGCCCGATATATTATTTGTGCCGACGCGCCTTTACCGACCCGGGCTTTCCCAAGTATCCGCGATTGCCAGTGCTTGCATGCCGCGGATTTGAAGAGATCGGATTGCAAGAGCACAACTCCGGCGAGCCTAAAGCCCGAGGAGATCTATTGGACAACGATTCTCCCGACTAAGATCGTTTTGCCCGCTTGCTTACCAACTACTCTGACATTCACTGGCGTTGAGGGTTGGCGATCCGCGCCAGCCGCTTCCGCGGCGCGATGCCGCATGGCATTCATCGCTTTAGTATTGCCCTTGCCATCGAACAGATACTCTTGCCCTTCCACTACCAACCCGAATGCCGTCGTGTTGACCCCCGGATCGCAGGCGTGCGCGCCGCCATGATCGGAAGTGCAGCTCGCATCGACTAACTGGCCTATCCACTCGTCCGCGAATGCCAGTCCAGTGAGCAATATCACGGAACCGGCCAACGTCAATATCCTTCGCATGTCGGGTCACTCCTTTGCCGAGGATTTGCGTAGCTCAACAATTTATCTATAAGCACGAGGCGTACCGTTTTAGTGGAGGAACCCGCAGCGGCGCCCACAAGTTTTTCAACCAATGCTCCTCGGCGCGGGTCAACGTTCCCGCTCCCTCAGATTGCACGCAAACGCCGGTTCGGGATAGACTCGGGGATATAAAATAGGTCCGAATCGGTGTTTCCTGCCCTGTTATTGCTGTTCGCGGCTGCTACCTCGCCGGACGATCCGTTTCGAGACGGGCTTCTGGCTCTGCAGCGCGGCGACCTCGCCTCGGCGCGAGCCAATCTGGAAACGGCGAGCAGGCTGGCGCCGCGCGACGGTCGCGTCTGGGTCGCGCTCTCCCAGACCTACTGGAGACTGCACAGGGATGCCGAAGCGGAAGATGCCGCGGGCAAAGCTGAGACCGTGGCCCCGGACGATCCCGCCGTTCTCCAGAGCCTGGCAATCTATTATTCGGAAACCAATCAAACCTTGAAGGCCGCGCGAGCCGAGGCGAAATACTCAGCGAAGATTCCCGAAAGTAGCGATGCTCGCGAGCGCGCCGGTCAACTTTATTTCCAAGCCGCCCAGCCGCTGCTCGATCGGCAGCAGTTCGCGGACGCAATCGTCATTCTTAACGAAGGCGTCGCGCAACTGCCGGGGAGCGCTCAACTGGAGCTGGCGCTGGGAGTGGCCGATTATGGGCTGCGCCGCTTCGACGATGCCGCCGACGCCTTTCTGCGCACCATCGAAATCGCGCCGGAAACGGAACAGCCGTATGCGTTTCTCGGCAGGATTCTGGATCAGATTCCGAGCCGGTTGCCGCGCGTCACTGAGCGCTTCGCCGCCTACGAATCTGCGCATCCCGCCAGCGCCTCCGCGTATCTGCTCCATGCCAAAGCTCTCGATGCGCAGTCGATCGAACCCCAGACAGCCTTGCGCCTGCTTCAGAAATCCGTCGCTATTAACGACAACGATGCATCGGCGCATTTTGAAATCGGGACCGTGCTCGACCGGCTTCAACGCTTCGCGGATGCGGCCGGGGAATTCGGGCGGGCGGCGCAGCTCGCGCCGTCGGATGCCGCCGCGCATTATCGCCTGGCGCGCGATTACGACCGCATAGGCAAGCACGAATCGGCCCAGGCTGAGCGCGAAAAGCACGCGCAACTGGTGAAGGCGCAGGAACCAATTCGATGACGCGGCGCGAGTTTATCGCCGCCGTAAGCGCCGCCGGTCTGCTGCCCTCGAGAGCGTTCGGCGGCAACGCCGTTTCCGGTCCATTACGCCAAGCCCGAATCCTTACGACGCGCTTCGGCGATCTATCGACCGCGGGCAGCGATGAATTCAAAAGCGAAAAGGACGCTCTGGAGCTCGAGGCGCGCCTGGGGCGCATCTTCGCCGGGCACCCTTCCAGCAAGACGCTGCGCCTCCGGGTCTTCGCGCCTGGATAGCGCGCCGCGCCGAAATCCGCGCGGCCCGGTTTTACGCTCTGCCCAAGGATCAGGTACGCTATCGAAATCAAAACCGAAACCGAGTATCACACCGGCGATCTGGCAACTGCCGGACTTCACGCCCGTAATCGAGCGCGTGGTGGCCTCGCCAAAGCCTTATTTCCGCGACGTGACCGGCCATGTGTTCGGCGCGGTGGAATCCTTCCGCGAGCAGCTTATCCCGGGCAATCCGTACTGGCGCGCGCGGCTCGACTCGGCGTGCGGCATCGACGTCTACGGGAACCAGGGAATCGCGGTCGCCGATATCGACAACGATGGCGTAGACGAGATTTATGTCTGCCAGCCAGGAGGCTTGCCCAACCGCCTTTACAAGATTCGCGCCGATGCTGCCGGCGACGCTACGGCCGAAGATATCACCGAGCGCTCGGGCTTGGGCGTGCTCGATGAAACCACCTGCGCGCTATTCGCCGACTTCCGCAACTCGGGACATCAGGACGCGGTAGTTCTGCGTTCTTCGGGGCCGCTGTTATTTCGTGAATCGCGGCGACGGAACGTTCGTGGAACAGCGCGATGCGTTCGCGTTCAAGACCACGCCGCAGGGTTCGTTCACGGGAATGGCCGCCGCCGATTTCGATCGCGATGGGCGCCTGGATCTCTATCTCTGCTGCTACATCTATTTCCAGAGCGAGGACCAGTATCAATATCCCGCGCCGTATCAGGATGCGCGCAACGGGCCGCCGAATTTTCTGTTTCGCAACCGCGGCGCGCTTACCGGAACCACGGTGCTGCGGTTCGAAGACGTGACCGCCGAAACCGGCATGGACGAAAATAACGACCGGTTCAGCTTCGCGCCCGCCTGGTGCGACTTCGATGGCGACGGCTGGCCCGATCTCTACGTCGCCAACGATTTCGGACGCGGCAATCTCTATCGCAATCGCAACGGCCGTTTCCGCGATGAGGCCGCGCAAGGCGGGCCTCGACGGCGCCGGTCCCGGGTATGAGCGCGGCGTGGTTCGATTACGATGGCGACGGCCGGCCCGATCTCTACGTCTCCGATATGTGGACCGCGCCGGGCAGCGCGTAATCCACGACCCCGCGTTCCAACCCGCTAGCGCACGATGCCGAAGCATTCCGGCGCCACACAAAAGGCAATTGCCTCTATCGCAACAAGCGGCGACGGCACGTTCGAAGAGACCAGCGCGCGTGAAGGGAGTCGAGATGGGCCGATGGGCCTGGAGTTCCGGCGGATTCGATTGGGACCTGGATGGCGTGCCTGAAATTTTGATCGCCGCCGGCATGGTGACGAATCCATCGCCCAACGATCTGAACAGCTTCTTCTGGCGCCAGGTGGTGGCGAAGACCCCAGCCGAAGCAGCGCGCTGCCGCCGATTACGAGAACGGATGGAACGCCCTGAATCAATTCATCCGTGAAGACTACAGCTGGAACGGGCACGAGCCGAACGTCTTCTATGTGAAGCCCGATGGCGCGCACCGCGGCGGTATCGCGATGCTTCAGGGGTGAGCGGTCTCGATTTCGCCGACGATACCCGCACCTTCGCGGTCACCGATTTCGACGGCGATGGCATCCCCGATCTGGTACTGAAGAACCGGCTTGGCCCGCAGATCCGCGCCATGCAGAACGATTGCTCGGGCGCGCGTAAGGCCATCGCGATCTCATTGCGTGGCACGAAATCCAACCGCGACGCCATCGGCGCGCGCGTCGAGGTGAACGGCCAGACGCAATATCTTAACGCCGGCAGCGGATTCCTGTCGCAGCATTCCAAGCGTCTGCATTTCGGGCTTGCCGGGCAGTCTGCGGCTCACGTGAAGATCGCCTGGCCATCGGGCGCGGCGCAGGAACTCGGCCGGCCTCGAACCCGGCTACGTCTACACCATCGTGGAAGGTTCCGGCGATCCCGCGCGCACGCCGTTTCGCGCGCGCAGGCTATTGCCTGCCTCCGTGCTGCAGGGGAAGAACGACGCCTGAATTTGGCGACACATGGCTCCTCGAACCGGTCCCCACACCCGACCGCCGGAGGCCCAAGGGCGGAGCTGGATTCCTGATGCTTCATGCCGCCGAGCCGCCGAAATTGCCTCCGGATATACCTGCCGAACTGGTCGATTTGACAGTCGAGAAGGACGAAGTAGCCGCCGCATATTCGTTGTTCCGGCGATATCTTTTCGAATACCGCCAGGATCTTGCGCTGCCGCTGGTGCTGCTCGTAGATGGCGAAAGCCGGGCCCGCAAAATTTACGCGGATATTCCTTCGGCGGCGCGGATGCGCGCCGATCTGGCGCGCATCCGCCAGAGCCACGCGCTCGCGCTGCCGTTCCCCGGCAAATACTATCTGGAGCCGCGGCGCAATTATTTCAAGCTGGGCGCGGCCTTCTATTGGGCGGGCTATCCGGAGCGCGCGCTGCCTTATCTCGCCGAAACGCTGCGCGCGCGCCCCGGAAACTGGAAAGCATTGCAGGCGATGGCGCGCATTCAACTGGAACTGGGACGGGACAAAGATGCGCTCGCGTCGTTCCTGCAGGTGATCGACATCAAGAACGACTATCCACCGGCGTTCGTGGGCGCGGGCGAAGTTTACGTCAAGCAGCGCGATAAGGCAAACGCGCAGCGCATGCTCGATCGCGCGCTCGAGCTCGATCCCAAGTGCGCCGACGCCATGAATCAGCTTGGGCTGCTGGCGGCTGGATCGAACGATCTGACGGGCGCGCGGCGATGGTTCCAGCAGGCGATTGAAGCCCAGCAGGATCATCCCGGCGCCATCAACAATCTGGGCGTGCTCTACGCCAAGATGGGTCAGCCCAACGATTCCATTGCCGCGTTCCGCTACGGCATCAAGTTGAATCCGGATGACGACGAGCTATATCTGAATCTGGCGCGGATTTACGTTACGATGGGCGAGCGGGAGAAGGCTCGCGCTGTGCTGACTCAATTGATGGAACAAAAGCCGGGGAACGCGACCGCGACCAAAGCGCTAGGGAATTGGAGGCCAGATGATACCAGTCATAGTCCTTCTGATTGAAGCAATCGCGCTCTCCGGCCGTGTAGTGGATATAAGCGAACCGCCGTCGGAAAGAGTAGCGCCCACCGACGCTGATCGCGCCCGGAGCTCCGCCGGTCTTGAGCTTCCGCTATTTCGATGCCACCGATCGCGGCCGCTTCGGCAACCTGGGACTAATGACAGACGATGCGGGCCACTAGACGCTTGCTAATGCGCGCGGCTCCGTTCAGCCGGACAGAGCCACGACGGTGAGGGATGGCCTTCGCTAGCGCTGGTGCATCCGCCTATTCGTTGTTCCTTTATTGGCCCATAGTCTGCTCAAACCTCCGTCGAAACCGGCATCGCAGCCTTCAATCGCGGCGATTACAAAACGGCGCGCCAGAACCTTGAACGCGCCCCCGCCGATCCCCAAGCCCGCCTGTTCCTCGCTCTAACCAAGGCCGCCACCGGCGAGTGCGAAGCAGCCATTCCGGAACTGGCCAAAGCATTTTCTGGCGGGGAGAATCGCCGCCTCGCCGGCCTCGCCCTGGCTCAATGCCAGATCGCCGCGAAACACTTCTCCGAGGCAGGTCCGGTCGTCGCGCAGCTCGAAAAACAGTTCCCCGCCGATGCCGACGTCCTCTATGTATCCGCGGATTATCACATGAAAGCCTGGAACGACGCGATCTATCGCATGTACCAGAAAGCGCCGTCCTCTTATCGCGTGGACCAGCTCTCGGCGGAGGTTTTCGAAACGCAGGGCAAGTATACCGAGGCCGTCGCCGAGTACCGCAAGGCCATCGCAGAAGAATCCGAAAGCGATCGACGCTCCACTATCGCCTGGGGCGCGCGCTGCTGCAGCAATCGCACGATCCCGCGGCGCTCGATCAAGCCCGCAAAGAGTTTGAAGCCGAACTTGTCGCTGAACCCGTCCGATGCGGTCGCCGAATATCAGGTAGCGCAGATCCTCGCCGCCGAACAGAAAAAGCCGGAAGCCGCGGCGCATTTCGAACGCGCGGCGGAACTGCGGCCCGATTTTCCCGAAGCGCTGATCGCGGTGGCGAAGTTGCGGTCGGACGCCAAGCGATATCCCGATGCGATCGCGCTGCTCGAACGCGCCGTCAAACTGCAGCCGCGCAATGAGACCGCGCATTACAATCTGATGATGGCCTATCGCAACGCCGGCCGTGCCGCCGATGCGCAGCGCGAGAAGGCCGAGCTCGATAAGCTCCAGAAGCCGCCCGAAGGCGAGTTCACCGATTTCCTGAAGCGGCTGGGCGATAAGAAGTGAAGACCCAACGTGAAAAGACACTCGCACTGCTCTGCGTGGCAATCGCCGCCGCGCAGAATCCGGATTTCCGCAACGTGGCGCGCCAGGCCGGACTAACGCGGCCATCCCCAACGGCGGCAGCGATTCCAAGCAGTTCATCGTTGAGACCACCGGCAGCGGCGTCGCCTTCATCGACTACGATAACGACGGTCTCGCCGATATCTTCATCGCTTCCGGTCCCGGCTCGCCCAGCCGCATGTACCACAACGAAGGCGGCGGCAAATTTCGCGACGTCTCCGAAGCCCTGGGGTTCACGCGCGAAGGTTGGGCGCAGGGCGTCTGCGCCGGCGACTACGATAACGACGGCTACACCGATCTGTTCGTCACGTATTGGGGGCAGAATGCGCTCTATCGCAACATCGGCGGGCGCCGTTTCGAAGACGTCACCGCGAAGGTTCATCTCACTCAGGACCGCGTCCGCTACAACACCGGCTGCGCCTTCATCGATTACGACAACGATGGCAAGCTCGACCTGTTCGTCGCCAATTATCTGAAGTTCGATTTCAAAACTACCCCCAAGCCGGGCGCGAATCCGTATTGCTTCTATCGCGGAATCGCTGTGAATTGCGGCCCGCGCGGGCTTCCCTTCGACCGCAATATCCTGTATCGCAACGAGGGCGGCGTTTTCCGCGACGTGTCGGATGAGAGCGGCGTCTCGAAACCCGACGGCAATTACTCGCTTGGCGTCCTCACCGGCGATTTCAATGGCGACGGACTCACCGATATCTATGTCGCCAGCGATCAGACTCCTTCGATTCTCTATATCAATCAAGGGCAACGGAAGTTCGTGGATGAGGCTCTGATTCGCGGCGCCGCGCTCGACGATAACGGCAAGGCGCTCTCCGGCATGGGCGTCGACCGCGGCGCGACTATCTGCACGACGGGCTGCCCTCGATATTCCGGACCAACTTTTCGGATGAGATAGAGACGCTTGTATCGCAATCGCGGCAAAGGCGAGTTTCAGGACGTCAGCATGGAAGCCGGCATGGGCCGGAACACGCGCTTCGTCGGTTGGGGATGCGGGTTCTTCGATTTCGATAACGATGGCTGGCCCGATCTGCTACTGGTAAATGGCCACGCGTTTCCGGAGGTAGATCGCCTGAAGATCGACATCCAATATCGCGAGCGCGCGATTCTCTATCGCAACGATCACGGCAGGTTTATCGATATTTCGGACTCCGCCGGCCCCGGCATTCGTGGAAAGGCATTCGTCGCGCGGGCTGGCGTTTGCGGACTACGACTAACGATGGAGCGGTGGAAGCTCTGGTGAATAATCAGAACGAGGCGCCGTCGCTGTTGCGGCTCGCCTCTAAGCCGGATCGATCGAATCATTGGATCGAACTGAGGCTCGAAGGCGTGAAATCTAACCGCAGCGCGATCGGGGCGCGGGTGCGGGTCACGGCGGGCGCGCTGATTCAGACGGCGGAAGTGAGAAGCGGCGGAAGTTATCTTTCGCAAAGCGATCTGCGGCTGCACTTCGGATTGGGTCGCGCGAGCAAGGTGGATAAAGTCGAGATCGCCTGGCCCGGCGGCAGAACGCAGATCGAAACCGGTTTGCCTGTAGATCGGATCACGGCAATCCGCGAACGGTAACGAAGCGAGTCCTTTATTGCATCTCTTCGCCGTTTCCCCTAGCGCGATAATTGCGCATTGGGCGCGAAGAGGATGCCAGGAAATATGCCTCGTCAGAGATCTGTGGGCCAGTGCGCGGGTCTTTGGATCAGAGAGTCCAGTTTAACTGGAACTACAAGCCTGCCAGTTCGGTTATGGTAAAGGGAGGCAACGCCAGACCTTGCTCGCCCTCGTACAATGGGATCCCCTGTGAATTCGGCGCTCCGGTTACCGGCGTTGGTGTCTATCGGCAGGCGTATTCCAACCTGACGGGTTGGCTATCAGTGCCGCGGGGGACCTGTTCGTTGCGGATACTCAGAACCAGCGCGTGCGGCGAATCGATGCGATTGCAGGAATCATCACTACAGTCGGAGGAAACGGCGCTAGGGGTTTCAGCGGGGATGGCGGCCTGGCAACCAGCGCGAGCTTTAATTTCCCCAGCGGATTGGCGCTTGATTCCACCGGCAACCTATTCGTGGGCGATGTCTTCAACTTTCGCGTGCGCGCGGTGTACGCGAACAGTGGCATTATCAGTACCGTCGCCGGCAATGGTTCCTGGTCATTCAGTGGAGGCGACGGCCCTGCGAACCTCGCAAGTTTGGACGATCCGGCCGGATTGGCACTGGATGCTGATGGCGATGGCGGCCCAGCCACCGGCGCGAGCGTAGCGCTCGGGCACCACTGTCCGGGCCGAATCAATGCACTGTTCCCAGGTGAACAGTTATAAGCATTTCATAAGTGCCGTTTCGGACTAAGCCGCAGCCCGCTAAACCTCAGCGGAGGCGAGATCAACGATGCGCTCACGTCCGCCGCTCACGTCCGCCGCGCCCGCCGGCAATCCCGTGCGCCGGTGGAATCCTCTGACGGTTCATGAGGCTGGCCGGCGACCTCAGCATGCATTGCATCCGGAGCCAGATCAATCTCGCCGGGCCACGCGACCGCGCCGGAATCAATAAAGACCTGCTCGAACAAATGCTGGTCCTGCAATGGCGCGAGTGCACCAGTAAGTTGTTCTCGCCGCAATTGCACACGCCCCGTCAATCCGTCCTTGAATCGGACAAAGAGGCGGTAGTCCGGCTCCGGCTTCACTTCGACTATGTCCCAATACATTCAGAGTGCTCCGTTCACGCCAGCGGCTCAATTTTCGCGGGGGCCATCTTTTCGCGGCAGAACCGCCAGTCTTCCAACAATTCCTCTTTATGTATCATCGCCCACTCCTGGACCAGGCTCAAAGCCCGGCTGGGTAGCTGGCCTTCGAGAATCTTCAGCGTGCCGATCTCGACCGTGGCCTCGAACTCACCATATCGGGCGTGAAAGTGCGGCGGCGGGTGATCATTGAAAAACATGCGGATCAAGATCCCATAAAACATGCTGATCGTGGGCATTCGCGACGGTGATTTTACCACCTGACGGGGTCCCTCCCCGCTAAACTCGCGTAGCGTTGACCGATCCCGCGGCTCCCGCCGTGGTTCAACGTGCTCCTCTCAGAACTTTTCCATTGAGGACCTGGACGATCTCTTCGAAGGGGCACAGCTTATCGGGACTGCGCCGGAAAGTTCATCACGAGTCCCGCATTTCCATCGATCTCTTCCATCTTGGCATCTGGATATGCAAATCGACATGACAGCCGGTGGATAAGATGGAGATCGCCTGGCCGGGCGGTGGAACGCAGATTTGAAGCCGGTTACCAGTGATCATTCCGATGCGGCAACCTAGGGCTTGCGGCGCACGCATCCAGCAGTGCGAGCGTTTTGCCAGGGCGGCTTTGATATTTCGTGGTGTATACTGCCTAAAAAACGCACGGAGGACTATCAGGCTCAATGTTCCCGATCTTCTTTGCAACCTACGGTGCGGTATTTGTGGCCGAGATCGTCGGCGATAAGCTGCTTTACACAACCGGCGTGTTGGCTACGCGCTATCGAACCGTCCCGATACTCTGCGGAATGGCCCTGGCGTTCATGGCGAAGATGGCGGTGGCGGTATTGATTGGCGCCGCCATTGCCAAACTGCCGCCGCTCCTGGTAGCGGCAGTTACCACGATTAACTTCTTCGCCATCGCTTATGCGCTCTGGCGCAAGCCGGACAAGAAGGAAGAGAAGAAGGAATACCCCGCATCGCGCGCGGCCATGGTGTCGTTCGCGGCCATCTTCTTTTCCGAGTGGGGAGACATAGGCCAGATTACCGCCGCCACAATGGCCGCGCGGTTCGGCGCTCCGTTGCTGGTGTGGTGCGGCGCTGTTGGCGCCATGGTCACCAAAGGGGCGCTGGCCGCTTCTATCGGCGCGGGAGTGCGTCAATGGATACAAGACCATTTCGCGCCCAGGACCATACGCTATGCCGCCGTCGGGCTGCTGCTACTGTTGGGAATACTCTCGGTTGTGGAAACCCTGACCGAGACTCACGCCGCCGCCACCGTGCTGTGGCGCTTTGCCGTTTGATAGCTCCCTCGCCATGACAGTGTCCACGCAGGAACGCGCTCATGCTTTCCGGTTCATCGTTTGCCTCGGGATCGTGAGCCTGTTCGCGGACATGACCTACGAAGGCGCCCACAGCATCATGGGACCCTTCCTGCAAGAGCTTGGCGCCAGCGCCGCTCAGGTGGGCCTGATCGCCGGTCTTGGCGAGATGATCGCCGCCAGCCTCCGTTATTTCTCCGGACGCCTGGCCGACCGCACCCGGGCGTATTGGGGCATCACGGTTCTCGGATATTCCATAAACCTGTTTGTAATTCCCGCCCTGGCATTCGCGGGTCACTTTTGGACGGCGGCGCTGTTGCTGGTGGCCGAGCGAACTGGTAAAAGCCTGCGGGGACCTGCGCGGGACGTGCTCCTTTCCGAAGCTACCGGTAAGGTCGGCCACGGTTGGGGATTCGGATTGCACACCGCCATGGATCAGACCGGCGCCGTGGTGGGCCCGCTGCTGATGGTAGTGGCCGTGGCTCGTGCGCAGCATTTTGGCCCCGCCTTTCTATGGCTGGCGATTCCCGCCACCGCCGCCTTGATCGCGCTGATGATCGCGCGGGCGCTGTACCCGGAAGCGGGCATGGCCGCTCCACGCGCAGTCAGAGGGCAGCCATTGCCGCACGTCTTCTGGCTATATGTCATAGCGGCTGGGTTGCTGGCCTGCGGATTCGTCGATTTTCCGCTGCTGGCCTATCATTTTCAGCGGACGGCAATCCTGAAACCGGCGGCGATTCCGCTCCTGTATGCCGTAGCTATGGGGGTGAACGGGCTCACTGCAATGCTCTTTGGAAAACTGTTCGATCGCTATGGCATTGCGGTTCTCAGCTTCGGAATTCTGATTTCGCTATTCGCGCTTCCCTTGGGATTTCTCGGCGGCTTTTCCTGGGCGGTAGCCGGAGTGATCTGTTGGGCCATCGGGTTGGGTGTGCAGGACGCTTCGCTACGCTCAGGCATCGCCCAAGTAGTATCGATGAACAAGCGCGGCGCGGCTTTCGGGGCGTTTAACGGGGTCTATGGCGTAGCTTGGTTTTTAGGCAGCGCGGCCATGGGATTATTGTATGACCGCTCGCTGATGGCATTGGTTGTCTTTGGGATGGTGGCGCAAATGGCTGCGGCAATAACGTTCTTCCGACTGCGGAAACCGCTTGCCGCCGCGACAGTTTGACATGGCCGGGCAGGCTATCGTAATTTAGCGTGCGCTTCCGCTGCGCGTGAACTCTACGCATTCGGCCTTGCGGCGTCCATAGTTCCGCTCGTATTCCTCTAAGGAACGAATTAGTTCCTCCACCGCTGCCTTGCGCTCGTATAGCATATTCAATAGCTGAGGGTGCAAGTGCTTACTATAAATCGGGATATTCTCAACCCGGGAAGGCACACGGCGAGTTATTGGCATTGTTTATTTCGGGTTTGGCTAAGAATACTAGCCCGGCGACATCAACCTAGGTAAGGATAATCACATTTCACGTCTGCGTCAAGGAAAATATTTGTCTTCTTTATATCGTGCTACGATATTGATGAAGTGCCGATTCATCCTTCCCCAAACCGGTCCGGCTTAGTCGCTACATCAAACGGCAAATTGGCGGATGCGGATTATAGAGCACTCGCCGATTTTCGGCTGCAAATCCGCCGCTTTCTTCATTTCAGCGAGGCGGCTGCTCATTCGGAGGGGCTTGAGCCGCAACAACATCAGCTCTTGCTGGCCATCCGGGCTCTTACCGGTTCCCAAGGGCCGACCGTCGGGGAGATCGCCGGCCATTTGTTGATCCGGCATCATAGCGCCGTGGGATTGGTTGACCGGTCGATGGAGCACGGGTTGGTCGAACGCGTACGCGGCGATGGGGACCGGCGCAAGTTAGAATCCGGCTGACGTCACGGGGCGAAAGTACGCTCGTGCGCCTTGCCAGTATCCATCGCGCGGAGCTCGTGGATACCGGTCCGCTACTCGTGGAATCGCTCGGCGCGCTGCTGCGTCACTTTCGCGTGGAATCCAATCTGCAAGGCCGTAAGGAGGAAGATGTTTCCAAAGCTAAAAACCGCCATCCGTAAGATGCTCCATCCCGTGGAGGCGGCCAGCGTCGAAAAACTGGGCGATTTCACGATAACGCCGCGTGTCATGTGGATCTCGACTCTGGCCGCGGGGATTGGCCTCGTCAGCGCATTCATCGCCTTGGCCCTGTTGAGATTGATTGGTCTTTTTACGAATCTTTTTTCTTCCAGCGATGGAGCAGTTCCATGGCCTCTCCCGCTGCCAATCGTCTGGGCGCGTGGGAGATTGCGGTTCCAGTGATCGGCGCATTAATCATTGGCGTGATGGCGCGTTACGGATCGGAGCGTATTCGCGGGCACGGCATCCCCGAGGCCATTGAGGCGATCCTGATTAACGGCAGCAAGGTCGAGCCGAAAGTCGCGATTCTCAAGCCGCTTTCCAGCGCGATTTCGATCGGCTCGGGTGGTCCGTTCGGCGCCGAAGGCCCGATCATTATGACCGGCGGCGCATTCGGTTCGATGATCGCGCAATTTTTCCGCCTGTCGAGCACGGAGCGCAAGACGCTGCTGGTGGCCGGCGCAGCGGGCGGAATGGCCGCCACCTTTGCGGCGCCCGTCGCGGCGGTGCTGCTGGCCGTCGAACTGCTGCTCTTTGAGTGGAAACCGCGCAGCCTGATCCCCGTGGCTCTGGCCAGCGTAGCGGCCGGCGCCATGCGCCGATACCTCTTGGGGGTCGGCCCGCTCTTTCCTGTGCCGGCGCATCCGGTCTTCATTGGGCCGGGTGGCCTGCTGGGCTGCGTCTTCGCCGGCGTCGCCGCTGGAATCTTATCGGCGTTGCTTACTCTCGCGGTATATGGCGCCGAAGATCTGTTCCTGATGCTGCCCATCCACTGGATGTGGTGGCCGGCGATTGGCGGCTTGACGATTGGACTGGGCGGCCTCATCTTTCCGCAGGCGCTCGGCGTAGGTTATGACACCATCGGCGCCCTGTTGCAAGGCGATGTGCCGCGCACCATGATCGCCGGCATCCTCCTGGTGAAGTCGATCATCTGGGCGGTTTCGCTGGGGTCGGGAACCTCGGGCGGCGTGCTGGCGCCGCTGCTTATGATGGGCGGAGCTTTGGGCGGCCTGGAGGCGATGTTCCTGCCCCACGAAGGCGCCGGTTTCTGGCCGTTAGTGAGCATGGGCGCGATTCTGGGCGGCACGATGCGTTCGCCGTTCACCGGTATCATCTTCGCGCTGGAGTTGACCCACGATGTCAACATGCTGCTTCCGCTCCTGCTGGCCGTAACCATCGCCCACGGGTTCACCGTACTCACGCTGCGGCGCTCCATCCTCACGGAAAAAGTGGCGCGGCGCGGTTTTCATCTCAGCCGCGAATATGCCGTGGATCCCCTGGAAATTCTGTTCGTGCGCGAAGTGATGCGCAACAATATCGTCGCTTTTCCAGCGAACATGCCGGCCGCAGACGCCGCCGCTTCGCTGAAACCGGGCAATGTTACGCGCGCGCAGTTGCTGTACCCGGTCGTGGACGAGGAGCAGCGCCTCGTCGGCGCCATTACGCGCAACGATCTGCACGAAATTCTTCAGCGCAAGGGCTCCAGCGAACTGCTGGCCTCCGCGGCCAAGAAAGATGCCGTCGTAGCATACGCCGACGAACCCTTGCGCGCGGTGGTTTACCGCATGGCCGAGACCGGATTCACGCGCTTGCCTGTCCTGGAGAGCCGGCTAACACGCAAGCTCGCAGGTATGGTATCGCTTCACGATCTTTTGCGCGCGCGCACCCGGTCTCTCGAAGAGGAGCGGCGCCGCGAGCGCGTGCTGCGTATTCATCTGCCGTTCAGCGCGCGCGGACGGGAGACGGCCGATATTGAGACGTGATGACCATCGGCCATTCCAACCGGCCGCTGCACGAACTGATCGAAATGCTGCAGGCGCACAGCGTGGATTTGCTGGTGGATGTCCGCACCATACCCAAATCGGGCCATAACCCGCAGTTCAACGCCGATACTCTTCCCGCGCCATTGCGGAAAGCCGGAATCGAGTATCTGCACATACCGGCTCTGGGCGGCTTGCGGCGCGCGCGCAAGGATTCCATTAACACCGGATGGCGGAACGCCAGCTTCCGCGGCTATGCGGACTATATGCAGACGCCGGAATTCGACGCGGCGCTGGACGAACTATTGCGAATTTCGAACGGCCGCCGGGCGGCAGTGATGTGCGCCGAAGCGGTTCCGTGGCGCTGCCATCGCTCGTTGATTGCCGATGCGCTGACCGCGCGCGGCGTGCAGGTGGAGCACATCATGAGCGCGGCCAAACGCAACCCACACAAGATAACCAGCTTCGCCCGGGTGGAAAAAACACGCGTGATCTATCCGGGAGAAATCTCGGATATACTTATTCTCTAACTTCTCACCCGCATCATCAAATACACTCCCGCCAGCGCGAAGACCACGTCGGGAGACCATGCAGCCATGGAGGGCGGCAGCAGACTCACGTCCCCGAGCTTCTCAAATAGCGATCCCAGCGCCAGGTACGAAATTGCAATCACTATGCTCACGCCGATGCCCGCCATAGCGCCGCGGCTGCCCACCATGAATCCGAACGGCGCCGCGATCAATGCCATAATAAGCGCGAACACGGGCACAGAAAATTTGCGAAAAAACTGCACTTGCAAGCTGGTGACGCCGAATCCGCTTTGCGTCAGATCGGCGATGTATCGGTCCAGCTGTACGAAGTTCATTTCCTTGTCCTGCGTGGCTTCCTTGAGGAAATAGTCCGGTCTCTCAGTGAGCGCCGGGAAGCTGACAGGCTGCAGCGGGCCATGAAACGCGGAGTAAGTCTTTTCATTGACGCCCTGGAACTGCGCGCTCCATCCGTCTTCGAAGACCCAGGTGTTGATTGATGGATTCCAACGCGCACGCGCGGCTACAATCTCATGGGTCAAGCCGAACGTCACCGGGTCCAGATCGAACACGTTCACATCTTCCATCATCTTTTCGTCGGCGTCGAAATAGCGATAGTAGTAGATACGCGAGCCGTACCCTTTGATCCATTTGCGATCCGGACGCAGCCAGCTCGATTTGGGTTTGGCCTTGATCTCGTCGCGGAGCGCCTCCTGCCGGCGGTTCGCGGCGGGAACATAGTTGTAGTCGAAGGCGAACAGCCCTCCCGCCAGGAGCGTGCTCGCCGTAAGCAGCGGCGCCGCCAACCGATAAAGACTAACTCCGCAAGCTTTGAACGCAGTGATTTCGTTATGTTTGCTCATCACGCCGAGCGTGAGCAGTACGCCCGCTAATACGCTGATAGGCGTCATATCGTAGATCAGCTTGGGGGTCAGGAAAAACAAGTACATCAGCATAGTAAAGAGATTGCTGTTCCTTACCATGTCGCCCATCAGCTCAAAAAAGTTGAAGAGCAGGATTAGGGAAACGAAGCTGACCAGTAGCACGCCGAAGTAGAACACGAAACTGGAAAGAATGTGCGTGTCGATGATCTGCGGTAGCAGCGGCAGCCGCCAACCGGACGACGGCCGCTTCTCTGTTGTGGCCGTCTTGGATTTCACCGTGCGCCAGACGCGCACAGACACGTCCTTAATGTAGGTCGTGAGGTCGCGATCACCCGGCAGCTCCAGACGCGAAAGAAAGATCAGCCCCACAATGCCCAGCACTTCGTTGGGCAGCCACAGAGCGATTTGGGCGGGCAAGACGCGCTGCTTGGCAAGATTGATCAGCGTGATGAATGAGAGGTAGTAACAGAAAAACGCGAGCAGAATCGCATTGATGTAGGCGGCCGATTTGCCGCCCTTGCGCGTGGTGACGCCCAGCGGAATGCCCACCATCGCCAGCACAAAACAGGCTAGGGGAAGAGCGAAGCGCTTATGCAGCTCGATCTTATTTTCAAGCCAATCGGGGCCATGATAGTTCAACAGCTCGCGGGTATTCATGGCTGAGGAGCGGAGGGTTTCCTGGTTGGGCGGACTGGCATCGAGCGCTTGCACGCTGTGCAGCGAAGAGGAATCGTTGGCAATGCCGTCCTTGCTCATCTCATGGGTGGAAGATTCGCGCATGGTGAGCTGGATCCGGTTATGCGCCGGATCGGGCACGGCAATGGCTTCGCGCGCTACCGTCACCATGGGACCGTCGGCCTTGTCCTTCAACCCGGCAGCGCGCTGCGCGGGCGGCGTGATGTCGGCGATAAATACATGATTCCAGACCGCCAGCGCGCCTCCCGTTCCGCGCACGTCGCCGATATAGAGGATGTGGTTGGGAAAGCTTTCGTCGAAAACACGCGCCGGGACATCGGCGGAAAGCTGGGTCGCGGCGATCTCATCCAGTATCCTCGCGCTCTCGCGAGCGGCCAGCGGCGTCAGACGGAGTGAAGCGAAGCCCGCCAACCCCACGCCCAAGGTGGCGAAGAACAAGACCGGCGCGATCACCTTGCGGCTGGAAACCCCGGCGGCGCGCATCGCAATGATTTCGCCATCGCTCGAAAGCCGTCCGAGGCCAATGAGAATTCCAACCAGCACGCCGAATGGAATCGTGAGCGGCAGTAGCGGCGGAATCGCCCAGGCGAAAAGCGCGGCCACCGATTTCACCTTGGCATTGCTGCCCACTAAGATTGCGAACAGCCGGTCGGCGCGCTGCAGAAAAGTAACGAAGGTCGCCAGCAGTGTGCCTAAAACAGAGCTGACCAGGATTTCGCGGAAGATGTACCGTCCGAGAATGCGCACGCCGGGATCCTATTGGTTAACGATTTCCGGCGCCGGAACCACCGGCAGTTTGGGCATCTCTTCTTCCACGGGGTGCAGTTCCAGATCGTCGATGAGGACCGATGGCGCTACCACGGAAACTTCCGCTGTGTAGCTACCGCCGCCCAGGATCGCAAACGGCGCGCCATTTTCCATGTATTCCAGAGTTACGCTATCGTCGCCAACAGCCATGATGTCCTTCAGCGATTTTCCGGTGAACCCGCGGAAACGCAAGCCGCGCACCAGTTCTTCGCGGCCATCCGGATACACTCTGTAGGCGAGAATGGGCGCGCTGACGGGACGCGAGCTTCCCGCCGAGGCCGACAACAATCTGCGCGCTTCCTCGATGGAAGCGGAAGATGGAAAATCCATTTTGCGGATCAAAATGCCATAGGGTTTGCCGCGCATCTGGCAGAGGTCGATCAGCTTCTTCTTCAGATCGGCGGCGGGAACGGACTCCGAAGCGCTGACGAATAGATTGCTGAGAGACGGCGTGGAAGCGCCAAAGCCGCCGGGCAATCGCGCGCGTCCATTGGAGACGGAAAAACCATGCACCGGCTGCCGGGTCAGCAGGTAATTCTTCAGGACGCCCTTTTCCACCAACCGCAGCGGCTGCGCCACCACGCCCTCGCGATCTATTTCGTAACTGCCGAAGAGCCGCCGGCCGCGCCATTCCTTCTGCGTCGGGTCGTCCACCACATCGATGAACTCGGGCAGAACACGCGACCCCAGGCGGCCTTCGAATTCGCCGGGCGTCGAAGCCCCGCCGCCACGTCCGCCTTCGCTAACCGGCCGGCGATTTATTGTCAAATTCCGGCCCAGCACTTCGGCGAAAATCTGCGGTCCCGCTTCGCCCTCGAAAAGCACCGGGCCGCTGTAATCCTCGCCTTTGGGGGCTTTGGCGAGTTCGATCACGTGCTCGGCCAAGGCGCTCACGCCGTGGCTCATCTCCGCGTCGCTTGGCATATGCAGCGGGTCGAGCGAGTGGAACGAGATAGCATCGTGCACGTTCATTCCATCCGGCGCCTGCGCGGTAGCGGCCGCTCTGAGAATCGTGACCGTCTCGGCGGTGCTCACTTCCGTTCCTTCCGTGTTCACGATGTAGGTTCCGCCCGCGCTCGATTCGAAATCGACGCCCGAGGTCTTCAACTCCGGATAGTTACCGAATACCACCGAAAGCGCGCGCACGCGGTTGGCCCAGCCGTCTTCATCGAGAGTGAGTTTGCCCATCGGGGATAGACTATGTACCGGCGGCGCGGGCGCAAAATCGTCGATCTGCTCGCTTTGCGTCAGATTGCGCAGCGCCGCGCGTTTGCGCGAGATCGCTTCCACGGCCGATTTGTAAGCGCCGTCCGTCTCCAGCCAGAGGTAGCGGCGCAATACGGGATATGCGTCCTCAATGGGAAATCGCTCCAGATCGTAGCGCGAACCACCGCCGCCGCCGGCGAAGTTGCCATTATCGAACTTGTAGCTGCCCACGCGCACGCGAATATCGGGCGAGCGGAACTGCTCTTTCCGGCGCGACATCAAACCGCCCAGGTTGGCGCTGACGACGAAGTTCTCTTCCTGATCGAGCACGTATTGAATGAAGTACGGCGTTTCCAGATTAGGAATAGCCAGCCCGCGGGCGCGCTCGATCTCGTCGTGCATCGCCTGCAGCACCGGATCGGCGGCGCGGCGCCTGCGCGCTCAAAATCCCCACGGTGGCCAGAGCGCTCGCGGCCACAGCCAACGCTCTCATTGGCGTTCTCATTGGCGCCCTCCCTTTTCCAATACGGTGGGCTCGGAAAGCAGCGGCGGGCGGTCGTTGGATTTTGCCTTCTTTTCGATTTCGATCTCTGAAACCAGAATCGCCGGCGATACCGCGGAGACCGGCACGCTGCCCGATTCGGCGCCGCAATAACCGTTGAATACTTCAGGCTTATCGCCGGTGGCCATGATCTTGGAAAAACTGGAAAGCGGCGTGCCCACGATGTCGGTTCCGCGCACCAGTTCATCGGGGCGGCCGTCCGGATAAATGCGGTACACAATTACCGGGATCACTTTAAATGCCTGCAGGCCGGCGCGCGCCGTGGTGGTAAACCCGCCGGTGATGTCCCGGAAGTAGAGGCCATAGGGCTTACCTTGCTTCTTCACTTCGTCGATGAGCATCTGGCGCAGCTTGGCGTCGGAAACCGCGTTGGTGGATTCCACAATCAGGTTCGACTGCCGCGAAACCGGCTCGAGTCCGGGTTGGCGGCGGCCGTGGCCGTTGGAATGATCGACGCCGCTGATAGGCGAGCGCGACATCAGGAACGTCTTCAGCACCCCTTTGTCGACCGCCAGGACCGGGCGCGCTTTGACGCCCTCATCGTCGTAATCGTACCAGCCGTTAAGGTCGATGCCGCCAACCTTACGGCGAGTCGGGTCGAAAACCACCGATAAGAAATCCGGCAGCACTTTCCCGTTAATGCTCTTGGTGAAGGTCTGCCCTTCGGCCTCGTCCTTCTGACGGTGGCCCTCCACACGGTGGCCGAAGATTTCATGGAAGAAAACGCCGGCCGCGCGTCCCGAAAAAATCGCGGGGCCCACGAACGGCTCCGCTTCCGGCGCGCGCAGCAGATTGGTGACATCGTTGGCCACCAGATCCACCGCGGCATTGAGTGTTTTATCGTCGGGAAGACCGGCCGCGTCCACGGCTTCAAAGGTTTCAAACGAGCTCAAATCCGTGCCGTCGGCCGCCTTGGCGGAGGCCGTAATAATCACCCGCGCGAATCCGCGCCCATGCTGCAAACGCGAGCCTTCGGTATTCACGAAATACCGGGTATCGGTTTGCGCGATCACGGAAACGTGTGAGGTGAGCACCTTCTGATAATTCTGGAAGCGCGCCGAAAGTTTGCGGATGCGCTCGTTCCAGCCCGCCGCGTCGAATTCCAATTTGACCGGCGCCTGCTGATAGACCGCGGGCGGCTCGGCGGAGAAATCGTCAGAGCTGTCCGCAGCGGCAACTTTCACCTGCGAATTCGTGGTAATGCGGATCAGGCGCTGCGCCGCGGTGCGATACGCGCGGTCGGTCTCCAGCCACAAACGGCGCTTGATGGCGTTAACGCTATCTTCAAAAGTGATCAGCGCGCCGGATGTGGTCTGGCCGCGGTCGCCGCGTACGGAGTGATAATTATCGAGCTTGGGAGAGCCGACGCGCACCGAGACATCGAGGATGCGATCTTTGCTCGCGCCCGTGCCGTCGATGGTTCCGAGTGTTCCGGAGATGGACCTGTATTCCTGCTGCGTGACTTCGTAGCTCAAAAAGTATGGCGGCGGGTCGGCCTTCTCCTTGAGAACGGTGAAATTGCGGGTAAGCTCCTGTGACATCGCATCCAAGAGCGTGGACTGAGCGGCGGCAACGCACGCCGCGGAGGCGAAAATCGCCAGGCGGAGGGAAACTACTCGAATCAAGTTATTAGAATAGCATTGCGCCGGTAGGGCGGCCCAATGACGAATGGATAACCAATCGAGGCATCTTTACCATCGATTCGAGCGGCCAGGGACCGGCATTGTCACCTACCCGGATTTCAGTATAGTCTCGGCCGTCAAGGGGCGGCAAAGTGCTCAGGCTATGGATCGTGCAGTGCAGGCGAACGTCGTCACCAGGGAGGGTTGCGCGCTGCGTCGGCGAAGACCAGATTGTGTTCACCGTCCCGGCCAACGTGCCCACAGATGCGGCGTACGGGGCCAGCGACCGCGGCGATTCTTACGGCCACGGGTTTGATTCTGGGGCTCGCCTAAACGTTCAGCGACGGTGTGTCCTTGAGTAACTTCACGATTACCAATTGGAGCGGCGGGCGCGCCATCCGCGGCGATGCGCTCACGCACAGTGCATGCGCCACGACCGGGACTCGGGCGTAGCGTACTCGCGCATCGGATTTTCCGGCCATGCTGAACCACATCTTCCAGATGAGCGAAAATCAAGGTAGCGTAATAGAGTCATGAAGACTTGGTTTATTGCATCCATGTTTTTGGCGCGGACGCCATGAAGCGCGCGTATACCGATGAGCACGCCGCCGCTGGAGTCCACGCGAAGCTGCCCGAGATTGAAACATGGCCCAATCAATATGCCGGCTACGAGATCGAAATCGCGATGCCGGAATTCACGTCGGTTTGCCCCAAGACCGGGCTGCCGGATTTCGGCAAGATCGTGCTCCGCTACGTGCCCGACAAGCTCTGCCTGGAGCTGAAGTCATACAAAATGTATTTGCTGGAGTATCGTAATTTGGGAATCTTTCAGGAAAACGCCGTTAATCGGGTGCTGCAAGACGTGGTGAAAGCCACGAGCCCCGTGCGCGCGGAAGTGATCGGCGATTGGGCGCCCCGCGGCGGATTGAGTACGCTGATTACCGCCAGTTGGAGCCGGCTCGAAAGGGCGTACCGCGTGGAAAGCGCTGAGCTGATCGCCATGCTGCATGCGGTGCGCGACCGCGTGCGCGCGCGCAATCCGCAAACCGCGGCGGGCGCAACAGAGGAACAGGAGCATTGCGCTGCCGGATTTGCTGCCGCTGGTGCATGCGCGCGACGCGGCCATGGGCAAAGTGGCGGCCATCGGAGCGGTGAATCCGCGTCCGGGCGGTCCGTTGAACGCGGTGATCAAGGCTGGAAAAAACTGGTGGCGCGGGTTCTCGATTGGCATGTGCGAGAGCAGGTGGAATTCAACCGCAAAGCGATGGCCTGCGTGGATGCGGCGCTGGAAGCGCTGAACGAAACTAATCGCGCGCTGGTGGAACTCGGTGGGCGCGCCGCGGCGGTTAGGGCATGCGCGAGGAGTGGGGGGAATGGCGCACGGAATGGGATCTCAAAGCTGGATCGCGGCCAATTTCAAGCCTTGCGTAATATGGCGGATCTGCAAGCGGCGTTTCAGCATCGAGTGGGGCATGCGTGGAATCCACATGGCGCGAATCGCTGGCGGCGCAGCACAAAGCGTTTCAGGCGGATTTGCGGTTGAGCGCGGACGAGATTCAGAAACGCATGTGGGCGGACATGGAGCGTTTCCGGGTGGAATACGAGCGGCTGATCCATGCGGAATTGCGGACGGTGCGGCAGCGCGCGCAAATTCCGAGCGCGCCGCCGGCCCGGCGCATCTGAGGCGAGACCGGCCGCTGCGCCATCGCTCCCCTTCGATTACGGAAAATTCGCGGAGAAGTTTCGCGGAACGGAAGAATACGTCAAGAGCGGCCAGCGGATCTATATTGCCGATTTCAGCGGCTGCCAAAACGTGCTCGATATCGGCTGCGGCCGCGGCGAGTTTCTGGAGACGATGCGCGAAGCGGGGGTGCCCGCGCGCGGCATCGATCTGAGCGAAGAATCCGTGGCTATATGCCGATCGAAGGGGCTGGACGCCGAAGCCGCGGACCTGTTCGTTTATCTGGACCAATTACCCGAAGCATCGCTCGATGGAATCTTCTGCTCGCAAGTGGTGGAGCATCTGCCGCCGGAGCGACTGCCGGAAACTGATCAAGCTGTGCGCCTCGCGGCTCGTGCGCGGCGGCGTGATCGCCATCGAAACGCCCAATCCCGAATGCCTGGCGATCTTCGCCACGCATTTTTACCTGGATCCGACCCACACGCGGCCGGTTCCGGCGGCGCTGCTGGCGTTTTATCTGGAGGAATTCGGCGTGGGCCGATTGGAAACGCGCAAACTTGCGCCGGCGGTGGAATCGATGCCGTCGCTGAGCGAATTGCCGGCGGGATTCCGCGAGAGCTTCTTCGGTGCGCTGGATTATGCGATTGTCGGGAAGAAGCTGTGAAGGAGACTGTGGCGGCTCTCCTTAGATGGGAACCCCCGCCATCCGCGCTATCGCCAGTGCGTTTGACTCGGTGGTCACGCCCGGCTTGAGCCGGTAGTCGAAATCGAGCGGGCTATCTGCACGCTCGCGACTACCCATATGCAGATTTGCGCCTCCATGAGCGGCGATCGCGGCGAGCGCTATGTCGTGCGTTGAGATGATGCCAATTGCGCCCCGCGCCGCGAGTGTTCCGGCAACGGGGTCTGCAGCTGCGCAGCGATCGGGCGAGTTCGTACCGCCGAAGATCTCGTCTACTAGAAAAAGCACCGGGCCGCTGGCGGAGAGTTGAAGCATCTCGCGCAGGCGCTGCACTTCCGCGAGAAACTTCGACTTGCCTTCCCGAAGGGAGTCGACGACCGAGATAGAGGCGCAAATCCGCATCACCGCGAGGCGAAGCGAGCGGGCGCGTACTGGACCGCCAGCGAAGGCGAGGACCGCCGCAAGGCCAATCGACCGCAACAGCGTGCTCTTGCCGGACATGTTGGAACCACTTAGAAGACAGAAGCGGTACGCGTTACCAAGAGAGACATCATTGAGAACGCACTTCTCACGCGCCATGAGAGGATGGCCAAGCCCATCTGCGCTAAAGTACGCGCTTCCTTCATGTAACTCAGCCCAGCAGTCTTCGGGATTTTCGTGGGCGTAACATGCAAGCGAGTTGAGGGCTTCAAACTCAGCCCAGGCGTCCAGCCACTGCCGCAGAGCGTCCCGGTGGCGAAGGCGCCACGATTCGATTGCGAGAGCACTTTGGGTGCCCAACAGGAGCCACAAAGAGGGCAAATAAAACCAATCCTTGGTTCGCTCCTGGAGAATCGTAAACCAAGGCTTTAGTAGCTGGATCGCCCTCCCCGCCGGCTCGACTCGAGTTTTCAACGCTGCGAGCTTCGGAGTGGTAAATCGCTCGCTCGCGAGCAATTCCAGACCTCCCCGAATCAGACTGATTTCGCTCGCAACGGGTGCAGCCGCCTGAAGGACTCCTCGGACGCGTTTCCGGAGCCAGAAACCAGTGGCGGCATTTGTCGCCGATACTGGCAACATTATCGGCAGCAGCGACAGCCATATCGAAGGATTCAGCATTACAGCTACAGAAAGTACGCCGAGCACAACACTGCTGGCCAATGTTGCTGGCCGGAGCCACGAGACCAAGTCGGCTGGTGGGGAATCCAGCCAATCGGCAAAAGTCTGCCAGCGCGATTGCTCAAAGTCGTAGCGCCCCAACATGGAAAGTTTTTCCCGCAGATCGTTACGCCCTTCTAATTCGCGAACGCCAGCCTGGCGTTGGCGGATCTCATTGAGTCCAGCGGGCTCTTGCAAGTAAGAGGCAAGGCGCTCGCAACCCAGATGAGTGCGCGCGGTGCATAGCCGCTCGAACAGCGACCCGCGTCCGAAGAGACTCAGGTCCGCGGCATAGATGTGATCGGACGCCTCGAACTCTTCGCCGGAGATACCGTTACCGATCCAGCGATCCTCCAGCCGCTCCACGCCGGCGGCGTAGAATCGACGAACTCTAACGAAATTCGAAATTTGTAATCGTTGACTGCTATATTTTCGAAGCGAGACGAGCGCGGCTGGAAGAGGCAGAAGCGGATACCAAATAGGTATAGCCCGACGAGAGAATGCGAGAAAGCAGAAGGCGGCCGCTGTCACGATTGCGAGAACCAGAATGGCTACCGTGGTTCCTTGTCTCGTCTGGAGATGGGCGATGAGCGCCTCTATTTGGTCGATTCGCCGTTGGTACCCGAGCAGGACCGTCGCGGAGGTCATAGTCTGAGGGTATAATGCGCTAACGCTCGATGACTCTGGGGACCTTGAAATAGCCCGCGCCGGACTGCGGCGCGTTGGCCAGCGCGAGTTGATTACCCAACGGCGGCGCGGGTATATCGGGGCGCAGACCCGCGGCGTGTTCCGTATTGAATAGCGCCTGCGTCATGGGTTCGACGCCGGAGAAATCGATCTCGTTGAGCTTGTCGAAGTGCTCGAGAATGCCGTCGAGGTCGCGTTGGAACCTCAAGACTTCATCTTCCGTCAGACTCAAATTGGCCAGCGCGGCGACGTGATTTACCTGCTCGACGGTGATCTTCACGCCTGGGCCTTGTTTCGCGCCGCTTTGTAGATACCGCGCAGCACGGGATCCGCGATGGCGTCGGCTTCGTCGGCGAACAGGCCAGCGGAAACGGACTGGACGGCGCGCTGCGCTTCGCGCCGACGGGGGACGATTCGAAATTCCGTCTCTTCGATTATGCCGGCCCCGAGAATTTTACAGAGGTTGCGGAGAATTAATGGAGTAAGGGAGAAGAGCTGTCGCTGCCAGACGGCGTCTTCCACCTCGACGATGAGGCGCTGGCGCACCATTCTTGCCGCGCGGGTATGCGACGCGATTCGCTTGCCCACGGCTTGCGGCCATGCGGCGCAAGCTAATTCGTCGATGGTGATGGTATCGCCGGGAAGACCCAATTGCCGGATGAGCTTGCTGGCGCGTTCCATTGCAGAGAGAATTTTATCATGCGGAAGGATTTGAGAACGGTTGCCACCGCGGGCGCGCGCGGCGCGTTGGGGGCCGGGCTAATATTCTGGATATCGATCGCGCTCATTCCCCTGCCTCGCCCCGATCCCTTGCCGGCCAGCGCCTCGCCGCGGGATTTTTCGGCCGCCCGGGCTCTCGCCCAAGTTCGCGCGATCGCTCAGAAGCCGCATCCCCTGGGCTCGCCCGAGCACCGGCGTGTGCGCGACTACTTGATGGCGGAGTTGGCCGGTCTGGGCGTCAACCCGCAAATCGAGACCGGATTCGCCGCGATCACGCGCGGCAGTTTCCATGCAGAAGGCAACGTGGAAAACATCGTCGCCCGCCTGCCTGGCAGCGATAACACGCGCCCGTTGATGCTGGCGGCGCACTACGATTCGGTGACGCGAGGCCCAGGCGCAAGCGACGATGGCAGCGGCGTGGCGGTGCTGCTGGAAACACTGCGCGCTCTTCGCGCCGGCCCGCCTTTGCGCAACGATCTTATTTTTCTGATTACCGATGGCGAAGAGAGGGGCCTGCTGGGGGCGCAGGTTTTTATGCGCGATCACCCGTGGCGCAACCAACCCGCCGTGGTTCTCAATTTCGAAGCGCGTGGAACGGCGGGCAACGCTTTCATGTTTGAAACCAGCGCCGGCAATGCATGGCTCATCCGCGATCTGCGAGCCGCCGTGCCGCAGGCCGACGCTACCTCGTTCGCTTATGAGATCTATCGCCGCATGCCCAACGATACCGACCTGACGGTCTTTAAACGCGGCGGTCTGGCTGGGATGAACTTTGCCTTTATCGAGCATCCGGAGTTCTATCACACAGCGCAGGATACGCCGGCGCGCCTCGATCCGCGCAGCCTGCAGGAACAGGGCCGGTACGCGCTTTCGCTCGCCCGCAGGTTCGGCAACGAGGATCTCCGCGGACGGGTAAGTGGCGATGCCGTCTACTTCCCGACGCCGTTTACTTCGTTGATCGTTTATCCAGCGAGATGGGTGAAGCCGGTCGCATGGCTGGCAATCGCGGGCCTGGCGATGGCGCTGGCGTGCGGCTGGAGACGCGGCGCGCGCGGGCAATGGATCGCGGCGCCACTGGCCGTCGTCGCCATTCTGCAACTTCTGGTGGGTGGTTCCGCGCCGGGGGTGACCTATCTTTTTGCCTGGCCGCTGCTCGCCGGAATATTGGCTTTTGCGCTGCTGATGACGGCGCCGAGGCGCATCGGGCCAGGCTGGCGACTGGCGGCGATGCTGATCTGTCCCGCGCCGGTTTTTGTCTTACTCATCCCGCTGCTATCCACCGTAACTGTGGCCCTCGGTCCGGGCGGCGCCGCCCCGCTGCTGGCGGTTGATGTGCTGCTGATGTCGATTTGCGTGTCGCCGCAATTGGTGTTGGCGATGCGGAGAAGCGTGGCGTGAATAACGCGATTGCGGCGCTCTTGGCGTGGCTACCAGCCGGCGCGTTACAATAACCAATCGCCACATGTTAGAGACTTCCATCGAGGAGCAGGCCGCCCATGCCCTCGCGCGGATCGAGTCCGCGGCTACGCCCGAGGAACTCGAATCGGTGCGCGTGAAAACGCTGGGCCGCAAGGGGACGCTGACTCTCGTAAGCAAAGAAATGGGCAAGCTGGCGGCGGAGGATCGCGGACGCATCGGCAAGCTGCTGAATGGCGCCAAACAGAAGCTGGAAGCGGCGCTCGAGGGCAGGAAAAAAGCCTTCGACGAAGCCGCCCTGCGCCAGCGCCTCGATTCCGAGTGGATTGATCTCACGCTTCCCGCGCCCGCGCCGCGCCGCGGCCATCTGCATCCCGTCACGCGTGTCCAGCGCGAATTGGAAGATCTATTCGCGTCGCTGGGCTTTGCGGTGCTGGATGGCCCTGAGGTCGAAACCGAATACTACAACTTCGATGCATTGAATATTCCCCCCGAACATCCGGCGCGCGATATGCAAGATACCTTCTGGCTGGATGGCGGCAATCTCCTGCGCACCCATACCTCGCCCGTGCAGGTGCGTGGAATGGAGCGCTTCGGCCCTCCATTGCGCATGATTGCGCCCGGCCGCGCGTTCCGCAATGAAAGCGTGGACGCTTCACACGAGCACACGTTCTATCAGATCGAGGGCATGATGATCGATCGCGATGTCTCGGTGGCGCACCTGATCTACTTCATGAAGACGCTGCTCGGCTCCGTATTTCATCGCGATGTGACGGTGCGGCTGCGTCCCGGATATTTCCCGTTCGTCGAACCCGGGTTCGAATTGGATATTCAATGCCTGATCTGCGGCGGTGCGGGTTGTGCAGTGTGCAAACAGAGCGGCTGGGTGGAATTGCTGCCGTGCGGTCTGGTGAATCCCAACGTTCTGCAGATGAGCGGCATCGACCCGGAAGAGTGGAACGGCTTCGCATTCGGTTTGGGCCTGACGCGCCTCGTCATGATGCGCTACGGCATCGACGATATCCGGCAATTGCAGGGCGGCGACCTCAGGTTCCTGGAGCAGTTCTAAGCTTGAAGTTCTCATACAATTGGATTCGCGAATTGGTGCCGGGGCTCGACCGCGCGCCCGGCTCTCTAGAGCGCCTGATCACCATGAAGACCGCGGAATGCGAAGGCATTGAGCCCGTTGGCGAGCTGCTGGATCGCGCCTGTGTGGCGCGCGTGGCATCGGTGTCGCCCATTGCGGGTTCGCATAACGTTGCCGCCGTGGTGGAGACCGGCGCGTACGGAGTGAAGACCGTGGTGTGCGGCGCCGCGAACTGCCGCCCGGGTTTGATTACGGCTTACGTTCCCATCGGCGTGAAGACGATCGGCGGCGTGGCCAGCGACGGCATGTTGGCCAGCGGCGCGGAACTGGGCATAAATCGCGACCATGCGGGCATTTTGGAATTGAGTGGCGCTCCCGGCTCGGCGATTCCCGGATGCCGGCCGGATTATGCGATTGAAGTCGATAATAAATCGATCACTCATCGTCCCGATTTGTGGGGCCACCATGGCATGGGTCGTGAAGTAGCGGCCATATTAGGCCTGGAGCTAAAAGATCCGGCCGATATGCACTTGCTGCCGCACGGCCCCGCTGCGATCCAGGTGAGAGTGGAAAATCCGCAGCTGTGTCCGCGCTATAGCGCGCTGGTTTTCGAGAACGTCTCCGTGCAGCCTTCGCCGCTTTGGCTACAGCAGCGGCTCACGGCCATTGGCGCCAACCCCATCAACAATATCGTGGATATGACGAACTTTGTGATGGCCGAGCTTGCGCAGCCGATGCACGCATTCGATGCCGATCTGCTGAAAGGCGACACCATTTTCGTGCGCCCGGCCCATGAGGGCGAGCGATTCCAGGCGTTAAGCGGCGATGAGTACACGCTCGATCCGTCTAATCTGGTGATTGCCGATGCGGGCGGCGCGATTGCTCTGGCGGGCGTGATCGGAGGTCTCGATAGCGCCATCGGGCCAAACACGAAACGCGTGGTGCTAGAAAGCGCAACCTTTCAAGCGGCTTCGATTCGCAAGACTTCTGCCGCGATTAAACTGCGCACCGACGCCTCGATGCGCTTCGAGAAATCGCAAGACCCGGCGAATACGGTTCGCGGAATCGCCCGCGCGATCGAGTTGCTGCGCGAGCTTTCACCGGGCATTCGCATAGCGGGCGGCATAGCGGAAGTGCGCGCGGAGATCCCCGCGCCCGCGCCTATTGAGCTGCCGGTTGCGTGGTTGGATCGCAAACTCGGCCGCCCCGTTGCGCCGCATACGGTGCGCGGGATTCTGGAGCGGCTCGATTTCGGCGTCAGCGAGCCCAAGCCGGGGATTTTTTGGGTGACCGTTCCTTCGTGGCGCGCTACCAAGGACATCTCCATCAAGGACGATCTGTTGGAAGAGGTGGGCCGGATGGTGGGATACGATTCCATCGCGCCCGAACCGCCGCGAGTGGCCGCCACTGTGCCGCCGGCGAATCCCACGCGCAAGTTCCAACACGATATGCGCGATCTCTTCGTGGATCTTGGCTTCACCGAGGTATACAACTATTCCTTTATCGGTGAGGACGCAGCGCGCGCGTTCGGTTTCGACCCGGCGGCGCACGTCCGCGTAACTAATCCGATTGCGTCCGATCAAGCGCTTATGCGCGCTTCGCTGCTGCCCGGCATCTGGAAGAATATTACTGAGAACGCCAAACACAAGGAAGCTTTCCGGCTCTTCGAGATCGGCATGGAGATTCACAAGCGCGACGCGGAGCTGCCGGACGAGATTCCCCATCTCACCGCCGCGATCTACGACCGTGATGGCGATGGATCGGCCGGCCTATTCGAATGCAAGCACGCGATCGGATGCGCGATGTCCGGGGCCGAAATCGCTCCATCTCCAGCCGCGCCTTACGAACATCCAGCTCGGGCCGGGGAAATTGTGTGGCGGAGCGCCCGCGTGGGACGCCTGTTCGAACTGCACCCGTCACTTATCGAAGTGGGCCGGGCGGCGATTCTCGATCTGGATCTGCGCTCGATATACGAACTGGCCTCGGCGGCCATAGTGAAGTACGAGCCGGTGCGGCGCTACCCATCGAGCGGGTTCGATCTATCTGTAATTGCCGCGCGTCGAGAATATGCCGGAGAGCTTCACCACAAGATAGCGGAATTAGCAGGGCCTCTGCTGGAGTCGGTTCAGTTCCTCCGGCAATATGAAGGGCCCCCTATTGAAGCCGGGCGTAAGAGCGTGACGTTTCGAGTGACGGTAAGTTCGCTTGAGCGAACGCTTTCTTCTGGCGAAGTGAACGCTGTGCGCGAAGCTATCATCGCCGGTCTGCGCGAGTCAGGCTATGAACTGACACTTTGAGAAGGGGGCGCGTGCCATATGCCTATTGTTTATGCGCCTCTTGAGATCCCAAAGCTTCGCGTACTTTCTGCATCAAGCCAGCCGCCGTGAATGGTTTGTGGAGGAACGGCGTATCGGGGTCCAGAACCCAACCGGAGTTCAAGCGATTATCCATATATCCCGACATAAACAATAGTTTGGTTTTCGGCTGCAACTCCTGAATCGTTCTGGCGAGATCCGGCCCGTTTATATTGGGCATCACGATGTCGGTGAGGAGAAGATCGATCGGGCTGCTGTAATCGCGCGCCATCTGAATCGCCATCTCGGGCGTCTCAGCCTCCAACACTTTGTAGCCGTGCCTGGTCAGCATCGTTAATACCAGCTTGCGGATGCGCTCTTCGTCTTCACACAGCAGGACAGTCTCGGTTCCGCGCGCTTCAATTTCTTGCGCCACGGCGGCCGCGACCGCGGCGGGAACCTCGATCATCGGGAAACATAGCTTGAACGTCGTTCCCCGGCCCGGCTCGCTAAATACCATAATGTCGCCGCCGCTCTGCTTGACTACCCCGTAGACAATCGACAGACCCAAACCCGTTCCCCGGCCCGATTCCTTGGTGGTAAAGAACGGTTCGAAGATCCGCGCCTTTACCTCCGGCGTCATCCCCATACCTGTATCGCTCACCGCCAGCACACAGTATGGACCGGGCTTTACTCCCAGACGCCGATCGACATAGGTCTCGTCCAGGAGTACGTTGGCTGTTTCAATGGAGATTGCGCCTCCGTTCGGCATAGCGTCGCGCGCATTCACCACCAGGTTCATCAGAATCTGATCGATATGGACGGGGTCGACTTTGATTCGCCCCAGATCCGGTTCCAAGTGAGTGGTGATCGAGATATCCTCGCCGATCACGCGCCGCAGAAGCTTCATAGAGTGCGTTACGGCTTCATTCAGGTCGAGCGGCCGGGGCTGGCTGATCTGGCGGCGGCTGAAGGCCAGCAGTTGACCGGTGAGCGAGCTGGCGCGGTCGGCCGCGAACTCGATTTCGCGCGCGTATTCGGCTAAGGGGGAGAATCCTCCGCCTCGGACGCAAGCATCTCCGCATAACCCATAATGACGGTGAGAAGATTATTGAAATCGTGCGCCACGCCTCCGGCCAGTCGTCCTACGGCTTCCAGCTTTTGCGATTGGCGAAACTGCTCTTCGAGCATCTTCCGCTCGGTGACGTCAATATCGATTACTAACGCGCCGCTGATAACGCCCGCGGCATCGCGGAGCGGAGCGGTCCAAATCGCCACCTCCACGCTCGATCCGTCCTTTCGCAGTCTGGTGCGCTCTTCGCCTTGCATGGATTCGCCGCGCCGCAATCGCTCGAGCGCCGCGTCAAACTCAAATCTCAGCGCCTCGGGAACCACCGGAAGCGGTTTGCCGATGATCTCCGCTTCCGTCCACCCGAAAATTCTCTCGGCGGCCGGGTTCCAGAAGATCACCTTGCCTTCCAGGTCCATCGCCAGAATTGCCAATGGCGACGATTTGATGAGCGCTTGCCGTATATCGTTGGATTGGCGCAAATCTTCGTTGACCCGACGGAGCTCCGCCGTTCGCCGTTCTACCCGGCTTTCGAGATCGTTATGCGCAGCGCGCAATTCTTCCGATTGGGCGGCTAGCAATCGCGCGGCGTCGCCGAGGGTCCGCTCGAGACGCGTCACCTCGTCGCCCGGCCCGGTGTGCGATTTCGCGTTGCTCTGGCCCGCCACCAGTCGCGCCAGTTCCTCAACATTATGTACGCGCCGCACGATACTGCGCGTAAATAGCAGCGCCGCGGCAAGTCCGCCGAGCAAGCCCAGCAGCCCGCCCGCGAATATGGCGTACTCCAGGCGGCGCTGCGCCCGATGCTGGGTCTTGGTACGCTCCACCAGCAGCCGTCCCTCTTCGGCTTCCATCGCGTCCAATTGGCTCCGTACCGATTCGATACTGGCCGATGCGACTCCGAGCCGCTCCTCTTTATTGCTAAAGCGATTCGCCGCCGCATTCTGGCGCAGACTCTCCAGCAGCCCTAGGGCCGCGCTGGAGGTTTGTTCCACTCTCGCCAGCCGTTGGGATTGCGCTGGATCGTCGGCGATCGCAGTGCGGAGCGCCGCGATCACCTTGAGCAACTCCTGCCGCCCGGGCCAGTACGGATCCAGATAACTTTCGCGCCGCGTCAGCAGATATCCGCGGAGATTATCCTCCAAACTGTCAATCTGGGTGCGCGCGCGACGGATGTCGCCCCGTACCGAAACCGTATGCGCGACCCAGGCGGCGGCATCGCGGGTCTGAAGCTGAAAGTCGTAGAATACGGCGACCGCGGCCAGCAGAGCGCAAACCGGTATCGCTACGACCAGGATGCCTTTGGCTGTGAGCGATAGATTGCCGAAGGAATCTGCGATGCGCTCGAAGCGGCGTCCGAACATCGATTCCTCAGGCCTCGCGACCGATTCGCAGGCTCGAATTTAAAGGCAGGACTGGAAAACGCGGAGAGATCATAACAAGAGAATGCGGCAAAGGTCGTTCGCTATCGATGTGCTACTGCGACTCTCGGAGACCGGCCTCGGTCAACTCGCCAATCTGCAAATCCACCATAGCATTTGACGGATATCTACGGGTCAGCTCGATTTTCAAATAGTTTTCGCTAAGCGCCGCGCCGCTATCGTGCAACGTCACCGCGGAAAGAGTGCGGCCCAACATTCTCCGGCGAAATTCACGGTTCTTGGCTTCACCCAACTCGCGCAGAATGCGATTGCGTGTTTTACGAACCGGTATCGGGACCGCGCCGGGATGCAGCGCGGCGGGCGTTCCGGGCCGCTCCGAATACGTGAACACGTGTAAGTACGTGAACGGCAAAGTCTCAATGAAATTCCGGCTCTCTTCGAAATCGGCATCGCTCTCTCCGGGGAAACCCACCATTACGTCCGCGCCGATAGCGGCATCCGGCATCAGCTCGCGCGCCTTGAGTATGCGGTCGGCGTAATGGCGCGGGCGATATTTGCGGTGCATGCGCCGCAGCGTGCGGTCGCAGCCGCTTTGCAGCGGCGCGTGAACGTGCTTGGCGATGCGCGGCTGGCATGCCATCAAATGCAGTAACTCGTCCGAAAAATCCATCGGTTCGACGGAGCTTAGCCGCAACCGCTCTACGCCCGTTTCCACCAGCAGCAACCGGATCAGATCCGTCAGTCTCATATCGCTGCCCGGCTCCCGTCCCCAACGGCCCAGGTTAATACCACTGAGTACAATCTCGCGATATCGCCGCGCCAGATTGCGGACCTGTTCCATCGCCTGCGCGGCCGGAGCGCTGCGGCTCCGCCCCCGCACGAAGGGAATTATGCAAAAGGAGCAGCGATTATTGCAGCCATCCTGAATTTTGAGATTGGGACGGGTGCGATCGCCCGCGGCGTCCTCCACCGGCAACGAAAGAAAATCGCGCTGCTGGAAGATGTCGCCTATATGAACGTTGCCATGATACGGGGCGGCTGCATCAATGGGGGCAGCTGCATTGGAAATAGACACCAGTTCCGCAATTTCCGATTTATGGGAATTGCCCACCACCCAGGCAACGCCGGGCAGCGCTGCCAGTTCTTGCGGCGCCCGCTGCGCATAACAGCCGGTAACCAGAATCCGCGCCGCTGGATTCTCGCGATGGACCCGGCCGATGGCATGGCGCGCATCGGCATCGGCCGCGGCTGTGACGGTGCAAGTGTTGAGCACCACCAAATCGGCCGCGGCGCGGTCCGTTGCAGGATCGAAGCCCCGGCCGGCAAGCAGCGATTCTAGCGCCGCTCCGTCGGCTTGGGTCGCGCGGCACCCGAAATTTTGCACGAAGAAGCGAGCCAAATTTCAGTGTGGCACATCCCGCCTAACGCCCGTAATCCTGGAAAGGGAGTATCGGCAAATATCGAGCGGCAGATTGCGGACCGGCGGGCGCCAGCGCACAGCGCAATTTCCAAATTCCGGAGCGGCCCAGCGCGGACCGTTCGGCTATTACGTGAGCAATCGCGGCGCCTGGCAACAGGCGCGCGGCCTGCTTTCGCTCAACGCCATTTCAACGGCAACTTTGCAAACGCTAGGGCTCGATCTCACCAATCCGGCCACGCGGACACTGCTGACTTCGTCCATCTGCTCTACAGGGGGGGCGACAGCCGGTTTCAAATGCCCGTATGCCTCGTATCCCTGCAGCCATCAGTGGCGCAGTCGTTGCGGCTGTTTCCGGAATACAACGACCCGCTGTCGGCATGGTTCGACCCGCTGGGCGACAGTTCTTACAACGCGCTTCAGGTGAAATTCACCCGGCGGTTTACTCGCGGATTGGATGTGCAGTCGAGCTTCAGTTATCAGAAGGAGCTCTGCATAGGGTGCGCAGGCATCAACGATGCCTTCAATCGTAGCGAGAACAAATCGCTCAATCCGTCCTCGACGCCTTTCATATGGGTGACGGCATTCACGTACGAAGATCGCCAAATTCGGCGTAAACCGCCTGGTGCGCCAGGTAGTTGGCGGCTGGACGTTTGGGGGCGTGCTGCGTTATGCCAGCGGCAACCTATTACACCGAAGAGGTTCGATCGGTAACGGGAGTGCCTTTGTTCCTGGAGAATCCCAACTGCCGCTGTATCAATCCCAACAGCAACGCCCAGATCCTGAACCCGGCCGCCTGGGTGGATACTCCGACCGGCACGTGGGGCAAGGCGCCGCCTATTATAACGACTATCGATGGCAGCATCAGGCGAACGAAAATTTCAACTTCGGACGTACGTTCCAATTCCGCGAGAAAATGCGCCTAAGCATCCGGGCCGAGTTCTTTAACGCTTTGAACCGGGTGATTCTGCCGGCGCCATCGGCGAGCAATCCGCTGGCGACCTCCACCTTTACCGCCGCTGGAGTGCCCACTGGCGGGTTCGGCCATATCACGAACTCGAGCGGAATCGGCGGACAGCGCAACCGGCAACTGGTGGCAAGATTTTAATTCTGATGGTGTGAATCGTCGTGGAAAAAGGGCTCTCACGCCCGGATACTCACGACTTTTTTTCGCGCCGCGGTCTCAATGCTTCGGAGTACGCGGTCCAATTCGCTATCCTGCACCGGCCGGGGCAGCACAAAACGGCCGTCGCCTTCGAAATCGGAGGACAACTCGGCATTGTAGCTTTCAGGCAGTAGGATGAAGCCGCCCACGCGGGAATGCATTCGCTCGGAAAGCTCCACCCAATTTAAGCCTGGAGCGTTAACCGAACAGAAGGCTGCGTCGAAGCGCATGCGTTGCACCAGCTCCAGCCCTTTATCGGCATCCGCTATGGGTACCACGCGATAGCCGCGATTGGCCAGCATCGCCAATAACTGCCGCTGCGCCGTTTCTTCCGGCTCGATTACTAACGCCGTCATGCCGCGCCCGGCTCCCTCGGGCATGGCGTCATGAACCGTCGCGCCCACTTGTTCATTCGCCGCCAGCGGCAGCTCCACCTCGAAGCGCGGCTCGCAGTTGGCCTTGTCGATGAGCCGGATCTCGCCGCCGTGTCCCGCCACCACGCTGCGCGTTACCCCCAAAATGGCCGCGTGCTCTTCCGGCTGACCGGCCTCTGGCGGAGCGGAAAATGAGATCTCAACCAGCAGCCGCTTTCCTAGAAGGCTGGTGCGAATGGAAATGGTCTTCCGCGGCGAATTGGCCAGCGCCTGCTCCGCGTGTACCAGCAGGTTCAGGAACACTTGCTCCAGTTGCCCTTGCGATCCCAAGACGGGCAGCGGCTCGCGGCTGATCGTCTCGGCGAGCCGAATACCGCTGGCCTTCCAATCGCCCTCGCGGAACTCGACCAAGGTGCGCAGTAGCGCGCTGATCGAGACGGGCCGGGCCACCGGCTGCCCGGCGTCGGCGTACGAAACCAGGCGGGCCACCATGCCTGCCGCCTTTCGCGCTTCGGCCGCGATCGCAACTACGTCGCGCTCCGCCGTGCCCAGATTTTCGCGCTGGAGCGCACGGCTGGCCAATTCGTTGATAGAATCCAGCGGAGTTTGCAGTTCGCTCACCACTCCGGAAATCAGCCGCCCCACGGCCGCCAGCTTTTCAGTGCGGAACAATTGTTCCTGCACCGAGCGCTGCCCGAGCAGACGCAGCGCCGCCCCAACCTGGTTGCCTAGATGCTGCGCCAGAGCCTGTTCGCCGGGGGAAAAATCGCGCGCGCGATCGTCCTGCTCCAGTTCCATTACCCCGATCACTTCGCCTTGCGCCAACATGGGCACGAACAGCAGCGATTTGGGCGCGCCTTTGTCCGGCGTTAACACGGGAAATGGGCTGCGGCTCATATCGGGAATCGCCAGCAGTGTCCGGTAATGAAAGCAAGCGGCAGCCCCCGATTGCGTGCCAATTGGCGGAGCGGCCAGCGAAATCGAAATCGGCTCGCCGGTCGATTCACTTGCGCCCTCAAGTGTCTTCCCGACTCGATTGTAGACGTAAACATGCACCCGCGATACGCCCAGAATGGATGGCAGAGTCGCGGCGACTTTTTTCAGGACCGCCTCTACCGAGGATGCGCCCAGCGCCTCCTCCCCAAGCTGATAAATCCTGCGCAGCCGCTCCCGCGATCGCCGTTGCCGCCGCTCGCGAGCCCAGAGAAGTCCGGCAATCAACAGGACCACGCTGCCGCCGAAGATTATCGTAGATGGCGGCAGAAATAGATTCCGTTTCCTGACCACATCGCCCGCACTATTCACCAGGATTTCAAATCCGTGGTTGTATGGGGGACGTGGGCTGAACTGAGCGGCAATCCCGGTTACTTCCACCGTATCGCCCTTGCGGACGAAGTCGAATTCCGATCCCTGGCGATTTTGCGGACGAGGCATGAATATCCAGAACGGGTCTGCGGACGCCAGGACGATGGATGGCCCCGAAACGGTATCGCTTAGGGCGGAAATTCGCCCTTTGGTATGCACCAGACGGGCCGAATAGCGGAAGTTCTTCAGATCCTGGAGCGATACAGCGATTGGGGAGGGGATCGGCTTGCGACCCGTCGGTTCGACGTGTTCAGGGATCACCGTGACCATGCCGGTGTGCATCGTCGCCGTTCCTTGGACGCGTATCTCATCGCCCGCCCGGAAGCCATCGAGCGCGTCCTGGGGAGCAGGCATGCCAAGCATCACGCCGCCCGTGCCATCGTCAATCGCCAGGTAGGTGTAATCGGGAAAGTGGAACGGCGGCGCTGAAACGACGCCATGCACGGTCACCCTCTGGCCTGCGTAGACGGTGGCATAATCGGAACCCGCGCGGGAACTTACCTGCTCCAGGGTCAGCGGCACTTGAGCCGGGAGACGAACCGGCAACAGCGCGCATAACAGCAACGCTGGATAGAGCAATGCTACCGTTCCGCTGGAATTTCGGCGGACAACCATGCTTCCAAAGCCTCGCTTCTGAAATTATCCACCGTTATTTCCGTGCCCGGCAAATAGTCGTGCGTAGTGCGGAAGCCGACTACCTTCATCCCCGCCTGGCGGCCGGCCTCCACCCCCGAGTACGAATCCTCGAACACGATGCATGCCGGCGGTTCGGCGCCAAGCAATGCGGCCGCCCGCAAATAGATTTCCGGATCCGGCTTGGGACGGCTCACCTGATTACCATTCAAAATTACCTGGAAGTACGGGCGCAGCGCCGCCCGTTCCAGCACAAAGTCGACATTCGCCGGCTCGGCATTGCTGGCCAATGCTTTGGGTACATCGTGGTAGCGCCCCAGAAATTCGCGGAGCCCGGGCGCAAGCATCGCCTCCACCTGGCCTGCGATTATCTCGCGGTAGATCGCCTCTTTAGCCAGCCCGCGCGCGGCAAGCTCTTCAGCGGAAAGATCGTCGCCGAAGAAATCGCGCACAATCTGGTCGTTCCGCCGGCCATACATGCGGTGGTGCATGGCCTCGGTGGTTTCCAGCCCGTAGCGCCGGTTGAAGGCTTCCCAGGCCAGCCGGTGGTGCGGATTGGAATCGACAACGACCCCATCCATATCCAACAAAAATACCCGCTGCGGTGACGTCACGATTCGGTCCGGAGGCTCCCATCCAGCCAATTCAGATACGCGGGCGAAGCGTCCACCACTTGCAACGCCAGCGCCTCGGGAAGCTCGTAGGAATGCGCCTCCTCGAGAATCCGCCGCAGCGGCTCGAACAACTCGCGGGAGGTCTTAACGATCAGCAGGCATTCCTCGGCGGTTTCCACGTCGCCTTTCCAACGGTAAATGCTGCGGATCCGCGGAACCAGGTTGACGCAGGCGGCCAAACGGCGCTCTACCAGCATGCGCGCCAGTTTCTCGCCTTCCGCGTCCGACGCGCAGGTGCTAAGGATAACGATCTTGTCTGTCATGAGAAAAAAAGTGGAGAGAGGGCCATTGGCAATGTTACTATTATGTTCCAGGCTCCCTGTAATATGAAAGCGCCGTTCGCACGCATCGCATATCTGGCCGCGCTGCTGGCCGTCCTGAGTTATGCATTTTTTACGTTGCGGGGACCGCACGGTATTCCCGCGCTGCTCGAAAAGCAGCGCCAGATTCAGGATATGCAGCGGCGCAACTCCAAGCTCGACCGCGAAATCGAGCGCATGCGGGACCATATTAAGCGTTTGGCGGATAATCCGGCGCAGCAGGATCTGGAGATCCGGGAGCGGCTCAAACTGGTGAAGCCCGGCGAAAAAGTTTATATCACCGGGGATCCCGCCGGGCAGTAACTTCCATGGCAAAGCGCATTATGGCGGCGGTAGTCGGCGCGGGCATGGGTTCGCTGATTGGACTTCTGATCTCGTTCCTTGGCGCCGGCAATGCGGCGTTAATTGCCGGGGCTGTCATCGGCGCCGCGGTTCCTCTAATAGTGCTGGGCTCGCCGGGCCACTAGGGCACTTGAGGGCGAAGCGCGAAAAAGTAATTGTCGATGTTTATGGGTTGCACAGCGGTTCCTAACTTGCCCCCTGGCGGACGGATCGCTTGCGTTGCGCGCGGCCCGTGCGTGGCCCAGCGCCTGTGGCCGAAACGAACCCATCTACCGGGTCCGACTCGATAACGTCTTCCAGGTCGCGCAGCTTGCCTTCCGCTTTGTTCATGTTCGCTTTTGGCTAACATAGATTTTTGAATGTGATTAGCAAGGCGGGGCTGATCGATCTCATCGAACGCAAGGCGAAGGACGTTCAAGCCGACGCGCTAAATTGGTACCACACAGCCAAAGGAGCCGAATGGGGCGACTTCGGTCAAGTTCGCCGGCAGTTCCCGGACGCCGATCTGGTCGACGGGCTGCTGGTGTTCAATATCCGATCCAATCGCTTTCGCTTGATTATCTTTTCGGTGTTCTCCCGGCGCAGGCTTTACATCAAGGCACTGCTCACGCCCAAGGAGTACATGCGAGAGGAGTGGAAAAAACGATGGCCATAGCGAATATCAACCCAATCAAATACGGCAAGTTGCTCGCCAAGGCGCTTCCCAAAGTCATCGAGACGCCCGAGGAATTCCATCGCTAGGTTGTAATGATGGAGCAGTTCGACCGCCGGGTCGAGCGCGGCGAAAACCTCAAACTGGAAGAGAATGCGCTCCTGGCCCTGCTCGAACAACTGGTGGAGGAATACGACGACAAGATCGAAGTGCCGAAGGCCGAACCGTACAAGATCGTGCTTTACCTGATGGAGCGTCAAGGCCTCCGCCAAGCCGACATGCTGCCGATTTTCGGCTCGCGAAGCGTGGCATCCGAAGTCCTGAACGGCCGCCGGGAAATCAGCAAGGCGCACGCGCGCAAATTAGCTGCATACTTCGGCCTGTCCGCCGATCTTTTCATTTGAACAGGCGGGCGTTGCTCTATTCCACCGTAACGCTCTTTGCCAGATTGCGCGGCTGATCCACATCGCATCCGCGCCGCACCGCGATGTGATATGCCAGAAGCTGCAGCGGCGCAATCTCCAGAATCGGTCCCAGCAGATCCGACGACGGTGGAATTTCGATGACGTGATCGGCGATCTTGCGCGCATGCTCGTCTCCCTGCGTCACTACCGCCACTACGATGCCCTCGCGCGCCTTGACTTCCTGAATATTAGATAGCGTCTTCTCATATAGCAATCGGCTTTCGGGGTTGGTCCGATCGCACGTCGCCATCACTACCACCGGAAGGTTCTCGTCAATCAGCGCGTTTGGGCCGTGCTTCATCTCGCCCGCCGGATAGCCTTCCGCATGGATGTAGGAAATCTCCTTCAACTTCAGGGCGCCTTCCAGCGCAATGGGGAAATGCACGCCGCGCCCCAGGTAAAGAAAATCGGTCGCGCGATGGAGTTCCTTCGCCAACGACTCGTAGGCGGCATCGTGGGACAGGACAGTCTCCAGCTTTCCCGGAACGCGCAGCAATTCCTGCGCCAGACATCGCGAAGAGGTCTCGTCCAGCCGCCCATTGGCCTGTCCCAAATGCATCGCCAGAATGAATAGGCGCCGTCAACTGGCAAGTAAAAGCCTTGGTCGAAGCTACGCCAATCTCCGGGCCCGCGTGGGTGTAAATGGTCCCCGCCGCTTCGCGCGTAATCATCGAGCCCACCACATTGCAGATGGCCAGCGTCTTCGATCCTTTCGACTTGGCTTCCCGCTGCGCCGCCAACGTATCCGCGGTTTCGCCCGATTGCGAAATCACCACCGTCAGCGTATCGGATTCGATAATGGGATCGCGGTAACGGAATTCGCTGCCGTAATCGACCTCCACCGGCAAGCGCGCCAGTCTCTCGATCATGAATTTGCCGGCGAGTCCCGCGTGCCAACTGGTGCCGCACGCGATGATCTTTACCTGGCGGAAGCTCGCGAATTCCTCCGGCGTGATATCCATTTCGTCCAGGTACGTGCGGCCGGTCTCATTGGCCACGCGCCCCAGGGTGGTGTCGCGCACGGCGCGCGGCTGCTCAAAAATCTCCTTGAGCATGAAATGCTTGTAGCCGCCCTTTTCCGCCGCGATGTGGTCCCATAATACGTGCGTTATTTGGCGGCTCACCGGCCGCCCCTCGAAATCGCTGAGTTGCACGCCCCCGGGCGTTAGAACGGCCATATCGCCATCCGCCAAATAGAACATGTCGCGGGTGTGGCTGAGAATCGCAGGCACGTCCGACGCCACGAAATATTCGTGGTCGCCGATGCCGATCACCACCGGCGGCCCATTGCGCGCGGCCACGATCTTATTAGGATCCGAGCGCGATATCGCCGCCAGCGCGAACACGCCCGTCAATTCTTTCACTGCCGCGCGCACCGCCTGCTCCAGGTTTCCGTGGAAATGCTTCTCCACCAGATGCGCGATCACTTCAGTATCGGTATCGGTTTTGAATATGTGACCTTCCGCTTCCAAACTGTGCTTCAGCGTCAGGTAATTTTCCACGATGCCGTTATGGACCACCACCAGATCGCCCTTGCAATCGCGATGCGGATGCGCGTTCTCTTCGGTGGGCCGGCCGTGCGTGGCCCAGCGCGTGTGGCCAATGCCGAAAGAACCGTCCACCGGGTCCGACTGGATCGCCTCTTCCAAGTTTCGCAGCTTTCCCTTAGCGCGGCGGACGCCGAGCTGACCGTTATCGCAATAGACGGCCAGACCGGCCGAATCATAGCCACGGTACTCGAGCCGTTTCAGGCCCTCCAGAATAATGGGTACCGCTCCATGCGCCCCAATGTAGCCGACAATTCCACACATGCGCTTATTATAAGTGCTCTCATCTCGTCACCGGATGCACAGATCGCGGCCGCTGAGGATCGCATTCGATTCCCGCGGCGTTCTCCTTCTTCGCCGAAGGCTTCCGCGCTTGCTTCTATAATTCTAGTATTATAGAATTATTCCATGGCAGCCAGGCCGGTCGAAGACGAAATCACGCGCTTTGCCGATATGTTTTCCGCCATGGGAACGCGGCCGCGCCTGCGGATCATGCGCGAGCTGCTTTCGGCGTACCCCGGCGGGATGGTAGTGGGGGATATCGGGGACGATTTGGGCCTGGCGGCCTCAACGCTTTCACACCATCTGGAAAAGCTCAAGAACCAGGATTTGGTCAAGGTCAGGCGCGAGGGCACCTATCTTTGGTATTCGGCGAATGCGGAAGTACTTCAAGAATTGTTAGGCTTCCTGTACGCCGAGTGCTGCACCCGCAACAAGGCGGTAGAACCGCAGGCGATCGTGCGCCGGCGGCGGCACAACGTGGCGTCTTAAGAATACATATGAGGGAAGGTCAGATCATGGAAATCAAAGATATAGTGAAAGAGAAATACGGGCAGGCGGCGCTCCGCGTAAATGCCGGCGGCAATTCATGCTGCGGGGCTTCGAGCGCGCTTGACGGCTGCTGCGACCCGATTACATCCAACATCTACGATGCCGCCCAAACCGGCGAGCTGCCGCAACAGGCGGTCCTGGCATCGCTCGGCTGCGGAAACCCTACCGCACTCGCGCAGTTGAAACCAGGCGAGACGGTGCTCGACCTTGGTTCCGGGGGCGGGATTGACGTGCTGCTGTCGGCGCGCCGCGTAGGACCTTCGGGCAAGGTTTACGGCCTCGATATGACAGATGAAATGCTCGCGCTCGCGCGCGAAAATCGGCGCAAAGCCGGGGTCGAGAATGTCGAATTTCTTAAGGGCGAAATCGAAAACATCCCGCTGCCCGATAACTCGGTGGACGTGATTATCAGCAATTGCGTAATCAACCTTTCCGGCGATAAAGACCGCGTGCTGCGCGAAGCGTTCCGTGTGTTGAAAACGGGCGGCCGCTTGGCGGTTTCCGATGTGGTCACGCGTGGAGAAATACCGGCCGACGTGCGTCGCAATATGCTGTTGTGGGTAGGCTGCATAGCGGGCGCGCTGCCGGATTATCAATATGTGGCCAAGTTGGCGAAGGCCGGTTTTAAAGATGTAGAAATCGAGCCTACCCGTATCTACAATATTGAGGACGCACGGGCTTTTTTGAGCGGGCAGGGAGTGGATGCGGACGCGATTGCGCCACACGTGCAGGGAAAATTCATGAGCGCCTTTATTCACGCAACCAAGCCCGTCAACTGCTGCGCTCCCGGTTGCTGCGCATAACGCACGCCGAGACAGCCGGCACTGCATTCGCGAGCGCGGATTTCGCGCGATAATCGAAGCCGGTCACGGCAGCTATGAAACTCGTTTCAACTATGCTCTGCGCTCCCTTAGCGGCGCTGCTCCTCGCTCAGGCCCCAACGCAGGACGCGCGCAATACGCAAATTCCCAACACCGATACGCACTTCACCTTCCGCGCCTACGCCACGCGCGCCGAATGGGAAGCGCGCAGGGCGCAATTGCGAAAGCAGATCCTCTCCGCGGCGGGAATGTTTCCTCCGCCCGCGCGCATGCCGGTCCACGCGGAAGTCTTCGGGCGTGTGGAGAACCGGGACTGCACCATTGAAAAAGTCCTTCTCGAAGCTATGCCAGGTTATTACGTCGGCGGCAATTTGTACCGCCCTCTGCATGCGGTCGGAAAGCATCCGGCGGTATTGAATCCGCACGGCCACTGGACATATGGGCGCCTGGAAAACGAGCCGCTCGATTCAGGCCCGTCGTTTGGAATCAGCCTCGCCCGCCAGGGATACGTGGTCTTCGCGTGGGACATGGTGGGCTATAACGACACGGTGCAAACGCCGCACGCATTCGGCGGTCCGGTGGAGCAACTCTGGAGCTTCGGTCCGTTCGCTTTGCAGTTTTGGAACGCCAAGCGAGCGCTCGATTTTTTGGCGTCGCTGGAGGATGTGGACGCTTCACGCATCGCCATAGCCGGAGCATCGGGGGGCGCCACGCAGACCATTATGCTGGCGGCGGTGGACGATCGTCTGCAGTTCGCGGCGCCGGTGAACATGGTTTCTTTTATCATGCAAGGCGGCGACGTCTGCGAGAACGCGCCCGGCCTGCGCATTGGGACCAACAACGTGGAAATCGCTTCCATGTTCGCGCCCAAACCGATGCTGCTGGTTTCAGCCACTGGGGATTGGACGCGCAACACGCCCTCGGAAGAGTTCCCGGCGATCCGCTTGATTTACAATCTCTACGGCCAAGCCGGCAATGTGGAGACGCTGCAGCTTGAGGCGCCTCACAATTTCAATCGGGAGAACCGCGAGGCCGTGTACCGCTTTTTCGGACAGCGTATTCTTGGCGAAGCTCCGGGAAAGAAATTTACGGAGAATAGTCCTCACTTGGAAATGCTGCAGGATATGCTGGCGCTGGCGGGCCGGCCCCTACCCGCCAACGCGCTCAAATATGCACAGATTTTCGAAGAGTGGAAGCGCGTGGCCGACGCGCAGCGGGATGCCAGCGCGCCCGAAGTGCTGCGCGAGACTCTCCGGCTGGCGCTGGCGGCGGAGTGGCCGGAGAAAGTGGAGGCGCGGCGCGACGGGGGAACCCTGGTCTTGAGCCGCCCCGGCGCGGGAGATCGGTTACCCGCCGTGTGGTTCGACGGCCATGGCGCGCCGGCCTTGTTGGTGGATCAGGACGGCGCCGCGGCGGCCCGCCAGACTGCCTCGTTTCGCGAACTTCGCGATGCCGGGCGTCCGCTGCTGCTGATCGATGCGTTCCAGACTGGAACCGCGGTAGCTCCGCGCGACCGCGGCGCGCGTAATTTTGTCACGTTCAATGCTACCGACGATCAGTGCCGCGTGCAGGACATCCTGACGGCGCTCGCGTACCTGCACGCGAGCCATCCGGAGCCCATCGAATTGATCGGGGTGAAGAAGGCGGGAATCTGGGCGCAATTCGCGGCGGCGGTCGCGCCGCTTGCCGTCAAGTTGCGCCGTGAAGGAACCGCGTTTTCCGGCTCAGACGCGGACTTTCTGCGCGATTTTCCCGTGCCGGGAATCCAGCGCGCGGGCGGGCTGCGCGCAGCAGAGCGTTTGACGGCGCGATAGACCGTTCACCCGCTTAAACCACGGCGGTTCGCCGCCGGCCGCTTTGCCCAGGGACTTCACACTCGACGGCGCGCCCACACACGCGGGTTTCGCGCGCACGCCGCCGCCATGGGCTGGAAGCCGGCGACGAAGTACGCGTGCGGCGGGATTGAAATCGGCGAGCTGGTCGGCCTGGTCGATCATCCGGTGACCCTGGAGCGTAACTGCTAAAATCGGGATGTGCGCCCGTAGCTCAGTTGGATAGAGCGGCTGGCTTCGAACCAGTAGGCCGGGAGTTCGAGTCTCTCCGGGCGCACCAGCTAAATCGTTTTCAGTTTTAGGTCTTTAGGATTAGCCGCTCTTCTTCTTGAACGCGTCGCTGCCGGCCATCAGGAATTTGATTGCCTGCTTCGGACCGCCCCGGCCGGTGATCTTGAACTTCTTGCCGCGCTGTTTGTTGTAGGAAACGAAAAATTCTTCCACCTGGTTCAGGAGTGTCTTCCTCACATCGTCGATGGAGTCGAGGCCCATGTGATCGTAAGAATGAACGGCTACCCCCAAAAGGCGGTCATTCTGTTTCGTCTCTCCGTCCTCCGTCTGCTTAGCCTCAATGACGCCGATGATCCGAACATCGATCAGGCAGCCGACGTGAGCGGGGGCGTCCATGAGTACCATAATATCTAGCGGGTCGCCATCTTCTCCGACGGTGGCTGGAATAAAACCGAAATCGAAAGGGAAAGACATGCCTTCGGGTAACAGACCGCCGAGCTTGAAGAGATTCGATTCCGGATCGTAATCGAACTTGTTCCGGCAGCCTTTGGGCGTCTCGATAATAGCTTTGCACTCGCGCTTCTTTACATCCAGCCGGTGCGGAAGAGACGATAGGTCAGGCATAGTTCCATTAGGAGTGTAAACCATGCACGAGATCAGGGCAACAATTCCATCCGATCGTGTGTCCGAAGCAGCACGCCTCGCCCATGCGGCCGGCGTGGAAGCAGTGACAGTGACTGAGGTATTCGTACATGGTCCCGATGAAAAGCGCAGCCAGGTGAGCGTGGAAACATCGACGCCAAAAGCACGCGCGTTTGTGGATGCCCTGCTCGCCTCTCCCACGTTCTCGGCCATCCAATATACGCTAACTTCACGAGAACTGCGGGCCATAGTGAGCGACGAACCAGTCGACAAAGTGACATGGCCGATGAGTGAGCCGGCGCCAGACGTCATTCAGGACCTATGGCAGCTGAGTCATCTGAGCGCGAGCTATTATGGGCGCGCCGCGGGAGGGGCGGCGTTGATGGCTACCGGCATCATCGAAGATAGTCCGGTCGCTATTGTGGTGGCGGCGCTCATTTTGCCGTTTCTTTCGCAGGTCCTCGCCGTCAGTTTCGGGCTTTGGAGCCGTAATCGACGGTTAGTGCGGCAAGGCCTGTTGGCCCTACTGGCCAGTACTGTGTTGGCGCTGGCGGCCGGCGCGGTGGTCGCGTGGATGGAAGGCGGCCCGATTCGCTTCCAGGGCTTCAAGGGTCCTCTCAGCAGTTTCTGCATTTCCGCCGTGATAGGCATCACAGCGGGTCTGTCGAGCGCGGACGACGCCGGCCGAAGATATCTCATCGGAGTAGCCGCCGCCGTGCAGTTCGCCATCTTTCCAGTCTGGTTCGGCGCGGCGCTGGCGCTCGGGCTGCCGAGAGGCGACAACGCCCTGACAGCGAAACTGTTGAGCTTCGGTATCAACCTGGTCACGATTTCCGGAACAGCCGTGTTGGCCTATGCATTGCTGCATATGCGCCAGGGCGGAAGGGGCGCGTTCCGCAGCCATCGGCAAAGCTAGGTGGGGATGCCGATTGCCGCGCCCGCGTGTTACCGCACCGGTATCAGGCGCGGCGGCCTGGCATCGGCTTCCAAAACCCAAACGCCCCGACCGGGATAATATTCAAGCAGCTTCTGGTCCTCGATCCCTCCGCGATCGAGCGCCCACACGATGCGCTGCGCGTCGATATCGGCCTCGTTATGTACCCACTCATGGAATCCGTGTTGAGGGGAATAGCGCACAAAGACAATCTGCTTGCCCGGGAACCGCGCCAGTTGCCGGTTGATCGCGATGCGGCTATCGGGATCGCCCTGGTTGAGAAAGTCCCAGGATTCGTACTTCGTCATTGCCAGGCGCACGTTTTCGTCTCTCATGCCATGGATGCCGTACCAGAAAATGAAATGCGCGCCGCAAAGCAGCACGATCAATCGCGCGGCAAAGGGCGACCACAGACTCAATTGTTGTATACCCGTGACTGCCGCCAGGATGAAGAGGCTCGCCAGCGCGGCGATGTAGTGCGGATAGAAATAAGGATAGAAATTGTCCGCAATCGCAAACAGCAATACCGTGCCAGTTACCCACTGAAATCTTCGCTCCCTCAATCGCAGCAGGAACAGCGGCAGCGCCAGATAGAGCGGAGCCAGAAAGAAGAAGCGATAGAATCCGGCGCGCTCCGCCAGCCGAGGCCAAAAGCCCGGGCCATCGTGTACGGCCGACTGCGCCTGATAATCGAGCTGCTGGGCAGGCGTTAGCGCGCGGTGTGGCAGGGGGTTCGGCTGAAACGTAAACGTGGTGGGCACGCCATATTGATACCGGCTGAGCTGATAGGGCATCGTAGTCCAACTGTCTGTCACAGCGTGGTTCTGAAGTGCCATCAACGCCAGCGCGGGGAGAAACGCCAACGCCGCCGCGCGCCACGGGATTCGCCATAGCCGGTGGATCGCAAGATACGCCGCCGCGCACATCAACATTACGCCGAACTCGAATGGCCGCGATAGCAGTTGCAGGCCGAGGCCGATTCCGAACGCGATACCATGGCGCCTGCGGCCCGCCGCCCATGCGCGGCAACGCGCCAAATACCAGGCAGCCCGCGATGGCCGAAACCGCGCCGCCCCAATACGTGTTCACCCAATAACTCAGCACGCCGAATTGCATCACCGCGAGCAGGCCACCTACAAACGCCCAGCCGGGCGTGGTCCACGCGCGCAGCATCCAATAGGTCAGCGCGGACAGCGCCGCAATCGTAAGCAATACTCCCGCCCACGGATGGCCGAAGATCAGCCATCCGGCGGCCATGGCGAGGCCTTGGCCAAGCGGAAAGATCGAACTATAGGAAGGCTCTTGCAAGACAAATACGGTTTCGAAGAACCGGCGCATCGGGTGCATCGGATTCGCGAATCGAAAATGCCGCAGCGTATCCGCGAGCAGCCAATAACTGAAATCGTCCGATCCGCTGGGGATGGGCACAGGAGCGTGCGCTAACAGCCCGAGCCGCAGCAGGACCGGCAACGCCGCCAATGCGATCATGCACCACGCGGTACGCTTGACCAGCCGCTGAACGTACGGTTGCAGCTCGGCGCGCAGCAGCGTTAGTAAAACCAGCAGCGCCGCCAAAGCGAGCTCGATAAAATCGCTGGCGCCAAATCCGATGGGATTGTGCAGAGGCAGAAACGAGCGAAAGAAGTCGAACAGGAACATGCGGCTTCTTCAGGTTATGCGATAAGTGGCGCCTGAGTTACACTAGCGATTTGTCATCGCAACTTCGCCGGGCCGGGCACTGGCTGGCGCATTCCGGCATCCAGTTCCCCAATGGCGGCGTGGCGCGGTATTACCGCGCCGATATTGAACGTAACCAGCGCGTATCCACCGAAATTACGGGTTATGCGCTGAGCGCGTTTGTTTTTCTGCACGAAAGTACAGGCGATGTGGAATATCTCGACCGCGCGCGCGCCGGGGCGCGGTTTCTCACGGAAATAGCGTGGGACCGGCAAAACGGTATCATGCCGTTCGAGCTGGAGCCGGGCGCATACGCCTACTTTTTTGACTGCGGAATCATCGCGCGAGGGCTATTGGCGTTGTGGCGCGTGACGCGCGGGCGGGAGTGGCTGGATGCCGCCGCGGCGATCGGCGAATCCATGGCGCGCGATTTCGGCCGCGAGGACGGTGGCTATTGGCCCATCGTTTCGCTTCCGGACAAAACCCCGCTGGAGATGGATTCCCATCGCTGGTCGCGCACCAATGGCTGTTACCAACTGAAGGCCGCGCTGGCATGGCAGGAGCTCGCCGAGGCCACGGGCGAGGCGCGCTTTGCCGACTGGTACGAGCGCGCGCTTTCCAACGCCGTCGCGACGCATGAAAGTTTTCTGCCGGGTCACGCCGAGAATTCCGGCGTGATGGACCGGCTGCACGCGTATCTGTATTTCTTGGAAGGCTTGCTGCCGCGCGCCGGCGATCCGCAATGCGCCGCGTTGATGGCGCGCGGTATAGAGCGCGTGAGCGAGTACGCGGAAGAGATCGCGCCGGAATTCGCGCGGTGCGACGTTTGGGCGCAGTTGCTGCGTCTGCGTGGCTGCGCAGGCATCGCCGCGGAAGCCGGCGAGTCCGATCGCCTGCTCCAGTTTCAGCGGCCAGACGGCGGTTTTTACTTCGGCCGAAGGGCGGGGGAGTGGATTCCGCAAGTGAGTCCGGTGGCGACAGGCTTCGCGATGCAGGCGCTGGAGTGGCAGGAGCGGCGCGAGCCGGTCGAGTGGAGAGGCATCATCTGATATGGGTACAGGCGTTAAAACAAGCCGTTCGTAAAACAACCTCGCTTCGCGCGTTCCAATCTTGGCTTCGTTGCAGCTTCCCAGATCGCCATTTCCGGCCAATGTCCGAGTGGGCGACGATGCGCCCGAAACGGCAAGTGATCACCAGAGTGCGCCTCTAGCCGATGAGCTGGTCGGAGGGCTACTGGGGAGGGCCAAACGTCGGCGTGCGCCACGCGCTACAATCTCCTCCGTGGCATACAAGACTTTCACGCGCAAGGCCGATGTCGTTTCGGTCGACATTCAAACAATGGCGGGCATGTCAACGCAAGAATATGAGGGCTACCTCAGAAACGAGCTATTTTCGGTCGACCATCATGAGGTGCTACGAGAGCAGCCAGCAGGAGGATATCCAACAGCCGTGACAAGCACGCAGATGAGAGCCCTCCTAGGGTACCTCGAAGGGATCGCTCCACTGGTTGGGAATGAGAGTTAGGTCCGAAGCAACAAACCTTCCTATCCTCGTCGCGGCCACGCTACCGATCGTCGGACACGGTGATCCGCTAACTCTTATGTGCTGGCGCTTGTCCAACCCGCCCGGGATTGTCAATTGGTCGCATTTGGATTCTTCATATCCGAGAACGGTACTTCGCAAGCGCCAATAGCTGCCTCGCGAAGAGCGAAAGGTTACATCATGACGAGCAACGATCGCATTATCCTCGACAAAATCCTTGAGCAAAAGCACCAGGAATTAGCCCCAACCCTGATGCCCAATAAGTTCTTCGAGATCTTTTCGGCGGGAGAAATCGCCAAGGACTACGATCTTTCTTACGATGAATTGGAGTCGGGTATCGTCGGGGACGGGGGCGACGGAGGAGTTGATGCAATCTATATCTTCGCGAACGGCGAACTCGTGCAAGACGACACTGAACTGTCTGTGCTCAAGCGGAACGTGGCAATAGAACTTTACCTGATCCAAGCCAAAACGTCGGCATCCTTCACGGAAGCGAGCATCGATAAACTCAAGGCGTTCACCGAGGATCTGCTCGACCTGTCGAAGGACGTTACTTCGCTTGCCAGCGTCTACAACGCTGACGTCGTAGCGATCGTCAAAAGGTTCCGCACCAGTTATGGGACGCTGGCGTCACGATTCCCACAACTCTCTGTTCGGTATCGCTACGCGAGCAAGGGCGACCAAATCCACTCGAATGTACAGCGAAAGGCCGACTTGTTGCTGGGAGTGGTGCGGCAGCTGTTCTCGTCCGCCTTAGTCGAATTCCAGTTTCTTGGTGCAAGCCAGCTTCTCGAGTTGGCACGTCGAGCGCCGCGAGCGACGTTTTCCTTGCGCCTGACTGAGAATCCGATCTCGTCCTCCGGCGCAGTCGCTTTCGTATGCTTGGTCAGCTTGAAGGACTATCACGCGTTCATCACGGAGAGAAAAGGGGAATCTTACTCGGTCGATTTTTGAATCGAACGTACGTGATTACCAGGGCACAACGGAAGTCAACGACCAGATTCAGACGACGCTTCGCGAGAAGTGCGATGACGAGTTCTGGTGGTTGAATAACGGGATCACGATTGTGGCGGCGAAGGCAACGTTAAGCGGGAAGACCTTGACCATTGAAGATCCACAGATCGTTAACGGTCTCCAAACGTCCACCGTGGTATTCAATCACTTCAAAGCCAATAACACTGAGAACGAGCTGCGAAATCTCTTGGTTCGTGTGATTGTCCCGCCCGCAGCGGAGAGTCGGGACCGAATCATCAAGGCAACGAACAGTCAAACCTCAATTCCGATTGCCTCCTCGAGCCACGGAGGTCATCCCCGCGATATTGAAGAGTATTTGCGTCCGCACGGGCTTTACTATGACAGACGCAAAAACCACTATAAGAACGAGGGCAAGCCGATCGAAAAGATCGTCAGTATCCCTCACCTTGCGCAGGCTGTGATGGCGATGGCTCTTCAGCGACCTAACGATGCGAGAGCACGACCCTCGTCCTTATTAAAGCGGAACGAGGAATATGAGCAGGTGTTTAGCAGGGACTACTCAATAGGGCTCTACCTAACCTGCGCCTTATTGATGAAGCGAGTGGACGAAATCGTCCGATCGGATGCGGCTGGATTGGATCGCAAGGACCAGACGAATCTCCGATTCTACGCAGCAATGGATACAGCGTGCACGGCGGCCGGCAAAGCCGCGCCAACAGCGCACGAAATCGCAGCCGTGGTGGTGGCCGCGATTACCGATGACGCAATTAACGCGGCGAAGGATCGGGTTCAGAAGATGTACGCTGACCTCGGACCGACAGATCAAACGGCGAAAGGCGCGGAACTCGTGGAGCGTATTAAAGCCGACCTGCTGGCCCGGTTCCCGACTGCAACATCAACGTCAACAGCAGCTAATGGTTGAGCGGAGTGGGAAGGCGCGCGTTAGGCACGCTGGGTCTCAATAATCTTGACTTCAACGCACCCGTTGGAAACCAGCGACAGAATGGGGCGTGGCCGAGCCGCAGTTGAGTGATCTCTTGCGAAGCGCGAGCAACGCCACGCGGCCGATCGGGAAATCAGAAATCGGTTTTGGATGTCGAGGGCGTCGCCGTGGCCGTATAACGCGCCACTCGTACGAAGCTCGGAATCAGGTTCGACACGGCCAGAAGTCCCTTGTGAGAAGTAGCACCTAGGAACAGCCCGCGCGTAACGGAGGGTCATCTGCGCGAATCACCGTTATTTAACGGCCTATGCCGATATGGGGACTGCCCCGCAAAGCACTTTAGAATCCCTCCCAGGCGTACGCCGAAAAGCGCCGCGCGACGCGAAAACCCACTCGCTCGTAGAGAGCCACTGCGTCCGCATTCGCCGCTGTAACCGTCAAGCTCGCCGAGATGCACTCCGATTCCCGAAGCGCTGCTAGAGAGCGCCGCAGCAACTCGTATCCCAAGCCGATGCCGCGCGCCTGGTTGGAAACGCAAATCTGCGTGATGTGGCCGCTTTCAGGCGCAACCAGGCTGGCCAGCGAAAGGCCGGACAGCTTTCCCGTGCCCGCGTCGAATGCCGCGTAGGACGCGGGCCGGAAAAGGCGCCGCATCCGGGAAATTGCACCACGTTAAATAGAAAGCGCCGCGCGCCCATAGCGCTTCGATACTGATCGTTGATACGGCTATCGATGTGGCCCGCATAGGCGGCGGCGATCAGGTTGGCGGCCTCTTCGTGATAGGCGTCGGACCACTTTTCGATATAGGCGGCCTGCCGTAACTTGCCTGGCGGCAGGGCTGCGGTTTGCAAATCCACGCGCATGAAGAAGCGCTCGAAATGGCGCGCGCACGGCGCGAGCGGCAGGGGTCTTGCCGCATCGTACGGCAGCATCAAAAGCTGCGATTCAATCCGATTGATTTGCCGGTTGGGCGCGATCGCTTCCAGGCCCGCGCGCAGCAGAATATTCTCGTGCTGCGCAGTGCGAAAGGCGCGTTTTACGTACAGGTCGCCAACCAGGGCCTTGTTATCTTCCAGCACGTAATATATGTAGCCGGTGGGTTGCCCATGCTGGATCAGGGCATGGCCAGTGAGCGCGCGCGCCTCCACAAAGCGCCGCACCAGATTGGCCGATGGATCGAAATCCCACTCCAACTCCTCGCGCCAGGCGGCGACCTCTTCGGCCAGCAAAGGCTCCAGATCACGGGCGGTCACGCTGCGCAGGTCGACGAGATCCGGCGGCAGCAGTTCGGCGAAGTGTAGCCGGGCAGCCATTACAGGCGATTGTATTGTAACGCGAGGCGTCCAAACCCGGACAGGGAGCATCCCACCGTTGAACAAATTTTAAGGGCAGCGCTGCCGGGGGGGGCCGCGCGGATCGATCCGCGTGTAGCGTTGCGGACAGTTCGCAAGTTGTCGCTTACGAAACCCCACCACAATCGGACCCCAGAGAGGCAGCGTCTATAAACTCGTGCCGCAGCGATCCGTTACTAACCGCCCCCACGACATACAGCGCTATTAGAACGGCCAAGCCGCAAGAGGCGATCCATTTTGGAGCATTCGCCATCACTACCGTGGTACGAAGCCCCATAGAGACCTTGTTCCGGGATTTTCATGGGCGGATATGCCCCGCCCGCTAACAAATCGATCCGGGCGCCGTCATTGTTGTTATTAGAGCCAATATATGGGATCGAACACTATGGACCGGAACCGGCCTGAAGGGCCGGATCTGGAATGGAAAAAAGGCAGCGCCGAGCTTCTGGTTTTGTCGCTACTTGAGGATCGAGCGCGCCACGGCTATGACATTTCTAAGCTGATTCAGATTCGGTCCGGAGGAGCCTTGCGATTCCACGTTACCTCGCTCTATCCCCTGCTGCATCGACTGGAGAAACAGGGGTGGATCGAGGGCCGCTGGGTGGAGAAAGCGGAGCAGCGCAGACGACGTTACTACACGCTGACGCCGCAAGGCAGGAAGGCGCTTCGCTCGAAGCAGAAGGGATGGCGGGACTTTGTCGCTATGGTAACCCGCATTACGGGGATTGAACATGCCTGATTGGAAGAATCTCGCGCGACAACGGCTCACTGGCTTAAGTCTTACAGCCGCGGCTGAGGCGGACCTTGTGGAGGAAATCGCACAGCATCTCGACGATCTCTTCCGTGAACTGCGCAGTGGCGGGGCTGACGCGGATGAGGCTTATCGGCAAACAATAGCCGAGCTCGACGACTTGTATCCGCTGCGCGCAGGTTTGGAGAGGAATCTACATATGCCGAAATACGACGTAGTTCGCGCCGGCGAGTCGTCGCCGCGCAATTTTGTGGGAAGTCTTTGGAGCGATGCCCGCTATGCCGTGCGGAGCATGCGGAAGAACCCGTTTTTTGTGCTCTTCGTGACGGCGACCCTGGCCCTGGGAATCGGAGCGAACACCACCGTCTTCACGCTAATCAATACGGTGGTTCTAAATCCATTACCGGTCCGGGACTCGGGTCACCTGGCGGGAGTGGCCGCGAAGGACTCACCGAAGGTCTCGAAATCCGGGGCATTGCTTCCTATCTCGTATGCCGATTGGATGGACTACCAGTCGCGAAATGGGGTCTTCATCTCACTGGCGGGCTTTACCTCTCCTCGCGGAGTGACTTGGCTTGAAAACGGAGTATCGCACGGGTTGTTCGGTGAATTGGCGACCGCGAACTACTTCTCCACGTTGGGCCTCGCTGCCGCCCGCGGGCGATTCTTCTCTCCGGATGAGAACAGCGCCGCGTCCGCGCACCCGGTAGCCGTGCTCAACTACGCGACCTGGCAGAAGCTATTCGGCGGCGCGGAGAATATCATTGGCAGAGAACTGTTGGTGAATAATATCGTCTTTACGGTGATCGGCGTCGCGCCGCCGCATTTCATCGGAGTGCATGCTATCTTCGGTCCCGATCTCTGGCTGCCGGCCGCGATGGCGGAGCGGCTGTTTCCGAACTCACTGCAGAACGCCTTAACGGATCGCGATAAGGCGGCCTTCCTCGGCGTGGGCCGCTTGAGGCCGGGGGTTACGCGGGCGCAGGCGCAAGCCAATATCGCCACAATCGCAGCGGCGTTGGCGCAATTCTATCCGGCGACCAACGGAGGCCATATGGCGGCAGTTCTGCCGCTGCGGGAAATCCTTCTGGCGAGCAGCGGCAGCGCGGCCAATGCGATGCTATTCGCTAGCGCTGCGCTCTTAATCGTAGTCGGGATCGTGTTGCTGATCGCATGCTCGAACGTGGCGAACCTGTTGCTGGCGCGGTCGGCGGCGCGGCGCCAGGAGATCGCCGTACGGTTGGCTATAGGGGCGAGCCGCTCCAGACTGGTCCGCCAGTTTCTGACCGAGAGCGTATTGCTCGGATTATTAAGCGGCGCGGCGGGACTACTATTGGCGTATGCGGGCTTGCAGTTTTTGTTCGGGAGGCTGCCGGGATCGGCGAACTTCCCCACGCCCAAGCTGGATGCGACCGTGTTCGCGTTTGCGCTGATCGTGTCGTTGGCGACCGGTTTCTTGTTCGGCATGATTCCGGCTTTAAAAGCGTCGCGCGCCAATGTAGCGGAAGCTTTAAAAGAGGACGCGCGCACGGCGGGCCGGAGCCGCGGCCGGGTTACCATTGCCAACACGCTGCTGGTGTGTCAGGTGGCGTTTTCATTTTTGCTGTTAGTGACGGCAGCGCTTTTCCTGCGGAGCATCGGGCGGGCTTACGAGTTGGATCCAGGATTCCAGACGGCGCATCTCGCGGTCTTCCCCACCAATCCAGGACAGGCGGGATACGGGAAAGCGCAGGCCAGAGCGTATTACAGAGATGTGCGGGATCGCGTGGTGAACCTTCCCGGCGTGCAATCGGTATCTTGGGCCTCTGATATGCCGTTGTGGGCGAGCAGCGCGACCGGGCTTCGGGTAGAAGGGCGGCAGCCGAGGTCGTATACGGACCAGATCCGAACGGTGGTGAACACGGTGGACCTGAACTATTTCGAGACTGCCGGGGTGGCGATCGAGAAGGGGCGCGCGTTCACAGATGCCGATCGCGAGACATCGCAGCCGGTGGTCATCGTGAATGAGAAGATGGCGCACGATTATCTGCCGGGCGGGGGGCTGGGCAAACGCATCCAATTGCCCGGCGAGAAGACGATGCGCCAAATTGTGGGAGTGGCGCGAACCGCGAACTACACCGATTGGGGAGAACCGCCGCAGTTATGCGCCTACGTGCCGTTGGCGCAGAACTATGCGGAAGCCATGATTCTTTACGTACGCAGCAAGGCAGATCCGCGGGAAATCCTGGCGCCCGTCGAGCGGGAGATTCGGACCGCCGGACCGCAGATCCTGATGTTCGGTGTTCGGACTGGCAGCGAGATCGTCGACGGCGGGCTGTTCCAGGCGAGGATGGGCGTGGGCCTGCTGACCACCTTCGGGCTGCTGGCGTTGGGGCTGGCGAGCATCGGGCTATATGGCTTGCTGGCGTATTCGGTGCATCGGCGAAAGCGCGAAATCGGGTTGCGCATGGCATTGGGCGCGACGCGGGCGAGCGTGCTACGCCTGGTGCTGCGGGAAGGAATGTCGCTGGTGATGACGGGCGTGATAATCGGATTCCTGGCCGCCATGGGCGTCGGGCGATTGCTAAGCGGGATGCTGTTCGGCGTGGACGCGAGCGACCCGCTCAGCATCGCCGCGGCTGCGGCGATGTTAGCCGCGGTGGCGCTGCTGGCCTGCTACCTGCCGGCGCGCCGCGCTACGCGGGTGGATCCGCTGGAAGCGCTGCGCGAGGGGTGAAGTCAAATGCCAGTGAGGCTGTTGTATTCTCTATGTGGGATAGCCGGTGTGGCATCTCATATGGCGACGATCGCGCCGCCCCGATTATGGACAACGCCGCTTCGCGCGTCCTCTTGGTGGACGATGAACCCGTGCTGTTAAAAATGACCGGGGCGTATTTAGGCCGCCTTGGTTACGCGGTGACCACCGCGAATACCACCAGCACGGCCTGGGCGGAAATGGAAGCCGCCCCCGAGAGCTTCGCCGTAGCCGTGCTCGATGCCACCATGTCCGGCCTTTCGACAACCGAGCTGGCTACCAGGCTATTGGATGCGAACGCCGCATTACGCGTGCTGATCACCAGCGGATATCCGGTGGATATCGGGGCAATCGAAGCGGCCGCTCCTGAGCGCGTCGGGTTCCTGCAAAAACCGTTCACGCCGGAAATGCTGGCGGCCACGGTACGGAGGATGCTTGGCCCGCAAGAAGAAGGAATTTAGCGCCACCAAAGAAGTGAAGGCACTCGCGCGTGAGCGGGTGGGCCGGATCCCGGCGGCGAAAACTCTCGAACCGAAATCCACGCGAAAGAAACCGAAGCACAAGAAACCGCCGGAAGAGGAGATTTAATTCGTTTGCGGCGGATGCGTTTCAATCTCGTTCAATTCCTCGATCTCCCGCTGGAGTTCCCGCTGCTGCCGCATCCTGATCGCGTAGACGGCTCCTATCCAGATGACGATCAGGGTCAGGAAGGGACTCATCTTGAGGAGCGCTTGTTTGAGGAGCATTCCACCGTTTCCCATACCAAGGCTCGCGATCAGCACAATTAATATGCCGATTGCGAAAATCAACGGCCCGATCTGCCACAGCAGGATGCGGGAAAAAAGAAAACGCCGCCGCTCGACCTCCCGCCGGTAAAACTCTAAGACCGGTACTCCAAGCCGCTTCTTCCGGTGGCGTTGGCGACCACATTCCCCGATTCAGAAAATACTGCCCAGTCAAGCTCCATACGATGGCAAACGCGAGTATGGTTCGCAGAACCGGATCATGGAAACGTATGCCGAAACCACAGATGGCCACGACAACCAGCGGTCCGGCGATGCTCTTGATCAAGTCCCGCCGCGTCTTTGCACGCAGTTCTTTTGTCTTCTGTCGAATCCTCTCCAATGTCATTGCCGACGCCTCCGTTGACTGGTTTTGCCACATTATTCTTGGGTCGTTCCCGGAGGAATCATTCTGCATGGCTGCCTCCTTCGATGAAACCGTCGCGCCAGGATGTTCTTAATCCGGTGTACCTTCATTGCCACGTTGCCGGGCGATAGGCCGGTGATTTCTCCGATCGATGCTGCGTCCATGTCCTCGAGATAAGAAACGATGACCTGGCGGTCGAGCGGCTTCAGCTGCTGAACTAATACCGACAACCGCTCCAGATCTCTGCGGTGACCCGCTGCGGGTTGGCCATGGTCGTTACCAGGAAAAGTTTCGAGATCTTCCAAACTCACAAGCTTTGAAAACATCCTGCGCTCGCGAAGGACATGCGAAGCGGCAACATTGTGGGCAACGCGATAGACCCACGTCCGCAGGGAACAGCGGGCATCGTACCGCTGGAAACTCCTCCACAATTGAAAATGGATGTCCTGGCTCAAGTCGCGGCGTTTTTCCGGGTCAATCTCGTACGCCCGCGCGAGCCGTTCCAGCGCGGAACCGTATTTCTCCGCCGCGTTCCTGTACAAATCGTCCTGGCTCGCCGCGCCGGTCAAATGAACTCAGCTCCCCGCACACTCAAGGTAGTCGTTCAAAACAGAAATTTCTAACAAATTTCGCGGATGCCGGATCGGCTAATAGTGACTCCCCTCGACAATTTGAAACTGCCGCCGCGCGGGAGAGATGCGACGATGCCTTAAGCCAGTTTATGAACGCATTCTGGGCCGGCGTCCGGAACTGACGCCGGACTTGCGCGTAACCGACTTTGTGGAACGCCGTCTAGTGCAGTGGCAACAGGGCGCAACCCGCAGCGGCTTTGTAGGCCATCTCCGGTACCAGACTGATACCGTCGCCGCCGCGACCGCGCAGAAATATCGTAATCGCTGGACATCCATATCTCAGGCCATTTGATCCACCGCTTGAATCAGCGCGCGGATGTATCCGTAACAGAAAGCGAAGGACTGAAGGCCGGCGGGATCGTTCGCCGCCTGGGGAACGTGGTCGGGCATCAATAAATATTGATAGCCGATTTCCTTGTACACCTGGATGGCCTTGACGAAATCGATATCGCCCTCATCCGGGTAAACTTCTACAAAGTCGTTGCGATGGCCGCGGATATTGCGGAAATGCACGTTGAAGATCTTGCCGCGCGAACCGAAATAACGGATCACGTCGTAGATCTCCTTGCCGGGATCGGCCAGCATCTCGGAGACCGTGCCCTGGCAAAAGTTGAGGCCGTGATAGGGGCTCTCCCGGATGGTGATGAACTTCTTCAGTCCGTCGACGGTTCCGAGCACACGATCCACGCCCTGATAGCCTTCGGGCGGAACGCCGGGGTCCTGCGGGTGGCATGCCATGCGAATCTTATATTCGTTGGCGACGGGAATAATGCGATCGAGGAAATAGGTGATGCGCGCCCAGAACGCGTCGGCATCGACGCGCCCGGCGCGGGTGAGCGGAGTGGAGGGATGGGCGTCGGCCAGGCGCCACGCGCTCAGGGTGGAATCGCCGCGGCCGGGCGCGCGGCCGGGCAGGCGCAGCACTCCCAGAATGCTCATGTTGTATTTGATGGAGGCGATTCCGGCGGCGGCGCAGTTCTTGATAAGCGTCTGCAAGCCTTCGATGTCGCGATCGCGCTCGGGGCTCGAAGCCAGCATGATGGCGGGGTGTTTTTCGCGGTCGATGTGACTCGATGTAAGGATGGGCGCCGCGATGCCTTCGATATTGACGCCGTTCTTTTCGGCCAGATCCTTCATGCGGTTCAACTCTTCCACAGTGGCGTAGACGCGGTCGCCCTCAATGGCGGGATAGCCGCAGATATCGCGCACTCCGTAGCGCGCGAAATACTTCAGATGGGTTTCGTTGGTGGGCGCGCTCTGGCATCCCAGTTTCATCATTGCGCGCTTGGGCGGTGCCGCCGCTGCGGGAGTTTGGCCCAGCGTAGCGGCGGTGGCGGCAGCGCTGGATGTTTGAAAGAACTGACGGCGATTCATGAATTTGCCTTTCTGCGCGCGGCAGGTTGCGTTTCTCCATTTTACGTTATGCGATTATTCTACCCGCCCGAAGCACAAATCGTGGCGCCGGTGGAGTATAACGGATATACAAGGAGAACCGCATGAGGAAAATAATCTTGGCCGCCTGGATTGCCTCCGCCGCCGGCAGCCTGTGGCCTGCCTTCGCGCAAGTAAAACAGACCAAGGAGCAAATCCTGTTCTACACGCCGGACTGGAAAGGCGAGCGCTTCGCCGACGGCCGTCCAAAAGTAGCGGACAATCTATTGACGCGCGCCCTGGACGTATCGATCGAGGATGTCTGGGATTACCTGCGCTCCGAAGGCTACACCAACCAGTTTGAGGGCGGCTGGCAGGCTCTTCACATTGAAAAGCCCTTTGCCGGCCGCGCGCTCACGGCGCAATTCGTACCGCGCCGGCCCGATATGGCCGCGGCGGTCGCCGCCGAGGGTAAAAAGGAAGGACGCGTGAGCGGGACCAACAGTTGGGTCATCAACGAGCTCCAGATGGGCGATACCATGGTCGCCGACGGCTATGGAAAAATCATAGAAGGCACCCTGATCGGCTCCAACCTGGGCAGCGGCATTGCCGCGCACACGCATTCCGGATTCATCTTCGACGCCGGCATCAGAGATCAGGAGGAAAACCGGGAGATCGCTAACCTCAACGGATTTTATCGGGGCTACGATCCCTCGGCATGGGCCCAGATGCAGTTGACCGCGATCAACGCTCCAGTTCGAATCGGACGGGCCATAGTGTTGCCGGGAGACCTGGTCCTGGCGAAAACGGACGGGGTGATCTTTATTCCCGCGATCCTGGCCGAAGGGGCCATCAGCAAGGCCGAATTCACCAATCTGCAGGATGCCTTTAATTTCGAGCTGAATAGCGCGGGCAAGAACGGCGCTGAATTCGAAGGCGGCTGGACGGCGGGGAAACTGGCTGCGTTCGAAAAATGGGTGGACGCGCATCCGGAAAAACTGAAAATGGCGCGCGCCCGTTTTGCCGAGTTGCTGACACAAGCCAACCGCCCGCGCCAGGGCGGCCGAGGCGGCGGCCCCATCCGGTAAACGCGTTCCGCTAAGGCCGTTCTACGATGACGCGGTGGCCCACCCGTAGCATCGATAGTGATGCCATCGCATAACTTTAGGTGAGCAGTGGGCGGTACCAATCGTCCTGATCCAGGTTGAGCGCGATGTGTTCGGTTGGCGTCAGCGATGGCGAATAGTAGGGATCGGGCCGGCTGAGCGTTTCGCTCCACCGCCTGTAGAATGCATACCGCTCCTGAAAACGGACAACTCCCGGACGGCTCTGGCATTCATCGTGAATCAGGCCGGGAACGGGTACGCAAACAATCTCGTACCCTTCCCGGCGAACTCTAAAGCAAAGATCGATGTCATTGTAATTATTGGGAAACTCCCGGTCGAAGCCGCCCATTTGGCGAAAAAGAGACGCGCGGATCGCTAGGCACGCGCCCGTAACCGCCGAAACATTTCGCGTCATTGACAACCACGGCCAGAGCTTTGTCTGCTTCATATTCCGGCCGGTGTGCCCGACGCCGTCGCTTATACCAACCGTAATTCCCGCATGTTGCAGAATCCCCTCCGGATACCAAAGCACCGCTCCCGCTATCCCGATCTCCTCCCGCGTCACACGATCTGCCAGCATCTCCGCCCAACCTTTGCGCCGGGCGTAGACGTCGTCGTTCAGGAATAATAAGTTCGGTTCAGTCGCGCGTTCCACTGCCAGATTGTTCATCGATGCGAAGTCGAAGCGGCCGCCGTACGGAACCAAGACGGCGCCGCTCCGGTCAATCGCCCGGCGCAGCCCCGGATTTGGTCCCGTTTCTTCGTGAGCGACTACTACAACTTGACGAATCGCGTCCCCCGCGGTGGTACGAATCGAAGCCAAACATCGTTCCAGCAGAGCCGCAGACCTCGAGCAGACGATGGCAGTCGTATTCTGCCGCGCCGGCGCTCTTGCGATCGCGCCAGAAGCGGCGTCATGGTACTCGGAAAACAGCATGGCGCTTTCTGACCTTCGCGCCGTCCGCGAGTGACACAAGATGCGAGGAATGTGATGCGCGCGAGTCGCCCTCTTTGACGCCCCCCTGACCAGCGATCGCACGAAGTCTCGCGTGTTGACGGCAGTGACATCGCCAACCTTATCTAGACCGCCGGACTTATACACGAGTAAGTTACCGGGATATAACTCGGAAAGAGAAAGTTCCGGTGACCAGGCGGGTTTAAAAAGCGGATCCACCCTGCCCAACGCAGGATCGAGCGAGTCCTCGTCCGAGTAAATCAGCTCGTACTCTTCTGTTTGTAGCGCTTCCACAACCCTGTAAAGCGCCAGCGGCGCGAGTACCGCGTTCTCCTCGAGAATTGTCACGTAATCGCCGGTCGCCAAGGCCCGCGCCGCTCTAGGAGCGCCGGCGCCGGAGACAACCGTTCGGGACACTCGGGCATCCGGCGCTAATTTCTGTATCTCCGGCAAAATCCGGGAAGCGCGGCTCTCATCGATCGCGATGCAAAGTTGCCAATTCTGGTAAACCTGTCCGCTGACGGATGCCACTGCTTCGGCAACCAACTCCGGGTCCCGGGTCACCATTACTACGCTGATGGTCGGTCTCCACGCCCAACCCTCCGCGATTCGCCGCGCTTCCTCCAAACATGGCTGGCTGGCTTCTTCGTGAGCGATCCATCTCTTGTACGCTATCCGGCCGATCTCGTCATCCCGGCGCGCCCGAGAGGCGATCGGGCGCAAAGCTTCTAGCCCATCGATGCGCGGTCTGGTAACCTTTCATCAATTGTCGCCACGCTATCAGAGCTCGGCTACGCTCCAGTCGCAAGAGGCGGTCGTCGAGGATAGCTTGCTGCGCCGCTAGACAACGTTCCGTCTCGCCGGTGCGCGACGCAATCCGGCCTATTGCGTCGGCAAGCAGCCGAACCGCATTTAACTCTGGCCTGGAAAGATCTCCCCGCGCGCTATGAGCCATGGATTTGATCTTCTCGAGAGCCTCGATGGCACTTGCGATGGGATCCTCGTCCATGGAAAAGCCATTGTCCCACGGAGTTGCAGCCCTCTGCGATGACGGCGCCCCTTTGAGCAAGATGCGCGTCCAGAGGAAGGCGCCGCGGCAGCCGCTAACCCCATTTTATACAGGCAATTACCTTTCTCTCCCAACCACTTTTCCCATCGGGCCCGTTTTTCACTCCGTCACCGGTTCAACCAACTTAGGCGTACAGAATCAATGACTTGGCGTGTCAACTGTAAGCCGCGCATTGTATAATCATAGTAGTCGTCGTGCTTTCGCTGATCATACGCTCGCTCTTCTCCGACCTCCTTGACAGTGCAGAACCTTCTCGCGAGTACGTCGACGCTCGCTTTTGCCGATCAGGGCATACTCATACCAGAATCCCACCCCGATCTTGCGACGTTTGCCGCGCTTCTCCACCCAGCCCTCGCCCCACTTGGTGCGGCGTAGATGTTTGCCAATATAACGGAAGTCCATTTGAAGTTCTCATACGGCGCGATAGTGACGTGCGCATTGTCGAATGAACTCCTCCACATCATTGCGCGCGAATCGGACCGCTTTCCCCAACTTCACACTCGGCAACACCGGGCGATTGAGGCCAGCCGCCCTCCGTGCCAATATCGGCGAGCGCGGTCATCATCTACCCAATGAACGCACTTGCCGAGGACCAGCTTGGGCGTTTGCGTGAGTTGCTGTGTGGAGTCGGGATTAGTTTTGGCCTGTACGTCGGCAAGACGCCACAGCGGGCGAGTGATGTCGTCGGATTCCGCTTGCCGAAGGGTGCATCCCGAGCCGATTACGCCGCGAAGGTGGCGGAACTGCGGGCCCAGGGGCAACCGGGGGCGGTACATCCTCCGGAAGAATGCGCATCGCGCGAAGAGATGCAAGCCGTGGGCAAGGCTCCCAGGATTCTGTTGACCAACGTCAAGCAGATCGAACTGCTCCTCACACGTCAGCAGGATATCGAGATGTTTGCCGGAGCAGGGTTGGATTTTCTTGTCGCGGATGAGGCCCATACGTTCTCCGGCGCGAATGGAGCGGAGACCGCGTGTCTCTTGCGACGTTTGCGTAGCTTCTGCGGAAAGAGCGCCGAGGAGACGGTTTGCATTGCGACGTCGGCGACGATTGCCGATCGCAACAACCCAGCGCCAGCCATACATTTCGCTTCGCGGTTCTTTGGGGTGGCGAAAGACAAGGTGTCCGTGGTCTATGAGGACTACGAGCCGGAATTGTGGGCGGCCAAACGCAAGGCGAGTCCGGCGCTACCGGGCAACCAGGTGTTGCAGCTTCGCAACGTGCTGGAAGCGATCGGCAACGTGGACAGCGATCCCCCGGCCTCGCTCAAGCTCCTGAAAGGAACGTTCCAATCGTTGACCGGGCAGGCGCTCGACATCAGCAGGTAGCAGGACAGTTTGTATGAGCGGTTGTCGGGCAACGAGATCGCGTATCAGATTGCCGAGGCGCTAATGAGGCCGCGCTCGATGGGCGACTTGGTCGAGGACCTGGCCCAGCGACTAGGCCGGCCGGTTCCGGAAGAAGAGGTGCTCATCTGGCTCGCTCTGGGTGCCGCGGCTCAGCGCGAAGGGCGTGCACTACTGCGTCCGGTGGTCCACGCGTTTGCAGTGAGACTTCAGGCGGCATCCGCCAGGTCGCCATCGAACGATGCAAATTCACACGCGCACGGACGTTGGCAATTTACATCAAGAGCCGCCCCGGCCGCGGCGCTTTTATCGAAGAGATTGTCGCGAAGGATCTCGATATCTCCGGCGCGGATGGCGGTTTTCTACGCTTCAATATCCTCAAGGGCGGGCATACAGGATCAGGACCCTGTACCTGGCGATGAACGCATCCCTACTATCCGGAACTTTAAGTTTTCGAATATTCGAGTGACCGGCTGTCCCGTTCTCGTCGATGGCACGGCGGTCCATCCCGATAAGCCGCTCGATTTCTTTTCACTGATCGATGTGACTGGCACACGCGCCAAAGGCATCTCGCTGGCAAACATAAGACATGCCGATATCCGGGATGTCAAAGTGACCGGTTACAGCGCACCGCTCATCGGCATCAACAATGTCACGGGTGAAGGGCTTGAGGGCGCCGCTACTATCGAACCGCCGAAGATTCCCGAGGCTGTGAAGGCGCCCGCTACGCCCTATCGACTTCGGCTCCATTGATAAATCGGCCGGCCGCTTCCGTGACCCGCTCCTCCAAGTCGTCGAGCGCTCCCGCAAAAAAATGGTCCTGCGCTTCAATCCAAATGAGCTGTTTGGGTTCGGCAACCTGCGCGTACAGGCGCTCAAAGTCTGGCCGCGGACCAAATTCATCCTGCGTACTATGAATAAAGATCTTGGGCGTGTCGCAGGCCGCCAGAAAATCCACTGGTCCCATGCGGATCGCAAAACCGGCCGCCAACAGGAATCGCGCCCTGTCTATTTCACGGTTCATTTCACACCCCAACTGCATAACGGCGCGCGAGCCGAACGAGAAGCCCGCGAGTGCGAACGGCAGGTCCGGATACCGGCCGCGCAAATAACTCAGCGCCGCGCGCGCATCCTCCACCTCGCCGGTCATATGCGCATGCTCGCCCTGGCTCTTCCCTACGCCGCGAAAGTTGAAGCGTAATACCACCGCTCCCGCGCGCCGCAATCCGCGCGCGATCCGGTAGACAACTTTGTTGTGCATGGTCCCGCCATACAGCGGATGCGGATGGCACACCACGACGGCACAATGCGGCGCTGTGTTATCCGGCTCCTCCAGCAGCGCTTCGAGTTGGCCCGCGGGCCCTTCGAGCTGCAGCGATTCGATACGGCGCGTCACTCAGTTTGTGCGGTAATTGGTGAATTGCATGTCAATGCCGAAATCGCTCTCGCGCAAAAGATGGATCGCCTGTTGCAGGGTGTCGCGATCTCTGCCGGTCACGCGTACAAAATCGCCTTGGATGGAGGCCTGCACTTTCAGCTTGCTATCCTTGATCTTCTTCACGATCTCGCGGGCCTTTTCTATCGCGATCCCCTGCTGCAGCGCGATCTCCTGCTTCACGCTGGAACCGGCGGCGGGAATTATTTCGCCGAATTCCAATCCCTTGAGCGGAACTTTGCGCTTCACCAGCTTCGATTGCAGGATGTCCACGACGGCTTTGAGCTTGTACTCGTCGGCGCTGGCCATTACGATTTTATGGTCTTTCTCGTTCAGCTCAATGCTGGATTTGGAATCCTTCAGATCGAAGCGCGTCTGGATTTCCTTCGCCGCCTGCTGAATCGCATTCTGCACTTCCGGCATTTCGATCTTGGAGACTACGTCAAAACTGTTGTCGGGCATAATCTATTCCATCGTCTTCGCCGCGGATTTCACGGTCTGCAGAGCATCCATGACGCGACGGGCAATCTCATTCGTCATGGCGTCCATGGAAGCGTCGAGCGCAATCGTCACCGCCGCGCGCACCTGCTCGGCATCCACCAGGGCCACAAAAGGCGCCGCAGGCAACGCGGAGACGGTTATTGTCGCGCCGGGTTCGCCGGGCGGTTGTTTCCGCTCCGTGGCCGCCTGTTCCGCCAAGCGTTGCACCTGACTGACCAGCGCGCTCGCCTCAAAAGGCTTCTTCAGCGATCCATCGGCTTGCACGCGCCGCGCCTGCGCGTCGTCTAGAGGTTCCAACGCGCCTGCCGTCAGAATGACGCGCACATGCCGGTGGCGCGGGTTCATCTTCAGATACTGGCAAATCTCGTAGCCGGTGCGCCCTGGCATCACGGTATCGGCGATTACCACATCCGGGTCCACGTCTTCCATGCGCACCAGCGCCGCATCCGCGTTGCTGACGGCGACTACCTCGAAGCCTTCGCCGGTGAGAATCCGTTCGCCGATGCGTTGCGCGTGAGGGCTATCGTCCACCAGCAGAACGCGGCTCATTGCTTGTTTTGGTCGCTCTTGCCGGTAGTGTCGCTCTTGCTGGTGGAATCGCTCTTCTTTTTCTTGGGCGCCTTTTTCTTTTTGGCGGTCTTTGCCTTGGCGGCGCCGGTATGATTTTGAGGATTCGCGGCGGCCGCCGAGTTTACCGGGCTGGTCGCATTAGAAAGCTCGTTGGCGCTGCCGGCCGTTGTCCCCGTTGCTCCAGTCGCTCCCGCAGCTCCGCTCGCAGGTTTCGCCTCCGTACCGGCGGGCGCTGCCGGCGCGGCGCCGGTAGCGCCGGGCGCGCGCGCATCCGGATTCTTGTCGAGCACGTCGGGATTCGCCGCGGTGGTGGCCGTGACTTCGTTGGTTACCGCGCCCGTTCCGGCGGCCTGCGGGACGCTGTACGGAACCGTCGGCGACAGGCGCCCATCACCGGCGTACCCGACTTAGCCGCATTGTTCAGATTGGGATGTTCTGCGAAGGGTCCGGTCGCCTTGCTGAGCAGACTGCGCTTTTGGCGATTCTCCAGCTCGTACTTCATGCGCGAGAGCGCCACCGGGTCGGCTTCGGGCACCGCGCGCTTCATTTCCTCCAGCCGCGCCTTAGCGTCGTCCGCGTGCGCACTGAGCGGGTAATCCTTCACAATCTTCGCGTACGCGGAGGCCTGCTGGTCTTCGAACCGGTCGCCCATGTGCTGATAGTCTTCAGCTTCCATCCACAGCGCTTCATCCGCTTTACTGTAAAGGGGATATTGATCGGTGAGAGCCTGGAAGCGATTAGCCGAAGCCGGGTAGCTGCCCTTCTTACGATACAGGTCGCCAACCTTGAACTCGCGGTCGGCCAGCACTTCCTGAATATTGCGCAGCATCTGCGCTACTTCCGGCGCGAACTTGCTGTTGGGGAACTGCACCAGCACGTTGCGGCACTCGTCGTCTGCGCGGAACGCATGAGTGGGGTCGCGGTCGCTCTTGTCCATCTGCTGATACTGCATTTTGCAGATCTTTTCCTGCGCCTCGGCGGCTTCTTCCATAGCCGGATAGAACAGAATGAAATCCTTGTACTCCGCCTCTGCCTGGGCCAAGCCATGCGCGCCGCCCTCGCGGAACCAGCTATCGGCGTAGAGCAGCTTCGCCTTGGCCATGTACTCGCTGTTGTCATACGTGTTCATCAGCGTCTGCAGCGTAAGGCGGGCGCGTTCGTAGCGGCCATGCTCCACGCTGCTCATGGCGCTATCGAACAGCACTTTGTCGGGCTGCTGCGTATTTTTGGTAATGGGGTTCTCGTAAGCCTTTTTGCGGCAGCCGCTGGCAAGAACCAGTGCCGCCAGCGCGGCCACAATCCAGGTATAACGGAATACGTTTCGAAACATATGAGTCCTATTCGTTCAACAGATCAAGGCGGTCGCTCCAGCCGCGATTTTCTGCATCTCGCGCACGGTGTTTTCGGGGTTGCCGCTGTGAAAGATCGCCGACCCTGTGACCACCCAATCACACCCCGCCCGAACCACGTCCGCCAGGTTATCCAGATGCACCCCGCCGTCAATCTCAATCGGCAGCCGCAAACGCTTTGCCCTGCGCATCTCGACCAGCTTGCGTACTTTATCGAGGACGTATGGGATCAGTTGCTGCCCGCCAAATCCTGGATTAACACTCATCAGGAGCACGTAGTCCGCCACTTCCAGAACGTCTTCCAGCACTAAGACCGGGGTGGCCGGATTCAATACCACTCCCGCCATCGCGCCTTCCTTCTTGATTTGTTCCAGCACGCCATCCAGATGCCGGCAGGCTTCGTAGTGAACCAGCACGGAATTGGCGCCCGCATGGACAAAGTCCGCGGCATACCGGCCGGGATTTTCAATCATCAGGTGGACGTCAAGATGCGATTTCGTGGCTTTGCGGATCGATTCGACAACAGGAGGTCCGATGGTGAGATTATCGACAAAATGGCCGTCCATCACGTCGAGATGAAGCATGGTGGCGCCGCCGCGCTCTACGCGCGCGATCTCGTCTCCCAGATGGGCGAAGTCCGCCGACAGAATGGACGGAATAATCTCAATCATTTGCGGGCTTTTTAAGATTTTATCACAGCGGCATAGAAACCATCGCCCGGATCGCGGCCCGGAATGCGCTGCATGGATTCGCAAACCAGGCCGGGAGGGACCGTTGCGACCACACCTTCGTTCTCTTCCGGCTCCAGCGAACACGTGGAGTAGACCAACAGCCCGCCCGGCGCCAGCGCCGCACGTGCATGGGCGAGTAATGCAGTTTGACGGCGATGCAAGTCGTCAAGATCGCTCGGCGTCGATGCGCCACTTGATTTCAGGGTTGCGGCTCAAGGTTCCGGTTCCCGAGCAGGGCGCGTCCACTAAGATGCGGTCGAAGGCGCGTGCGAACGGCAGCGGCCGCGTGCCATCGAGCGCCACCAGCGCAGCATCGAGATTCTTAAGCTGCACGAGGCGGTGGAAGTGCAAATCGGCGGCCACCGCTCGCACGCCGGATTCGAGCGCCTGAGCGGTTTTGTTGCCCGGCGCGGCGCACAGATCGAGCAACGTCTGGCCGCGTTCGAGGCGCAGCAGGGGCACAATAGACTGCGATCCGATATCCTGCCGCCGCGCGCTCTCCCCAGCAGCCGAAATGCGGACGTATTTTTCCGGCTCTTCCAGCGCGGCGCGAGCAATGCTTGCGGCCACTTCGGAGCCGTAGCGGTTTTCCCATCGCGCCAGCAGCCACTCCGGACAGGAAAGCTCGATCTCGCGGCTCGGCCATTCAACCGGATCGCGCGTCACCTTGCGCAGGACTGCGTTCGCAAAACCCATGGCCGAGCGCTTGCGCGCGCGCTTGACCAGTTCGACGCTTTCGGCTACGGCGGCGTGTGGTGGAACGCGTTCGAGATAGCGAAGCTGGTAAATCGCCATGCGCAGCGCGGTGCGCACTTCGGGATCGAGTTTTCGCGAACGCTCCGCATAGCGCTCGATCAGGTAATCGAGTTGTGCGCGGTAACGGAGTACGCCGAAAACGATCTGCGATGCCAGACCGGCGTCGCGCGAATCGAGCGCGGCGGATTGAGAGAGAAGCAGGTCGGACGCATAGCCGCCGGATTCCACTTTTTGCAGGATGTCAAAGGCAATGGATCGGGAAGGCGTGAGCATTTGAATCTGATTGTGGCGCACGCATTCTTGCGTGCCGTGTTCGCACTCATGCGAACACGTTCTTACCCGGCCCGCAAGGAAGCGTCACGACGAGTGTGGACGCTGCACGCAAGAGTGCGTGCGCCACGCTACAAGGCCGGGCATTCTCAGCGGTTGCGAAGGCGGATGCTCTCCCAACCGAAATCGGCCAGCCATCCGCCGTCCACGCGCAGCGTTTCGCCGTTGACGAAGCCGCTCAATTTGGGATCGGCCAGAAACGCCACGGCTTGGGCGATATCCTCCACGCTGGCGAAGCGGCCCATGGGAATGCGGCGCGTGATGTCTTCATCGGTGTAGCCGGCCTTGACCTGGTCGGCGGCGTCCATCTCCGTCTTCACCCATCCCGGACACACGGCGTTCGATCGGACGCCGCGCCCGCCCCACTCCGCCGCCAGCGTCATGGTAAGACCGATCAAGCCGTGCTTGCTGGAATTATAAGCCGCGCGCTCGGCCAATCCGGCCAGGCCCGCGATGGAGGCGATGTTAATGATCGAGCCTTGCTTTTGCCGCAGCATGGTGGGCGCGAATGCTCGGCATAGCAGGAACGGCCCGGTCAGGTTGACCTCCAGCACGCGCCGCCACTCGCCGGTTTCCACCTTTTCCGTAGGCCGGATGAAGCTCATGCCTGCGTTGTTGATCAGAACGTCCACGCGTCCAAAGCGGGACAGAACGGCGTCCGTAATGCGCGCGACATCGCCTTCGCTCGAGACATCGCCTAGGACTTCGATGGCTTCGGCGCCGGCTGCGCGAACGGAAGCTTGGGCATCGGCGGTAGAGTTCAGATCGTTCAGCGCGAGCGCAAATCCGCGGGCGGCAAGAACCTCGGCGCAGCGGCGGCCGATCCCCTGGGCCGCGCCCGTGATCACAGCGACGGAAGTGGTGGTTGGCATATTCTATTCCGGCAGCGGCTTGCCTTTGGTTTCCGGCGCAAAGGGCAACGCCGCTAGACCTACCAGGAACACCAGACACATGGTCACGCCGGCGTAGCGCATGGGCTCGGCATAGCCTGCGAACACGCGCCCGGTAAGCAGCCCTAATGTTAGAGGACCTGCGGCTGCCACCAGCCGGCCCACGTTGTAGCAGAAGCTGGCGCCGGTGCTGCGCAGCCGGGTCGGGAAAAGTTCCGGCAGATAGATGGCGTAACCGCCGAAAAGCGAAAGCTGCGCGAATCCCATCATCGGGATCATCCAGAAGATATCGGCGAGGGCGCGCAGATTCCAAAACGTATACGCCGTCGCGCCCATCGCGGCCAAGAAACTGAAGAAGAATGCCGTGCGCCGGTTGGTGCGATGAGTCACCCAGGTGAAGGCATAGACTCCAAAGAACCCGCCCAGATTCTGCAGAAGCGATGTGATGCCGATCCAGGTTGTGACCTTGCCCGCGAGCGCGGCGCCGGTAAGACCATCGGCCTGGAAGGTGCGTGTGAGGACAGGGCGCAGCAGGTCATAGCTGAAGAATCCGATGCCCCACAGCCCCACCACGCCGGCGAAGGCCAGCAGCAGTCCCACGATCGCATTGTGACGCCACTCGGAAAGTAATTCGCCAAACGAACCCATCACGCGCTTTTCGGCGCGCGCTTTCAGCCATACATCCGGCTCGCGCAGCTTCTTAAAGACGATCAGCGCAAGCGGCGCGGGAAGCGCTCCGGCCAGGAACAAGTATCGCCAGGCATGCACGATCGCGCCCGAGCTTTCCATCCTGCCGAGCACAATGCCGGTGAGCGCCGCGAGCATGTTGCCGATAGCGGACGCGGCTTGCACCATGCCCGAGCGCGTGCGGCCGCGCGTTGGAGGGCACTACTTCCGCCACCAGCGCCACGCCTACCGCGAACTGACCACCAACGCCCAGACCGCAAAGAAAACGGTACGCGTTGAAATCCCACACCCCTACCGAGAGCAGACTCAGACCGGTAAAAATCGTGTAACAGAGGATGGTCAACATCATGGTCTTGGCGCGTCCCAACCGGTCGCCCAGCACGCCGAACAGAATGCCTCCCAGCGCCCAGCCGATCATGAACACCATGGTGGAATAGCCGGCCTGCTCGGAAATCGTCGCAGGCGAAGCGCTGCCGCCGAGCAGATCGCGAATAGCCGGCACGCGCGCGAGATTGAACAGCTGCTGCGCCATGGTGTCGAACATCCACCCCACGCTGGCGACGATCACTACGAACCAGTGATAGCGGTTCAGATCGCGATACCACGCCTGTTGACTCATGAAGCTGCTATTGTTTCACGGAACTTGAGTCGATTGTAAGTGACGATTCAAATGCCGCCCGGTCACGGCGAGGCGATGGCTTGCGGCTCCGGGTCCGGGAACCACAGTGGTATAACAGTCATATCTGTGCGGTTCAGCTTTGATCCCAAAAAGAGCAATCGTCTCAGAGCAAATCCACGGCGCGGAATCGGGTTCGAGGCGGCGCGCGCGTTGTTCTCTCGGCCGTATTGGCTGGATCGGCGATCATATGAAGAAAACTCGTAAACCCGCCCAGCCGGTTTCCGCCGATGCGATTGCCCGGTTAGCCGATCAAGGCAAAGATATCTCGCGTTTTTTCAGCGGTCGGGGCGGGATGGCTCAGCCGATTCAACGTGTCAACGTGGACGTCACGAGCAGCATGTTAGAAGAACTGGACAGGGCCGCTCGCGATCTCAACGTGAGCCGTCAGGCCGTCATCAAAACGCTGGTCCGGCAGGCCCTAGATCAACATTATCTGGCGCAACGGTCACGGCGGAGCGGGACAAATTAGCGGGGCACTGGTTCTTCTGAACTCGCAGCACATTCGACGATCGCAACGGCAAGGGTTGCTATTGTTTCACGGAAATTGCGAGACCGGCTGAACGCGCTCGCCGGACCGGAGCGTAAAATCGGTGGGCAGCGCGACGGAATCATTCTCGGCGAGACCATCGGCGATCTGGATCTGCGTGACATTCGAGACGCCGGTTTTGACGTTGCGCCGCTCCACGATGTCGCCGCGCAGCAGGAATACGTAATCGCCTTGTGCGTCGTGCCGCAGCGCCTCTTTCGGAATCACCAGGGCATTATTGGCGACGGACGTGCGAATTTCGGCATCGACGTTAGTGCCGGGAATCAGATCGCGGCCCGGATTTGGGATGACACACACCACCTCGCCAACCTGCCGCGATCCGAGCGCTTGAATCGACGTAGGCATCCGGTCCACCGCGCCATCCCATTGTTTGCCGGGCAACGCTTCCCAGCGGATCGTGACCGGCTCGCCGATTTTCACACGGCCGAGGAGCGGCTCATCCACATAGACGCGCACGCGGAGGCGGTCAAGAGTGCCCACATTGGCGACCAGGTCACCAGCATTTAGATAATCGCCCGCGCGAACCGCGAGGCCGTACACCTCCCCGGCAATGGGTGCGCGCACGACAGTGGCGGCGGCGCGCTCCTTCGCCAGACGCAATGCAGTCTCAGCTTCATTGAGCCGCGCCTGGGCGGCCGTAATATCGGGCTTCGATACCAGAGCCGCGCGGCGTTTTTCGAGTCCGTCGATTTCAAGCTGCGTCTGATGTACTTTATCGGCGGCGGCGCGCTCCTCCGCCGGCGTGGCGGCCTGTTTGGCTACCAAGCGCTGGAGAGCCTGATAATCCCGCTGCTCGGTTTGCAGATTTAAACGCGCACTGCTGAGGCTGTTTTCGATATCGCTCTGCTCAGCCGACTTGCCGCCAGTCTGGAGCAGTTGCAGGTTGGCCTGGGATTCGGCAACGCGGGCTTGCGCGGAATCGACGCCCGCGCTCATTTCGGGGTCGCTGATCTCGGCGAGGATCGATCCTTTGGCGACCTGCGTCCCATTCTGCACGGGAACGCGAGTCGCGAGGCCCGCGCTTTGCGCGTGTACGGCCTCCCACTGATAGGGTTCCACTTTGCCGTTGGTAGGCACAGTGCTGATAATAGTCTGGCGCTTAACCTGGGTAAATCGGACTTGGGGTGGAGCATTTTTGCGGAGAAACCCCAAAAATAGCGCACCCGCGCCGAGAACTGGGAGCAGGATCAGCAGCAGCGTCTTCAACAGGGAGTCTCCAACCCCAGTGTACCGAGGGCGCCTGTTCCCGAGGGCCAAAGCCGCTCCCGGACGGTCGCGGCTTGGGTTCGCACGCTCTTATCGCGCGGCGGCTTGTGCCACGCCCGCTTGATCGGCGAGCGCTTCCGCTTTATCCGTGGCCTCCCACGAGAACGAATCTTCGGTCCGCCCGAAGTGGCCGAATGCGGCCGTTTTGCGGTAGATGGGACGGCGCAGCTTCAGGGTGTCGATGATGCCGCGCGGCGTCAACGAGAAATTTTCGCGAACCAGATCGGTAAAGCGCTCGTCGGGAATCGTGCCCGTGCCGAACGTATCCACCATGACCGATACCGGCTCGGCGACGCCAATCGCGTAGGCCAACTGCACTTCACAGCGCGTCGCCAGCTTGGATGCTACAAGATTCTTGGCGATATAACGCGCCATGTAACAGGCTGAGCGATCCACCTTGGTCGGATCTTTGCCGGAAAATGCGCCGCCGCCGTGACGGCCCATGCCGCCATACGTATCCACGATGATCTTGCGGCCCGTGAGGCCGGTATCGCCGTGCGGTCCACCCACGACGAAACGGCCGGTAGGATTGATGTGATACTTGGTCTGCGAATCCACCATATTCGAGGGGATCACCGCGTCGATAATGTGCTTCTTGACTTCGCGCCGCAGCTCCTCGGTGGAAACTTCAGGACCGTGCTGCGTCGAAATCACCACCGCCTCGATGCGCACGGGCTTTGTACCGTCGTATTCCACGCTGACCTGGCTCTTACCGTCCGGCCGCAGGAAATCGAGCACGCCTTCGCGCCGGGCGTCGGAGAGGCGGCGTACCAGTTTATGCGCCATCATAATGGGCAGCGGCATCAGGTCATCGGTCTCATCGCAGGCGAAACCGAACATCATGCCCTGATCGCCCGCGCCGCCGGTGTCCACGCCCATCGAGATGTCGGGCGATTGCGATTGAATCAGATTGTGAACGCCGCAGGTATGGGAATCGAAACCGTAAGTGGCGTCGTTATACCCGACGTATTCGATGGTGCCGCGCGCAATGCGCGGAACATCCACGTAGGTGGAGGTTGTAATCTCGCCTGCCACGATGCAACTGCCGGTGGTGACCAGCACTTCGCAAGCCACGCGGCCGGTGGGATCGTCCGTTAGAACAGCGTCCAGCACGGCGTCCGATATCTGATCCGCGATTTTGTCGGGATGGCCTTCGGTGACGGATTCCGACGTAAAAAGGTGTCTCTGTTTGTTTGCCAAGTTCATGTTCTCCTGCGGAATTATGACTGTAACACTGCGCTAGTAACGGTAATGATCGGGTTTATACGGTCCTTCGACGGCGACGCCCAGATACTGGGCCTGCTTGGGCGAAAGCGTGGTCAGCTTCACGCCGATCTTTTCCAGGTGCAGCCGCGCCACTTCCTCGTCGAGCTTCTTGGGCAGCGTATATACGCCGGGCTTATATACGTCGCGGTTCTTCCATAAATCGAGCTGCGCCAGAGTCTGATTGGCGAAGCTGTTGCTCATCACGAAGCTGGGATGGCCGGTGGCGCAGCCCAGATTCACCAGGCGGCCTTCCGCCAGCAGGAAGATACTGCGGCCTTCGCCGAACGTATACATATCCACCTGCGGTTTGATGTTGGTCTTTTTCGCGCCGGAAGCGTTGAGGCGATCCACCTGAATCTCGTTATCGAAGTGGCCGATGTTGCAGACAATCGCCTGGTCCTTCATCTTCTGGATGTGATCGAGCGTGATGACCTCGCAATTCCCGGTGCAGGTCACGTAGATATCGCCCCGGCCCAGGGTGTCTTCGATGGTGGTCACTTCGAAGCCTTCCATGGCGGCTTGCAATGCGTTGATAGGGTCGATCTCGGTGACGATTACGCGCGCGCCCATGCCGCGCAATGAATGCGCCGAGCCCTTGCCGACATCGCCGTATCCGCAGACCACGGCGACCTTGCCCGCTACCATCACGTCGGTGGCGCGCTTGATGCCATCGGCCAGCGATTCGCGGCAGCCGTAGAGATTATCGAATTTAGACTTGGTCACCGAATCGTTGACATTGATGGCGGGTACGAGCAGCGAGCCGGTTTCGTGCATCTTGTATAAGCGATGCACGCCGGTGGTGGTCTCTTCGGATACGCCGCGCCATTCCTTTACCACATCGCGCCAGCGCTGCGGGTTCTCCGCGTGAACGCGTTTTCAGTAGATCTTTGATCACCTTCTCTTCATGGCTTTCCGAAGCGCTGTTGACCCAATCGCTGCCGTTTTCCAGCTCGTAACCCTTGTGGATGAGCAGGGTGGCGTCGCCGCCATCGTCGACGATGAGCTGCGGTCCTTTGCCGTCCGGATGGCTGAGCGCCTGATACGTACACCACCAATAATCTTCGAGCGATTCGCCCTTCCAGGCAAAAACTGGAACACCAGTGACCGCGATGCCGGCGGCGGCGTGGTCCTGCGTGGAAAAAATATTGCAGCTCGCCCAGCGAACCAGGGCGCCCAGACTCCGACAGCGTCTCAATGAGCACCGCGGTCTGGATGGTCATATGCAACGATCCGGTGATGCGAATGCCCGCGAGCGGCTTTTCCTTCGCATACTTGCGCCGGATGGCCATCAGGCCGGGCATTTCCTGCTCGGCGATGGAGATTTCCTTGCGGCCCCATTCGGCCAGGGAAAGGTCGGCGACCTTAAAATCGGTTTGATTCAGCGTGGCAGTGCCCATTCGTTTTAAATCCTCGTATCAACAAATCTTGATAGGTTGATATTATAATACTTTCAGGCATGGCGTCAATCCTAAAATCGATGCGGCTGGCGGCCGACCCGGCGCGGTTGCGGCTGCTTCTCCTTTTAGAACAGGAAGAGCTCTCCGTGGCAGAGCTGCAAGAGATTCTTTCTAAAGGGCAAAGCCAGATCTCGACGCACCTGGCGCAACTCAAGCAGGCCGGTCTGGTGGAGGACCGCCGCACCGGCAAGAACGCTTTTTACCGCTTGACGGCGCCCGCCGGATTGATGGCGATACTGCGCCAGGCGATGGCTGAAGTGCCGGAGGCGGCGCAGGATCGCCAGGCGCTACGCCTGACGCTGCGCAAGCGACAGGACAAGATGCGCCGCTACTTCGACGAACTGGCGGGCAAATTCGGGCGGCAATATGTGCCCGGCCGCTCGTGGAAAGGCATCGCCGAGGCGCTGATCCGCCTGATGCCGCCGCTGGTGATCGCGGATTTGGGCGCCGGTGAAGGGACGATTTCGCAGTTGATGGCCGAGCGCGCCAAGAAGGTGATCGCCATCGATATTTCCGAAAAGATGGTGGAGTTCGGCACGGAGCTAGCCAAAAAACATGGCATTTCCAATCTGGAATACCGTCTCGGCGATCTCGAAGACGTACCCATCCGCAGCGGCGCCGTGGATCTGGCATTCCTCAGCCAGGCGCTGCACCATGCGCGCCATCCCGAACGCGCTCTGAGTGAAGCGTGGCGCATTCTGAAGCCCGGCGGCCGCATCGCGATTCTGGATTTGAACCGCCACAACTTCGAAGAAGCGCGCGAAATGTACGCGGACCTGTGGCTTGGCTTTACGGAGCTGGAGTTGGAGCGCATGATCAGGGCCGCGGGCTTTAAGAACGCGGAGACTGCTGTGGTCTATAAGGAGACGGAAGCGCCTTACTTTGAGACTGTGCTGGCGACGGCGGATAAGTGAGGGGAGCGGAGCAAGCGCCTCAGTTCTCGGACGGTTTCGCTACGTGATCTACGATCAGAATCTCCATAGGCGCTTTTGCGGAGATTAATTTAAGGCCCAGTTGTTCCTGGAGTAGGGTGAAGAGAGACGGACCCTCAGGGTGCAGGATCGCGTCCGCAGCCGATTTCCAAGTGATATCGAAAACTCCCTTGATGCCGGTCCGGTCTACAACCGGCAAATCGATTGTCCGCAGGAGCGACAGCTTTGCGGCAAATTCGCTCATAGAGACGTCCGGAAAAATAAAGCTACCCGCCTGCACGCGTGGGAGCGATTCAGTGTCGTGAGTGGGCGAGAGATCGAAGTCGGCTTTAGGTGCGGGAAGTCTTGGCCCGTCTTTGGCGAAATAATTAATTCGTAGACGGGAAGCATTTTCGTCTCGTGGCGCAGTACGAGCTGAAACCTTTTTGCCAGCAGGTCTTGAAGCATGGATCTGAGGCGGATAACGGTTACGGGCTCAGCGGTTTTGCCTCAATATCGTACCGCTCCCCATTCGGAAAGCCCTTTCCCGAAATCTGATAGAACTTAACTCCGTAGGCCCACTGCACGCAGTCGGAGAGATCGACGTTCCACATCTTTAGGTTCTTGGGAGAGTACTCGATCCTCGATCGCTGACTGCCCTCGCCTCCCGGTTTCCATATCGCTGCGGGCCGGACCGATGCCACATCGAACGCCTCTGCGCCGGAGCCGCCCTGCGACTGCGCCTGGCTAATCGGAATGATAATCGCTGCCGCCGTAATAATAGCCAGCATCACTTGACATCCAAAGCTTATCATCGTCGGGAGCCTGTCGCAGGGATTTATAAGTAACTTTTCGCGCCGGGCGCAGTATAAGAGATATGCGATTCCTGGTCCCGTTTCTCCTTTCCATAGCCCTGGTTTGTGCCCAAGATGCGGGTCCAGCGTTCGAGGTGGCGTCGGTCAAGGTCGGTAACTCGGGTCCCGAGGCCCCGAACGGGTTTTTCCCTACTCCGGGCCGGCTGCGCGTGACAAACACGACCCTTGAGCGATTGATCCAGAGCGCCTACCATATGAAAACCGGCATGCTCTTCGGAACCACGGCCTGGATGGCGTCCGAACGCTTCGATATCGATGCCAAAGCAACAGAGAAATCCAGTTTCGACGATGACATGGTAATGCTCCGGGCGTTGCTCGCCGACCGGTTCCAACTGAAATTCCACCGCGAAACGCGCCAGCTCAAGATGCAGGCGCTGGTCTTAACTAAAGGTGGACCGAAGTTCCAGGCTTCAAAGGATCAAGATCAGAAGGAGCGAGTGAATATCCGGCCTACTGAGATTTCCGGAGTCGCCATCCCGTTCGGCCACTTTGTCACCATCCTGGAGGCGCAGTTGGGATTCCGATAATCAATGAGACTGGGCTCTCGGGCAAATACGATCTGGCGCTTAAATACGTTCGCGGCGATGCGTCTGGCGCCGATGGCCCATCGGTGTTTGGCGCCCTGGCGGACCTGGGGCTGAAACTCGAAACGCGCCAGGCTCCGGTGGAAGTGTTGGTAATCGATTCGGCGGAGCGGCTGCGCGAGAATTAGGGCCTCCGGATCCGAGACTCCCGGCAAAAACTCGGATCGAGACTCGAATGCCTCCCTCGTGACTGAGGCGGGGAAGAGTTTACCTTGCATCGCCAGGACGAAAAGCATCCAGGGCCGGACGCGGCTTGACGATCGCGCCATCTCGCTCGAAGAGCGACATCGGAGCCCAGCCCGGGAATGCAAGGTCCGGCGCCCAAGGGCGAATGCCGGAAAGGACCTTTTCGCGTCGCCCCCATGCGACGAGGTCGCGCGAGAAACTCGCTTGTCCATCGGGAGTCTCCGGATACCCCGCAACCGTGTCGTTCCACGGGAACGCCCCTTGCATTCGCGCGGCAGGATAGCCGAACTCGGCGACGAAAACCTGGCGTCCGAGCGCGCGCTGTGCGGCTTTGGCCGTGTCCTTAAAAGCTTGCAGGCGATCTTTCGGGAATGCGGAAGAGGTCGGATAATACGAAACTCCCAGCTCGTCGGCGGCAAATCCGCCGTCACTCATTGCCTGGAAGAATGCGACTGCAACCGCGGGCTGTGTGGAGGCAATCCCACTGATATGCGTGCTGAAGCGCGCCCGGGGATCCGCGGAACGGATCCCACTGGCAACCGCGGCCAGCATTCTGGCTTCATGCGGCCAAATGTGCCGCGCCAGCCAGCCGATGCGCATTCTTTCCGTCATCCCCATCAACGCCTGAAACGTCATCTTGCCAATAGAGGGGTCTACCGCCTCCGGCGCTTGATACCAATCCTGCTCATTCGCGCCAATTGCATCATCGCAACTTCCGGGCGCCGGTCTGATTGCAACGCCGGCCACTCCAAACTCGATTTCGTTGCCAATATCCCAGATGCGCACCTGCGCTCCGGTTGCGAGGATCTGGCGCGATGCGGCGGCGCCGTACGCGCGTAGAGCCGGGATCATCTCATCGAGCGTGAGTGAAGCCCACGGTCCGGGCAGTTCGATCGCTGGATAGTCGCCGAAATCCGGCGCGGGCTGACACCGAATGTCGCCGTAAATCCTGAAGAGGCCCAGCTCAGGATTGAAAGGCAGACGGAGATCCGCGGCGAGTTTTGCGCGCTGCAAGCCGCGATCCACGCTATGATCGCCAAAGCCGGTCTGGTACTTTTGCGTAGTAGCGATTCGTGCGTAGACTTCATTGGAGCCGTGGTTCATGAATATACGCTGAACGCCCTCGGCAGTCATCGCTGTGATGCCGCCGTCGCTGAAGCTGGTTCCGGAATTTAAGACGATCTCCGTGAACGGGCTTACCGATAACGACACGCGAAAGTCCTCGGCGAGGATGGATCGCATAGGGGTCAGAGGTCTTCGGGTCTCAAGCGTGTCTTTTTCATGATTTTGTGAGATCCAACAGACGCCACCCAATCCGTCTCAGAGCGGCGAACACACGACGCGCCTTCGCCGAAGGCCATGTGCTCATGCTGCAATATCAAAGGTGGCATTCGCTGAATCGGGAGGCAACTCGCCGTGGGCTATCCGGTCTAATACAATTTCCCGTGCGGCTGACTGAACTCGCTGAATCGCATCGATTCTCGAGTCACCGTACAAGAGGACGTTCAATTCCGGTACTTCGGCAATCCAGCGGCCGTCAACTTCGCGGTCGAGCTCGATCCGGAATTTCATATCCAAAGCGTATCACTGAGGACGGCGCCGCGTTCGCAAAGTGCCCGCTTGACTTCTTAACTCGGATTCCGATATAACAAATCACGAGTATGATCCGCCCCAATGAGAGCCGTCAGTTCCTGGTTCTCTTCCGCAGCTTCCTTTCGCGGATGATCGATCTGGAGCTGCTGGCATCGCGCGGCGAGGTCCAGACGCTGCTCACGCAATTCGCCGCCATGCTGGCCGCGTTCAGTTTTACGTTGGCGATCTACCTCCTTCCCCGCTATGGCACTTCGCCGCTGCCGCACGCGAAGCTGCTCAGGCTGGCATGGCTCGATGAGGAATTCCTGATCGGGACAACCATGGCGATCGCCGGATTACTGACGCTTCTTGCATGGAACGCCGTGCTGCCAGATCGCCGCGACAGCCTGGTGCTCGGTCCACTGCCGCTGCGCATCCGCACCATCTGCAAGGCGAAAGCCGCGGCGCTGCTGACGGCGCTGGGAGTAAGCATTTTCGCGGTCAATGCATTTACTGGACTGGGGTATCCGGTCGCGGTCGCGGCGCACCCCGGCATGCTCGGTTTCTTGCGTTGTCTGGCGGCTTATTGGGTTACCATGGCCAGCGCCGGACTGTTCCTGTGCTGCGCCTTGCTCGCCGTGCAAGGCATCGCGTCGCAGATTTTGAGCTATCGCCGGTTTCAGCGCGTATCCAGCTTTCTGCAGCTCTTGGCCTTCTTCACGATTCTAGCGGTGTATTTTTTAAAGCCGCCGCTGGCTACGGTTATGGGACTGACCGCGCCGCAAAACCAGCGCTGGATCGAGTGGCTGCCTACGTACTGGTTCCTGGGCCTTTTTCAGGAACTCAACGGACCGCTGCACCCGGTGTTCGCGCCGCTAGCCGGGCGGGCACTTTGGGGACTGTTGGCGGCCACTGCGACAGCCGCTGTCACTTATGTGTTGGCCTACCAACGCGGCCTGCGCCGGATCATCGAAGAACCCGATATCTCTTCCGCGGACCGAACCAGGCCGCCCTCGCGCTTCATCACCGCGGTCGCGGCTAAGATTTTCGCCAAGCCGCTGGACCGCGCCATCGTCCTCTTCACGGCGCGCACTATCGCGCGCAGCCGCCAGCATCGCTTGATTCTCGCGGCCTATGGCGGCATTGCACTGGCCATCGCTCTCGCCTACCTGAAGAGCTATCTGTACGGCACGATGCTGCCTTGGGAAAACCGCGACGTCCCCCTGCTGGCGCCCAGCGTGGTCTTGCTCGTGTTTGCCGTGATCGGCGCGCGCGGCATCTTTGCGTTACCGGTGGCTCTGCCCGCCAACTGGATTTTCCGCATTACGGCTATCCACAATCCCAATGCCTATTTCTCCGCCGCGCGCAAAGCCCTTGCAGCCATCGCGGCGGCGCCGGTATTACTCGCCTGCGCCGCGGCTTACTTATTACTGTGGCCCGGACGCAAGGGAATCGAACACGTTTTGGTTCTGGCGCTGCTTGGCGTCATTCTCGTCGAGCGGTCGCTCTATCGATTTCGTAAGATTCCATTTGCGTGTTCGTACCTTCCCGGCAAGTCGAATCTGAAAGTGAAGCTAGGCGCTTACGGAATTCTCTTCCTTTTTCTATGCGACGCGGGCGTTCAGATCGAGGCCGCGACACTGCACCTATTCACGGGCTTCGCCGTGCTTGCGCTGGTTCTGCTCGCCGCCGCGGTCTGGTCGTGGCGGCGTACATTACGTATGGCCGCCTCGCCCGGCGCGCGAATCCAGTTCGAGGAAGTTCCCGCGGCGGATATCATGGCGCTCGACCTCAGCGGCGACGCCGGCGCATGGACCGGCGAGAATTACGTCGATACCGGAGCCCCACGCGAAACAACCTCACTTCCTACGATGATGGAGCAATCGTTCAGCGACTTCCGTGCGGCCATCCGCGCATTGGGCAAGTCACTGCCGTTCACGCTTGCGGCGATTGCATTGATCGCGATCGGTATCGGCGCTAATACGGCCATTTTTTCCATGATTCATGGGGTGCTCACGAGGCCGGCTCCTGGCATAACAGCGGACCGCCTGGTCTCCTTCGCCCAGGTAGTCAATGGCGAAACGCAGCCCGCATTCAGCTATTCCGAGTACCTGGACTACGCCTTGAACGCGCAAACCATGCGCTCTCTGGCCGCATACGGCGCCGCGCGCTTCTCTGTGACCGTGCCCGACGGCAGTTATGAACTGCGCGGCCAGCGAGTAACCTCGAATTACTTCGAGACATTAGGCGTTCGCTTCGCCAGAGGGCGAAGCTTCACGCCCGATGAAGCGCGCGGCGCAACCGGCCTAGCCGCCGTGATCGCCTATCACGTATGGCAGAACCAGTTTCATGGCGCGGCGGATATCCTCGGGCGCACTGTCTTAATAAGTGGCGTACCAGCCACGATTGTAGGCGTTACCGCGCCGGGCTTTCGCGGTGCGCAATTCGTGCCCAATTTCGAGATCGGCGTCCCAATCGCCGCGGACTCGCGCCTTCGCGGGACTGACCGGAACCTATTAGACCGCGGCTTCCGGTACGTTGCGATTATTGGAAAGCTTACTCCGCGGGCAACCATTGGCAACGCCCAGGCAGAGTTCAACGTGATGGCTAAATATGTGCAGACCGAGCCGATCGCGCCCATTCATCTGACTCCTTATTCCGCCACCGCTTTCGGCCCCTGGCAAAGCGCGCAGGCGCGTTTGTTCGCGGGCATCATTACCGCGGTCGGTTTGCTAACTCTTTTGATCGTCTGCGCCAATGTCGCTAATTTGATCCTGGCGCGGTCGGTGGCGCGCCAACGCGAGATGGCCGTACGGCGTTCGCTAGGCGCATCACACCTGCGAATTCTTCGTCTATTGATGTCCGAAGGTCTGGTACTGGCCTTGGCCGCTTCAGCGGCGGCGCTGCTGTTCGCCTCGTGGGCCACGCGCGCCATTGTCAAGCTGATTCCGCCGCTCGCCTCCGGCGCGCGCATTGAGCCGGATCTTACGCCGGATACCCGGGTGGCGCTCTACGCTCTGGGGCTGGCAGTATTCAGTGCGCTCGTCTTCACCATCGCGCCGGCTGTGCGCGCGTGCCGCCAGGAGCTGCTGCCATGGTTGCGCTCCGGCGAGAACAGCGTGGCGCCTGGACGCTCCGCACTGTCGCGTTTTTTGGCGGTGGCGCAGCTTGCGCTTTGTGTACTGCTGCTCACGGGCGCCGGGTTGGCGTCGCGGTCGCTGTACCTGATCTCCCAGCGCGACCTGCACTTCGACAAAGACCACTTACTTCTGGTCGCGATCAACACTGCCGGCGCTCCTGCGGTGCGGGGCCAAGCCGCCCTTCTGGCTCGCCTGTTCGAGCGCCTGCGCGCCGTACCGGGCGTCGTCTCCGCGTCTTACGCCAGCGCCGTACCCGCCAGCAACTTCGGCGGATGGTCCGCCTCGGTGCAGGCGGCTGGCGGCGCGGAGAGCGTTCGGACCAATGGTATGTACGCCGGCCCAGGGTACCTGGAGACCCTTGGCGTTCATGGATTGGCAGGGCGCGGCATAACCTTGGAAGATGTGGCTACCGGGAGAAAGTCGGCCGTTGTCAATCGCAATCTGGCGCAAGCTCTCTGGCCAGGCCAATCCGCTTTGGGCCGCCAGTTAGTGATATTCGGCGATACCGTCACAGTCGTAGGCGTGGCGCCCAACACACAGGCGGACGCGTACGCAAACTACGTCTTTCTTCCGGATCGCTTGGGCGCTGGTGGCGGCAGAGTGATTTATCTGCGGTATGCGGGCAGTCTCGATGCCGTCGCTTCCATGGTCAGGCTCGCCATTCGCGACGTGGATTCGCGCATCCCAGTCGTCTCTCTGAGAACCATGGAAAGGGAGCTGGAAGAGGACAATGGACCCGCGATCCTCATCGCGTCGCTGCTTGGCGTCTTCTCGATCGCTTCCCTAATCCTCGCGGCCATCGGTCTTTACGCGGTAGTGGCGCTTGAGACCGCGCGCCGCCGGCGTGAGTTCGGCATCCGTATGGCGCTGGGCGCATCGACCCAGCAAGTGCTTGGGACGGTGCTGCGGGAAGGCCTGCTCCTGGCCTTAATCGGCGGAATCTGCGGCATAGGGCTGAGTGTCGCCGCCGGGAAAGCGATGGGAAGTCTGCTGGCCGGGGTCAGTCCCACCGACGCGATCACTTATGGGGGAGCCATCGGGCTGCTGGCGCTGGTGTCGCTCCTGGCCTGCTACGTGCCGGCGCGAAGGGCGACGCGGATCGACCCTTCGGCGGCGCTTCGGCAGGATTAGCGCGCAAGACGGATATGCGCAGCCTTGCCGCCGGGCTGCGGCTGTTATCCTGAGAACGCATTGCCCGCTCTCGAATGAAACCCGGTATCTTGCTTATGGTTCGCGAACTCCACCACGGCGGCAGCGAACGGCAAATGACCGAAACCGCCCTGGCGTTGGACCGTAGCAGGTTTCAACCCCATGTGGGCGCGTTTATAGTGCATGGGAGCCGGGCTGAAGAATTGCGCGCGGCGGACGTGCCGATCGTGCATGTGCCGGTGCGCTCCTTTAAGCCTCCGGGAAGCCTGACCGCGGCCTGGAGCCTGGCGCGATATATCCGCGCGCATAATATTCGCGTGGTGCATACGTTCGATCCGCCACTGACGGCATGGGCGATACCCGCCACCTTATATCTGACGAAGGCGATGGCCCTGGCGAGTCAACGCTGCCATCTGGATCTCGCGCCGCCCTGGATGCGCCGAGCGCTGCGATTCGCCGAACGCCGGTCCGACGGCGTGGTGGTGAATTGCAAATTCCTGGAGCGCCACCTGGTGGAAGATGCGGGAGTCCCCGCGGGGCGGATCCACCTTTGTTATAACGGGATCGATTTGGATCGCCTGCAGCAGGCGGAGGCCAAAAGACCCGCGCCGCTGCCGATGGACGCGCTGACGATCGGGACATTGTGCGTACTGCGACCCGAAAAAGGGCTGCCCACTCTGCTCGACGCTTTCGCGAGCGTCGTGCGCAACCTGGCGCCGAACCTCACGCGGAACCTGCGGCTTGCGATTGTGGGCAGCGGACCGATGCTGCCGGATCTCCAAAAACGCGCCGTGGAACTGGGAATCGCCGATGTGTGCGTGTTCGAGCCGGCCACCAGCCGCGTGGTAGATTGGCTCGGAAATATGGACATTTTCGTGCTCCCCTCCTTAACCGAGGCTTTATCGAACTCCTTGATGGAAGCAATGGCTTGCGGCTGTTGCGCGGTAGCCTCGCGCGTGGGCGGCAATCCGGAGTTGGTTGAACAGGGCGTGCGCGGGTTTTTGTTTCCGCCGGGAGACGCCGCGGGCCTGACGCGGGCGTTACAAGAAGCGATTCTCAATCCGGACCTTCGCCGGCGTATGGGGGATGCCGGCCGCGAGTTTGTGCGCGCGAATTTCTCGCGGGAAAAGGCGGTGCGCCGCATGGAGCAGATTTATTCCGGGCTGCTGGAAAGCGGGGGGCGTCCAACGATTGGAGATCAGTCGGCTTAGGGCGGCCGGATCGAGCTTCCGGAGAAACGATCGTGCGGCTTTGAGGATGGGCCGCCAAAGCCAAGGTTTTGAGAGTAAGCAAGCGTGAAGCTTTGCTGAACGAGAACACGCCATCGGTTTATACTCAAATAAGTGGACGGTTCCGATTCAAAAATAGAAAAGAGAGTCGGATACTTAGTTTCACAACATCCCTTCCCGAGGCATGCCTATATAACCGCCGAAATTCAGGCGTTGCGAGTTCAGGGCGTCCATGTGTTAGTGGCTTCCATTCGTCCGATTATGTTGCGCCACGACGCGCTGACCACCGAGGAAAAGGCAGAGGCGGCGGCGACATTCTATGTACTTGGAAACAGCAAGGTACGGATGCTGTGGCGACAAGTAGCCATTGGCTTTTCGCGCCCGCGCGGCTGTCTGAGAGCGCTTGGAAACGCTTTGAAATACGGACGGGGCGAGTTAAGGCGCACTTTGCACGCCCTCTTCTACCTTGTCGAGGCGGTGACGGCCGGAGAATTTTTCGTGCGTAATGGCATCCGCAACGTTCACTGCCACTACACCTCGACGGTAGCGTGGATGTTATCGCCTATCTTCCCCGAGATAGAACTGTCAATGAGTATTCACGGTTCCGGAGAGTTTGTGGACCCGTATTTCCGTCTGCCTGAGAAGGCCCGGGCTTGCAAGAGATTGATCAGGGTAATCAGCCAGCGAGGGTACGATCAACTTTCCGCTTCTGTTGCGCCCCGGGACCGGGGAAAAATCCGCATGTTTCGCCTGGGAATTCGCCCCGAGAATTTCAGCCCAATTGAATTTCGGCCAGACCCCGATTTCTTCCGTATTCTGTTCGTCGGCGGTACCGATCGTCCACGCAGCGTGGACGTTATCCTGCGCGCGCTTCGGGAGCTTAGGGGAGAGTTTAATTTCCACTTCCATATAATTGGCGAGGGCGCCAACTGCGCAGAATTGAAAAAGCTGGCGGGAAAACTTGGTCTTGAGGACCGCACCATTTTTCACGGCTGGAAGAATCAGGACGCCATTCGAGAGTTTGCCGCCGATATATTCATCCTGTCCAGCCAGGACGAAGGAATTCCCGTCGCGCTGATGGAGGCGATGGGGCGGCGGATGTGCTGCATTGCCAGCGATGTGGGAGGCGTCTCCGAACTGATCCGGCCGGGGGAGACCGGCGTGCTAGTGAAGACCGGCGATGTGGCAGGTATGGCCGCGGCGATTCGAAACGTGATGGTTGACCGGGATTTGCGCCGGAGGCTGGGTGAGAATGCCCGAGTTTGGATACTAAAGGAATACGACCTGGACAGAAATACCGCCGGTTTTGCTAGTTTGTTGTGTCAGCCGTTATAGCCCGCGCATTTTTTAGCCGGGCGCGTAACCAAGCGACTGGAAGCGCACGATGCTCTTTTCGGAGGCAGATGAACAGAGCGAGCGTATAGAAGATCAGCGTCAATAAGGCGCTGGCGCCAATCAACTGGCCCCAAGTATTGCCCGGCAGCCAATGCCGCTTAACCCAGAACGCGATGAGTAACGCCGGCGCGGCGCATAGAAGCGGCGGGACGTAGATGCCCTTAAGGTAAGTCAGCACGTTGTAGTTAATGGCGCGGCACAGCAGCCAGGAAGCCACCAAGCCGCGATTCAGTACGATCAAGCCGGATGTCACCCAGGCCGCTCCAAAAATGCCATAGCGCGGGATGGCCCAGTAAACTCCCGCCAGGCAGAACGCCGCTTCTACTATGAGAGAAAATGCATAGGCCTGGTGCTTGCCCAAGCCAAACAGGATTGAGCAGGAATTGTATTGCGCGGCGATGCCCAAAGTGGTTCCCACAGCGACGATGGGAAGCAGCGGCGCGCTCATGAGCGCGAAGTCCGGCTTAATCCAAAGGCGGAACAACTCGACCGGGTACACGATCAGCGCCATTGCCAAGGGCGCGAAGAGCACAAAACAATAGCGGTTGATGTATGTACCCATGCGAGCCACGGCGGAATAGTCCTTCTTAGCCGCCAACTCCGCCGAATGCGATCCGCTGATCGCCCCCACGCGGCCGACCATATCGACGGAATATTGCAGCAGGCGCACCGGCTGGCCATAATACCCTACAAAGGCCGTGCGCATAAAATGGCTGATGAGCACGGGCGCGCTCTGGTTGAGAACCTGAAGGGAAATGGCTGCGCCAAACGTATGAATGGCGTAACTGAACATCTGGCGGAACATGCCATAACTCAGAAAGCGGGTGGAAAAACTCAGCTGCGGAAAAACCTTGCGCACGCTGACGATGGTGAGAATGTACGTGGACGTCATCGCGATCAGCACCACAGCTCCCATCGCGACCATACCGTGTCCCGTAGCCAGCACGATTGCAATTCCAATCGAGCGGATCGCGATTTGAATAATCCAGATTCTGCTGGAAAGATCGAATCGCTGAAAGCCTTCGAGACAGGCGCTAAAAGAATTAAAAACGGCTCCCGTCGCCCAGCCAAGCCCAATTACCGTCAGGAGAGTGACGAAAGTCTCTGCATACCGGGGCGATATATGTTCGAACCGGGTGACGGATCCCGCAAACATCAGCGTGGCGCAGACGGTGAGCAACATGACGGCGCTGGCGAAAAAGACGGCGGTGTTTATCGTCTCATTCACTTTGTCGAGCTCGCCCGTCGCCCGGTAATGCGCCGTGTATTTCAGGGTTGCAGAACGAAAACCGAGGTCCATCATGCCGATGTTATCGGCCAAAGCGAAAATCAGGACCCATACGCCGTTCCCTTCGTCGCCCAATTTGCGGATGATGTAAGGCGACAGCAGGACGCCCGAGAAAATGCTGACCGCAATGCCGAACCAGCTCCACAAGACGCTATGGAGAAAGCGTTGACTGCGTTGAGACGACTCTTGTGGAGCTGCGGAAACCATGGTTTGCACTTGTCAGTTGGCGATCTGTAAAACCCGATCCCGGGCGCTCGCATGCCCCCATCTGCCGGTCCATTCGATTGGCGCCGGTAACGCCGAATCAGGCATATTCATGGCGGACCGTCTAAGTAGACGATTTCCTCCCAATGAATATTAAGTAAGGGCTTACCCACGAAAGCTCGGGCGGCGGGACGATATGGAATCCGACATTGAGAAGAGCTTGTATGTACCGGTACGTTTTGATCAGCGGCGTTTCCGCGCCGTTATCGAATATAGCGGTGTCGAACCCCCCGAAATAACCGCATGACAGCGTTTGTAGCCCCGACCCGGCAAATATCCCTCGAAAACGTTTGAGGTCCATGATCTCCAGATTGTGGAGCGGGTAATCTTTCTTAATCGTTAGACAGCCGATCAAATAGTTCAGTCGCCTGTAATTGGGTATCGTGACGATCAACAGTCCGCCCCGACGTAGTGGCCCTACGTGCGCATCGATCACCGGGTCCATGTCGGTGAAGTGCTCAATAAAGCCGCCCGATACCACAACGTCGAACTTTTCGGCTACGGATTCCTGGAATCCCGGGTCGAAGACATCCGCCTGAATGATATTCTCCAGCGGGTAGCCCCAGTGTTTAAAATTCTCGCGCGTTCGCTCGATGCCGGGCTCGGAATATTCCACCCCAAATGGGATGCATCCGAATCGGGACTCGAAATCTCGCAAGGTACGGCCCGGGGCACAGCCAATCTCCAGGATGGATTGACCTTTTGCCTGCGGAATAAAGCTCTTAATCAGCGACCAGTACCGCGTGCCCACGTAAGATCTGAGAAATCGCCTCTCACGCGAGCCAGGAATCTGCGCCTCGGCTGCATTTCCGGCCAGATAGCGATAATCCCAATCCGATCTCTCGGTGAGGCGCTTCATAGGCAGTGCCGGGCCGTATTCAAGGATCTGCTGGGTCGCACTCCGCGGGGCACTGTCTCGATGATAACACCCTCTCTTCTCTTCGAAATTCCGCTCTCGCGCACGCGAATGACCGGCTGACATTGCTCTAACCCTCACAAAATGCCGCGTCTCGATAATATCCAGTCCGCGGCGGCGGCCACATCGTCCGCGGTGAAATCCGGCTCGCAGATCTGCCGTCGGCCGTATCCGGTGAGAACCAGGATGCCGCCGGCGCCGGCGCGCCTTCCACACTCTATATCGGCAGCCTTATCGCCAACTATATAGGATGCGCTCAGATCGATGCCGAATTGCGCCGCGGCCTCGATCAGCATTCCAGGCGCGGGCTTTCGTCTGAACGACGGAACATCGGGCGCATCGGGGCAGAAATACGAAGCATCGATCAGGCCTTGCCCGATCTGGCGAAGCAATTCGTCCTGGACGGCCTGGTATTGAGCTTGAGATATCCAGCCGCGCCCAATGCCGCTTTGATTACTGACGATCAGATTCAGGAATCCGGCGGCCTTCAGCGCGCGCAGCGCCTCGGAAACGCCGGGGTAGACCCGCACCTTCGCCGGATCGGCGCAGTACCCGGTCTCTTCCATCAAGGCGCCGTCGCGGTCCAAGAATACGGCCGGCCGCCCGGTCATAGTTGTCCGCAGGCGGCCAGCAGTTCGGCTGTAGACACGGTGGCCGTACCCAGCTTGCCAACGGCGATGCCGCTGGCGCGGTTGGCAATTTCGGCCGCCTCGCGCGGAGAAGCGCCGGCGCACAAAGCGAGCGTCAAGGCGGCGATTGCGGTGTCGCCGGCTCCCGAAACATCAAATACGTCCTTGGCTAAGGCCGGCGCGTGGTGGGGCGGCGAATCACCGTCAAACAGCAGCATCCCCTGTTCACCGAGAGTGACTAGCAGGCTTTCAGTTTCCCATAGCGAGCGCAGGCGGCGGATGGCTTCCAGCAACGCCCGATCGTTGAGCGCCGGTTCCACGGCGGGCGGCTGCGGCAATCCCGCAGCCAGGAATGCTTCGGCGCGATTCGGCTTGATGGCGGTGGCGCCGCGCCAGACTAGCGACGTGTGAGGATGCGGGTCCACGGTCAGGACTTTGCGGTTCGCGCGAGCGGTGCTGCCGATAAAATCGGCCAAAGCCTGAGTGACGAAGCCCTTCCCGTAATCGGCGACGATAATTCCGCTGGCTTGAAGGATGGCGCGGCCAAGCCACTCCATCACGCTCTCCATCCGCTGGGGATCGAGGGCGCTATGGCGGTCGCGGTCGACGCGCACCACCTGCTGATTGCGCGCAATAATGCGGGTCTTGAGGGTGGTCGCGGTGGCCGCGTCGCGCGGCAGACCGGAGATGTCGATGCCAGAGGCTTCAAGCAGTTGGATGAGCCGGTCTCCAGCGGCATCCGTTCCGGCCATGCCCATTACGGCGACGTGCGCCGTGAACTCGCGGACGTTCCGCGCCACATTGGCGGCCCCGCCGGGATAGTATGATTCGGAGGCGACCTGCACTATCGGCACCGGCGCCTCGGGCGAGATGCGGGAGACCTTGCCCCAGATGTATTCATCGAGCATCAGGTCGCCAATAACCAGGATGCGCTGGCTGGAGAAATGGCCGGCGATTTCGTGCAGGCGCTGCGCGGTCATGGATAGAATCGAAATGATAGCAGGCGGCCTGCGCCCATTACACTCATACTAAGACATATGGCAATCAGCAGTCCGCCCGACCAACTGCCGGGGTCAAAACAATACCTTTAGTCCGAACTGGATTTGGCGCGGCGTGGTCGCCAGCGTGGTGATCAATCCGGCCGATGCGTTGATGGCGCCGCTGGAAAACACGGTCTGATTCGGCGCTCCGAAATTTGCGTGGTTAAGGACGTTGAAGAACTCGGCGCGGAACTGCAGGGTGGTTCTTTCACTTAGGGGGGTATTCTTGAGTAGCGAAAGATCGAATTCGGCGAGCCCGGGACCGGTGAATACGCCCCGGCCGAGATTGCCGTAAGTGCCCGCCGCGGGCAGAAGGAACGCGTTGGGATTGAACCACTGGTTGGGGTTGCCGAGCACGATAGGTCCGCTGAAGGCGGGATTAAGAGAAGGCCGGTCGGGATTGCGCGTATCGCCATCGCCGGAGCGGTTCGAGCCGATCACGGGCGTGAAGGGAAAGCCGCTGAGCAGTGTCGCAATGGCGTTGATCTGCCATCCGGAGACGAGCTTGTTTTCCGCGCCGGTCGCATTGCGAGGCCAATGTTGGTTGCTGCCGAACGGAAGCTCATAGCGACCGGAGAGGCTCGCCTGGGACGCGGCGTTCAATGCCGATGGTCCCCAATCGCGCTTGACATCGCTGCGATCGAGTACCATCTGCGATTGGTTTTGAGATTGGGCGCCAGTCAGGCCGGAGTTTATGTCCAGGCTCTTCGAAAAGGTGTAATTGGCGCGAACTTCAAGACCGCGGCTCAGGCGGTGGAATAGATCGGTCTGCAAGGCATTGTAACTACTGTTGCCTTCGGTGTACCAGAAGAATCCGGCTCCCAGGTATGGGTTGGGGCGCGTGCCCACGGGAATGTACTGCGCGCCCTCGGGCACGTGGCTTTGGTTGGCGGCGGTGGCGGGAGTTCCGCTGGTGGCGACGCCGCCCGCCTGGCATCCGGCGGCGTCGGAGCACACTGCGGGGGGGATGGTATTCGGATCGACGCTTAGTAAGCCATGATAGCCGAACGATCCCACGTAACTTACTCGCAGAACGTTCGACGGCGTAAGCTGGCGCTCGATCGAGAGGTTCCACTCTTGCACCGTTGGTGTTTTGGCGTTGGGTTGGACTCCTTGGGGAGCGTAGGTGGTGCAGGGGGAGGGAACGCCTGCGCCGCAGGATGGGGGAAGCGGCGCGCCGGGGACGACGGGCGTGATGGAAAAAAGCGACCCCGAAGAAGTAATGGAACCGTTGTAAGGCGGCAACGAATTGAGCAGGAAACTTAGGTCGTCGATTAAGGAATAATATGTGCCGAAGCCTGCGCGGACCGCCATTTTGCCATCGCTGAATGGGTCCCAGGCAATTCCCACGCGCGCGCTGAAGAGCTTAGTGGCGTTATTACTGCTGAAGGCGTCTTTGCCAATTCGCGGCGTAGTTTCGAGCACGCCATTGGCGTCGGGAATGTAATTCGCGGCGCGGCCGAAAGCTTCATTCCAACCCGTAGTGAATTCGTGGCGGAAGCCGGCGCGCAGAGTCAGATTGTGGCGCAGCTTGATCGTGTCCTGCATATACCAGGCGCCGAAGAGACTTCGCCATCCGAGTTCGTTGGCGGCGGGAACCGCCTGGAAGCTGCTCACCGTGCTTTGCAAAAACGTAGTCAGGCTGGTAAAGGTAGCTTGTCCGAGTTGACGCGAGGCGGAATCTTCATTGTCCTGGACGCGCTGCAGCCATACTCCCGCCGCGATCTGGTGAATGCCTTTCGCGATCTGGACGTCGTCGGTGAAGGTGTAGAGATTGCGCCGGTTCCATACGCCGGCGGCATTGTTGGGGCCGGCCGAGGTGATGCCGGAAAGGCCTGTAGTGGTGACGCCGCCGTTGACCACGATGCCGCCCGGCCCGGCGCCCTGCACGAAATCGAGAGTGGGGGACAGTTGGGCCAGCAAGGCCGAATTGAGATTGAAGCCAGCCCGCGAGAAGCCCGCGCGGAAGGTATCGAGAACGGCGGGGGAAAAGACGTGGGTCTCCTGCAGGCTCGCCACCTGCATGCGCAAGGCGCTGTAGGAAGCGAAGAGCGGGTCGGCGAGAGGGATCAGGCTGTTGCCGTCGTCGATGGTGTATGCGGCCGACACCCAATCGCGGTTGCGCAGGGTATCGTCGAGGCGCACGTCGCCAAAATCCTCGCGAATGGATTGCTTGGGGTTGGCGTACGAGAAGGCAGTGCCGCTTGGAATGCCGTTGGCCAGCAGTTCCGGCCCATTCGATTGCGGCCAGAAGGAAAAATACGGCAGCATCGCGGGATTCAGATTGGCCACCGCAACATAGGCGCCGGCGGCATTGGGAAAGAATCCCTTCCTCACCTGCGCATCCGGCACGACGCTCACGCTGCTCAGGGTTTCCGCTTGCCGAAATCCCTCGTAGTTCCCGAACAGGAACAGACGATTCTTTTTCAGCGGCCCACCCAGCGCGCCGCCGAACTGGTTCTGGCGGAAGGGCGGGGTAAACGAAGTCTGCGCGAAGAAACTGCGCGCATCAAGCGCGCTGTTGCGCAGAAATTCGAACACCGTTCCATGCAGCGCGTTGGTTCCCGATGCGGTCACTACCGTCACCTGCGCTCCCGACCGCTTGCCGTACTCCGCGCCGTACGTGTCTGTAAGGACGTTGAACTCGCGGACGCCGTCGATGCCTAGAAGATAGCCGCTAACTCCTCCCGGAGTGATGGCAAGCTGGCTCGAACCGGTGTACTCGATGCCGTTCAATAGCAAAAGGTTGTCGGCTGGACGGCGCCCATCGACGGTGAACGTGTTCCCGTTGCTGGTGCTGGTATTGGCGCTCCTGAGAGAATAGCTGATGACGCCCGGGTTGAGAGTCATCAAGTTATCGAAGCTGCGGCCGTTGAGGGGCAGATCCTTGATTTCGCGCTCCCCTACCAAGCCGGTGGTAGAAGAGGGGCTGGTGTTGACGAGGGGAATCTCTTCGTTAACCGTGACCTCCTGCGCGAACTCGCCGATTTCCAGGCGCAAATTGACGACGGCTTCCTCGCCCACCGTAAGATTGACGCCGGTGCGCACTTCGGTTTTGAATCCTGGCTTTGCAGCGCGAATTTGATACGGACCGATGGGTAATGAGGACGCGCGATAGTGGCCCGCCTCATCCGTCGTTAGCGACCTCGATATTCCGGTTTCGAGATTCTTGAGCGTGACTGCGGCGCCGCTCACTCCGGCCCCCGACGAGTCTCCGATCCTGCCGGAAATCGCGGCGGCGACTTGAGCAAAAGCCGAAGGTAAAGTTGCAAGCAGCGCGAGCAGAAACACTGCCCTAAACAAGGCCGCTTTTATTACCATGGGCGCCGATGCCGCATCGAGCTCCCGTCTCACGCGCAAAACCGGTCCTGCAATGAGGCCTTCCTGCCGCTCCCTATCGTCCACGGAATACCCGCAATACCTGAGGCAATCCAGTTCCTTGAAAAAAAGCGGGTGTGAGGTAATCGTGTTCCGCGTATATTTCATCAGAATGCGCTCGCGCAGAAATTCATCCACAACTCCCGGAGCGCTGAACGCTGGTATTGCCTTTCCTAGAAGAGCAGTGCGCCCGGCGCCGCGTGCCGATTATACCGGGAATGCGAATGGAATAGCTACTCTATCCATATCTACTCGCATCTACTCGCCGGCTCGGTCTACATGGGCTAACCGGAGATGCCAACCGCTGGAAACGGCTCTCCGGAGTAATCTTAAATCGCGGAGCCGGGGCGGGAAAAGACTATTCCGCTTATAATGCTTCCCGTGCCCCGTTTTCGCTTACCATTGCTAGCGTCGGCGCTTGCCCTTAGCTCCGCTGCCTGGCCGCAAGTAAAAGACCAAGTAAAAGACAAAGACTACGTCTGCGCCTCTTGTCACCCGGCTATTTATGAAAACTACCGCGCAACGCCAATGGCATCGAGTGCCAGAAAGCTCAACCCCTCTGTAATTCCCGAGTCATTCGAACACGCCTCGTTTGAGCACGCCGCATCCGGTTTTCAATATCGCGTATCCGTCACCGGTTCCGGATATATCCTCCGCTTTGAGAAGCGGGCCGCCGGCGTAAGCGGCGAAAAAAGATTGGCGTACGCGATCGGTTCCGGCGCCAGAGCGCGCAGCTATCTGCTGGAGCAGGATGGCTTCCTCTATGAAGCGCCGGTCGCATATTACAGTCGCGGAAATTCCTGGGGTCTTGAGCCCGGGTACGATCGATATGACTACCCCTACCTGACGCGTCCGATTGTGCCGGGATGTTTGTCCTGCCATGCCAGCTTCATCCAGGTTGTACCGCTGACCTTGAATCGATACGCCTCGGCTCCGTTTTTGCAAGGCGGCGTTGCCTGCGAGCGGTGTCATGGAAGCGGGGAAAAGCATGTCGCCAAGATGACTTCGGGTAATCTCGCAGGCGGCCCCGAAATCGTGAACCCCGCGAAACTGGCCCCCGAGCGCCGCGATTCCATCTGCGCGCAGTGCCATCTGACCGGAGAAGCGACCGTAATGCGAGCTGGAAGTAACTGGAGCAGCTTCCGGCCGGGCGATCGTTTGAGACGATTACCAGACGGTTTTCGTGCGCTCCGGACAGCGGGCCGGCGTCAGGGTCTCCAGCCATGTAGAGGATCTGGCATTGAGCGCCTGCAAGCGCGCCTCCGGTGACAAAATGTGGTGCGGCTCCTGCCACGATCCGCATGTCCTCCCGTCCGCCAGCCAAACTCGCGCGTGGTTTCGCGCCAAGTGCCTGTCATGCCATTCCACGCGGGCTTGCTCCGAAACCCAAGCGGCGCGTTCGAAATCGAGCGACGACTGCGTGGGTTGCCATATGCCCAAGAGCGAGGCGACCGACGCGCAGCACGTTGTTTTCACGGACCATTCCATTCCCCGCCGCCTCCGCAAAGATCTCCTGCCTGCTTCGCCCAATGCGGAGCTGGTGGCATTTGGCGCAATGCAAGCGTCGTCCCGCGATCTGGCGCTCGCCTATGGAATTAAAGCGATTGGCCAAAGCAGTGGAGCCGATAGGGAGCGTGCGCTCAGTCTTTTGGAGAAGGCGGCGCGCACCGCGCCGAATGACGTCGAAGTACTGATGTTTCTGGCGGAAAGATACCGCAACGACGAGAAGAACGATTTGGCCCGTCCGCTTTATGAGCGGGCCATCAAGCTCGACCCCGGTCAGGTAACCGCCTCTGTCGGGCTTGGCGGAATCATGATGGAGCGCGGCGAATACGCGGAGGCAATCCGCCTCTGGAACGACGCGCTTTCCAAGAACTCGGGCCTGGAGCTTGTACGCCTGAACCTGGCCGTAGCGCTATTGAAAACGGGTGACACGACGGCAGCTATTTCCGTGCTGAGGAACGCGCTCAGCTCTGAATCCGGCTTTCCCCCAAGCCCGTCAACTGCTGCAACAGATCAGCCATTCCCGTGATCCGGCTTAACGGTTCTTCCAATCCACCCCATAAACATCCGCTATGAAGAAATGGAGCGGGATTATGGGTACGTCATCGGCCGTAACTCCCCAGTATCGAACCGTCGTCCCCGGCTGAAGATAACGAAACGATCATTCGTAGGTTGAAAAACCCCGGCGAAACGGGTATTCTTGTGCCTACCAGCCATTAAGATTGTCTCGCCTTGGCTTATCCCGGGTCCACTCTGGGTGAGGAGTGCAAGTGAAGCATACAAAGAAATTCGTTCATTCGGCAGCAATGTTGCTGCTTGTCGCCGCGTCGGCGGTGGCCCAAAGCGATCGCGGATCCATTACCGGCACGGTAACGGATCCCGCAAATGCCGTGGTTCCGGGCGCCAAACTGAGTTCTTCGGAACATAGAAACCGGCGCGTTAGCCGAAACGCAAACCACGCCTACCGGCAATTTCACTCTTAGCTCGCTTCCCGTGGGCACGTACGACCTCACGGTCCAAGCGGCGGGATTTAAAACGGAAGTACAGTCGCAACTCGCCGTGGAGATCGACCGGACCATCCGTCTCGACATCAAATTACAAGTCGGCATGACCACCGACTCGGTAACGGTGTCGGCCGCGAGCGAGATGCTCAAAACCGACAATGCCGAACAGAGCCATGGTTGTAAGCGGCGAAAAGCTGAACGAACTGCCGATCAACTTCGGCGGCACGGGCAGCGCCGGCGGCGGCATCCGAAACTGGCTAACCTTCACTTACCTTGCGCCGGGCGTGGCCGGAACCGGGCGCCGGGTCTGAGGTGAACGGTCTGCCGGGCACCAATTACAAGGTCTACCTGGAGGGTCAGGATTCTACCAGTCCCGTCGCCGTTGGTTGGACCAGCACCGTCCAATCCGCGTCGGTAGAAGCGATCACCGAATTCAGCGTCCAATCCTCCAATTATTCAGCGGAATTTGGCCAGGTATTAGGTGGCTTATACAATTTCACCACCAAATCCGGCACCAACCAGTATCACGGTTCCGCATATGAAGAGTGGACCAATGAAGTTCTCAACGCCGCCCAACCCTTCAACCACCTTTTGAACAAGGACCGGCAGAACGACTATGGTTTTTCTGTTGGCGGACCGGTGCGGATTCCGAAGCTCTATAACGGCAGGAACCGCACGTTCTTCTTTTTCAATCTGGAAAAATACGCCACCAATGAAGTAGTCGATGCACAGACGGGAACGGTGCCAACCCTGGCCTATCGTCAGGGCGATTTCAGCAGCGCGCTCTACGCTACCTCCACCAACGGCACTGGCCCCACGGTAAGTCTCACCGATCCAACGAGCGGATATCAATATCTCGAGAATCAGATCTTCGATCCCGCCACCACGTATACGGATGCGAAAGGGCGCCTGGTTCGAAATCCGTTCCCGAACAATATCATCCCCCTCAACCGCATGGATCCGGTTTCCCTGAAAGTGCAGGCATTACTTCCGGCCCCGGTCGGCACGCAGAACACGCTGAATTGGGCGCCCAATATCGTCACACAAACCACCAGCAGATCCCTAGCCTGAAGATCGATCAGAATTTTGGCGCCAACACCAAAGTGAGTTTTTTCTGGAACCAGATGTCTACCAATTCGCCGGCTTACCCGGACGGATTGCCCTTCCCCATCACCGGTATCAGGAAAACCGTAAATGGCACCGTCGGAGGCAATCAGTATCGTTTGAACGTCGATCGACACCATTTCCGCCAACCTGCTAGCTGCACGTGGGAGTCGGGTTCTGGCGCTTCCTCAATCCCGACAGCTCACCGCCGGACATTCTCAATTACAATGTGATCGGAAATCTGGGTTTGGTGGGTAGCTCAACTGGAACTGGTTTCCCTGAGATCTCCGGCCTGGGCTTCAACAACGAGGGTGGAATGGGAAACACTCTCGGCATCCAGAATGCCGTGTTTCAGCAGACGAATATCGCATCCACCACCGGCAGTTTGACCTGGGTACATGGCAGGCATACTTTCAAGACCGGGTTTGAAATCAAGGATGCCGACTACAGCGATCAAAGTCAACAACGGAACCTCCGGACAATATACGTTCAGCGGAGCTCAAACCGGCATTCCGTTCCTCGGTACTACCAGCGTCGGGAGCGGATCTTCCAGCGGGTCCATCGGCAGCGCCTACGCCAGCTTCCTGCTGGGCCAAGTGCAGTAACTACTCAGTTTCTCCTGCCGTGGCCGCTATGCAGCGCTCCGTCGATGAGGGCCTGTATTTCCTGGATAACTTCAAGGCCACATCCAAGACTGACGCTGGAGATTGGCTTGCGGTACGATCGTACGCCGATGGGCCACGAGGAGTTCGACCGGCAATCGGAGATCAGCTTTAGTACGCCCGACCCGAATGCAGGCAACCTGCCGGGAGGAACCGTATTCGCAGGTTATGGCCCCGGACGCTGCAATTGCGAATTCGTGAAGACCTATAATTTCGGTTTCGGTCCGCGGCTCAGCGCCGCATACCAACTCAACAGCAAGACCGTTTTTCGCGCCGGATGGGGCGTCAGCTATAGCGCTGCGGACCAATGGAACTACCTGAGCAACAACTATCTCACCAACGGAATGGGGATACACGACCATCAGCCCCGGCACCAATCCACAGTTACGGCCTTCCGTATTCGCAGTTCTCAGAACGGAATCGTATACGCTCCATCGGCTCTGCATGTGGTAAATCTAAGCCCGGGCATCAATAGTCCGGTTGGCGCCCTGGGTAATCCCAGCGCCAGCGCGGTCACCTACGATCCGAGCGGCGCACGCCCGACCCGCGTCAATCAGTGGAACATCGCGCTGCAGCGGCAATTGTCAAAAGAACATGTCTCTCGAAGCTGCATATGTCGGCAACCGCGGCGTTTGGGAGCAGCAGGGCGGCCTGGTCAACCCAAATGCGATTTCGCCGGCCTGCTGAAAGCGGATGGCATCGATCTTACCAACGCCGAACTACCAGAACGCTGATGACCTCACAGATTTGCTCCGCCGCGGCCGTGGCTGCCGGCTTTAAGCTGCCGTATCCCACATTCCCGTGCGGCGCAAGCGTTGCGCAAAGTTTGCGGCCATTCCCCGAGTACTCCGTCTCGCTGGCGCCGCAATTCGCCGATCAGGGCGATAGCTTTTACGACTCGCTGCAGGTGAAATTCAGGAAGCGTATGTCGCATGGTTTGGATCTCACCTCCAACTATACCTTCTCGAAAACCGAGAACATCGGCGGCTATATCAACGCCGACCCATCTAATCGCATTATCCAGAAGGGGCTCGATTCGAACGATTATCCGCATATCTGGGTGACCGCCTTCACCTACCGAACGCCCAAAGTTACTGAGAATAAATTCATCCGCGCCGTCGACCGGCAACTGGACGTGGGGAGCCACCCTGCGGTATGCGAGCGGCGCCTTGATCGCGGCGCCTCAGTCTCGAAGCCGACAAATGGGCCACCTACACATTCGCATCCGGTACGCCCATGGTGCGGGTTCCCGGCGTGCCTCTGTATCTGACCAATATCGATTGCCGCTGCATCGATCCCAACAACATCAACCAGCGGATACTGAACCCCGCCGCATGGCAGGATGTGGCCGCCGGAACCATCAGCCCCGGATCCGGTTATTACAACGATTACCGCGGACCTCATCAGGTCAATGAAAACATGAACTTCGGACGTACCTTCCAGCTTCGCGAAAGAATGACGCTGAACGTTCGCGCCGAATTCTTCAACGTGTTCAACCGTGTGACTCTGGGTAATCCCACTTCCAGCAATCCGTTGGCGACTACCACTGTCAACAACGCGACCGGCGCCATAAGCGGGTTCGGCTACTATTCGGTGGGCGGCACGAGCAACTTAGGCGGCCAACGTATTGGCCTATTAGTGGCCCGCTTCCAGTTCTAAGACAGACTTGGACGCCCGTTCGCCCCTCGGCGGCACGATCCAGCGGCGCTTTCGAAATATGTCTCCAGGCGTCGTCTGTTCAACCTTTGCTGCCAGGGACTGGGCGGCGCGTGATATTCTCTGGTTCGGGCTCCAATGCCATTCATCCATGACGATTTTCTGCTGACCAACCAAGCCGCGCGCCATCTCTATCACAACTGGGCCAAGAGCGAGCCGATCCTCGATTATCACTGCCACCTTCCGCCGGGTGACGTGGCATCTAACCGCCAATTCGCCAATCTGTTTGAAATCTGGCTCGAAGGCGATCACTATAAGTGGCGCGCCATGCGGGCCAATGGGGTGGATGAGCGCTACTCACTGGCGACGCTTCCCCGTACGAGAAATTTCTGGCTTGGGCGCGGACGGCGCCGCAAACGCTGCGAAATCCGCTCTACCACTGGACGCATCTGGAATTGCAGCGCTACTTCGGGATCGACGATCTGCTGAGCGAATCCACCGCACCGGCGATTTGGGAAAAGGCCAACGCGATGCTGGCCACGAGCGACTTGCGTGCGCACGGCATTCTGCGAAAGTTTTCTGTGAAAGCCCTCTGCACAACCGACGATCCGGCCGACGATCTGGCGCATCACAAAACGATTGCGGCCTCCGGCCTGGAGACGAAAGTGTTTCCATGCTTCCGCCCCGATAAGGCGCTGACGGTGCATCTGCCCGAGGCATTCAATCGATGGGTGGCGCGCCTGGAGGCTGTAAGCAATACCAGCATCGTAAACTTCAACTCGTTCCTGGACGCTCTGAAATCGCGGCACGATTTCTTTCACCAGATGGGCGGACGGCTCTCCGATCACGGCATTAATCACGCCTTCTCGAATTTCTGCGGCGTGGCCGAGGCCGCCGGCATTTTCAATCGCGCGCGCAGCGGCAAAGCCGCATCGCCGGATGAGCACGAGCGGTTTGCGTCCTACATGATGCTGATCTTCGGTCTGTGGGACGCGGAGCGCGGATGGACCAAGCAGCTTCACATCGGCGCCCGCCGCAACAATAACTCGCGGCGGCTGCGCGAGCTAGGGCCGGATACCGGCTTCGATTCCATCGGCGATTGGCCGCAGGGCGACGACCTGGGCTGCTACATGGACCGCTTGGCGGACGAAAACGCTCTGCCGAAAATGGTGATCTACAACTTGAATCCGGCGGATAATTACGTGGTCGCCACCATGGCGGGCAACTTCCAGGATGGCAAGACCGCCGGTAAGATCCAGTTCGGCAGCGGCTGGTGGTTTCTCGATCAGAAGGAGGCCATGACGTGGCAGATGAATGCGCTCTCCAACTGCGGGTTGATCTCACGATTCATCGGCATGCTGACGGATTCGCGCTCGTTCATGTCGTACCCGCGGCATGAATATTTCCGCCGCGTGCTGTGCGACCTGTTCGGGAAGGATATGGAAGCGGGAGAGATCCCCAACGATGAGAGCATGGTTGGGCCCATGGTGCGGAATATCTGCTATAACAACGCACAGCGATTTTTGGGATTAGCCGTTTAGTCCTGGTACTCCGGAGAGGCGTTCTACGAAACACCAGAATCTCAAGCTTTTCTGTAGGGGGCCGATAAACTGACTAGAGAAGCAATGTCATCCGTATCCATATCTGTAACCCCAAGCCTCGGTGAGATGGTCTGGCAAATGCCGCCGCTGATCCTTCATCCCTTCAACGAACGCGTTTCGCCGGGAACGCTGCTGGAGAACTCCAAAGCGGCGCTGATGCTCTCGGGCCTGATTCCGAGCGAGGGCGTGGACCGCGACGAACTGAAGCGCCGGCTGTTGAGGGGACGCCATTCCGAGATTCGGATGCTGTTCTATCTGGGAAAGGACGTCTTCCGCTGGATTGGCCAGTGCCTGGAGATCGCGGAGCGGACGCCGCAACTGGAGTCCACCGGATTAAAAAGCCAGAGCTTTGCCAGTCTGCTTACGGGCGCTCCACCCGGAGCAGTGCGCGAGAAACTGATGCGCTGGGGGGTAACCGATTACCCCGCCGTATTCGCGCGGGCCATCGGCCTGAATACGCTTTTCGTAGAGCCGCCGGAGTTCTCAATTTTAGCCGAGGATTTTCTGCGGCGCTATCACAACTCGGCCAGCCTGCTGTACCAGGCATTTCTGGATTCTGAACCGCATCAGACGATTAGCTCGAAGAATTTTTACTTCGATCTCTACGCTTCCGGCGAGTACACCAAGATGCTGGAGACCCAGTGGAGCGGCGAATAGCCGCCCGCTGCATGCACCGCTGACCTACTTTCCAGTCCAGCAGGCGGCGCGCTTGCCCAGGAACGCGGAGATGCCTTCCTGCGCATCGGCTGCAAGCGCGTTCATCGACATCACTTCTTTCGCATAGGCGTAGGCCTTGGGTTCGTCGAGATCGATTTGCGAATAGAATGCCTGCTTGCCAATCGAGACCACGAGTGAGCTGGCTTCGGCAACCTTCGCCGCCAGCTGACGGGTGGCGGCGGCGAGCTCAGCGGCCGGTACGGCTTGGTTGATCAGACCCCATTCGGCGGCGGTACGCGCATCGACGGGGTCCCCGGTGAGCAGCATGTGAAGGGCGCGCTTGCGGCCAATGGCGCGCGTGAGGGCGACCATCGGAGTGGTGCAGAAGAGTCCGATCTTAACCCCGGGCGTAGCGAACCAGGCGTCTTCGGCGGCTATGGCGAGATCGCAGGCGGCCACCAACTGGCACCCGGCGGCGGTGGCCACGCCCTGAACCTCGGCGATTATAGGCTGCGGAACGGATTGGAGCTTGAGCATGAGCTGGCTGCAGACGTCGAAGATGCGGCGGTATTCGCCGATATCGCGGCCTGTCATTTCGGAAAGGTCGTGGCCGGAGCAGAAGACTTTACCAGCCGCGGAGAGGATGATGGCGCGCGTGTCCGCATCATGCGAAAGCTCGTCGAGCGCATGGATGAGCTCGAGCATCAACTCGAGCGAAAGAGCGTTCCGGCGCTGCGGACGGTTGAGGGTAAGAATCGCGGCTGGACCTTCATGCGCAAGCGTGAGGTTCTGGCATGGCATGTCAGCGATTGTACTGCGATTTGGCCGGAACCTTTTGGCCGCCGCATGGTTCAATATATCCATGCGGAGCTTCTTCGGGTCTGTTTTATTTCTGTATCTACTTCAAACATTTCCGGCGTTCGCTCAAATCGACGGACGCATAGCGGGTTCGGTGGTGGACGCTTCCGGCGCCGCGGTTCCGGGCGCTCAAGTGGATTTACTATTGGCGGGCGGCAAGAAGCCTTTGCTCACCGGTAAGACTTCCGCCGATGGGCTTTACCATTTCCTTGGCGTGCGGCCGGGTTATTACGATCTGGTGGTCGAGGCCACCGGGTTTGTCAAAACCACGCTGCACAACGTGTCGGTGGACCCCGCGCGCGAAACCTCCATACCGCAGATTAAGCTGCAACTGCCCTCGGTGACCCAATCTGTGGAGGTCAAGAGCGCCGTTCAGGGCGTCCAGACCGATAACGCCGAGGTCTCCCAAACTATCAGCATGGAAGAGATCAATAATCTGCCGATCCTGGATCGCGACGCGCTTTCCGTCATCCAGACCCAGCCGGGAGTGGTCGCCAATGGAAACTCCAATACGGTTATCAACGGGCTGCGCACCTCGTATTCGGACGTAACCCTGGATGGCATCAACGTGCAAGACAACTACATCCGCGATAATGCGCTCGACTATCTGCCGAATAAGCTCTTGCTGGGGCAAGTGCGGCAGATGACCATCGTAAGCTCCAACGGCAATTCGGCTGCCTCCGGCGGCGCCAGCGAAACCGCGATGTCTACGCCTTCGGGCACGAACCAGTTTCACGGCCAGGTGTTCCTCTACAACCGCAATAATGCGCTTTCCGCCAACGATTGGTTCAACAATCAGGCCGGAGTGGCGCTGCCGTTTCTAAACCAGAATCAGGGTGGCGCTTCGATCGGAGGCCCGATCAGAAAAGACAAGCTTTTCTTCTACTCCAATTACGAATTCGTAAGGACGCACGCGCAAACGCCGCAGAACGATACCATCTTGACCGCGCCTGCGCGTCAGGGAATCTTCACTTACCGGAATGTCTCCGGCGCCGAAGTATCGAAAAATCTGCTATCGCTGCGCGGCCTGACGCTGGTCGATCCCGTAATGCAGACGCTGCTGAACCAGGTTCCGGGTCCGCAATTCATCAATAATTACCTGGTGGGCGACGGACTCAACACCGCCGGATACCGCTTCAATCAGCGCTCGAATGAAATCCGGGACAATGTGACGTGGCGTCTCGATTACGACCTGAATACCTCCAACCAAATCAGCGCCTCCTTCGCGTGGAATCGCGATAACTCCGATCGGCCGGACGCTGAAAACGACTATTCGCTGGTTCCCAAGGTGAGCAATCCCACCGGCGCCAAATTCCTTTCGACCTCGTGGCGCTGGACTCCGTCGCCGCGAATCACCAACGAACTGCGCGCGGGCTTCAACCTGACCGACGCGTATTTCAACAGTTCGCAGCAGTTCGGATCGTACCTGATTACCGGCGAGATCTTCTCCGATCCGGTGAATGAATTTCTGCCGCAGGGCCGGAATACGGATACGTTCACCATCGCCGACGACGCGGCATATCAGCGCGGCAACCACTATATCCAGTTCGGGTTCCACGCCCAGCAGATCCGCGTGCGCTCCATGGATTTTTCCGCGACCGAGCCCACTTATTCGCTTGCCATGGGCGAAGGCCAACCGGCCCTCACCACGCGCGATCTTCCCGGCATCAGCCAGACCGACCTGGCCAATGCCAATCAACTGCTGGCCACGCTGGGCGGCTATGTGGATGGTTACAATCAGGTCTTTAACGTCACCAGCCGTACCTCGGGCTACGTGCCCGGCGCGCCATTTTTGCGCCATTTCCAAGTCACCGATTTAGCCTTTTACGTGCAAGATAAGTGGAAGATTACGCCGCGCCTCACAGTGACGCTGGGCTTCCGGTGGGATCTGCCGGGCGTGGTCAATGAGCGTAATTCGCTGGAAATAGAACCGGTGCTTACGGGGACCGCGGTGCAAACGCTGCTTTCCGACGCCACCCTGAATTATGTGGGTTCGTCGGTAAACACGCCGTGGTACCGCCATGACCTGCACGATTTCGCCCCCAATGTCGGCCTGGCCTGGGACGTTTTCGGCGATGGCAAGACGGCCGTGCGCGGCGGCTACTCTATTTTCTACGTTAACGACGCCAATATCATTGCACCCGAAAACATGCTGGAAGCGAACTCGGGGTTGCAAGGGACATCGGCTGGGACGGGGCTTTCGGACCGCGTTTCCACCGGGCTGACTCCCATCCCCGTGCCTGCGTTTCAAATTCCGATCGATGAAGCGGCCAATTATGCCAACGATCCGTTCAATGTGTTGGGTTTTGTCGATCCCAATCTGCGCACTCCGTATGTGCAGCAATATTCCATCGGCATTCAGCGTGAAATCAAAGGCACAGTGTACGAAGCGCGCTATGTGGGTAATCACGGCGTAGGCGAGTATCGCGCATTCGACTTCAATCAGATCAATATTAACGCCTCGGGATTCTTACAGGATTTCATTCGTGCGGAGAGCAACGGCTTCCTGGCCCAGGCGCAGAACGGGATTTTCAATCCCGCCTACAACGCCGCCATTCCGGGCAGCCAGAAGCTCACGGTATTTCCGCTGCTTGTGGGCGGCGGCGAGCTGACCAGCGGCGATGTGCGCAACGAGATCCAAACGGGGCAGGTGGCCGATCTGGCGTTTCTCTACCAGACCAATGGACTGAATGGAAAGGTCAACTTCTTCGCAAACCCGCTGGCCATCGCGGCGGACATGCTGACGAACTATTCCAACTCCACTTACAATTCGCTGCAACTGGAGGCGCGCCACCGCACGCGTTCGGGACTCAGCCTGGAGGCGAACTATACGTTTTCCAAGGTGCTGAGCGATGCCGACGGCGATTCGCAAACGCGCTACCAAAATTTTCTGGATGTCAACAATCCCAAGCTCGACCGGGCGGTCGCTAATTTCGACCTGCGGCATATGATCAAGGCCGACGGATTTTATGAATTGCCCATTGGGAAGGGCCACCGGCTGCACTTCCAGCCGCTCGATCGCGCGATTGGCGGCTGGATTTTCGGCAGCGTGATGGTGTGGCAGTCGGGCGCGCCGTTTTCCATCCTTTCGGGATATGGCACGCTCAATCGCAGCTCCAGCGGGCGGTCGTATTATAACGGGGCCGATACCAGCCTTTCCGGCCAGGCATTATTCAACAGCGTAAAGTACCAGATGACCGGCAATGGTCCGATGATGATTTCACCCTCGGCCGTTAATCCGGTCGATGGCACAGGCGTGAATCAGGGCGGACCGCCATTTACGGGAGAGGTATTCTATAACCCCGGACCGGGTACGCTGGGTACGCTGCAGCGGCGCATGTTTACCGGGCCGTGGACGTTCAATATCGATATGAGCATGAAGAAAAGGGTCCAAATCACCGAACGGCTGAGCCTGGATATCCGCGCGGATGCCTTCAACTCCCTCAATCACGCTACGTTTTGGTCCGGCGATCAGAACATCAATTCGACAACGTTCGGCTTTATGAGCTCCATGTTCTACAATCCGCGCGTGATGCAGTTCGGGGCGCTTCTCAAATTTTAAGTATGAAAGTCTACGACCTGGGCCAGCCGTATTTCGCGGGGATGCCGCACCATCCGATGCATCCGCCGTTTCTATTTAGCCTGATCAAGCAGCACGGCGAATATATGGGTCCGGGCGGCGTCAGCTCTTCCTCGGACGCGATTGCGTTGGGCAGCCATGTGGGTACGCACATCGACGCGCTATGCCACTTTTCATGCGGCGGCAAATTGTTCCAAGGCGTGGAGGCGGCCGGCGTGCAATCCTACACCGGGGGTATCCGGAAATATTCCGTGGATACCATTCCGCCCATCGTGCGCCGCGGCGTGCTGCTCGATATCGCGCAGGTTGCCGGAGTCGACGTGCTGCCGCTCGATTTCGAGATTACGCCGGATCACCTGGAGCAGACCGGCATCGCGTTGCAGCCCGGCGATGTAGCGCTACTGCGAACGGGCTGGGCGAAGTATTTCGAAGACCCGGCGAAGTTCATTTCCGAAGTGCGCGGCCCGGGTCCGGGCGTCGCGGGCGCGCGCTGGCTCAGCGGCAAAGGCATATTCGCGGCGGGTTCGGATACGGTGGCATTTGAAAAAGTGCCCAACGCCGCCATGCCGGTACACGTGCATCTGCTGGTGGAGAGCGGCATTCATATTCTCGAATGCCTGAATCTGGAAGAGCTGGCGGCGGAGCGCGTCTACGAATTCCAGTTTGTGGCCGCGCCGATGAAGATTCGCGGGGCCACGGGCGCGCCGGTACGGCCTCTGGCGATTGTCGGCGGGTTATCATGATGGCGAAGATTTTTTTGTGAAGCTTCGCTATCCGTTCCTCGATTGGATGCGTGGTCTCGCCATCCTGGTGATGATCGAGTGCCACACGTTCAATTCTTTCGCGCGTATGGATCTTCGTAATGGCGGCCCCTACGTGCTTTCGCAGTTCGTCGGCGGCATGGCCGCACCGCTATTTCTGTTCATGGCGGGAATGACTTTCGGCTTTAAGATGGAGAGCCTGGAGCGGCGCGAACCGAACCGCTGGCGGCGCTGGATCGTTTCACTGCGCCGCGCCGGCTACATCATGGCGATCGCGTTCGCATTTCGCATCAGCAACTGGATTGCGAGTCTGCCGCGCCCGGAGATGGCCGAAATCACGCGCGTGGATATTCTCAACTCGATGGCGCTGGCCATGGGCGCGTTCTCGACGGCGGCGCTGTTCGATGGCAAGAATCGAGTGCGTTTCGCGCTTGGCGGCGCGCTGGCGGTCGCGGCGCTGGCGCCGGTGGTGGAAAGCTGGAGTTGGAGCGGCGTGCCGCAATTGATCCAGGACTACCTGGCGCCGGGTCCCACGCGGGGACGTTTTCCATTCTTCCCTTGCGCCGCATATATCGGCTTTGGTCTGGCCGCGGGCGCCGCCGTCAAGCGCGCCGCCGCGGAGCAGATCGGCCGGCTGATGCAATGGTTCGCGCTGATCGGATTAATCACCATTTTCACCGCGCAGTATTTCGCGAATATCCCGTTTTCGATTTACTCCGCCACCGATTTTTGGCGGAGCAGCCCATCATTGATCCTGATTCGTAGCGGCATCACGCTGGCGACCTTGGCGGGCGCGTATCTGTGGACCGAGTATGGCGCGGCGCCGCGCTGGAGCTGGATGCAGGCGCTGGGACAGACGTCGCTGCTCGTCTATTGGGTCCACATCATGCTGGTTTACGGAAACTTGGCCAAGCCTTTGAAGCGCACCATGTCCATACCCGGAACGGCGCTGGCGGTGGCGATTGTAGCCGCGCTGATGGTGGCCCTGGCGGCGGCGCGATTAGCTTGGAAACAGCGAAAGAACCGGCCCAAGCATGTACCGGAAATCTTGGCGGCGCGGACGCGGTGAGCGCGCCTTTCCCCGAATCGGTCATTCCGCCCAGGGCGTCTATTCTTCGTCTTCCTCCACTTTGACGGGTTCCAGGTCTTCGGCTTCGAATATCTGACGGCAATCCAGACATTCGAGGTAATCGACGCCGTCCTGGCGGGCAATAATCGCGGTACGGGGGTGATCGCAAGCGGGGGACATAAATACAACGCTCAGATGAAGTTTATTTTAAACGGGCCGTAGCCCTTGTCAAGCCCCTTTTATACTCCTTTTATACTCCACTTCGGCCGGAATGCGAAAAGTGTGCATGCAGCGGTTCCGGAGTGTATGCTGGATTTGCATGCAAAGTGAGCCAACAAGGCGACCCGGCGGACGCACGGCGCTTGCCGCCATTGGCGCCATTGGCAGCATTCTGGCCGCCTCCGGTTGCTGCCTGCCCATTCTGCCGTTTATCGGCGCGGCGGGATTGGCCGGCAGTTCGGCGTTTTTTTCGGTAGCCCGGCCCTATCTAATGGCGCTTTCGATTTTGTGTATCGCATATGGGTTTTATCAAGCGCGGCGCGCGCAGCAGTGCAGACGCCACCCCAGTATCGCCGGTCTGGCGCTGTTGTGGATATCCACTGTGTTCGTGGCCGTCTCGATCTTCTTTCCGCAGGCGATGGCGAATGCCGCCGCCGATTTATTCGCCCGGTGAAAAGCCATGCGCCCTAAATACCTTCTGGCAGCGATCCCGGCGACGGTTCTGATTGCGGCGCTGGGCTACTACTACGGGGGCAGTCAGGCGCCCATCGGCCAGCCGCCGCTGCAAAGCCTCACGGCGCAAAACATGGATGAAATCAAGGGCGCATTCAACGCTACAAAGAGCGAAGTTCGCGTGTTGCTGTTGTTGTCGCCCACGTGAACGGTATGTCTGCAGGGGGCCTCTGCAACCGAGCGAGTCTTACAGGAGTTTCCGGCCCAGCCGGTACGGGTCTTTGTAGTTTGGGAACCAGTCCTGGTGACGGACTTCGCGGCTCCGGGCGCCGCCGCGCTAAAACGAATTCCCGATCTGAGAGCCAATCAATTTTGGGATAAGCAGCGCCTGATTTCGAGTTCTATCGGCGCGCACAATCGCCGCGGCGTAGTGTGGGACTACATCGCCGTGTACCCTCGCGGCGCTATCTGGACCGGCAAACCGCCGCAACCGCTGTATGAGGGCGGGCCCGTGGTGCAAGTAGTGGACCCGGCGCGCGCGGCGCTGGCGCAGGCTTTGCAAGGTCACGGCGCGGGCGGCAGCCAACCCTGATCTATAAGAATCCGGCGAAATCCCGGTGTATCCAGTGAGATCGGCGGGAACCATTGGCCCACCAATTCCCGCTGCCACCACGCGCCGGTTTTCCGGCGCTCGTCCGCTGTGCTGAAACGGTAATGGTAGAACTGCGCCCGGACAAAGCGCGGCGGCGTGCCGGCGAATGGATTCACGCGCAATAACGAGAGTACCGCCTTATCGCCCTGCAGCAGCTTGGCCACGAAGTTCACAAACCACGGCTCGTCCTGGTATCTTGACATGGCCGCGAACCACATTTGCCAATCGAGGCGCAGGTGATAGGGCGCGATCTGCGGCGGCATGCGCATGGGGTCGCCGGGCTTGCCCTTGAATTCGTAGGCGCGCCAGGAGCCTTCCAGCATCGCGGGGTCGCTGGTGCCCTCGACGATTACTTCATCGCGCGTTCGGCCGATGCTGCCAAACGCGCCGTAGGTATTCACCAGATGCAGCGGCTCAAAGCTGGCGTTCATCAATTGCCGCGAAGAGACCAGATTGATGGCCGGCCGGATACTGAGCAGCACGACCACCGCGGCATATCCCAGCACGGCATAATCGTGCCACCGCGGAGCGTCTTGGAGCGCCGGCGCGTGAATGGGCAACAATCTTGATAGCAGTCGCCCGTCCAGCATGGGAATCGCCAGCACGATCGTCAACAGATTGAGAAACGACAAATTCCCGCTCAGCATTAACAGAAGCTGGAAGAGAATGGTCAACGCGCCCGCTACCGTGGCCACCGGCTGTGGCAGAAAGTAGCCGAAGGGGACCACGATTTCGATAAAATGGTTGAACGCCACGCCGCTATGGAGCGCCCACTTGGGTAGCGCGTGGAAATACCAGCTCAGCGGATTGGGAATCGGCTGCGTCTCATAGTGATAATCGAGGCACGTCAAATCGCGCCAGCAAGGGTCGCCGCGCAGCTTGATCAAACCCGCGCCGAACATCACCCGGAATTCCATCCAGCGCAAAATCCACAGTGGAATCGCATTCGGCGCGGTGGCGCTGTTGCCCAGGAAAATGGCGCAGAACCCCGCCTCCAGCAGCATGGTCTCCCAACCGTATCCATAGAAGATCTGGCCCACATTCACGAACGAAATGTACAGCGCCCACAGCGCCGCCCAGACCGCCATCGAAACGCCAGGGCTAAAGCGCTCCGACAGGCCCGCGACCGCCATGCAGGAGAGCGCGACTCCCGCCCAAGCCGCAGTCGTAAAGGCCGTATCTTTGGGCAGAAGATAAAACAGGCTCGGCGAATCGGAAAATGGAACCTGCCTAACGAAGTTGGGAACCGGCAGCAGTCCGTGTTCGCCAAGCAGCGGCCGGAACTGGTTCAGCGCCACCAGAAATGCGATTAAATAGACTAATCCGAGCCCGCGTTGAAACAGGAATCGCGAAAGCCAATAATCGGCGGCGCCCGGCATTCTATATTCTGGATTATGCATGACGGAGGAGCCGTTTAGCGGATCGTAATGAACGCAATCGAACTGTTCCTGAAGGGCGTGATCGCCGGTGTTGCCATTTCCGCGCCGGTGGGCCCAGTCAACGTCCTCTGTGTGTCGCGCACCATCTCCAAAGGTTGGATCGCCGGCATTGTCTCGGGAATCGGCGCCGCGGCGGCCGATACCTTTTATGGCTCTATCGCAGGTTTCAGTATCAGCATCGTAATCGGCTTTCTGATTCGGGAGGAATCGAAACTGCGGCTCTTCGGCGGAATTCTGCTGGTGCTGCTGGGGATCTGGTACTACATGAAGCGGCCTGAATCGTTATCCAAGCATGGAAAGCGCAAGGCGGACCATTCCGACCTTGTAACGACTTTCCTCTTGAACCTTACCAACCCGACCACGGTCCTTTCATTTCTTGCCGTGCTGGCCGTACTCGGGCTGGGCGGACATCGCGCGGCATGGTTGACGCTAATGATGGTGGCGGGCATCTTCGCCGGAGCCATGGTCTGGTGGCTGATACTCACAGGAGTTACGAACTATTTTCGCGACCGGTTCACCGATAAGTCGATGTTGTGGATGAACCGCATCGGCGGCATTGCGATTGGGGCGTTTGGCGTGTTGATGTTTTTGCTGGGCAGCAAGTAGGCCCGAGCGGTTTAACTGATAACACCCTTGCGGATCGCGTATAGGATCAACTCCGCGCCGCTATGCAGGTTTAGCTTTTGAAAGATATTGCTGCGATGGGTTTCCACCGTGTACAGGCTCAGATTCAATAAGTTCGCTACATCTTTGTTGTTCTTACCTTCTGCTAGAAGTTGTAACACTTCGCGCTCGCGCGTAGTCAGTAGCTCGTAACTATCTTCCACTCCGCGCTCTCCCATCTGCCGCATGTAATCTTCCACGAGCATTTTACTGATTGCCGGACTGAAGAATGCCTTGCCCTCGCTCACAGCCTTCACTGCCTGGATCAGGTCGTATTCGGCCGAATCCTTTAAGAGATAAGCGCGTGCTCCGGCTTTCAAGGCGCGCAAGACGTAGCTTTCGTCGCCATGCATGCTGAGAAAGACCACCGCGGTCTGCGGCAGACGCGCGGTAATCTGCCGCGCGGCTTCGATGCCGTTTAAGATCGGCATGGCGATATCCATTACAATCACGTCGGGGGTGTGCTGTTCCGCCAGGGCCACGGCCTCGCGGCCGCTCGACGCATCCGCAATCACCTGGAACTCGGGCACGCTTTCGAGAAGCAATCGCAGGCCTTTGCGCACCACGGTATGATCGTCGGCCAGCAGAATACGGATCGGCTTCATTTTTGCCCATCCAAGGGCAAGCTCACGCGCAGCAAGGCGCCGTGGCCCGGTTGCGATTCCACTGCGAAGGTCCCGTCCAGATGACTCACGCGCTCCTCGATTCCCAGCAGCCCCATGCCCTTCTCATGGCTCGCGTCGAATCCCTTTCCATCATCCCGCACGGTGAGCGATAGCCGCTCCGGCTCTTCCTTCACGGTAACGGTGACGTTGCGGGCGCCGGCGTGCCGCACGCAATTGTGTAGCGCCTCCTGTACCACGCGAAATACGCACGTCTTGTGCTCTTCGGGCAAATGCTCGGAAACATTCTCCGCCAACACCTTTACCCAAAGGCCGCTGCGCCGGGACACCTCGCGCGCCTGCCATTCGAGCGCCGGCACTAATCCCAGATCGTCCAGCATGGAGGGCCGCAGCAGCAGCGCCATGTTGCGCACTACGCCGATGGAGCTTTCTACGAGCTTTTTGACCTCGTCGGCCTTCGCTTTGACGGCGGGCAGGTCACCGGCGCGTATGGACGTCGAGAGGTTCGCCATCTCCACCAACACTCCCGTAAGCGATTGCCCCACTTCGTCGTGCAATTCGCGCGAGATCGAGCGCCGCTCGTCCTCCTGCGCTTCCACCAACCGCGCGGATAATTGCTGAATTTCGCGAAAGTGCGCGGCCTCCTCCGCTTCCAAGCCGAGGATGCGCCAGATGGCGAATGCGGCCAGCAGAAGCCCGAGGCCGATGGTCAGTCCCAGAGTCAACGTCAGCCGCCGCCGAAAAGCGGAGAAGGTCTGCTCCACCCGCACCTTGCCTTCGTTCAGCTGCGCCTCGTTTAACGTGCGGATCTGGTCTGCGATACGCAGCATGGCCATGCGGCGCGGAAAAACTTCATCGCGGAGGAAAAGAAATCCATCGCGCCGGCGTTTATCCGGCGTCCAATCGAATACCGGCTCCAGCACCCTCCAATAAGCTTCCAGCGCGGTGGTCAGCGCGGCAAAGGGTTGCCGCTCGCGCGCATTGATCAGGCCTCGATATTGGGCCAGGGCCGCATCCATGTCCTGACGCGTTTCCAACAGGCTGTAGCGATGGCCCGCCGCCTTGCCCGGCTCCGGCTCCAGCAGGTAATCGCGCACGTAGGTTCCGGAAACATAGACGTCGCCGCGGATGCGCTCGAGCAGCCGCGTGCGCAACAGAAAGTCTTCGCGAATCTCGTCGTTCGAGTTTTGAATTTCGCGCAGCGCCTTCATGCCGTCGACTTCGGCAAAGGCCATCAGCAGCAGCAAACCCCCGAAGCCGGCCATCAGCGCCAGGCGGCTGTGTACGTATCGCGTGCGACTTCCGCGTGGCGAAGGCATCCCTAATATTATGGATGTACAGACCATGGCGCCCTCGGCATCGACGCAATCCGCCCAGCCCCAAATCAATCCATGGATTGTCGCTGTCGCCGTGATGTTCGGAACCTTCATGGAGGTGCTGGATACCACGGTGGTGAACGTGTCGCTGCCGCACATTGCCGGAAGCCTCTCGGCCAGCGTGGATGAAGCCTCGTGGGCATTGACGTCATATCTGGTGGCCAACGCCATCGTGCTACCGATTACCGGTTGGCTGGCGAACTATTTCGGCCGCAAACGCATGTTGATGGCGGCCGTGGCCGGTTTCACCGGGGCGTCGCTGCTCTGCGGCCTGGCGCCAACTCTGGGCGCGCTGATTTTCTTTCGCGTGATTCAAGGCGCAAGCGGCGGATGCTTGCAACCGCTCTCGCAAGCGGTGATGCTCGAGGCCTTCCCGCCTCAAGACCGCGGCAAAGCGATGGCGTTCTGGGGACTCGGGATTGTGGTGGCGCCCATGCTCGGGCCGGTGATCGGCGGTTGGCTCACAGATAACTATAGTTGGCGGTGGGTCTTCTACATCAATCTACCGGTGGGCCTGGCTTCGATCATAATGACGCGCCTGTTCATCTTCGACCCCCCCTACATTCGCCGAAGTGGAAAGGGTATCGATTACTGGGGTATCGGCCTGCTTGCAGTAGGCGTGGGCGCTTTGCAGGTGGTGCTCGATAAGGGCCAGGAAGACGACTGGTTCGCTTCACACGCGATTCTGGCCCTTACCATGGCGTCGGCCGCAGGCATTGTCCTGTTCATAATGCGCGAGCTGATGACGCGCGACCCGGTGGTGCATCTCAGCGTCTTTCGCAATCGCACATATAGCGCGGGCGTGTTTCTGATGACCGTGCTTGGCTTTGTCCTTTACGGCAGCATGTTGCTGGTGCCCGATTTTTCTACAAACGCTGCTCGGTTATTCGGCGGTGGACGCGGGCATTGCAATGGCGCCGCGAGGCCTGGGGTCGTTCCTTATGATGCCGGTGGTCGGCACCCTCGGCGGCAAGTTCGATCCGCGCAAGGTGCTGGCCGTGGGACTGATCGGCGGCGCCTGGTCGCTCTATGCGCTATCGCGCCTGAGTCTAGATGCGGGCTATTGGGATATCTTTTGGCCGCAGTTTGTGCAGGGCGCGGCGCTGGCGCTTCTGTTCGTGCCCCTCACCACGGCCACTATGGACCCGATTCCCAAGGAGGAAATGGGTAACGCCACCAGCATGTTCAACCTGATGCGCAACATCGGCGGCAGTATTGGGATCGCCAGCGGGACCACGTTTCTTTTCCGCATGCAGCAGTTTCATACGGTGCTGCTGGGCGCCAATGTCAGCGCATCGAACCCGCGCACGCAGGCCGTGCTGCATGGTTTACAAAATCGCATGATAGCCCACGGCGCCGACCCGGTTACGGCTATGCGCCAATCCTACGGCGCGGTCTGGGGCATGGTGCAGCAGCAGGCCGCGATGCAGGCGTTTATCGATACGTTTCGCGCGCTTGGTTTGGTATTCCTTTTGGTTTTGCCGCTCTTGCTGGTCATGAAAAAGCCAACGCATCATGGACCCGGCTCCGGGGCGATGCACTGATCTCGGCCGGAATGACAGCGTGTGCGAAAAGACATATGTCCGAAAAGATATGCTCTCGCGGACGCTGGCGATTGGTACCGTCGAATTATCCGCCTTTCAAAGCCGCTTTCTTCCAGCCTGGGTTCCGGGCTGGCGTACTTTGCCAGGTTCTGGACGGATCGGCGGACGCACCGCCTTGGAGTCATTAGCCACATGCCCGCTCGGGTTAGCATCGATAAAATCGGATGTCTCCGGCAAACGAGACTATTCGCCGATCTGCCGGAACAGGTGTTGCAGAAAGCCGCGGCCCGGTCCACCGTCCGCCGGTTAACGAAGGGCGAGATGCTCTATTCAGAGCACGAGGAAGCCGGTGGATTGTTTGTGGTTGTGGAAGGGGAGCTTCGGTCTATCCGGCAAAGTCTCGACGGTCGCGAACAGGTTTTATCGACGGAACGGCCTGGAGCAACCCTCTCCGAAGTACCCGTATTTAATGGTGGGAAATACTTCAGTACCGTAATCGCCGATGCAGCCGCCGTGGTCCTCTGCATTCACCACAAGGACGTACATCAGATCTGCCGCGAGCATCCGGAGCTGCTTTGGAATGTCGCCCGGTCGTTGAGCCAGCAGGTTCGCCACTGCGCGGAACTTATCGAATCACTAGCTCTCCGCAATGTAGATCAGCGTCTGGCGCTCTTCCTCCTTACAGTAGTTCGGGATCGGGCGATTCGCTCCGGAGAAGGAGTCGTATTTGAACTTACTCTTACGCGGCCGGAGATCGCCAGCCGGGTCGGATCGGTACGTGAAGTTGTCTCTCGCTCTCTCTCACATCTGAATGAAACCAGGCTCATTGAACTGCGTGGGAAGAGGCTCGTCATAGTGCCGAACGTGCAAGCTTTGCGGGAGTTTGCCGATGCAGTTCCTCCCGCGCCGGCGACAACTTCCCTGGATCTGGCGTGACTAAAGTCACGGAATACTACTCGTGGGTTAGGCATTATAACGTCAGGCGTTATCACTCCCGCAGCGATCGCCGTTACTTTACCCTTTAAGGAGAAATTGTTATCATGCCAACTGCCACAAAAGCCAGCGTCGAAGCTACCCCATCCCAACACGCGACAGATCCGGAGCTTTCCGGGGTTCGGGGTCACGATGCCGAGAAACGTTTGCACGAATCCCATGAGCGGCAATCGGCGCACCCGATTCAGCCTTCGGCCGATGGACAACCCGATCCGCGGATCGCGGCTCTTGCGTATGCCTATTGGGAGGAGCGCGGACATCCGGATGGCTCCCCGGAGGAAGACTGGTTCCGCGCGGAAGAGAGTTTCCGTATCGGCCGCCATCAATAATAGACGCCAGACGCCCACTCGAATCGGGCAGGGCCGGGCGCGAAGCGTCCGGTGTCCAGTGAACGCGCGCTTGCTGTGCTAGATTTATCGCGAGGTGTACGATACCGGCAACGTGACGCGGATCGGGACGCTATGAGAATCGATCCGAGCACAACGATACGCGATCTGATCGCCGCCATACCCAGTTCGGAAGCCGTGCTGAAACAATTGGGTATCTACAACCCGCCGCCCGACGGGAGAAGTCTGGAGGAAGCCTGCACGGAAGCGCGCATTCCAATCGAGAGGTTTCTGAACACTCTCGAGGGGATCGATTGGAACGCCGAGTCGCCGCCGCAAAATTCGTCGCGTCATCTCTAGAGCGGCAGGTGCATGAGATGCCTCAGACGCTTCCAGTTGGGCTATACGGACTACTCAGAGGATCGGCGCCTGGAACGGAGACCAGGGTGCTTAAGATAGAACTAGGCATGGGTCGAAGGCTAATTGCAGCGGCTATAGTCACCGCACTCGCGCTGATCCTGTCTGGGTGCGGGCGCTACGCCGATTTCACTTTGCCCTCGGGTTAACGGCGGGAACCCAAACCTCTTCTTCGCTTGGGATGCGCGCGCCGAGCCGGTGCTAGGCCGAAGCGCCGCATGGGATTCGCGAGATGCCCTTGCGCCCAGCGTCGTTCGGCAAGGCCAGCTTTTCAATTTCTACTCCGGGTACGATGGCGCCACTTGGCGAACCGGCCTGGCGACTTCCACCGATGGCATTTATTGGGAACCGCACGGCGCGGTCTTCGCGCCGGACACGCGCGGTTGGGAGGGCAGCTACATCGCGGGCAACGGTTCCGCACTGGTTTATCAAAAGGAATTCTGGTATTGGTATGTGGCCGGTCCGAAGGGCGCTGGACGTATCGGTCTGGCGCGCTCTCACGATGGGCGCGCCTGGCGTAGAGAGCCCGCCCCAGTTATGTCAACGGGTCCGTTCGAAAGCTGGGATGAGCGCGCTATAGCCGACCCGTATGTCATTCGCATCGGGCCGTATTTCTATCTCTATTATCTGGGTCAGGACCGCGCCGAGCCGCCGCGGCAACGCTTGGGAGTTGCCCGCTCCACCGACGGCGTCCACTGGCAAAAGCTGCGCGCCAACCCGATTCTGGAACCGGGGCCGCCCGGCTCGTTCGATGAAGCCGGCGACGGCGAACCGGCCGTCTGGCAGTCGCACGGGTATTACTGGATGCTCTTCACCGGGCGCGATTTCTCCGAAATGCGGCGCCTGGGGCTGGCGCGCTCCACCGATGGCGTGCATTGGACCAGATTGCCGGCCGTATTCAGCGGAGCGCAAGCTTGGGATGCGAAAGTCATCTGCGATCCTACGGTTGAAGTGAACGGCAACGAGATCCGCGTGTGGTTCGGCGGCGGCGACGTGGCCTCGCCCGACGAGAACCTGCACGGCCAGATCGGATTCGCGGTGCTGCGTCCGGTTAATGATACGCTGGCCAAGTGAACGTCGGCATCACGTGCTATCCCACGTACGGCGGCAGCGGCATCGTTGCTACGGAGCTTGGTTTGGAGCTGGCCGCGCGCGGCCACGAAGTGCATTTCATCAGCTACGCCAATCCCATCCGCCTCGATCCCGGCACCCCGCATATCCATTACCATGAAGTGGAAGTTTCGAGCTATCCCCTCTTCCAATTCCCGCCATACTCCCTGGCGCTGGCGTCGCGCATGGCGGAAGTGGCCGAGTCTTACGATCTGGATTTGTTGCACGTACACTACGCCATTCCGCACTCCATCTCCGCCCTGCTGGCGCAGCAAATGCTGGCGCCCAGGCGCCGGCTGCCCTTCATTACCACGCTGCACGGCACCGATATCACCCTGGTAGGGACCGACCGCTCCTACTTTCCGATCACGCGCTTCTCTATCGAACAATCGAACGGCGTGACCGCCATCAGCGAATACCTGCGCGAGCGCACCGTGGAAGTCTTCGGTACTAGCAACGAGATCCGCGTCATCAAGAACTTCGTCAACTGCGATCGCTACAAGCCCGATGCCGAAAAAAAGGGCGCCGCGCGCTTTGCTCCGGCGGGCGAAAAGCTGCTGATCCATCTTTCCAATTTCCGTCCGGTGAAGCGCGTGCTCGATTGCGTTCGCATTCTGGCGGAGGTCCGCAAGAGCGCGCCCGCGCATCTGCTGATGGTGGGCGATGGACCCGAGCGCGGCCCGGCCGAATACCTGGCGCGCGACTTGAAAGTGCAGCGGCACATATCCTTTCTGGGCAAGCAGGATCACGTCGAGCGGCTGATCCCGCTGGCGCACGTGTTGCTGATGCCGAGCGAGTTGGAATCGTTCGGTCTGGTGGCGCTCGAAGCGATGGCTTGCGAAGTCGTGCCGGTCGCGACTCGCGTGGGCGGGGTGCCGGAGCTGATCACGGATGGAGAAGACGGTTTTCTGGAAAACGTGGGCGATATCGAAGCGCAGGCCGCGCGCGTGGTGGCGCTGCTGACGGACGAAGACCTTCACTATCGCATGCGCAAGGCGGGCAGATGGAACGCTTCGGAGAGGTTCTGCACGGACAAAATCATTCCGCAGTATGAGCGCTATTACCAGGATGTAATCGATGCGGCATCGCGCACCGGCTAATATTTCACGCGGCCAATTGCCTCGCCGAATCGCGGGTTGCCGCGCGTCATAATATCGGAGAGCCCCATGGAATCCGTCGATCAATTTAAATCCCAACTCAACATCGTCAACGTTATCGGCGAATACGTCCGGCTTAAAAAGGCGTCGCGCGACCGCTACGCCGGCCTCTGCCCGTTTCACAACGAAAAGACCCCATCTTTTTCCGTCAGCGAGAGTAAGCAGTTCTACCACTGTTTCGGCTGCCATGTGAGCGGCGACGCGTTGAAGTTCGTTATGGAAATCGAAGCCATCAGTTTCTACGACGCCCTCAAGAGTCTTTCGGAGCGCTACGGCATCCCCATGCCCAAGCGTTCTCAATACGCGGATGAAGAATCCAAGCTGCGCGGCGCGCTGATGCGGATGCACGAGCTGGCGCAGGAACAGTTCAGCGCCAATCTGCACGGCTCGGCGGGCGAAGCGGCGCGCGCCTACCTGGCGCAGCGCGGGGTGACGACGGAAACCATCGAGCGGTTCGGAATCGGTTACTCGCTGCCGTCGGGACGCGCGCTGCTGCGGGTGCTCGAAGAACGCCAGTTTCCGCGCCGCGCAACTGGAGCAGTCGGGGCTCGTCGGAGAGGCGCAGAGCGGAGGGTACTACGACCGTTTCCGCAATCGCCTGATGTTTCCCATCCATAACGAGCACGGCAAGGTGATCGCATTCGGCGGACGCGCGCTGTCGCCGGACGAAAATGCCAAGTATTTAAATTCGCCGGAAACGCCGATATATAAGAAGAGCTACACGCTCTACAACCTGCATCGGGCCAAGGATGCGATTCGAAAGGAGGAGCGCGCGATTCTCGTGGAAGGCTACATGGATGCGATCGGCGTAAGCGCGGCGGGCATGGCCGCAGTGGTGGCAAGCTGCGGCACCGCACTCACCGCGCAGCAGATTCAGGCGCTTAAGCGTCACGCGGTGCGCATCGTGGTGAATTTCGATCCCGATGCGGCCGGGGCTAAAGCGGCGGAGCGATCCATCGGCCTGCTGCTGCAGGAAGGCATGCAGGTGCGCATCATGGAGCTCGAAGGCGGCCTGGATCCCGACGAATACTGCAAAGAACACGGCGCCGATGCGTACCGCGAGCGGCTGGAAAAGCCAAAGGCTATTTTTACTGGCTGGCGGACCGCGCCCGCGGCAAAGTACGATGTCCACACCTCTGAAGGGGTAGTCTCGGTGCTTCAGTTTCTGCTGCCCGAAGTGCAGCGGATCTCGGACCGGCTGGAGCGCATGGCGATCGTCAACGACGTCGCCGACTTATATCGGCGTAAAGCCGGGCATGTTGCTCGACGGATTCCGGAAATCGGCCGGCGGACCGGCAGGAGAAGACTATCGAGCTGCCCGCAGGCCGCGGTACGGCCGGATGAGCGCGGCTTGATCCACGTTCTGATTTCCAACGCCGAAGGCTGCGAGCGGTTAATCGAAGACCTGGCGCGCTTGGAAACCCTCGACCGATTGGATACGCGGCGGATTTTGCAAGCCATTATCGCGGTGCATTCCGGCGGCGGCCGGATCGGCTTCGACGCCGTCGCCGCGCGCCTGGAAGATAATGACCGGCGGATTCTGGCCGAAATGTTATTTGCGGAGGATCCGGCGGTGGAAGAGTTCGGCCTCGAGTGGGGGCGCAAGTGCATTGCGCGCCTGCGTCGATGCCGGCGAGCGCCAGCGATACTTGCAATTGAAGGCGCGCATTCACGAATCCGAGCGCGCGGGAAGAATGGACGAAGCGATGCACTTGATGCGGGAGTTGGGTCGGCTGGAGCGGAAGAAACTCCGGGTCGCGCCATGATGTACAATTATCTCGACTCGCAACGCCGGGGAGTTTACGGGGCTTCAGTGGCGACAGATGAAAAAGTTGGACGGGCTGCAACGGCTCGTCGAATTGGGCAAGGGAAAAGGGTACGTGCTGTTCGACGAGGTAAGCGAAGTCTTGCCCGGCGATCTGGTGGGCGGCGACCTCGAAGAGGTGCTGGCCGGGCTGGACGGCGCAGGTATTGAAATCCTTGAAGAGCCGAAGGATTTCGATAAAAAGCTCGAGGATGCCGAAGAGGGGATCGATCTGGACCTGCCCGCCGGGGCGACAAGTTCAACGATCCTGTGCGCCTGTACCTGCGCGAAATGGGCGCGGTCCCACTGCTGACGCGCGACGGCGAAGTGGAAATCGCCCGCCGCATCGAGCGCGGCCAATCCACGGTCTTGAAATCGCTCTCGCGCGCGCCCCTGGCCATCCAGGAAATCATCGCCATGAACGAAGAGATGGCGAAGGAGATTCTCTCCGCGCGCGATGTGCTCCAGATCAACGACCCGATTCTCACCGACGAGATGGTGGAAGCGCAAACGGCGGGAATTCGTCCGCGTCCGTGGAGGATATCGCCAAGCATTACAAACGCACCCTGCAGGCGCGGCAGAAACTGATGGCCATTCCGCGCACGCTTAAGCCTAAGCTGTACCGCCGCCAGTCATGGGAAGTGGGGCGGCTTGATCGTCAGAGACGTCGCGGTTGATGCGCGCCATCCGTCTGCAGAGCCCCGTGATCCGACACTTGATCGGGCGTCTGCGCGCCGCGGTGGAAGAGTTGCGGCCGGTCGAGAAACGAAGTCGCGCGCGTTCAGAAGCAGCTCGAAGCCTGGCCCGGCCATCGCGCCGATGGCTATCAAGGATCTCCGCAAGGAGCAGAAATCGTGCGCGCAGAAGCTCCAGCAGCTCGAAGAGGAATTCGGCGCGTCCGCGGCCGAGTTGCGGCGCACCCTCGAGATCATCACCGAGGCCCACGCCGAAGCCGAGAACGCCAAAAAGGAATTGATCGAGGCCAACCTGCGCCTGGTGGTCAGCATCGCCAAGCGCTATAACAACCGAGGCATGCAGTTCCTCGACCTGATTCAGGAAGGCAACATCGGGCTAATGAGAGCGGTGGAGAAATTCGAATACCGCCGCGGGTACAAATTCTCCACCTACGCCACCTGGTGGGTACGGCAGGCCATTACGCGCTCCATCGCCGATCAGGCGCGGACCATTCGCATTCCGGTCCACATGATCGAAACCATCAACAAGCTCGTCCGCACTTCCCGCCAGATGGTGCAGGAATTGGGCCGCGATCCCACCAACGAGGAGTTGGCCAAGCGCATGCAGCTTCCCGTCGCGAAAGTGCGCAAGGTGCTGCGCGTCGCGCAGGAACCGATTTCACTTGAGACTCCCATCGGTGAAGAAGACGAGTCGCATCTGGGCGATTTCATAGTCGATCAGAACGGTATTTCACCATCGGATGCGGTAATCAATCTCAATTTGCGCGAACAGACGGCGCAGGTGCTCAAGACGCTCACGCCGCGCGAAGAAAAGATCATCAAGATGCGGTTTGGGTTGGAAGACGGCAGCGAGCATACGCTCGAGGAAGTGGGACTAAATTTCGCTGTGACGCGCGAGCGCATCCGGCAAATTGAGGCCAAGGCGCTCCGCAAGCTGCGCCATCCCAGCCGCAGCCACCGGTTGCGAACGTTCCTCGAGAACGGTACTCGCGGAGTTTAACCCTTACCAGCGCGGCTCGCGCCGGTTTCCGCCGCCGCCGCCGCTACCGCCGCCTCCGGGCCGCCGCCCGCCACCGCCGCCTCCGCCAAACCGGTTGCCGCCGCCGCCGGCGCCGCCGCCAAATCCGCGTTCCGGCTTGGGCCGCGCTTCGTTAACGTTGATCGCGCGTCCATCCACTGTGGCGCCGTTCAGAGCCGTAATGGCCTGGTCCGCTTCCGCTTCATTCTCCATTTCCACAAACGCGAAGCCGCGCGAGCGGCCGGTATCCCGATCGGTCATGATGCGCGCGCTGTTGACCACGCCATAGCGCTCGAACATGTTTCGAATCGATTCTTCCGTTGAGCTGAAGCTTAAGTTGCCTACAAAAATGTTCTTCACTATCTCGATCCTCCAACTGATTTGAAAGCGGGCTAATCAGGGGAATGGAACTGCCGATCGGCGGAAGCTATCAAATGCGTCCCAACTATAGCACGCCATTTCGCCGCCGAAAAGCCTTTTTATATCGTGAAAAGTAACAAAATAAACTCGGCCGCGCCAACCCAATCCGGGTTGGGTTGAATCGGCACGCTGGCGCCGCGATTGCACCCGGTTTCAACGCTATGCCTGAAAAGAAGACCATCGCCAGAGCGCGCCAGGACAAGCGCGAAGGGAAGGCGGCGACCACCCAGGCTGGGGAGTTCGTGCGCGAGGAAATGGATCATATCCGGCAAGGCAAGCACGGTGCCCGGTCCACCAAGCAGGCGATTGCGATCGGGCTCTCCAAGGCGCGTCGCGCGGGCGTCGATCTGCCGCCGCCCAAGAGAGGAGCCGGTTCCGAGCGTACCCGGAAACAGGCGCAGCGCGATACCGCCAAGGGACGCAGCGGTACGTCCAAAAAACCCTCCGCGAAGCGATCGCGCGCCACGCTGGGGGCGCTAAAGAAGGAGGGCCGCAGCGCGGCCTCGCATGCGGCATTAGCGAAACAGGCACGTTCGGCGGCAGCCCGCAAGCGCACCAGCCGCGCTAAAGGTTAAGGCGCTGGCGTACTAACTCGGGAACATCCGAGGGGTTTTGCACCGGCAATACCTCGAAACCGGCGGCGCGGCCGCTTGCAATTCCCGCGGGGGAATCTTCTACCACTAACGGCCGGATCGCGCCGAGCAGCCGCGCGGCCATCAGGTAAGGCTCCGGCGCTGGCTTGTGCGCACCGGCTTCTTTATCGCAGACCAGTTGCTCGAAAAAATCCCGCAGGTTCGCGCGCGCGAGCAGCGGGTCAACCTCCACGCGCGCGCTGGAACTGACCACCGCCAGTTTGTATTGCGCCTGAAGCATCTCCAGAAATTCCTTCAGTTCCGGGAGGAACGGCGGCGCGTCCAGGGTCCGGCGCCGGAACAGCTCTTTCTTCGCCGGGTACTGCGCCCAAAGCTCCCGCCAATCCCGCGCGGGGTGCGCCTGGGTCGCTATCATCCGCAGCATCTCGCGGTCGTCGATACCGATGCAGTGATCGCGATAAAACGCCCATTCGAGCGTGACCCCGAGCGGCTTCAAGACCTCCGCCCAGCAGAGGCAGTGCAAAGGCTCGCTATCGATCAGCACGCCGTCGAAATCGAAAAGAATCGCATCGAATGCCATCATCGGATTCCATAAAGCGCGCGCGCGTTATCGCGCAACACCATCCGCGCCAGCTCGGATGCGCGGGCGCGCGTGATTTCCCCGTCGCGCATCATGCCTGTAAGGGCGATTGCCAGCGCCTCGCGTCCCGTGCGCGCGGCGATCCAGCCGGATTCCTCCCAGCCCATTTCGGGACTGTAAGGGTACGCATCGGTGGCGAACAGGATTTTTTCGGGCACAAATTCCAGCCAGTCGCGGAGCGTTTGCGCGAGCGCGTGGGGCGCGCGCGTCAGGTCCTGCGCCGAAAAATCCAGATACGCATTCGGTTTCGTGAGCAGGGCCGTCATCTCGCCGAGGAACGGCCATCCGCCATGCAGCATCGCGAATTTGGTCCGGCGCAGAGCGGGGTCGTTCAACACCGATTCCAGGTTCAACGGATTGGCGCCGCTCACATCGAAGTACCCTCCTGCGCCGGCCTCCGTGTGGATGTGTACGGCCATGCCCAGGCGGCCGCACTCGGCGGCAATGTAGCGAAATAGAAAATCCTGCAGTGCTTTGTAATCCGCCGTCTGATTTGCAGTCGACAGGTTGGCATAGGCACGCTCCGCCGTGGCGCGATCCACCTTGTCGAATGCCAGCGAACGCAAATACGCAGCCTCGAACTTTTCGGCCACCGCGCCGCCCCGGCGCTGCCGTTCCAGCGTCGGCGTAACCACCCGCGTCAGGTAATCGCCCAACGTGGCCGGCATTGCGGAAAGTCCCGCGTCCTGCAGGTAACGCGCGCGCAGTTTATCTTCCAGCGCGAAAAATGCTTTGCGGTCCGGATTCACCGCCGCGAGCTTCGAGTTGTCCAACGGAAAGATCAGCGCATCGGCATACGGGACCCAGAGGAAGCGCGGCGGCTGAATACTCGCCCCCATCGCGACGCGGTTGGCCAGCATGGTTTCCACGCCCATTTGATCGAGCACCCATTCCGGATAGGCGTTGCCCTTCTGCCGGATTACGTTCTGTTTGCGCTGCTGGTCCACGCCGCTGGCGCCATAGAGGGCGCGCCACGCGGCGGCTATAGCCGGGGAGTTGGGACGCAGATTGATTGGATCGGACTGCGGCTCCATGTTGTCCACCGGCAACGCGTCGAAGAAACGGTCGGCGGCCTCGCCCGGATCGGTGAAGCGCACCGGATGCGCGTGATTATCGATAGCGCGAATGCGCTGGATTTGCGCGCTGAGATCCGGATCGGCGGCCGGCGGCGGCGCGGAATTACATCCGGCCAGCGCGAGGGTGGCCACTAGCAGCGCCCAATGGCATCGCATGAAGACTCATTCTAGCCCGGCTCTGGCGGCCACTTGTCCCGCGCGCGCGGTCTATAATGAACGTCAACCGACATGAATCCTCTTAGTCGCCGCGATCTGCTAAAGAGCGCTCCGATTCCAGCCGCCGCCGCGACGGCGCAGACTCCGCCCTCGACGCCGCCCAATATCGTCATCCTGATCTCCGACCAGTTTCGCGCCGACAATCTCGGCTGCATGGGCATGAACCCGATGGAATTGACGCCCAATCTCGACGCCATGGCGCATCGTGGCGTGTTGTTCCGCTCGGCCATGTCGAATCATCCGGTGTGCGCTCCCGCGCGGGCAACTCTCTTCACGGGAGTGTATGAGGAAAAGCACGGCGCCTGGCACAATGGCCCGGGTCTGCGGCCCGGCAACGTCACGCTGGCCACCTTGCTGCGCGCCCGCGGTTACTCCGCCAACTATATTGGTAAGTGGCACCTGGCTCCGGAGACAAGTGGGGCGGTGACTCTCGGCCCGGTAGCGCCCGAAATGCGCGGCGGGTTTCTCGACCTGTGGGAGGCCGCTAATGTTCTGGAGCGCACCTCGCATCCGTACGAGGGCGAGATTTTCGATGCGGCGGGTAAGCCGATTCCGTTCTCCGGCGTGTATCGCGAAACCTTCCTCACTCAGCGCGCCGTGTCCTTCCTGCGCCGCGCCAAGCCGCCCTTTCTGCTGGTGGTATCGTATCTCAGCCCGCACCATCAGAACGATATCGATAGCTTCGTTCCACCCAAAGAATTGGCCGGAAAGTACCGCAATCCATTTGTTCCGCAAGACCTGCGCCCGCTGCCCGGCTCATGGCCCAGCCAGCTTGGCGATTACTACGCATGCGTCGCCAACATCGATACCGAAGCCGGAACCATTCTCGCGGCGCTTAAGCAACAGGGATTCGATAGCAACACCGTCGTGCTCTTCACCAGCGATCATGGCTGTCACTTCAAAACGCGCAACACCGAATACAAGCGCAGCCCGCATGAAAGCTCCATTCATGTGCCTCTGATCGTGCAGGGCCCCGGCTTCGACCGTGGGCTGGAGCTAGGTCAGTTAGTAAGTCACGTGGATATAGCTCCCATGCTGCTTGATGCCGCCGGCGTGCCGGTCCCCGCAGGAATGCAGGGCCGCAGCGCGATGCCGCTGGTGCAAGGACGCGCGCAAAATTGGCGCGATGAGGTGTACATCCATCTGACTGAGTTTGTGACCGGCCGCGTGCTGCGGACGCCGCGATGGACCTATGCCGTCGCCGCGCCCAAACTGCGCGGCTGGCATCCGGTAGCCGATGCGCCGCAGTACGTCGAGTACATGATGTACGATGACGCGGCCGATCCGTTCCAGCACGTCAATCTCGCCGGGCGCGCGGAGACTCAGCAAGTCTCCGCGCAGCTTCGCGAGCGGCTATTGGCGCGTATCGCCGAGGCCGGCGGCGGAAAGCCATCGAT
>CAVRPF010000018.1:0-21771 GCA_963723015.1 Bryobacterales bacterium
AAGCGCGGAGTGCATACGAGAGGCCTGCGATTTGTCGCTGCAATGCAACACTCCCCGCTCTGCTCCGCATTTTCAATATCTCCGTCTCCCGTTCCACTGTCGGGAATTCGGCACGGAAATAAGCGCACCGGCGCCGCAGTGGGTCACCAATTCGGCGGGCTTCGTTCGAAGTGAGGATCACAAACGGGATCGTTTTGTGCCGTACGGTCCCAAGCCGCGGGATCGAGAGTTGCCATTCCGATAGAACTTCGAGGAGCATCGATTCGAACTCCTCATCCACTTTGTCCACCTCATCAATCAGCAGGACACACCGCTTCGGCGTGTGCTGAAGGCCGCGCATGAGCGGCCCTTGGACGAAGAAGTCCAGGGTGTGGAGACGGTCCCGAATGAATTCCCAATCCGTGCCGAGCTGGTCCGCTTGTGTTTCGAGGAAGAGTTTCTGCAGAGCGGTATCGAACTTGCCGATGGCTTTTTCTTCGTCGATGCCCGGATAGCACTGAAGCCGCTCCACAACTGTGTCAAGGGCAAATGCCAGCGCCTTCGCAAGCTCTGTCTTGCCGCAACCGGGCGGCCCCTCAACCAGCACCGGCTTCTTCAGCTCTCCCGCTACGTACACCTGCGAGATCATCACCTCATCAACGATGTACTTGGCTTCTTGGAATTTCTGGCGGAGTTCAGCAATTGACGGAAACACGTTGGCCTGTACCCTCAGCCAGGATTCTACGGGAAGACGCGATTTTCACCGAAAAGCCACCCAGCTTGGCCACCAGCCGGTCAAGTAGGCCGACATTCTCGGAATTTCGGCGGCAGCTATCCAACGTGTTGGTTTCGGTCTGCTACTCGAAAATGCAAGGCAAGGATTCTCGGAACTTCGGGCAGCCGAACTAAAGGCGCAGTTGAGGAAGCTCTGGCAGCACCGAACGGCTGCGTGGTAGCAACATTCCCCCAAAGGCACAGTTCGCGGAGATGCTCCGTTATCGAGGATCTCAGCCGCTTGAGCCGGATCAGCGACGACCCAATCCTCGGCAATACGATTCGCGCGAGACGGCGCGGACAGCCATATAGTGCCCTGTTCCGGCGCATTTCGTAATTGCCGACGGGATCGTCGGTATGAAGGCCGCGAAAAGGAACTAAGGAGCTGAGATCTGGCTTCCAGACATTCTTTTTTGTTGTCGAAGACACCCGAGAGTTGCCGTGGGGGACGATTGGAAGACGAGCGTGTTTTTGGCGAGTTGGAATGCCTACCGTAGAATCACCATGTAAGTGGCAACGCATTCCATGAGCTCCGAAATTATGCATCAGATTGTCGAAACCAGTGAAACTGAGGTGAGATCGCGGCCATCACCACTTGAATTTGAGATGGCGTATCAGGTCCGCGTCGTGATGGATCGAATTAAGTTCGCAATCAAGCACGCGGAACAGTTTTCAAAGCCATGCGTTGATATGCGCGATGCCAGCCTCCAGTTGTTGGATGCACTAGAGCGCCTCGAATCATTGGATCGGCGATTTCAGATTCGATCTCGATTCGCTGGCAACGGAAACGGGATCCCATCCGATGTGAAGGCATGAAGCCGGTATCCATATGCAATAGGAAACTCCACGAAAACGGACTGAACTCTACGAGAGCAAAGGAGGTATGCAATGAATCTTGCGATTGAAAATGGCCACCACCAACCGTACCTAATGAGTGTAAGAAAGACGGCCGAATACCTTGGCCGGTCGGAAAAGGCGGTACGCCACCTCTACGAACGGCGAATTTTGACGCCACTGCGCATAGATGGACGGGTGTTCATTGACCGCCGCGAAATTGACCACAAATACGAATACGCGCGATCTCAGGCATATTGAAGACCACGCGCAATTGCATGCTCAAGAATGCCTCGCGTGAGACGCCGCCCGGCCGAGGGTCCGGCCAAGATGCCCAAGGGGTTCTACCTTAAGAAAGGCATCTGGTACAAGCGAATTCTCAAACCTGATCCGAGGACAGGCGTCTGGACCCTTCAGCCAGAGTCGACCCACTGCAAAGAGAATCAGCGCCAGGCCGCAATCGACTACGTAGTCAGACGCGCCGCCGAGTTGGAGAAATCGGCCCGCCTTGGAAAGACCGTTGATCCCGGGCGAATCACCGTTAACGAACTGTTCGACGATCTGCTTGCGAACGTCGCCCATGAACCGACCCGGCGGAACTACCAGTGGGTTGTCGACTCACGCCTTAGACCGTTCTTTGGCGGGATGCTTGCATCCGAATTGACCGTAGCTCACTGCCAAGCTTTCCGCGAGTACCGCAGGCGACAGCACATTGCAGACACCACAATTAATCGCGATCTCTCCAAGGTCAGTAAAGCTTTCAAAGTTGGCATCCAGCTCGGCAAGATTCATACAATGCCGGCTGGCGGATGCGATTTTCACAAGCGGCCGGAAATGGAAAATACCCGCCGCGTGCGGCTGCCGGACCGGTATTACACCTTTTTCCGGGACGTCCTGCACCCAGCGCTACGGTGCCTGTTCGTCCTGGCTTATAACATCGGCCGGCGCTTAAGCGAACTTCTCAACCTTCGCTGGGACCGTGTGGACTTCGAAGAGCGATGCGTCTATTTCGAATCCACCAAGTTCGGGGCCGGCAAAGCGCCATTTTTGGGCGAGATGGAGCCATACATCCGAAGGCAGCGTGAAATGAGAGACGGGCTGTATCCAGACTGCCCTTACGTGTTCTTCTGGTTCGACTACCGCGCGGATAAGGACGGACAGCGGATCGTCCGCCTTGACGGCCTGTGGGCGAAAGCCGTTGCTGCGTTAGGCGATCGCATGAAGCAAGACGGCGTCGAACCCATCAACCTTCACTTTCATGATCTCCGCCGATCGGCGCATTACCAGATGCGCAAAGCCGGCGTTGACGGCCAAACCCGGCGGGACATCATGGGACACGAGAGTACATCTATGGATGACCGCTATACGATGATCGACGATGAAGCCCTTGAAGATGCGAGGCGAAGGATGGATGCCTTCCAAGCCGGCCGTGGTCTGATCGGCGCAACAGATGTAGCCCAGCGGATCGAAGAGCTGAGAGCAGAAATCCAACGCCTTGAGCAGTCGAAGCAAGAAAAGAGCGCTCAACCGGTCCTGCGTAAGCCCCGCAATTCCCCCGATATTCCCTGATTAGCGCTACCCTTTGCGCTACCCTTGAAGACCGCAACGACCCTCTCGAGCAGTTGATTACGTATAAACTACTGATTCTTTTGGTGCGGATGAGAGGACTTGAACCTCCACTCCCTTGCGAGAACTAGAACCTGAATCTAGCGCGTCTGCCAATTCCGCCACATCCGCACATCCGGCAGTACAAACTCTCTCCCGCTTAAACCACGTCCACGCCCATGCTGCGCGCTGTGCCGCGCACGGAGTTCATGGCGGCTTCCACATCGAAGCAGTTCAAGTCGGGCATCTTGATTTCGGCGATCTCCTCGCACCTGTTGCTGGGTGATTTTGCCCACCTTGATCTTATGCGGCTCGGCCGATCCCTTCGCCAGATTGACGGCGCGCTTGATCAGCACGGGGACCGGCGGCGTTTTGGTAATAAACGTAAAGCTGCGGTCGGAGAAGATCGTGATCACCACCGGGATGATCAGGCCCTCCTGGTCCTTGCCGGACGTCTTGGCGTTGAACGCCTTGCAGAAATCCATGATGTTGACGCCCTGCGGCCCCAGCGCGGTTCCTACCGGCGGGGCGGGGGTGGCCTTTCCGGCCGGAATCTGCAACTTCACTACAGCGTTAATCTTCTTTGCCATACGCGTTCCTTAAGCCTTTTCCACTTGCAAAAATTCCAACTCGACCGGCGTCGCGCGGCCGAAAATCGTCACCATCACGCGCAACGTGCCGCGCTCCTGGTTGACTTCGTCCACCTTGCCCGAGAAATTGGCGAACGGGCCTTCCACAATGCGCACCGAATCGTTCTTCTCGAACGTCATCTTGGGCCGCGGACGCTCGGCGGAGGATTGCTGGCGATACAGAATCTGGTTGACCTCATCGGCGCTCAGAGGTACCGGCGAGTTGCCGCCGCCGACAAAGCCGGTGACTCGCGGAGTGTTCTTTACCTCGTGCCACAACTGGTCGCTCATTTCCATTTCCACCAGCACATACCCGGGATAAACCAGGCGCTTGCTGGTGACCTTCTTGCCGTTGCGCAACTCCACCACTTCTTCGGTGGGAATCAGGATCTGGCCGATTTTGTCGGCAAAACCAAAGGCTTCGGCGCGCGTCTTCAGCGATTCGGATACCTTATTTTCAAAGCCGGAGTAGGTATGGATGATGAACCATTTCTTGGGAGACGATTCGTCGTAGCCGGCCGCGGCCGCGGGTTCGGCGTCAGGTTCCGCCCCATCCGCGGAAGCGACGGGCTCTTCACTCTCCGACCGCGGCGGCTTCCTCGGGCTGCGACTCTTCGGCTTCGGCCGGCGCTTCCTCAGCCTGGCCGATATCCCCGGTTTCGGGCTCTTCTTCCGTCTGCTCTTCCGATTGGAGGTTCTCTTCGGCTTCCATAAAGTTATTTGGTGAAATAGTTCAAAATGCCTTTGACGCACCGGGACAGCACGGTATCCACCACTTCGAAATAGCCCGCGAAGGCGAACACCGATACGATCACCACCGCCGTGGTGCTTTCGACCTGCTTGCGGTTGGGCCAGCTGACTTTGCGCATCTCCACTTTGAGGCTGTCGACATAGTCCCGCGTGGAATCGATAAAATTCTTTTTTTCCTCGGCCATATTCTTCCTGTAGCCCAAACGATGAGGGGGCGGCTGGCAGGGGCGGAGGGATTCGAACCCCCACTCGCGGTTTTGGAGACCGCTGGTCTGCCGTTAAACCTACGCCCCTGGGTCACGCTCCCCGGCGGCGCCGGGGGCATCTCCTATTCTACTTGATTTCCTTGTGGGCCTGGTGCTTGCGGCAATGACGGCAGAACTTCTTCAGCTCCATGCGTTCCGTCGTGGTCTTCTTGTTCTTGGTCGACGAATAGTTCCGGTTCTTGCACTCCGTGCACTGGAACGTAATAATTTCCCGAGGCATTTATCTGCTCCTATTTCACAATCTCGCTGACCGTGCCCGCGCCCACCGTGCGGCCGCCTTCACGGATCGCGAACCGCAATCCCTTGTCCATGGCCACCGGCGTGATCAGCTCCACTTCCAGCGACACGTTGTCCCCCGGCATCACCATCTCCGTGCCTTCCGGCAACTGCGCCACTCCCGTCACGTCCGTCGTGCGGAAATAAAACTGCGGCCGGTATCCCTTGAAGAACGGCGTGTGCCGCCCGCCCTCTTCCTTGCTCAATACGTACACTTCCGCCTTGAACTTGGTGTGCGGCGTGATCGACCCCGGCTTCGCAATCACCTGCCCGCGCTCCACTTCGTCCTTTTCCACCCCGCGCAGCAGCAGCCCCACGTTGTCTCCGGCGCGCCCTTCGTCCAACAGCTTCTTGAACATTTCCACGCCCGTCACCACCGTCTTGCGCGTGTCGCGGAAGCCCACGATTTCCATTTCCTCGCCCACTTTGCAAATCCCGCGCTCGATCCGCCCCGTCACCACCGTGCCGCGCCCCTGAATCGAGAAGATATCTTCGATCGGCATGATGAACGGCTTGTCGATCACCCGCTCCGGCATCGGGATGTAGTTGTCCACCGCATCCATCAGCTCGTCTACCGTCTTTTCCCACTGCGGCTCGCCGTTCAGCGCTCCCAGCGCCGAGACCCGCACCACCGGCAGATCGTCGCCCGGAAATTGATAGCTCTTCAGCAGCTCGCGCACTTCCAGCTCCACCAGATCGAGCAGCTCCGGATCGTCCACCATGTCCACTTTGTTCATGGCCACCACGATGTAGGGCACGCCTACCTGCCGCGCCAGCAGAATGTGCTCGCGCGTCTGCGGCATGGGGCCGTCGGTGGCCGCCACCACCACGATGGCGCCATCCATCTGCGCCGCGCCGGTGATCATGTTCTTGATGTAGTCGGCGTGGCCGGGGCAATCCACGTGGGCGTAGTGCCGCTTGGCGGTCTCATACTCCACGTGCGCCACCGCGATGGTGATGCCGCGGGCCTTTTCTTCCGGCGCGTTATCGATGGAATCGAAGCTGCGGAACTTGTTTTTGGGATTGTGCTTGGCCAGCACTTTGGTGATGGCCGCCGTCAGGGTGGTCTTGCCGTGATCGATATGGCCGATCGTCCCGATGTTGACGTGCGGCTTACTGCGGTCGAATTTTTCCTTTGCCATAGCTGCCTTCTTTGTAGGGATGCCCTACGGGAGGGATGAAAACTGGAGCCGTTGACCGGGCTTGAACCGGTGACCTCGTCCTTACCAAGGACGCGCTCTACCAACTGAGCTACAACGGCCTTATATACAGTCTACAAAATCCCTGGTGGACGGGGGAGGATTCGAACCTCCGTAGCTCCAAGGAGCGACAGGTTTACAGCCTGTTGCCATTAACCGCTCGGCCACCCGTCCGGACCATGCGCCCGCAATGGTCCCGCCAAAGCGAGATTCTCATATTGCGGGGAACTTCCAGGATACAGGGATCGGCGGGGATACGCAACTAGCCGCTTTATGGCATCTTATGGCATACAAGAGACCGCAATTGAGCTGGCGCGGCCCCATCCGGAGATGCGAGGGTGATGGCGGCGTTCCGCCGATGCGGTATTCACGCCGAGTATGCGCCCGCCGCGCGCCAGCAACTCGTCGAGGCGTTGGCGGCCCAGGCCGATGCGCGACCGCGCCGCGGCGTCTACATTAACGGGTTCGGCCGCGCGCGCTACGCGCGCCACGTCTTCAATAGTCAATCTTCCGGCGCCCAGTTCCATCAGTATTTAGGGTAACCGCATAGGGGCATCAGGCTGTGAGCGGCTTTCATGGCTTATGCCGCCTTCTGAGAATGCTTTTTTTGCGGCTGGAACTGCCTTTTGGCTTGCGCGAGGCGGCGGTTGCGCATTACCAGCCGGGCGATCAGAGAAGTTGAAATAACAAATCGAGAGAGGTCCATCTCGGGCATGAACTCGCGCTCAATGTCATATACTTTGCCTTCGCTTTCCGCGAGTTGGGTGAGCAGCTCGGCCTCTTCCACGGCTTTTTGGATGGCGGCGGCGCGCTCGGCTTGCAGACGGCGAAGCAGCTCCAGGTTCTTTTCCACGTGGCGATTGATGCGGTGCTCGTAGAGGCTGAGCAACTGGATGTTCTTGCCTTGAGAGAGCCAGGTACGGGCTTGAGCGAACGCAGTGTCGATTTCGGGGTTGGTCCCATTGACCTGGACTTCGCCGGGATCGGCATACCCGAGGGCGAAGATGGAGCTTTCCAGGCCGGCGGCGCGTTTGAGACGCCAGCGGTCTTCGGCGATGGATTGCGCGAGGTCGGTTTCGAGCGGGCCTTCGGGCGCGAGAGACTCATGGACGCCAACGCAGTGCTTTTTGTAGGCCTGGAGGTCGGGGCCGGTGAGGACGTGGATCTGGCCTGTCAGGCCGTGGCGATAGGCGTTGAGCGCGCGCGGATCGAGGTTTTTGAGGGTCGGCTCTTTGGGAGCGGTGTTATCTTCGAACATAATATTATTCCTTAGTTATTGCGTAGCTATTGACTTTTTCGAACGTGCTTTTCGGGGCGGGGATATTGTGCCGCCGACTCCAGTCTATGATGGCGAACCTACGGATCAGGTCACCCGAAAGACAGGGTATCTCTGTAAGTGATGGGGAGCATTGGAGAAGGGCGGGAGAAAATAAATATGGAAGTGCTGTGACTGGGGTTTTGACGCAGAGGCGCTGAGGCGCAGAGTCGGCCGGAAATACTGATTTGCTGGGCTGAAGGCGGAGTTCACTCCTATTTTGCCTCTGCTGGAGCCGCCTGGACGAACCACCGCCCCACGCCCGCCATTGCGTTTTGCAAGATCAGTGGCCTTTTGCTTCGCTTCCTCCATCCGACGCTGCGAAGCCGATAACTGATCGAGCGCTTCGGTGATGGAGGCCGGCGCAAGCACAAACTGGGCCTTCGCCATGTCTACCGCATACGCGCTGCCACTAACTTTCACGACGGGCCGTCCGGCTATCCACGTGATGGGACCGTCGAAGGCTTGGAATGGCGAGCGGATAACCTGAACCGACTTGTGGAGGGAGGCGACGCAAACCAATGCGGTCGTCTCGCTTTGCTCAATTGCCGCTACCATTGCACTGTCGGCCGACCATACCGGCGGCGGCATGACCGGACCGTCGGCCGCGTGTGGATAGTAAACCAGACGCCGTCTATCTCAATCGATCCCAGAAAATCCTCAGTGGGCCCATATCCCTGCAGAGCGCCGTAGGCAACATGCTTACCATCGGGTGAGTATGCGGATGTTTCGCACGCTCCCAACTGCCATTCGATTCCTTCTGTGTTTTCACGTTGAGATCGAAGTTTTCGCAGTTCCTTGGGTTTATGCTGCCGCCGATACGCACTACGTTTTCCGATACCCAATCGACGTCCTCGACGAAGCGCATGCCCTCAGTGGGAGGATCGGTTGGCGGCCGGATCTCTACCTCGTTAGTGATCTGGCCTGCGAGGTCGATTATGACCAAGCGGCCCTTTCCGCCGTGTTGGGACGCTACCGTATACGAAAGGCCGCCCCCGTCCGGGAGCCAGCGTAGGGTGTCCTTGGGTCTGGTCTCGGCCTTCAGTTCTGATATTGCCGACCCATCCTGGCTGGCAAGAATCACATTTGTGCCTCTTAGAAATGCGAGGTCAATCGGGCCCGCGAGGGCCACGCTCACGAACACTAAGCCGCCCAATAATTCGCGAATTGGCCATCTCATAAGTTATCTTTCGTAGCCATTCTATTGAATCGATTGTACGGGGCAACTTGGATGCTGCCTCGGAGTATGATCACTGGAATGGCGCATCCTGCAACAGCTTACCTCGACTTCGCCTTTTTTCAAACGAAGTTATGCTGTTTTGTTTTATTTCAGCCAGTTGATCGGCTTTTGCAAGAGGCTCCTGTCACTGGGTTTTTGGGGCTGTCGATTTACGCAAGTGCGCGGCATCCTCCGCGCCAGTCGATGGGACAGTCCCGTGAAGGCGCTGATGCCAGGCGCGTGAAGTTGCCGGTTCCCCGGCGGGCATCGGTGGGCCTACATCCGCTTGACTTCCAGCCCGCGAATGTGCGAAAGCATTGCTTATAATCGGGAGGTTTTAAATGCGTCTCTTTCCTGCTTTGCTTCTGGTGGCGCTGCTGCCGATGGGGTTGGCGGCACAGGTCACCTCTTCCGCGCTTTCGGGCACGGTGGTGGATGCGGCGGGCGCAGTCGTTCCCGGCGCCAGGGTAACGCTGACCAATGAGGGGAACGGTTTCGTTCGAACCGTCAGTACCACGAATGAAGGCTTTTTCTCGTTTCCGGACCTCACTCCGGCGACGTTTACTTTGAGCGTCGAGGTCAAGGGATTCAAGCAGTACCGGCAAACCGGAATTCCGATCAACGCCGACGAACAGCGATCGCCGGGCAAATCAAGCTGGAGATCGGGCAGATATCGGAATCGGTGACGGTTGCGGCACAAGCGACATCGGTGGACCTCGCCTCGGGCGAGCGGGCGGGGACGCTGACGGGCCAGCAACTGGATCGAGATCGCGCTGCGCGGGCGGGACATTTTCGATGCGGTCAGCCTAATGGCTGGCGTGGTGGACACCAGCGATGGCCGGGACGCGCCCGGGCCCGGCAGCATCGCCAATATTTATATCATGGGCGGCCGGCAAGACCAGAAGAACATGACCATCGACGGGGTGACGAACCTGGATACGGGATCGAACCAGACCGTACACAGCATGCCCTCGATGGATTCAGTGGCCGAGGTGAAAGTGCTGATGGCGGCCTATTCGGCGGAGAATGGGCGGAATCCCTTCGCCATTAACGTTCTCACCAAGGGCGGCACGAAGGAGTTTCACGGCATGGCATCGTATTACTTCCGCAATGAAGACCTGAACGCCAACGACTTCTTTGCCAATGAGGCCGGCCGGCCCAGGCCGGAGTACCGCTATAACATCGGCAGTTGGGTGATCGGCGGGCCGGTGATCCTGCCGAAAGCGCCCAGCCTGCGCAACAAGCTGTTCTTCTTTTTCAGCCAGGAATTTCAGCGGCAAGTGGTGAACTGGGGCGTCAAGGAAGTGACCGTGCCTACGGCGGCGGAGCGGCAAGGCGACTTTTCGCAAGCGTACACGGCGCGGGCGTGCTGATTAAAGTGAACGATCCGCTGAGCAATAAAACGCAGTTTCCGGGCAATATCATTCCGCTTTCGCGCCTGACGGCGGTAGGGCAGGCGATTCTGAATATGTTCCCATTGCCCAATTTCACAGACCCGAATCCGGCCAACCTCTACCAGTGGAATTATTATGCCAACTCATCCGAGCCTTATCCGCGGCGGACGGATACGGCGCGCGTGGACTTTTCGCCCAAGCAAAACTGGCAGTTGTTCCTGAGCTTGAGCAACAACGCCGATAGCCAGGAGGTTCCTTACACGCAGAGCAGCGTCTCGGGGAGCTTTGTGGCCGGCTCGGTGAATATACCCATCGCGCCGATTTCATACCAGCAGCCCGGCCGCCTGGCGACCCTGCACTCCACCAACAGCATTACGCCGGCCCTATTTAACGAAGCGTCGCTGGCGGCCAGCCAGAATACGCTAACGTTCGCCCCGGCAGATCCCGCCGCCGTGGACCGGACCGCGCTAGGTATAACGATTCCGCAGCGCGATCCGGCGCTCAACACACTGAACACGATTCCGGACATGACCTTTAGCGGCAACATTCCCGAATCCGGTCAACACCACGATGCACGATATCCTGCCCTATTTCAACCAGAACACGATTTTCAGCGCGTACGATAACGTAAGCCGGATTTACGGCAATCACACTTTCAAGATTGGGATCTATTACGAGCACACGCAGAAGTTGCAGACCGCCGGCGCGGCCACGCGCGGCGCGCTCAGCTTCAATACGGACGCCAACAATCCGCTCGATTCGAACAATCCGTTCGCGAACGCGCTGCTGGGGAATTATGACAGCTACGCTGAATCCACCGGCGCGCCCAGGGCAACTGGAAGTACACCAACACGGAATGGTTTTTCCAGGACTCCTGGCACGTCAGGCGCAACCTGACGCTGGATTACGGGGTGCGGTTTTACGCCGATCCTCCGCAATACGACGCCCGTCACCAGATCTCGTCGTTCTCGCCGGCGCGCTTACAGCGCCGCGAATGCGCCGGTGCTGCTGCGGCCGGTGAAGGTCAACGGAACGAATTACGCGCAGGACCCGACCACGGGGACGCTGTATTCCAACGGCCTGGTGGGCGACTTTGCGCCGGGCGTCGGAAATCTGAACGACGGCATGCTGGTCGGGGGCGAGAATGGCGTTGCCGCAGGGGTTGTTCCAGCGTTCCGCCGGTGGCGCCTGCGCCGCGATTTGGTTTTGCATGGGACCCGTTCGGGACAGGCAAGACCTCCATCCGCGGCGGCGGCGGCGTGTACTTCGACCGCATCGAAGGCAATCCGGTAATGGCTCTGCTCCAGCAGCCTGCCTATTATACGCCGACGCAGTATTACGGCAGCTTTTCGGATATCGCGGCTTCGGCCAGCACGCGGATTTCTTTCGCCGACCGGCACGATCTATTCGCTCGCCGGGACCAGGGCATCAGCAGGTGGTTTACAACTTCAACCTGCAAATCCAGCGGCAGATCGGACATTCGTTCGTCGTCATGGTGGGATACGTGGGATCGCTTGGACGCCACCTGTTATGGGAGCGCAACATCAACGCCGTGGCGCCCGGCGCGGACTTCCTGAGCGTGAATCCGCAGAACGCGAATCCGCAGAGCCCCACCAGCGCGCTATCGACCAATTTCCTGGTGCCTTATCAGGGCTACAGCACCATCTACCATATACGAGTTCGCTAACAATTCCAATTACCATTCCTTGCAGGCCGCTTTGCAGCACCGGCTGGCGCACGGATTCAACGTGGCGGCAAACTATACGTTCAGCAAGGCGCTCGATTGTTCGGACGCCTACAGCAGCGCGGTAGATCCCTTCCTGAATATCCACTCGCGCGACTACGGCCCGGCCGGATTCGATCGCCGGCACGTATTCACGTCTACTTTTTACTGGATGTTGCCGAAGCCGGGGAGGGCGACCGGGCATCCGGCCGCTGGGGTGGATTGCGGATAACTGGGCGCTTTCGGGCGTGGTGCGCATGCAAACCGGCGCGCCGGTGACACCCAGCTATAGTTTGGTGACCGGTATTGCGAGCCCGACGGGAACGCCGACGGAAGGCGCCCGGCTGGAGGTGATTAATCCGGACGCGCCGATGACGCAGCGGTTCGGGCCGCCACCGGAACCGGCCGCCGCAGGCGCCAGCCTGGCCAGCGCGCCATGGACCATGCCCGGCGCCACGCCGCAGTTCGGCAACTCTGGGCAGGAACACGTGGTACGGGCCCGGCACGAACAACTGGGATCTTTCGATTTACCGGAACATTCCACTTTACCGGGAGCGAGTGATAAGCCAGATCCGGCTGGAGACGTATAACACGTTCAACCACACGCAGTGGTCGGCCCTGAACACGGCGGCGCAGTTCAACACGACGGGCCAGCAGGTGAACGCTGCGTTCGGGCTGCCCAATGCGGACCGGCCGCCACGGCGGGTGCAGGTGGCGCTGCGAATTTGGTTTTGAGCGTCAACGGGGGGTAGTGCGATTCCGCGGCAGGGAAGAATGCAAGTAGCCCTCACGGCTTACGCAGGCTCCGCGCAAAGAATTCCCCGCGCGCGAACTCTTCCTGCAATTGCCGCGTGCGGAGATTCTCGCGGATGTGCTCCAACTCCTGTATGTATCTCGAAAGCGCGCGCTCGATATGTTCGGGGTTGGTGGCCAGAATGTCGCGCCAGATATCGTAGGAGCCGAGCGCCAGACGCGTCATATCCTTCAAACCGGAGCCCGCCACGGAGGATTGGCCCGCCGGCAGGCGCTCGGCCAGCGTGGCGGCCAGCGCGGTAGACGCAAGCTGGGGTAAGTGCGAAGTGAGCGAGACAATGCGGTCGTGCTCGTCACAATCGAGCGCTACTATGCGGGCGCCAATCTGCCGCAGCCAGCCTCGAAACTGGATCGCGGCAGGCGTTTCCAATTCCGAGGGTTCCACCGGCGTTAACACCCAGACGTGGCCTTGAAACAGATCGGCTGAGGCCGCAGCGGCGCCTCGCGTCTCTTTGCCCGCCATGGGATGTCCGCCCAGAAATTGGCAGCGAGCGATGTTCTGCAGAGCCGCATCCACAATCTCGCACTTGGTGCTGCCTGCGTCGGTCACCAGCGCTCCGGGCTTCACCAGCGCGTCGAGATGGCGGATTGTGTCGAGAATCCGGCCGATGGTTTGCGAGAGAAATATCAGGTCGGCATGGGCAACCGCCTCGGCCAGGGGCGCGCCGCGATCGATGGCGCCGACAGCGGCGGCATCGGCGAGGGCGCGATCGGAGCTGATACCAATGATCTCGCCCGCGAAGCCGGCCTTGCGCAACGCCAGCCCGAAGGATGCGCCGATCAGACCGGTTCCGGCAATCGCAACGGTTCGCATGGCAAGGTTCTTTATCTTAGATGGACCGATCTAAGGCCGGCGCGATCCGCCGCAACTGGTCCATCAGATGTTCAAATTGCTCCGGCCGCAGCGATTGCGCGCCATCGCTCCAGCGCGTGGTCGGGATCGGGATGCACCTCGACCAGCAGCCCGTCCGCGCCGGCGGCCACAGCCGCGCGCGCCATGGGGATCACCTTATCGCGCCGTCCGGTGCCGTGCGATGGATCGGCGACGATCGGCAAGTGCGACAGTTGCTTCACCACGGGAATCGCCGAGATATCCATGGTGTTCCGCGTCGAGGTTTCGAAGGTTCGTATGCCCCGCTCGCACAGAATCACGTCGTAATTTCCGCCCGCCATAATATATTCGGCCGAAAGCAATAGCTCTTCGATGGTGGCGGCGATTCCGCGCTTCAGCAGCACCGGCTTGCGCTGCTTGCCCAGTTCCCGTAACAAGTTGAAGTTCTGCATATTGCGCGCGCCCACCTGCAGGATGTCGGCATACTGCGCGAGCAGCGGTATCTGCGCGATCTCCATGGCTTCGCTCACCACCAACAGGCCATTGCGCGTGGCCGCCGCCCGCAGCAACTCGAGACCCTCTTCGCCCTTGCCTTGAAAACTGTAGGGCGAGCTGCGCGGCTTGAATGCGCCGCCGCGAATCACTTTGGCGCCGGCGTTGGCGACGATTTCCGCGCACCGCTCGATCTGATCGCGGCTCTCCACGCTGCACGGGCCGGCCATCACCACCACGCGCTCGCCGCCAATGGCGACCTCGCCGATCTTGACCACGGTCCCTTCCGGACGGAAGCCGCGGCTCGCCAATTTGTATGGGGAAATGATCCGGTGCGCCTCTTTGACGCCTTCCATCACTTCAAACGATGCCAGGTCGAACTCGTCACGGCCGCCCACGCCGCCGAGTAGCGTATGGATCACGCCGGTGGAACGGTGAACATTAAAATCCAGCTCCACCATGCGCGCGATTACGGCTTCGATCTGTTGTTCGGTGGCGCCCTGCTGCATCACCACGAGCATTTACTTGACCTCGCTATCTTGCATGCGCGCGCGTTGGATGCCGCGCATTTCATCGATGATGCGCTCGAAGATGCGGCGCACGGCGTCATGGCCGATCGGTCCCTGGTTCGCCTCGAAGATGTTCGCGAATACCTGGTCTTCGCGCCGCGGTTCATAAACCGGCAGGTGGCTTTCGCGCTTTACGCGGCCGATGCACTCGACAATTTCGCGTGCGCTCATTCAGCAGCGCCACGATGCGCCGGTCGATCCGATCGATCACGACGCGAAACTCCTCCAACTTTCGCCGGCCTTCTTCGGGCGTCATGCGTGCGCTCCAAAACCGCCTTTCAACCGGCGGACGAATGCTTCCAGTTCGCGCGCCATGTGCGGGCTCTCCAAGTGCCGTTCGATGGTGCGAACCAGCGCGCTGCCGACCACCACGGCGTCCACTTGCGCCCCAAGCTCGGCGACGTGTTCGGGCCGCGAGATGCCAAACCCCACCGCCAGCGGCAAATCGGTTACCGCGCGCATGGCGCGGACCAGCGGCGCTATGGCATCCGAGAGCGAATCGCGCTCGCCCGTCACGCCGGTTCGCGACACCAGATAGACGAAGCCGGTGGAATACTGCGCCACCAGCTTCAGGCGGCGCGCGGTGCTGGTGGGGGCGGCGAGAAATACCGTATCCAGGCCGTGTCGGTGCATCGCGCCACGTATTCGTGCGCCTCTTCCACCGATGCGTCGGTGAGCAGGCAGCCATCGATTCCGCACGCGGCCGCGTCTTTCGCCAGCCGGTCCAATCCGTAACGCACCACTGGATTCAGATACGTGAAGAGCAGCAGCGGAACCTCCGAGCGTCGCGCGGATCTCCCGGGCGATTTCGAGCACGCCGTGTAAGCGTGGTTCCGGCTTGCAGCGCGCGCTCGCCCGCGCGCTGGATCACCGGGCCATCGGCGATCGGATCGGAAAACGGCACGCCCAACTCCACCAGATCCGCGCCGCCGCGCACCAGCGCCTCCACCAGCTCCGGGGTGCGCGCGGGCGCGGGATCGCCCGCGGTGAGATAAGCGATCAAGCCTTTGCGCCCCTCGCGCTGCAAGTTTTCAAACAGCCTCCCGATGCGCGTCATTGCCGGTCGAGTTCCGGAAAATTTTCGCGGTAGATATCGATATCCTTATCGCCGCGGCCGGAGACATTCACGAGAAAGATTTGCCCTTTGGCGGACGGCGCGCGCCGCAGCGCTTCCGCCACCGCGTGCGCCGATTCGAGAGCGGGGATGATGCCCTCGGTCCGCGAAAGCAGCAGGGCGGCATCGAGCGCTTCCGCGTCCGAGGCGGCGACGTACTCGGCGCGGCCGCGGTCGTGCAGCCATGCGTGCTCCGGACCGATCATGGGATAATCCAACCCCGCCGAGACCGAATGCGTGGGCGAAACCTGGCCGTGCTCGTCTTGCAAGAGGTAGCTGTGCGACCCTTGCAGCACGCCGGGCGCGCCGCCGCGGAATCGCGCCGCGTGGTCGCCGATGCTCTCGCCGCGTCCGCCCGCTTCGATGCCCACGAGTTGCACGGCGGCGTCCGGCAGAAACGCGTGAAAGATGCCGATGGCGTTCGAGCCGCCGCCCACGCAGGCGAAAATGGCATCGGGCAGCCGGCCTTCGGCTTCCAGAATCTGTTGCCGCGCCTCTTCGCCGATCACCTTGTGAAAATCGCGCACCATCATGGGATAGGGATGCGCGCCCAGCGCCGAGCCGAGCAGGTAATAGGTATCGGCGACGTTGGTCACCCAATCGCGCATGGCCTCGCTGATGGCGTCCTTGAGGGTGCGGCTGCCATTGGTCACGCCCGTCCACTTTCGCGCCCAGGAGCCGCATGCGAAAGACATTGAGCCGCTGCCGGCGCATATCCTCTTCGCCCATGTAGACGACGCACTCGAGGCCAAGCAGCGCGCACACCGTGGCCGTGGCAACGCCGTGCTGGCCCGCGCCGGTTTCGGCGATGATGCGGCGCTTGCCCATGCGCCGCGCCAGCAGCGCCTGCCCCAGTGCGTTGTTGATCTTGTGCGCGCCGGTGTGCAGCAGGTCTTCGCGCTTCAGCCAGAGGCGCGCGCCGCCAATTTGTTCGCTGAGCCGGCTGGGCGAAATAGAGCGGCGTCGGGCGTCCGGCATAGTTGTGCAGCAAGTCCGCCAATTCGGATTGAAAGGCGGCGTCCGCGCGCGCTTCCAGATAGGCTTTCTCCAGCTCCTCCACCGGGGCCATCAATACTTCCGGCACAAACCGGCCGCCGTATGGTCCGAAGTGCCCGCCTGCATCGGGTTGCGGAGTCATGATTCGAGCGCCCTTCGCGCGGCGCGAACGAATTCCAGCATTTTTTGGCGGTCCTTTTTTCCCGGCGCGCTTTCAATACGCGAGCACGCGTCCACGCCCCAGGGATGCGCGATGGCTATGGCCTGAGCCACGTTAGAGCCGTCCAGGCCGCCCGCTAGAATAATGGGCTTGGAGACAGGCGGCGCGGCCTGTCCCACTAATCGCCACTCGAAAGTCACGCCACTGGCGGGTCCGTCAAGCAGCAACGCTTCGGCGGGAGAATCGGCAAATCCGGCCAAATTGAATCCGGCCGATAACCCGCGCCGCCTTCCACACGGTTACGGCCGCAGGATAATCGGACGCCGCTTCTTCGCCATGCAGTTGCGCTACGTCGAGTCGGGCAATGCGCGCGATCTCTTCCACGCGCGCCGGCGTCTCGTTGACAAAAATGCCCACGCGCCGTACGCCACGCGCCGTGGGAATCTCCGCGGCGCGCTCGAGGAGCGATGTACCGCGGGCTGGCCAGGCAGAAATTGAAGCCGATCGCGTTGGCGCCGGCATCGATGGCCGCCGCCGCGTCATCCGCGTTGGTAATGCCGCAAATTTTGACGATCATGCCGCTATCAGCTCCCGCAACGCCTCGGCGGGACGTCCCGATTTCATCAGGTGCTCGCCTACCAGAAACGCGCTGTATCCGGCGGCGCGCAGAGTGGCGATATCGCTCGCCGTGTGGATGCCGCTCTCGCTAATACGCAGCGCCGCGGCAGGGATATGTTCGGCCAGGCGCAGCGAGGTTTCGAGCGACACTTCGAAGGTGACCAGGTCGCGATTGTTTACCCCGATTATGTCTGTCCTCTACCTTGCTCTACCCAGCGTGTTCCAAACGCAGAATTGGATTCTGTCCATCGCGCTGAATGCTGCCGGAAAACGCGATTGTGGCCGCCGGAACGCGCAGTGTGGACCTCCTCGCAGTCTATTGCAAGGATTAAGTAATGTCAAGTGGAAGTAGGCGGCGGTTTGTTAAAGAACGTCGCAATTCTCCAAATAGCGGCTAACAGCGTCGGGGGATACCATATCATGGCCGAGAATAGGCAGAGGAGACAGAAGATGGTTAAGATGAACCCGACTCCCACCACTTTTCGGTTCCGCGAAGCTAGTGAGAGAGTCACTAGAACAACAATGACTTGCATCCCTAACAACCTAACTGGATAGACATCCGCCCGGCCAATATAGAAGCCGATGGCGACGGCAATCCCATTTACCATCGCCACCAGTGCCGGAATGAACCGACGGAGCATGGCCGATTCCCTCAATTTACCGAGCGATTGATTTGGTATGTCGGGCTTAAAAGAGTGCTACATCCGCCGCCGATTATCCAGCTAAAGTTGCCGTACAGTGTTCCGTCTTGCCATCCCTGCAACTGGATCGGCCAGTAATCCACATAAGTTGTTGATCCGATCCCTCCTGTTATCTCATAGCAGAAAATGGGATTGAGGAATTGCGCGTAAGTGTAGTTCACGACGCCATTGCAGTTGGTGTATTCCATAGGCCCGTTATAGTCCAAAACCCAGCCGGTATAGTAATAATCGGTCAGGTATTGCGAATATGACCCGCTGGTGACGCAGGTTCCGGGACTTTGCCATACCCAACCTACATAAAGATTCACATACGTGACCTGTATGTAAATCGGATCGTACACTATCCCGTTTATATACCCGGACGAGAACCCCGGTGTGGCGTGTGCTACCGGTTGCAGCAAATCGGGTTTCGCCTGTTCACTTTCCGCCAAGTCATGTTTTGTCATGAGGCATGGGCGGCGAAAATTGCGGAAAAATCGGGGGTGTTTCCATTGTCGTGACCTACACTAATCGTGTCCCCGGCAGCCGTAGTGATATTTGAGGACTGCGTAGTAGGCGATGAGGGCACGGGCGTAGTTAGAGAGGCAGCGGCGGCGGTTGGATGACGGTGGGAATCCCGACATCGAAATCAGCCTCGCATTCTTCACTGTGGTTTGTCTCACGGTCCCGACCATTCGAGCTTCGATGTGGTTCTGTCCGGGCTTTAACATCATCTCGAATTGACAGCGGGTCGCTACGGAAATCGGGTTGAGGGAATTCGGCATCTGTATGGTTTGAGCGGGCTTGACAATGCCATGAAAGACGATTCTGGTAGTATTCTGCAATGCTGGCAATCCTGGTTTGGACGACGATATGGGCTGTTGAGCGGTTAGTGGGACTAGAGGTACGGCAAGCGCGAGACTTGCCCAGTAGAGTTTACGGTTTATAGTTCGAATCGGCATAGGAGTTCCGCCTATTCCTTCGCCTGGTAATCATATAAGTACTGGAGCCATAAGTCAAAGGCACCGGTAAATTGGTGTAAATTGGTGTAAATTGGTGCTAAACCCGTGGTACTCCCGGCGCTGGCCGCCAACGCCAAATCCCCGAAGGCGGGCCAATCGAATACGGCTACAGTCCCACCAGCTCCCGCAACGCCTCGGCGGGACGTCCCGATTTCATCAGGTGCTCGCCTACCAGAAACGCGCTGTATCCGGCGGCGCGCAGAGTGGCGATATGGCTCGCCGTGTGGATGCCGCTCTCGCTAATACGCAGCGCCGCGGCAGGGATATGTTCGGCCAGGCGCAGCGAGGTTTCGAGCGATACTTCGAAGGTGACCAGGTCGCGATTGTTTACCCCGATTATGTCGGCTCCGGCGGCAGTGGCAGTATCGAGCTCCGCGGAATTATGGACCTCCACCAGAGCGGCCATTTTGTATTGCGCGGCGGCTTCGCGAAAATCGCGGATCTCGCGCTCGGAGAGAATGGCGGCAATAAGCAGAATCGCATCTGCCCCATGCGCCGCGGCTTGTACGATCTGCCGCTTGTCGATGGTGAAATCCTTGCGTAACACGGGCAGTGAGATGGCGGCGCGGGCGCTTTCCAGATCAAGCAAGCTGCCTTGAAAAAAAACCTCATCCGTGAGCACGGAAACCGCCGCGGCCCCGCCGTGTTGGTAGGCTGCCGCAACTTGCGCCGGATCGAATTTATGGGCGAGCACGCCCTTACTCGGCGAAGCCTTTTTAAGCTCGGCGATAATCGCGGGCGCGCGCGTCAGCAGGGCCGCGCGGAAGTCCCGGCGCTCCGCGATGCGGCGTTCCGCCTCGCGCTCCCAGCGGCCGGCGGATCTCCCGCTATCGCGCAGTAATTCGTCGCGCTTCTGGGAGACAATTCGGGCCAGGATGTCTGGGACGGTATCGATCAAGGCTGTGCCTTTTATGGTAGCAAAGCAGCTAAGGAACCACGGTAAAGCCAGATGCGCTGGCGGCGATGCCTAACTGATGATCGTGCGTAAGGACGACGACCGGCTCCTGCGTTTGCCGAGCCCAGGCGATGGCTGTCGCCAGGTGAATCGCGTCCAGGGTTTTGATGGCGGTGGGGAATGGTTCGGCCGCCCGCCTCAAAATGCCGCCGGAAATTGAGACCAAGTCGATCGCCTGGCGAAACGCCTGCCATTCCTGGAGCCGGTGGGCGAGGCTCTCGGCCGTCAATAGGCGTTCGCTATAGCAGCGCAGCAAAGTGCGCCGTACCTCGGTATCGACGAGCCGGCTGGAAAAGAGACGCCAGCGCGTCAAATCCGAAATTTCGCCCTTTTGCCGCAGTAGCTTACGCAGTACGACAGAGGAATCTATGTACCCGCATGGAACCATTCGTCAGACCGGTCTGATCGTTCCTCGTCCAGGATTTTCTGCAATGTTTCCGGGGAAAAGAAGCGCCTTGGAAGGGCTGGCATCCAGCATCCGCTGCACGTCGGCCATCGGCCGCGTGGCATTCCGGATCTCGCCGAGATCTCCGGGCAGCACAGCCGGCATCAGCTTTGCGACGGGCGTGTGCCGGTCTCGAATAGTGATCTCGGCGCCACCTTGCGCGGCCCGGACATATTCGCTCAGGTGGGCTTTGAGTTCGGCGATGCCTACGTGGGACTTCATGACTATATGAGACCATATTTGGGGGGAAAAGGCAAGCTTAGATTGGTCTTCCGTAGTTCTTTACGGTTTCAGGAGATGGGGAAAGATTCTGTCGCGGTGCGGTCGGGTATCCGCAGCACGCCAGGAGAGAGAATACGCGCGCCGGCCCACCCGGATTCGTTGAATCTTTCGGGCGCGGCGGTGAAGACGATCTGATAGCTGTGCTCATCAAGCGGCGCTTCGGGCGCAGTCGCGCTCAGTGGATAGACCAATGCGAGGTACTTCAGAATAGTATATATGTCGCCGTCTTCCGGTTGGCGGAGCGCGATTCCGTTGGAACGGAAATGAATCGCCGCGCCTTGATTCGAAAGCCGCCAGGCGAGAAACGCGCAGCAATCCACCGCGTGCTCAAACCAGGCGTCCAACTCCGGCGGCGAGGCGCGGTCGAGAAACACCTCCACTACCCGCTCCCGCTCGCGCGCGAATTCGCGGACCTGCAAGCTGCCGGCATGGGCCGAAGCTTTCCAATCCACATGACGCGCGCTCTCGAGCGCCTCATAAGCGCGGATGCGGTAGAAATCGTTGCTCAAACCGCGATAGTGGGTCTCGATTTCACCGGCAATGCCCGCCAATAATTCCTCAAATCCGGGCTGTGGGTCGATCGCAGGGTAGACCACCGTCTCGCGCAGCAGCGTGACGCGCGCATATTTTTCCAAAAATCCAAATGGAAAAGAAGTCGAAAACGCGAAACTGTTTCGCCGGTATGGACCGCGCCTCGGAAATCGAACTTCGACCGTTTCTTCGACCATAGATCGGGCCCCGATCAGGGGAAAGTATACGCCCGAATTCAGTGTGGGACTCGCCGGTTCGCGGATACCTTCCACGCGGATGGAAAACGATGGCATCAACCA
>CAVRPF010000019.1:0-38936 GCA_963723015.1 Bryobacterales bacterium
GGTATCGATGGTGCCGCTGCGGTTAAGGATAAATCGGACACGTAGATTGTCTTTATCGGAAACCGTGTCGTCGATGGAGACAACGGCATTCTCGTTATTGGTGTACGCCGGAGCCGCGAATGAGATCTGTCCGATGGGTATCGAAACCGCGCCCGCGGATTGCAAACCCAGGCTTTCATTACCCGGCCCGACCAATGGATACGCCCCGCCGATTGAGGAGACCGGCACGGCCGATGGAGCCGTTCCCAGGTACTGCTTGAGAATACCGAGATTAGTCTGGTTAATGCCGCCGATAGAGGAAAGCAAACTGTAACCCTGTTGCGTGGGCGCGTAGACTAAGCCCGCCGAGGACGTGCTGCCGACAGGGTTGTATTCGTAATTGACAAAATAGAACAGTTTGTTCTTCTTAATAGGACCGCCCACCGCTCCGCCGAAGCGGTTGTTGTCATACCGCGGATGCAGCGGGTTTTGGTCGATAAACGAAAGATTATCGGCTGCATTGAGGTCACGGTTCTGCAGGTATTCATACAGATCGCCGTGCATCTCGTTAGTCCCACTTTTGACGACCTGATTGAACTGTCCGCCGGAGGAGTGACCGAATTCGGGCGAAAACTGGTTCTGCAACACGGTGAACTCGGCAACCGAATCGTTGGGAAGCATGACCAGAGGTCCCGTGACGCTGCCGCTGTTATTATCGATGCCTTCAATCGTGAAGTTGTTATTGCGGGGACGCATGCCGCCAACTGTAGGTCCCGCACCGGCGCCCACCGCACCGGCAGTAGCCACGCCCGCATTCAGCAGCGAAAGATTGAGGATGCCAGAGCCGGAAGAGGCCATCGGCAAATCCATAGCTTGGGTCGCGGTAAAGGTGCCTTGCACCTGAGCGGTGGTCGTATCGATGGTAGCCGCCGCTTCTGTTACCTCCACAGTCTGCGCGGTCGCTCCCACCTGCAACGTGAAGTTAGCCGTCTGTGTTTGGTTCAGCGCTACCTGTACGCCCTTGGTTTGCTTTTGATTGAATCCAGTTGCCGACACAGTAAGGGTGTAGCTGCCGGCCGGCAGGTTGCTAAACCGGTATTCGCCGGTAGATGTGGTTTTGGTGGTCGCTTCGACTCCCGTGGCTTCGTTCTTCGCCGTGATGGTAGCATTGGCGACGCTGGCGCCGCTGGGGTCGAAAACGGTTCCGGTAACATCGCCGCTGATAGTCTGCGCTAAGACGGCCGCGCAAAGTAGAGACAGCAATGCAAGCAATCCAAAATACTTTGTGCTAACGCGGGTTACTTTCCTCTGAAACACAGGGCTTCTCCTTTTCTTTATCGTTGAGCTATTTATAGGCAGTGTTTGCAGGGCATTGGTCCTGTTACGTGCTGAACCGGACATGGCACGTTTCTAACCAAGGTTATATTGCGCTCACTTCGTTTGTTTTCAGGGAGTTAGTTTAAAGTAAATTGGTCTATATATAGCTATCTGAGAAGTTATAGCCGATGTGACTGGGTCCCAATGCGAACCGTACTCTTCAGTAAGCTTCTTAAATCAGAGGCTTAGAAGCATATGGGATTGCATAGCCGGATAGCTACAATTCAATGGATATTAAGCCGCCACTGTGAAATGGCACGTGCCAGACAGTACCGATTTACCTGAGGGGGCAGGGTGAGACGGTAACGCCGCTATCCTCCAGAGCAGCTCCAATCCTGAGAATAGTTGCCTCGTCGAATGCAGGGCCGACAATCTGCAATCCAACCGGAAGACCGGCGCCGCTGAGGCCGCATGGCATGGATAGCGCAGGCAGACCGAGTACATTAATGCCGCGCACCAGACGGGTAGTAGCCAGACGGGTATCCTCGTCGTGTCCGCCCAAACGGATGGTATTCTCGCCGATTCGCGGCGCGGTGTTCGGGGTGGCCGGCATGAAAATGCAATCCACCTCGGACCAGAGACGATCGAACTCGAGGCGCAGCTTGCGCCGGATGCGCTGCGCATTGATGTAATCGGTGGCCGGAATCAGGCGGCCCTGGTCGAGACGCGCGAGCACATCGGCGCCGAAGCGGGCGCGGTCGTCCATGTACGGCTCGAGGATCGCGGAGGCTTCGGATAGCAGAATCACTTGCCCGATGGCATTCAATGCGGCGATATCCGGGACCAAAACGGGTTTAACCGCCGCCCCCAGCGATTCGGCGCGCGCCATCGCGCCGCGGACGGCCGATTCCACTTCCGGATCGAGCCGCTCGAAGTAGAAATTCTCCGGGAAGCCCAGGCGCATGCCGCGGATGGAGCAGCCATCTTCAGGCACGAAATCGACCGTCGGCCTGCGCGAAGACGTGTCGTCGCGGCGGTCGCGGCCGGCGATCGCGTTGAGAAAGATGGCGGCATCCCGAACCGAGCGCGTAAGCGGCCCCATGTGGTCGAGCGAATATCCCAGCGGCAGAGCGCCATAGCGGCTGACGCGGCCGTAGGTGGGTTTGAGACCTACTGTGCCGCAGAACGAGGCGGGAATGCGAATGGAACCGCCGGTATCGCTGCCCATCGCGCCGAACACGAGATTGGCGGCGACGGCCGCGCCCGACCCGCCGCTCGACCCCCCTGGGCTGCGCCCGGTATCCCACGGGTTGCGAACTGGGCCGAAGTGCGGATTGGCGGAGGTGATGCCATACGCCAGCTCGTGCATATTGGTCTTGCCGAGGATCACGGCCCCCGCAGCTTCCAGTTTTTCGACTACGGTCGAATCGAAATCGGGCACGAAGTTTTCAAAAATGCGGGAGCCGGATGTGTTGCGGACGCCGCGCATCGCGAAGAGGTCCTTGACGGCGATCGGAATGCCATGCAGGGGACCGCGGCCGCGGCCCGCGGCGACTTCGGCTTCGGCTTGACGCGCGCGCGTCAGCGCGTAATCGGCGGTGATGGTAATGAAGGCGTTCAGCGTGGGATTGAGCCGTTCGATGCGCGAAATCGCGGCGGTGGTCAGTTCCACCGGTGAAACTTGCTTATCGCGGATGGCGGCGGAGGCTTCGCAGATAGTCACTCGAGGTCCGCCTCAACTTGAAACTCCACCGACGGTTCCAACTCGGGCGGCAAGTCTTTGGTTAGCGGACGGAAAATCTTTTCGAGCGCCGCCAGAGGCTGGATGAGGCGATCCAGATCCTTGCCGGCAAGGGGCAATTCGTTGCCCTGGGCGATGGCATTCCAATCTTTCATAGGGTTTCTCGCCGATTATGCCCTTGCCAGATCCCGCATCACTTTCAACGCCCGATCGATCTCGTCCGTGCTGTTGAAGATATGGGTGGAGTGGCGCAGAGCGATGCCGCCCGATGCCCGCGGGCGCAGGCGCTCGCGGTTCCACATAGCGTCCTGCAGCTGCGCGCCATTCATGCCATCGAGTCCGTAGACCGTAATGCCCGCCGAGATCTTTGGGTCGAGCGGAGTGTAGAATTTGATTTTGGGAATGCGGCGCAGACCGTCGCGCAGATATTCGCCCAGATAATGGATGCGCTGCTGCACGCGCGCGGGGCCGATCTGGTTATGAAAGTCCATGGCCGCGTCGGCGCCCAAAAGCACTGCAAGATTGCCGGTGCCGCGTTGCGATAGACGATAGCCGTTATCGTTGTGGTTATCCCAATTACTGCTGGCGATGCTGGGCCACACCTCGGCGGAGCGCTCCGCGCGAAGGTATAGAAACCCATTGCCCGCGGGCGCGAGCAGCCATTTATGGAAGCAGCCGACATAAGCGTCGCACCCGATATCCTTCACGTCGACGGCGATATGTCCGACCGTCTGCGCGCCGTCGAGCACGGTGAAGATGCCGCGGCTGCGGGCTTCGGCGCAAATCTCCTTTACCGGCAAAATCGCGCCGCTGCCGGAAATCATGTGCGAGATGGCGATCGCTTTAGTACGCGGCGTGATGGATCGCTTGACGATATCGAAAGCCTCTTCGGAGCTGTGCATCGGCTTCGGAATCGCCATTTTGGTTACTGTGCCGCCACGCCGCTTGACGGCGTTCAGCCAGGCGCTTTGGCCGCCGGGATGTTCCTGATCGGTGATGAGGATCTCGGCATCGCGGGGAAGGTCGAGGCCGCTGCCGACGTAGCTCATCGAGCACGTGTTGTTTTCGGTGAGCGAGATTTCCTTCTCATCGGCATTGATTAGTTTGGCCATTTTGCCGCGCAGATCGGGATAATCGCCGTAGCCGCCGATCCACTCCGTGCCGCGGTAATCCCACTCGGCGACATCCGTCGCCATCTTCTGCAGCTGGTCGATCATACGGTTCACCACCACGCGCGGCATGGCCCCGATGGTGCCGTTGTTGAAGAAGACCTTGTCGCGCGCGAGCGGGAACTGATCGCGAATGCCGCTCCAGTAGTCCGGATCGTCAGGCCGGGGGAAGCTCGGGACAGCGGCAGCGTGCGGCGTCTGGGCTGCGGCGGTCGTGGAAAGCAGAGGGGCAGCGAAGGCGGATTTTAAAAAATCGCGGCGGTCGGGCATTGCAAACTCCTTTTTGATCCCCTTGGTTTTAGTTTGAATTCAAGAACTCGGAAAGAATAGCTCGCATTTTCTCCGGCTGCTCAATCCAAGGGAAATGGCCACAGCGGTTGATGTAACGCAATGTCGAAGCGCGCACTAAGGCGTGAATGTCCTCGGCCGTTTTGTCGCCAAGAGGATCTTGATGACCTTGAATAATCAGCACAGGCCGGAGCACCTGGCGCAGGCCCTCGCGGAGATCATACTTCTTTTCCAGATCGGCATGCAGTAATGCCGAAACATCCACATGGAAAAAACCGGCTGGTAACTGCGCCGCAAAGGCCAGCCCTTTCGCGCGGTCAAAGAAGTAGCCGGGCGCAATCGCTTTCAGGATTTCAAGACTCACTTTGTCCCGATCCACTCCCTGCTTCATCGCTTCGATCCAATAAGCACGCGCCTCTTTATCCTCTGTGTGAAGCCGAGCCTCAATGTTGTCGCCGAACGATTCCCAAAAGTCGTTCGTTGGGCCTGCGGAATCGATCAGAATCAGTCTGTCGACACGATTAGGGTAGGACGCTGCGTATGCCATCGCCGTTATACCGCCCCAGGAATGTCCCGCCAATATCAGGCGATCCAATTTTAAGCCGATCCTCAGCGCCTCAAGATCGTCTACCATCAGGCGGAGGGAGATGTTCTCACTCGTAAGTTTGGCGGGACGCGATCGCCCCGTCCCACGCTGCTCAAGAAAAACATGTTGGTAGCCAGGGGGAAATAGTTGGGCAGCGGGAGTCATGTAGTCTTCTAAGCCCGGCCCGCCGCTCAGAAAAACAATTGCCTTGCCGGATCCTTCTGCGTGGTAATGCAATTCCAAGCCGTCGCGCGGGACCGTGCCTTCTTGGGCGGCGGCGCACCAGTTAAAAATGAGTAGAATCGCTCCGGAAAGGATCAAGCCTGGTCCGCGCATGACACTGACAATAGCCATGGGGCTGATAATAACAGAGTCTGGCCGACCGCCGGCGAAGTGGCTGGCGGCTACCGATTCGACCCTTCCAACGGGATAATCTCGACCTTCTGCGCCTCTCCGATCGGCGTAACCGAGCCGCCGGACAATTTTCCAAGCTGCACGGTATACGTGCCCGGCCTGACCATCGGGCCGCCGCGTCCGCCGCGTCCGCCAAAACCGCCGCCGCCGCGTCCGCCCCCTCCCCCGGCGCCCCCGCGTCCGCCGCCGCGGCCGGCCGGCGGCTGCTGCTCTTCATTGGGCGGAGTCGCCGCATCGCCCGCCGCCACGTCGTTGCCGCCGCCGCCGCGCCGCCCGCCCGCTTGCGCGCCCGCTGGAGCGGCTGGCGCGGTCTCACGCAGATCCCACGGAGTGCGATGCAATCCGGCTTGGCCGGTTGCATCGATCTGCCGGACCTGCTTGCCCGCGGAATCCGTCACTGTCAGGACGATCTTGGCGTCGCCCTGGACGCTATCGCGCAGGTAGTAGGTCAGCAGCGCCCCAAATTGCGGGTTGGGATCGGCCACGTTGTCGCCCTGAGCGCGGTAGTATCCAATCTCCTCGTAAGCGCGCGCGGGACGGCCTACCGCAAACAGCGTGCCTTCCTGCGCCAGCGTGGCGGGAGTGAGCTGGCGCAGCGCCGAGAAATCGTCCAGCACGAAAAACCCGCGCCCGAACGACGCCGCCACCAGATCGCTTTCGCGCCGCTGAATGGTCAGGTCGCGAATCGCGATCACCGGCATGCCGCCTTTGAGCTTCACCCAATGCGCGCCGCCATCCGCGCTGAACGACATGCCGAACTCCGTGCCCACAAACAGCAGGTTCGGATTGATATGGTCCTGCACGATGGTCCACACCGGATCGCGCTCCGGCAGATCGCCCGCGATCGATCTCCAAGTCCGCCCCAGGTCCGCGCTTTTCAGAACGTACGGCTTAAAATTGCCGCGATGGAAATCGTTGACCGTCACGAAAACGGTATTCACATCGACCGGCGATGGAAATATATCGGTGATGTAGCTCAGCTCCGGCACGCCCGGAAGCTTGTCGATTTTCCGCCAATCCAGGCCGCCGTTTTCGGTGATCTGAACCAGCCCGTCGTCGGTGCCCAGAAACAGCAGGCCTTCGCGCAGCGGCGATTCCGCTATGGTGGTGCCGGTGCCGTATGAATCGGTGAACATGTTCTTCCCACCGCGTCCTTGTCCCAAACCTTCCCCATTACCGGGACGGTGTCGCGATCGATATTGCGCGTCAGGTCGCCGCTTACCATTTTCCAAGTCGTGCCGCGATCGTCGCTGCGCATCAGGCGGTTGCCGAAGATGTAGAGGCGCGTGTGCGAGAAGGGGCTGATGATAAAGGGAATGTCCCATCGGTCGCGGAGTCCCTTGGCGTCGTCGCCGGTGAAGCGCGGACGAATGGACGTGCTCACTCCGGTCTTCAGATCGAGGCGCACACAGTTGATCTGCTGGGAACAGGTGTAGACCGTATCCGGATCGGCATAATCGGCGCGCGATTGGAACCCGTCGCCCCCGCCTGTATTGAGCCAGTCGCTGACGCGAATTCCCGCGCGATTAATAGTGCGCGACGGCACGCCTTGCGAGCCATTGTCCTGCGCGCCGCCGTAAATGTTATAAAACGGCAGCCCGTTGTCCACCGACACGCGGTAGAACTGCGTTACCGGAATATTATTGAAGTGCCGCCAGGTGCGGCCGTGGTCGTAAGATTCATACAAGCCGCCATCGTTGCCTTCGAGCAGATGGTTGGCGTCGGTAGGGTCGAACACCAGCGCGTGGTTGTCGGCGTGGACCTGGAATCCCGCGGGCTTGATGGTCTTGCCGCCATCCTCGGTCACGCGCACCACCGTATCCATAATGTAAACGCGGTCGTATTGGAATGGGTCGGCAAAAATCTCGCCGTAATATTCGGGATCCTGCAGGGCCGCGCGTTCGGTCAGATCGAAAGTTTTGCTCCAGTGCGCGCCGCCATCCTCCGAGCGGTAAAAATAACTCATATTGTGCGCCAGACTGATCAGCGCATACACCACGTCCGGCTTCTGCGGCGAGACGGCCAGCGCGATGCGGCCGGTGTCCACGGTCGGCAGACCTTCGGTGAGCTTGGTCCAGTGCGCGCCGGCGTCGGTGGTCTTGTAGATGTGCGATTCCGGGCCGCCCGCGACGATGATGCTGGTGTTTCGCCGGCGTTGATACGACGCCGCGTACATCACGTCCGGATTGCGCGGGTCGTAATCGAGATCGGTAGCGCCCGGTGTTCTCGCTGATAGCGAGAATCTGCTTCCATGTCTGCCCGCCGTCCGTTGTCTTGTAGACGCCGCGATCGCCGCCTGCCGAAAACAGCGGCCCCTGTGCGGCCACAAAAACTACGTTTGAATTGCGCGGATCGATGACGATCTTGGCGATGTGCTCGGAGTTCGGCAGGCCCATTTTCTTCCAAGTTTTACCGGCATCGGCGCTCTTATAGATCCCGTCGCCATAGCCGATGGCGCGCTGCGCCTGATTCTCGCCGGTCCCCAGCCACACAGTGTCAGGATTCTTCGGATCCACGACTACCACGCCTAAGGAATACGAACCGCCTTCATCGAAGATGGGCGCCCAGTTGAGGCCGCGGTTGGTGGTCTTCCACAATCCGCCGGAGGCCGTGGCCGCATACCACACGCTGCGGTTATGCGGATCCACCGCCACATCGGCGATGCGGCCGGACGAAAAGACGCCGGCAATATTGCGCACCTGCAGACCACTCGCCAGATCGGCGGTGAGTCGCGGGGACGAGGCTTGTTGGGCGATGAGCAGTGCGGCCGATGCGACCGCGATGGGAATTGACAAAAGGGAAGCGCGTTGCATGTGGTGTTAGCGTTCCAGTATATCGCGGAGCCGAGGTTTGCCTTGATGCGGGCCGAAACGATGCCGGCCGAAAGAATCAGAGAAGTAAAACGTGGCGCTTGCGTGCGTATTCTACGAGCTTCCGATCTCGCGTTAACAGCTTCGCGCCCAGAATTCTCGCCGTGGCCACAATGATACGGTCGGCCGGATCGCCGTGGAATGGCGAAGGCAGGTGGCAGCTTTCTATGGCAATTTCCGGTGTTAATGGAGCAAGCGAAAGCCCAGGTATGGCCAACGCCTGCTGGACCCATGGGCCGCAGGGAAGACTCAGTCTGATGCGGCCCTTCGATTCCAGTAATGCCACTTCCCAGACGGAGATGATGGATACGTGAAGTCTCCCGCCGGCAGCCGACGACTCGACCGCTTTGAGAATCGCATCTGTGAAAACGCTCTGCTCTCCACTCTGCAGCCAGATCCAGAAATGCGTATCGAGCAGTAACGGAACCCGGCCATCACCAATCATCGCCGGATTCCGCGAACCATTTCTCACCCGTCGGCCCAACGATGTCGCCGAGAATTTTTATCGTGCCCTTCATCCGCCCGAATAGCCTTGGCGGTTCTTCGTCCGCAGGAACCAGTTTGGCTACCGGCTTGCCACGCTTTGTGACAATGATCGCGCGCCGTGTCTGCTGGACCTCATCCAACAGGCGCAGGCATTTGGCCTTGAATTCCCCAGCCCCGATTTTAATTTCCAAAGATCCATACGCCATGACTATGGTCATATTACCATAACTATCCTCAACGTTCAAGCGCCAATTCTCTCTGCATTCTCTCTGGAGTACAATTTCCCTAATATGCAACCCGAAAGCGCAGCAGCCCGCCCTCCCCAGCCAGCGGGAATGAGCGAAATCTCGCGGATCACGGGCGTCTTCTTCGAGCCTGCGAAAGCTTTTGCCGACATCGCGGCGCGGCCCAGGTGGATCGTGCCCCTGCTTCTGATCGCGATCGTTTCGTTTTCCGTATCGTTCTTATATTCGCAGCGCGGTGGCTGGCGCACGATGGTGGAACAGCAGATGGCCAACAGTTCGCGCCAACCCCAGGGAACGCCGGAGCAGCAGCAGCAAGCGGTCGATATGGGCGCGAAGGTCGCTTCCATTATCGGTTATGCCATTCCGCTGATAATTCCCGTAATGTTTCTGATCGTTGCCGGGGTCCTTACCGGCATCACGGCCGGGATTCTTTCCGCGCCCGTCAGATTCATTCAGGTGTTCGCCGTCGTCTGCTATGCGAATTTACCGGGGATCGTCTCCGGCATCCTCGTTATTATCGTGATGCAGATTAAAAACATCGCCGATTTTAACCTCAGTAACCCGCTGATGTTTAATCCGGGCGCATTTATGGACCCGAAGGAAAGCCCCAAGTTCCTGTATTCGCTGGCTACGTCGCTCGATCTCTTTTCGTTTTGGATCATGCTCCTGATCGCCACCGGATTGAAGGCCGCCGCCGGTAAAAAGCTTTCGTTCGGGGCGGCGTTCTTCGCAGTGGCAATGCCCTGGGCAGTGTATGTTCTGGGCAAAGCCGCTCTTGCCGGCATGTTCGGCTAATGCGCTTTATACGCCGCCGCCGACTGCAGTCTTATCGTTGCGGCGGGAAATACCACAGCAAGATTCCTTTGCCGATGCGCTCGCCGGGCGTCTCTACGCGGTCGGGCCACGGAGTATATTCCGGATGCGCCCATCGCAAACCAAGCTTGGTTTCCTTCCACATCGTGAGGCTGACTGCGTTCCATCCGGGCGTGGGGTTCAAGGCGTCGATTTGCGACGGGATCGGCGGCAGCCCGAAAGCCCCCGGCGGTAACTCGCGAAGAAATGGGAGCATGAACAATTCTCGCGCGCCCGATTGGCTGAGTCTCTTCCCGAGCCGCTTCATGTCCTGCCCCCAATCGAGATCCGAATCCACTACGATGTTTTCAGGATGACTCCCCGCCAGCTCATTGAAATACGGCAGGTAATCCGGATGACTCCACAGCGAAGATGCGGCAAACCAAAGCGTCAGGATTCCGGCAGCCGCCGCGGCCCACTTCCGCGTGTCCGCCATCTCCAGCAAACGCACCGCGGCGATCGCCGCCAGCAGCGCCAATCCGATATAGATCGGCAACACGTGTCTGATCCCGATATTAATGTGGCTGGCCATTGCGACCGCCAAAATGCCCGCTGAGAAGGCCAGCGGCAGCCAGGCGCGCCGGAAGCGGGCCTGCTTTTTGAAGGCCAGCGTCACGCCCAGCCCGAACAGCGCCAGGAACCCAATAGGAGTCTTGATAAGCAGCACCAGCGGGAAGTAATACCAGACTCCGGTCCGCATGTACTCGCCTAGCAGAAAACTGGGATGCCCCAGGCGATTGTGCCGCATCACCTCCTGAATGCCCGCGAAAAGCTCGGGCGCGGGCAACCGCACGCCAAGAGCCGTTGGCCCAAACGAAAATCGGTACATCGCCCAGATCGATAGGCAACCGGTGAGAACGGCTACGCTGAACGATGGCAAGCGTTCGCGGACTGCCGCGGCGATTTGGCTGGGACGCGGGCGTTCCGTGAGATAGTATCCGGCCAGCGCCATTGCCATCGCGGCCGGTAAATAAGCCAGCGCCGAAAATTTGGAAAGCGCCGCCAGCCCTGTGCAGATTCCGAAGAACGCGCCGCTGCGGAGCGTCGGCCGCTCTACCCAGATCAGCGCCGCCAGAAATGCAGCGCCGATGAATGCGGTTACGGCCATATCTGTGGTGGCCAGCCCTGCGTGCGCCAGGATTTGCGGCAGAAAGCTGAACAGGAACAGCGCAACCACAGCGACCGCTGGCCCGAATTCGCGCAGGCCCCACCAGTACACCACCGCGCATCCTACCCAGAAGAACGGTAGTACGCCCAAGCGGGCCAGAGTCACAGTCAAGTCATACCGATTGCCTTGAAAGAAAATCGCCACCCCTTCCCGGGTCATGGAGGACTGATCCACTCGCGGCGTATTGTGAGGTCTGGCGCCGATCAGGTAAGGGCCTAATGCCGCTGCCACGCGGGCCAGTGGCGGATGCTGCGGTTCCCAGGTATAGACGCCCTTCGCGAGCCACTCCACGCCGCAGGCGACGTGCGCGGGCTCGTCCGAGGTGTAACTGAAAACCGAGTAAGTGGAAACAATGCGAGCGGTGGCAATCAGGACCAGCATCACGGCCAGCGCGCGGCTATGGCGTTCGAGAAACCGGATCGCCGCCGAAAACTGAGTCACAACGGCTTTGGCGGCGATGGGTGCAGGAGCGGAAGCGCGTTTTTGGTTTGCCCGCGGTTTCACTGCCATGGGTTGAATTCCACATTGTCCCATCAAATGCCGTTATACAATTGCAGGCGTGTTCCTGCCGCAAATCCGTAGCCATGCTCTCGGCGGAGTGTTGATTCAGATTTTCCTCCACGCCGCCATTCATGCATCCAGCATCGTTGATCCATCCACGCTCGATAACAAGGTGCTGATTGGATATCAGGGCTGGTTTACGTGTCCCGAAGACGGTTCGGAACGCTGGACCCATTGGTCCCGTGGAGTTCCCACTGCGGAGACATTGACAGTCGAACTGTATCCCGATGTGAGCGAACTGGAGCCGCGCGAGCGCTGCGCGATTCCGGGAATGACGATCGGCGGAAAGCCCGCGTATTTGTTTTCGTCGCGAAATTCGAAAACCGTAAGCCGCCACTTTCGCTGGATGCGGGACTACGGGCTCGATGGCGTTCTGGTCCAGCGCTTCGTAGGAAGCATCCGGGGGAAACACGCCGACGGCGACGTTGTGCTCAAGAACATCATGGCTGCCGCCACAGAATCCGGCCGGACATTCGCTATCGAGTACGATATTTCGGGCGGCAATCCCGAGACCTTAGCGCAAACTCTGAGGGACGACTGGATGTATTTGGTCGACCAGCTCAAAGTGACTTCGCATCCGAATTATCAGCGCCACAATGGAAAACCGGTACTGTCCGTTTGGGGGATCGGCCTGAACGACAGCGCTCACCCGCCGGCTGACCCGCGGGTTGCTATGGATCTGATCGAGTGGTTCAAATCCAGGGCGCCTGCGCCGTATCGGGTCACGTATATTGGAGGCGCTCCCGCGCGCTGGGGTACGCTAACCAAGGATGCGCGACCGGACCCGGCGTGGGCGAACGTGTATGCAGCCATGGATGTTGTCCAACCATGGAACGTCGGCCGCTACGGCACACTGGAAGCCGTCGATCAATGGAAAGAGGCCATGCTGGTTCCCGATATCAAGCTGGCCGCAGAGAATCGTCAGCTCTATATGCCGGTGATTTTTCCGGGGTTCTCCTGGAGTAACCTCAAGCGAAACGACCGGCCGAACCAGATTCCGCGCCTCCGTGGTGAGTTCCTCTGGCGCCAGGCTTATAACGCGAAAATGGCAGGCGCCAAACTCCTGAAGATTGCCATGTTCGACGAAGTGGATGAGGGAACGGCGATCTTCAAGATAGCCGCCCGCCGCCAGGACGCGCCCGAACAGGGCTATTGGCTGACGCTCGATGGCGATGGCGCGGCGTTGCCCAGCGATTGGTATTTGAGACTGGCGGGTGAGATTACCCGCATGTTCCACGGAGACATTAAACCGGATGCACGCTTGCCGGCGCATCCGGGCCTATAATACCCTAATGAGGCAGATCACAATAGCGCTCGTCATATCTTTGGCCGCTTTGGAAATTAATGCGCAGAGTACGCCAAAGCCGTCAGAAGCTCCAGGCGCTGCGGCGCACGCCTCTGTGAAATGTATCGGCCCGGAAGGGAAGGCTTGCACATGGGCGCAGGTGACGGAGCTAGCTACAGCGGCGCTTTCGGGCGAGCACAGACCCAAGACCTTGGCCTCGTTGGACAACCTGACGTTGGCCTCCTTCGATGGAACCTTGAAGTGCGAGCAGACTGACGGACGGGCCTGCACGCCCGGACAGGTGCGATCTCTAAACCAAGTTGCGGCGCCGCTCAAGTTGCGCCTTTGGTATCGGTTCAGCGCGGGAATCGACGAACGATAATCGACCCAGCCGCCGCGCCTACTCCTCGTCCTGCTGCGCCGCCAGACGCGTGATCACGCTGAGATCTTCCAGCGTAGTTACATCGCCGCTGACTGACTTTGAAGTGACGAGTTCACGCAACAGCCGCCGCATGATCTTTCCGCTGCGCGTTTTCGGTAAAGCGTCGGTGAAGCGGATCTGCTCCGGTTTGGCGAAGCTGCCGATTTCGTGCGCCACCCACTTGCGCAGCTCTTCGGCCAGCTCTTCGTGATTCCAATCGCCTTGCTTGAGCGTCACAAAACAAGCTACCGCCTGTCCCGTAATCTCATGCGGCTTGCCCACCACGGCGGCTTCGGCGACGGCCGGATGGTGAACCAGCGCCGATTCGATCTCCATCGTGCTCAGGCGATGGCCGCTGACATTCATCACGTCATCCACCCGGCCCAGCACCCAATAGTAGCCATCCTCGTCGCGCCGCGCGGCATCTCCCGTCATGTAGACGCCCGGGATGCGCCGCCAGTACTGTTCTTTGTAGCGCTCGGGGTCGCCCCAAAGCGTACGCGCCACCGCGGGCCACGGTTTGCGAATAATCAGATAGCCCTCCTGATTGGCGGGAACCGCGTTGCCTTTAAGATCGACGATATCGGCCATCACGCCCGGCATCGGCAGCGTGCCGGAGCCTGGCTTCAGGGGCACGGCCCCAGGCATGGGAGCGATCATTATCGCGCCCGTTTCAGTCTGCCACCACGTGTCCACAATCGGGCAGCGCGCTTTGCCGATTGTCTTGTGATACCACTCCCACGCCGCCGGATTGATCGGCTCGCCAACCGAGCCGAGCAGGCGCAAACTCGACATATCGTGCCCGTCCGGCCACTGATCCCCCTGCCGGATGAAAGCGCGAATGGCCGTGGGCGAAGTGTAGAAGATATTGACGCGATACTTCTCGATGAGCCGCCAGAAGCGGTCCGGCTGCGGGAAATCGGGCGCTCCTTCGTACATCATCGTCGTAGCGCCGGCGGAGAGCGGCCCGTAAACGATGTAACTGTGGCCGGTGACCCAGCCGATATCGGCGGTACACCAGAAGATATCTTCATCGCGCAGATCGAATACCCACTTCATCGTGATGGTGGTTTGCAACAGATAACCCGCGGTAGCGTGGACAATGCCTTTGGGCTTTCCCGTGGTGCCCGAAGTGTAGAGCACGTAGAGCGGATGCTCGCTATCGAGTTGCTCCGCCGGGCACGTTTCCGATACGCCTTCGTCGAGCGTGTGCCACCAATGGTCGCGGCCGTCCCGCATCTGAATCTCGCCGCCGGTGCGCCGGTAGACGATCACGTCGCGCACGCCGGGGCAATCGGCCACGGCTTCGTCCACGGCGTCTTTGAGCCGCACTTCCTTACCGCGCCGCCAGGCGCCATCGCAGGTAACCACTAATTGGGCATCCAGATCCTGAATGCGGGCCTTGAGCGCTTCGGCCGAGAAGCCGCCGAAGACCACGCTGTGAATCACGCCGAGGCGCGCGCAAGCGAGCAGCGCGACCGGCAGCTCGGGAACCATTCCCATATAGACGATCACGCGGTCGCCGGCCTTGAGTCCGCGCGCCTTCAGCACGTTGGCGAAGCGGCAGACCAGGCGGTGCAATTCCTGATAGGAGATCTGCCGTTGATCGCCCGGCTCGCCTTCCCAGAGAATAGCGACTTTACTCCTGCGGTCAGTTTCCAGGTGACGGTCGAGGCAGTTGTAACAGGCGTTGGTCTTGCCGCCCGCGAACCATTTGACGAACGGATAATCGGTCTCGAACGCCTTCGTCCACTTCTCAAACCAGAAGAGTTCCTTCGCGGCAAGGTCGCTCCAGAAGCCCTCGGGATCGGCGGCGGCCCTGTCGTAAAGCGCGCGGTAGCCCTCCATCCCTTGGACGTGGGCCCGGCTAACAAAGTCGGGACTGGGCGGGTAGACGTCGGAACTGGCCATGGAGAGAATCTTAGCAGGACAAAGGTCGGGCAACTATATCGACGGACTCAGGTCCGTGTTTCATCTGCTGCTTTCTTTTGAATGCGGACCATTTGAACGGGAGACGTAGCCATCAAGCCGGTGTCTATCATCTCCGCTACCGCCGGTATAAGACGCCGGATATTCTCTGCGCCATCGACGACTGTGACAACGATTGGGCGGTCGCTCCGGACCAGATGGGCTTTGTGCAGCTCGGCGGTTTCGCCGTAACCCTCCACTCCACAGAACACCGTAGCGCCGGCGATCTTCAGTTCACGGCATTTCGCGACGATCGCTTCATACAGGGGTTTGCCTTGATGCCGATCCGATTCCGAAATGTGTATGCGCAGAATCTCAGCGGGTTGCGCCTGTTGCATCGGATGCCTCCGCTTCCGCTTGACTACGGATCAGCCGTACGATGTCCGCGTCGGAGATAACGATCAGCCCGTCCTCCACTATGCCCTCAACCGCCTCCGCGGCTGCGGCGATCTTTTCGGCGCTATCGATGACCGACACCATGATTGGCATGTCGCGGGAAATGTGGAAGAAGCTCTGCTTATGTTGGTGTCCTTTGGCGCCGTATCCTTGGATGCCGCGGTACACCGTGGCGCCGGCGATATCCAGCATGCGCAGCTTCTTCACAATCGCGTCGTAGAGAGGCTCGTCGTGCCACTTGTCCGCCTCGCCAATGAACACCCGCAGCAACTTGGCTTGGCCCGCCTGGCGCTGATGGGGAAGCTTTGGTTCGACCTTCGCCGTTTTTCGCGCGTGCTTGACGACATTGGTATCCTGCACTTCGATCAGGCCGTCCGAGACCATTTCGTAGAGCGTCGGAAGGACCTCTTCCACCTTCTCCGGCGAGTCTACGAATTCGATCCGGATCGGCAGGTGCTGCGCCATCACCTCGATCTTAGGGGTGTGTAGCATCTGGTGCGAGCCGAATCCCGAGAATGCGCGGGTCGCCGTGGCGCCGCAGACTCCCTTGTGCATCAGAAAAGTCATGATGGAATCGTGCAGCGCCGTCATGTGATGCTGGGTGTCCTCGTTGATGAAGATCGTCACCTTCTTCGCCGGACCCTTGGTCAACATACTGCCTCCTCTACAGCATACCGATGCAGCGCACCCCATCGCGAACCCAGAATTCTCAACGGATAGCTGTCCAACAGACCGCGTCTCTCGAGTGATCGTTCGAGATCTCCCACAGGTTCTCCATATGCCGATTCCTTCAATTCGCGCTCCTTCTCCGGCAACAGGTGTCTCGGCATAAACCGGGCATTCGCAATAGGGGTTGCCGGACAATGCCGAAATGATTCCGAACGTAAGGCCGGTGGACATCATCAACGAGTAGTAGATACCATCATGGCCGCTATATCCGAACGCGCGCACGGTTGGCAAGGCCGGCCAGCCCGACCGCCATGGATTCCTTCCATTTCGCCCGGAAGACGGCCGGATCGAGCTCGGCGCCTGCAAGGAACGTGAGCACGATGGCCCCCGTGCCGGCGAGAAACGCGATCCAGGGAGCTTTCGCGCCGAGCGCTTCGCCGCCGGCCAATGCGCCAATCGCCAATTGAGCGACCGCGCCCACTACGATCTCAGAGAGCGCAGTGGAAACCCTCAGCCAGTTCCCCATGAGAACCGCCACCAGCGCCAGCAGAAGCCAAAGAGCTGCGACAAGCCACACTTGATCCATCCAAGGATTTCCTCGTCGATTTATCTTGTGGTCTGCTGCGAGTGCGGGAATCAATACCCCCACGGCGCGATCCACTGGAGGAGTTATTGGCCGTTCTGAATGGCGTTAAGCGAACTCCACCGCTATCGTCAGCGTACAAAACAGCCCTGTTGCAGGCAACCGGATGCCTGGCAGCAGGGCTGTCGGCGCGTTTCCTCGCGCCGACCCAGCCTACTTCCCCTCTGGCTGGAATTTCCAGATGGCCGCCCGCATCGGGGCCTGAGTGGCGAGAATCCCGCCATCGGGGGTCCACACGCCGGAATGGTGGTCGCTCAAGCCCGTGCCTGGGATTTGCGTGATGCGCCCGGTGTTCGTATCCAGAATGCCGAGCGGGTTGAACCACGAATCGAAGGGGCTGAGCGACACCAGCAGGCGCCCCTTCGGATCCATGGAACCGGATGAAAAGAATCCGCCATGAATTCCGTACAGAGGCATAGAGCGATCGAGCGGAATTTCCTGCTCGGCAGCGCCATTGAGCGGCACATGAAACATCCGCATGTGCGCGCTTTCCCCGCGCACTACGATCAGGCTGCGGCCTGAGCGATCCATTGCCGCGTATTCGCCCGTGGCAATCGCGCGTGCTTCAGCGCCCGAGGATGGCACGGCCCATACCGATCCGCCCGCGCAGAAATACAGCACGCTGCCATCGGGCGCCGCGGTAAGCCCGCGGATAACTCCTTTATCCGGCGCGATGCGCCGGATGACGCGCCCGCTGGCGGTGTCCGCCAAGGCAATCGTGTTGTGCGGCGGCGGCCCGATTACGAAGGCGATCTCGCGCGGCCCCGCCAATGTCATGGGAGCGGAGTTCTCTTCCTGCGTGTTGAGCAGGGGCATCGGATCCTTCCCTCTCTCCACCGCCATCAGACGACTGTGGCCTGAAGCGCGGGCGGGCATCACCGCGCGCCCATCCGGCAGCACGAGAAGATGTTCGGATCCCTCCAGTGGAAAGGCGGCAATCCTCTCCGGAGGTTCGACGCCGTCCGGCGAAAGGCGCATCAGTTCCTTGGGCCGGTTGAGCGCATTAACCAACAGGCTCTGGTCACGCCCTGCTTCCAGATACCAGACTCGATTGGTCAAAGTGAACAGTGTCCTGTCGGCGGACTGGCCGCCGATCGGTATAGTCACCACGCGCGTGATCGATCCGGCATGCAGGGCAGCCGCTACGGATTTGCCATCGCGCGCGACCGTCCAAGCCTGCAGGGCGGCGGTTTCCCGTTCCGGTATGGGCAGCCGGCGAATGGCATTCGAGGCGAGATCGATCGCATACAAACCCGGACTCTGTCCGCCGCGCCCGATGGCCGACGCATACGTGATGACTTCCTTGCCTCCCGGCGCCATGCGCGCGCAGAAGGGCGCCGATTTTTCGGGCTGCTCCAGTGGAAACGCCTGGAGTCGGCCGTTTTCCGGCCAAAAACGGTACACCTGCCCTTCCCCTCCGGCGTGGGCGCGCGTCAGCAGCAGGCTTCCATCCGGCAAAGCCTCGGGCCTGTTCGCATCCTCCAGCACAAGGTGCTCCTCGCCGCCCAGAACCGGCACGCTGTAAACACCTCGGGGCACATCGCTGAAGCGGCCGTAATAGATCACCGAGCCATCCGGCGACCAACTGACGGAACCGGCTGTGCCGCGGTCGCGCCGATGAGTGAGCAAGGTCCAGTTGCCCGACTCGGGCTTCATTACCGCCACCTGCGTTTCGGTCCCTTCAAACGCCACGAACGCGAGCAGATTCCCGCCCGGCGATAGGCGCGGCAGGAGCGCTATTTCCGGGCCACCCAGCAACTCGCCCGACCACTCCTGCGAAGCGGCCCCGCGCCATACCCATCGCGTCGCGGCCGCAGTCGCCCCGATCAGGATTACCGCCGCCAGCCCGCGCCGGACCCATGCCTTCCAAAACGCTTTCCACGACGGCCGCACACGCGCAATGGCGGCGTGGCTCCCGCTCTGCGTATTCACTTGCAATAGCGCGAACCGCAGATCGCGCGCCGATTGGAATCGGTCGCCCGCATCTTTTTCGAGGCAATGCGTTACGATCTGCCGCAACCCCGCAGGCACGGTCTCCGGCAGTTCCGGCGGTTCCTGTTTGAGGATCGCCGTCATGGTCTCTACCGAGGTCTCGCCTTGAAACGCGCGCCTGCCCGCCAGCAGCTCGTACAGAATCGCTCCGAAGCTGAAGATGTCGCTGCGGTGGTCGGCCTGCAGCCCGCGCACCTGCTCCGGGCTCATGTAGCTGGGCGTGCCCACGACCACTCCCGGCTGAGTCTGCATGGTGACGGTCGCGTCGGCCGCCGCGGCGCGGGTGGCCTCCACCTTTGCGAGTCCAAAATCCAGGATCTTGGGCCGTCCGTCGCGCGTCAGCAGGATATTGTCCGGCTTGAGATCGCGATGCACAGTGCCGGCATCGTGCGCCGCCGCCAGGCCGCTCGCGATCTGCATCGCCGCCTCAATCGTTTTGCGCAGCCCCAGTTTGCCGCCGCGCAGCGGTTCGCCATCCACCAGTTCGCTGACGATGTACCCATCGCCGACATCGTACACGGCAATGATATTCGGATGATTCAGCGCCGCCACCGCCCGCGCCTCCAGTTCGAACCGCTGCCGCCGCCCGGCATCGGTCGCCACCTCCGCCGGCAGAATCTTCAGCGCCACATCCCGCCCCAATCGCCTATCGCGCGCGCGGTACACCTCCCCCATGCCGCCCGCGCCCAGAGGCGCGACGATCTCGTACGGCCCAAGCTTGTCGCCAGCGCGGAGAGACATGTGAGAGTTACACCAGTCTACGCTTTTCCCATGGCGCATGCATATTGCACTCCGCAAACGCGTCAACGCCATCCCATTCCGATTATAAAAATTTCTGTATAATCCTAATGAGTGAGAATCGGTGCGAAGCCGATCCAATGGCCCGGCGATAGTCGTGACCGTCTGCGACGATTTCCCCCGGCAGCGCTCGCGAAATCGGCTATCAGTTGAGCTTAATTCAGGAAGGACGTTCGGCTGGCGATTGGAAGCCGATTCCACTCGTTGGACCTGGAGTTATTGAAATTCGAGTCCATGCGGGGAGTGAATATCGCGTTTTCTACGTTGCTAAGTTCGAGGATGCCGTCTACGTCTTGCATGTGTTCGTCAAGAAGACTCGGAAGGCATCCTCATTCGACGTGGAGTTAGGCAAGAAACGTTACCGCGATTTGTTGGAAACTAGGAAATGATGCGAGCGACAAAAGGCAGTGAGAACGTTTTCATCGACTGCGGGTTTCCACCCGCTGAAGCGGAAAATCTCCGCATCCGCGCCAAGATGATGATGGCTCTGACCGGTTATATCCAAGGGAGAAAGATCACTCAATGTCGCGCGGCCAGAATCATGGGTGTCTCGCAACCGCGAATCTCGGATCTGGTGCGCGGCAGGATTGGGCTATTCACAATCGACACGCTAGATAAGATGTTGACTGCCGCCGGCCTAAAAGTGGATATCGATATTACGGCTGGCAGGCCGAAAACGAAGAATAAGCAGGTTGCATGATCCTTACATAAGCTTCCCCGGCAAAGCGCTCGAGCTGAACCGCGGCTGAAAACCGGCGCCCAAGCCCCTTCAGCCCACACTACCTCGCTTCCGTGTAAACTAAACTTGCGGAATTCCCGTCTCATTCATGACCCCGCTACTCGTTCTGCTGATCGCCTATGTGCTGGGCGCAATTCCATTCGGATATCTACTGGTGAAGTTCACCACCGGGGCCGATGTGCGCGCCTCCGGCAGCGGCAACATCGGCGCTACTAACGTGATGCGTACCACCGGCCGCGGCGCCGGTATCGCCACCCTATTGCTGGATATCGCCAAGGGTTATCTGGCGGTCTGGATCGCCGGGCGGCTGACCGGCGGCGACCCCATGTGGATGTCCGCGGCGGCGCTGGCGGTGATGGCCGGACATGCCTTTCCGGTGTTCCTGCGCTTTCGCGGCGGCAAGGCGGTGGCGAGCTTCGTCGGCGCGTTTCTCTGCCTCACGCCCTTGGCGATGGTTTGCGCGTTGGTGGTATTCGCCGGAGTGGTTGCCGCCACCCGCCACATATCCATGGCTTCCATCTGCGCCGCCGTTACGTTTCCGCTGGCGGTATGGATTGTGGCGCAACCGCGCACCGCCGATCTTTTGGACCGCGGTGGTGGCGGCTGGGTTCGTTATTTCGAGACACAAAGCGAATATCCGCAGGCTGCATTCCGGAACCGAGCACCGGTTCAGTTTCGGTACTCGCCTTTGACGCGGCTCGCAATTATCGGGGCTGGAAGTTGGGGCACGGCTTTGGCGATAGCGTTGGGTCCGAAGTTTCCGGACATCCGTCTCTGGGCGTACGAGCCCGATTTGGCGGAGCGCCTCAGGACCAATAGAATCAACGATATCTATCTGCATGGGTTCGAATTTTCGCGCCACGTCGCGCCCACCCACGATCTCCAAACCGCGCTCGCATAGCGCCGAAATCGTCCTCAGCGCCGTGCCTTCCCACCTGGTACGCGGGCCTTTATCGTCAAATGTCGCCGCACCTGAATGAGCGCATGATCTTTGTGAGCGCTACCAAAGGTCTGGAGAATGGCACGCTGCTGCGGGTTTCCGAAGTCATCCGCGAAGTTCTGGAGGCCCGGTTCGCACCCCGGATTGCCGTGATTTCCGGCCCGACTTTTGCGCGCGAAGTAGCCTGTTCTGGAACCAACCGCTCTCGTGGTGGCGGCTCAGGATCCGGCAGTGGCCGAAACCGTTCAGGCGTCGTTTTCGGGGCCGTCGTTCCGCCTCTATACTAGTAATGACGTTAGCGGGGTCGAGGTGGGCGGCTCCATTAAGAATGTAGTCGCCATCGGATCCGGCGTGTTGCACGGCATGGGGTTGGGCCACAACGCGGCCGCTGCGCTGATTACCCGGGGGCTGGCGGAAATGACTCGTCTGGCCGTGGCGCTGGGCGGTAAACCGCAGACTTTGGCCGGTTTAGCCGGATTGGGCGATCTGGTGTTGACGTGTACAGGAGAATTGAGCCGCAACCGATCCGTAGGGATAGAGCTCGCGCATGGGCGCAAGCTGGAGGAGATCGTGAATTCCACGAAAATGGTCGCTGAAGGCATAAAAACGACGGATGCGGCTGTGGATCTGGCGCGCCGCTACGGCGTGGATATGCCCATCTCGGAGCAGATGTTTCAGATGTTGCACTACTGGAATCTCACCCCGGGAAGCAGTCCGGCGCCTCATGGAGCGGTCTCTGAAAGGGGAGTAGCCAGGCGAAGAGCAGTCCGGTTGACAAAGATTTAATTAGCGAAAGCGCAACCTGGGATGGATGAACGGGTTAACAAAGATATGGCGGGACTCGCCGCTGCTATCGACTACGATGCGGAATTGATGCTCCGCGTCAAGGGTGGCGATAACGCCAGCTTTGGCGTGCTACTGGAGAAGCACCGTAGTCCGGTCATTCACTTCCTTTATAGGATGGTGCAAAATCAGGCAGTGGCCGAGGAGTTGGCGCAGGAGGTTTTTCTGCGCGTGTTCCGTTCGCGGGCCTCTTATGAGCGCACCGCCAAGTTTACGACCTGGCTGTTTCGGATTGCCACTCATCTGGCGCTGAATTCGCTGCGCGATGGCAAGTACCAGCGACTGCAGGAAAGTTTAGATGCGGAGATCGACGATCAACCGGTGCGCCAGGTATCCGACCGCCGGCCGACCGTCGAAGAATCGATGGTGTATCAGGCGAGGCTCGGGGAAGTACGCCAAGCCATCGCGGCGCTGCCGGAGAAGCAAAGAGCGGCGGTCCTGATGCACAAATATGAAGAGATGGAGTACTCGCAGATTGCCAGGGCGCTCAACTGCTCCGAATCCGCGGTCAAGTCTCTATTATTCCGGGCGTATGAGACGTTGCGCGCCCGTTTGGCCCACATGGTTTAGGGAAGAAGGCTGATATGAATTGTGCATTGGAAAATCGGGAAGGCGATGAATTGCTGTTGAATTACGTCTCCGGGGCGCTAGATGCGCAACGGGCGGCGCTCTTAGAACGGCACATGGTGAGTTGCGCGGCCTGCGCCAAATTCGTTCGTGAGCAGAAGGCTGTATGGGGCGCGCTTGATCGCTTCGAACCTGCGCCGGTCTCATCCGATTTCGACCGGCGCCTATACCAGCGCATCGACCAGGCCGCGATAGGGAACGCCTCGTGGTGGGGCCGGTTGGTCGCGGCGCTGCGCTCGCCCGCGCTGGCGCACCGAGGACTGCCCATTGTGGCCGCGGCTACAGTGTTGGTGGTGGCCGGCGTTATTTGGGAGCGCCCCCTCTTCAGACCGGCCCAGCGCCCGGCTCCGCTTTCCGCCGAGGCCGAAAGCGTCCAGCCGGATCAGGTGCAGCATGCTTTGGACGACATGGAAATGCTGCGCGAGTTCAACCATCTGATGCACTCCGACGCCGAAAAATCCAAGATGTAAAAGCCCAGTCCAACCGCAATCTGGCCCGTGCTCAGATCAGCCTTGCTTCTTTGCGTTACGCGCTTTGCGCCAGGCGATTGGAATCGCCCCCAGGGCCAGCATGAGAAACGTGGAAGGCTCGGGCACAACCGTGATCTCCGCGAATAACCCGTCCGCCTGATTGTTAATCCCGGCGTCGATGAATAGGGTGTTGGGATCGAAGCCAGATCCCGTAGCTCGAAAATCGAGCGCCCATAATCCGCTATTCACGATGGGACCCGACGCGCTCGAAAGAACGCCTAGAAAAGCCCCGGTTCCCGGATCGTACGCGCTAATGGAGCCGTCGCCAAAGTTGCCCACCAGGATATCGCCGCCAAACGATCCAAACGTCGCCGGCGCCTGCGTGATGCCCCAGGGAGAATTCAAGCCGGTGTTTGTGACCAGCCGCTGCAGGAAGTTGCCGCTCATATCGAACACGCTGATGATTCCCGTGTTGGCCGTCTGGGTCGGCATGTGCGTCGTGGGGTCGACTTTGTCGTACTCCACATACAGCTTTCCGTTGAGAGCTTGAATATTGTATGGGGAGTATCCGGCCGGCAGGGAGGGATCGGTAAACGAGCCCACCAGCGTGGTCAGAGCGAAACTGCTGTTGATGACGTCGATTTTGGCGTTCGCAAAATCTGCCGCATAGAGGAAATCGGATGTCCCGCTAACGCCAATCGCGAGTCCGGTAAATGCGGCGCCGCTGGTGGACGTGAATTCAGCCACCGCCGTTGTGCCCTGTGCGCTGTTCCAGCCGTCGATAGTGCCGGATAACGTATCGAAGATGAATGTGGCCGCAGCCGGACTGGCTCCCGTCCCCGCCGGCAGCAGGAAATTCCCGGCAATGTTGCTGAACACCTGGCCGGTCGGACCGATTCCCGGCGGCATGGAAACCACCAGCGCTTGCGCCACGCCAGCGGCGCTATATAACGTCGATTTGTCGGTCACCTGATCCGAAACCCAGAATGGGCTGGTCGCGCTGAACGACATGCCCCAGGGGTTCTTGAGATTGGGATCGGTGTTCGGGGCTAACCCCGGAATATCCGAAGCCAAATTGGTCTGGAAATAAAGAGTGGCGGCGGCGAGCGGGTTGGCAAGAATAATGCCGCCAAAAAGGTACGCTGCAAGCCGGCATGCGCGTTTGTTCATGTTTCCTCCGTGTGCAAAGTATAGATAACACGCTTTCAGAAAGATGTTCGTCTACGAACAACTCACCGGCATCGACCAGCTATTGATTATTGTTACCGGGCACAAAATTCTGCGGGGTAAGATGATATTCTTAGATTAATTGGGTTTGAAATGTTTGTAATTTCAATATGGCGACAAAACGGGACATCTATCAACTTAAGGTCACTCTGGAGGGTACGGATCCGCCGATCTGGCGCCGCCTGTTGACGCCTCCGTTTATTACTCTGGCGATGCTGCACGAGGTGCTGCAAACCGCGATGGGGTGGAACGACAGCCACTTGCATGAATTCCGCTTTGGCGTCCGCCGCTTCGGGCGGCTCGCTACCGAAGACCGGCTGATGGGATTGCCCGCGGTGCAAAGCGAGCGGGGCGTGCGCCTCTCCAGCTTACTTTCGAGAACCGGTTCAAAAGCCGAATACACTTACGATTTTGGCGATGCGTGGGAGCACTCCATTCTCCTGGAGAAGCAGGTGCTCTGCGGATCGGGGACTTATCCGGTGTGTACGGGCGGCGAGCTCGCGGCCCCGCCCGAAGAGTGTGGGGGTATACACGGATATTACGAGTTTCTAGCCGCCATGGCAGACGGCGGCCATCCGCGGCACGAGGAGCTTCGCGAGTGGTATGGCGGCGATTTCGATCCCGAATTTTTCTCGGTCGACGAAGTAAACCGCAAGCTTACTTTTGCGATGCAACAACGCCGCGATAAGAAACTTCGTAAAGGATCGCGTGCCGGTCTTATAGATCAAACGCGCGGCAAATCTGTCAAAAGATTGAATCCGCCGCATTCCGGGCAGTGATATATCCATCCCCGGATAACGCTCTTCGATTGCAGATACGCGGCCGAAAATCCCGACCCGCAGCGCACGCAAACATTCATCCACGCTACTTCGTGTTCGTATTCCCGATCCGGGCCAGCCCCAAAGTAGAATTCCCATCCATAGACGCTCAGGCGCGTGCCCAGGCGCCGGTCGATGCCGCGCAGCAGCCACATCAGCAGCGCCAGATAGCGTTCACTCCCATAGAGAAATAGCGCGATTCGCCGCGGCGCGCGCGCCGTGCGGTTATGCCGGTTGAGGAACGAGAGTGAGCTATACAAGGTTCGCGTGCCGCGGTGCTGTAAGCCCGTCAGTCTTTCTATAGGAGCGATCGCATCCTGTGGCGCTCGAAACGCGTTCACGTGTCCTCCACCTTTTCCCAGCCAGCGATAGATACGGTCCGTCAACGTGGAGGCGTCGGGGACGGTCACATATAGCGTGCCGCCACTCTTCATCACCCGCCCAATCTCACGCAGCGTAGCTTCGAACTCCACAAAATGCTCCAGGCTGTGATTACTTATAATCGCGTCAAACGCGTGCGTGCAAAATGGCATGTGCGCTGCATTGGCTCTCACATACGGGCCGGCGGCCCGGCTCGCGGGGATTTCCAGATCCAGCCTTACTACGGATAGATCGCTCCGATTAGTGACGAAGCTTCCGGTTCTCGCGCCCAGATCGAGCACGCGGGCTCCCGGCGCCAGCGATTCCAGCAACTTCCGCATCGATAAGTGTGTTCAGCATAGCAGTAACGATCCACTGTTCGGCAGCGTACTTGATAGAGAGGATAACTATGCCGGCTTTCGATATCTTTCGCCCTGGATGCGCAGTATGGCTCGTTGTGGCTACGGCGTTTGCCCAGACTCCGGCGCAACCACAAACCGCCGATCAGAATGTTATCCGCATTAACGTAAACCTGGTGCAGGTGGATGCGGTCGTGACCGATGCGCACGGCCATCCGGTTCCGAACCTGGAGGCCGGGGATTTCCAGATATTGCAGGACGGCAAACCGCAAAAAATCACGAACTTTTCTTACGTCGATGTGGCGCCAAAAAGATCGCACCGGCCGCCCCGGCCGCAGTGGCGTCCAAAAAGGGAATCCCAGCGCCGCCGCCGGTCATGGTCCGGCCCGAGCAGGCCCGTAGATTGATCGCGCTGGTAGTGGACGATCTGGCATTGGCCTTCGATAGCGTGGCGCGCGTGCGCGGCGCGGTGAAGAAATTCGTGGATGAGGGAATGCAGCCAGGCGATCTGGTGGCTGTGATTCGCACCGGCGGAGGCATGGGCGCGCTGCAGCAATTCACCGCCGATAAGCGCGTGCTCTATGCCGCCATCGATCATATCCATTTCAATTCCATGGGACGCGTGGGCGTGAGTAGTTTCGAGCGCGGCGAATTTAACGCGCAATGGCGGGATATTATCGCGGGCGGCAGTTTGGGCGCGATCCGATACGTAATCAACGGCCTGCACGATCTGCCCGGGCGCAAAGCGGTGATACTATTTTCCGAGAATCTGCAGCTATTCAGCCGCAACGGGGATAACGACCTCGCGCTGGAAGCGGCCCGGCGCCTGGAGGACGCCGCCAACCGCGCCGGCGTGGTGATTTACAGCATCGACCCGCGCGGCTTGCAGACCACGTCTCTCACCGCGGCCGACGATACCGGCAAGATGAGCCGGAAGCAGATCAACAATCTGCCCATGGCGCGCGCCGCGCAAATATTCCGTTCGCAGGACGGCATGGTGATGCTGGCCCATGACACCGGCGGCCTGTTCTTCCATGATTCCAATGATATTGCGGGTCAATTGCGCCAGGCGGTGGCCGATACGGAAGGCTACTATCTGCTGGGCTATCATCCCGACGCGAGCACGTTCGATCCCAAAACCGGGCTGCCGAAATTTCACAAGGTGGAAGTCAAGCTCACACGCGCCGGTCTGCACGTGCGTTCGCGGAGCGGCTTCTTTGGCAAATCCGACAGCTATGCGGAGCACAAGCCCGTGGGCCGCCAGGCGGAATTGGCGGAGGCGCTGCAATCGCCGTTTGGCGCGAACCAGGTTCACGTCCGGCTTACCACGCTGTTTGCGCAATCGCCCGCGGCCGGATCGTTTGTGGACGCGATGCTCTACATCGACGCCAAAGATCTGACGTTCACCGATCAGCCCGATGGCTGGCACAAGGCGGTAATCGATGTGGAGGCGGTCACCTTTGGCGACGACGGTCAGCCGGTGGATAGCAGCGGCAAAACCTACACTTTGCAATTCAAGGACGATGCCTATCAAAACGCGCTGAAGAATGGTTTGCTGTATACGATACAGCATCCGGTGAAGAAGCCCGGCGCCTACCAACTGCGAATAGCGTTGCGCGACGCCGATTCGGAACACGTGGGTTCCGCCAATGAGTTCATCGAGATTCCCGATGTGAGCAAGGGCAAGCTGTTGCTGTCGTCCCTAGTGCTGCGGCCATACAAGATTCCGCCCGACGCCGCCCATCCCCAAGCTGCCGAACAACCCAACGGCCAGACCAGCGGCAGCCCGGCCATGCGCGTATTTACACCCGGAGAGGATATCCTCTATGGCTACCAAATTCTGAACGCGCAGGTGGATTCGAATCAAAAGCCGCAGATTGAAAGCTTCAGCCGCGTCTTCCGCGATGGGCAGGAAATCTTCACCGGGAAGCCGCAGGCCATGGATAACAGCGTTCAGACCGATCTCAAAAAGCTGGTAGGCGGCGGCGTATTGAAGCTCGGCGACAAAATGCAGCCCGGCGATTATGTTTTGCAAGTGGTGGTTACAGACAAGATTGCTAAGACAACAACCACACAGTGGTCGGATTTTGAGGTCAAGGACGCAGCCGCATTGCCGGTGCAGTGAGCCTTCCGCGCCGCCGCTGTAATGGATTTGGCATCTCGCGCGTCTTAGGGATGTGCATTTCAGTTCCCGGCAACTCGGCTTCGATTGATGGTCCCGCTCTCAGGCCAGAAGATCGGGAATCGCGCCCACAGCGCCGGCGAATGGCTGCGCCGGTATGCCGTACCTGTATGGGATCGCATCCCCACCGTATTGAGCTTTGCCCTTCTAGCAGTCCAAATAGTTACGCCCTGGGCGGTTCGGAACTTCATCACTCAGGATGGGCCATCGCATCTCTACGGCGCAACCATCTTTCGCGAATTGGTATTTGATCACGGCCGATCGATCTATTCACCCCTCTATACCATCCAGCGGGCGGCGATTCCAAATTGGATGAGCACGATCGCGCTTGCCATTTGCTCTAAGCTTGCCGGGACGGCCCATGCGGAGAAGCTCTTTGCCTCGCTCGCGATTGGAGCCGGGTTTTTCGCGTTTGCATTCGCAGTTCGGTCGCTGTGGCCCGAAGGCCGGCCGTGGAGTCCGATTGCGAATTTTCTGCTTCAGGTCTGGTTTCTTTGGATGGGCTTCTACAACTTCTACCTGGGGATGGCGTTATTGCCATTGGCGATTGCGTTCTACCTTCGATGGCGTGGCACTCTGACATGGCTGCGCGCCCTTGCGCTATCGGCAATTCTCGTCCTAATGTTCCTGACCCATATCGTTCCGGCGATACTCGCCATAATCGCCGTCGCCAGCCTCGCTCTCTGGCGAGCCGTGTGGGAGCCGCAAAGGCGGGCGCGCGGAATCTTGATGACGGCGGCCGCGGCCGCTCCGGTGGTCCTGCTGATCGGCGTCTATGCCCACAACGCCGGCCAACGTGTCCCGTATGTGCCCCAGGCGATATGGGCCTGGCATCAGTTCCCCATGCACGTTTTCCAAACGGCCCCAGGTGAAATCGGAGCTCAGCAAAATACGTGGCGCTTTTTGCTCGCTTATGCCCTGGTGGCCGTTTTGCTGATGAAAAGATCCGAGTGGCGGTCTCCACGAGGAGGTTTGACGATCGCCGCCATTCTCGCCTTCCTGATGTACCTGTGCGCGCCCGACCTTGGCTTCGGGGGCGGCGAAGTCAAAATCCGCCTCGCGTGGGCCGTCTTCGTTCTCGCCGGCCTGGTCGCGTGTTCGGTCTCGCGTCTGCGGCCGCTCCGTCCGCTGGCCGCGCTCTGCATCGCCGGGTGGATGGTCCCGAATCTGCTGGCGACGTATCGCACCGCCAAACTCATCAGTACGGCGGGCGAGGATTATATGACTGCGGCGGGCGCCATGCCCGCACAGTCCTCGTTTGTGCGACTCCGCTACGCTTCTCCCGGCCTTTCGAACCGGTTCGGGTACGCCGGCATCGGGCGCGATCCATTGTTTCACCTGGACGCCTTCGCCGCCGTTCAAAAACACGGCACCGACCTGAGCGATTACGAGCCACTGAATCCGATTTTCCCAGTCATTTACAAGAAGACCGCGGTTCATGCAGACCAGCAGTCGGGGCTCTGGGCTTTTGAGGGGCCGGACCCCGGATCTCTTGAGACGCTCGTCTGGCTATACGGAGGTCTACCACGACCATTCGATTACGTGTTGGTGCTGGGCGAGTTGTCCGCCCCGGACGCGATCCGGGCCGGCATGCCTGCCATGATCGAATACTTGAACGCTAACATGACTCCGATCGCGAACTCTCCCAGCGGAGCGGTCCGGCTCTACCGCTGCAATCGTCCCCTTCCGTGGCCTAAATAGGTCTGCAACGCCAGAACGTTCCTAACCGTCTGATATGCTGAACCATTGATACCCGTCATGCGCGCGCGAGTGCTGTTTTTCGGCATGCTAAAAGACATCGTGGGGCGTGCCGCGGAGGACGCCGAGTTCCCCGACGGCGCCGATTTGCGCGCGGTTTTCGATTCCTACGCGGCGCGCTTCCCAAAGCTTCGGCACATGGCGTCCAGCATCGTGCTGGCACGCAACCAGGAGTTTGCCGCGCTCTCCACAATCGTTGCCGACGGCGATGAAGTAGCTTTCCTGCCGCCCGTGAGCGGCGGCGCCGGCGCGCGGTGGAACTCGCGGAAACCCGCCACTATTTCGCGCTCACCCGCGAGACGATCGATACCCGTTCGTTAGTCGCGCGGGTGCAGACGGGGCCGAAGGCGCGGTGGTGATTTTCGAAGGCGTCGTCCGTAATAACACTAAGGGCCGGCCGACGCTGTGCCTCGACTATGACTGCTATGAGCCGCTGGCCCTGAAGACGATGGCCCAAATCGGGAATGAAGTGGCGGCCGCGTACGATGTCACGCGCGTCGCCATGGTTCACCGCCTGGGCCGGATGCTGGTGGGCGAAACCAGCGTGGCGGTGGTGGTCGCGGCGCCGCATCGGAAGCCGGCGTTCGACGCCGCGCTGGAGGGCATCAACCGCCTGAAGAAGTTGGTCCCCATCTGGAAGAAGGAGCACTTCGTGGACGGCGAAGTCTGGGCGGAAGGGGAGTGGGACCACAATGTTCCCGTGGCCGGTTAAGCTCGCAGGTCTGGCGGCTGCGCGGCATTCTCGGCGGCCGTGGCGCTGGCGCAATTCAAATCGGACGTGCGCCTGGTACACATTGTAGCCACCGTGAAGACCCGCGCCGGCCAACTGGTTGGCGGTCTGCAGAAAGACGATTTCCTGGTCTCCGACAACGGCGTGCCGCAGGAGATCAAAGTCTTCGAGCGGCAGACGGATCAGCCGCTTTCCGTAGCGCTGATGATCGATACCAGCGGCTCCACGCTCAAGGATCTGAAGTTCGAAACCGATTCCGCCGCCAAGTTCGTGCGCGCATTGCTCGGCCGAGGGCAATCCAAGAGACTCGGTCTCGCTATGGGGTTTCGACTACGACGTCCATCAAGAAACCAACTTCACGCACCGCATGGATCTGCTCGAATCCAAATTGAAGACCATTCACGGTACCGCCGGGACCTCGCTTTACGACGCCATCTGGTTCGCGTCCCACGAACTCGAGCCGCGCGACGGACGAAAAGTAATGGTGATCGTCACCGATGGCGGCAATACCACCAGCTTCCGCGATTCGCACCAGGCACTCGAAGCGGCCCAACTTGCCGATGCGGTGATCTATCCGGTAGTGGTGATTCCGATCATCAACGACGCCGGCCGCAACACCGGCGGCGAAAACGTTCTCACCTTTATGGCGGAAGGCACCGGCGGACGCACCTTCCTGCCCTCGCTGGGCGCGCAACTCGACAAGGCGTTCCGCGATATCATCGACGACCTGCGCACCGAATATCTGCTGGGTTACTATCCGCACAACGTTCCGCTCACCAAGAACCGCTTTCACACGCTGCAGGTGCGCGTCAAATCGCCCGAATTGCAGGTGTTCGCGCGCAACGGCTATTATGGTGATGCGGAGGCCAGCGCCGGGACCACGCCCGACGCACGCATTGCGCTGCGAGCCCCTGAAACCGGGACAGCGGTAGGAGAAGCTTACGTCACAACAGAGTGGAAAAGGGAGCCGCGCGCCGGAGCAGACCTTTGAAGAGGCGCAATATCTGAAGCGTCTGATCGACGGCGCGATGCAGGTGCGCGTGAAGTTGACGGATGGCGAAGAGGTGACCGGCGCGATCGAGTATTACGACCAGTCGTTCATTCGCCTCACGCGCGAAGGCGCGCCCAATCTCTTCATCTTCAAGCACGACATCAAGTACATCCAGGAAGCGAGATAGCCGCAAGGCATGCGGTACCTCGAAAAGGCGGTCGAGATTGCGCGCGAAGCCGGCGCGCTGCTGGCCAACTATTACGAGCGGCGCGTGCCGTTCGAAACCAAGGGCGAGTTCGATCTGGTCACCGAAGCCGACCGCGCGTCGGAGAAGTTAATCGTCGAGCGGCTGAGCTCGCACTTCCCCGCCCACGGCATTCTGGCCGAAGAAGGCGGCGGCCACCAATCGGCCTCGGAATACCGCTGGTTCGTGGACCCGCTCGACGGCACCACGAATTTTGCCCACAGCTTCCCCATATTCAACGTGACTCTGGCGCTGGCGCGCGGCGAGGAGTTGATCGCCGGCGTGGTATACGATCCGCTCGCCAACGAAATCTTCACCGCGGAACGCGGCGCCGGCGCATATTTGAACAACCGGCCGCATTCACGTTTCCAGCGCGAAGCGGCTGGCCGATAGTTTGTCTTCCACCGGATTCCCCAGCCGCAAGCGCCAGCACAACGCGAACATTTATTTCTACTATCAGTTGGCGATGGCTTCGCACGGCGTGCGCCGCACAGGCTCGGCCGCCATCGACATCGCCTACGTGGCATGCGGGCGGCTGGACTTCTTCTGGGAATTCGGCCTGAAGCCCTGGGACATGGCTGCGGGAAGCCTGCTGGTGCAGGAAGCCGGCGGCCGCATTTCCGATATGAACGGCGCGACGCATAGCGTGACGGGGTCGGAAAGCTTTCTGTCGGACAACGGAACGCTGCACGGAGAGATTCTGGAAATCTTCGGCGAAGTGTTCCGGGGGGAGATGCGGTTTCCGATGCCGGAGTTGAGGCGGCGGGATAGCGTCAGCTTACCGCGCCAGTAGAGCTAGGCCGGACGCGGTTCACCTAAAGCGTTGGCCACCGGCGACGCTGCCCGCCGAGGTCTCCTCGGATCACGAAGCCCCGGCTCCTCATTTGCGGTGCCGGGACGGGAGTCACAATTCAGATGTTCGCGCTAAAAACTGACAATAGGCCTCGCGACCGGATAACCTGACCGAAGCCGACTTGAACGAAGCCGCTGGCGCGGCGGCCGACCGAGCATTCGTCGACGATACCGGATGGAGAGAACGGGTTGAGTAAAGCGGACACGGCGCTCTTATGCAGCAGAGTCGGGAGGCCGCCAGTCGAATGCTGCCGTGCAATCCCCGGATAATCCAATCCATACCGTCTCTTGCAGCAGCGCAGCCAATGTGGTCGCATGAAGCGGTCGCGGGCAGTGGGCGTAAAGGGACTATGGGTTTCTGGCGCTATAATTTTTCGGAAGGTCAATTATGTGTACGGCATTACAGAGCCACCTTTTGCCGTGGTCAAAGGACGAGTTGGAAGCTGTCCTTCGCGATATTTTGTCGCACGGTGTCGAAACCGCCAAGGTTGATGCGAAGACGGAGCTTGACACGGCAACTAATGAGGCCAAGGCGGAACTGCTCAAGGACATTAGTGCGATCGCGAACACCTACGGGACGGAATATCATGACCACGGCTTCTTGATCTACGGTGCCACACGAGGCGGTATCACCGGCATTAAGCAGACAGAGACGGATACGGATAAGTTGCAGAGCCACCTTGAGCAACTCTTGCGCACCTACGTCGCCACGATGCCTCAGATCTACGTCATTGGGTTCACGGACGCCACGTTGCAATGGGGCGTGATTGTGATTCCTCCGCGCAACACCAAGCCGCATAGATTCGTCAAGGAGTTGCAGTGCCAAGATCATAGGCGTTCGCGTAAGCGCGGTGATTGGTTCGTGCGCCGCGGATCGACCACCGATGTCGGGCTGCCGGAGGATCTTGCAACAATCGCCCAACGCCAGACGGACGCGCTGCTTGAACCATTGCGCGAGAATATGCGCCTGCTCCAATCGCGAATTGGAAAAATTGAAGACCAGTACAACACTGCCCTATTTTCCCTGGTGCAACAGGCCGTCGGTGGCGCGGAACAGCACCGACGTCTTGAACGAGCAACGATGCAAGATGCGATGACCGCAAGTCTTGGGACGGATATTGCGGTGCGCTTGCACCAACGGCTGCGCGGAACTGCAGACCGACTTGAGACAGATCTTCTCGATAGGCCATGAGACTGGCAGGCGTTCTCGCTGGGAGCTCATTACCCTGGGATGTGCAGCCGATCACTGCCGCGGGACCTGCGAACCGAGCGCTCCTCGAGCAGCTTGAGGAACATACCAACACGCTCATCCGAGCTGTAACCACAATCATGCTTGACGATCGCGGCGGCCTGTATACGGACTCGCTGATCCGCGCTTTTCGCATGCTGGCACAAACAGGCGCCCCGACCGGAGTGACGCACACCCAGTCCGGCGTGATCCTTCGCGATTATCCACTAGCCTTACTCATCTACACGGCGTTCGTCGCGGCAACGATGACGCAGCGCGGCGATGTGCTCAAGCGCATCCTGACGGTGCCTGTCCGTGAGCGTGCCGGACGAGCGAGAGAACCCCTTGCAGAATCACTCGTGCGTACGCGAGGAGCAAAAGAATTGTTCAACACCGCCTTTGAAACTCGATACTGCGAACCGATGCCGTTACGCATCCGCCAGGTCCTCGCGAGCACCGTCGGGAACCGACTCATCCCGGAGGCGGAGAGTTTCTTTTGTGGAGAATTCGTCCTCGCGCTGACCTTGATCGATCACCGCCTCACGCAGAAAGATCCATCCGACTACCTCGTGCCACTGCCGGGGCTGTACCTGTATACCACGGAAGCCAACGACACGATAACCAATTTCTTTTCCGAACCACAGGAGTGGCTCGCGGCGGTATACCGCAATCCTCTCCCCGAACTATTGCGCCTTTTCGACGCCAACGCTCACAAAACGGTACCCTTTGAGTGCACCGGTACGGGCCTATACGGGCTACAAACCGCAAAACTCTACGAATCCGCCGCACACGAACAGTGACGACGCATGGCAGAGCGCAGGCGATTCGAATGTCCCTGTTCGGCTGTTCGACAAGGGCCGCCTTCAAATTCGTTGACTCAAGCGAATCAGGCGTACCACCCTTTGGCGCTTCAGGATTAGGAACAATAAGCGCGCTTGCAGCCTCTACATTCCGGCTCGTCAGTCCGTCCGCATGGGATTGACGATCTTCAGGCCCGCGAAGTGCCTTTCGTTTTCGGTGACAATCACGCAATCGTTCGCCTCGGCGACCGCGGCAACGATCATGTCGAGCGGGCTTCGCGGCCGCCCTTTCGCGGTCCCATCGGCCATCAGCCGCGCCCAAATGAGGCTGGCTCCCTCGTCGAACGGAAGCACCCGCCCGGCGAACAACGCTTGTGGGCCCTCGGGGCCCGAAAACCAACGCTCCAGCTCCCGGCGCTTCTTTCCGGGCGGCTTCTCCAGAATTCCACGCCGGATCTCAGCGATTGTCATTGAAGAAATAAATAGATCCTCGTCTGCTTGTTCCGCCATCCATGCGACCAGATTTTCCGATGGGGCCGGTTTGGTGACATTGCTAATGATATTGGTGTCGAGGAGGCTCCTGCTCACAGCTCAACCTTGCGGGCCGCCGTCACCGGGCGTTTGAGATCTAGATCGGCGCCGACCAGCGGCGATCGGCGTAATGCGCTAAGAATACCGCCCTTTTTCGGTGGCCCCCCCGCAATAGTGCGGCGGATCGTGGCTCGAATCCTTGCCGAATCAGGGTCATCGTCGGCGAGCCGGTTGGCAAGCGACCGGATCAAGTCACGATCGCCGTCAAGTCCCAGAACTTCGAATCGAGCCATCCCTCGCTGCTTGAGGCGCTGCCGGTAGTTGTTCAGCGCTCGTTTTTGCGGCGTGGAGCTCATGGGCGAAGTCCTTTTCGTATATCCAGTAATATAACCAGATTGTAGCATTGGAGTATGAAACGATATCCAGGCAGCCCAAGCTCCGCGGATAACTCCCCCCATAACGCGCTTGCAGCCCCGTATCGCATAACGCACGAACAAATAATCTGACATCCCTCAGACGTGCCCTCTTCCATCAGGCGCTCCGGAATCGCCGCCCGGAAAACCTCGTACATTCTCGGTATTGCGACTAACCAGGAAGGCCTCTTTGCGCTTTTCCTGCCGGGCATGCAACTGATCGCCGAAGATGCCCTCACCCCGATCGAGTTGCGCCATTGCCAGCTCGATCTTTGCAATGATAGCCTCTTTGTTGCCCTGTAGCCATTGCTTCCTGCTCGTCCTGCGTTTCCAGAGCCCGAAGGATGATCTCTTCGACACTGCCGAATGCACCGCTTTGCAGCCGCTTTTGAATCAGAGCTTCCAGCTCGGGCCGGTTGATTTCGATGTTCATAATTCCATCCTCCTTTGAAACGGCGGCCGCTTTCACACCTTCCCCGGCGGGGGCGCATGTCGGGCGTTCCTCATCCTCCCAGCTTCCGGATCGCCGGAACCCTACCCCCTTCCCATCGATACTCGAAATACCCTTGCGCGCGCACGTTTTCCACCAGCGCCGGACGGAAGCACGCGATACACTCGCCGCCCGGGCGCCGGACACTGCGGTAAATCACGCCGTTCGATCCGGCCATCAACAGCTCTCGCGCGAATGCTTGCGATGCCGTGTAACTCGTCTGGGTCGTGCAACGGAATGTGAGCCGGAATATCGGGGCGCACATCGTGAAACGCGCAGTCGAAGCCGGCCAGGTACAAGCGCATCTCGAGACGTGTTTCCCAGACGCCGATCTCGGCCAGCTCGAGCGTGCGATGATACGCCACTTCGGCTTGCGCGGTCTCCAGGTCGCGGGCGGCGTACCATGCGCCGCGATCCGGTCCGTTGAAGCGGCCGCCGCCGGGGCGCGGATGGCAGAACGCCGCCATCACGACGCTCGCCATGGGACGGCCGGCGACCCATTCCTCGGGTGGAATGCGATGCAGCAGGCCCAACTCGTTCGAGATGCGGTCGTTGGTCCAGCTTTCCAACTCGAATAGGAATGGCAGATCTTCGGGCGATGCGATGCGGTCCAGAATGCCTTCGGAAGGATAGAGGCTCGGAATCAGACGGCAGGTATTCCGGGCGCGCACACGGGTGAGGGCGGTGATCAATTCCATCCGCCGCGGCGGGCATCGAGCAGACGGCGCACCTGATAGAGGCCATCCATGCCGCCTTCGGTCATCAGCCGCAGCGCGGGCGCGCCGCCGAACAGCGGATTGCCGTTGGGAAGCTTCACCCAGCGCTCCGCCAGGTCTGCCTCGGGATACAGGATGTGCAGGTCCTTATAAATCCCGAGCGCCAGCGAAATACGCATCAGCGTGTCGAATGGAAGCGCGGCCACCGGGCCGGCCTTGTATTTGTAAAAAGTGGATTCGGGCGGCCATCCCAGCAGCGCGCGCTGCTCGTCATTGCTCAAATGCCAGGCATCGGCGATGCGGAAGAAGGCCCGCATGGCCGGTTCCGACATCTGGCGGCGCACTTTAGGATCGCGGCGCTTATCTGGTGGAATCTGCAGCGTGGCCGGTTCGGTCCGGCGAGCGCGTTTCTCCATATTTGGAGTATACACTACATTTCGAGAGACGCGCCGCAAATTCAATGTTGTGGCTGGACGAGAAGAACTGGAGCCGCCGCTGGCGGGTAAAAGCACGTTGAACCGTATGGAAAGGGGGGCCGGCGAAAAGGATCGATACAAAAAGATCGCCTTCTGGAAAGAAGCGGTGGACGACGCGCGCAGGCGCCCGAGCAGATCGTGCTCGACATCGACACCACCGACCTGCCGCTGCACGGCAAGCAGGAGGGCCGGTTCTTTCACAGCTACTACGATCACTATTGCTATCTGCCGCTCTACATCTTTTGTGGAGAGCATGTGCTGTGCGCGCGGCTGCGCGAAGCCAATCACGACGTGGCCTTCGGCAGCTTGGCGGAAATCGAACGGATCGTCGCAGAGATCCGAAGCGCATGGCCGGACGTCAACATCATCCTGCGCGGAGACTCCGGCTTTTGCCGTAACGAACTGATGAGTTGGTGCGAGGAACATCGAGTGGTCTTCGTGTTCGGCATGGCGCGTAATCGGCGTTTGCGCAAGATCATCGGGGCCGAGATGCATGCCGCGACCGAGCAATGGAAGCAGATGGGCAAGCCAGCGCGGGTGTTCCGCGAATTTCCGTATCGGACGAAGAAGACCAAGAAGGGCGGCTGGGATCGCGAGCGGCGCGTAAAGGATAAAGCCGAAACATCGAGGGCAAGGAGAATCCGCGCTTCGTGGTGACCTCGCTGACGAGTGAGACATGGGCGGCGCAGGCTTTGTAGGAAGAACCGTACTGCGAGCGCGGCGACATGGAGAATCGGATCAAGGAACAGTTCAGCTTGTTCGCCGACCGGGTCAGCGCGGAAACGATGCGTGCGAATCAGATGCGGCTGTACTTGTCGACGATGGCTTATGTGCTGATGAGTGGCCTGCGGCGGCTGGGGTTGAAAAAGACGGAACTGGCGCAGGCGCAGGTTTCCACCATCCGGACGAAGCTGCTGAACATCGGGGCGCAGATCCGCGTGACCGTGCGCAAGGTCTGGGTTTCGATGGCGTCCAGCTATCCTTGGCAGAGGCTGTATCAGCAAGTTTGGGCGAACCTGCGCTGCTGAAATCGGGTCTCGTGACCTAAAGTCCAACTTGAACCGGAGACCTTGAAGGAGAGGGCCGCGGAGCCGTGCTCGAAAGTCGAAATCGAGACGACGCGAAAATCCATTTTGACGTCTCCGAGCCGCATCTAGAGGCTATTTGGCCCAGTAAACCTGCGATAAATACCGGAGCTCGTCAGGCGCCACCTTCAAAACTGCCTCACTCCATTTCTGCAGGCTGATTCTCCGGAGGCCTGTGAGAAATGCGGGTTAGAGCCGCCCAGGTAAGC